>JAZKDW010000001.1:0-123628 GCA_040387375.1 Pseudomonadota bacterium
CGTTGCCCGGCCCTTGCAGTGGGGCCGCCGAGGTGCTAGCACTGCGGCGGCCCGGTCCCCTGCAGGGCGCAGACAGGCTTGCAAGCCTGTCCCGTTACGCAGGCGGACAGCATGCTGTCCGAAACCCCTGCTACACCCTTGCATCACATCCCCCTAGGCGGGCCCGATCAGGACCACATCCATCTCCCAATTTATTCCGGCCGGGTACTTAGAATCGGTTGAAATCAATAACGATGCGGGAAAATCATTCAAACCATTTGTCGTCTTCCAGGACAAGCGGCAGTTCCTTGTTTTTTTCGGAGTAGCCGTCGAACGGATTGCCATCGATATCGACGCGCGCCAGCACGTCGGTGGCCGGATCGAGCGCCGCGCCGATCCGCAACAATACCAGGGGTTCCTCTTCCATGGCCTGGAACCAGTAAAACGCTCCGGCAGGGATCAGGATGCCGTCATTCTTGCGCACCTGCTTCTCCTCGCCCTTCGGGCCGTAGAACGTTGCGCCACCCTGCATCACGAGGAAAAAATGATCTTCGTTCGAATGCGCGTGAATCTCGTTCTCGCCGCCGCTCGCGTAGGTCTTCAGCACCACGTTCATGTGTGTACTGGCGGCCAGCACCTGATTTGTCCGGCCCTGCTTCGGCAGGCGTGCGCGCAGATGGAAGAAGCTCGGCACGGTCCGCGCCGATAATTTCTTCATTTGCGCATTCCACTCCTGCGCGCTGTTTGCGATAGGCGCTACATCGCGGCTGCCGTTGCCTGTTTCGATTTTCATTTTGCCTGTTCCTTCAGTTTCGATTGATGACCTGGGATGACAGATGTTTCATTGACACTTCTTTCATCGAGCGGCAGCCCAGCAAGGCCAGTACGCGGTCGACTTCATCGCGCAGGATGGCGATCGCCTTTGCCGCCCCCGGCTGGCCGCCGGCGGCAACGCCGTAAAGTGTCGCGCGTCCCAGCAGCACACCGCTTGCCCCAAGCGCAAACGCCTTGACCACGTCCGACCCGCGCCGGAAGCCGCCGTCGATGAGCACTGCCATATCCTTTCCAGCCGCAGCCACGATCTCCGGCAGGACATCGATGGTGGCGACCGCTCCATCCAGCTGGCGGCCACCGTGATTGGAGATCACGATGCCATCCGCGCCGGCGCCGGCTGCACGCTGCAGGTCGCCAATGCTCAATACGCCCTTGACCAGCATCGGCCCGCCCCATTGCTGCTTGATCCATGCAATGTCGGACCAGGCAAGGCCGGCATTTCTTTGCGACCGGGTGAATTGCGCAAGGGCGCTGGCGTTGGCGCCGGGAGCGGCGAATTCCGCGATGTTTTCAAAACGCGGCATGCCTCTGCGCAACCAGACGCCGGCCAGCCAGCGCGGATGCGTCAGCCCGTCCAGCATGACCGCGGGCGTAAAGCGCAGCTCATGGGAAAATTTGTTGCGCGCATCGCGCTCGCGCTTGCCTGCGACCAGGGAGTCGACTGTCACGACCAGCACTTTGTATCCGGCTTCCCTGGCGCGCGCAATCAATCTTGCGGACAGGTTGCGATCCCCCCATGGGTAGAGCTGAAACCATTTGGGACCGCGGGTGGCTTTTGCGATCTGTTCGATCGAGTTGTTGGCCGGTGTAGACAGGGTGAAAACGGTGCCGGCCTCTGCCGCGGCCCGCGCCAGCGCCAGGTCGGCATCGACCCAGTGTATGCCGTTAAGGCCGGTCGGACCCACCATGAATGGCAATGCCAGGCGCTCGCCAAACAGCGTGATGGACAGATCGCGTTCGGCATTGCCCGTTAACACGCGGGGCCGGAACCGGTAGCCTTCGAAGGCCTCGCGGTTTGCCCGCAAGGTCACTTCATCCTCGGCGCCGCCGTCGAGATAATCAAAAACCACGCCGGGAAGGCGGCGCCTGGCGAGCCTGGCCAGATCATCGATATTGATGGCGTTGGCGATATCCATGGATGGCTAATCCTGTTGCATGCGGCGCGCCAATGCGCCAATCAGCGCGTTGGCGCCCACCGCCAGTGAAAAGGTAATCAGCAGCACCGCATACATGTCCGCGATTCTGAAGGCATTGTAATAATCGATTGCCAAATGCCCGAGCCCGACATTGGACAGCTTGATCTCCGCCAGCAGCACGCCGATGATGGCCACGCCCAGGCCGAGCCGCAAGCCCGACACCAGCGGCTGCATCATGGCCGGCAGATAGACCTTGCGAACCATCTGCCACAGGCTGGCATTAAAACTCTGGCCTACCTTGATCAGCACCGGGTTGACCAGCCGGATCGCGGCCAGAGTGGCCACCGAAACCGGAAAGAATGCCGACGCCGCACCCAATGCGACCTTCGAGCCGAAATCGACACCGAACATAATCATCAGCAATGGCAGGAAAACGATTTTCGGCGTCGGCGCCAGAACGTTGATGTATACCTCGACCGCCCGCCCGACAACACGCAACTGTCCGGTCAATATGCCGACCGCAAGTCCGAGCAGCGAGCCGATCGTCGCACCGGCCGCCACTTCATAGAACGTGCGTTCGGCATGCCTGTAGAACGATGCATCGGCAAGGTGTTTCCAGATCGATTCGAACACGGCCACCGATGACGGGATCACGCCCTGATACAGCAAACCCGAACGGGCGAGCGCTTCCCAGGCCAGCCAGACGGCCAGCGCGGTGCCGATCCGGATGGCATTGACGCGGGCAGATTCGCTCATCCGCATGGTGCGCCCGGCGACGGTAGCGGTCAGGTCTTGAGCAGCCATTTTTCCAACCTTTCCGTGGACCAGAATCCGACGATGCTTACGGTGATGACAAACAGCATGGCCGCATACATCGCGGGAATATCGAAGCGGTCGTACATTTCGCCGACCAGAAAACCAAGTCCGCCGAAATTGGCCAGATATTCCACCGCCACGATATTGATCATCGTGTAGATGAAACCCAGCCGCAAACCGGTGAAGATGGTCGGCACGGCAGCCGGCAGCAGCACCTTGCGGAATATCAGCGCATCGGACATGTTCAGCGACCTGGCGACGTTGATCAGGACCGGACGCACGCCGGCCAGACCCTCGCGTGTTTTCATCAGGATCGGAATCACGCCTGCCAGCACCCCCATGACAACCAGAGTCGTGTAGCCGCGGCCGAAAATCACCATGAACAGGGGGTAAAGCAAGATCAGCGGCGCCGAAAACAGCGCGCCGAGCCAGCTCTCGTAGGCCATGCCGAACAGGCGGTAGCGATAGAGCAGCCAGCCGCCGCACACGCCCAGCAGGGCCGCAATCGCGGTGGCCGAAAAGGTGACCACCAGCGTCAGTGTGAACGCATGCGCCAGCCTCTCTTCATTGAAAAGGTTGAAGCCGGCGCGCCACACCTCTGCGGGCGGCGGCACGAGGAAAGGCGAGACCAGTCCCGCCGCCACCGCCACATGCCAGCAGAGGACGATGATGACGATGCCGGCCAGGCCTGACAAGGTGCTTGCTTGGAAGACGCTGCGCACGGTTTAGCCCGGTTCGTTGGCGTAACGCAGAATGTCCTTGACCTGGGCGGGGGTGAAGGGCTTGTCCAGGCGCTTGTTGTCAATTGCCTGACGCATCGACGTTTCAAAACCGCTGACCGGCCGCATTGCCGTTGCGCTGCGCGGATAACTTTCATCCCGCACTTTTTTCGCGATGTCGAGGCTGACATTGTTCGCCTTGGCATACATCTCGAGCGCCATCGGATCGCTGTAGGCCCACTCAAGAGCTTTGGCATGCGCACGCAAGAACTTTTTCACGAGTTCGGGTTTGTTTTTGAGGAAATTCGAATTGGCGATGTGCACACGCACGGTCTGCTTGTCCATGCCGGGCACGTCATTGCCGATCGCGATGCGGCGGATTTTTCCTTGTTGCAGCAACTCGTAACTGAACAGGCCGCCGGCCCAGCCGACATCCACCTGGCCCGACATCACCTGGGTCAGCGTGGCGGGCATGCCACCGGTGCTCACGAGTTTTGGCTTGGCGCCGGCATGCGAGGCCAGGTCCATCGCCAGCAGATGGGACGATGCGCCGACCCGCGAAAACGAAACTGACTTGTCGCTGGTGTCCTTCATCGACTTGATCGGGCTTTCCTGCCTGACATACCACCACAGGTCCGGGGAGCCGGTCATGGAGGCGCTGATGATCGTGATCGGCGCGCCTTTGGCGATCGGTCCGATCACGCCGAGAGTGCCGGTATTCAATCCGATATCGAGGCTGCCGGAAATGATCGCTTGCTGAGTATCGGCGCCGCCATCGGTCCACATGAGTTCCATGTCGATGCCCTCGGCCTTGAAAAAGCCCTTGGCTTCCTCGGCATAAACAACGTACGTGGTATCCCAGAGGCCTTTCTGGCTGTTGGCCACGCGGATTTTTTCCTGGGCCAGGGCCGGGTTGGCGATCAGCGAAACGCACGCGGTGGCGGCGATCGCGACAAGGGTTCTGGTGAATCGGTTCATGATTGTCTCCTTTGTAGTTGTGATGGGTCCGGCTTGAGGATGCGCCGCTGTCATGTTTTATTGCGCAGGCTTTCCGCTTCCTTCAGTCCGCGCATTGCTTCTTCCCGCAGGTCTTGCCAGATGCTGCCGACCAGACGGCCAAACCGCTCGTCCGAAATCATTTCGGATGTTCGAGGACGCGGCAAATCGATGTCGACGATGCGCTTGATCCGCCCCGGGCGGTAACTCATGACCGCGACCCGGTCCGACAGCTGCACCGCTTCCGTAATATTGTGGGTGATCAGCAGCGTGGTCTGCCGCAGCTCTCTCCAGATCCGCACGATCTGATCGCCCAGCAGCATGCGGGTTTGTTCGTCGAGCGCGCCAAACGGCTCATCCATGAGCAGGATGCGCGGCTCGGCGGCAAGCGTCCTCGCGATCGCGGTGCGCGCTTTCATGCCGCCCGACAGCTGGGCGGGGCGATGGTGTTCGAATCCGGCCAGACCCACCATGTCAAGGAAATGCCGGGCGCGCTCGCGGCGCTCCTGTTTCGGCACGCCGCGTATTTCCATCGGAAATTCGACATTCTCGATCGCCGAGCGCCACGGGAATGTCGATTCTTCCTGGAATACCATGCCGATGTCCGGGTGGCTGCCCTTGATCGTCTGGTCACCGATTTTGACCGTCCCTTCGAAATCGGTCAGCATGCCGCCAATGATGTTGAACAGCGTCGATTTCCCGCAGCCGGAGGGGCCGATCACGGACAGGAATTCCCCCTCCCGCACGTCGAGCGACACATTGTCCAGCGCCAGCGTGTCCGCGGCCCCGGCGCTTGCCTTGAAGCGCTTGCTGACGTTGGCAATCTGAAGTGCCGGCCGTGCCGGTGCCGTCCCGGACGCAAGGGAAAACTGATCGTCTTGCGCCACGGGGGGCGTCAAGCGTACGGCTGAATCTGAAGCGATTGTCATGACTGTGATTCCTTTGGTGGGCATGCGCGCCCGGTTGTCGCCGCGCATGCCTGGTGATGCAATTACGATTGCGCCTCTTTCGAAACGCTTCGGCGATTACAGCATGACGTGAATATTCTTCACCTGCGTATAAGCGTGCAGTTCTTCAAGGCCTTCCTCGCGGCCCAGGCCGGACTTTTTATAACCGCCGAAATTTGCACCCAGATAGTGGGCGCTGCTGGTGTTGATCCATACGTAGCCGGCTTCGATCCGCCCCGCCAGCCGATGCGCACGCGCCAGTTCGGTGGTCCAGATCGACGCGCTGAGTCCATATTCCACGCTGTTGATGTCGGCCACCAGCTGGTCTTCGTCAGACCACTTGATGATCGACAGTACCGGCCCGAATACTTCTTCCTGAAAAATGCGCATCTGCGGCTTTACGTCGGCAAATACCGTCGCTTCAATGAACCATCCCTTGTCCAGCGTGGCGTCGGCAGGGCGTTTGCCGCCGGCGACCAGACGGGCGCCTTCGGCATGCGCGATATCGATGTATTTCATGACCTTGTTGAACTGCGCTTCCGAAATCAGGCAACCCATGGTCGTGGCCGGATCCGTCGGCATGCCGCAGCGGTGCATCTCCGGCAGTCTTTTCACGATGCCTTCGATCACACGTTCGTACAGCGATTCATGCACGAAGCAGCGGGAGGTCGAACCGCATGACTGCCCGGCCCAGGTAAAGTTCATGCCGTTGATGGCGCCCGTCACCGCCTTGTCGACGTCGGCGTCGGCGCAGATGACGAGTGGATTCTTGCCGCCCAGCTCCAGCGTGACCGGCATGATCTTGTCGGCGGCGCCGTGCAAGATCGCGATGCCGGTCGGAACCGATCCGATCAGCGCCGCTTTCTTGACCAGCGGATGACGCACCAGCGCCTCGCCGCATTCGCGCCCGCCAGTCAGGATGTTGAGCACGCCTGGCGGCAGGATGCCCTCAATGATTTCGGCAAAACGCAAGGCCGACAAAGGCGCCTGGTCCGGCGCTTTCATCACCACGCTGTTGCCAGCCGCCAGCACCGGCGCAATCTTCCCGGCCACGAACATCAAGGGATGGTTGTACGCGACGATGCGTGCCACCACCCCCAGCGGTTCGCGTACCGTGTAGTTGAGGGCGCCATCGGCGGTCGGCATGGTTTCACCCTTGATTTCATGCACCAGGCCGGCGTAATAATCGATCTGCGCGGCGGCGATCATGGCGTCGGGGCGCATC
Organism: Pseudomonadota bacterium; assembly: GCA_040387375.1. Classification (GTDB taxonomy): domain Bacteria; phylum Pseudomonadota; class Gammaproteobacteria; order Burkholderiales; family Burkholderiaceae_D; genus JAZKDW01. Next base: position 6,653 of record JAZKDW010000001.1, read on the forward strand.
TGCCGGACCGGATTGCCGCAATTGGCGGAGTCGATCAGCGCCAGTTCGTCGGCATGCTCACGCAGCCGGCGCGCGATCTCCCTCAGCATCGCGCTTTTTTCGGTCGCCGGCACCTGCCTCCAGGTCTGGAAGCCCGCATGCGCCGCACGCACGGCGGCATCGACATCCGCGGTATTGGCCTGTGCGGCTTGCGCCAGCACTTGTTGATTGGCGGGATTGGCGGTGGGCAGATAGCCGCCCGCCGGCGCATGCCATTGGCCGCCGTAGTAGAGATCGAGATGGGTCGGCAAGGCTGCGGTTATGGCTGCCTGCATTGTTTCGTCGGTGGTTGCTGCGTTCATCGGTCGCCTTGCTTTCCGCCGGCCTGCGCCGGCATTGATCATGCTGTTGAAGTCAGGTCTTGCCGCCGGCGCCGCTGTCGGCCGAGGAAGTCCGCGTCACCTGTCCGCTGAGATTGGCATCGTAGCCGGGAACGACTCGCACATCGAGCACACACACCTTCCCCGCGCGCACCGCTTTCAGGCCTTCGGCCATTGCCTGGTCGAGCGCCTCGATGCTGGTGATCGGGCCGAGACCGATCGCACCCTGGGCTCTTGCCATTGCGGCCAGGTCGATATCGGGCTCATCCATGCGCTGGCCAATCCAGCGGTTTTCGACCGGACGGCCGCGTTCGCGGGCGACACGTTCCTGATGCATTTCATCGTTGAAGAAGGAACGGTTGTTGGCAACGATCAGCAACAGCGGTATCTGGTAATGGCAAGCGGTCCAGATGGCTGTCACGCCCATCAGGAAATCGCCATCGCCAATCACGCCGACAGTGGCGCGGCCCGATCCTTGCAGCGCCAGGGCGGCGCCCACGCACATGCCGGGGCCGGAGCCGATGCCGCCGCCGCCGTCATATCCCAGATAGTCGAGCGGATGGCTGAAATCACGATAGCCGCCGTTCCATCCGAGCGGCAGGCGCGCCAGGCAAATGTCCTGATCCGCGGTGTGGAGGTTGAGGCTGTCGGCAATGGCCTTGATGCTGACCTCCGTCGCGCGTGCCGCCGGTGCCGGCGCGGCTGCGGCGGGGGCGGGCACAGGCGCGGCCAGCTGCGCCACCAGCGCGGCGGCAAAGGTGTCGGCATCGCACATTGCATACAAGTCCGCCGGCGCCAGTCCGAAGTATTCGGTGCCCCAGCCGCGATGCAATTGCTGGTCGAGCGAGGCGTGAATGACACGCGCCTCCGGCGCCTGATTGCCAAACGCTTGCTTGAGGGTGCCGGCCAGGTCCACCCAATCAAGACTGAGGATGACGTCGGCCTGTTGCAGCGCCGCCGAGGCCGCCGGCGATGAGAAAAATCCTGGCGGCCCGACATGCTGTGCATGGCTGGTGGGAAATGCCGCACCCTGTTTCAGATCCGTGATGACTTTGGCGGACAATGTTTCGGCCAGCGAAATGCGGCGCCCCCAGTCCGTTTCATCGCGCGACGTCCGTCCGATGAGCATGACCACGTTTTTTGCGGTGGATAGCACATTCGCCGCTTCCTCCAGTAGTGCGGCGTTCGGCGCTGCCAGCGGCGGCGGACCGAAGCGGGACATCTCCGGCAAAGGAAGCTTGCCGTCCAGTTCCGCTTCCTGCAGCGATGCGTCCAGATTGATATACACAGGGCCTTTCGGCATCGTATCGGCGACTTGCCGCGAGCGCGCCAGGGATTCGATCGCCGCCGACACCGATCCGGGCTGGTCGTCCCATTTTGTATATTGCCGTACCAGCGCCGCCTGATCGTTGCTGGTGTGGATCCAGTCAATCCACGGGCGGCGTTTGCTGGCGTCGACTGGTCCTGTCGCGCCCATCACGATCATCGGCACACGGTCGCACCAGGCGTTGAAAATGCCCATGGCGCCGTGCATCAGGCCGACATTGCTGTGCAGGATGACCCCCATGGGCCGGTTTGCCACCTTGGCAAATCCATGCGCGATGGAGACCGCATTTTCCTCGTGCAGGCACAATAGCATCTGCGGATTGCGGTTGCCGGTATGGTTCACCAGGCTGTCATGCAGGCCGCGGAAGCTGGCGCCAGGATTGAGCGCGACGTAATCGAGTCCGATATTGCGGATTGCCTCCGCCATCAGGTCACTGCCCCAGACACGGGAATCGGCGACCCCTGGCAGGGGTGCTTCGATGTCTGCAGTCTGGCGTTCAACATGTTCAGGTGCGTTCATAGGCTTATGGTTGACATTGGTTAGGGGAAGACCCGGCGCAGCGGGTCTGCGTTGGCATGTTCATTCAGACGCAATAGATGTCGAGCATGCTGGGGATGTAATCGTTCAGCAGCACGATCTTCTTTTTGCCGATGCGCCATTGATCGTCTTCGCGCACCAGCGTGTAATAGGCCAGCCCGAAAAATGTCTCCGTGCGCTTGAGAAACGGATAGAACACATTGCAGGACCAGCTCGACTGCAGCGAAAAGTGGCCGTCGCCGACTGCCGGACCGTCGATCATCCTCACATAGCCGATCGAATGTGCGGTGCGCGGCATCGGTGTCGATGCGGGCGAGCGGCGCGAGCGGATGCGCATGATGCGATCCTCCAGTCCGGCCCGGCTCGCATAATAAATGTGCGACATCTCGCTTTGCGGATCTTCGGTGAGCTGTTCTTCCGTGCGCCAGGTCGGCATCCAGTATTCGCACTGCGCGCTGAAAAGAGCCAGCCAGTCGTCCCAGCGGCGCTCGTCGAGACTGGCCGCTTCCTGTCGCAGCAGGTCGGCGCCGATGTCTTGCAGCGCAAGCGCGGCAGCGCCGGTCATTCGGGCGCCGCCGCGGTCTCATGGCTGCCGTATGCCGGCTGCCCCGCCGCGCCGGCGGACATCAGGCGCGCCCATTCACGATAGCCGCTATGGAAACATGCCTCGTTTTGCAACTGAAAGCCATCCTTGAGGCTGCCGACGGGAGTAAAACCAAGCGCCGCCGCTTCTTCGTTGGCGCCAGGCTGAACTGATGCGATGCCGCGTGCATAACCTTGCAAATAGCCGAGGGGCGCGGCCTGATAGCCGGCCTGGCATGCTTCGAAGGTTGCGGTATCGTCCGGCGTGGCAAATCCGCTGGCATTGAAAAAATCTTCGAACTGGCGCAAACGCCATGCGCGCAGCTCGGCCGCTTCGCCTATCGGCGCCATGCAATACACCCGCATCTCGGTGCGATTGGCCGCGAGCGGACGGAAGGTGCGCAGGATCAGTGCGGTTGAGTCGGCGATCTGCAGATTGGGAAAGATCGTAATGTTGCGCAGTTTGAGCATCCATTGCGCGCGCACCTCGCCGAGGCGGTTGCGGATTTCTTCGAACGCCGGATAGATCGGCCGTTTTTCCGGCTGCGCCTGATCGAGCCAGATTGCCGCATGTCCGTGCGGGAAGGTAAACATGCCGCCTTGCTGCGACAGCCGTTTTTTCCAGTTGAACTGACGCGCTTCCTGGTTGCCCGCCTGCGCCGCTTCCCTGCGCTCGACCACCTCCATGAAACTGGCATGCGTCGACGTCAGATGATAATAGTCCATGCCATTGTCCATCTGTAGTTTCCAGTTGGCGTCATACGTGTACACCGCGCGCCCCGGCACGAATTCCATGCCATGCGGTCCCTGGTCCATCGCAAGGTCCAGCAAAGGCCGCAATTCGCCAAGGAACTGTTCGAGCGGAATGACATCGGGATTCAGGCTGCCGAAGATCAGGCCCTTGTATTGTTCGATGCGCGGCAACCGGATCAGGTCATGGCTGTCAAGGTCGAAAGCAGGTGCGTAGCGGCCGGCTTCCTGGTCCTTTATGCCGCTATTCTTGCCCGCGGAATCATAGGCCCAGCCGTGATACGGGCAGACGTGGTATTTGCTGTTGCCTTGCTCAGCCCGGCATACCATGGCGCCCTTGTGGCGGCAGGCATTGACGAAGGCGTTGATTGCGCCAGTTGCGTCGCGCATCAGCACCACCGGGGTACGCCCGATGGTGGTGGTGACAAAATCGTTCGGCTTGCCTATCTGCGAATCGAGGCCGAGGAAATTCCAGGTGCGGTCGAAGATGAAGCGCTGTTCGTCCTCGAACAGCGCCGGATCGGTGAACACATCGCTGTGCACCCGAAAGACCTGGTCCTGCGGACGGTCATCAACATGGCTGCTTGCGGCTTTGATCTGCATTAAAGACTTCCTCATTGAACCCGATAAAACGATCCGCCCTGGTTCCGGCCGGCAGCAGCTGAAGCACGCCGCGCTGAAGGCGTAGCGCTAAGGTATTCAATCCGAACGGATTAATCAACCTTGATTATTCAATCAATGTTCAGCGGCCAAATGACCATAGCGGTGACAGGACGTGCTGATAGAATGAAGCTTCAGCGGAGGGGAGCACTGATCGCATGGATCGAACGGAAACAGACTGGCGCACGGATTATTTAACCGCGGAAGATGTCATCGGCATGCTTGATATCCGGCTGCAGACCTTGTATGCCTACGTCAGCCGCGGACTGATCCGCAGCGTCGAGCAGGCGGGCCAGAAGAAGCGCCTGTATCTTCGGGACGACGTCGAAAAAGTGCAGGCGCGATCGCTGGCGCGCGCAGGACATGGTCCGGTCGCCGCATCGGCGATGAATCTGGGTGAACCGATCATTCCGACATCGATTACCGAAATCAGCCCTCAGGGACCGCGCTATCGGGGCCATCTTGCCGTGAATCTGATGCAGGAAGGCGCGCGCTTTGAACAGGTTGCGGAACTGCTGTGGACCGGGTTGTGGCATGACGAGCCGGTACGCTGGCCGGTAGTGCCGCAAGTGCCGGAGCTGCGCAAGCTTGCCGCATCCATCTCCGCGCCCCAGACGGCCGACCAGCTGCTTGAAACGTTTGCCTTGTTCGTGCTGCGGCTGGGCATGACACGCGGTACGATCGCCGACCGGGTACGCATCGGGAACACGCTGGATGCCGCCAGGGGCATCATCCAGACGCTGACCGGCTGCTTTGGTTATATCTCGGCGCGCCAGAGTTTTCAGGCCATGCTGCCGGGTCAATCGATAGTCGACGGTCTGGTGCGGTCGCTGGGAGTAAAGGACACGAAGGAGAACCGCGCGGCCTTCGAAGCGATATTGATGCTGCTGGCGGACCACGAGCTTTCCCCTGCTACCTTTGCCGCACGTGTCGCTGCATCCTGCGGTTCCGCGCTGCACAGCTGTATCGTGTCCGCAATTTGCGCCGGCTCCGGGGTCCATGTGGGCCGCCTGTATGACCGGGTCGAGACATTTTTCGCCCGTGCATCGACCAAGGCAGTCTTGCTGCGCAGGGCAGAACGATTTCTCGACGCCGGCAATGCCGTGCCCGGATTTGGGCATCCGCTTTATCCGCACGGGGATCCGCGCAGCCAGGCCCTGCTTGACATCGCGCGGCGACGGAAGGGCGCGTCCAGACAGGTCGATGCGATATTCGGTTTTATCGATGAAGCGCAGGCAAAGTATGGGCTGCATCCGCGGCACGAACTGGCGGTGACGACGCTGGCGATTTCGATGGGCTTGCCTCAGCACAGTGCTGGCGGTTTGTTCACGCTGGCGCGCACCGCCGGCTGGGTCGCGCATGTGCACGAGCAGCGGTTGTCGGGCACGCTGTTGCGTCCGCGCGCGAAGTTTATCTGAAGCCAAGGGATAGCATGAAAAATCTGCAGATCGAAGGCTTTTGCCCTGACAAATTTTCAGCAGTCAAGGATGCCTTCCACGAAAACTTTATTTCCCGCGGCGAGATCGGGGCTTCGGTCTCGGTGACGCTGGATGGCGAGACGGTTGTCGATCTTTGGGGCGGATGGACCGACGCCGCTTGCCAGAAGCCCTGGCGCAAAGACACATTGACTTGCGTGCAGTCTGTTTCGAAAGAGATCATGGCGCTTGCCTTGCATATGGCGGTTGATCGCGGCCTGATCGAGATCGACGCGCCGGTCGCCAAATACTGGCCCGAGTTCGCGCAGAAGGGCAAGCAGGATGCGCCGGTGCGCTGGCTGCTGGATCACCGGATCGGCTTGCCGGTAGTGGAGGGCGCCACACCTGGCATGGCTTATGACTGGCAGGCCATGACGGAAGGGCTGGCCCGGACGGCGCCAATGTGGGAGCCGGGAACGACTCCCTGTTATCACTCCGCCACCTATGGGTACCTGATTGGTGAAGTCTTGCGCAGAACTACCGGCAAGTTGCCCGGCGAGTTTGTCAGGGACGAGATCGCAACGCCGTTGGGCATTGATTGTGTGATCGGGCTGCGGCCGGATGAAGAACAGCGCGTGGCGACTTTTCTTAACAAGGAAAATCATCCCGCCCAACAATGGATCAATGAGAAAGACAATATTTTTGCGCGCAGCTGGAAGATATTCTGGGATGACGAGGATTTCAACAGCAGCGAATGGCGCAGGGCACAGGTCCCTTCTGTCAATGCGCATACCAATGCGCGTGCCCTTGCGCGGCTCTGCGGTCTGATGGCGCGTGGCGGCGAACTGGACGGCGTCCGCCTGCTTGGCGAAGACGCGCTGAATCGGGCGGCGGAAGTGCAGTGGGTGGGTGAAGAGATTCAGAAGCGTTACATGTCGATGTCATTGGGTTTTCTGATGCCGTCCAAAAGCCAGCCGTCGACCGGGCCGCGTTGCCTGGGGTTTTCGGGGGCGGGAGGCGCCACGGCATTTGCCGATATGGACCGGCGCCTGGGCTTTGCCTATGCGATGAACAGCATGGACCCGGACGCAACCAATCGGCCGCGTCCGGCTGCGTTGGTTAATGCATTGAATGCCTGCCTGCGTCAAGCCGGCTCGTGAAAACGGCACAGTCTTTTCCGGCTGTGATGGCACGGCGTTCACAGCGGTAATTCAATCCGAGAACGCCTCAAAAATAACCCCCCGCAGCCATTGCGTCGCCGGATCCTTGTTGAATTTGGCATGCCAGAAAATATTGATGATGATTTCCGGCAGCGGCACCGGATGTTTTACATACTTCAGCCCGAATGGGCCGGCGCTCTCTCTTGCGTATCGCTCTGGCACGGTTGCCACCATATCGCTATTGGCGACAATATGGCTCACTGCGACGAAGTGGGGGACGGTGAGGCGGACATGCCGGACGATGCCTGCGCGTTCGATAGACTGGTCGGCTATCGCATGGCCTGTTCCGCTGGATACCACGATCACATGTTCGGCTTCGCAGAACTCTTCCGTCGTCATGGACTTCTTGTCGAGGGCATGCCCCTTGCGGAACATGCATACATAACTCTGCTTGAAAAGACGGCGCTGGAAATAGCCGGACTTCAGTTGCGGAAGCAGGCCGATCGCCAGGTCAACACGTCCCGCTTCCATCTCGTCCTGCAAATTCACCGCCGTATTGCGCACCGTGCTGATCTTGACGCCGGGCGCAACGAGCGATAGCTTTTTCATCAGGGTAGGCAGGAAATAAATCTCGCCGATGTCGGTCGCTGCAATCGTGAAAGTGCGGCTGCTGCTGGCTGGATCGAATGTCGACACCTCATTGAGAGAATTGTGGATAGTGCTGAGTGCGTAGCCGATTGGCTCGGCCAGGCGCAGCGCGTAAGGTGTCGGTTCCATGCCCCTGGATGTCCGTAAAAACAGCTCATCGCCCAGTAGCCGCCGCAAGCGCTTCAATGCGTTACTGACGCCGGGCTGGGTCAAGCCCAATTTCTCCGCAACCGCGGCCACCCGCCGTTCCCTCAGCAAATGGTCGAATACAAGCAGCAGATTCAGATCGACGTCTTTAAGGTCCATGAGGCGGGTAATATTCCTGTCAGTGATGTTTTATATTGCGCGTGTCGCGTATATTTATTGTAAACAGAGTCCTATACTTTGGCCATCCTCAAGTAAATGCCGGCATGGCAAAGCAGATCATGGAACTGTTTGTACAACCCCTCGGCCGCACCATCATCGCCACTCCCGGCGCCAATCTCCTGACGACGCTGCGTGAACATGATGTGCCCATCTCCTATAGCTGCACGGCCGGCCGCTGCGGCACCTGCCGCTGCAAGGTAATCAAGGGCGAGGTCTCGGAGACAGGGCGGGACTCTAAAATCACGCACCCCGAGGATGCCGGCTACGTGCTGGCCTGCATGAGCGTCCTCGCCGAAAACTGCACGATCGAGGTGGCGGAGCCGGACGAGGTGGTGACACACCCGGCGCGCATCATCAAGGCCACCGTCATCGCCATCGACGACATGACGCATGACATAAAACGCCTGCGCCTGCGCCCGGCCAAACCCTTGTCGTTCTCTCCCGGCCAGTATGCAAGCCTGCAATTCACACCGGAATGCATTCGCCCTTATTCAATGGCGGGACTGTGCGATGACGAGGAACTTGAATTTCATGTCCGCCTGGTTCCCGATGGGCGCGTGACGGGCTATATCGCGCAAGAGCTCAAGGTCGGCAGCGCGGTGCGTGTCAGCGGTCCGCTGGGCACCGCCTACCTGCGCAAGAAGCATGAAGGCCCGATGCTCTGTGTGGCGGGCGGGACCGGACTGGCGCCGGTATTGTCCATCGTGCGCGGCGCGCTGGCGGAAGGCATGCGCAATCCGATTCACGTGTACTTCGGCGTACGTACGCCAGACGACATCTATGGCGCGGAGTGGTTAAGTGAACTGGCTCGCGCGCACAACAACTTGCATGTCCATGTCGTCGTCACCGCCGGCTGTCCCAGCCCGGCGTACCGCAGCGGCCTGGTGACCGACGCCGTGACACAGGACTGGGAAAGCCTCGCCGGCTGGCGCGCCTATCTCTGCGGCGCGCCGCCGATGGTCGAGGCCGCGACGATTCTGGTGAAGCAAAAAGGGGTGCTGGCGGAGCATGTCTACGCGGACGCGTTTTATCCCAGCGGGATTTGATCCACGCCCGGCGCTGCCTGAGCGCGCCGGCAATTGATGAAAAAAAAAGGAAAAAGACATGGGTGACATTCCCGTTGTATTCCCGACTGATCCCACCTGGGATGGCGCGGGGTCGAGCCGGATTCCGTTCTGGGCCTATACCGATGAATCGCTGTACAAGCGCGAACTGGAGCGATTGTTCTATCACGGGCACTGGTGTTATGTCGGCCTGGAAGCCGAAATCCCGAACATCGGCGATTTCAAGCGCACCGTGATCGGCGAACGATCGGTGATCATGACCCGGGCGCAGGATGGCGAGATCAATGTGGTCGAGAATGTATGCGCGCATCGCGGCATGCAGTTTTGCCGCGAACGCCATGGCAACAAGACGGAATTCGTCTGCCCGTATCACCAGTGGAATTACAGCCTCAAGGGTGACCTCCAGGGTGTCCCTTTCCGCCGCGGCGTCAAGCAGGACGGCAAGGTCAACGGCGGCATGCCAAAGGAATTCAAGACCGAAGAACATGGTCTGAACAAGCTCAAGGTCGCCACCCGCGGCGGTGTTGTGTTCGCCTCGTTCGACCATGAGGTCGAGTCGCTGGAAGAATTTCTTGGTCCCGACATGCTGGCCTATTTCGACCGCCTTTTCAACGGCCGCAAGCTGACCATTCTCGGTTATAACCGTCAGCGCATTCCGGGCAACTGGAAGCTGATGCAGGAAAATATCAAGGACCCTTACCACCCCGGTTTGCTGCATACCTGGTTTGTCACCTATGGCTTATGGCGCGCTGACAATAAGTCCGAACTGAAGATGGATGAGCACTATCGCCACGCCGCCATGATCTCCACCCGCGGCAACCAGGGCACGAAAAATGAAGTCACCGCCGGCGTCACCAGCTTCAAGGAAAGCATGGAAATCAATGACAAGCGCCTGCTCGACATCGTGCCGGAGCCGTGGTGGGGCGGCCCGACCGCCGTCATGATGACCGTGTTTCCAAGCGTGATTTTCCAGCAGCAGGTCAACAGCGTGTCGACCCGGCACATCCAGCCGAACGGCAAGGGTTCGTTCGATTTCGAATGGACACATTTCGGCTTCGAGGACGATACGCCGGAGATGACGGAGCGCCGCCTGATCCAGGCCAACCTGTTCGGCCCCGCCGGTTTTGTGTCGGCCGATGACGGCGAGGTGATCGAACTGTCGCAGAGCGGTTTCGAGCAGAAGCCCTATCACCGCGCGCTGGCGGAACTTGGCGGTCTTGACTGCGGCAACACCGACCACATGGTGACCGAGACGCTGATTCGCGGCATGTACAACTACTGGCGCAAGGTAATGGGAATGTGATGATGAATGATCTTCAGGTTTTTTTCGATTTGACGCGCTTGTATGCGGACTACGCCGCCGTGGTCGATGCCAAGGACTGGGAGGCGTGGACCGATTTTTTTACGGAGGAATGCGAGTACAAGGTCCAGCCGCGCGAGAATCATGAGCGCGGCTTTCCGCTGGCGACGCTGATGCTGATCAGCCGCGGCATGCTGAAGGACCGCGCCTACGGCATCAAGGAAACACTGTTCCACGATCCGTATTATCAGCGTCATGTCGTCGGCCTGCCGCGGATTCTGAAGCAGGAGGACGGCCTGATTTTTTCGGAAGCGAACTACGCGGTGTTCCGCACCAAGCTCAGCCAGGAAACGACCGTGTTTAATGTCGGCCGCTATCTGGACCGGGTGCGCATCACGCCGCAAGGCATGAAGTTCGAATCGCGCGTGTGTGTGTATGACACCGAGATGATTCCGAACTCGCTGATTTACCCGATCTGAGATCGCTGTCGCCTATGGGAAAAATCGATGATCAGGCAGAGCCGGTCATCGTGATCCGTTGATGTCGTCGATGCGCCGGTGGCGAGGTAACGCTGAAAATCGGACCTGTGCGGAGGACGGCGGATAACCGTCCTCTTCACTGCGGCCTTTGGAATTGCGCTGCCCGTCAGTCATTACTCAATCGAATTTCTGCTTCCAATGCCGCGCTGCAGATGTCTCCCAGATCACGGAAGGCGGGCGACAGCTGGTCGACCAGTTGTCCGGTCGCGCCCCAGTTCTCGAATGCCGCCTTCCATTGCCGCAGTTCTCCCCATATACGGCGGATGATGGCGATCGCCGTCGATCGCTCAGGGGTAAAAGCGGTGAAGCTTGACATCGCATTATCCAGCGTGGCCAGCTTGCCCTGTTTCCCGACCTGGAGATGCAGCTGGCGCTCGTACGCTATCCCGGGACGCGGCACTACGTCGTAGAGGGGGCTCAACCTCCATCCCGGCAGGCGCGGGTCCCGCACAAATCCGTGGTTTCGCAAGTGGTCGTCGTCGTTGCTGACAAAAATATTAAAGACCATTCGCCCGAACAGCTCCTCGTTGTTGGCACGAATGATGTCAGGGTGGGCATGCATGCGCACCGATTGGGCCAGGTCACGATAGCCCTTTAACCGCGACTCGAATTCATCGCAGGCGACCATCGTCAAGCCGCTGACAAACGGAAGGCGTTGCTCTTCCAGACCCTCGCCGGGCAATGTCTTGTAGAGTTCGACGCTGCCATCAACAGCGGCGCCAGCGGACTGCCAATAGCGGTCGAAGCGGCGAATCATCATCGCCGACTTGCCGCCGATGTCCACGACTTTTACGTCGGGCACCGTCAAGCCGCAAAGCGCGGCCAGCTTCAGCGTAAAACACTCTGCATCGGCCACGCTGAAGGTGTCGCCGGCCGTGGGGAATTTGGCTAGCCAAAGCAAGCCTGTCTCATCCCGCACAGATGCCTTTGGCCGCGCGCCGCCGGCACTGGGCCCGGCTGCGAACACGTCAGCCAGTCGCGCCGGTATCGGCAATCCCCGTTCTATGCGTTCTGCTGCCTCAAGCAGGTATTCAAGCGTGCGGACATTGGCTGCGCCGGGCAACGCGGGGCTATCCAGCGATGCGCGAACGTCCAGTGCGCCGACACGGTCACTGCCCGCGCCCAGCAGGTAATCCGCCTCGGTGAGACTGTTGGCTGGCGCTTTTTTCTGGGATTCAATGACACGCCGGCCCCAGGCGTCCGGTGCGGCATCACGGATGCCGCCGAACTGCGTCAACTGGTTGACTGGAAACAGTTCGACGCCGCGTATTCGTTCCCGATTGAACAGGCTCAGACTCACCGGGTCGATCTCGAATCCGTCCGGGCGGTCGATATACCGGGTTCCATAAACAAAGCTGGAGGCAATGACTTCCCTCTCTTCCGTTAGCCTGACCCGGCCCGCCGGTACAAATCCGCCCGGCAGGTGGCAGAAGACAAAAAGTTCGTGTTGGGACATCAGAAATCCAGTTTCTTCAGTTCGGCGCTCGACAGCGGCCGCACGCGTTGCGTTGCTTCCGCATGGGAGAGGGCCTTCAACGATGGGTCGCTTTCCTGCAGGAGCGCGAGCAGCGACAGGTTCGGAGCAATCGCGTTGAGGTAGCGAAGAATCTGCGCCAGGGTACGGCCGGGGTCGCCTTTTTCGATCAGCGCCACGGTCGACCGCGCCAGTCCGGCACGGGCAGCTGCGTCAATCTGCCGCATCTTGCGCGCCACTCGCAGGCGGGCGAGCTTGGTGCCCAGTTCCTGTGCTTCGGAGAGGCGGTCTGATGACATCAAAGGAATTTCGTCGTATTTCATGTCCTTAATTTCAGTCTTAAAATAGTTTTGGTCTGAGATTACGGACATCTTACATCCTAAACAGAATTTGTATAGTCCGTAATTACAGACATAAAAGCGATAGTGTCTGTGATTGCGGACATGAATTATGCTGCTTACTAGCGCGCGGCCCCACTCCGGCGCTCCGGATGCCATGCCTCTGCTGCCTTCTGGATGCCAGGAAAAATCTGAATAAACAGCAAGCACCACGAGTTTCACGGCTTGATTGCAATGTCCCCAATGTTCGGTGCCGCACAGTGTTCATGAGAAGGCCAGCGTATCGTGGTTCATGCCCGACGTCGGATTCGACGCGAATGACCAATTACTTATCAGGAGGCTTTCATGACACAGCAAACCAAAGACCAGCACCCGAATCAAGGGCAGTCCCATTCTTCGCAGGAAGCGGAGGAAGTGAACAAGCAAAAACAGAAGGCGCAGGAAAACGAAGTGGCTGGCAGGCATAAAAATGACGGCCAGAACGATCACGCAGGCCACAAGACTTCCCGTTAAGGGCCGCTCCCCATGATGGGCGTCCGCCTGCATGGGTAACCGAACCAGAAAGCATCCTGCCACCCATGCGCGAACCAGCAGATGATCCGGTCCACCATCAACCGCGCGACTTCTCCGATCGGGTTGCTTTCCGTTTCACCAAATTCCTGCGTTTTCTCGCTGACCGCTTTTTCGCCAGACGATACGGTCACCGCGCCGTCGTGCTGGAAACCGTCGCCGCCGTACCCGGCATGGTCGGTGGTTTGCTGCAGCACTTGAAGGCACTGCGCCTGATCAAGGACGACAATGGCTGGGTCCGTCAACTGCTCGATGAAGCGGAAAACGAGCGCATCCATTTGATGACCTTTGTCGAAATTGCACAGCCGTCGAAGTTCGAGCGTGTGGTCATCGGACTGACCCAACTGGTTTTCTATAACCTGTACTTTTTCATCTACCTGTTCTCCGCAAAAACCGCGCACCGGATTGTCGGTTATTTTGAAGAGGAGGCGGTTTACAGCTATTCCGAGTATCTGGCCGGCATTGATGACGGCACGTATGAAAACGTGGCGGCGCCTGCCATCGCCATCAAATACTGGAAGCTTTCGGCCGATGCTCGGCTGCGTGAGGTTGTGATTGCGGTCCGGGCCGACGAGGCGGGGCATCGGGACGTGAACCATGCGTTTGCGGATGAGCTGAGCTGACTGCTGTCACCACACCGCGCATTTGATTATCCGGACAAATCAAAACGCCGGACATATCTGCCCGGCGTCCTGGTTTATTACTGACCGATCTGAGCCAGTTTCGGCAGTTTCGGCAGCGGTTGTTTTAACCACTTCTGGTAAATCGCCTGCAACTTTCCATTCGCCATATTCTCCGCGGTCCATTTATTCACCCAGGCCAATAGCTCCGGGTTGCCCTTGCGCAGACCTACGCAGAGATAGTATTGGTCGACCTGATATTTGATCTCGAAGCGCCCCGGAAAACGATCTTCCAATGCCAGGAAGCGGTTATCGGCTGTGCCAAGCGCATCGATCTGGCCCGAAGCGAGGGCTGAAATGGTCGTCGCATCGTCGTCATAACGAACAATGTCGGCGCCCTTGGGCAGCAGCTTGCCCAGTTGCTGATCCGGTGTCGTCCCGCGCGCGACGCCGGTCTTTTTGCCGACGAGATCATTGAGGCTGGAGATTTTGGCCGTCTTCTCGGCGAAAATCACTGAACGGGTGAAGGAATACGGGTCGGAGAAATCCACAATCTTGGCGCGATCCGGCGTGTAGCTGAACGTCGCGATGACGATATCGGCCTTCTTGCTGAGGAGCGATGGAATGCGGCCTTGACCATTGGTCGAGACGATTTCCAGTTCGACGCCCAGATCCTTCGCCAGCAACCTTGCAGTCTCGATATCCGATCCCTGCACTTGCTGCTGCGCGTCGGTAAATGCGTAAGGGGGTGACCCCAGATCCATGGCCACCAGGATCTTGCCCTTGGCCTTGATGTCATCGACTTGATGGGCGCCCGCTGTTCCGGCAGTAGCAAAAATTGCTGACGTTGCGATACATAGGACCTTCATAAGCTTGATCATTCGAATGTTCTCCTCTTTTTAAAATTCCGGTAGCGACACGCTCTCCGGTGTCTCACGGTAATTATCTTTGCATCGATTTTTAGAAGCGTCAATCTTTATTTCACAATATCAATCTCTTTTCAGAATATGAAAATAGGCATATGATTAGTGCATAAAAACGCTTCGTTGTGTTCCGTAGAACCGCGCGTTAAGCGGAGTTGGTTTCCACTGTCCAACTTATAAGCCAGTATCAGGTCAACAAAAAAGCCGGACTTGCCTTGAAAATGATCCAAATTTCTCTTCTTTATTTCATGTAATGAAAATACATTGATAATGTGAAATAAAGATTGACGCTTGGAAAAATCGATGTGAGAATAAATTCAACAATTCATCAATACCGAGGAAAACACCGTGCGTTCGAAAAAAGAGCAGGAGGGCGAAGTGTCACAGCAACCATCTGGTGATGCCGGTAGCACGGTCATCCAGTCAGTCGATAGAGCGCTGGCAATCCTGGAGTTGATTGCGGCTGCAGGTGGAGTGGAAACATTGAACAACATCAGTACTATTTCCGGACTGAATATTTCAACTTGCCATCATCTGATCGCTACCTTGTCCCGCCGCAAATATGTCGTTCGCGCCGAGGGACGTGGCGCTTATGCGCTTGGCCCGCAAATCCAGATGCTGGCGAGGGCCTTCAATTCCGACGCGGATCTGTTGCGCCGGGCCGAGCCGTGGATAGATAAAATCAATGAAGTGACCGGCGAGACGGTGCATCTGGCAACGCTTCAGGGCGACGATCTTGTCACACTGGTCAAGCGCGACGCCCGGCATGCCGTTCGCGTGGATTCGGGCATGATCGGCAAATCCGCCGCGTCTCATGCCACCGCCACCGGCAAGGCGATACTCGCCGGGCTCGATGAGGCAGAGGTTGAACGCATCCTGCGGACAAAGGGGATGAAAGCCTACACGCCAAAAACGATCACCGATCCGGCCATCCTGCTGGCAGAACTGCGCACCGTACGACAGGATGGATACGCGATGGATCGCGAGGAATTTCAGCCGCATGTAGTCTGTATCGGCGCGGCGATTGTTGGCGCCGGCGGTCTTATTCTCGGATCAATCAGCGCCTCCACGCCGATCATGCGGGCGGACAAGGATCACCTTGAACTGATGCGCCGCGAAGTCATGGATGCCGCGCAGGCACTTTCCCAGGCACAGCAGGAGACCGGCAATGCTTGACCGTCAATTGAACGCCGGCACTGCGGCTGTCGACGCGCTGCCTGACCCAAGCGGCGCGGATGCCGCCGTGAAAAACACTGTGCCGGATTTCTATCAGGGCATGCGAGCCCGCGCCCGCGCCGTCAGCGAATGCGGTGGCCTGGTCGAGGCGATTGATGCCGGGCGTCTGCCGCAGGTCATTGACATCACCCTGGCGGAAGCGCTGGTGCTTGGCCTGCTGAAGCAAGGCGTGAAGAAATATCTTGCGATCTTCGGTCATGGAGCGACGGACCTCGGCGAGGTGCTTCGTGTTTATGAAGAAGAAGGCGTCACCCGCACGTTCAACTTCCGCAACGAAGTGGCGATGGCACATGCTGCGACAGCGCTGCGCTGGCAATACGGCGAAATTTCCGCCGTCGTCACATCGATCGGTCCGGGCGCATTGCAGGCGATGGCGGGCTCGCTCGCGGCCGCTTCGAACGGAGTCGGTGTTTACCATATCTACGGTGACGAGACGACCTTCGGCGAAGGCTACAACATGCAGCAGATTCCGAAAGAAGAACAGGGCCTGTTCGGACGCATCACGGCGCTGATGGGTCAATCTTATGTGCTGCACACGCCGCAGGCCTTGCGTGATGCACTGCGGCGGGGATCGATCTGCGTCCATCACCCTTACCGGGCCGGGCCGTTCTATCTGCTCGCGCCGATCAATGTGCAGCCGGCGGTCGCCACATTCAATCTGGCGGCGCTTCCGGGAAAGCCAACGCTGCCTCTGGTCGCGCCCGCCGACCCATCCGTCTACGACAAGGCAGCGGCGCTGATCGCCAACGCCAGGCGTGTGGTGATCAAGGCGGGTGGCGGCGCGCGCGGGCATGACGATGCCATCCGGCGTCTGACGCAAGCTGCCGGCGCAGTCGTTGTTCTTTCACCGGGCTCGACAGGTGTCCTGCGCGACGATGACTCGCGCAACATGCATGTCGGCGGTTCCAAGGGTTCGATCAGCGGCAACCATGCAATGGCGGAAGCGGATCTTCTGATCTCCATCGGATCGAGGGCGGTCTGCCAGGCCGATTGTTCCGGCGTTGGTTATCCGAAGATCGAGCAGGTCGTCAACATCAATGGCGATGTGGCGAATGCGCTCCATTACAACCTGACCATTCCATTGACCGGCGACATCGGCATCATTGCCAATCGCCTGGCGCAGGAGCTTGAGGCGCATCACCCTGACGCACTGGCGCAGAAACAGGACTGGATCGATGCCTGCGCGGCCAGGAAAGACGAATGGCTTTCGTTCCGGCGCACAAGGTATGACGCGGCGCGCATGGCCGACGATGTCTGGGGTGAACAGGTGCTCAGCCAGCCGGCGGCGATCAAGCTGGTATGTGATTTCGCCAAGCAAATCGGTGCGGTCAAGCTGTTTGACGCCGGCGACGTGCAGGCCAACGGTTTTCAGATCGTCGAGGACGATTGCAGCGGCGACACCTATACCGAAACCGGCGCTTCCTACATGGGGTTTGCGGTCAGCGGATTGCTCGCCTCGGGCATCGCCGACAGTCCGCGCTACACCATTGCCTTCAGCGGCGACGGCTCGTTCATGATGAACCCGCAAGCGCTCATCGACGCGATCGAACACGGCGTCAGGGGAATGCTGGTGATTTTCGATAACCGCCGCATGGCAGCCATCAGCAATCTGCAGCTGGCGCAATACAAACACGATTTCAAGACGAATGACAGTGTGCCCGTGGACTACGTCGGCCTGGCCGCCTCGGTGGGGGGCGTGTTCGCCATCCATGGCGGCCACAGCGCACAGTCGCTGCGGGACGCTCTTGAGCAGGCTCACCTGCATCCGGGACTGTCAGTGCTGCACGTGCCGGTGTTCAGCAATGAGGAGCCGCTCGCCGGGCTTGGTGCGTGGGGATCGTGGAATGTCGGGAGCTGGGTTGGCGCAGTTCAGGCGCGCTGGGTCAAACAGCGTTTGTAGAGTCCATATCGCCCGTCTCTGAGGCGATGAAAACAACTGACGGAAACCAGGCGACCCGCTGAATTGCGGGCCGATGGGTAAACTTTACCTGCACGAGAGCGGAATGACTATAAATCTCTATGAAAATTACGGGCTGTTCATCGATGGACGATGGTCTGCCTCGGCGTCGGGCATAACCCGACCGGTCGTCGATCCTGCGAGCGAGGAGAGTGTCGGCACCATTCCCGATGCCACGGAAGACGACCTCGACCGCGCGATCGCTGCCGCCGAAAAGGGCTTTGCAACCTGGCGGCATGTGCAGCCGTGGGAACGAGCACGGATCCTGCGTTCGGTGGCAGACCGCTTGCGTGCCAGGAGCGATGAGCTGGCGAACCTGATGGTTGAGGAAACCGGCAAGCCGCGGGCGGAAGCTGTTGGCGAGTGGAGCGCCACCGTAGACCAATTCGAATGGTATGCGGAGGAAACGAAACGTATCTACGGCCATTCGCTCGACGGCCGGCATCCGGACGTGCGCCTGTCGGTGATCTTCCAGCCCGTGGGTGTCGTCGCGGCCTTTTCGGCCTGGAATTTCCCGGCCTTGCTGCCGGCACGAAAAATCGCCGCGGCGCTGGCAGCAGGCTGCTCGATCATCATCAAACCGGCCAGTGAAGCGCCCGGCAGCGCAATGGCAATCGTCAAGGCCTGCGAGGAGGCCGGCATTCCCGATGGCGCCGTCAATCTCGTGACCGGCGACTCCGCCCTCATCTCCAGACACCTGATCGCGTCGACCGTCATCCGCAAGATATCGCTGACGGGCTCGGTCCCCGTCGGCAAGCAGTTGCTGCGTCTTGCCGCTGATGGCGTGAAGAAGGCGTCGATGGAGCTCGGCGGCCACGCGCCGGTCATCGTCTTTGCCGATGCCGACCCGCACGAGGCCGGCAAGGCCTGCGCAACCGCGAAGTTTCGTAATGCAGGGCAGGTATGCATTTCGCCCAGCCGATTTTATGTGCATGAAAAAATTTACGCGTCGTTTGTCGAGAGTTTTGTGCAAACCACCGCGCTGCTGAAGCTTGGTCACGGGCGTGAAGACGGCGTGACCATGGGGCCGATGGCGAGCCGCAGAGGCCTCGAAGCGGCGCAGGTGCTGGTTGCCGACGCCATCGAAAAGGGCGCGACCCTGCTGACCGGGGGCCGTGTGCCATCGGGCTTCGATCGTGGATTCTTCTTTGAGCCCACCGTGCTTGGCCGGGTACCCGATGGCGCGCGGATCATGCAGGAAGAACCGTTCGCGCCGATTGCTCCCATCACCAGCTTTACCGACTACGACGACGTGATCGAACGCGCGAACAGTGTGCCGTTTGGCCTTGCCGGTTATGTCTTCTCCAGCGATCTGCGTCTGGCGACGAAGGCTGCACAAGATCTGGAAACCGGCATGGTGGGTGTCAATGATCTACTGCTGGCCGCGGCCGAGGCGCCGTTCGGCGGCATCAAGGAAAGCGGCATGGGCCGCGAAGGCGGCATGCTCGGCATTCGCGACTACCTCGAAGCCAAATATATAAAGACACGGATATGAGCCACCACGACCCTTTGGAGCAAGAAAGAAATGCCATGACAGATGAAACGCGCGGCCTGAAAAATGGCCTCACCAACTACGGCGACCGCGATTTTTCGCTTTATCTGCGGCGCTCGTTCGCGCAGTCGATGGGGCTTTCCCGGGCGCTGCTGGACAAGCCCGTCGTGGGGATAGCCTATACGCCGAGCGGCTTCAACAATTGCCACCGGCACTTCCCGGAACTGCTGGAAGCGGTCAAGCGCGGCGTGCTTGCCGCAGGCGCGCTGCCGCTCGATTTCCCCACCATTTCGTTGGGCGAGGGATTCCTGACGCCGACCAGTCTGCGCTTTCGCAACCTGATGGCGATGGATACCGAGGAAATGATCCGTGCCCAGCCGATGGATGCGGTGGTGCTGATGGGCGGATGCGACAAGACGGTGCCGGCGCAGTTGATGGGCGCACTCTCGGCCAATATTCCGGCCGTCCAGCTGGTTGGCGGACCAATGATGACGGGACGCTACCAGGGTGAACGGCTGGGCGCCTGCACCGACTGCCGGCGCTTCTGGGGACGCTTCCGGGCGGGGGAAATCGGCAAGGCGCACATCAATGCGGTCGAATCCAACCTGGCCACCACAGCGGGCACTTGCGCGGTCATGGGCACGGCGTCGACGATGGCTTGCCTGGCCGAAGCCTTGGGCATGATGCTGCCCGGTAGTGCAGCGATACCCGCCGTTCATGCGGACCGCCTGCGCGCCGCCGAGGAAAGCGGCCGGCTTGCGGTCAGGCTGATCGGCTCCGGCCGCACGCCCGACAAGATCATCACGCGGGACTCGCTTGAAAATGCGATGCGCGTATTGCTTGCGCTTGGCGGTTCCACCAACGCGATCATTCACCTGACCGCAATCGCCGGCAGGGCCGGCATCGATCTCACGCTGGAGCGTCTCAATGAACTCTCCGAGACGACACCGGTGCTGGTCAATCTGAAGCCCGGCGGCAGCCATTACATGGAAGATTTCCATGCCGCCGGCGGCATGGGTGCGGTATTGCGGGAGCTGCGGTCATTGCTCCACCTGGACTGCCTGACGATCACCGGCGAGACCCTTCGGGAGCGGCTTGACGGCGACGATACATGGGTCGGCCGCGAAGTGATTACACCGTTCGACCAGCCGCTTGAGCCCAAGGGCGGCCTGGTTGCCCTGTTCGGCAATCTTGCCCCGGGCGGCGCAATCCTCAAACGTTCGGCGGCCGACAGCAGGCTGTTCGAAAAGGAGGGAAGGGCGGTCGTTTTTTCATCGCTCCAGGATCTGGCAGACCGGATAGATGATCCGGATCTGGATGTCGAGGCGGATGATTTCCTCGTTCTTCAGAATGCCGGGCCGCACAGCGACTCGGGCATGCCGGAAGCCGGTTATCTGCCGATTCCCCGCAAATTGGCGTCTAAAGGCGTCAAGGACATGGTGCGCATTTCCGATGCACGCATGAGCGGCACCGCGTTCGGCACGATCGTCCTGCACGTGACACCGGATGCGGCTTCCGGAGGTCCGCTAGCTCTCGTCCGCAACGGTGACCGCATCAAGCTGTCGGTGGAAAACAAGTCGATCGAATTGCTTGTCACAGCAGAAGAGCTCGATAGGCGGCGCGCAGCGATCCCCGCGGTGCCGCGGCGAATGCGGCGCGGCTACGACCGGCTTTATGCCGACCACGTCACGGGCGCCGATGGCGGCTGTGACTTCGATTTCATGCGGCAGCTTCCGGGCTGCCCTGTGTAACACGATGTGCCGGCAACAGCGGCCATTGCCCAATTTTTTAACAACATCAAGGAGAACCGTTTCATGACTTCCCAATCCAAACCCGTCGGCTTTGTCGGCATCGGCAACATCGGCACCCCCATGGTCTTGTCGCTCATCCGCGGCGGCTTCAACGTCATGGTCCGCGACCTGCGTCGCGAAGCGGCGGCTGAATGCCTGGAAGGCGGCGCGCAATTCGCCGCCAGCAATCAGGAATTGGCCGATGCTTGCGATTTGATCGGTGTTGCCGTCGTCAATGACGCGCAGGTGAAATCGCTGCTCTGCGACGCCGGTGGACTGCTCGAAGTCATGCGGCCTGGCACCATGCTGGTGCTCCATTCGACCATTCTGCCAGCCACCGTGCGCGCGATGGGTGAAGAAGCGGCGAAGAAGGGCATTCGCCTGGTCGATGCGCAGCTGAGCGGTGGCGATCTGCGGGCCAGGAAGGGCGATCTCGCCTTCATGGTGGGTGGTACAGCCGAAGATTTCGAGCGCAGTGTCGCCTATCTGAAACCGATGGGCCGCCGTACCGAACACATGGGTGACCTGGGTGCCGGCGCTGCCACGAAGATCGCGATCCAGATGATGACCTTCGGTAACTGGGTCGCCGCCATGGAATCGATGCGGCTCGCCGGTGCGCTTGGGCTGGACGAGAAGAAGCTCGCCAATTTTGCCACTGATACCACGGCCGACTCCTGGGTTGCGCAGACCTGGGGCAACTATGACCGCCTGCTGCGTGAGCACCGGCTCAACGGCAGTGAGGAGCTGTTCCGCATGTTCGACAAGGATCTCTTCAATGCCGTCGCGCTCGGCCGCGAAATCGGCGTGCTGCTGCCTGCCACCGCGGTGGGTAGTCAGGTACTCGCGTCCCTGGCAAAAGAGCGTCTGGCGCGGCCGGCATAAATTGTGCTGCATCAGCTGAAGCACCACCACACAAGCACTCAATCGAAAGGATCAGCACCATGTCAAATGTAGTCGTACAAAAGGCCGTCATCTCGCTGGAATATGCGGACAAAATGATCAAGCGCGCGCTGGAAAGAGCGGTCGAGCTGGAAAAAAACGTGGCCATCGCGGTCGTCGATGACGGCGGCTACCTGATTGCCTTCGCCCGCATGGATGATGCCAATCCATCGACCGTCAAGATTGCGCTCGACAAGGCATTCACGGCGGCGACCACCCGGATCGCCACGCATAAATGGTTCGACATCATCGAAAACGATGCGCCCCTGCGCGCCGGCGCCGCAATCGGCGTGGAGCGCTTGATCGTATTCGGCGGCGGACAGCCGATCATGCATGAAGGCATGCATGTGGGCGCCATTGGCGTCAGCGGCGGCCACTGGACCGGCGACACCGATATCGGTTCGGCCGCTCTCGCCATCCTCGAGGCCAGCTGAACAGCCGCAAGCGGAGCCCACTGAAGCAAAGGTGACGCGGCCAATCTGCGTCACCTTGACGAATGCATCAACACGACGAAGGAGGAGTTTCAGTGTTTCGAACATCTTTTAATTCTGGTTTCCTGATGGACTGCTCGGCAACGGAAGCCGTCCGCATGATCCGCGACCACGGCTACGACGCTGCCGAACTCAACGCCGAAACCCTGCCCTGGGCAAAGGGACATATTGGTCCGCACACGCCCGCCAACGTCCGGGCTGAACTGGCCCGGCTGGGTCCTTATTCCGCGATCAGCGCGCACCATGCGGATTTCGGGCTTGCCGACGAAGCTCGCCGCATGGCTGCGGTGGATTGGACGTTGAAGCTGATCGAGACGGCGCCTGACTACGGTGTCGACATCGTTCACGTCATCCCGGGAAATGACGCCGACCTCGACTGCCTCTATGACTCGCTGTCCGCGGCGGTCGCTCTGGCGGGGAAGCTCGGCATTCAGCTGGCGCTGGAGCCGATCATCAATCAACGAATCGGCACCACCGGCGGCATGCTCGCCGCGATCCGGAAAATCCCGGGGCTCAAGGTGAATTTTGACCCGTCACATCTCGAGGTGATGGAGCACGACATACAGGATGCGGCCGAAAGACTGGGACCCCACGTATGCCACGTGCACATGAAGGACGCGACCGGCAATCCGGAACGCTTCGCCTTCGTTCCCCTGGGAACTGGCACCATCGCCTTCGAGCCGATGCTGCGAACGCTGCAAGCGAAAGGCTTCGACGGTTATCTGTCGGTCGAGCACGAAAGCCATTATTTTGCGGGCGACACCCGGCCGGCGACGCAGGTGCTCAAGGAAAGCCGTGAGTTCATCGACGCCGTGGTCAAGCGGGCAGGAGCGCGCTGATCATGGACTACGTTTTTCAGTTCGATCTGAGCGCCGATGACTGGCTGCTGCTGGTCAATGGCGCCGTGCGCACGATCGTGTTTTCGGTCGGCGGCATGATTGTCGGCCTCGCCGTCGGCATTCTTTGTGCGGTCTGGCGCATCGGCAGCAATCCGGTGCTGAAGGCGATCAGTGGCGCGTATGTCGAGTTCGTGCGCAACACGCCGCTGCTGGTGCAGCTCTTCATCATTTACTTCGGGCTTCCGGCCCTGGGTATACGCATGGCGGCCGACACCGCCGCGATGATCGCGCTGATCTTCAACTTCGGCGCCTACGCGACAGAGATCGTGCGTGCAGGCATCGAGGCCATGCCGCGCGGCCAGATCGAGGCTGCCTGGTCGCTCGGACTGGCGCGTTGGGAAATCTTCCGTCACGTGATCATCCTGCCGGCGCTGGAGCGTGTCTATCCGTCGCTTGCCAGTCAGTTCACGCTGCTCATGCTCGGCACCAGTATCGTATCGGTGATTGGCGCAAGCGAGCTGACCTCGGCCGCAAATTCGGTGCAGGCGCAGAACTTCCGCAGCTTCGAGGTCTATCTGACAGCGACCGCCATGTATCTCACGCTGACGCTTGGCTTCCGGCTGATGTTTTCCATGCTCGCCCTGGTGATTTTCCCGCGGCGTCGTGTGGTCGGCATTGCATCCAGGCAGGGGGCATAAGATGCGCGAATTTGCTTTCATCGATCTCTGGCATCTTGTTCACGCTGCGCAATGGACCGTGATCCTGACCCTGGTTGCCTTCATCGGCGGCGGCCTCGTTGGCGTCGTGATTACCCTGATGCGGATATCGAACAATGCGTTCATACGCCGCGTTGCGCAGATCTATATTCTGGTGCTCCAGGGGACGCCCCTGCTGATGCAGATTTTCCTTGCCTACTTTGGGCTGTCGCTGCTCGGCGTGAATCTGCCCCCGCTGGTCGCTGCGGGGATCGCCCTGACCGCGTATGCGAGTGCCTTCTCCGCTGAAATCTGGCGTGGGGCAGTCGAATCGATACCGCGGCCGCAGTGGGAAGGTTCGGCATCGCTGGGCTTTACGCGGCTCGAGCAAATCCGGTACGTCATCGCGCCCCAAGCGATACGCATCGCGCTGCCATCAACGGTGGGCTTCGCGGTGCAAATCGTCAAGAACACCTCGCTTGCGGCAATCATCGGGCTGACTGAAGTTACACGGGTCGCCCAACTTATCAACAATGTTCTCATCGACCCGATCACCATCTTCGGAACGGCGGCAGCGATCTATTTCGCCATCTGCTTCCCGTTGTCCGTGATCAGTCGTTACTTCGAGCGGAAACTCCATGTCAATCGTCCAAGTATCAGCGGTTTCTAAGAGCTACGGCGCACTTCAGGTGCTCCATGACGTTTCATTCAATGTGGAACGCGGCAACGTGGTCGTCCTGATCGGGCGTAGCGGTTCCGGCAAGAGCACGATCCTGCGCTGCCTGAATGGTCTGGAAACCTTCAGTTCAGGGAAGATTCAGATTGCAGGGCATGAGCTGAATCATGCGGAAACCAATCTGCGCGCACTGCGTCAGGATGTCGGAATCGTCTTCCAGCACTACAATCTCTTTCCTCATCTGACTGTGGAAAAAAACATCACGCTTGCGCTCAAGGTCGTCAAGGGAATGGCGCCTGTCGATACGCAGGGAATTGCCGAAAAGGTACTCACCCAGGTCGGGCTGCTTGACAAGTTCAATGCCTACCCGGAGCAACTTTCTGGCGGTCAGCAACAACGGGTGGCGATTGCCAGGTCGCTCGCCATGTCTCCCAAGGTCATGCTGTTCGATGAGGTCACATCGGCGCTCGATCCGGAACTCAAGGAGGAAGTCCTGAAAGTCGTGGAAAGCCTGGCGGAGCAAGGCATGACGATGCTGATGGTCACGCATGAAATGAACTTTGCGCGGCATGTCGCCGACAAGGTGATTTTCATGCAGGGCGGGCGCATCCACGAGGGCGGCGACGCCGGGCAGATCTTCAACGACCCGCAGACACCGGAGCTGCGTCAATTCATCTCCAGCCGGGTGATCTGAGTTGCAGGCCTGCCGCGTTTGAAATGACTGGCAGTCGCCGGAAGCATGTCGCTGCCGGTATTCCAGGTTTTGCCGCGTTAAACCGGCCAGCATGTCCCCTTGCAGAACGACTCACGTTTTGCAGGCGGATGGCACCCCATCCGCAATCTCTGCTTCATCCTCGCATTGTCTCCCCAGCCCCACATCCATTTCACATTACTTTTTATTGATCCGAATAGCTGGAGGCGGCAGGTTTTAACAAACGCTCCCCGGGATTGACCGTTTGTCCGTGAGACAGGCGGAAATCCTTGCCAGATAATTAAAATCAACGCCGCTGTTGACAACAAAATTTCTCTATCGCATACTTGCCTCACTAAACGTTAGTCGCTCATTGAATGAATGAAATCCAATATCATGAAAACATGCATGATTGGGTGGCTATACGCGCTTGATCCGGAATGAACGGACCGCGGCCGTAGCTTTGTGCCTGGCCGCGAAACAAGCCGATAACCCTTTACTGAACGCGAGGCATCGATATGGAGAAATCCAAGCTGGACCAGGTTATCAGCGAGGTCGGGGAGTATTACAAGAACAACGGCACCAAGCTCGCGCCGGCTGAGGCATTCCATGCGGCCAGCAGCTATTCCGATCCTGCATGGCTTGAGAAAGAAAGGGAAGTGTTGAGGCGGTATCCTGTCATCGTCGGGCACTCTTCCAGGATCAAGGCAGCAGGCGATTTCTTCACGGACGATCTGGCGGGTGTGCCGATCATCGTGGTCAGGCAGAATGACGGATCGGTGCGAGCACTGATCAACGTTTGCCGGCATCGCGGCGCCAAGGTGTGCACCGAGGCGTCCGGTACGCGCCGCAATTTTGTATGCCCTTATCACGCGTGGTCATACCGGACCGACGGCTCGCTGCTCAAGATTCCGCGCGAAGAAGCTTTTCCGAATCTGAACACGCAGGATCATGGCCTCGCCGAACTGCCGGTGGAAGAACGGCACGGATTCATCTGGGTGGTCGCGACGCCCGGCGCGACAATCGACGTCGCAGCACATCTCGGCGGCATCGATGCAGAGCTTGCAAGTTATAAATCCGCCGACATGGTTCTGGAGCGGGATACTGTCCTGTCTGAAGATATCAACTGGAAGTTCGTGCTTGACGGATTCCTGGAGGTTTACCACTTCGCCTCTCTGCACTCGAAAACCATTGCCCCGTACTTTCACGGGCAGTATTCCCCTTACGATGAATTCGGCATGCACGGGCGTCTGATCGGCGTGCGCAAATCGTTCGATGCAGTACGTGGCAATGTTCCGGAAGATGCCGAAGCCTCGGACCTCATCAAGCATTTTGCGATGAACTACCTGATCTTCCCCAATACGGTACTGGTCTGGCAAGCCGACCACTTCGAATGCTGGACCGCATTTCCAGGTGAGCAGGCAGACAAGTGCAAGGTGCGTGTGCAGTCGATAACAACGAAGGAAATGTCTGGTCCTGATTACACAAGCAGGTGGGACAAGAACTGGAAGATCATGATCGGCACGGTCATCGCCGAGGACTGGGCGGTGTCAAAGACGATTCAGCAGTCGCTCCACGCAGTGCCGGAGAACCAGCTCGTGTTCGGACGCAATGAGCCCGGAATGCAGCATTTTCACGGACAGATGCGGAAAGAAATCACCGGCGAATAGTGGCTCACGTGCTCATGGAAGGGGCACTTGACAGCGCGCATCCTTCCGCCGGGGCCGGGTAGTCATTCCATCGCTTTCATTTGCATGTCCCGTTGCCAGTTTCATCGCTGGCAACCAGGGGCAGCATAAGCATAATAATAAAAAGATCTGCGCGATCAAATCATTCGGAGACAAGGTCTATGCACGTCCATAGCATCGAAGAAATCATAAGAACGTTCGCGGCCACCAGCGGCGACAAGCCGATCGCCACCTACAACGATCAGACAAAAACCTACCGCGAGATGGACCTGCGGTCGAACAGGGTTGCCAATGCCCTCATCGCCGAAGGTCTGCGGCCGGACAGCCGTTTTGCGTTCATCGACAAAAGCGGTCACGCCGTATTCGAAACCCTTTTCGGCGCACGAAAAATGGGCGCCGTGCAGATTGCCGTGAACTGGCGTCTTTCGCCGCGAGAGATGGCGCATGTCATCAACGACTCCGAATCCGAGGTCGTTATCGTCGGATCGGATTTTTTTCGTCATATCGACGAAATTGCTCCTGAACTGAAAAATGTCCGCAAGATCATCGCCATGGGCGATCATCCTGAGCACGTGTCGTACGACGACTGGCTTGCCGATAAGGCGGCTACCGATCCGGGACACCAGTCAGGTCCTGACGACATCGCCCTGCAGCTTTACACCTCAGGCACCACCGGTTTGCCCAAGGGGACAATGCTGGCCAACGCCAATATCTTTGCGTTCGTCGAATCGGCCGAGAAAGCCTTCAAGGTAAATTCCGACGGTGTGCATCTGATCTGCGTTCCGCTGTTCCACGTCGGCGGCATCGTCTGGTCCCTGCAGGCCATGGCGCATGGCGGGCATTGCATCGGCACGAGGGACTTCGATGGTCCGGCGCTGATTCGCGCATTTCCGAAATATGGCGTTACGCACGGCATGATGGTGCCCGCTGTAATCCAGATGCTGCTTGCGGTTCCGGAAGCGAGGACAACCGATTTCTCGACCTTGCGGGGGATCACCTATGGCGGCTCTGCGATTTCGGAGAAGGTGCTGGCGGACGCACTCAATACCTTCAAATGCGGCCTGTATGGCATGTATGGTTCCACCGAACTCAGTTTCGGCATCACCATGCTTGCCCCCGACGAGCATGATCCAGTCAACAAGCCGGAGATCCTGACGTCCTGCGGCAAGGCGCTTCCAGGAACGGAAATGCGCATTGTCGATCCGGCATCGCTGGAAGACGTCGCGGACGAAGCCATCGGCGAGGTCTGGATACGCAGTCCCCAGGTCACCCGCGGATATTGGAAACAGCCAAAGTCGACGGCGGATGTTTTCCTGAAGGATGGCTGGTACCGGACAGGCGATATCGGCTATATCAGGAATGGTTATCTGTTTCTTCATGATCGCCTGAAAGACATGATTGTCTCGGGCGCGGAAAACGTCTACCCGGCGGAAGTCGAGCGTGTGCTTGCGGAGCACCCCGGCATTGCCGAAGCCGCCGTCATCGGCATCCCCGACGAGAAGTGGGGCGAGAGCGTCAAGGCGATCGTCGTTCTGGCAAAGGGCGCGACTCTCGCCGGTGAAGACATCATTGCTTATACGCGTGCCAACCTCGCTCATTACAAATGCCCTAAATCGGTTGATATCGTCCCGTCCCTGCCACGCACGCCGTCCGGAAAAATCGTCAAACACGAGCTTCGCGAACCTTTCTGGGCTGGCCGCAAGCGCCGCGTCAATTGACCCTGACTCTTTTTCCGGACCCGAGCGAATAAAAGGCGCGCAGGGTCTTTTGTAATCTTTAACCGCCCCGGATGCGCATCAACAGTGTGCCGTGGCCACGATGAGGGACTGAACCGTGAAGCTCAAAGACAAAGTGGTTGTGGTGACCGGCGCCGGCAACGGCATCGGAGAATCTCTGGCAAGGCGTTTTGCGTCGGAGCAGGCAAAAGGCATCGTCGTCAGCGACCTGAATGGCGAGAACGCCGAGAAGGTCGCCGCCGGGATCCGTAGCGCCGGCGGTTATGCGGTAGGCATGCGGGCCGACGTCGGCGTGGAGTCGGATATCCAGAACCTGGTAAAGCGGGCGGAAGCAGAATTCGGCCCGGTCGATTTATTTTGTTCCAACGCCGGCATCGTCGACGAAGGAGGCGCCGATGCGCCCGACCTGAAATGGGCAAGATCCTGGGAGGTCAACGTCATGGCCCATGTCTACGCAGCGCGCGCGGTGCTGCCGTCAATGCTGGAGCGAAAACAGGGCTACCTGTTGAGCACCTGCTCGGCAGCGGGATTGCTGACGAGCCCGGGCGCGGCGCCGTATGCGGTAACAAAACACGCGGCCATCGCATTCGCCGAATGGCTGGCCATCACGCACGGCGACGCAGGCATCAGGGTCAGCGTGATATGTCCCCAGGCCGTGCGGACCAAGCTGCTCGAGGATTCGATCGGGTCGGGTAATGCGGCGTCGAGCGCATTTTCCAAAATGGGAAATCTGCTGGAGCCGGACGACGTCGCGGACGTCGCGCTGCGGGGGATCGAGACCGAACAATTCCTGATCCTGCCGCATCCCGAGGTGAAGGATTTTGTGCAGCGCAAGGTAGCGGATGTGGATCGATGGATCGCCGGCATGCGACGCTTTCTGGCGCAAGCGACCTCAGCTCTCAAATGACGCCGGCGAGCTGTTTTTGACAGGCGCAGCCCGGGAAATAGTTGATATCAACATTGTTGTTGACAGATGTTTTTTCTTGCATGATACTGATTCGCGAATCAACTACTCAGTTGACTGGAGCAGAAAATAAGTGAGCGATTCAATGACAAGAAAACTGCATTGCGTGACTGGCGTTCATCAGGACTCGCACTATCGGCTGTTACCTAATATCGTCCACGCGTGTGGCGGCAATTCACACCGCGTGTGACCACTTAGTTGAAACTACCCATGACGACCAAACCACAGCAGCAAGCCGCTGAGCCTCTTCTGGCCGTGCACAACCTCCAGGTTGTCTACGGCGGTGCGATCGAGGCCTTGCGTGACGTATCGTTCCAGGTTCTTCCGGGCCAGGTTGTGGCCCTGCTGGGCGCCAACGGCGCCGGCAAGTCAACCGTATTGAAAGCGGCATCGGGCATTCTCGATTCCGAAGAAGGTGTCATCCAGAAGGGCGAAATTCGCTTTGCCGGCAAGCCGATCGAACGCCTCGAAGCCGATCGCATCGTTGGCATGGGCCTGGTGCATGTGCCTGAGGGACGCCGCCTGTTTGCAACCATGACCGTAGAAGAAAACCTGGTCGTTGGTGGCCATCATCGGACCAAGGCAGGGCTCGAAGAGGGGCGCGAATATGTCTATGGCCTTTTTCCCAAGCTCAAGGACAGGCGCACCCAGGTGTCCGGATATCTGTCGGGTGGCGAGCAGCAAATGGTCGCCATCGGACGTGCGCTGATGAGCAATCCCAAGCTGCTGGCGCTGGACGAACCTTCGCTGGGACTGGCGCCGATCATCGTGCGGGAAATCTTCGAACACATCCGCCGCCTGTCGCAGGAAGCCAATATCACGATCCTGCTGGTTGAGCAGAACGCGACCAAGGCGCTGGCGATCGCCGATTATGCCTACATCATGGAAAACGGCCGGGTCATGCTCGATGGAACGGCAAGCGATCTTCAGGCCAACGCCGACGTGCGCGAGTTTTACCTCGGCATCCGCGCCGGCGAAGTGCAGAGCATGCGCGATATAAAACATTACAAACGTCGCAAGAGGTGGCTGTCATGAGTGTGCTTCTCGATGCGCGCAATGTTTCAAAACAATTTGGCGGGCTCAAAGCGGTCAGCGACGTCAGCCTGGTCGTCAACCGCGGCGAGATCTGCAGCCTGATCGGGCCCAATGGCGCAGGCAAGACCACCATGTTCAATCTCATCAGTGGCGTGCTCAAGCCCAGCGGCGGGGAGGTGTTTTTCAATGAACGCAGCATGGCCCAGGAGAAGGCCGCGCACTATGCGCGCCTTGGAATGGGCCGTACTTTCCAGAACCTTGCGCTGTTCAAGCACAGCACGGTGATCGAGAACCTGCTGGTGGGACGTCACACGCACATAAAAACGAATCCGTTTGAATCCATGCTGTTTTATGGACGCGCCCGGCGCGAAGAGGCGGAAGCGCGGCGCAAGGTCGAGGAGATTGTCGAATTTCTCGAGATGGAGGAATTGCGCGACAAGCTGGTCGGCTCCCTGTCATACGGCCAGCAAAAGCGTGTCGAACTGGGCCGTGCGCTGGCCAGCGAACCGTCGCTGTTGCTGCTGGATGAAATCGTGGCCGGCATGAATCGCGAAGAGAAAGAGGATATCGCCCGCTTTACCCTGGATATCCGGGACGAACTGGGCATTTCGATATTAATGATTGAACATGACATGCAGGTGGTAATGGATCTGTCGGATCGTATCTATGTGCTGAATTTCGGCTGCCTGATCGCACAGGGAACGCCGCAGGAAGTGGCGGCCGATCCGATGGTGGCGCAGGCTTACCTCGGGGAAGAGGAGTCTGATCATGCTTGAAGCGCTTACCATGACCGAGGTGCAGCAGAAGACGCTGCCGCAGTTGCTGCGCTGGCACGCTCGCAATACGCCCGACGCCACCGCGCTGCGGCAAAAGAAGCTGGGCATCTGGCAGGGCATTTCGTGGCAGGACTACCATGCGGCGGCACGGCAGGTGGCGCTCGGCCTCCACAGCCTCGGTCTCAAGCGTGGCGACCGCATCGCCATCGCCAGTGAAGGCACGCCACAATGGTTCTTCGCCGACCTCGGCGCCGAGATGATCGGGGTGGAGGTTGTGGGCATCTATCCGACCAACCCGTGGAATGAATTGCGCTACATCGTCGCCCATTGCAAGGCGCGCGCCGTAATTTGCGGTGATCAGGAACAGACCGACAAGGTGCTCGACGCGATGCGCAGCGAGGGCGGGCTGCCGGATCTCGCGCATGTGATCAGCGTCGACACCAAGGGCATGCGGCGTTATGACCAGGCGACGGTCAGCAGCTTCGAAAGCCTGCTTGAAGCCGGCCGCAAGCTGGCCGCGAGCGATCCGCAAGTCGAGGCCTGGCTGGACCGCCAGATTGACGACGGCAAGATCGACGACGTTAACGTGCTGATCTATACCTCCGGCACCACCGGCCAGCCGAAGGGGGCGATGCTGACCCACCACAACCTGACCTATGCAACCTGCGCGTTCGCGGAGGCGACCGGGCTGAAACCCGGCAACTACGAAGCCGTGTGTTACCTGCCGCTGTGTCACGTGGCCGAACGCTCCTATTCGATGGTGCTGCATCTGGCGCTGGGCGGCATCGTCAACTTCGCCGAGTCGACCGACACCGTGTCGATCAACATCCGGGAAATCGCGCCGACATTTTTCCTGGGCGTCCCCCGCATCTGGGAGAAGCTGCAGCAGAACATCCTGTTCCGGAGCCGCGAAGACGGAAACCCGTGGCGCTGGCTGTTCCGCCAAGCGCTGGCGCGCGGCCGCATGCTGGCGGAGAGCCGGACCGCGGCGGGCGGCAAGCGCACCTTCGCGCAAAGCGTGGAATACGCTTTCTGGTATTGGCTGATGTTTCGCAATGTCCAGCGTTACATGGGACTTGACCGCACGCTGGTGCGCATTTGTGGCGGCGCGTCGGTGTCGCCGGAGACGCTGCTTTTCTTCGACATCCTGGGCCTGCAAATCTGCCAAGGCTACGGCCTGACCGAAAGCTGTGGCATGGCTTTCGTGCAGCGGCCGATGCGCAGCAGCCGGGTCGGCACCTGCGGGCCGCCATTGAAAGGAGTGGAATGGAAGTTCGCCGAGGATGACGAGATATTGCTGAACTCGCCTGGCGTCTTCCGTGGCTACCTGTTTGATGACGCGGGCACGAAAGCGAATCTGACGCCCGAAGGCTGGCTGCGCACCGGCGACATAGGCATGGTCGACAGTGACGGTGAAATGATGATCGTCGACCGCAAGAAGGCCATCATCATCACCAGCGGCGGCAAGAACATCGCGCCGTCGGAGATTGAAAACGCGTTGCGGGATAGTCCGTATGTCCGCGAGGCGATCATTGTCGGAGAAGGGCGCAAATTCCTGGGCGGGCTGATCCAGATCGATTTCGACACCGTCGGCCGCTGGGCCAGCGAACGCGATATCGGCTACACCTCCTACAAGTCGCTGGCGACGCATGAGGCGGTGCGCACCCTGGTGCAGGAAATCGTGGATGACGTGAACACGCGTTTTGCGCGGGTTGAAAACGTGCGCCGCTTTGTCATTCTCGAAAAGGAACTCGATCATGATGACGGCGAGCTGACAGCAACACAAAAGATCCGGCGTTCGGTCATCGAAAAGAAGTTCGCCCGTGAACTCGAAATCATCTACGGTGAAAGGACGGACAATGCGGTACTTCATTGAACTCACGGTGTCGGGCATTGCCATCGGCGCCATCTACGGTCTGATGGCGATGGCCTTCGCCCTGGTCTACAAATCGACCGGCCTGCTCAATTTCGCACAGGGTGAACTGGGCATGCTGATCGCCTACCTTTCCTGGTCCATCAGCCTGGCGGTGGGTTCGAACACCTGGACCCTGCTCGCCAGCGCGCTGGTATCGAGCGTGGTGCTGGGCCTGCTGATCGAACGTTTCATCATGCGCCGCATGCTTGGCCAGCCGGCGTTCTCGGCGGTGCTGGTCACGGTGGGCATCGGCGTGATGATCACCTCCGTGGTGTTGATGGTCTGGGGCGGTGAACAGCGCAGTATCGAGATCGCCCATGCGAATGACATCGTGACCATCGGCGGTGTGCGCATGCGCATGAGTCAGCTGGCAGTGATTGCGGTGCTGCTGGCAGCGCTGGCGGCAACCAGCATCTTCTTCAAGTACAGCCGGTTTGGCATCGCCATGCGGGCCGTTGCGGCGGACCAGCGCACGGCGCGGCTGATGGGAATTTCTCCCGCCCGTGTACAGTCGGTGGCCTGGGCGGTGTCGTCGGTGCTTGCAGGTCTGGCCGGCCTCTTTTTTGCGGTGAGCTTCGAACTGTCTCCTACCTTGTTCACGCTCGGCCTCAAGGCGTTCCCGGCCACCGTCTTCGGCGGCCTGGACGCGGTGGTCGGTTCGGGCGCCAGCGGCTTGTTCATCGGTGTCGTCGAGAATCTTGTCGGCGGATATCTATCCCCGCAGTTGAAGGAAATTGCGGGTTTCATCATGATCCTGGTCATCCTCATGGTTCGTCCATTTGGCTTGTTCGGACAAAAAGACATCGAGAGGGTGTAATGCGCAGCGGCTATTTCAAAAAAAGTTTCATCGAGCAGCTGGACCTTACCGACTCGTTCGCCGAACGGTGCTGGTTCGCAGCTGTGCTGGCGGCGCTGATCATTCTTCCGATGTTCGCCTCGCCATACCTGCTTGGCCACATGACGACCATCCTGTACACGCTGGTTGCCGCGCTTGGCCTCAACGTGCTGACCGGCTTCACGGGACTCGTTTCCCTGGGCAATGTCGCCTTCCTGATCCTGGGCGCCTACGGTTACGCGATCGGCACTACGCGTTTTGGACTGCATCCGCTTCTTGCCTTCGGCCTCGCGGGCATCGTGCCCGCCGTGGCCGGGCTGCTGGTCGGGGTGCCTTCGCTGCGCCTGAAAGGACTTTACCTGGCGATCACCACCCTGGCATTCACGTACATCATCAATTCGGTGATACTTGCCGGCGGCGATTTTACGGGCGGTGCGCGTGGCATCATGGTGCCGCGGCCGAAAGCATTCGGCATCGATTTTTCATCCGAGCGTGCGCTGTATTGGCTTTGCCTTGGCGTAGCCGTCCTCACTTTGCTGGTGGTGCTGAACATCCGACGCAGCCGCCTGGGGCGCGCCTTCATGGCGATACGCGACAACGACACCGCCGCCGTGTCGATGGGCATCTCGCTCACCACGTACAAGCTGCTGGCGTTCACCATCAGTTCCTTCTTTGCCGGCATCAGCGGCGCCTTGATGGTGTTGTTCATTAACTTTGCCAACGTCGAGGGTTTCCCGTTCCTGCTCAGCATCGAAGGTGTCGCCATCCTCATCGTCGGCGGTCTGGGCTCGGTATTGGGCGTCGTCCTCGGCACCGTCTTCATCATGACCCTGCCCGAACTCAGTACCCAGGCACTCGGCGCGATCAGTGCCGCGAGCGG
Organism: Pseudomonadota bacterium; assembly: GCA_040387375.1. Classification (GTDB taxonomy): domain Bacteria; phylum Pseudomonadota; class Gammaproteobacteria; order Burkholderiales; family Burkholderiaceae_D; genus JAZKDW01. The sequence continues at coordinate 41,920 of JAZKDW010000001.1, forward strand.
GCAGCAACTCACCACTGGGGCGCTGGAGATCAAGGGAATTCTCTATGGCGCCGCCATCGTGGGTTTTCTATTGCTGGATCCCAGGGGCCTGGTGGGCCTGTGGGTTGACTTGAAGCGCTTGTGGGTAAGCCGCCCGCTGCGCTATTGAACCGGTTTTTCGTGAAACTTCAATAACTAAATAGGAGACAGACACATGTCCAAATTCGTAAAACGCAGCATCAGCACCTTGGCGGCAGCATTGCTGGTCGCGAGTCCCTTGATTGCATACTCGCAGCAAGGCCTGACGGATACCGAAATCCTGCTGGGCGAGATCGCGCCGCTGACCGGCGCAGCGGCAGTCGGCAGCCTCGGATTAAGCGCAGGAACCAAGATGGCGATCGCGGAAGCCAATGCTGGCGGCGGCATCAACGGCCGCAAGATTCGCCTGATTTCCGAAGACGACGGTTATGTTGTCGCCCGCACCATACAATCGGCCCGCAAGCTGCTCACCGCCGACAAGGTGTTTGCATTGACGTCGACATCGGGCTCCGCTTCCAGCCTGGCCATTCTGCCCATGCTCAAGGAATCCGGCATCCCCTCGATTAACGTGCTGAGTTTTCCCGATCAGCTCCATACACCGGTTGTTCCCAATATCTTCGTCGCCGGCGCCACACATCAGGATACGACCGAACAACTGGCGCAGCAGCTCAACAAGCGTTTTCCAGGCAAGAAGTGGGCAGTGGTTACGCCGGACGACGAGCTTGGCCATTTGATGCGTGAAGGATTTGACCGCGCTCACAAGGCGCTGAAACTGAACGTTGTCTACAACGCGAAGTATCGCCGTGGACAAAAGGATTTTTCGGCCGAAATACTTTCTGCAAACAGCGCTGGCGCCGAGATTTTGCTGGCGGCCGGCATTGTGTCGGAAAACATCGCGATGGTAAAAGAGCTCGATCGTCTGGGCAAGAAAATTCCTGTTGGCTTGTCATGGATCGGCCGCAATTCAGCGACCACCCTGCAGCCGATGGGGCCAGCGGTCGACAACGTCTATCTGATCGATTACGTCGTCGCCGATGAAAGCCCTGAAGGACGGGCCTTCATGGCGCGTGCGCAAAAGCTCCTGCCTGAGGATGATTTCAAGCGCGTGAACCGTTTCTCCATGACGGGTTATGCCGGTACACGGGTTCTGATCGAAGCGATGCGCAAATGCGGCAAGGCGCTGACCTGGACTTGCACCATCGCGCAGCTCAACGCGACGAAGAACTTCGAAACCAACGTGATGGCGCCGATGTCATTCAGCCCGACTTCGCATTTTTCAAAGCAGACGCTGAGTCTGATGAAGGCTAATCCAAAGACCTATAATTTCGAACCGATCAAATAAGTTCGAAGCTCTGATCGCCGATGTGATTGTTATCCGTGACCGGATGGCAATCGCATCGTGAACAGGGAGGAGTGCGCTTTACCATCGGCACAAGCCCTGACCCGACATCGTTTCATCGAGCGCGACGGCTCAATATTCAATCACATGATCAATAACGACCGGCGCGCATCTCTACGAAATTAACATCAACGTTGCTGTTGACAGCAAAAATCATCTGACGCATACTGAACTTGACAACCACCACTGGAGAATGACGTGAAATTCCATCTCATGCAAACTGGCGTAATCGGCAGGCGCTATGAACTCGAAGCCGGCATGGCAGGGCAGCGCCCCGAGCTGTACCAGCGTTATCTGTCCGAAATTCGTGACTACGTCCGGCTTGCGGATGAGCTCGGATACGCTGGTTATGCCCAGCCAGAACATCATGGCCAGATCGAAGGTTTCGAGATCACCAATCACCCTGGCATGTTCAGCCTCTACGTCGGCATGCATTCAAAACGAATGAAGGCCGGCATCATGGGTTATACGCTGCCGACCCACAACCCGGTCCGCGTGGCAGAAGAAATCGCGACGCTGGATCACATGCTCCAGGGACGTCTGTATGTCGGCTTCACCCGCGGTTATCAACCGCGCTGGGTCGATTCGTACGCGGCAATCAAGGGTGTCAACGCCACTGGCCCGCAGAATGCCAAAGTCAAGGACGCGCAGGACGTCATGAATCGCGAAGTGTTTGAAGAGTCCTTGCAGGTCATCAAGAAGGCCTGGGCAAACGACGTCTTCAACCACCAGGGCAAACACTGGGAATTTCCACCCAACGGCGGTTCCGCCGGTCACCCTGCTTACGCTGAATTCGGCAAGGGCATGGATGCGGATGGCATCGTGCGCAAGATCGGCATCGCGCCGCGCTGTTTCCAGAACCCGCACCCGAGGATCTACGGTGGTTTTGCGGCCAGCCTGAGCACGGTCGATTTCTGGGCCCGTGAAGGCGGCAAGCCGATCGTCCTTGCGGAAGACCTCGATTTTTGCGAGGTGGTCTGGAATCGCTACATGGAGTCGGCGAAAAAAGCAGGCAATGAAGTGGCGAGGGAAGACGCGGCTGCATGGGGCGGTTTCCTGATGCTCACCGATAGCAAGAGCAAGGCTGAAGAGCTAATGGCCGAACACAAGTGGTTCTGGGACAAATGGTTCATTCCGTTCGGTCAGAAGATGCCGAACGTTCTGATCGGTTCGGCTGAAGAGATCGCGGACCGCATCGGCAAGGCGCATGACCGTCTTGGCTTCAATGAACTGTTCCTGATGTTTGGCCAGGGCCACCTGGATCCGGAGCAGAACAACGACGAGCTCGAGAAATTCGCGCGCCTTGTGGCGCCGCGTTTTTCGAACAAGGACAAGGAAGGCACGCTCGTTTAAGAGGCTTCCGCAGTCGGGCAAGAAGATGATCTGACCTTGATTCATCGAGCCACCGCGGTGGCTCGATTTCGTATACAGGATTCCATGAAAACAGCACTTCTGATTGGCGGCACCGCAGCAACCGGCGTGGCAATTGCGGCGGAACTTCGCGAGCGTGGTTATGCTGTCACGATCTACCACCGTGGCACGCATGAGGTGGATGAACTCAATGACCTGGAGCACATTCACGGTGACCCGCATCATCGCGAGACGATCGCCGCCGACCTCGGCAAACGCAGCTGGGATGTCACCGTCGCGACCTATGGCCGCATACGCTACCTGGCGGAAGCGCTGCGAGGCCGCACAGGCCAATTGGTGTCGGTCAGCGGCATGCCGGTCGTCGGCACTGTTGCGGGTGTCCCGAGGACTGAGCGCGATCCTTATGAAAACCTGGCGGACGCGCCGGCGGGACTAAAAAATCTTTTGCCGCGAATCATCGACACCGAGCGCGCGATTCTGCAGGCACACGCTGCGGGTGATTTTGTCGGCACCGTTGTCCGCTATCCGTATGTCTACGGCCCGCATTCGGTGGTGCCGATGGAATGGCATGTGATCAGGCGTGTGCTCGACCGGCGCCGGCAGTGGATACTGCAAGGCGCGGGGCTGGCCATTTCCGGGCGTTGCGCGGCACCCAATGCCGCACGCCTGATTGGCCTGGCGCTGGATCAGCCGCGCATTGCGGGAGGCGAGATCTACCACGCGGCCGACTCGCGTCAGTTTACGCAGCGCGAATGGATCGGTCTGGTGGCCGCCGCGCTCAATCATGAGTTTCAATATGTCGACATACCGTCGTCGATTGTTCCACTGGGTGTGTCCGCGGTGCCGATGGCGGGCGAATTCAACTGGGTGCGTTCGACGGACGTCAAGGCCGGCATCTTGCGCCACGTTGTGGTCTCCAGTGAGAAAGCGCGCAGTGAACTTGGCTATGCCGATGCTGTCACGGCGGAGGACTGGATACGGCGCACCGTCCAGTACTGGATTGAAAACCCGCCGGTCATTGACGGTCTGGAGGGCAGGTTCAGGCCCGAGGAGTTCGATTACGATGCCGAGGACAGGTTGCTGGCATTCTGGCGGATTGTGGTGCGACGTGCGCCGGATGTCGGTGTGTCGCTTGACCGCGCGCATCCGTATGACCATCCGAAACGCGCCAAGCCTGCCTGAAAACGGCGCAGCTAGTCGCCCGACTGAATGGGCGGGGGTTTTTTCCAGCCTACGAACTGCGGATAGTGGCGCTTGACGATGCCGCCATTAAAATCCCACGACTTGCATTTGCCCATATGGAAAGGCGGCTTGGATTCAGCAGGTATCGGCTGGCCGGATCGACCCAGGACCTGGGAAAGATAAACAGGAACCGTTTGATACGCCGCGGTTGCTATATTGAACAGCAACTCACGCATGTGGGTACACCCCTTGATCCCGCCAAGCTTTGTTTCCAGCGCCAGTCGCCAGCCGGGTCCGAGCTTGGCTCCGATCAGGTTTCGGATCGGATCCTGCGCCGAATTACATTCCGAAAAGGGCACGGAAGACATGCTGGAGGCGATGTCCTGAATGACCATCTTGTCGTCCACCGTCACCCTGATCGACATGTCGTGAACTGGCGTCCCGGGCGGAAGCACGCCTTTTTCCAGCGCGTCGGATTCATACGTCCTGGTGTCGAGCAGGTGCCCCTCGATATCCCAGAGTCCGTCATCCCTTTGGTAGCCACGGTAGGTCACGGCGCGGGTGTGGAGTTGTTTTCTTGGTTGAGCGGATGGGAGTGTCAACGGCGGGTCTCCAGGACAATGGGAAAAAGTGGACTTGTGCAGCAACATGACATGCACCATCAGTCGGATGCGTGATGATGTAACTCGCAGCTTAAACCAATTCAGCCGATCCGGAGCAAGCTCTAAAGTCAACGTTCATGTTGACACAACGCGGAGCATGCGTCAATATCAAGAATCGAGGCCTTGTATCAGCAAGACTTTCCATACACATTTCCGGGATCAACATGGTTTCATTACAGGATATTCGCGCCGAAGCAGTTGAGCAGCTGCGTGCGGTTGAAGCAGGACCGTCACTCGACGAGGTTACCTCGGCACTGATCGGATTTGCCGTCAGGATCTCCGTGACGACACTCGACTCCGCTGGAGCGGCGGTCTATGCGCGGCAAGCGCTGGCGGCCGGTGCGACGACGGAACAACTTCACGAAGCGGTGTTCCTGGTTTCTGGCCTCGGGGTGCATTCGCTGTTCGAAGGCTCGCGCCTGGTCGAGGGCCTGGCGAGTGAGCGCCATGAGCTGGATACCGCCGCGCCGCTGGACGACGAACGCCAGAAAATTTGGGACAAACGGATCGGCAACGACAAGTATTGGCTGAGCCTGGAGCGCGAAGCGCCGGGATTCCTGAAGGCCTTGCTGCGGGCTACGACAGATGGCTTCGAGGCATTCTTCCGGTATTGCGCCGTGCCGTGGAAGTCGACACATTTGTCTGCGCTGACCAAGGAGCTGATTTCGATGGCGGTCGATGCGACACCAACACATCGCTTCCTGCCTGGCATGCGTCTTCATCTGGCGAACGCCGTCCGGCTGGGCGCCGGACGTGATGCGGTGCTGCGCGTGCTGGAAATCGCTGCCGAGGCGCCGGCTCATCCGGGTGTTAGATAGCGCGCAAACTTCACGCGCTGCCATTCGTTTACAAACTATCGAGCCGCGCCCGTAGCCCGCGCTTGTCGACTTTGGTCGCCGACATCGGCCAGTCCTCCGCCGCCAGGAAGTAGACCGCCCTCGGGATTTTGTAGTTGGCGATGCGATTCTTGCAGAAGTCGATCAGCTCCTGCGCGGTCAGGGACGCGCCCGGATGCAATTCGACAAAAGCCACCGGCACCTCGTCCAGGCGGGGATCCGGTTTGCCGACGACCTCGGCAAGTTTCACCGCCGGATGTTCGCACAGGAAAGCCTCAACTTCGATGGCCGCCACGTTCTCGCCGCCGACTTTCAGCATGTCCTTGAGGCGGCCGTTGAAGAACAGGTTGCCATCCATGGTCTGGCGATACAGGTCGCCGGTATGGAGCCAGCCGTCCGCATCGATCGTCGCCGCGGTTTTTACGGGGTCCTTGTAATAGCCGGTCATGAGGCAATAACCTCGCACCAGAATTTCGCCGACTTCTCCCAGCGGAACGTCGGCCCCGGTTTCCGGATCGAGCAGCCGGATTTCAATGCCCGGATAGGCCTTGCCCTGCGTCGTCGCACGTTCCGTCGCGGAGTCCTCCGGTGCGGTGAGCCCGAATATGCCTGCGGTTTCGGTCATGCCGCAGCCTTGCAGTATTTCGACGCCCGGAAAGTGGTTTTGCACACGCTCAACCACGGTGCTCGCCGCAATCAGCACAATCGATCGCAGGGCAGGCAGGCATTTGCCATCAAATCTTGCTTGCTCGAGCAGGGCCAGCACGATCGCAGGAAACCACGGCCATACGGTCGTGACCCGTTCCCGTTCGATCAGCGCCACCGCCCGCACCGGATCGAAGTACAGATCCGTGACGTAGGTGCAACCGGCACCCAGCGCGCCTATCATCGGCGCCAACGAGCCGATATGAAACAAGGGGCCCGCACCCCAGTGCACGTCGTGCCCGCCGCTTGCAAAACGGAATCTGGCACGCTCGACCGGACCCCGGGTCAGGGCTTCGTGCGACAGCATGCAACCTTTCGGATGTGCTGTCGTGCCCGAGGTATAGATGATGATGGCCGTGTCCCGCAACATCACCTGCCGTCGCAACTGATGCACCCGATCGGATTCAACGGTAGCGGCAAGCCGGTCGAATTCGGTCCGGTCCATGAACCCTTGCCTGTCCTGTCCGCGCAGCAGGATGGCGTGGCGTAGACGAGGTGCTTCCGGCAACGACAGTTCGGAAGAAAGCGGTGCATCCTTGAGGGAAGGCAGGGCGAGCCGAAGCACTTCGGAAAAGTCGACGTAGGCCCCGGTGTCGGCGGTGGTGCACAGGGCCACTAGCTCGGCATTATTGATGATGTAGCCCAGCTCCGCGGCCTTGTGACGGACATTGATCGGAACGGCAACCGCGCCCATCAGGCCAATGCCATAGAACGCCGCGACATATTCAATGCTGTTGGTTGTCAGCAGGCCTACATGTTCGCCGGGACGCACGCCCAGCGCCAGAAGCCCTGTGGCGACTTCCAGCGCCTGGTCGAGAAGGGTGTTGAAGGTGCAGCGGCTGTCGGGGAAAACCAGTGCATCCCGGTCCGGGTAAAGCTGCGCGTTCCTGACCAGTAAATCGCCCAGCGGCGACACTTCGGACCAGTTGCCAAACTTCGACATGAAACGATCTCCATTGTTCATAGTGTTCAAGGCGCGGTCTCAGGAAGGGGAATTCAGCTACGCGCTTTTTTTGGTGAGGTGACTTGCACGCCGTTGAAGAATATTTCGCAGAACGCCGCCGCGATTTCCGTGGCCGGCCGTTTGCCGGGCTTGAACCAGCGGTGGGTCCAGTTGAGCATGCCGAACAGCGAGTTCGCCTGCAGAAGGGGAGGGATATCGTTACGGAACTCCCCTTGCTCGATGCCCTGTTCAATCAGCTTGATGAAGATGTCCTCAAATCGCTTGGTCTGCTTGACCATGCTCCTGGCCCAGTCGGATGATTCGTTTGCGACCTGATGCATTTCTTCCTGGATGTAGACGTACATGTGAGGATAGTTCTCCTCGTACGAACACATCAGCCAGTTGACCAGGTATTCGATCTTTTCCCGTGGGGTGCGCGACGTGTCGCGGAACACACGATTGGCTTCCGCCGCGTTCTTGTCGACGGCGTCGTGCATCGCCTCCTTGAACAGCTCTTCCTTGCCACCCACGTAATAATAGATCGTCGCCCGGTCCACGCCTGCAACCTCGGCGATATGCGCCAGCGTGGTGGACCGGTAGCCTTTTTCCTTGAACAGCCTGGAAGCCGTTTGCACGATCTGATCGCGTTTGATCTTGTACTCTGCGCTGCCATCGGCCAGTGCCGATTTGCGTCGACGGGATATATTGCTGCCTTGATCCATTCCAGAACTCACATTAAATAGGTTTCGAGCGGCTAGTACGGGCTCCCGTGAATCCATCTTCATCAGATCGCGGGTTGAAACACGCCGGTGCAGCCAATATTAGCGCGGTATTATTGACCTTCGTCACTGTAGCACAAGGCCAGCCCCGGCCCGTCCACGCACAAGTTATCGCAGTTTTGCTGAAATGATGGAGGCTGCATGCAATGCAAACTGGACATATTGCCGCACCTGATCGGCGGACGCCGGCTTCGGAAATTCATAGAGTGTCAGCGCCAGGGCCACCTGGCCCGACGGCGAAAATACCGGCACTGAAATCAGACGCACTGATTCATAGGCCTCAGTGGTGAGTTCCTCCGGATCATACGACAAGCTTTGAATCAGTTCCCGCATGTCAGTCTCTCTGGCACTCATGCGCTCGCTTGCCAGGCGCTCCAGTTTCATGACGAATTCCCGTTGCGCGTCGCTGATCAGGCCGAGCGAATAACCGCGCTCGTGGATGATGTTGAGCATCTTGCCGAATTCTTCATGGCGCGGCGGCAGACTGGTCGCCTTCAGCCAGTCACTTTTCTCTTTCTCCGAATCCCATGCGGCAAAGACAGAGCCGGTCGGCGGCATGAAAGGCAAACGCTGTCCCACCAGCGTCGATACCGATGACCGGGTCGAGCGGCCGGCACTTGCGGCGACGACAATTTCATCGTCGACACGCACGGTCGCAATGCACCTGGTGGACAGGTTGGCCGCCAGTTGCTCCATCTCCGGACGCGCGAAGTCGACGTCACGCAGTTGTTCGGTAATGCTTCCCAGCGGGTCTTGCGCGGCCAGCGAAAGCGGCCAGAATCGCCCATAACCGCCCTGGAAATACAGCAGCGGCAAACCACCCGATTCAATCTGCAGATCCTGCACGTCGCCAAGCACGATGTAGTGATCGCCGGCCTCTTGCACGGAATGCCGTTTGCAGTCTATCCACGCCACGGCGCCGTCGATAATGGGCGAGCCGAGGGCGGAGAGGCGGTAACCAAGACCGTCGAACTTGACGCTGGCACTGGCCTTCGATGCAAAGCGGCGGCAGATGGATTCCTGCTCCGCGCCGAGAATGTTGACGCAGAAATTCGGGGAGGTGCTGAGTTTGCCCCAGCTGGCCGAATTGCGGTCCGGCAGAAACGCCACCAGCGGCGGGTCGAGCGACACCGACGTGAACGAACCCACCAGCATGCCTGCGGGAGAGCCGTCGGCATCGGTGGCGGTGATGACACACACGCCGGTGGGATATTGCCCCAGGACCTGCCTGAACCAGGCGGGATCGGTAGCGGATTTTTGCGGGACGGCAGTGGTCATGGCGATCTTTCAGGTGATGCGACTCAACGACCACGCCATTGCGGCTTGCGCTTTTCCGCAAATGCCTTCTGGCCCTCGATCCGGTCCTCGCTGTAGGCGTATGCCTCGATCGGTTCGAAACGTGTTGCCAGCGCGACTTCCAGCGGCCACTCCAGGCGCTGCAGGGCGGCGGCTTTGGCGGCCTGCACTGCCAGCGGCGACGCCGCCGTGATTTTTTCAGCCCAACGGAACGCGGCTGCCAGCAGTTCTGCCGGCTCGACCACTTCATTGACCAGTCCGAACGCAAGCGCGTCCTTTGCCGGCAGGCGATCGCCGGTCAGTACCATGGTCAGGGCGATGCGGTAGGGCAGTTGACGCATCGCGCGATGCATCACGCCTGCTTCGCCGATAATGCCGACCTTGGTTTCCGGCATGCCGAACTGGGCCGTGTTGGCGGCCACGATCACATCGGCGCACATCGCCAGTTCAAAGCCGCCGCCCAATACATAACCCTGCACCGCCGCGACCAGCGGCTTCTTCAATGTCAGCATGGGGCCGCCGATCCCGGTCAGGCCGCCGCCCAGCGCCCTGCGGCCCTGGCCTTCTCCGCCACCGCTGACGTCGGCGCCGGCGCAGAACGCCCGCTCACCCTCGGCCGACAGCACCGCGACCCAGATATCCGGATCATTGTTGATCTCGGTCCAGGCTTCGAACAGGGATTGTTCCATTTCGGCGTTGAGCGCGTTCAGTGCCTTGGGACGGTTGAGCCTGACGTGGGCAACATGGCCCTCGCGTGAAAATTCGATATCGGACATTTCATTAACTCCAGTTATTCGGATGGTGAGGGTTTGATCAATGGCGTGGTGGAAGGAACGCGGTATGCCGCCATTGCTTCCTTCATGCCCACTTTGGCGATCCACTCCTTGAGTTCAACCACAGCCGGTGTCAGATGGAGCAGCGCATCCATCTCTGCCACCGCGGCCGATGCATTCCTGAACCCGGTCGCTTCCGCGGCGCGGTTGATCGACAGTTTTTTGATACGCAGCACAGAGGGCGGCGTCTTGGCGATGCGCAGCGCGAGGTCCTCGACGGCGGCGATCAGCTGGTCCGCTGGCACACTGTGATTGGCCCAGCCCCACTCGACGGCGGTCGGCCCATCGATGCTGTTGCCGGGAACGAAAGCGAGTTCCTTGGCGCGTTTCGGCCCGACCAGCGGCACCCAGGTCGGCGCGATATAACCGCCGCCGATAGGAATGGTCGGCTCGCCGATGCGGGCGTCGTTGGCGACAATCGTGATGTCGGCGTACACGCACATCTGGCTGGCGCCGGCGATGCAGTAGCCGTGCACCGCCGCGATGATGGGTTTCGGGTGATCCCACATCGCGATGTAACGGTCAAGGTTGCGCCGCAGGCGATCGCGATCGGCCACCGGGTCGACTGTCGCATGCAGCTTGCCGACCTGGTCAAGATCGTATCCCGACGAAAACCCGCGTCCTTCGCCGCGGATGGCGATCACCGGACCGCCTTCTTTTTCGAGCCGGCGCAAGGCGTCGCTGAACTCATCGAGCAGTTCATTGGACAGCGCATTGGCCTTGTCGGGCCGGTTGAGCACCAGCCAGGTCAGCGGGCCGGCATGCTCGATGCGGATATTGCGATACTCGAATGCCGGATCGCTTTCCATTCAGGCCCGTCCGATTGGCAGCGACACCTTCACATGGAAATCCTGGTCGGCCGCCACGCGCAGTTCACGGCGCTTGAACAGCCACTTGCCATTTTGCCGGACCACCACGTCGTGGTACTGGCCCCAGACGAAACCGTCGGGCCGCTCGCGGGTGTAGCGGTGGAAGGCCAGCAGGACTGCGCGCACTTCAGCCTCGTCATCGCTCTTGTAATCAATCGAGATATTCGAGACATGGTGGCTGGTGGACTTGAAGTAGGTGCCGATGCCCTCCAGGGTCTTGGCGTAGGCTTCCTTGCCGACGGCGCCGAAGTTCGGCGCGTAGATCACTTCACAATCGTCCACGAACAATTTGACCAGCTCCTGGGGATGGTTCATGTCGAGATGGAACGCATAGTCGAAAAGCAGTCTTTGAATTTCATCGGAATCCAGCAGCCGCTGGATTTTCTGATCGTTTTGTGGCTGGGTCATCTGAACTCCTTTTTGTCAACAATAGCGTTGATAATACAAACAGTCAACACTGGTGTCAACTTCTGATTGGGGGTGAATGAATCGGCGAATGCGCTAGTGTTGAAATGACATCGATGGCCGAATCCGATTGCTCATGCGCCGGACGTGGTCCACAGGTTTGGTTCAGCCTTCCGCATATGCATATATTTGAATACTTGTAAATATTCGAACATCTGGATAAAATCGAATTGTTCCCTTGCGCTTGCCGAGCGCCTTTCATGCATTCCGGCGGGTCCGATTTCGGCCAGAAGGGCCGGGGTATTCCCAGAATAAAACATTCACAATATTGGAGATCTTGATGAGCGAAGAAATGACGGTACCTTACGAAAGCATCTGGACCCATCTTTCGAAAGTGCCACACCGGCTTGACTGGATCGATGCCGGCGGCATCCGCACGCGTTATATCCAGGCCGGATCGCCGGACAAGCCGGCGCTGATCATGATCCATGGAACGGCCGGCAGCCTGGAAGGCTTCTGTGCCAACCTCGCGGCGCACTCGAATCATTTCAACTGCTTCGCGATCGATCTGGTCGGCGCCGGCTACAGCGACAAGCCGGACCATGACTATGAGGTATCGTTTTATGTCGAGCATGTCCGCAACTTCATGAAAGCAGTCGGCGTCGAAAAGGCGTCGTTCATCGGTGTCTCGCTTGGCACCTGGGTTATCGCTCAACTGGCGATTGATTTCCCCGAGTTGGTGATCCGGCTGACCATGAATGCGGCGTTCGGCTTTGCAGACGATGCCGAAGAAATCGCGGGCATCCGGACCCGGCGCGGCAAGGCGTTCGACGATCCTTCATGGCAGAACATCAAGACCATTTTCGACAATCTGCTGTACTCGGAACACAAACGCATTCCAGACCTCATCGGCATGCGCCAGGCGATGTATCAGAGGCCCGAAGCCAAGGCGGCGGCCGATCATATCCTCAATCTGTTCAAGCCCGAGATATTGACCCGCAACCTGATCCCGGCAGAGAACTGGCGCAAGATCAAGGCGCCGACGATGGTCGTCCTGTCGTTGCGCGACCGGCCCTTGTTCCTGAATACGGCAAGAGCGGTCGCGAAACTGATTCCGGATGCGCACCTTCTTGAAATGGACAATGTCGGCCACTGGCCACAGTTTGAAGATCCGGAATTGTTCAACCGTGAAAACATCGATTTTTTGCTGGGGAAAAAATGAAATCCCGGCCGCAGCTGAACCATCTGGGCCTGTACACTGCCGATATGGCGGCGATGGAGCGCTTCTATGTCGATGTGATGGGGCTGATCGTGACAGATCGCGGCAAGGTGCCGCGCCTGGGTAATGTCGACATCGTCTTCATGAGCGCGCACAAGAACGCCCACCACCAGATCGCCATCATAGGCAAACCGGAGCAGAAGGGACCCAGTTGCGTCAACCAGATCGCATTCAAGGTACAGGCGTTGCAGGAACTGCGGGAAATGAACCAGCGCTTCCTTGCCGCGGCGGTTAGTCCGGTGCAGCCTATTGATCATGGCAATGCCTGGTCGATTTATACCTCTGACCCGGACGGCAACGGGGTCGAAGTTTACCTCGACACGCCATGGCATGTGGCGCAACCGCATTCGCGTCCGCTCGATTTCGCGCTCGGTGACGAGGCCATCCTGCGGAACACGGAAGCCGCCGTGCGCAAGGATCCGACGTTCAAGTCCCTCGCCGCATGGTCGGACGAGATGTCGGCAAGACTGGATTGAAAGGGAGCGGCGCTTTGATGAATTCACCGGAACAAGAAGTTCGTCTGCTTGAACAGACGCGCCTGGAAAAGCTGGCGGCGAACGACTTCGATGCGGTCGGGCAGTTGATGTCCGAGGATCTGGTCCATGTCCATGGCACCGGCAAGGTCGAAGACAAGACCGCATTCCTGGCCAGCCTGCGCCTGCTGCCGCGCCGGACCGAACGCCGCAGCCTGCATGTGCGCGTATTCGGCGACGTCGCCGTCCTGACCGGAGAGGTGGTCAATACGCTGACCAGGCCCGGACAGACGGCGCCGGAATCGATACCGATGATGGTGACGCAAGTCGTGCGGCGGGAAGCCGGGTGCTGGAGGTTCGTGTCATTTCACGCCTCTAAAATTGCGATACAGCCAGCTGCATGACCGGCTGCTGTATGCTGCGATGTGCTGCAATTTTCAGCCACCGGATAGTTCGCCAATTCTTACTGTGGTAGCCGCTCATGCCAAAACATTCCTCCTCACCCAAAAGCATAACGCCGGCGAGCCCGGCACCGCGCAAAAGGGCGGCCGGCGCAAGGACTGCAACGCCGGAAGAACCCGCCGTCGAAGCCGCAGCGCTCGACGACCTCCGCGTGCGAATTCAGAACTGCGACCTGATGCCGGGAGATAAGCTGAAGTTCGAAGAGCTTCGCGAGCGCTACCAGACCAGCGTAGGCACATTGCGCGAGGCGCTCAATGCGCTCGAGTCCGAAGGTCTGGTGATCAGCGAGAAGAACCGCGGCTTCCAGGTTGCGCCGGTGTCGGTGGCGGAGCTGGTCGATATCACGGAATTGCGTGTAGAGCTGCAGCGCAAGGCTCTGCAGCTGTCGATCGAACATGGCGATGACGAATGGGAAGCCCGTATTGTCACCGCATGGCATCTGCTGTCGATTATCCAGGCCAGCCGAAAGGACTCTGCCGTGTTTGACGCCGTCTGGGCAAAGCGGCATGCCGACTTTCACGCCGCGCTATTGCAGGCTTGTCCATCGCGCTGGACGCTGCGCTTCTGCGCCCAGTTGTACAATCTCGCGCAGCGTTATCAGCGTCTGGCGGTCAAATATCGCGCAGGTTCGCCATCGCGCGGTTTCAAGGACCATGAACAGCTGGTCAAACTGTGCCTGAACCGTGATGTGGAGCGCGCCTGCGATGTGATGGAAGCGCATGTGCGCGGCACCACCGACAGTATCCTGCGCGGTGTGCCGGCGTTCAGTTCAGCGCTCCCCTGATCCGTCCGGGCCGGCCTCAGGCCACATTGGTCAGCCCGTCATTCTGCGCCGAGAATTTTGCGCGCGGCCGCAGCATGTAGCCAGCGACGCGCTGTTCCAGAACATGCGCGATCCAGCCTGCGGTCCGCCCGACGCTGAACAGCAGATTCGCGGAGCGGCGTGGCAGGCCCAGTGCTCTGGATAGCACGACCAGTGCGGCTGTCAGGTTCGGATAAAAATTCACTTCCTTTTCGATTTCTTCAAGCAGCGGCAAAATCCGTTCAATATCCGGATGCGGCGATTTCAGCCGCTTGACAATTTCCAGCAAGCAGACCGCGCGCGGATCGCGCTCGTACAGAGGATGATTGAAGCCCGGGAAATCGAACTTCGACGCCCAGCTGATGCGCGGCAGCCGGAAGCGGCCCTGGGGTTCCAGGATCGCGGCAAGGAAATCCTCCGCCCCATCCGTTCCGCCTCCCTGCAACGGCCCCATGTGCGCCAGCACGCCGGTGCCGACGCAGGCATACAGGTCGGCGCCGGTCGACGCACAGACCCGGGCAGCGAAAGTCGGCGGGGTCAACTCGTGCTCCGCACACACGACCAGCGCCGAATTGATTGCTTCGATCACCTGCGTCTGGCCGCCGAATCCGAGCCCGCGCGCGAAACATTCGGCGACGATTTCGCCGTCCTGGAATGGTTCAAGCCGCTGCTTCTTGCCGAGGAATCCGGAAACGCCGGCGAAAACCTGGATCAGCTGGCGTGCCGCCGGGAGCGTGTTTTCATAAGCCGCGCCTGGTTCAGTGTTGCCGAGCGTGCGCAGCGCCGCCAGGAAAAAATTCATGACTTCCAACGGCCTGCTGCCCGCCGACATGGTGGCGGCAAGCTTTGCCCATTTGTCGAACCCGTCCGGCAGGGGAAATGCCTTCCACGGCATTTCAGGTGTACGGAAGCTGCCGACCCACAGTAATTCAGACACCGACTCGAACAGCACATTCGCCATTGCCAGGTCAGTCGCCAGCCGGTTGCGATACAGCGGGCCCTGCGGCGTGATTTCACATATCCATGTCTGTATCACCGGGTTTCCGAACCGTAACGCATCGCCGGCCTTGGCGCCGGTATTGGTTCGTGCCTGCGATTTGGCCGCAAGCCGCTCGACATCGCCTTTCAAGTACAGCTTGCGTTTCTTGCCCGGCTGATCCAGGCGCCTGATCATGCCGCGGCTGACATAGGTGTAAAACGATTGCAGCTTCACGCCCAGCATTGCCATCGCTTCTTCGCGCGATACATAGTCCACGTGCGTAAACGGGGCGACATCTTTTGACGGGACAGTATTTTTCTTTGCCATTTGTGTGTATCTGTACGGTTACTCGGTTAATAGGGCGAAAGCGGAAGAGGCAGAGGACGCCTCACCGGGAGGAATATTACCCGATTTATTAATCGACTAATTAGCGTGGAACTGATTAATTACAGATGCTCTTCACAGGAAGACGCCAGTAAATAAAATATAGTCGATTACATACTCGATCTAGACAACATGGCGCGCATCGAATAAATTGAGTGCCTGGGCAAATTCGGATTCGAAATGGCGCATGTCCATCGCATGCCAGAAATCCCAAGCGTTTATTTTTCAACCAACTGAAAAAACAATCAATATGACTTCGACCTTTCCGCTTTCGGACATGCGCGAGCAAATTGCCAGGACACGGCTGCCGCGGCCACTGGCGCATCAGATGCCGGGCAAGATCTACACCTCTCCTGAGGTGGCCGCGCTTGAGAAGGAGCGGATCTTTCTTGATAGCTGGCTCTGCGTCGGCAGGGAAGAGGAAGTGCAAAATCCCGGCGACTACATGACTTGCGAGGTGGCCAACGAACCGTTCATCGTCTCCCGCGACAAGGAGGGGCGGGTGTCGGCATTCCTGAACATGTGCCTTCATCGCGGCGTTCCGGTTGCCGAAGGGCGCGGCAATGCACGCGGGTTCAGCTGCCCGTACCATGCCTGGTACTACGATTTGCAGGGCAATCTGGTGGCCACGCCACATCTGGGAAATAGTGAAGTCAACCTGGCGAATTGCCGTCTCAAGCCGATGAAGCTGGCATTGTGGCGCGGATGGATATTCGTCAGCTTCAATCCCGATGTCGAGCCATTCGAGGCCTTCATTGCCGTATATGAAAAAGAGCTGTGGTGGTTCAAGTCCGGGGAGACGCGCCTGGCCGAGAAGGTGGTTCTGAAGATCGATTGCAACTGGAAGCTGTTGGTCGAAAACCTGATTGACATCTATCACGTGCCGGTCTTGCACCGGGCATCGTTTGGCGGTTTCCTGAAGTCCGACAAGGACACGCTGGAATTCAAGTTGCTGCCGCGCGGCGGCTGGTCTTACGAGCAGGAGGCGCGCCCGCATTCCAAGGGCGGAGAGCAGCTGTTTCCGACCCTGCCATGGCTGGAAGGAATGGGCGTCGGCACCTCGATGAAGGCCGGCATCTTCCCCAATCTTAACCTGTCGCTTCGTTACGATAGCCTGCGGATGTGGAGCGTCTGGCCGGTTTCCGAAGGCAAGACCGAACTGCATATGTACAGCCTGTTCGCCGGCGCCGCGTTCGACGATCCGGGCTTCCAGCCGAAGTACGAGGAATACAAGTCTTTCCTGCTGAACGCCATCATGAACGAAGATGGACCGATGGTGGTGAAGCTGCAGAAATCGATGGCGTCCGGCTTCTACGAGCCGGGCCCGCTGGCGCATCTGGAAGGCGCGGTCCATCACCTGATGAATTATTACCTGGATGTGATCGACGGGACAAACAGAGAGACAAATGACTGACCTTTCCTCCACACCCGATCTGCGGCGACACGACGGATTCGACACCTCGGTGCTGATCATCGGCGGCGGGCCGGTCGGACTTGCGCTGGCGCTTGATCTTTCGCAACGGAACATCGACTCGACGATAGTCGAACAGGGCGACGGCATCGTCCGGTTGTCGAAAATGGGCCTGGTGTCAATGCGCTCGATGGAGTACTGCCGCCGGTGGGGCATTGCCGACCGCGTGCGCGATTGCGGTTTTCCGCTGGACTATCCGCTCAGCCAGGTGTTCTGCACCAGCCTGGTCGGACATCTGATTGCAAAAATCGAGTATCCCAGCATGGCGCAGGAATCGGCGAACGGCTTGAGCCCGGAAAAAAAGCAGCGCTGCCCGCAGTTGTGGTTCGACCCGATACTGGCGGGGGCGGTAAAAGAACGCGATAACGTGGACGTGCGTTACAACAGCGTGCTCAAGTCCTTCTCGCAGGACGAAGACGGCGTCACCGCCATGGTTCAGGAGCAGGGAGAGGATGCGGTCCGCCCGCTGCGCGCGCAATACCTGGTGGGCTGCGACGGCGCCGGCAGCACCGTGCGCAAGGCGCTCGGCATTACGCTGGAAGGCGATCAGGCGCTGAGTTATTCGGTCGGCATTTATTTCCGCGCGCCCGGCCTGGTCAAATATCACAACATGGGCCCGGCCGAACGCTACATGCTGATCGGCGAGGAAGGCACCTGGGGCAATCTCACGGTGGTCGACGGCAGCGATGTGTGGCGCCTGACGGTGCTCGGCACGCAGGACAAGGTCGAGGACGCCGGGTTCGACGCCGATTACTGGTTGCGGCGCTGCCTGGGCCGGAACGATGTGCCGTACCAGATCGATGCGGTAATGCCGTGGCGCCGCAGCCGACTGGTTGCGGATGCCTATTGCAAGGGACGTGTTTTCCTGGCCGGCGATGCCTGCCACGTGATGGCGCCAAACGGCGGCTACGGCATGAATACCGGCCTCGGCGATGCCATCGACCTGAGCTGGAAACTGCAGGCTGTCTTGCAGGGATGGGCCGGTCCGGACCTGCTCGCCAGTTATGAGATCGAACGGCAGCCGATCGCGCAGCGAAACGTCAATGCGGCGGCGCAAAATTTTTCCACGATGGCGCCGAAACTGGATTTCGCCCATGTCGAGGATAACGACGCCGTCGGCGCCGCAGCGCGAAGCCGGATGGAAACCCAGATGAGTGTCGGCACCCGGCAGGAGTGGGAGCCGCACGGCATCAATCTTGGTTACCGTTATGAAGGCTCGCCGATCGTGTGTGCAGACGGCAGCCCCGCCACGGAAGACCATCCGTCCCACTATCTGCCGACCGCACGTCCCGGCCACCGCGCGCCGCACGTGCCACTGGCCGACGGGACGTCGATCATCGACCTGTTCGGCGATACATTCGTCCTCCTGACGTTCGGCCAGCCGGTCGCGGCGGACGCCATCGTCGGCGCGGCAAAGGCGCTCGGCATACCGCTGCGCCACCAGCATATCGTTGAGGCGCAAGCAGCCAAAGCTTACGAGCGCCGGTTTGTCCTGGTGCGTCCTGACGGCCATGTGGCCTGGCGTGCGGACACGCTGCCGTCCGATCCGGCGGCGGTGTTGCGCACCGTGGTTGGCATGACGAATGCGGTGGTACTGAACTGATTGATGACGCATCGTGGCCGCCGCCTTGCGGCGGGCGCGAAGAGACGATCCGGGTTTTAAAAAAGGGAATGTATGGAATACAGAAAACTGGGAAACAGCGGACTATCCGTTTCGGCGCTTTGCCTGGGGATGATGTCCTATGGAAGCTCGAAGTGGCAACCGTGGGTGCTGGAGCGCAGCGAGGGCCAGAAATTCGTCAAGCAGGCGCTGGATCACGGCATCAATTTTTTTGACACCGCGGACTTCTATTCATTCGGCGCCAGCGAGGAAGTGCTTGGCCAGTCGATCGGCACCACGTGCCGGCGCGAAGAGCTGGTCATTTCGACCAAGGTCGGCCTGCCAATGGACCAGTCGCCCAACGGGCGCGGTTCGTCGCGCAAGCATATCCAGGAAAGCGTCAATGCGTCGCTCAAGCGGCTCGGCACCGACTATATCGACATGTACATGCTGCATGTATGGGATGGCATGACGCCGATTGAAGAATCGGTCGAAGCCCTGAACGACCTGGTGCGGGCCGGCAAAATCCTGTACTACGGCGCCTCCAACTTCATGACCTGGCAGCTGGCGCAGGCGCAGTTTGCAGCCCGGCTGCGCGGCACCAGAGGCTTTACGACGATGCAGGTGCAATACAACCTGCTCTATCGCGAGGAAGAGCGCGACATGCTGCCGTTCTGCGATGTCGAAGGCATCGGCATCATGGTCTTCAGCCCGCTCGCCCGTGGCTGGCTGGTCAACGGCGACGGCAGCGGCGAGAAGCTCACCGAACGCGAACTGACTCGGGCCCGGCAGGATGCGAAAGCCAGGCTGCTGTACGGTTCCCGCGCCGACCATTCGGTGCGCAACCGTCTGCTCGAGCTGGCGGCCGCACGCGGCATTCCGCCCGGCCGGATGGCGCTGGCCTGGCTGCACTCACGGCCGCAGGTCAGCACCGTGATCGTCGGCGCGCTGGAAGCGAACCATCTGGATGAGGCGGTCGCCTCGCTCGACGTGACGCTGAGCGCGGAAGAAATCGCCGAGCTGGAAAAATTGTATAGCGCCGGTCCGATCAAGTCCGACGGACTGGCCCAGGTCATGAAGACCGCCAAGTGAGATGTGCCTGAACGGCTCTCGGAATCTAACCGGAATGAGGTAGTGACGTGGAAAAATTTTTGATTGGCAGTGAGTGGAGATCTGGATCCGGCGAGCCGTTCGAGTCGATCAATCCGGCGGACGGATCGGTTGCGGCGACGCTGGCGCAGGCCACCGAGCGAGATGTGGACGACGCGGTCAGGGCGGCGCGCGCGGCCTTGGAAAAGCCGGACTGGCGCGACCTGCCGGCCCACAAGCGGGCTCGGCTGTTGCACCGCTTCGCCGAACTGATCGATCAGAACGGCGAGATGCTGGCCCAGATGCAGACACGCGACAACGGCAAGACGATTGCCGAAAGCCGTGCGCAGTCGGGCTCGGCGGCCGACATGTTCCGCTACTACGCGGCAGTGTGCGAAACATCGGAATCGGCGGTGATTCCGGCGCGCGGCGATTATTTCTGCTTCAGTTCATTCGAGCCGGTCGGTGTGGTGGCCGCGATCACGCCATGGAATTCACCGATCACGCTGGAAGCGCAAAAACTTGCGCCGGCGCTCGCCGCAGGCAATACGATTGTTCTCAAGTCGTCGGAAGTGACGCCGTGCGTCGGTCTTCAGTACGGGCGCATTGCGCTCGAGGCCGGATTGCCGCCCGGGGTGGTCAACGTGGTCACCGGCTACGGCGCGTCGGTGGGACGCAGCATGGTCGCGCATCCCGGCGTCGACATGATCACCTTCACTGGCGGCACGGCCAGCGGGCGCGCAATCGGCAAGGTTGCCGCCGAACGCCTGATACCGGCGATGCTGGAGCTGGGCGGCAAATCGCCGAATATCGTTTTCGACGACGCCGATATCGATCTCGCGATCACCGGCATGCTGTTCGGGATTTTCCACAATGCGGGCCAGTCCTGCATCGCGGGTTCCCGCATCCTGGTCCAGGCGGGAATCTACGACCGCTTCGTTGCGCGTCTGGTCGAAGCGACCAAAGCGCTCAAGGTAGGTTCGCCCTTTGCCGCCGATACCGCGGTCGCGCCAGTGTCAAGTTTTCATCACCGCGATAATATCGAAAAATTCATTGCCGCAGGCCGTCAGCAGGGCGCCAGTATTTTGTGCGGCGGCGAGCGGCCGGCAGGCGGCATATTCGATGCCGGCGCCTATGTGCAGCCGACGATTCTGGAAATTACTGATCGCAGCCAGACGGTCGCGCATGAAGAAATTTTCGGACCGGTGGCATGCGTGATCAAGTTCCAGGATGAGGATGACCTGTACGCGCTGGCGAACAATACGGTGTACGGCCTGGCTTGCGGCGTCTGGACCCAGGACTACAAGCGCGCGATGCGCGCCGCCCGCCGCATCAAGTCCGGCATGGTCTGGGTCAACACCTACAAGATCGCCGAAGTCAACGTGCCTTTCGGCGGCGTAAAGCAAAGTGGCATCGGCCGCGAATGCGGACTGGAAGGTATGCGCGAATACATGTCGCAAAAAAGCGTGTACATGAGTCTTAGCGAGCGGGCAATTCCTTGGCCGCCGCAAAATATCAGGTAATGGCAATCCCACAATTACTACAGGAGACAACAATGAAAACGCACTTCAAGCTGATCGCACTATCCTTGCTGGCAGCCGCCAGCCTTCCCGCCCTGGCGCAGATCAAGGTCGGCGTCACGCTGTCGGCAACCGGCGGCGCCGCCTCGATCGGCATCGTGGAGCGCAACCTGATGGCGCTGTGGCCGAAAACGATCGCCGGCCAGACGGTCGAGTTCATCATCATGGACGATGGCTCGGAGCCTGGCGTGGCGGTGCGCAACGCCAGGAAATTCACCAGTGAAGACAAGGTCGATGTCGTGATCGGCTCCTCGACATCGCCGAACTCGGTTGCCATGATCCCGATCGGCGAGGAAACCTCGACGCCGATCATATCGATGGCGTCCGCCCTCACCATCGTCAGTCCGATGGACAAGGCCCGTCGCTGGGTGTTCAAGACCGTGCAGAACGATCAGACCATGATCGAAGCGGTGCTGACGCACATGGAAAAGAAGAAGGTCAAGCGGCTCGGTTATATCGGGCAGGCCGATGCCACCGGCGAAGGTTATTACCTGGCCATTGCGGCCCTGGCGAAGTCGCACGGCATCGAACTGACGACCGTCGAAAAATTCAACCGCAACGACCAGAGCGTGATGGCGCAGGCGCTGCGTCTGGTAGCGGGCAACCCGGATGCGATTTTCGTCGCCTCGCTGGGAACGCCGGCGGCGCTGCCGCAGCTGACGCTGGTCGAGCGTGGTTACAAGGGCATGATCTATCACACTGGCGGCGTGGCGAACAATGATTTCCTGCGCGTTGCGGGCGCGAGTGCCGAAGGCATGTATCTGCCAGTCGGTCCGCTGCTGATCGCGGAGCAGCTTCCCGACAGCAATCCGGTGAAGAAGGTGGCGATGGGCGTGATCAACATGTATGAAGCAAAATACGGCGCAGGCACGAAAAACGTCTTCCTGTCGTATGGCCAGGATCCGCTGATCCTGCTGGAGAACGCGATTCCTGTCGCATTGAAGAAAGCCAAGCCGGGCACCAAGGAATTCCGCGAAGCGCTGCGGGATGCCCTTGAGGCGACAAAAAACGTAGTCGGCTCGAACGGTGTCTACAACATTACGCCGACCGATCACATGGGCCTCGATGCTCGTTCGATGAATATCGTGCGCGTAAAGAACGGCAAATGGACACTCGCGGACTAATGAAATCACACCATGCTTGATGCGTTTACTACCGCCTTCCTGCTGCAGGACGGATTGACGTCGGGGCTGATCTACGCCTTGCTGGCCCTTTCGCTGATTCTGGTGTTTACGGTGACCCGGGTGCTGTTCATCGCACAGGGAGAACTGGTGGCATTTGCCGCGCTCACCATGGCAGCGCTGGAACAGGGGCGCGTGCCGGGGACAGTCTATGTTCTGTTCATCCTCGGCGTGTGCTGCTTTCTCCTGGAGGGCTTCGCCGTGCTGAAGACCGCGCGCCGCAACTCGCATCCGGTGGCCGCGACGCTCAGGCGCATAGGCGCCCGCGCGCTGCAGTATCTTGTGGTTCCCGGCATACTCGCGGGCGTGATCATCGTCACCACGCCCATGCATCTGTCTCGCATCTGGACCGCGGCGCTGACGATTGCGCTAGTCACGATGATGGGCCCGATGCTCTACCGGCTGGTTTTCCAGCGCATCGCCGATTCCAGCCTGCTGGCGCTGTTGTTTGTGAGCGTTGCGGTGCATTACGTCTTGCTCGGTATCGGCCTGAGCAGCTTTGGCGCGGAAGGATGGCGCACGCAAGCCTTCTCCAAGTTCCAGTTCGCGATCGGGGCGCTCAGCATCTCGGGCCAGACCATTATCGTCTGGTGCGTGGTCTTCACGCTGATCTTGCTGTTATGGCTTTTTTTCCAGAAGAGTTATCCGGGCAGGGTGCTGATCGCAACGGCCCGCAACCGCAAGGGCGCAAAGCTGGTCGGGATTCGTCCTGAGCTTGCGGGCAAGCTTGCGTTCGGATTCGCCGCGGCCATCGGCGCGCTGTCGGGAATTCTGATCTCGCCGACCCTGACCTTTTATTACGACTCGGGATTCCTGATCGTGCTCAAAGGCCTGGTGGCTGCGGTGATCGGCGCGATGGCGAGTTATCCTCTTGCGATGGTCGGCGCCATGGCCGTCGGTACTACCGAATCATTTGCAGCGTACTTCGCCAGCACATTCAAGGAAGCGATCGTGTTCCTGCTGCTGGTGCCGTTCCTGCTCTGGATGTCGTTGCGGACAAAACGGACTTTTGAAGCGGATGAGGATTGATATGGCAGGACACAAAACATGGGCTGCCGCCGCAGTACTGACAGGACTGATTGCGCCTCTGGTATTGCCCGACTTTTACATCACGCTGCTGATTTATACCGGCCTGGCGAGTCTGGTCGTCGTCGGTCTGGTTGTGCTGACCGGGGTCGGCGGCATGACCTCGTTTGGCCAGGCAACCTTTGTCGGCCTGAGCGCATATGCCACGGCCGTGCTGTCGACAGCGTTCGGCTGGTCGCCATGGGCGGCGCTGCTGGTATCGATCGCATTGACCTGCTCGTCCGCATGGCTGATCGGGCTGCTCACGATCAGGTTGTCCGGTCACTACCTGGTGCTGGGCACGATTGCATGGAGCATCAGCCTCTATTATGTGTTCGGAAACATGATGATCCTCGGCGGATACAACGGTCTGTCAGGCTTGCCAGCGGTGACGCTGTTCGGATATCCGCTTACAGGATTCCGCAATTCCTATTACCTGATCTGGATCTTCGTGCTGGGCGCGGTGGTGTGTACCGCGAACCTGCTGGATTCACGAGTAGGCAGGGCGATTCGGTCCCTGCGTAACCCGGTGCTGGCGGAAAGTTTCGGCGTCGATATCTACAAACTTCGGCTGGCGGTATTTGTCTATGCCGCACTGCTGGCGGCATTGGCCGGATGGCTGCAGGCACATTATTTCCGCTTCGTGAATCCGACGCCCTTCGGTTTTGACGCCAGCATCGAATATGCGTTCATGCTGGTCGTCGGCGGCGCGACCAACATCGTCGGCGCCATCGCCGGCGCATTCGTGCTCATCGTCGGCAAGACATCGCTGCAAATACTGCTGCCCAAGATATCTCCCGATATCGCGCATTGGGACAAGATATTTTTTGGCTTGATGATCATCGGCCTGTTCCATTATGCGCGTGGCGGCATCGTTTCCACTCACCGCTTCGGTCTCGGCGCAAAACGTTCCAGAGCGGTTGCCGGATCGATGCCGGCACATGAAAAAACCGCTGCATCGGATGCGCAACTGCTGCGTGTCGAAGGCGTGACAAAACGATTCGGCGCGCTGGTCGCCGTCAATAATGTCAGCTTCGATGTGGCGGCGGGAAAGGTGGTTGGCGTCATCGGCCCGAACGGCGCCGGGAAAAGCACATTGTTCAATCTGATCACCGGCACCTTGCCTATCGATAGCGGAAAGGTCTGGCTTGGCGATCAGCTGCTGAGCGGAATGGCGCCGCACGACATCGTGCGTCATCGTGTTGCGCGGACCTTTCAGCATGTCCAGCTGAGACCCGGCCTGAGTGTGCTCGACAACGTCGCGCTGGGCGGGCACTGGCGTGAGAACACCGGTTTCCTGGCCTCGCTGGTACGACTGGATCGGGTGCAGGAGCGGCGTATCCGGGCCAATGCGCTCGAGCAGATAAGGCGCGTCGGACTGGAGGATGTTGCCGATGTCGATGCGCATTCACTCCCGCTCGGCAAGCAGCGCATCGTCGAGATCGCCCGGGCGCTGTGCGCATCGCCCACCTTGCTGCTGCTGGACGAGCCGGCGGCTGGACTGCGTTACCAGGAAAAGGTGGCGCTGGCGGACCTCATTTCGCAGCTGCGCGAGGAAGGGATGTCGGTGCTGGTGGTCGAGCATGACATGGACTTCCTGATGAATCTGGCTGACCACATCGTTGTGATCAGTTTCGGCACCAAGCTCAGCGAAGGAAGCCCGCTGCATGTGCAGTCCGATCCGAAAGTAATCGAAACATATCTGGGAGTCGAGTAGTGAACGCCACGGACAACGCCTTGGAGCCATCGTTTCGCAGCCGCCAGGCTGCGGACGGATGGGCACTGGAAGTAGCCGGACTGAGCGCAAGCTACGGCCGGGTGGAGGCGGTGCGGGATGTCAGCATCAAGGTCGGCGCCGGCGAAATCATCGCCATCGTCGGCGCCAACGGGGCCGGCAAGTCGACGCTGCTCAATGCGTTGATGGGCACCATGCCGAGCACCGGATCGATACGGCACGAGGGCCTGCTGCTGAATGATTTATCGGTTGAGGACAGGGTTTTTCGCGGCATGTCGCTGGTGCCGGAAACGCGCGAGCTGTTTCCCGACATGAGCGTGCACGACAACCTTGCGCTCGGCGCCTTCGTTTCATACTGGCGCGGCAAGCGGGATATGGACGCCTTGCTGGAGCCGGTGTACCAGCGTTTTCCGCGCCTGCGCGAGCGGCGCGAGCAAAACGCTACAACGCTATCCGGCGGCGAGCGGCAAATGCTCGCGCTGGGGCGGGCGCTGCTG
Organism: Pseudomonadota bacterium; assembly: GCA_040387375.1. GTDB lineage: Bacteria > Pseudomonadota > Gammaproteobacteria > Burkholderiales > Burkholderiaceae_D > JAZKDW01. Next base: position 67,815 of record JAZKDW010000001.1, read on the forward strand.
GCGGAACCGCGTCTGCTGATGCTGGATGAACCCAGCCTTGGCCTGGCGCCGCTGATCGTCAAGGAAATTTTCATGATCATTGAAGGACTCAGATCCACTGGCGTGTCGATCCTGCTGATCGAGCAGAATGCGCGAGCTGCGCTGCAAATCGCGGATTATGCCTATGTGATGGAAAATGGTGAAGTGAGTCTTGAAGGCGGGGCCGCGGAACTGCTGCGCGATCCGAAGGTAGTCAGTTCCTATCTGGGCGCGCGTGCCGGCGCGCCGGTGCCGCCCGCAGGCTGAAGAGGCCTCGTTCACGGGCGGGCCAACGTGCGGTAGTCGCCGCCCGCGGCCTTGCCGTCGCTCAGGCCGCCTTGCTGGAGTCCTGTTCGTTCTTGATCAGCGTGGCCAGGATGCGCCGATAACGTTCCGGTCCGATGTCGATCTCCAGGCTGACCGGTTTCATTTCGATTCCCGCCGCCGTCATGAGCTTTTGCTGCCCGCGTATGACTTTCTGGTCCTGTTCCTCAAACGCGAAACGGCGCAGGTCGGCAATCTTTTCCTTGATTTCCGTATCGATCGGTTCTCCCCATGTGACCGGATTCTGCCGCACGGCCGCGAAATGGTAATAGCACGTGGTGTCCGTTTCCGGCGTCAGGAAGTGCATGCCGAAAACGCCTGTTCCTTCGCTGCGCGGCGCACCGGGATTGGTCACGCCGGTGTCGTTCATCAGGCAGGACGGCACATCCCAGCGGATCGTGGTCCAGTAGTCGACAAGCTGGCCGTTACGCTTGAACATCAGGTCAAAGAAGCCGGGAACAGGAACATTCGTCGATAGACGCATCACTCTTACCGTATTGCCCGTCTGTTCAATCTTCATGTCGGCCTTGACGGTGTCCTTGCTGCCCAGGATGCCGTCATGCAAAAAGGCCGTATGGCTCAGGTCCATCAAATTGTCGATGACCAGCTCATAACTCGCTTCCATGCGCAGCCAGTCCCTGCGGCTCACCTGATGTCCGGAGTTCTCGCCAAGCATGTTGAAATCCGGAATTTTTGACGGATCGGCCGGCCGGTCACCCATCCAGATCCAGACCAGCGAGTGCTTCTCGACGAGCGGATAGACCCGTACCTTTGCCGCTGCGGGAATGTGCTCTTTTCCATGCGGGTTCTTCACGCATGCGCCGGTTCCATCGAACTCCAGCCCGTGATAGGCGCAGCGGATCTTGCATCCATCCACCAGGGTGCCCATATGAAGCGGCGCAAATCTGTGCGGACAGATATCGGACAGGGCGGATACGCTGCCGTCGGCGGCGCGGAACAGGACCACTTGCTCGTTCAGAAAAGTTCGTCCGATCAGTTCGCCGCTCTTCAAGTCCTTCGACCAGATTGCCGCGTACCATGTATTGCGTAAATATTCCACGTTTAGTCTCCCATGACCAGTTTTATCGATGGCGAAGCAGATGACGGCGATTTCGCCATTGTGTGAAGGGCGTTACTAGCAATCGCCGCATCGTAGAGAAGCAATTTAACGTAGGCACGAAAAAATGTATAGATCGAGTCGGCGATCGAGTATAAATGCGAATGTGGCCGGGCGATGACACAGAGTCTGGTGAAAAGCTTTGCGCTTCAATGCCCGGCGTACTTTTATTCCATCTTGATATTCGCACGCTCGACAATCGGTTTCCAGCGCGCAGATTCCGAAGCCATGAAGTCGGTGAGTTCCTTTCCTGCCACATAGACGGGAACGCCGCCGACCGACGCCACTTTTTCCTTGAACTCAGGCGAATTGGCAGTCACGGCCAGGCCCTTCGACAGTGTCGCAATGATATTGTCCGGGACACCGGCCGGCAGGAAAATGCCGAACCAGGAACTCATCACAAAATCCGGAAAACCGCTTTCGATCAGCGTAGGCAATGTCGGCATCAGAGGAGACCTTGTTCTGCCGCCATAGGCGAGTCCTTTGAGCTTGCCTGCGTTAACCTGGGTAAAGAGATTCGCGCCGCCCGACAATAATTCCACTTGTCCGGCAAGCACGGCTACCTGTGCGGGTCCGCCACCGTTATAGGGAACATGGCCAATTTCCACGCCGGCAAGCTGCCTGAATCCTTCGAATGTCATGTGCGAAACGGTCCCCACGCCAGGCGAGGCAAAGCGCAACTGGCCTGGCTTTTCCTTGGCTTTTTGCACCACTTCCTTGATCGAGTTCAGGTTCGCCGCCGGATTGGCCGCAAATACGGCATGCAGATCGGCCACTTTAGCGACCGGTATCACGTCTTTCCCTACAGTGAAAGGGAGCTGTTTCATCAACGGCAATATGGTCAGGGTATCCGAACTGGCAAAGAGGATGGTGTAGCCATCGGCAGGTGCTCGCGTGGCCGCTTCAACACCAATGACGCCAGAGGCGCCACCACGGTTTTCCACTACCACCGCGACGCCGATCTGCGCCGACAAGGTGGCTGCAAACACGCGCGCTACCGTATCGAGGCCGCCGCCAGGCGGAAATGGGACAATCATCCGAAGCGGCTTGGTGGGATAGTTTTGGGCACTTGCTATTGTCGATACGGTGCCGATGGAAAATGCGAGCAGGAAGGTTGCCCACAAACGCGATGAGAAATATTTTTGCATCATGTCTCCGATAGTTTTTCAAGAACAGCTGTCGTCTTCCGTATCCGGATTTTGTTACCTATTTTATGCTGATGGGTCGTGGTCTGACCTGCTTGCGGGTGCGCTGCAATGGTGCATTTCTCACTCCTTCTCTGCTAGTGCGGGGCAATTAATCGCCGGTTTCCTGACTGGACGGTAAATAATTTGCCGGTGAAGCGAGGATATTGGCTTGGGCTACGTAGTGACGTTACAAACTAATCGATATGATCAAGTATGTCTAGATCGACTAATCAATCGACTATGTAGTGCATGCTTGAATCCAGGATGACGTGAAGTCCGGTCTGCGGCTGGCCAGTTACTTCAGCCGCTGCCTGCTGCGTTCCCGCCAGGCGATCGTTTCCCGAAAGCGTATCTCCGCCACTGCCATCTTGTTCGAACTGTCAGCGCATCCGGTGCGAAAGATCAATAAGTTCAGGCGCCATTGATTTAGCGTGAAATTGAACCGTCATGGAATCCGCATGCGGATTCCATGACGGCTGCAATACATGCCAGCACGCAGGTTCACCAAAGACATTTTTCGGAGTCAGTCCATGCAGATCGCCGGGTGGAGAACGGGGTTGTGGTGCCTTCTGCCGGTGCTGTTCGCCGGCTGCGTCAGCCAGGATGATCTGGTCTACCATCCGCGCACCTATGTCTTCGCGCAGTCTGAAATTCCCGTGCCCGCGCGTCCGATTTCCTTTGCGACCAGTCAAGGCGCCGAACAATCGTTTTTTGTGCCGCCCCGTTCCGGACAACTCGCTTCGCTGTGGATTTTTTTCCCAGGAAATGGCAGCATGGCTCTCGACTGGCTCCACTGGGTCAATCAATATCCGGATGCCAGCACGGGCTTCCTGTTGATCGACTATCCCGGTTACGGTTTTTCGGAAGGACGGCCGAGCGCGAAAGCGATTCTTGAAACCAGCGAAAAAGCCTTCCTCACGCTGGCGCAGTCCTTGGGCACCGACCCCGGCCTCCTGTGGCGCAAGACGTCAGTGCTCGGCCATTCTCTGGGTGCGGCCACGGCACTGCAGTTCGCTGCAAAATATACACCGCAACGGGTGGTGCTGGTCTCACCCTTTACCAACTTGCGGGCAATCGGCAAGAGTGTGCTTGGCGCCTGGGTCGGTCCGCTGGTCACCAATGAATACGACAATCTGGTCCGCATCAAGGAGCTGGAAAATCGCAATGTGCCGGTATACGTCATCCACGGCAGCGCCGATGACATCATCCCGGTCGAGATGGGGCGCGAACTGGGCCGGATGTTCTCCTGGGTGGACTACCAGGAGGTGCGCGGTGCGAGTCACAATGACATGTTTGATCTCGGGCGCGCGGCGATTCTGCGCTCGATGCGGCAACAGCATCCCCGTTCCTGAATGCCGCGAAACTGCGGCCTCACTTCAGCGCGAAATCCACCCGCCCGCCATCTCCGCTGCCCTTGCCGCCCTCGGCGCCCACCTTGGGTGCAATCAGGAACATCCGTTCAAGCGGAATCTCGCCTTTGGTTTCCAGGTAGCGTCGCACCGCTGTCGCCCGGCGCGACGCGAGCCGCCGCAAGTCGTCGGTGGTGATCACGGTGTTTTGCAAGATGAGCTGCTGCATTTCTTCCGGCGGCAGCGATTTGGCCATTCCGATCGCGTTGCGCGGCTTGTCGAATTTTTCACCCTTGTATAGCTTCTCGAGATACTGGAGCCGTTCGGCATCGCTGAGGCTGACGTCTTCGGGCTCGATTTCCTTGCCCTGGCCGAGCGAGTCTTTCAGCTTCAGCATGCGCATCCTGCGGTTCAGCGATTGCAGGCGCGCGCCGTCGGTATCGGTTTGCGGATCGGCGCGGCCGGTGATGTCCAGCTTCAAGCCCGGACGCTCGATCAGCGCCTTGGCCAGCGTATCGAGCTTCGCTTGCGAGGCTGGGGTCAGGGCGGGCGAGCCGGACGCAAATTCCGCGTAGCCGAGCTCTTCACCACTGCCGCCAAACGCCGAAGCGATCAGCGCGAAAGGGGAGGTAACGGCCTTGACGATCAGGTTCATGAACATGCGCATGACCAGGCCGCCGATCGAGAATTGCGGATCGGACAGCGAGCCGGAAATCGGCAGGTTGATATCGATCCGGCCGTTGCGGTCTTTCAGCAGCGACAGCGCCAGCAGCACCGGCAATTTGGTCGCGGTAGGGCTGTCGACCTTGTCGCCGAAGGTGAGCTGTTCGATGCGCAGGCTGTTCTCCGCAGTCAGCTTCTGGTCTTCGATGCGGTAGTTGATGTCCATCGACAGCTTGCCTTTTTCAATCGGGTAGCCAGCGTACTTGGCCGCATAAGGCGTCAGGCGCGGCAGGTCGACGCCGTTGGCGCTGGCCTTGATGTCGAGGAACATGGGCTTGAACAACGGATTGAGCGAACCCGAGATCGTCACCGGCGCGTCATTGTCGATCTTGCCGCGCAGATCGATGGCCGCTGGTTGCGGCAGGTTGGAAGCGATGGCGCCGACGGTGCCGGTCATGCCGGTCATGTTGACCGTGTAGTTGGGCTGGACGAAGTTGTCGGTGAAGTTGATGTTGCCGCCCTTGATCACGATCTGGCCAACCTTGATGACCGGTGCGTTTTCCGCCGGCGTCGTTGGCGGCAGGCTTGCCGCGGTCGTGGTGCCGGCGCTCGTGACGGTGGTGGTTTTTGTGTCGGGCGCCGGCTCGTCCTGGGCCAGGACCTCCTGCAGATTGAGGTCGCCGGCCGCCGACAGTACCGCGCGTGCACGGAACTCGCTCAGTTCCACCTTTGCCACGCTGACGGACTGGCGCGGGCCGCCGATCTCGGCATCGATGCCGGTCACATCGAGCGATTTCCATCGCAGGAAATCAGCGGCGGACTCCTTGTTCACTACGCGGAAATTGGCCAGCTGCAGCATGCCGCCGAACCGGGTGCTCATCGGTTTTTTAGCGGTCGGCAGCACCAGTGCCAGCTTGCCTTTGGCAGTCGCCTGGCCGCTGGCCAGATGCACATTCAGCGCCTGCGTGAAATACGGTTGCAACACGACCAGCGGCAGATTGCGGCCATCGATATTCAGATCGAGCGAGCGCATCTGCGAAGCGACATTGCCATCGACGCGCAGAGATCCATTCTTCTCTAATCTGGTTTGCAGCGCCACCTTGATGGGCCGGTCGAAATTGCTCGACACATTTTCCGCACGCAGCGAGAGGCCGCTGGTCTTGATGCGCACGGCGGGCGAGACGGCGTTATCGGCGAAGGTCAGCGCACTGTCGCTGATGGCGACGCGTTCCACCTTCGCCAGCCATGGCGGCGCCGCTGCGACTGCGGCTTTTGCAGGGGCGTCGGGCGGAACCAGATAGCGCTGCAGATTGAGCTTGCCCTCCCGGTCGCGGTTGATCTCGCCCTGCAGGCCGGCGAGCTGCAAGCCAGCGGCGCTGAAGCGCCGTTTTCCGGTATGGACGCTGGCGTTTTCCAGCGTGAGTTTCTTTGCGACTATGCTGCCGTCGGCCTTCGACCTGGCGGCGAGTTTCAGGTCATCGATGACAACGCCCAGCCGGTGCAGCTGCACCTGGCCGCTCTCCACCAGCACCAGTGTCGACAGCGACAGGTTGCCGCCGAGCCCGGCTGCCAGCGAGCGGTTGAGGTAGGGCTGGTACTGCGCCAGCGACATGCCGCTGATGCCGGCCTGGCCCGCCAGTATGGCCAGGGCGGGATTGGCCTGGCCGATGAAATGGATTTTTTGCGCGCCGTCGATGCCGGCCGAGATACTGACGGTGGCAGGCTTCGCGCTCTCATCCAGCGACAACTGGCTGGCATGCGCGCTCACATTTTTCAGCTGCACGGCCAGAGTCGGCGTGGCGTTGGCCGCATCGAGCCAGTTCAGCGTGCCGTCCTGCATGCTGAACTGCGCCAGCGATACTTGCGGCGTCCGATTAGCCTTCCTTGCTTCAGCGGATTGAACGGGAACAGCAGGCGCCCTGGCGCTGCTGAGCGCCGCCCAGTTGATGATGCCGTCAGCATCCAGCGCCGCCCACATTTGTGGTGCCTGCAACCTGACCAGGTCGATGGCGGCATCACCGCTCAGGACGTTCAGTTTGCGAATGCGGGCCTCGAGTGTCCTGGCCTTGAACAGCGGCGCGGATTTCATGTCGCTCAACGCGATGTCGTCGAAGGTGACGGTGCCCGACAGCGTGACTTCGGGCCTGGCCTGGTTGCGCATGAAGTCGAGGTCGAGCCGGGTCGACATCGTGGCGCTGTCTATTTTCAACGGCAAGGCCAGCGGCGAAAACGCGGCGTAGCGGGCCAGGTCCAGCTTGTCGATGTCAATAGCCAGACTGGTTTCCATGCTGCCGGCGAAAGGTTTGCTGCGGCCTTGCAGCACGAACGGCGTGCCATTGATGCGCGCCGACAGGTTCGGCTGCACGAAGGCGTCGATCGATTTCGGGAAATTGGAAATGAAAGGAAGGCCAAGCTTGAAAGCGGCGACATCGACACGCTTGCCGGTGACCTTGTCGTCGAAGCGGATGACACCGTCGTCGAGCTGGATGTTGGCCACCGAAAATTGCAACGGCTTGTCACTGGCGGGCTTCGCCAGGATGCGTTCAAGCACGTCGGAAAAATTAAAGCGGCCGCCGCCTTCGGCGCCGGTGCGGACGATGTGCAGCATCGGCCCGCCGAGGCGCACTTCATCCAGCACCGGCGCCAGCCGGAAAAGGGATGTGACCGACGCATTGAGCAGCAGGTTCCTGGCGGACAAGGCCGGCGTGGTTTTGTCCGTTTCGTACAGCGTGAAGTCGGCCACCGTCAGCGTCAGCGTGAACGGATTGAAGCGGATCTCGCCGATGGCTGCCGTGCGTCCGGTCTGCGCTTCGATCTGTTGCAGCACAATATGTTTTGTCAGCGGCGGCAGACCCAACCAGGCGGCGAGCGCCAATGTCAGGAATCCCGCAATGCTGAAAGCTGACCAGCGCAGCGCACGATGCAGCCGTGACCGGCGAGGAGGGATTGCCATACGTGTGTTCCTTGTGATGCTCAAACGTTAACAAACACTGCTGTCTCATGGAACCGTATAATCATTCCGTGTGATGAACCTTGTTTTGCGCCGGGACGTTTTGACGGGTATGTGCGTCAGGTTCATTGCAGATGTAAAAATGCTACCGAACTGAATTCAGCGCTGCGTGATTGGCGATGCCTGGCGTTCGCGTTGAATTATAGAACCATTCCGGGAAGAAAAATCCATGAACCCTCCAGCGATCAGGAACAACGCGATCAAACGTCGTTACGAATTAATGCAGGGAGATCAGGTGCTTGCGTTCGCCGATTATCGGCTGGTGGGTGATGCCATCAAGATCACGCACACCGAGGTAGGCGCCGGCTATGAATATAAAGGGTTTGGCTCGATGCTCGCGAAGCAGATGCTGGATGACGTGCGCGAACAGAACAGTCGGGTGATCCCCGCTTGCGAATTTATTGCGGCTTACATTCAAAAACATGCGGAATATGGCAATCTGGTTGCTGCGAAACGCTGAATGATGGAATGTATTTTGCTCCAGGGTGTCTGAATATATTCTCATCAACTTTCGGAAAGATAATCATGCAATCTGTCAAAGCACATCAAGCACCCGACGAAAATCCCATCCTCCCGAATGGCGACCCGCTACCCGACGGCATTCCGGGCCGCACCCACGAGCCACCGGTCAGGGAGCCAGACCGCGAAAAAAATCCGCCTGCAAAAGAACCGCCTGTACATCCACAAGCTGGAAACTGACTTTCTTTTTTTACCTCCGGCTGTCGCATGACAGCCCGTACCTGCCTGAAAAATAACTCCACAAAAACATCCCGGCCGGATTTTACATCCGGCCGCATCGTATCTGCGATTGAGCATGAACTTGAGCATGCCAAAAAGATCACAGTCTAAAAGAACAGGGGGTTTATTTTTTCAGTCAGTTTGCAAGGAGTAAATGATGGACAAGGCACCTGAATCGCTGCTCGGCGAGATGAGCGTTATGGACACTTCCGGACACAAGCAATTGAAATGGAGCATGGACAGCAAGGAGGATATGACGATGGCGAAAGAGACCTTTGACAACTTGATTGGAAAAGGATATTCCGCGTTCGGGTCGCATGAAAAGGCGGAGGCGAAGCATTCGGTCAGGGAGTTTGATCCGACCATGAAAGAATTGATCATGGTGCCGCGCAACGTCGGCGGCTGACATGCCTGGCTGGAATGGAGCATGGCGACGTATCTGCCGCTCCATCGCCCGCAGGCCTGCGATCATCACCATCAATCCACGCAGCCGCAGAAACGACAGCGTTCGTCGTTATGACCGGACACTTGCGCTTGTGCGAAGGATCGGGCGTGGTTTGCGTGCCATTTTCAGGTCGACCGGTCGTCATGTGCAGCAGGTGCAGGCCAGCCGTGCATTGCCGTGGGTGGAGGCGATGCGCAAGGAGCGTCGGGCCAACCGGAGGGCGCTTGTGCTTCTGCTGAAACTATTGAATCCCCTGCAGCGTCAGGAATTCCGGAACACCGGATTCATTCATGCGGTCGGCGGCAATAGCGGCACACGTTATCGTATCAGGCCAGACACGATTGCCAACATTGATGTGTTGTGCGATGACGGCAGGGTCAAGTATCGGCTGTGCATCACGCCCACCGGAGGTGTTCCGATGTATGACGTCATGGCTGCGCAGATGCTGCACCTGCAGGACCCGGCCACTGAGCCGAAACTTCTACGGATGGCGAATATTCATCCGGCACGGCGGGAAGATCTCGGCCTGTCGGTGTTCGAGTGGATCCCGTGAAGAAGGACCATCGGTGCTGTTGGAAACAATCAAGCGTGCCGACGCGATGAGCATACAGGTATGACAGCATGCAGCGGCGAGCTGGAAACGGAGCAAACACGATGACATCAACCCCCGATTTCGAATTGCTGAAGGATGCATATGCCATTATCGATGGTATTCCTGCGGCTGCAATTGCGCTCGGTGCGCCGCGAACGAAAGAAGGTCCTTCCCTCGGTGAAGGCACGGTGTGCTCTCCGGAAGGATGGCTCGCGCTTCACCCGAGGTTCAATCAGCTCGGGTTGACCATGCAGGCCGATGGAAAAGCCTTGCTGTTCAACGACGAGCCAGGCACCTGGCCTGCGATCACCGAACCGTTGGCCAGGGTTTTTGGCCTGCCCACCTATACAGCCGCCCAATTGTTTGGCGAGCGCAGCATGTTCACGGGTGGCGACGACTCCGGTCATAGCGATAAAGAGTTATGGCAGATGCGCCTGCGTCAATTCCTGCAACAGGAAGGGCAACTCGGCGAGACGCCGGCGCGGGAGCCGGCGTCCACCGGCGCGCCGGAAGAGCTTGCGGAAGAAAATTTGCGCAACACCGAAACCGAGTCGGACGAGTCGCGATCCATTGAATCGATCACAACCGGCGAGCGGCGTTCGGTCGAATCCATTCCGGAAAACCGGCCGCCGTAATGCGGGTCGCTCATGCAGGAAACTGCTGGCGTCCGGGATGAATGATAGCGGTCTCCCCGGCACAGGAAACAATGTTGCCAATCGACCCGGACATTTACATTTCTTCCGGGACCATTGTGGAACTTGAATTCGAGCGCACTTTCTAATCTGAAGACCTGAAATTGTGACGCCGTCACAATTTCAGCCATGTGCATCGTGTCCGCCACTTGATTGCTGGTTTTCAAAACACAGACAGGCAGCCGGCTTTGTTGGAGCGTGGATTTGTTCGTGCGTAAGTAATGTGAAGTAATGTGACCCAGCGTTTAACCGGCGTGTAAAAATCAATGATTAATGAAATGAGCGACCATTTCGTTCAGTTTTATGAAAATGATGATGTTCTCATCGATGAGGTGGCTCTATTTATCGGCTCCGGCCTGGAGGCTGGCCATGCCGGCATTGTGATTGCGAGCAGAGCGCATCTGGACCTGCTTGAACAACGACTGCAAGGGCACCTCCCGGTTAAAAAAACGCGCGGCCGCGGCACTTCGTATACCGCGCTCGATGCCACCGACACGTTATCGAAATTCATGATCGACGGATGGCCGGATGAAAGACGGTTTACGACGGTCATTGGTGGCGTGATCCGGCGTGTATCACATGGCGGCATGTTGCACGTACGGGCGTTTGGTGAAATGGTGGCCGAGTTGTATGCACAGGGTAACCATGAAGCCGCGATTCGTCTTGAGGCCTTGTGGAACGACCTGGCGGAGCGTTATTCGTTTTCCCTCTTGTGCGCGTACCCGATCAATGCCTTTTCCGCAGTAGAACACCAACAGCGATTCGATGATATCTGCTGCGCGCACGCGCGGGTCGTGTCGGCGGAAAGAGCGCATGCATCTCCGCACGAACTGCACCGCAGTATTGCAAGCTTGCAGCAAAAGACGGCGGCGCTGGAGCATCAAATTGCACAACATAAAAGTGCAGATGCCCGCGAGCTGCAACGCCATGCAGACTCGCGCGGAAAAAATGCGGGGCAGGATGCGCACCACCGATTGCATTCAACCGCCCTGGGTTCTTATTTGCCGGAGCGCGCAATTGAAGCCAGCGCCAATGCGATCCTGATCGCAAGTGCGACGGAGCAGGATCATCCTATCGAGTACGTCAACTCCGCGTATGAAAGAATGACGGGCGAGTCCGCAGAGGTGGTGCTGGGGCAGAGCTTGCGGCGGCTTTATGGCACTGAGCCCGAGCAGATTGGCATCATTGAAATCGAAGCCGCGATGAAAGAGAAGCGTGAAGGTCATGCGATATTGAGCGCCTACCACCGGGATGGCACGCGGTACTGGAGCGATATTCATATCGCTCCTATCAAGGACGATGACGGTGACGTGCGCCACTTCGTGGTCATGCAATACGATATTACCGCGGGCAAGAAGTATGAGGCCGAACTCGAGACCCAGGCAAATCATGACCACCTGACCGGCCTTGCAAACCGCAATCTGCTGGACGACCGCTTGCGCCAGGCGATCGATTACGCTGCCCGTTATTCCAGGCGGGTATGTGTTGTGTTCGTCGACCTCGATAATTTCAAGGTCATCAACGATACGATGGGACATCAGGCCGGCGACATGGTATTGCAGGAAGTCGGCAGGCGCCTGCAATCCACCGTACGGGAAGTTGACACGGTTGCGCGTACCGGCGGCGATGAATTTGTCCTGATACTGCCGGAACTAAACGAAGAGCGCGTAGAGCATCGCGTGCTGCAACGCATCGCCAATGCGGTCAGTCGTCCCTTGCGTTTGGTTGATACGGAATTGACTATCACTTGCAGCATGGGTGCTGCGTATTATCCGCTCGATGGCGAGACGCCGAATGCCGTGCTCGCGCATGCGGATGTAGCAATGTATCGCGCCAAGCAGGGCGGGCGCAACGACTTGCAGTTTTTCAGCACGCATTAAGTGCTCATCCCAGCAGTTCCAAACCGGCCTGCCGGTGTCCCGGCAATACTCCTCATGAGTCAAGCAATTCGGTCATTGCGGGCGATGTCATCGTGACGCTGTCGGACCCGGGCCATGCCTGAATGATAATTTCCCCCCCGCGTTCGACGCTGGTTCTGCTTTCGTGGCGCTTCACAGGAAGAACCAGCTAGCCACCTGACATCGATCAAAAATCCATCCGAGCAGTGTTGCTATAAATAAATTTATTTGCGCATTGCCACAATGACTGTCAAAATTTGTCTTTTCCCGTGTTTGCATGACGGACAGCCGTTGACGAATGTTCTTATGAACCTCTCTGCAGTTGATCAGACAATCACGAATTGCATCGATTCAGTCTGTAAACAGGTCGTTTCCGGAGAATAAAAAGTGCGTGCATTAGGGCTTCGCGGCAAGTCGGTTCTTGCGCTGTTTTTCACCGCCGTCCTTGTATTGCTGGTTGCCGGCATTGCCGGCATCCAGGCGGTCGACTCGATGCGCACCCATCTGGGCACTGCATTCACAGTCAATTTCACCTTGCTCAATCGCGAGCGGATCCTTGCGCCGGTCAGCCGCGAACTCGCGCTGTCGCGGCGGCTGGCCGGTTCGCAGGTGATACGCCAATGGTTTCTCGACGAGAGCAGCGAGGACAAGAAAACCCTGGCCATGCAGGAAGCCGAAAGTTTCCGTTCGGATTTCGCTGACCACTCGTATTTTCTGGTGTCCGCGTTGTCAGGAAATTATTATTTCAATGATGTCAAGTCGCCCTTCAGCAGCGCGCCCCGTTCTCAGCTCAAGGCCGGCAACGCCAACGACAAGTGGTTTTTCACCACCATGGCAGGGCCGAATCGCTTCAATATCAATGTCGACCTTCAGGTCGCGCTCAACCTGACCAAAGTCTGGTTCAACATCATGATGATGGACGGCGAGCGCCGGATCGGCCTGGCCGGCACCGGACTCGACCTGTCGACGTTCCTGCAGGACTTCATTGGCAGCCTGCAGCCAGGCGTGACACCGATGATCGTCAATGAATATGGCGCGATCCAGGCGCATCCGGATCAAAAGCTGATTGCATTGAATTCGGCCTCCAAAGAAGCGGACCACGCACATTCGCTGTTCGGCCTGCTGCAAAAATCCGGCGATGCCGCCGCTGCGCGCGCAGCGCTGACAGCCGCAGCCAGCAAACCAGGCAGCGCCGAAACGTTTTATGCGCAGATGCAGGGCAAACGTCAGTTGATAGCCGTGTCCTACATCCCGGAACTGAAATGGCATGTATTGACCGCGGTAGACCTCGGCTCCGCCAAGGTCATCGATCCCGGCCTGCTGAGCAAAATCGCCGCGATCGTGGCCGCGCTGCTGGGTCTGGCGGCGCTCGGATTTGTGTATGCGGTCAACCGCGTGGTGCTCAAACCGCTGCGGCAACTCCAGCAGTCGGCGCAGAAGATCTCTGCGGGCAATTATTCGGTCGCGCTGCCCGCCGCGCGCAATGATGAAATCGGCGATCTGACCGCTGCCTTCGCGTCGATGGCGGACAAGGTACGCCGTCACACCGAAGAGCTGGAAGATACCGTGCGCGAGCGCACTTCCGAACTGGTGCTCGCCAACAAGGACATGGCCAGCGCGCATAAAAAAATCAGCGACTCGATTTCCTACGCCAGTCTGATACAGCGCGCGATCCTTCCGGACCGCCAGCTGTCATCCGCATTGGGCGCCAACCATTTCGTGCTGTGGCAACCACGCGATGTGGTCGGCGGCGACTTCTATGTTTACCGTGAAGTGGAGGGCGGTTGCCTGCTGGGGCTGGCCGATTGCGCGGGACACGGCGTTCCCGGCGCCTTCATGACCATGCTGGCGCGCGCCGCGATCGATCAGGCCATCGACGAAGCCGGCGCCGCCGACCCGGCCGGCATCCTCTCGCGCACCGATCAGGCGATCCGCTCGATGCTGCACGCCGATAACCGGCAACGCGACATTGCCACCAATATGGACGCCGGTTTTGTGTATATTGATTACGTGGCGCGCCGGGTCACCTTCTCCGGCGCCAGGATCGCGCTGACCTGGTGTGATGGCGTTGAAGTCGGCTCCATCCGTGGCAGCCGCCGCGCCGTCGGCGACCGCTATGCGGGGGAATACAAGAACGAGACTGCCGAACTCGATGCCACCCGCACCTTTTATCTGACGACAGACGGTTTTCTTGATCAGGCCGGCGGCGACAAGGGATATGGTTTCGGCAACGCGCGTTTTGCCGACATGCTGCGACTGCATGCCAACCGTCCTCTTGATGAACAGAGCACCGCCTTCGCTTCCACCCTGACCGCCTATCAGGGCGCTCATCCGCAACGGGACGATATTACAATCCTGTGTTTCCGATTCGGCTAATCTTCTGGAGCCCCCATGGATGCAATTGACCTTTTCACTTTGCAGCAGACGTACAATCAGCAGCGGATCATGTTATGTTTTAACGGACCGCTGACAAAAAGCCTGATCGAAGAAATCGGCGATGCGCTGCGCAATTATCTGCAGCGCGAGAATGCAACCGCCTCGTCGTCGATGGATGTCTTTGCCGCCTACATCGAACTGACGCAAAATATCCGTCACTACGCCAGCAGGAAGGGATGGAACGAAAGCGAAGCAATCGCCACCGTGATCATCGCCCGCGATACGGAAGGGCGTTATGTCGTCTCCGCCGGGAATCTGCTCGACGCTGATGACGGACGCCGTCTCGAGGCGCACGTCAATGAACTGGCAACGATGGACAAGAACACATTGAAGGCGCAATACAAGGAGCAGCTGCGCAAGCCGCGCGACGCCGGCCTGAGCAGCGGCGCCGGCCTGGGTTTGATCGACATGGCGCGCAAGGCTTCGGAACCGCTTGCCTGCTCATTGCGCATACTGGACCACGGCAGGGCATTCATCAGCCTGCGCGTCGTGATGTAACTGGCACCGCACCAAAGGACATTCATAATGGAAAATTTGAGAATCGAAGGCACGCAATCCACGCCGGGTATTTTTTGCGATGGCGCCGCAGGCACAGTGGAAATGCGCGGCGACTCCTATCCGGAAAACTCGTTTGAGCTTTTTTCGCCGGTGCTCGGCTGGATCGAAGCCTTTCTTGGCAACAGCGACCGGCAGCTCAGCTTCGAGCTGCATCTGCTGTACCTCAATACAAGCAGCGTCAAGGCGATGATGGACATTTTCGACATGCTGGAAGAAGCGCATCGCAAGGGCCGCGGTGTTGCCGTCAACTGGTATTACGACCAGCAGAATGAAAGGGTAGGGGAGCTGGCAGAGGAATTCAGGGAAGACTGCACTTTTCCGTTCAACATCGTTCACCACGTGGAATGACCATGCGCGACGGCGGCCAACTGGAAGCAACGATCGAAGCCTTGCTGGCGGATGAATCCTATCGGGACCATCCGATGCGCGAGGCGCTGGATGCGCTATACAAGGTGTTTCAGAGCCAGGTCCATCAGGTTGAACGCATCGCGCATATTTCCGACCGCTACCAGAGCGTTGCGCGCCAGACCAATCTGACATTGAGCGAGCGTTACAGCAAGCAGATGCGGCAACTGGGGAAGATCGCCCGCATCTCCGACCGTTATCAATTGATGATGCGCGATCTCAATGATGCGTTGAAGGCGGCGTCGACGACAGACCCGCTGACCGGCATCGGCAACCGGCGCATGCTGGTCGAGCGCCTGAAATCAGAAATGGCCAGGTCGCAACGGGTCAGCCGCCCGCTGGCCGTCGCGATTGCCGACGTCGACCGTTTCAAGAGCGTCAACGACACCTTCGGCCATGACGCCGGCGACAAGGCGCTGACGGAAATTGCGCGCACGATCGACGCCAACATCCGCGAATACGACTGCTGCGGACGCTGGGGCGGCGAAGAATTCCTGATCATCATGCCGGAGATATCCGTCACCGAAGGTTTGCTGATCATCGAGCGTGTGCGCCTGGCGCTGGACGATCTGGACGTCAGCATCGCCGATCAGCGCATCGAGTTGTCGGCCAGCTTCGGCATCGCGCAGTACAATCCCGGCGAATCGATGTCCGACCTCATCAATCGCGCCGACGCCGCACTGTACGCGGCCAAACACGCCGGCCGCAACCAGGTGAAAATCGCCGCATCGAACATGACATGACACTCTCCGCCCGCAATCAGGAAATCGCCGACCGGCGGTGCGGATCGTCGGCTAACGTCCATGCGGCGTAGCGGTCATGCCTGGTGGGGGCGGCATGAAGACATCGTGATGCGAGCTCAGTCTGGATTCCGCATTCGCGAGAATGACGTTAGTAATTGAGACGATATCCCTTCTTACCACCGTCGTTCCCGCGCAGGGTGAAGCAGGGGTTTCGTGAGGCATTGCCTCACGCCTGCGTAACGGCACAGGCTTGCAAGCCTGTGTGCGCGCTGCAGGCGGGAACCCATAACCCGCTCGCACGGGTAAAACGTCGATATCCGTCAGACTTGGCGCGCCGGCAACAGGGTGCCGCTCACTTCTCCAAAACCGATGCGCGCCGCGCCCGGCTTCTGCGCCCAGCCGCGCATGACGATGGTGTCGCCATCTTCGACAAAGGTGCGGCTTTCGCCGTTGGACAGCACAATCGCCTCTTTGCCGCCCTTGCTCAATTCCAGCAGCGAGCCGGCTTCTTCCGCACCCGGACCGGACTGGGTGCCTGAACCGAGCAGGTCGCCGGGCTGCAGATTGCAGCCGTTGATGGTGTGGTGGGTAACCATCTGCGACACGGTCCAGTAGGAATCGCGGAAGTTCGACTGCGCCAGCGCTTGCGGCGCTGTTGTGCTGTCGCGCATCTTCTGTGTCTGAATCAGCACCTGCAGCGTGATATCGAATGCGCCCGACTGCCGCAACGCGGCCGAATCGAGGTACTGCAGCGGCTGCGGATCGGCGGCGTCGCGCGTCCACGGTGCGCGATACGGCGCCAATGCTTCCAGCGTGACGATCCACGGCGAAATCGTCGAGGCGAAATTCTTGGCCAGGAAGGGGCCCAGCGGCTGGTATTCCCAGGCCTGCACGTCACGCGCCGACCAGTCATTCAACAGGCACAACCCGAATACATTCCGTTCGGCCTGCGCCAGCGGAACGGCGTCGCCAAGCGTATTGCCGCTGCCGATGAAAATGCCGACTTCGAGTTCGTAATCGATGCGTTTACTTGGCGCCAGCACCGGCTCGTCGGCGGCCGGCAATTTGATTTGAGAGACCGGCCGGCGGAATTGCTGGCCCGAGATGCCTATCGATGAGACGCGGCCGTGGTAACCGATCGGCACCCATTTATAGTTGGGCAGCAAAGGATTATCGGGGCGGAATAATTTGCCGACTGCGGTCGCGTGGTGAATCGAGGTATAAAAATCGGTGTAGTCGCCGATCCGCGCCGGCAACGCATATTCGGCGTCGCCTTGCGCCACCAGCGCCGCCTTCAGCGGCTGCGCATCGCTGCGCAGCAGGCGCGACAGCGCCAGCCGCAATGCGGACCATGCCGGCGCGCCCAGCGCCATCAAACCATTCAGGTTGTCGGCGCTGGCCGCTGCGGCCGCGTCCCGGGTCAGCGCGTCGAACGCATCGAAGGCGCCGGCCGCGCGTGCGGCGCCGACATCCAGGATCTGGTCGCCGATGGCGACGCCGACACGAAACGGCTGTTGCGTCCCCTTGACCCGAAACACGCCGTAGGGCAGGTTCTGGATCGGGAAATCGCAATCCGCACGATTGGCGGAATCGACCCAGCTCGTCAGGCCGATGGCGTGGGTCTCGTTGAGGATGTCATTCATTTTTGCTCCGGATTGAAATGTTTGGGGAGGTCCATCCAGCATTCGAAATAATTCGCCTGCAATTGCGCCGACTCCAGCGCCAGGCGGGTCGGCCGGATCACATGCCGGGTCTCGAACATGAATGCCATGCCGCCGTCGACTTTGTGCGGTTTGCTGGTGTCCGCGTTGCTGGCTTTCTCAAAGGTCGCTGCGTCTGGGCCGTGTCCGCTCATGCAGTTATGCAGACTGGCGCCGCCGGGGCTGAACCCCTTGGCCTTGGCATCATATTCGCCATTGATCAGGCCCATGAATTCACTGGCAATGTTGCGATGATACCAAGGCGGGCGGAAGGTATTTTCGCCGGCCAGCCAGCGTGGCGGGAAGAGGGCAAAATCGATCGTGTCCACGCCCGGCGTGTCGGACACCGATTGCAATACCAGGAAAATCGACGGATCGGGATGGTCGAAGCTGATGGACCCCATCGTATTGAAAAGCCGCAGGTCGTATTTGTACGGCGCAAAATTGCCATGCCATGCCACCACATCGAGCGGCGAATGGCCGAGGTCGGCCTGCCACAGGTTGCCCATGAACTTCGCGACCAGCTTGAACTCGCCTTCAAGATCTTCATACCACGCCGTCGGCGTCTGGAAATCGCGCGGATTGGCAAGACCGTTGGAACCGATCACGCCCAGGTCCGGCAGCCGGAATGGGGCGCCGAAGTTTTCACAGACATAACCGCGCGCGGACTCGTCTAGCAACTCGACCTTGAAGCGCACGCCGCGCGGAATCACGACGATTTCCTGCGGGCCGGCATCGATCAGGCCCATTTCGGTCAGGAAGCGCAGGCGGCCTTGCTGCGGCACGATCAGCAGTTCCCCGTCGGCGTTATAGAAATAACGCTGTTGCATCGAGCGGTTGGCTGTGTACATGTGAATCCCGATACCGCTCTGCGCGGCCGGGTCGCCATTACCGGCCAGCGTCACCAGACCATCGATAAAATCGACGGCGGCGCCATCCGCGGGGAGCGGCAGCGGGTCCCAGCGCAGCTGATTGGGCGGCGTCGCAACCGCGCCGAACTCGCTGGTCAGCGTACCGTTGCCGATCTGCGTGAAGGGTTTGTGCACGGCGCCGGGGCGAATGCGATACAGCCAGGTGCGCCTGTTATTGTGGCGCGGCGCGGTGAATGCCGAGCCCGACAACTGCTCGGCGTATAAACCATAGGGACACTTCTGCGGCGAGTTGCGGCCGTGCGGCAGCGCGCCGGGCAGCGCTTCGGTGGCAAATTCGTTGGCAAAACCGCTTTGATATTTCAGGCTCGATTGTTCGCTCATGGCCATGCTCCATCGGGAAGTTGTAGACGCGTCCGGCGCCGCCGGCATCTGATCAATTGGTACCCCGATGGTAGAGTCCGCCGCGCTGGCCGGGCAAGCCGGATTTACCATTGGTAAATGAGGCCGGATTTACCATTGATAAATGCCGGGTTCCTTCAGGCGCCGAGGCGGGCGGAAAATTCGGTGGCGATGCGTTTTACCGCGCGCGCGGCGGCACTGTCGCCGGACACCGTACAGTCGGGCGCCAGACCCAGCAGCGTCAGCGCCCCGATCAGCCTGCCGCTGGCTGCCCTGACCGGGGCCGCGACGGCATTGACATTGGCTTGCATGCTGCCTTCCACGATGGCCACTCCTGTCGTGAGCACATCGCTGGCGCGGGCGCGGGCCGCCTGTTCCACCTGGTCGCGTTGCCGTGGCGGCAGTTTGCGCAATTCCTTCTGCATCACTTCTTCAATTGCCGCGGGGTCGTGCAATGCGAGGTAGATGGCGCCGGAGGCGGAGGTCAGCAGGGGTGTGATCATGCCCAGCCGCCCATGCACGGTCAGTGGCCGCGGCCCCTGTTCCCAGCGCACGGTGACCGGACCTTGGTCGGACCACACGGTAAAGAACGCGGATTCGCCACTGAGCGTGGCCAGCTCGCGCAGGTAACCGGCGCTCAGATGCTGCATCTCCATGCGGTCGACCGCAGTCAGGCCGAGCTGTACTGCAAAGGTGCCAAGACCATACAGTCCGCTGACGGGTTCCTGCGCCAGCAATCCGCTCCTGGTCAGGCTCACGAGATAGTGATGCACACGCGATGGGCTCAGGCCCGCGCGGCTGGCGAGTTCGGTCACGCCCAGCGGCAGCGGCGACTCATGCAAGACGCGCAGGATCGATACCGCTACTTCGACCGAATCGACACCGCGGCGGACCGTGGGCGGCGGAGCGGGGGGATCGGTTCTGTGTTTTGTGGCGATGACGTTCTCCAGCCGGATTCTGACATGGACGCGGTTGCGCCGGCAGCATGGAGGGAATTTTACTTCGTTGGTGATTGAAAGGGGCGGCCGATGAAAAGGATCTGCCACCCGCCTGTTCTACCGTTACCGGCTGAACGGACTCAGGTTGAGGAAAGGTCGCAGCGCAACCGGCGCATCATTGACGGCGACCTTATTGCGATCGGGGCGTGGGAAGCACCGCGCATCAAATCCGTTGCCGAGAAAATGTTCCTTATGATTCGCGAACATCAGGGTTTCGGACAGCGGATTGTCGAATGGATCGACGCCGCCGCCGCCGAAGTCATCCTCCGTTGGCTCAAGCGCTCAGCTTGTAACTGATGGTGGTTTGTGTGTTTGTAACCATTTTGATATTCATTAATCGGCAATCATTCAACCGGACAAATGATTTTTCAGAAAGGGCAAATGGAGGAAAAGAGGCGGCGCGTGACGCAAGAATCCCGGCGGGATGAGGGAACAGGCGCGGAGCGCTAGCGTCGGAAAATCCAGAGGATAAGGGTGATCACCAGGGAAACAAGCACACTCGTTGTGATCGGAAAATAAAAGCTGTAGCCTTCCCGTACGATTCTGATATCGCCCGGCAAACGGCCAAAAGGAAATTTGGACAACCATGGCCAGGCAAGTCCGATGACAAGGAAAGTCAAGCCGGCAATGATGATGAAACGCTGCATCGGGAAAACCCATTCAATGGCAAGAACCATTTGAGCCGCTCATGCAAAAGCTTCGACATCGGCTGCGTATTTACATTCCTGCCGCAGTCTGTATTTCCTTGTAATGGCAGGCTGCCGGCAAGCAAAAAAAACGCCACACTGAGGTGGCGTTGTGTGCTACCTGACTACATTTTTTCAGATTACACCCGAAGTGAATGTATCCGTCATGGCTTTTGCAGGTGTTTGCATCGATGCTGCCTGCGCATCGGCGCGCGACATGGTTGTCATCGAGCCGGATTGCTGAGCAAATGCGGAACCGGTAGCGGCGAGCATGGCAATAATAGCGAGCAGTTTTTTAGCATTCATTTTAATTCTCCAATTTAAGTTAAAACGTCAGGCTCGGCGATCAGGCAAAAGTGCCCGCCGAGTCAAGCATGGATGTGTACTTAGTGTGCCTATCCGTGCTGTCAAGGAGATATACGGTGAGGCCTGCCAACCGGATTCACATTTTTTGATTGAAACCCTTCCGTCAAGGTCCGAGCGCCTGTTTTTACACTCTGACTTTCTTTTATAAGAGGGATCTGGCTGGCGCCGCGCCGCTGTCTCGGGAGCCAGGAATGCGCCGATTCGAAGCGGTAATCGTATTTCCTCGATAAGCTTCGATGGGGACTTGCCACCCGGAACTAATATCGGAATATACTGAGCGGGCTTTGCCTTATTGGCACCGGCTGAAATGCATGATTTGACAGTTGTCGCCATCGCGTGCCGAATCGCCTCGCATTGATGGTGAACCCTCGATTGCCCTGGCGGGAAAAAACATGGATCCGATTCTGGATGAGAAGAATGAAACCAACAGCGCAGGACGGCCGCAGCGGCACTTTGCCTTTTTTTCGGACGATCCGCGCCAGGACTTGCGCCTGCGCCGTTTTCTGATGGCGGCGGCAACTTCGCTGCTGGTCATCCTGGGGCTTCTGCTGGCCGCGAGCATTGGTTTGCTTCCCATGCAGGTGGCGATCCATGGCTCGGGCGCCATTGCTTCGCTGGCCGTGGTCTTTTACCTGCTGCTTCGTTCCGGTCTCAACCTGCGCTTCAGCGACCCGAGTCTGACCACCGAGCAAATCGCTGCCGCCACCGCGCTCCTCGCTTTCATCATGTACCACTCGCCGCAGTCCGGCGGTGTGTTGATCATCCTGTATATCGTGCCGCTGATGTTCGGCGTGCTGCAGTTGCGGACCGCGCGCCTGCTGTCGGTTGCCGCGATAACGTTCGCGATGCATGCGCTGGTAGTCTGGTTCTGGTATCTCGACCGTGGCACTCCTACCCTGAAGACCGGGATTGCGCAGCTGGCGGTGCTTGCCGTGGTGCTGCCCTGGTTCGCGTTCATGGGCGGGTACGTCAATCGTTTGCGGGTTCGTCTTTCCGACACCAATCAAAGCCTGGCGGACGCGGTCAACCGGATTGAGCAGATCGCGAATTACGACATGCTCACCGGCGTGTTCAATCGCCGCTATCTGCTGGAAACCCTGGAGCGCGAACAGTCACGCTCAAAGCGGATGAACACGCCGCTGTCGCTATGCATGATCGATATCGACCATTTCAAGAGCGTCAACGACAATTACGGCCATGCGACAGGCGACCTGATACTCAAGCATTTCGCCATGCAGGCAAGCAAGGGCATGCGCGGCAGTGACGTGTTCGGCCGCTATGGCGGCGAGGAATTCCTGCTGGTGCTGCCGGACACCGATCTCAAGGGCGCGCTGGTCGTGGCGGAACGGGTACGCGCCCGCATCGAGGCATCGGTGTGTCCTGACGTGCCTGAAGAATTGCGCATCACCGTGACCATCGGTGTCGCATCCCTCGATCCGGGAGAGAGCGTGAGCGCGCTGATCGAGCGGGCCGACGTGGCGCTGTATGAAGGAAAACGAGCGGGCCGGAATCGGGCTACGCCATCGGAATCCGTCAGTGCGAAGCCGGCGCTGGAGAGCCAGGCCTGAGTACCCGGGATGAGAATCCGGACAAGTTCTCACATGATGAAAGCACGGGTAAAAATAAACGGCATCACAATCGTAACGTGAGAAAATAAAAATAATCGATTGTTGATATCCATCAGAAGAAGTTTCACTTTATATCGGAGGAATAATGAAGTTAGCGAGTTTTCGGCGGTCGGGAGTTGAGTCGTTTGGCGTGGTGAATGGAGATCGCATAATTGATCTGGCGCCGATCGCAGCCGAGATCGGCAGCACACTCAAGCAGGCCCTTGCAGGGGGAAAGCTGGAACGTATTGCGCAATATGCGGCCAGGGCGCCGCAAGGGATCGCGCTGGACCAGATAGAATTCCTGCCGGTCATCCCGGATCCGGCCAAGATCCTGTGCGTGGGCATCAATTATCTGTCGCACGTCAAGGAAACCGGGCGCGAGGTGCCGAAGTATCCCATGATTTTCACGCGTTTTGCCGACTCGCAGGTTGCGCATGATGCCGCGATCGTTCGTCCGACGGTTTCTGAAAAACTCGATTTCGAGGGTGAACTCGCGGTTGTGATCGGCCGTACCGCACGGCACGTCAAGGCCGCACAGGCGTTTGATTATGTCGCCGGCTACGCATGTTATAACGATGGCAGCGTGCGCGACTGGCAAAAACACTCGATCCAGTTCATCCCGGGCAAAAACTTCCCGGCCACCGGCGGTTTTGGCCCATGTCTGGTGACCGCGGATGAAGTGGGCGATCCTTCGCAACTCACGCTGATCACGCGCCTGAACGGCAGCATCGTGCAGGAAGCAAAAACCGACGACCTCATTTTCACGGTGCCGGCACTGATCGAATACTGCAGCACCTTCACCGAACTGCAGCCTGGCGATGTGATCATCACCGGCACCACCGGTGGCGTGGGCGCATTCCGCGAGCCGCCGTTATGGATGAAGCAGGGTGATGTGGTCGAAGTGGAAATTTCAAAGATCGGCATCTTGCGCAACACGATCGTCGACGAGGCCGCTACGGCCTGATTTGCAGGATTCGCGTCAGGGTTCGGGTTGCCTGGCGCGTTTTTCCGCGCTGCTGTTCATGCTTCGCGGAGCCCCGTGTTGCGTTGCTTCGCCAAAGATGAATTTTATGGATGAATGAGGACGGCGTTTGGTAATATCCGTACCAGAAAACCCAGCCCCCTTCTACATGACCAATCCGCCGTACCAGCCGCCGCCCGAAAACCAGCATTCCCTGAAACCGGACTCACCCTGCATTGGTTATTGTTCAACGACTTTCGGCGATGATTTCTGCAAGGGTTGCGGCCGGCATTTCATGGAAGTGATCAACTGGAATGCGATGGACAGCGCGCAAAAGGCCGTGATCTGGGAACGGGTCGAAAAGGAGGGAACCGCCTACCGCTTCCAGGAAAAATGATTCCACTCCCGGCAGCGGTGCGGCCACCTTATTGCTATTTCATCACGTAACCGGAACGCTTTTCCCTTTTTTCCGGTTCAACACGTCATCCTGAATTTCCTCCAGACGCCGCCCGCGTGTATCGATTCCGCTGACAAACAGCATGATCGCCGATACCGCCATCGGCACCGCAATGAACAAGGCGGAAAACTTCAAATCGTTGAACACGCCGAGCACGCCGCACACGGCACCCAGAATGCCGCCGAATTTCGAACTGGCCGCGATCAGCCCTGAACCGGTGGCCCGCAGATGCACCGGATAGATTTCGGCAGCGTAGGGAATCAGCGTCGCGATCACACCGCTGGCGCTGATCAGCAGCAGCGCGGTGGCAATCGTGATCGCACCCGGCGACTGCGCGCCCAGCATGCCGAGCAGGAAAAACGCCAGCAGGGACAGGGTGGTCAGCACAATGAATGCGACCAGGGTCCTGATGCTGCTCCAGCTGTGATACAGCCAGATCACCAGCAGGATGCCGGGCAAGGCCAGGATCGCGGAGCGCGCCAGCAGGCCGCTGGCAGCGCTGGCGTCCATTCCCAGGCTGACCAGATTGGTCGGCAGCCACAGGAGGAATCCGAAATTCACCAGCCCCCACGAAATGCCGCACATCACCAGACCCCAGGTGATGTGCGCATGGCTTCCGCGCATGAGCTGCCAGAGGCCGCCGGAATCGTCTTTTGCCGCCGTCGCCGGCGCGCCGGAATGTTCTATCCGGTCGTTATCGATCACGCCGGAAAACTTGGCCAGCACCGCGCGCGCCTGATCGCCCAGGCCGGCGTTGGAAAGAAAGCGCGGCGATTCCGGAATATACCGGTCCAGAAAAATGATCAGCGCGCCGGTTGGCAAACCCAGCAGCCACAGCGCGCGCCAGCTGAACAGCGGCTCCAGCAGCGCGGCCGAGCCGGCCGCCAGCAAATAACCTGCCGATGTGCCGACGCCGCCGAGCGCGACCAGCAGCCAGCCGCGATGTGCCGCCGGAATCATTTCCGCCATCAGGGTAAACGTGATCGGCAGCAGACCGCCGGCCGATGCGCCCATCAGGAAACACATCACCAGATTACCCTCGAAAGAAGTCATGGCGCCGCAGATCGCGGTGCCGATGAACATCAGCGCCGACAGCAGGATGGTGGCGCGGCGGCCGAAGGTGTCGGCCATGCGTCCCCAGACAATCGAACCGATGGTGGTGCCGGTCAGCGCGACCAGAGCCAGCATGCCGGCGCTCTGTTTGGTGATCTCATATTCTTTTGCCACGCCCGGCATCACAAAACCCAGCGTCGCCGGCTTCATCACGTCCACCGCCAGGGCGACGAACAAGACCGCGACCAGTTTCCAGTGTTCCCGGTTCAGCGCCGCATCATCGGCGATATGAAAGCGGATCGGGTTGCCGTACAGGTTGCTGCGCATCTGGCTCAAGCGGGGCATGAGGCCGTACGCAGCAAGCAAAAAACCGACCGGAATCAGCACCATGCCTGCCATCATCGGCATATCCATCGGCATGCCTGCCATATGGTAGGCCATGTCCGCCGAGTGAAGGAACATCGGAAAATGCGCGAGCACGCCCGCCATGAGTGTCGAACAACCAAGCCAGAAAGCGACCGGATGATGAAAGGAAAGACCGTTGGATTGCATGGAGTGCGGATTGCTTTCAATAAAAGTTAACAATAATCGGGCCGCCGGACAAGGCAACACCTGTCAAGCGCCGCGCATGCGGTAAGAAAGGATGGAATTGTAGTCTGGAAGTTGCCGACATGGACCTTGACGTTCCTTGCCAGCAGCCTTACGCGCCTGGTTGTATCATGTGCCGTTGTTGCGTGGCTACGTAATCAGCATTGCCAATGTAACAAACGCAAGGCATCCGGACAACCAGATAAAAAAGAGAAAACCCTCATGATCAAATTTTATTACCATCCATCCCCCAATCCCGCCAAAGTCGCCTTGTTTCTCGAAGAGTCGGGTTTGCCGTATGAACTGATGCCGGTCGATACGCGCAAAGGCGAACAGCACAGCGCGGCATTTGTCGCCATCAACCCGAATGCAAAAACGCCGGCGATCGTCGATGGTGATGTGACAGTGTTCGACAGTAATGCGATTCTGCTGTACCTGGCGGAGAAGTCCGGGCAATTCCTGCCGGAGAACACCCCGGCCGCACGAGGACCGATGTTGTCCTGGCTGATGTTCGTTGCAAGCGGGATCGGACCTTATTCCGGACAAGCGGTCCATTTCAAGAACTTTGCGCCCGAGCCCAAGGAATATGCGGTCAATCGTTATATGTTCGAAGCCGAGCGGCATTTCGGCATTCTGGATGCGCAGTTGGCAAAACATCGCTACATGCTTGGCGACACGTACACCATCGTGGATATGGCAGTGTGGGGTTGGGAACGCGCGGTGCCGTTTGTGCTCGGCCCGGACGCCTGGACAAAATTGCCAAACCTGAAACGGCACTTTGATGAGGTGAATGCTCGTCCGGCCGCACAACGTGCCGAATCACTGAAAAGCAAACACACGTTCAAGACTGAAATGGACGACGACGCGCGCAAACACATGTTTCCGCAAAACGCGCGGCTTACTGCATAAAGTTGCTAAACATTGCTCGTGCCGCAAGGCGCGGGCAATTCAGCGTGTCAGTCATCTGTCAACAGATCCGTCCGGAAACGGATTGCCGATCGGCGGCGGCAGCACAGGCACAATGTGTTGGCGGTCCTGATTTCGGTCATGGCCGGTCGGACATGGCCGCCAACCAAGACAGTATTTATATCAATGGCGAGCGCCGGACTACGCACGGTAAGTGGTATCAGCGCAGCGGCACTGCATGCCGGACATCGTTGGTTTCTCATTGAATGCACCTCGAAAAGTTACCTCAGTGTAACTTAAATGCTTGGTTCATGGCTGCCACCCAAGTAGTTCAGAACAAAAATAGTCATTTCCCCCGGCATTTTTTGGCAGCACTCGCCGAACTGAAGTGATTGCTGGCTGGAACTAGAATCCGCATCACCTGTCCAAACTCTGATTTTTATTACCGCCGGTAGTGCATTTTCCGTTACCGGCGGTATTTTATTGTCAACGTTTTGGGGAATTGAATTCCTGAGGGAACCTTCGATGCAACATGAACAAAATACAATCGAGTGTCAAACAGCTTCGCCCTTGCTACAAAATCCGTATGCGTCCTTACCCGATTCCGATAGCTTGATAGGCCATGAAATCGATGAAGAGTCCTTTCATTTTCGCCTGGCTAATTCCGATGGCTTGCGTGAAAAAGCGACCTTGCTGATAAAAAGAATGTATGCGTGGCGCGGCTATTCGTCGCATTCTATCCTGGAAGATGAGCCGGACACGATTACCTTGCTGGCGGATACTGCCAACCACACGGTGGGAACGATGACACTGTGCCTGGATTCCAGCTGCAAATTGCCCGCAGACGAGAATTTCGGCGACAAGCTGGATGAGCTGCGCCGCCAGAAACGCCGATTGTGCGAACCGTCCCGATTGGCGGTGGAGAAAAATGTATCGAACCGGGTGTTTGCTTCAATGATGCACATCTCTTATATCTATGCCCACAGGATTCACGGTTTTACAGATTACGTAATTGAAGTCAATCCGCGCCATGTCATGTTTTACAAGAGGATGCTGGGATTCCATGATCTGGGTGAAGAAAGAATGTGCACCCGGGTGAATGCACCGGCCGTACTCCTCGGGCTCGATCTTTCTTATGTTGCGGAGCAGGTCCGCAAGTTTGGCGGCATGTTCGAGCAGCACGGCAGGAACCGCTCCCTGTATCCCTATTTTTTCCCCAGCAAGGATGAACCAGGCATCATGGACCGGCTCATCACCGGCCGCGGTTAAGAGGCCGGCTTCACCCCCGTCTGAAATCTGGCTCGCCACGCGCGGCCCTTGCATCATGATGTCTTTGGCCGAGGTCGCCGTGGCCGAAAAAACGGAACGCGCGGCTCCGGTATGGCAAGAGCCGCGCGATTGAACCCTTCCCGCAAGAGGAAATTAATCAGCGTCCGTAATAGCCGTCGTAATCGCGGTGGCGATAGCGGCGCTGTTCATACCGATCGGCATATCCGCCGTTGCTGTAGGTCACCGGCGCCGAACCGTAATATCGCTGCACCCGCTGCGGCTCATGATATCGCTGCGGCTGCGGTTCATAGTACTGCTGCGGCGCTGCATATGCCGGCTGCGAGTTGGCGATCAACGATCCGATGACCACTGCGCCGAGAATCCCGGCCACGATGGCCGCGCCGTTGCCGTGTCCATTGCCGTTGCTGTAACCGCGATGGCGATTGCGATGATCATCCGCGACGGCGGCGGTTGATACCGATGCCGCGAGAGCACCGGCGATAAGCAGGGAGGAGATGATTTTCTTGTTAGCCATGTCGAGGTCCTGTTCAAAAAAGGAGGCGCTGAATTCGCGCGACAATTGACTATAAGCGACTTCGGATTCCCCCGGCCTGACTGAATCAACTCGTTACATTTCTTACCATTCATGCGGTTTTGCCTGAGGCCCGGCCTGCGCGGCCCGACGGACTACCAGGCTCGCTCGCCGGCCTGCTGCGTCAGGTTTTCAGAACGCCGCACCATCTCGATCAGGCTGTCGATCTCGGGCATTCCCGCCTTTGGATTGCGCGCATAACTGAGCACCAGGTACAGCGGATCCATGTCGACATCCAGCTCGACGATGGTGCCCGCCGCGATTTCCCGCTGCACGCTGCGCCGCAAGGTGAAGGCGATGCCCATGCCCGCCATCACCATGTCGCGCACCGTGCTTGCTTCTTCGCTCTGGGCCGCAATCAGCGGCGTCGATATTCCCGCGCTGCGCACCAGACTGTCGATGGTGCGTCCGAAATAAGAGCCGCGATACGCCGAGATGAACGGATACCCGGCCAGCGTCCTGCTGGAAATCCGCTGCTGCCGCGCCAGCGGATGGTCCGGCGACGCGATCAGCGCCAGCCGGTAGCGGCCCATGGTCCCGGTGTGCCATTCCGGCAATTCATGGCCGGCGCTGAGCATGAAGACGAGGTCGACCGCGCCGCTTTGAAACAGGCTGTGCACTTCCTCGAACGTGCCGGTGCGGAGGATGACTTCGATATCCGGGAAGGTGGTGGACAAGGTGCCGAAGGTGTTGGCGAGCAGGGAATTGGTCACGAAGCGCTGCGCGGCGAAACGCAGCTTGCGCCGGCTCTGCCCCAGTTCCGCCGACATTGCATTGGCGCGTTCCAGCGTTTCCTGGGCATAGCCATACAGCCTCCGGCCGGCGTCGGTAAGCTGCGGCGACACGCCGGGCTGGCGCTCGAACAGCGCGGCGCCCACCTTGGTTTCCAGCGCCCGCATATGCACGCTGACCGACGGTTGTGTGATGTTGAGCGCGGCGGCGGCGGCGCTGAAGCCGCGGGCTTCGACCACGGCGACAAACACTTCCAGCCGGCGCAAGGTAATCGGTAACATCGGTCTCGTCTCATGTAGTCAACCCATAGCCATATTACTATGAACCCATAGCATGCTGGGCAATTGCTTCGACGCCGGTGAGGGCGTTTAATGATGACACTATAAAAACCAACTGAAGGAGACCAGCACCATGTACACGACCCTTTCACGGCGGGTAGCGCTTCGCGTTCTTGCAGCGGCTGCACTGGCGCTAACGACAGCCGGCGCCAGCGCTCAGGAGTGGCCTGCCAAGCCGATCCGCATCGTTTCACCTTATGCCGCCGGCGGAGTGGGCGATACCATTTTCCGGGTCATCGCACCGGTGCTGGAAGCCAGGCTGGGACAGCGTTTTTTAATCGACAACAAGACCGGCGCGGCCGGCAACATCGGCACCGCGGATGTGGTCAATGCGCGCCCGGATGGTTACACCTTCCTGTTTGCGCCGACGGCCAACTACGCGGTCAACCAGCATCTGTTCAATAACCTTGGCTTCGACCCGGTCACCCATCTCGATGCGATCGCCACGGTGGCCGAAGCGCCTCTGATCGCCGTCGGCGGCGCCAACGCGCCGGCTACGCTCAAGGACTTCGCCAGCCAGGCGCGCAACAATCCCGGCAAATTCAACTTCGGCTCGCCCGGCGCCGGCTCGCCGACCCATCTGGCGGGCGTCTCGTTCTCGCAGTTGGCGGGCAATTCGATGGTGCACATCGCTTATCGCGGAACGCCGCCGCTGACGCTGGCCATGCTCGGCGGCGACGTGCAGCTCGCGTTCCCGACCCTGACGCCGGTCGGCGCCCATCTGCGCGCCGGCAAGCTCAAGGCGCTGGCGGTGATGGGAACACAGCGCATTCCTGAACTGCCCGGTGTTCCGACCGCGGCGGAAGCCGGTTTCCCCGACCTGGTTTTTGGTAACTGGTGGGTACTGGCCGCGCCCAAGGGCCTCGATCCGAAAGTGGCTGCGCGCCTCGGCAGCGAAGTGCGCGCCGCGCTGGCCGATCCCGCGATCCGGGCCAGGCTGGGTGAAATCGGCCACGTCGCGGTCGGGCTGGGACCGGCCGAGTCGGCCGCCTTCATCCGCACGGAAAGCACACGCTACAAGGCGCTGATCGAACGCAACGGCATCAAGCTCGACTAATCCGAAAGAGAAGAACAACATGAATTTGATAGGTGTAGATATTGGCGGAACGTTTACCGACCTGGTCGGTTACCGCAACGGTGAACTGGTGCTGGCCAAGACCCTGACCACGCCATCCAATCCGACCGCTGGCGTGGTCACCGCGCTGAAGTCGGCCGGCACAAAACTGGCGGAACTGGATGAGTTCCTGCATGGTTCGACGATGGCGATCAATACGGTGCTGGAACGAAAGGGCGCACGCACCGCGCTGCTGACCACGGAGGGCTTCCGCGATGTGTACGAGATCGGCCGCGGCAACCGGCCCGATGCGTTCGACATCAACTTCCAGCGCCCGCAGCCGCTGGTGCCGCGCCACCTGCGCTTCGAAGTCAGCGAGCGGCTCAACGCCCGTGGCGAAGTCGTCACCCCGATCGACGAGGCGGCTGTCCTTGCGCTCGGCAAGCGGCTGGTCGCCGAAGGCATTGAAGCGGTCGCCGTGTGTTTCCTGCATTCCTATGCCAACCCGGTGCATGAAGCGGCGGCCGGCCGCATCCTGCGTGAAGCCTGTCCCGATCTGTTTGTCACGCTGTCGCATGAAATCCTGCGCGAGTTCCGCGAGTATGAACGCACCTCGACCACCGTGCTCAACGCCTATGTCGGGCCGCGCGTGCAGCGTTACCTGCGCACGCTGGAATCGCATCTGCGCGAGCGCGATTTCGGCGGCGGCATCCACATCATGCGCTCCAATGGCGGCAGCATGTCGCTGGCGCACGCGGCGATCGAGCCGGTGTCGATGATGGAATCGGGACCGGTGGCCGGCATGATCGGCGCCGGCCATGTGGCGCGCCTGCTGGGCATCCGCCAGGCCATCGGCTTCGACATGGGCGGCACCACCGCCAAGGCGACGCTGATCATCGACGGCGTGCCGGCAATCGAGGAAGGGTATTACATCGGCGGTTATTCCACCGGCCAGCCGATGCAGTTGCCGGTAGTGGCGATCGTTGAAGTCGGCGCCGGCGGCGGCAGCGTCGCCTGGCGCGACGGCGCCGGCGGCCTGCATGTCGGTCCGCACAGCGCGGGCGCCGATCCGGGGCCGGTATGCTACGGCCGCGGCGGCGAAGAGCCGACCGTGACCGATGCCAACCTGGTGCTCGGCCGGCTCAATGCCGGGCGTTTCCTGGGCGGCGGCATGGCGCTCGATGCCGGCGGCGCGGCACGCTCGATTGCCAGCCGCATCGGCGATGCGATCGGCCTCTCCACGCAGGAGGCGGCCGTCGGCGTGGTGCGCATCGCCGACTCGGCAATGGCGCTGGCGGTGCGGGCGGTGTCGGTGCGCAAGGGAGTCGATCCACGCGATGCGGCGATGATCGCCTTCGGCGGCGCCGGACCCGTACATGCGGTTGCGCTGTGCAAGGAAATCAATATCCCGACGCTGATCATTCCCAAGATGCCGGGCAATTTCTCCGCGCTGGGCATGCTGCTGGCGCCATGGCGGCATGATTTCGTGCGCACCATGGTTGGTGTGCTCGGCAAGCTCGATCCCGAGTGGCTCAAGGACGCCTTCGAGGAACTTGCGGCAGGCGCCAGAAGGCAGTTGACGAAGGACGATCTCGACCAGGACAAGGCCGTGTTCGAATACGGCGCCGACCTGCGCTATCGCGGCCAGGAACACAGCATCAGCGTGCCGCTGGCGCAACCGTCCGCATTGTCCGGCGCCGATGCCGATGTGCGCGCCAGATTCGATGCGCTGCACGACCTGCGCTACGGCCATGCCGCCGCCGGTGAAGTCATCGAAGTCGTCAACCTGCGCCTGACCGTCACGGTGGCGCGCGGCGGCGAATCGGTCGACAGTTTTCTGGCGGCGCGCTTCGAGCCCGAGGCCGCGCGTCCGGAAGAAATGCGGCCGGTCATTTATGACGACCCGGCCCAGCCGCTCAACGCCCGCATCCTGTGGCGTCCGTGCCTGGCGCCCGGCTTCAGCGTCGAAGGACCGGCCGTGATCGAAGAACCGAATTCGACCACGGTGCTGTTCCCGGGCGATGTGGCGACCATTTCCGAACACGGTCACATCCTGATTTCAATCAAGCTTCCTGAAGGAGCATTGCAGTGACGATCGATAACACGCTGGAAAAATTGCCGGCAGCGGCGGCGCGCAAGGTCAATCCGATCACGCTCGAAGTGGTTACCAACTCATTGATCGCCTATGCCGAAGAGATGGCGCTGGCGCTCTGCAAGTCGGCCTACAACATGATGATCTACGAGGTGCGCGACTTCTGTTGCGGCCTGATCGATACCGAAGGCCGCATGATCTGCCAGAACTCCGGCGGACTGCCGATCTTCCTTGCCGATCTCGGCATCGCGGTCAAGGATGGCATCGACCGTTTTGGCCTCGATGGTTTTGCGCCGGGCGACGTCATCATCATGAACCATGCCGGCGTCTGCGGGCAGCACCTGAACAACGTGGTTGTGTACACCCCTTGCTTCCATCAGGGGAAGGTGGTCGCGTTCGCCGCCAACCGCGCGCACTGGGTCGACGTCGGCGGCCTTCGCACCGGTTTCGGCAATGTGCAGACCTACGAGATTTTCCACGAGGGCATCCAGATGCGCTCGATCAAGATCTACGATGCCGGCAAACGTAACGACGGTGTGTGGCAAATGATTTCCGATAACATCCGCTTCCCGGAGGCATCCTTGGGCGACCTGCGGGCGCAGATCGCCGCCTGCCAGCTGGGCGGACGGCGGCTGGCCGAGATGCATGCGCGGTATTCGCTGCAAACGGTCAACGACTGCATCGCCGCCTCGTGGGACCAGGCCGAAGCCGAAGCGCGCGCCGTAGTGTCGCGCATGCCGGACGGACGTTATACGGCGGAAACCCGGCTCGACAGCGACGGCCGCCGGCTCGACGTTCCGCTGCGCGTCAAGGTGTCGGTGGAAATCCGCGGCTCCGAATTCACGATCGACTATTCGGAGATGAACGAGCAGGTGCCCGGACCTCTGAACTCCGGCTTCTCCGGCGGACTGTCGGCGGCGCGGGTGGCGTTCAAGATCCTGACCATGCCGCATGCGCCGGTCAATGAAGGCTGCTTCCGCCCGCTGACCCTGATCTCGCCGGAGGGCACGATGCTCAATGCCCGTCCGCCGGCTGCGCTCGGACTCTGGAGCATCGCGCTGCCGACCGTCATCGATACCCTGTTGCGCGCACTGGCGCCGGCGCTTCCCGGCGTCATTCCGGCAGCGCACAAGGGCGACATGGGCGGCTGCTCGTTCTACGGACTGCGTGAAGGCACCGGCGCGCGTTACGTGCTGATGAACATTTTCGGCGGTGGCTGGGGCGGACGTGAAAACGGCGACGGCGAATCAGCCGCGGTGTCGATCTGCCAGGGCGACGTGCGCAACACGCCGGTGGAACTGCAGGAAATCCATTACCCGTTCCTGGTCGAATATCACAAGCTGCGCGAGAACAGCGGCGGACCGGGGCGCCATCGCGGCGGCCTCGGCATCGAGCTGCGTTATCGCTCGCTTGAAAAAAGCACGGTCAACGTCATGCTGGAACGCATACTCGAACCGCCCTGGGGCATCGAAGGCGGCCAGGCAGGACGCAGCAACGCGGCGCTGCTGACCAGCGTGACCGGCAGCGAACGGCCGGTCACCAAGGAAAGCAATATACCGCTGGTGTCGGGCGATACCGTCACCTTCCGCACCGCGGGCGGCGGCGGCTACGGCGATCCGCGCCAGCGCGACGCCGCGCGGATTGAGGAAGACCTGCGCCAGGGATATGTGACGCCGGAAGGCGCGGCAGCCGACTACGGATATCAGCCGCGGCCAACAGGGGAGGGCCGGTCATGAGTGCGGCATTGCGCGACGAGAGGGCGGCACGGCTGCAGGCCGCGATGCGGGATGCCGGACTGGACCTGCTGGTGCTGGCCGCAAATGCCTGGCGCATCGACTACCTGCGGTATGCGCTGGACGTCACGCCTATGGAAGGCGAGGCTGTAGCGTTGATCACGCGTGGCGGTAAAACCCGCCTGTTCGTGGACAGCCCGGTCGAGGCGGCACGCATCAGCGCCGAGCAGCCGCACTTGCAGGTCAGCTGGTCGGCCACGCCGCTGGCCGATGCCGAACAGGCGATCATGGCCAGCGGCGCCAGGCACATCGGACTGGCGCCGGCGCAGACCGTGCCGTGGCGCCTCGCACGCGGTCCGCTGGGCGCCAGCATCGCCGCCACCACCGCCATGCTTGACCGCCTGATGGTCACCAAGACGCCGGGCGAAGCGGACGCGGTGGAACGCGCGACCGTGATTGCCGATGCGGGTTATGCCATCTTCCGCGACGCCGTGCGTGTTGGCCGGCGCGAGTATGAACTGGTGGCCGATACCGAAGCATGGCTGCGCTCGCAGGGTTGCCCGGAGAATTTCATGATCCTCGGCTCAGGCGGGCAGGAGGTGCGCGGCATGCATCCGCCGGGCGAAAGGCAGCTGGTGGCGGGCGACCTGGTCACCACCGAACTGAC
This sequence comes from Pseudomonadota bacterium, assembly GCA_040387375.1. Taxonomy (GTDB): domain Bacteria; phylum Pseudomonadota; class Gammaproteobacteria; order Burkholderiales; family Burkholderiaceae_D; genus JAZKDW01. The sequence goes on from JAZKDW010000001.1 coordinate 103,063, forward strand.
GCCCTGCGTTGATGGTTATTACGCGCAGATTTGCCGCACCCTCGTGATCGGCCCGCCGAGCGCAGCGCAGTTGCGCGCTTACGCCGTCTATCTCGAGGCGCTGGAGGCAGGCATCGCTGCGGTCCGTCCGGGCGCCACCCACGGCGATGTGGCGCGGGCCCAGAACGATGTCTTCCGCCGCCATGGCCTGGGTGACTACGTGACGTCGGAATACACCCGTGTGCGCGGTCACGGCATGGGCCTGTTTGTCGACGGTCCGCATGTGCTGGAAGACGTGAGCCTGGTGCTGGAAGAAGGCATGACGCTGATCGTGCATCCCAACACGTATCACCCGGAAGTGGGCTACATCGTGCTCGGTGACACGGTGCGCGTGACGGCCGACGGCTGCCGCGTGCTGAACCGGACGCCGCGCGAACTGATCTCGGTGCCGGCATGAACGCCATCCCACAATTACAAGGAGCTTGATCATGCGTCGAGGACTTATCAGCTGGTCGCGCGAAGAGATGCCGGTCGCGGTGCTGGATCAACGCCTGGCGCGGCTGCAGGCTGCCATGCGCGCGGAAAACCTGGGCGCCGTGCTGGCCTACACCTCATTCGCACAGCCGGCCGCCGTGCACTGGATTACCAATTTCACACCGTACTGGAGCGAAGCATTGCTGGTCATGCTGCCGGAGGGCGCGCCGGTTTTGCTGGCGTCCCTGACCAAACGTGTCCATACATGGATACGCGAGGTCAGCCACATTGGCGAAGTCGTGATGGCGCCGCGCCTGGGCCCGGGTGCGGTCAGGCTTCTGGCTGAAAAAATCGGCGCTGATGCCCGCATCGGCGTCATCGGCCTGGACTCGCTGCCGTGGCCGGTGGGCGAGCCTTTGTCCGCTGCCTACCCTGATCGTGTGGTGGATGCGGGGCCAATGTTTGCCGCGCTGCGCCAACCCGCCGACGCCGAGGAGCGCGCATTGGCCGTGCACGCCGCGGCGATCGGCCGCGCTGCGCTCGATGCCGCGCCGGCACATGCGCGGCAGGCGTCGGAGCTCACTGCAGCAATCGAGGCCGCGGCGCGCCTGGCCGGCGCCGAGGAAGTATTGCAGCGCATCGTCCCCGATCTGGCCGGGCCCGCGGCGTTGCTGCGCATGGAAGGTGATGCCGCGCTCGGTGCACGCCATGCAGTTGAAGTATCGCTTGCCTACAAGGGCGCCTGGGTGCGCGTGACCCGGAGCATCGCGGACGGTCCGGCGCCGGCTTCCTGGGCAGCGGCGCAAGCGTGGTTCGACGCGACCGTTGCGGGGATGGGCGAAGTGCGGGACGGACAGTTGCCGATTGCCGCGCCGGGCCAGCTTGTCCAATGGTCGCTCGAGGCCAGCGTCGGCCTGCATCCGCTCACGGTCGTGATGGCGCAGGGCAGGCCGGCAACCGTTGCGCTCCCCGCCGGCAGCCTGGCGGTTTTTTCGGCGCAGCTGGCGCTGGAGGACGGTCACTGGCTGTGTGCCGCACCGCTGGTGATGGGAGCATGACGCTGGCCGCATCTTCGCCATGGGCCATCGACGCGCTCGCGCATTTTGCATCAGACGCGTCGAGCGCCGCGTTTCAGCAGCGCATTGCGGTGCATGCCGCCGATGGCGTGATCGCCTTGCTTGCCGGGAGAAGCACCCGGGAAGGCCGCGTGCTGGCGCAATTTTTCACGCGCACCGATAGCGGGCCGCTCGCCACACTCTCCGCCAACGCCGCGGCGATGCGGCTGTCGGAAATCGATGACATCCATCGGCCCAGCGCCATCACGGCCAGCGCGATTGCCTTGCCGTCGGCGCTGGCGATGGCGGCGTTCGCGCCCGCGCAGCCGCAGCGTTTTGCCGACGCGCTGTTCGTCGGGCAAACACTGTCGGTGCGGCTGGGCCTGGCGATGGGTGGCGCCAGGCTGATGGCGCAAGGATTATGGCCGAGCTACCTGGTTGCGCCTTTTGGCGCCGCCGCCACTGCCGCACGTGTGCTCGGCTTGCCGCCCGATCGCATGCGCCATGCGCTTGCCATTGCGCTTGCGCAGACGCCACGCAGCGTCGGCCGCAGTGCCGGGCCGCGTCCGGGGCGCTGGTTATTATTCGGCAATGCGGTGCGCTCGGGTTGCCTGGCAGCGCTCGCGGCGGCCGATGGCATCGACGGCGATCCCGGCCTACTGGATGCGGCGTGGCTGCAGGCGATCGGCGGCGCCCATGCCGATGCCGCGCTGCTGGCGCCATCCGCGGTGATCCAGGAACTCAGCATCAAACCACACTGCGCGGCCAAGCAAACGCTGGCCGCGGTACATGGGCTGCAGCGCCTGATCGCGGAAGGCCTCGATCCGGCGGCGATCGACTCGATCGAGGTCAGCGTGCCGCCGGCCTACGCCGCCATGATCGATCGTGAGCCGCCGTCCGCCAGCCGGCTGGCGAGCATGGTCAGCGTGCGCTGGCAACTCGCGCTGGCCGCGCTGCAACCGGCGCTGCTCGACGATGTCGCGCGCGATGGCGGTGTGGCCGATGCCGCGCTCGAGGCGTTTGCGGCCAGGGTACATGTGCGCGCCGATGCATCGCTCGATGCCTGGTACCCGGCGACGTGGCCGGCGCATGTGTCGGTCAGCGCCGGCGGACAACGGCGTGACCTGCTCGTGAAGGAAAGTTGGGGCGACCCGGCCCTGCCGTTCGGTATTTCCGAGGTCAGGAACAAGGCGCGGCGGGTACTGGGAGCGCATGCCGATGTTTGTCTGGTCACCCAGGCTTTCGACGCGATGTCGGATCCGGCATCACTTGACCAGCTCTGCACTTATTTTTCCGCGCCCGGATAAGGGGCCGCACACGGACTCGGGCGGGGCCGCATGATTATGGGATACTGGGCGTCCTTCACTTACGCTTTTCATTTCCCCCATGCCTGATTTCTGGACACATTCCGGGTTTGCCCTTGCCGGCCGCAATGCGGAAGGCAAGCTGCTTGCCAGCGACGACTTGCTGCGTGCCTGGTGGCAGCGGCCCGAGGTCGCGCCGGTGGCCGAATCCTGCGCCGCCGAGCGCGCGCTGCACGCCACCTTGATGGCGTCGCCACGACGCGCCGTCGCCGCTGCCGAACTGGCGGCGATGCAGGATCCCGACGCCGCCGAGAATTACGGCGTGATGCTGGCCTGGCGCGAGCGCCTGCTGCGTGCGGGGACACTGGAAGCTGCCTATCTCGACATCTTCCGCCAGGGCGATGTCAGCGTGCCGCCGATTTTCATCGACCAGCTGGCGCACATGATCATGCGCAGCATTCTTGAAGGCAGCGGCGATGCGCTCGAAGCGCGTGTTGCAGAACTGTTTTTCCGCCCGCAAAAAGTCGCGATTCAGGACGGCGGGGTGATGCTCGCCGATGCGGAAACGGTGCATCTGCACGAGTCCGGCGCCACCTACGGCGACATCGGCCGACTGCTGGTCGAGCACAAGACAAAATCACGCACGGTGACGCTGGATGTGATTGACCGCGTTAATGCCGGCAGTTATTGGGCGCGCGCCGACCGCCACGACACGGTGATCAGTTTTGCTCACGGCGGCGACGCGTTGACCGCATTGGGGCGTGTGATCGAAAAGTGGGTGCGCCATTTTTATGACGTCGATGTGCGCGTCGCGCCGCTGAGCAAGATTGAAGACAAGCACTGGGCCTGGCATATCGGACTCGACGCCGAAGCCAGCGGCATGCTCAATGACCTGTACGCGGGCAGGGAACTGGAAACCGCGCGCAACAGCCGCATCCTGTCCTTGTTCCGGATGGATTTTGCCGATCCATCGGTGGTGCGTCCCGATGTGGCGGGCCGACCGGTTTATCTGGCGTGCGCAATGAATGGGGATAATGTGCTGCGCATCAAGCCGCAAAACCTGTTGCTGAATCTGCCGCTTGCGTCTGTTTCTTGACCGGGCGGCGGATTGTTGATACAGGAGTCGAAGTCAGGTCGGGCAGGATCTTTGTGAAGGCATCGTGACGCAGGCTCACTCCGGATTCCCCCTTGCAGGGCGCACACAGGCTTGAAAGCCTGTGCCGTTACGCAGGCAGGCAGCATGCTGCCTGAAACCCCTGCTTCACCTTTCGCGGGAATGACGGTGGCAAGAGTGGAGATCGTATCAAATACTACCGTCATTCCCGCGAAAGCGGGAATCCATAACCCGCCAATCCGTAGGGTAAAAAAAGCCATTCAATGGCAACGTCCCACATGTAACGCCGCCAGCTGCAAATACGTTTCCGAGCGGCGCCGCCATTCCGGCGAATAGCGGAATTTTTCCTCGTGCAAATGCCGGATGGCGATGGTGGCGCGCAGGGTCGCGCGATAACTCTGGTAAAAATGGACCAGCGCCTGCGGCGGCCAGTCGCCTGACATTGCACTGTGAGAGTACAGTAGCTCGGCGCCCAGTCTGGCAGCACCAAGCCGTTCGCATTCAAGCGCGAGAAACGCAAGCTCATCAACCGCATCGACAATCCGCAAGTCGCGCGAAAATTCGAGGCAGTCGATGATTGCCAGTGCCGGCGCCAGGCACACATGTTCCGGCCGCAGGTCGCCATGGCCTTCCACAATCCGGCCGGCACGCACCCGCTCGTCGAACAGGTTCGCCCTTTGCCGCAACATAGTGATTTGCTCCTGGTAAATCCGATTGACCTGTTCGATCGGGAGTCCATTCGAGGGCAGGCTTAACTCCTCGCGATGACGGTCCAGTGCGCGTTCGAACGAGTGGCGGTATTCTGCCGGATCGATGGCGATCGGCGCGCAGGCGCGGTAAAAGCCGGTCAGCAGTACGGCCACCCGGCACATGTCCTTGTCAGTCACCGTGCCGTGACTGATCGCATAGTCGAGCATGTGCTGCGCGGGCAAGCGATGCATCTTGATCAGCCAGTCCACCACCGTGCCTTCGCCCCCCAGCTGCAAATGCCCCGATGTGGTAACGGTCAGCGCAATAACACCCAGATACACGCTGGCCGCAAGTCGCCGGTTCAGACGCACTTCTTCTTCGCAAAAAAAGCGCCTGGCGTCGAGAGTGCGGAAATCAATGAACTCGTAGCAAACCGGTTTTTTCAGCTTGTACGCATGCTTGTCTGTCAGGAAGACCCAGGACATGTGGGTTTCCAGCGCCTCCACGCGCCAGGCCGATTCCTGATAGCTGGCCGCTTGCCGTAAAAATGCCACCTTGGATTCCAGCGCCACGTCGGCGGCGGATGGGCCTGAATGGATGAGGGCGCTCATCATGTTTTGATGATCCGCGTAATTAATCGTTGCATGCCACCTGAAATTTTGCGCCGCTCACTTTTGTTGGCCGCTCATCTTGCAAAGCGTGGGAGCGTCAAGATATACGTGGAATATCAACAGCGATAGTGAACGCCGTTTTATCGGCAATGCCGCCATGGATCCTGTAACGTGCGCAAAAAATTCCGGCGCGCAGCCGGACGGGCAAAACCCGTTTCGAAACGATGCCACGCTGGCCGCGCTGGCTTTCAAACAAGCCGATCGCAACCGCCGCATTCGCGGCATGCTGCTTGACGCCGCCGGATTGGGCCCGGTGGAAACCCCCTATCGTGTCTTGCACACGGAACCCGGACTGGTATTGCACGCCTACGGAAACGGATCGGAGTGCAGCCCCGCATTGCTGATCGTGCCGGCGCCTATCAAACGCTGGTACATCTGGGACCTGGCTCCCGACAATAGCATCGTGCGGCGCTGCCTGCGGCAAGGCATGCGCGTCTACCTGGCGGAGTGGGTGCCGCTCGACAAGCCGAAGCGGGCATTCGGGCTGAACGACTATGCCGACCGCCTGCTGTCAGTCTGTCTCGATGTCATCGCGAAGGATGCAGGGCAGACGCAGGTGATACTTGCCGGCCACTCATTGGGCGGCACGCTGGCGGCATTGTTTTCCTGCCTGCATCCGCAACGCGTGCGCGCGCTGGTTGCGCTGGAAGCGCCCATGCATTTCGGCGCAGCGGCCGGAAGTTTTGCGCCGCTTGTGGCCGCCGCGCCTGATGCGAAAGAAATTGCGGAACTGTTCGGTGATGTGCCGGGTTCGTTCCTCGGCCTCGTCAGCAGCGTTGCGGCGCCCGACGAATTCCAGTGGCGGCGTTACGTCGATCTGCTGTTGAGCGCAGGGAATGCCAAGGCGCTGCTCACGCACATCCGTGTGGAACGCTGGACGCTGGATGAATTTCAGCTGCCGGGAAAATTTTTCGTCGACATTATCGAACAGTTGTATCGCGGCGATTGCCTGATGCAAGGGCAATTATGTGTCCAGGGAAGACAGATCGGGCCGCGCGACATGACCGTACCGCTGCTGAGCGTGTTTGACCCGCGCAGCACGGTCATTCCGCCGGCGTCGATCACCCCATTCTTCGACACGGCGGCCTGTTCACGCAAAAAACTGCTGACCTACGAGGGGGATGTCGGTGTCGCGATCCAGCATGTGGGAGTGCTGGTTGGCAGCAACGCGCACGCCAGGCTCTGGCCAGCGGTGTTCGACTGGCTGGCCGACGTGTGAAGCTGACTTACAGTGATGCCAGCATACTGCGCGCCAGTTCCTGCGTCGCCAGGTCGCTCAATCCTGCATGTCCCGGGGTTTTGATCAGGCGATCCCGGCACGCTGCCGGCCAGCCGGAGTCGTCATCGTCAAGCGCGCACCAGTTTGACGGTTTGCGGCGTTCCGCATCCGCCACGATCTGCAAGCCGCGCGGCATCGTATCGAATTCCGATTGACGCACATTGGGATGATGGAAGGTGGAACCGATTACGCGCGCCTGCAGTGCTTCAGTCAGTTCGCGTTTGGTGGCATCGAAACCCAGCGAGCGCACCCAGCTGGTGGATAACACGATCTTCACATCCGGATGCGGCGCCAGCAACTCTTCCAGCACCGGCATCCACTCAAAAAAGCTTCTTCCTTCGGTGGCGATGTACAGGCCGCGTTTCCGGTTGCGCATGACCTTGTCGTCGTGCAGCACGCCGTTATAGTCCAGGTATAAAATTTTCATCTGTTCTCGATTATCTTGCGTAAATAAAAACCGGCGGGAAAAGCGCCGTGCACCATCACACCACCCAGGCGCGGTCCCGATACACACGCTCATCGTCAAGATACACCGCTTCGGTGACGGCGAAAATATCGACGTGGTGCCGGCCGTCGCCGCGCTTGAAATTCGGCTTGCCGTAGATGCCGTGCTTGGCGCCCAGCGACAGGTGGATGCCGCACATGCGTTCGTAGGTGCCGATATCGTTGACCGTGCGATCGCGTGTAAAGGCGCGGTTCATGCCGAAGCCGAGTTCGCGCACCCAGACCTCGCCCTCATCGGCGCGGATATTGGCAAGAACCTGGTCGAACTCGGCGGTCGAATCGATCACGTCCGTCACCCGTCCCCGGGTAACCACCAGCGTGATTGGCTGCGCCGGTTTGTTGACGCCGAAGGTGGTGTCGCCGAACACAAAAATGCGCACCCGTCCGTTTACCGATTCCAAGTCCCGCGCTTCGGTAAACACTTCGCCGATGGGGAACTGGCCGCCGACGTTTTTCATTGCCGAATAATCGCCGACGTTCAGTTTGGCCGACTCGAAAGGCGACGCGAAGATCAGCCGTTCACCGCCGCTGTCGACCACACCGCCGGCGGCGCGATCGATGCGTTCCTTGAGCGCATTGCCGACGCCGCGGTAATACGCCGCGTCATAGGCCAGCGATTCGAGGTAATAAAGCGCTTCGGGTCCCGGCATGCGGGCCAGATGCGGATGTTCGACGACCTTGATGGCGCGCTTGAACAACTCGACGCGGATGCGGTAGGCATCGAGGCGGAAATTGGTGGACTGGATCAGGACCACCAGGTCGGATGGCTGCAGGGGGGCGAATGCGGCCAGCACGTCTTGCGGCGATGTCGCATCAAAATCGATGAAAAGGGCTTCTGGAAGACAGCGCCGGTAAGCCTCGGTCAATGCCAGCGCAAGGTCACATCGCCCATCCGATACCACTACCGCCTGCTGGTTCTTATGGCCGATCGCCAGCGACAGGATATCCCGCACATGCTTTTCCGCCATCTGAACCGCCTCCGCAGGGATGGCGCCGCAGGCGAGGGGGCAGGGTGTTTGGTGGGCGATTGAGGTCATTGTCTTGTTGGTGGTGCCGGGTAGCAGGGAATTTCTGTTGCCCGGGTCAGGTGGCCAATGCCATGCATTTGGGCAAAGGCGCTCATTTTACCTTGTGCCCCGGAAGATTCGTTACCGGGATAATTACGGGAAGAACTGTAATGCATTCGGGGCAGCAGCTATCAGACCTTGCCGCACAGGAAATCAACGCCTATCGGTAACAAGCGTATCCGGTGAACGCTGACCACACGCGCCGTGAGGGATGGAGCGGAACGCAGCACGGTTTTCGACAAACCGGCTGCATCTCTTCCGGATTAACATTATTTATTGATAATGTGAACTAAAAGATAAGCTTCCCGGTCTTAACGTTGTCCGCTTGTTTTGTGTTTGCCTTATCAGGTTTGCCGGGCAAGGCGCAATTCTTCCCGCAATTCGTCCGTTAATGATTGGAGAAATTCATGAGAAAAATGATCTTCCTGGCGGTCGCCAGCTATCTCTGGAAAAAATTCCAGGCGAAGCAGAGCAGGAAAGTGGCGCGCCGGCAGTATTAAATATTTACCTACTCGCAAAGCTGGCTGGGTGTCCTCGACTGGTAATCAGTGATGAACTGGTCGAAGTCGCCGCTTTGTGACCATTCCATCTGCTCCTGCGCGGCCAGCGACGACTGCTGAAGTGTGATGAAATGCGCCCGTTCTTCCTCGCCAAGCGGCCGCGCACGGAAAGACGCCGCATGCAACTGGCTTTGCTGCAGCCCGAACTGCGGGAACGATCCGTCCGTTGCCCGCAAGGCTGCAAGCACTTTTGCCGATGGCGTCAGGTCAGGCGACAGTAATTTCTCACGTTGTACCTGCAATGCCCTGGCATGCGTATCATCACCATGCTCCTCGTCCAGCAAGTCCGCCGCCGCGCCTATGCGATCCAGCAGTTCCAGTCCCCACTCCTGCAATGCAATGCTCTTGCCGCCACGCTGCAAGGTCAAACCCGGACGACGGCCTTCTTTTACCGTGCGCGCAAAATTCTCGGTATTTTCCCGGCCTTCGGCATCGTTGGTCTGCGGGCTTTCATCCAGTGCGCAGAACAGCAGGAAAGCATCGAGAAAACGGGATGTTTCCAGGCTGATGCCGAGCGGATTGAAGGGATCGACATCGAGGCAGCGCACTTCAACGTATTGCACACCGCGCGAGCACAAGGCTTCCAGCGGCCGCTCGCCGGTTTCGATGACACGTTTGGGACGGATCGTTGCGTAAAATTCATTCTCGATCTGCAGCACATTGGTATTGATCTGGACCCATTGACCGTCGCGGCGTGTGCCCAGTTCATCGTAGGGCGGATACGGTTGCCGGACCGCGCGCGACAGGCTGCGCATGTAATCGTGCAGCGTGTTGTACGGCGGGACGATCCCGGCTTGTGCGCTGTTCTGATATCCGAGGTCGCTCATGCGCAGGCTGGTGGCAAACGGCAGGTACAGCGTGTCGGCCGAAAGTGTCTCCAGCTGATGCGGCCGTCCGCGCAGAAAGTGTGTTGCCAGTGCCGGCGAGGCGCCGAACAGGTACATCAGCAGCCAGCTGTAGCGGTGAAAATTGCGGATCAGCGCAATATAACTTTCCGACTGATAGTCCATTGCCGATCCCGACGCCTTTTCATCGGTCTGAAAAGCGCGCCAGATATCTTCGCTCAATGAATAATTGTAATGAATGCCGGCGATGCATTGCATCGCCTTGCCATAACGTAGCGCCAGGCCGCGCCGGTACACGTGCTTGAGCATGCCGATATGCGACTTGCCATACCAGGCAATCGGAATATTTTCTTCTTCAGGAAGGCGGCAGGGCATGGATTGGCTCCACAGCAGCTCCCCATTCAGTTCCGAACCGGCAAAGCGGTGAATCGCATCCAGTTTTGTCAACGCGGTTTTAATATCGTGCTCTGCGGGTGTAATGAATTCCAGCAGCGATTCCGAATAATCAGTCGTGATCTCCGGGTTGGTCAGCGCGGAGCCGAGCGCGAGTGGATGCGGCGTGGTCGCCAGCGAGCCATCGGCGTTCACACGCAAGGTTTCGCGTTCGATGCCATGCAGTCCGCGGGACAGCAGCGGGCGGTTGGTTGCCGATGACAGCAGGTCCAGTCGGCGGTTCAGCAAATTCGTCAATCGTTATCCTTTGGTATCTTTTTGCGGTTCGGCGCGTTGTTCGCGCCGGATTTTACGCAAGGATAGTCGAAAAACGGAAATCGGATGCGGAAGCGGCGTTTCGGGGATGAGGGTCAGCCTGCTTTGCGAAAGGTCAGATTGATCCGATGGCTGCCTGTCGCGGCATGCTCATTTTCCTTGAGCGGCAGCACGCCGTGGTAGCGCAGCCTTGCCGGCCCGCCCCAGACCACAACATCGCCGTGCGCCAGCGGAACGCGCATCGCCTTGTCTTCACGCCGCTCACCGCCGAACAGGAAAACGGCGGAAACGCCAAGCGATACCGAGACGATGGGCTGGCTGAAATCTTGTTCATTCTTGTCCTGATGCAGCGACAGGCGCGCGCCTGGCTCGTAGCGGTTGATCAGGCACGCATCCGGCTCGAAATCCGGAAACCCCGCCTGTGCCGCCGCCTCCCGCACCAGTCCCAGGAACAGTTCCGGCATGCGTGGCCAGGGCTTGCCTCTGTCCGGGTCAATGCCGCCATAACGATAACCGCGGCGATCCGAGACCCAGCCCAGGCCGCCGCAATTGGTGATCGCCACCGACATGCGGAACCCGCCCGGCGTCACCATGTGCCGAAACGGCGCCGCAGCCGTGATGTCCCGCAGCGCAGCGAAGATTGCCGCTTGCTGCGCCAGCGCGAAGCCGCGCAGCACAACCGCACCGGGACCCAAGTCCTCGCGCCAGGCATGCGCATGCTCGTCATCGGCAAAAAGATCCGCCGTCATGCATCGTCCCCGATTGCATCATGAGAATTGATGCGCTGTGCTTCATTTTCCAGCAGCGCGCGCTTGCGTTCCACACCCCAGCGATATCCGGACAGGCCGCCATCGCTGCGCACCACACGATGGCAGGGAATGGCAACCGCGAGGGCGTTCGCCGCGCAGGCCAGCGCCACGGCCCGCGCCGATTTCGGGGCGCCGATGCGTTGTGCGATCGTGGTGTAACTCGCGGTTTCGCCGGCCGGTATGTCGCACAGCGCCTGCCAGACACGCTTCTGAAATGCGGTGCCGCGCACATCCAGCGGCAAGTCCAGTCCGAGCGCCGGCGCATCGACAAAACCGACCACACGCGCAACCAGCTGCTCGAATTGCGCATCACCTCCGATCAGGTCGGCACGCGGAAAGCGGTCCTGCAGATTGCGGGCCAGCTGGTCCGGATCGTCGCCCATCAGGATGGCGCACACACCTTGTTCGCTCTGCGCCACGAGGATGGCCCCGAGCAAACATTCGCCGATGGCGAAGCGGATCGTCATGGCGGCGCCGCCGGCACGATACCTGGTCGGCGTCATGCCGAGCACCGCGTTCGATTTTTCATAAAAGCGGCCGTTGGAGTGATAACCGGCATCGAAGATGGCGGCGGTGACCGACTCGCTGCGGCCGAGTTCGGCGCGCACCCGCTTCTCGCGCTGCGCCGCCGCATACTGGCTGGGCGTCAATCCCGTGATCTGCCTGAACACGCGGTGGAAGTGCGACGCGCTCACGCCGACACGCCTGGCCAGTTCCTGCAGGCCGGGCACGGTATCGGATTCCTCAATGATGCGGCAGGCCGCGGTGACGGTTGCCGCGTATTGCTCGGCCAGCGGAGGCTGGTCCGGCTTGCAGCGTTTGCAAGGACGGAATCCGGCCTGTTCGGCATCCTCGCGGCTGACATGGAAACGCACGTTTTCCGGGCGCGCCAGCCGGGCGGCGCACGAGGGGCGGCAATACACCCCGGTGGTCCTGACCGAATAATAATAACGCCCATCCGCCTCCGGATCGCGCGCAACGACGGCGGCCCAGCGCGGGTCATTGACGGTCATGGCCGCCAGTTGCCCTGTTTTCGCCGATGCGTTCATGATGTTTTCCTTTCAACGATTTGCACGCCAATCCACACTCTGAAGCACAGTGTATCAATGGCCGCAGACCGTTGCACTCCGGGTCTTGCTTTCAAATTCCATTCTGAGGTTAACGCTACCCGGCATGCCGGTCCACATCGACGGCAGCTACTTCGGTTCGCAGGCGCGGCAGATAGTCGGGATAATCGCGCTGGATGAAATGAATCAGCTCTTCCCGCACCCGGCACCGCAAATCCCAGCATCTTCCGGCATCGCTCGAGCTGACCAGCACGCGTATTTGAATCGCCCGCTCGCTGACATCCACCACGTGCGTGACGCAGACGCGCCGATCCCACTCCGGTGCATGGCGGCAAATGCGTTCAGCCTCGTTGCGGACCAGGTCGACCGCCATCCGGTAATCCGTCCAGATCAGGACCGCGCCCAGGATCGCGGTCTGGTTGCGAGTCCAGTTCTGAAACGGATGTTCGATAAACCACTGCAGCGGCACCACCAGGCGCCGCTCGTCCCAAATGCGGATCACCACATAGGTGCCGGTGATTTCGTCAATCCAGCCCCACTCGTTCTCGACAATCACCACATCCCCGAGCCGGATCGGCTGGGTCAGGGCGAGTTGCATGCCGGCCAACAGGTTGCCCAGGACCGGCTTGGCGGCAAAGCCGAGTACCAGGCCGGCGACACCTGCCGATGCCAGGAACGTGGTGCCGATCTGGCGCATCAGCGGCAAAGTTGAAAATGCCATCCCCATCCCGACCAGGACGATCATGGCCGACAAGGAATGCGACAGCACCCGGGTCTGGGTCTGGAGGCGCCGGGTCTGGATGTCGACTTCTTCCGTCGCCGGGTTGAGCTCGACGACCGTATCGGCAATCGCGCGCACGCAGCGCACGCCGAGCCAGGTCAACGCGGCGATCAGCGCCAGCGCATTCAGGCCACGCAGCGTCGTGATGCCGGCCAGCGAGTTCGGTGCGTTGGCCAGGACGATCTGTACCAGATAAAGGAAAACAAGAAGGGCGCCGGCGCGGTTTCCATATTGAATGAGTTTGCGGGAAAACGGCAGCCTGGCCGTCAGATGATGTAATGCCGGCGTGCCGAACCGATGCAACAGAAAGGTCGCCAGCAAAGCCGCGATCATCTGGCTGGCCAGCACGATCCATTCCGTCTGCTGACCGCTGGCCGGCCACGGCACCATGGCACGCATCAATATCTGCAGCCATTGTGATGTGTCGTGCGGCATTGAATGACTGGTTGTGGAGAGTCAATCTGTGATGATAACGGGCCATAGGCGAAATCCACGGCGCCACGATCTGGTTAGGCTATTAATTGCGTGCCTCGTTCACCATCACGTCGCGTGTTGGCTCGGCACGCAGTGTGATGAAGGCCTGGCATGCCGGCAACCGGCAATTGCCGGGTGGTCGATTCACGAGCGATGTCCCTTATGCATCAGCGCTACAAATTTGCCATCTATCATCTTTGCCGGGAATCTTTTACATTTTCGTCCATGCCACTGGTCCGCCTGCGAGCAGCCAGGGACCTGCCGCTGAGAGTTGCGATCGACTGCCGCCCGGCATCAGCGGAATACCAAAAGGAGACATGCATGAAAACCGGTTTTATAGGCCTCGGAGTACAGGGTAAGGGGCTCGCCATGAATGCAGTTGCCGCCGGCTTCGAGGTAGCCGTGTACGACCTGCACCCCGCACCGTGCGCCGAACTGGCTGCGTGCGGTGCCACGGTCGTTCGCTCGAGCGCCGACGTTGCGCGCGGGAGCAGGATCGTACAGGTCTGTGTGCTCAATGACGAGCAGCTGGAAGCCGTGATCAGCGGACCGGACGGCCTGCTTTCCGCTGCCGCGCCAGGCACGATCATCGCGGTACACAGCACCGTGCGGCCGGCGACCGTGCTGGCATTGGCGGAAGAGGGGCGGGCGCGCGATATACATGTGATTGACGCCCCGGTCAGCGGCGGCGCCGCGGGTGCCCAGGCCAAAAGAATGTCGTTCATGGTCGGCGGCCCGGAAGCCATTGTCGAGGTTTGCAGGCCGCTATTCGAGGCGTCAGGCAGCCGTATCACCCATACAGGCGCCCTGGGGAGCGGCTTGCGGGCCAAGCTTGCGCATCAAATGATCATTTCCATCAATCTGCTTGCTGCGTACGAAGGGATGAAGCTGGGGGTTGCCGCCGGCCTGTCCGAAGAGATGCTGGAGCAGGTGGTGCGTGACGGTGCGGCGCAGAGTTTTGTGGCGAACCATTGGTCGTCGTTGGGCCTGGGGCCGCACGCGCCGGCAGTATTTTACAAGGACCTGCAGCTCTGCATCGAACTTGCGCACTCGCTAGGCTTCGGTGTGCCCGGCGCGGCCCTCGCACAGCAGATGATTGACGTGATTCTCGCGGACCACCGCTTTTTGACAGGGCAGAAACCATCATGAAGAAGTCGATTCCAATCCTGGCCGAGGGCGGTCCCGAGAATGGCGGGCGCAATGGCTATTGTTCAGCGCGCGACCTGGTCGACTCGGGACAAGGCGAGATATCCCGCAAGATATTCTCCGACGACGCTATCCACGCGCAGGAGATTGACCGTATTTTCAAGCGGGCATGGATGTATGTCGGACATGAGAGCCAGGTCAGCAAGCCGGGTGATTTTGTGCTCTCCCGCATGGGTGACGAGTCGGTGATCCTGAGCCGTGACACCGGTGGTTCGATCCACGTGTTCCTCAACTCATGCCGCCATCGTGGCATGAAGATATGCCGCTATGACGAGGGCAATGTCCGCAACTTCGTCTGCCCTTATCACGGATGGGCTTACCGCAACAGCGGCGAGCTGATTGCGATACCCGACGATGAAGCGTCTTACAAGGGGCAGCCGTTCGACAAGAGCGAATGGAGTCTGGTCGAAGTGGCGCAGATCGCTACCCTGCGCGGTACGGTGTGGGCCACATGGGATGCGACAGCGCCGCCGTTCAAGGAATATCTGGGCGATGCCTGGTTTGGGCTCAATAACGCGCTATCGCCATGGAATGGCAGCGACGACGAGATCGAACTGCTCGGCAGTACACAGAAATGGATCATCCCGTCCAACTGGAAGATCGTTTCCGAAAATTTTGCCGGCGATATGGCGCATGGCATCAGCCACGCCTCGGTGGACAAGGTGGGCATCGGCCCGAATAGCAAGGAGGGACGGCGAGACGAGCCCGGCCAATTCGTGATGGGTGCTTATCCTGAAGGGCACGGCGTGATCTATGGAATTGCCGCGGCGGGTCAGGAGCCCAGCGACTATGGCGCCTCTCCGGCGACGGCGGCCTACTATCTGGAGAACTGGCGCATGCGGCAGGAGTTGCAGGGGGAGCAGGGGCGGGTCACTACGATCGTCGGCACGATTTTCCCGAACATGTCTTTTCACGGCCAGCAGCCGCGCACCATCCTGGTCGCGCATCCCAAAGGGCCAAACCAGACCGAAATGTGGCGGGTCTATTTTGTCGACAAGAAAGCGCCTCCCGAGGTCAAGGCCTTCCTGCGGCGCTATTACATCCGCTATTCAGGCCCGGCAGGCATGACGGAACAGGATGATATGGAAAACTGGAACTATGCGACGGCAAGTTGCCAGGGCAGTGTGGCGCAAGGCTATCCGTTCAATTACAAGGCCGGCTTGCGTGCCGGCGGCCCGCATCCGTTAATACCCGGTTTCATTACCGAGCATCCGATCAATACGGAAGAAAACGTGCGGCGCCTGTACCAGCGCTGGGCGGATTTGATGGATGCGGAAAGCTGGGACGCGCTGAAGTCGCCGCGTCCGGCCGACGCAGGAGAAAGCCAATGAGCGACGATACCCAATCACGCTACCTGAACCTGGTCCGGGAAGTGGAAGACCTTCTTTATCTCGAAGCGGACCTGCTCGACGAGCGCCGCTACGACGAGTGGCTGGCATTGCTGAGCGACGATATCCGCTACCGCATTCCGTTGCGAAAAAATTTGCAGTTTTCACAACGTGAGCGCGACATCACTGACGAGGACGATGTCGCATGGGTAGACGACGACAAGGCCACGCTGGTAAAACGCGTGCGCCAGATCATGACTGGCATCCATTGGTCAGAGGAGCCAATGTCGCGCGTGTCGCACCTGGTGACCAATATCCGCATCGTCAATCCAGCCGAGGCGCTGGCTGGCGCCAGTGAGATCGAGGTCACTTGCCGGGTGCTGGTGCATCGCAACCGGCTTGAAACGGAAACCGATTATTTCATCGGCCGTCGAAAGGACCTGCTTCGCCGCAATGGGAACACACTAAGCATCGCCCGGCGCACCGTGATTCTCGATCAAAGCACGCTGCTGGCGAAAAACATGACGATATTCATTTGAAGCGGAGGGGGTTTACGCTTTACTGCATTTATTCACGCTAATCGAATTTTTACAATAACGGAGACAAAAAATGAAAAAGCGCTTCTTCCTGCATACATTGGCCCTGGCGGCCATGTGTGCCACCGCAGCCACTGGCGCCATCGCGCAAGAAAAATTCAAGATCGGGCTGGTCCTGCCGCTGACCGGGCAGTTTGGCCCCACCGGCAAGCAGGTCGAGTCTGCAGTCCGCCTGTATATGGCCCAGCATGGCGACACCATTGGCGGCAAAAAGGTGGAACTGATCCTGAAGGACGACGCCAGCACGCCCGATCTGAGCAGGCGCCTGGCGCAGGAGTTGGTCGTCAATGACAAGGTCAATGTGCTCGCCGGCTTTGTCCTCACGCCGTCGGCGCTGGCCGCGGCGCCTGTCGCCACGCAAGCTAGGACCCCGCTGGTAGCGATGGCCTCGGCCACGTCCATCGTTACCGAGACCTCCCCTTTCATTGTGCGCACCAGCTTCACGGTGCCGCAGGCCGCGGTCAGCATTGCAGACTGGGCGCCCAGGAATGGCATCAAGAAGGTGGTGACCCTGGTGTCGGACTACGGCCCAGGCATTGATGCGGAAAAATTTTTCGTCAGCCGCTTCAAATTCAACGGCGGCCAGATAATCGAGACCCTGCGCGTGCCCATGCGTAATCCCGACTTCGCCCCCTTCCTGCAAAGGGTGCGCGACGCCAAACCCGATGCCTTGTTCGTCTTTGTGCCCGGAGGCACCGGCGCGGCGCTCATGAAGCAATTTGCCGAGCGTGGCATGGACAAGGCTGGCATCAAGGTGATCGGCACCGGCGACATCACGGACGATAACGACCTCAATACCATGGGTGACGCGACCATAGGCGTCGTGACGGCCCACCATTACTCGGCCTCGCATAATTCGGCAATGAACAAGAAGTTCGTCGACGCGTTCCAGAAAGCGACCAACGGTCTTCGTCCCAACTTCCACGCTGTGGGCGGCTACGACGGCATGCGCGTGATCTACGAGGCGGCCAGGGTAAGCAAGGGTGGCAGCGGGGAGGCCTTGCTCAATGCCATGAAGGGTCAGATATTCGAAAGCCCGCGCGGCCCGATCTTCATTGACGCGCAGACGCGCGACGTGGTGCAGAACATCTATATCCGCAGGGTAGAGAAAGTGGGGGGCCAGCTCTATAACCAGGAGTTCGATACCATCCGCGACGTCAAGGATCCCGGCAAGACCAAGTAATGCGCTATCCCCTTCTCCGATCGGGGAAGGGGAATATTCAGGCGGCATCCGTACTTGACTCAGGGGTGCGGTTGTCCATCAGGCGCCTGGTTTGCGCGACGTAACATATCGCAAAAAAACTCCGCGGCGGGGGTCAACGGCATGCCGAATCTTCGGACAAGCACCGAGCGCGGCCCCCTGATTGCCGTCTTTAATTGAATAGTCGTCAAACCAAGCGGCGCTGCCAGCCTGGCAAGCGGATAAGGAACCAGCGCGAGCAGGTCCGAATTCATCACAGACAGCGCAATTGACTGGATAGTGCCGGCCAACATGGCGACGCGCGGCGGCGTCACGTTTTGCTGGCTGAAGGCCAATGTCAGATTGTCGACTTCATGTCCAGTTGTCGCACCCAACCATTCTGCATCCTTCAAATCATCCAGCGACTGCACGCCCGATAGCGGATGGCCCTTGCGCGCAATGATCATCAAGTGGTTCTCGTACAAGTGTTCCGTAACAAGCTCGCTATCGATACCGGCTTCAGGTTCAGGGCCGATGTAGAAATCGATATTCCCGTCCTTCAGCCCGAGCTCAGCGCTCTTGTATTGCCCCTCGATCAATTGCAGCTGTACCCCGGGATAGCGCTGCAGGAACGGGGTAAGCGCAGCAGGCAACAGTTTTGCCTGCGCACCGCTTGACAGGCAGGCTACTACTGTCCCCATGCCTTCACCCTGCAATTGCGTGATCTCGTCGCGGGCGCGCTGCAGTTCGGCGAGGGCGGCACTCGCGCGCTGCACGAAACGTTCACCCAGCGGCGTCAGCATGGCGCCGCGCGCATGGCGGTCGAACAGCAAAATGCCCAGGTCGCGCTCCAGTTCATGGATGCTGCGCGATATCGCGGGTTGCGTCATGTGCAAATGACGGGCAGCGGCGCGGAAACTGCGTTTGTTTGCAACGGCGAGGACGTCCTTCAGCTGACTCAGTTTCATGGCGATGTTCCCTTGTGCATTAAGAGCCTATCCCAGTAGGTCAAGTCGTCGTGGCGGGGCGCATTGCGTCCGGCACTGCGTTGTGTCTCCTTGCCATGGCTCGCCATGTCGCGTCGCCACGCCTTGTTCCGAACGCAAATCACCTCCGCCACAACTGACTCGACCTACTGGGATAGGCTCTAAGGCGGCAATTCTGCCATCTTTTTCCCACCCGTTCCTGCCTTTGATGATCCAGGATGATCTTGTGTCGGCCCGGCGGCAATTTCTACGTGCCGCATGGTCTAATAAAATTAATCTTGTGTGACTCAAAAGGCCCGGTATGAAAACGAAGCGCACTGTCGAACTGGAAATATACCGGTATGACCCTGACAAGGATACAAAACCTTATTTGCAGCACATGCAAGTGCAACTAGGACATGGCGACAACATGATGCTCGACGTGCTCATGCGCATCAAGGCCGATGTCGATGATACGTTATCGTTTCGCCGGTCCTGCCGGGAAGGTGTCTGCGGTTCGGATGGCATGAATCTCAACGGCAAGAACAGACTGGCCTGCGTGACCAACATCAATGAACTGCGTCAACCGATCATCGTGCGGCCCTTGCCGGGACTGCCGGTGGTGCGCGATCTGATGGTCGACTTCACGCAGTTCTGGAAGCAGTATCATTCGATCAAACCTTATCTGATCAACGACACGCCCCCACCGGAAAAGGAGCGCCTGCAATCGCCGGAGGAGCGGGATGCGCTGAACGGATTGTACGAATGCATCTTGTGCGCATGCTGCTCCACGGCCTGTCCGACCTTCTGGTGGAACCCGGATAAATTTGTCGGTCCGGCCGGCTTGCTGCAAGCCTACCGTTTCATTGCGGACAGCAGGGATACGGCAATCGGAGAGCGGCTCGATAATCTCAACGATGCCTATCGCCTGTTCCGCTGCCGGACCATCATGAACTGCACGGATGTCTGTCCCAAAGGATTGAGCCCGGCCGCCGCGATCAGCAATATTCGCTCGCTGCTGGTGCAGCGTGCGGTGTGAAATCCATCTGCCAGCCGCGTTTGCCAATAAAATATAAAATGCTCGTCATGCCACCATCAGGAGCGCCCCATGCATGACGAAAGCAAGAACGCAGCACCGGAACAAATGACCGATCAAGAAACCATTGCGTTCGCGCAGGAGGTTTTTCAGGTCGCCCGCCAGGGCAATGCCGACATGCTCGGCAGGCTGCTGGAAAAAGGCTTGCCGCCGAATTTGCGCAATCAGAAGGGGGATACCTTGCTGATGCTGGCCAGTTATCACGGCCACATCGACGCGGTCAGGGTACTGCTTGCGCACAAGGCCGATCCCGAGATTGCGAACGATAACGGGCAAAGCCCGATGGCCGGCGCCGCCTTCAAGGGGAACCTGCCGATGTTAAGACTGTTGCTCGAGCACGGCGCCAATGTCGAAGGGGCTTCGCCGGACGGCAAGACGGCGTTGATGTTCGCGGCGATGTTCAACCATACCGAGGCGGTCGAGTTGCTGCTGGCGCACGGGGCTGATGACAGGGCGCGTGATATCAGCGGGGTGTCGGCGCTGGATATGGCGCAGAAGATGGGGGCAAAGGATACGGCGGCGCAGCTCGCGAAGGTGTCGTTGTAGCGTGTTCGTAACAGGTGCCAATGCTGACATTCGGTGGAAGGGTGTAGCAGGGGTTTCGTGAGGCATTGCCTCACGCCTGCGAAACGATATTCGCTTGCAAGCGAATATGCGCCCCTCGGCGGGCCCCCTCGGCGGGCCCCCCTGCAAGGGCTGGCCTTTTCCTCCCTACGGACTGCTGTAGTCCGGGGCAGCACAGGTATCGGTTTCCTTCCAGTGCCAGCGGGTTATGGATTCCCGCTTTCGCGCACTGCTGTCCGGAATAATTTTC
>JAZKDW010000002.1:0-25073 GCA_040387375.1 Pseudomonadota bacterium
GGGTGGTGTGGCAGGGGAGCAGCTATACTTAGCTGCCCCCTATGCCGATGTCTGATGCGCATGATTGTGTGCATTCGCCATCATCCCCACGCGATGCAGGCCATAAGATCGCGCGTGGCGTTTTCAGGTGTATAGTTCTTCGAATCGTGAAGAGCGGCCGGTTCGACCTGTATCACCTCGCCTGCAAAAGCGATCCCTGCACTGATTCCCCCATGTGCAAGCAAGCTTGTCTTTTGAGTAATTCAAAAGGAAAAGAATTGGAATATTCCCCTCTGACGAATTCTGCAGCGCCGGGCGAGAAGGTATAATTCGCGCCATGAACAAAGTCGCTGATCCGCAATTAGATTCCCTCCGTGTCCCGCCGCATTCGATCGAGGCAGAACAGTCCGTACTCGGTGGTTTGCTGCTCGATAACGCCGCATGGGACAGAATTGCAGACTTTGTACATCAGGATGATTTCTATCGGTACGATCATCGGATCATCTTCCAGCACATCGTCAAACTGATTAACAATTCACGGCCGGCCGACGTCATTACGGTGTTCGAATCGTTGACCAGTACCGGCAAGGCCGAAGAAGTGGGCGGCTTGTCGTATCTGAATGCACTGGCGCAAAATACACCGTCCGCCGCCAACATCCGCCGTTATGCGGAAATCGTTCGCGACCGCGGTGTACTGCGCAAGCTCATCACCGTATCCGACGAAATTTCCGGCCAGGCTTTCAACCCGCAGGGCAAGGAAGTCAAGCAGATGCTGGACGAGGCCGAATCCAAGATCTTTGCGATTGCCGAAGAGGGTGCACGCGGCGCGCAAGGTTTTCAGGAAATCCAGCCGCTGCTGACTCAAGTCGTCGAACGTATCGATGAACTGTATAACCGTGACAATCAGAACGAGATCACAGGCGTGCCGACCGGGTTTGCCGATCTCGACCGCATGACCTCGGGTCTGCAGCCTGGCGATTTGATCATCGTGGCTGGCCGCCCCTCCATGGGCAAGACCGCCTTTTCCATCAACATTGGCGAAACGGTCGCGATCGAGAGCGGCTTGCCGGTCGCCGTGTTTTCAATGGAAATGGGCGGCACCCAGCTTGCCATGCGTATGCTTGGTTCTGTCGGGCGGCTCGATCAGCATCGGCTGCGTACCGGCCGGCTCGCGGACGAAGACTGGCCACGCCTGACGCACGCGATTCAGAAGATGAACGATGCGCAGCTTTACATCGATGAAACCCCGGCTTTGAATTCGATCGAATTGCGCGCGCGTTCACGGCGCTTGTCACGGCAATGCGGCAAGCTTGGTTTGATCATCATCGACTATTTGCAGTTGATGTCAGCCAACACGTCAGGTGAAAACCGTGCCACCGAGATTTCGGAAATTTCACGTAGCCTGAAGGGGCTGGCAAAAGAACTCAACTGCCCTGTGATTGCCTTGTCGCAGTTGAACCGTTCGCTCGAACAGCGCCCTAACAAACGGCCCGTGATGTCCGACCTGCGCGAATCCGGCGCGATCGAGCAGGATGCCGACGTGATCCTGTTCATTTATCGCGACGAAGTTTATAACCCGGACTCACCCGATAAAGGGACTGCGGAAATCATCATCGGCAAGCAGCGTAACGGACCGATCGGCAGTGTGCGCCTTACCTTCCTCGGTCAATATACAAAATTCGACAATTACACTGGAAACGCGCCGATTTACGGCGGTGATTGAACATATTTCAAACCCATTTTTACCATCAAAAATTTTAATGGCGCCTGGAAGCTGGCCATGCATTTTCAAACACGATCAATCCTGAAGAGAGAACCAACATGTTTGGACGCCTGATGCCCACCGAGGGCAAATTCTTTGAACTGTTTATTGAACATGCGGACCTGTGCGTCAAGGGCGCCAGGGAAATGGTTGGACTGATGACGAATTTCGACGATCTCGAAATTCGCGTTCATGCAATCGAAAGCATCGAAAAGCAGGCTGACAAGGTCACGCACGCCACGCTTGAAATGCTGCACAAGACGTTTATCACGCCACTCGACCGCGACGATATTCATCAGTTGATTACGCGCATGGACGATATCCTCGACCTGATGGAGGATGCCGCGCAGACGGTCTCGCTGTACGACATCAAGGCGATTACACCAGAAGCAAAACGTCTGGCGGAATTGTGCCTGGCCTGCACCGAAAAGGTCAGGGCCTGTGTCGGCCTGTTGCATAACATGGATAACTCGCGTGAAATTCTCTCCATGTGCGCAGAAATCGATCGTCTCGAATCCGATGCCGATCATGTGATGCGCGCGGCGATGTCCAAGCTGTTCCGGGATGAACCGGATGTGCGCAACCTGATCAAGCTGAAGGCGATTTACGAAATTCTGGAAACGGTCACTGATCGTTGTGAGGATGTCGCCAATATCATTGAAGGCATCATTGTTGAAAATGCCTGATGTTCCGGCATGCAGCGACGACCAGCCACACTGATTTTTCTGGATGCCGTGCAAGGACGTGAACATCTGATGTGTTCGCGTGCACAAACGGCGCAGGCCTGCATGCTTCCCCAGTAATCCGAAACCCCAAAAAACCAAGAACACCATGCATACACTTCAAATCAGCATCTATGTCCTCGCCTTCCTGATCGCGCTGGCATTGGTGTTTGACTTCATGAACGGCTTTCATGATGCTGCGAATGCAATTGCCACCGTGGTGTCTACCGGCGTGCTCAAGCCGCAAACCGCAGTGGCGATGGCGGCAACGTTCAACTTTGTCGCGATTTTTGTATTTCAGCTGAAAGTGGCAACCACGGTCGGCAAGGGCACCATTGATCCGATGGTGATCGATCATTATGTGGTGTTCGGCGCTTTGGTTGGCGCTATTTTCTGGAATTTGCTGACCTGGTATTACGGCATTCCCTCGTCCTCATCGCATGCGCTGATTGGCGGCCTGGTCGGTGCCGCAGTTGCGAAGGCGGGCACTGGTTCCCTGATTTCGTCAGGCCTGATCAAGACCATCAGCTTTATCGTGTTGTCCCCATTGCTGGGCTTCATATTTGGCACCATGATGATGCTGCTCGTCTCGTGGCTCTTCGTGCGATCGACGCCTCGGAAAGTGGATAAATGGTTTCGCCGCGCGCAACTGGTCTCGGCGGCGATGTACAGCCTCGGCCATGGCGGTAACGATGCGCAAAAAACAATGGGCATCATCTGGATGCTGCTGATCGCCGCGGGTATTTCCAGCAGTACTGATCCTTTGCCGTGGTGGGTCATCATCAGCTGTTACGCGGCGATCAGCGTCGGCACCTTGTTCGGCGGCTGGCGCATCGTCAAGACCATGGGTCAGAAAATCACCAAATTGAAGCCTGTGGGCGGCTTCTGTGCCGAAACGGGCGGCGCCATCACGCTGTTCCTGGCGACGGCGCTCGGCATTCCCGTGTCGACCACACACACGATCACGGGCGCAATCGTCGGCGTCGGCGCCTCGAAAAAAATGTCCGCCGTGCGTTGGGGTGTGGCCGGCACCATCGTCTGGGCCTGGGTATTCACGATTCCGGCATCGGCGTTTGTGGCGGCGATTGCGTGGTGGATCGGGACCAAGATTCTGTAAGACTGATATCCGGAGCGTTTCCGGATAGGTCGGGCCTCCGAAATTTTTTAACTTTCCCCGAATATTCTTCACTTCGGCAGCAAATTCACGCCTGGTATCGAAAAATTCACACTTTCGCACCCCACTCCAGGCGAACCACTTCCTCGATGCGGCCGAGCACCTTTTCCGGAAGGTGGGAATACTGCTTCCTGCGGTGTGCCGAGAGTGTGCCCTGATTGGAATAGGTCATCCGGATGAGGGCAGACAGGTCTTTCTGCGGGACGTCCAGCTCGCTGTCCAGTATTGAATAGGCGCGGTCGTAGCCGCGCAACCAGGCGAGCTCACGCGGGATTTCCTCCTGAACGGCCTGCTTGATCATTGCATGGAGAAACGACGCCTCGCGGTCCATCTCGAAAAAGCGGTACGAGCGGCTGCCTGGCGCGCGCAGGATAATGGGTGCAATGTCGCCGCGGCGGTAGTTCCAGAGCGCCGTTACAGGTCGGGAAAAAGCGGTGAGCACCGCATGGTAAGCCGGGATGTTCTGCTCGATCACCGCGGAAATCGGGATGACGGTCTCCGGTCCCATGAGCGCCGAGCGGGCCAGCACGTGCTGGATCAGGAAGCGGTGCAATCGCCCGTTGCCGTCCATAAAAGGATGCAGATAGACGAAGCCGAAGGCGGCGCACGCGGTCTTGACCAGCACGTCGGTGCAACGCTCATCGTCGTTGATAAAGGCTTCCCATCCCCGCATTACGCGGGGCAAGTCCTCGATTGGCGCCGGCATGAAGGTGATGCGGCCGGCGCTGTCTTCCAGCCAGTTTTGCCGGGTCCGGTAGGACGCTTCCTGGCTATAAACGTCGCGCACAATGACGTTCTGCAGCTTCACCAGCCATTCCTCGGTCACCTTGCCAGGCCCTCCTGCATGCTTCAATAGCTGGACAAACCGCTCCTGCTTGTCGGAACTGGGCGTCTCTGATTCGATCGCGTAACTGCCGCGCGTCTCTGACAGATACAGGTACACCAACGCCCGGCGGTAGAGTTCCGGGTCATCTAGCGCGTCCAGCGTATTCTGTGCTTCCCGCAGCAGAACCGGTAAAGGCGGGTCCTGCAGGATCGCCGCGCGGCGCAATATCGGGCAGAAGTCCGGCGTACCCAAGGCGTTGTTACGCACCCGGAAATTCCGGGCGCGTGTGGATCTGGCAGCGGTGTAATAGACATCTTCCGGGAAAAGGTCGACGTAGCCACCCTTGACGACCACGCCTGCATTCAAGTCCTTGCCGGTCAACCACTCCCAGAGGAAACAGGCGCGGCGGATGTGTTCACCCGTGGGCGTTGCCTGTAGCCGGGCAATCAAATCGGCCGGGGGCAGGTATTCGAAGACAGCGTCGATGATTTCCAGATTGACGCCTTCGTGGCGCAGAGCAAATTCCAGGTGGCCCACCAGGGTATTTTCAACGGCGACCCCACTGGGAAACAGGACGCGGGTGTCGCTGTCGATGCGACGGTTGACCGAAGAGTCGGCAAAGGAAGGCCTTGCCAAGGGCAACACATCGAGTTTCAGGGTATCGATCAGGTGACCGTAGCCAATTGAAATCATGGAGTATCGAATTCTTTAAGCATTTATCGAGAAATTATAACTTTACACCCTAAAAAATGAATTTTATCGAAAAATCATAATAAAGTTGTTGCGCAGGAAAGAAGCTGCAAACCGGCTTCAGTTCTGCGCAACACCGTTGGTGGTAGGTTCGCGGATGAAAAAAGCACTGCAAGTCCTTGAACTTGCAGTGCTCGATAAACAGAAATTATCCGTTCCCCCTGTTTAACTCCAGGCGGTTTTTACAATACCTCACTCGCGTGATCCGCAAGCCGTGAACGCTCGCCGCGTGCCAGTGTTACATGACCACTGTGCGCCCAGCCTTTGAAGCGATCCACCACAAACGTCAGTCCGCTCGATCCTTCCGTCAGATAAGGCGTATCGATCTGCGCAATGTTACCGAGGCAAATGATTTTCGTGCCGGGACCGGCGCGGGTCACCAGTGTCTTGATCTGCTTGGGTGTCAGGTTTTGCGCTTCGTCGACGATCAGGAACTTGTTGACGAAGGTGCGGCCGCGCATGAAGTTGAGCGACTTGATCTTGATGCGTGAACGGATCAGGTCCTGGGTTGCGGCACGGCCCCATTCTCCGGCATCCGAATCGGATTTGTTCAGCACCTCGAGATTGTCGTCAAAAGCACCCATCCACGGCGACATCTTTTCTTCCTCGGTGCCCGGCAGGAAGCCGATATCCTCACCTACCGGCACGGTCACGCGGGTGACGATGATTTCGTTATAGGTTTTGGTTTCGAGCACTTGCGCCAGGCCTGCTGCGAGCGCCAGCAATGTCTTGCCGGTGCCGGCCTGCCCCAGAAGCGTCACGAAATCGCACTCCGGATCCATCAGAAGATTGAGGGCGAAGTTCTGTTCACGATTGCGTGCGGTGATGCCCCATACGCCGTTTTTCTGGTGCCCGTAATCGCGCAGCGTCCGTATGACAGCGGTTTTGCCATTGATCTGGGTGACGTGGCCATAAAATGCGGCCTCGCCATTTTTCGGCTCCATGAAGACAAATTGATTGACCAGCATCGCCGGCACGACCGGGCCGCTGATGCGATAAAAAGTGTAGCCGGTGCCGTTCTTGTTTTCCTGCCAGGATTCCATGCCCTTGCCATGCTTGTTCCAGAAGTCATCCGGCAGTTGCATGATGCCCGAGTACAGCAGATCGGTATCTTCCAGCACATGGTCGTTAAAATATTCTTCGGCCGGCAAGCCCATCGCCCGCGCCTTGATGCGCATGTTGATGTCTTTCGATACCAGCACGACCGCACGTCCCGGGTGCTGTTCTTCCAGCGCCCGGACAACACCCAGGATCTGGTTGTCCGCTTTCCCGATGGGCAAACCTTCCGGCAGGGTGCTGTTCTGCAGCTTGGTCTGGAAGAACAGGCGGCCTTTTGCATCCTTGTTGCCCAGCTTGGCGAGCGGAATGCCGGCATCGATTGCATGGTCGTCGATGTCGGCGACCAATGCATCCAGCGAACGTGACACCTGGCGTGCATTGCGTGCGACTTCCGACATGCCTTTTTTGTGGTCGTCGAGCTCTTCCAGCGTCATCATCGGCAGATAGACGTCATGCTCCTCAAACCGGAAGAGCGAGCTCGGGTCATGCATCAGCACGTTGGTATCGAGGACAAACAGCTTGGTTAGGCCCGACTTGTCGGCAGCACGGCTGGTGCTCGATTTCGGTCGGGTCTCGACCGATTTCACCGCCTTGGTGGTGCTGCGTGGCTTCACTGCGGGCGCGCTGTCAGGCGTCCTGGCACGGGCTACCGGCGCCGGTTCGGCCTTGCGCGGCGCCGATTCGATCAATGTAATGGACGGTTTGACAGGTTTGCCTTTTTCCGCCTTCGGATAGTCATTTGGAGAGAGCAATGCTGCGGGTTTGGTCGGCAGTTTTGGCAGGGGCATCAGAACCTCAATCTAAAAGTTTGGGAACACTATTTCTACTGCTTTGAATCAGCTCGAGCGGGAACTGGATGCGGTGGAACGTATGGGAATGATATGGGGGCAAATCGCTGAAATGCAAAAAGCCGTTTATGGGAAAGGTGGAAACCCTTTTCCATAAACGGCTTGTTACAAAAATTTTTTTTGAATTCAATGGGTTGAGCGAATTTAAACGATAGCCTTCATAAATTCGAGCACTGCATCGACGTGCCCGGGCACTTTCACTCCACGCCATTCTTTCACCAATCTGCCTGAGCCGTCAATGACAAATGTGCAGCGATCGACGCCACGCACTTGTTTGCCGTACATGTTTTTCAGTTTCATCACCTGGAATTGATTGCAAACCGACTCGTCCGGGTCGGAAATCAGCTCGAACGGCATGGCCAGTTTTGCCTTGAAATTTTCATGCGAGCGCAGGCTGTCGCGACTGATGCCAAATATCTCGGTATTTGCATCCTGAAATTGTGGATATAACTCGCGAAACCGAATGCCTTCCGTCGTGCAGCCGGGCGTATTGTCCTTGGGGTAAAAGTACAGCACAATATTCTTGCCGCGGTAATCCGACAAGTTGAACGTTTTCTTGCTGGTCATCTCAGCGGAAAAATCGGGCACGGTTTCATTCAGTGCAACGGGCGGACTCTCTACCACGGTGATCTCCTGATCCATTGTTTGCTAACTCGCAGCGGACACCATCGACTGGAAAATAACGATGGCGCAGCATGCGCAAAATTGTGATTACGTTAATCTGCGGCGCCGGCGGTCAGGCTGGCTGAACAATCAATTCACCGGACCGTCCCGGCAATTCTGCCCAGCTGACGGGATACACCGGCAGCGAATCATTTTTTATTTTCTGATAAAGATCAGCCATCGATGCCAGCACATATCCTTGCGCACGCCATCCAATCAGCAATTGTTCCAAGATGGGGGCGAGTTTTTGTCCTTCAAGCTCTGCATGCAATGTGAATACATGATCGCGTGGTATTTCGGTCAAGCGCAGAATGGTGGCGGCAATATTTGACGGGTCGATGACAACACCGCCAATAGTCCGCCCCAACAATTCATCCAGGGTTGGCAGCGTTGTCGGCAACTGAATGCACGCCAGATCCTTGCCGCCTGCGCTCAGCCGGTGCGGGCCTGCTGCCACCGGGTTCGCCAGTTGGCCGGCGTCGGCCAGCATCGCGCGGCCATCCGATGCGTAGGCGATCTGGAATTGATCGAGCTGGCGGAACGCGTGTTCGTTCATTTGCCATCCCGCCGCACCATGGGTTTGCGGCGCCCGCCCGAAAATATCGGTAAAGCGGTCAAAGGCACACTGCATCAGCTTTTCAGTCCAGGCGGCGTCGCGCTGGCGCACGTTGTCCTGCCAGACGACGTGGTCCCAGGTATGGATGCCGCACTCAAATCCCGCATCCTGTGCCGCCCGCATATCGGCTGCGCAGTCCTTGCCGATATCCGGCGCCGGCAGCAGCACGCCATACATCAGCGTCTTCAGTCCGTAATGCTCGAGCACCGAGGTACGCGAAACCTTCTGAAAAAAACCGGGGCGAAAGGCGCGCCGCAGTGCCCAGCCGGTGTGGTCCGGGCCGAGCGAAAACAGGAAAGTGGCATGGGCTTGATGCCTTTGCAGCAGGCGTAGCAGGTTGGGCACGCCCTCGCGGGTGCCTCGATAGGTGTCGACGTCGATTTTCAGGGTCAGCAGCGGCACGAAATCAATCCACCAGCGCCTTCGCTTCCGCTACCTGGCCGCGATAAGCATCAAAGATCTTGCGCAGGGTATCGGCCATGGAGGTGGTCGGATTCCAGTTCAGTTCTTCGCAGGTATTGGTGATTTTCGGTACGCGGTTCTGCACGTCCTGATACCCTTTGCCGTAGTACTCGGCAGAGGTGGTTTCGATCAGTTTGACGTTTTTTGCGGCCTCGGCGTATTCGGGATATTCGGGGGCCAGGTCCAGCATCATGCGGGCAAGTTCGCGAATCGAATAGTTGTTGACCGGGTTACCGATATTGTAGATCTTGCCGCTGGCGATGCCGTCCTTGTTGGCGATGATCTTGATCAGCGCATCGATGCCGTCGTCGATATAAGTGAAGGCGCGTTTTTGCTGACCGCCATCGACCAGGGAGATATTTTCACCGCGCACGATATGGCCGAAGAATTGCGTCACGACGCGTGAGCTGCCTTCCTTCGCTGTGTGGATGGAGTCGAGTCCGGCGCCTATCCAGTTGAAGGGACGGAACAGCGTAAAGTTCAGGCCTTCCATGCCATAACCCCAGATCACGCGATCCATCAGCTGCTTGGCACACGAATAAATCCAGCGCGGCTTGTTGATCGGACCGCAGATCAGCTCCGATTGCTCCGGATCGAACTCTTCATCGTGGCACATTCCATAAACCTCGGACGTGGACGGGAACACCAGGTGTTTGCCATATTTGGCGGCGGAACGCACGATAGGCAGGTTGGCTTCAAAGTCCAGTTCGAATACCCGCAGCGGCTGCTTGACGTAGGTCGATGGCGTCGCGATCGCTACCAGCGGCAGGATCACGTCGCATTTCTTGACGTGGTACTCAACCCATTCGCGGTTGATCGTAATGTCGCCCTCGAAGAAATGCATGCGCGATTTGTACTCTGGATTGTCCAGCAAATCGGTGATCCGGTCCGTCATCATGTCCATCCCATAGACATGCCAGTCGGTGGTCTCGAGGATGCGCTTTGACAGATGGTGCCCAATGAAGCCGTTGACACCGAGGATAAGGACTTTTTTCATTTTTCACATTCTTTATTGATGTTCTCATTCCGCGGGAACCGCATGAACTCAAACGCTTGAAATTCCGGCTGGCATGCTGGCTTGGATACGGGATGACACGGCCAGGATCTGCTGCAACTCCGCCGGCGACACGGGTTTTCCATCCGCCGCCAGTAATTGATGAATCAAAATTGAGCGCTGGTCGCCGCACACGCCGACCATGCGATTATCCACTACCGCCAAGCCTTGCCGCAAATCCGGGCTGGACAAATTTGACAAACGCGCGGCGCCGATCACAAAAGTGTTGTTGCCAACGGTGGTCCAGGCGCCAGGATAGGGCGGGGCGACCGCGCGGTGCAGATTGTAGACATGTTGCGCCGGCTGTGACCAGTCAATACGCCCATCTTCCGGTTTGCGGCCGCCGAAATAGCTGCCCTTCGATAAGTCGTTCGGCAGCGTTGGCGTCCGTCCCGCCAGCATCGCGGGCAGCACGTCCCAGAGCGTTTTTTCCGCCGCCACCACGACTTTGCCAAATACTTCAAACGCCGTGTCATCCGGCAGGATCGGCACCGATGTCTGTGCGACGATCGCTCCCGCATCGGGTCTGGCAGTCATTTCGTGCAGGCTTGCGCCTGTTTCAGTCTCGCCGTGCAGCACTGCCCAATTGATCGGGACCCGGCCGCGGTACCTGGGCAGCAGCGAGCCATGCATGTTGTATGCGCCTTGTCTGGCAACTGCCAGCAATTCCACCGATAACATGTGGCGGTAGTAAAAACTGAAGATCACATCCGGCTGCGCGGCTTTTACCTGCGCCAGCAATTCCGGGACTTTCGGGTCAGCAGGTGTTACATGCGGGATGCCATGTTCCTCGCACAAGGCGGCGACGGATTCAAACCAGATCGTTTCGGCCGGGTTGTCTTCATGCGTGACGACCAGTGCGACATCGATGCCGCGCGCCAGCAGCACCTTGAGGCAGCGTACGCCGACGTTATGGTAGGCGAATACGACAGCGCGCATCAGTGCGTGCTTTCCAGCGTCTGCTGCGCGGCCGGTACGGGCAGGGCTGGCGAATCGACCGGCTGCTCGAGCACGGCATGCACGACATAACGCGGCCTGCCGCGCACCTGCTGATAAATCCGGCCCACATATTCACCCAGCAGGCCAATACCGAACAGGATCACTCCCATCATGAAAAAGCTGATGGCAAACAAGGTAAACACACCCTCGACCTCGGCGCCCATCACAAAACGCCGCACCAGCAGCAGCACGAACAGGCCGGCGGACAAAAACGACAATCCGATGCCGAGCATCGAAAAGAATTGCAGGGGCATCAGCGAAAATCCGGTCACCAGGTCGAAATTCAGGCGGATCAGGCTGTAGAGCGAATACTTCGATTCACCGGCCGAACGTTCTTCATGCCCAACCATGATTTCGGTCGGCTTGCGGGCAAACGTGTAGGCCAGCGCCGGTACGAAGGTGTTGACCTCGTTGCACTGGTTGATGAGGTCGATTACATTGCGGCCGTATGCGCGCAGCATGTTGCCCTGATCGGTCATCTTGATGTGGGTGATCCGCTCGCGCAGAAAGTTCATCAGGCGTGACGCCTGCGTACGCCATGCGGAATCCTGCCGCTCGCGGCGGATCGAACCGACATAGTCATAACCTTCCTTCACCTTGGCCACCAGGTTGCCGATTTCTTCAGGCGGATTTTGCAGGTCGGCATCAAGAGTGATGATGATCTCGCCACGGGTCACTTCAAAGCCGGCCAAAATCGCCATGTGCTGACCGAAATTGCCGTTGAAAAGCACGACCCGCGTGACGTCTGGACGCAACCGGTACTGGTCGGCCAGGATGAGAGCGGAGCGGTCGCGGCTGCCATCGTTGACAAACACGACTTCATAAGTGAGGCCCAGCGCGTCGAGGGCTGGGTACAGCCGCGCGAACAGCTTGGCAAGGCCAGCCTCTTCGTTAAATACAGGAATGACGATGGAAAGTTCTGGTTTCATCAAGAATCGGAATTTTGGAGAAGAACGGATTTTACCGCGCTGACAGCCCGTTCGACGTCGCTTTCCGTCATCGTGTAAAACAGCGGCAGGGTCACAATCTGCCGTCCGACACGTTCCGCAACGGGAAACATTCCTTCCCTGAAGCCACGGGCGCGGTACAGGCTGAACAGATGGATCGGTGCGTAGTGATAACCGATGCCTATGTTTTTTTGCAACATTCTTGCCATGAAATCGGCGCGGGTAATCCGCTCCGGCAGCACGATCTGGAACATGTGGCTATTGCCGTCTTCGAAATTCTGGAGCGGCAACTGGGCGCCGGACAGTGTTTCGAAATCCGCCCCGAATGTAGCATGATAATGTTTTGCCAATGTGCGGCGGCGGGCGGTAATCGCATCAATGTTGGCAAATTGCCCCAGGCCGATGGTGGCGGCGATGTCGGTCATGTTGAATTTTCCGCCCAACAGGTCGACGTCGATGCCGTCCAGGCCGCTGCGGGTGACACCTTGCAAGCGGTATTTTTCCGCCAGCTTCGCTTCTTCCGCATTGTTCAGCACCAGGCAGCCGCCTTCCGCCGTCGTGATGTTCTTGTTGGCCTGGAAACTGAACGAGACCAGGTCGCCGAAGCTGCCGATGCGCTTGCCTTTCCAGCTGGAATCGATCGCCTGCGCCGCATCCTCGATCACCCGCAGATTGTGCTTGCCGGCGATGGTGTACAGCCTGTCCATGTCGACCGGCAGACCCGACAGGTAGACCGGGATGATCGCCCTGGTGCGCGGCGTGATCGCGGCTTCCATCTTATCGAGGTCGATGTTGCGGGTGATCGGGTCGATATCCGCAAACACTGGGGTCGCACCGACTTCGAGGATCACGCTGGCGGTGGCGACCCAGGAAATCGGCGTGGTAATGACTTCATCGCCGGGGCCGATGCCAGCAATGCGCAAGGCGATTTCCATGGTGCAGGTGCCGGAATTGAAGGTGCGTACCGGGCGGCCGCCGAAATACTCGGACAACATCGTTTCGAACGCCAATACCTTCGGTCCGGTCGTGATCCAGCCGGAGCGCAGCACGTCGGCGACGGCGGCAATGGTTGTGTCATCAATGGTCGGTTTTGAAAAAGGTAAGAAAGGCTGGCTCATGGACTCGATCCTGCGTTGGGGGGGGACGGGAATGGATGTTGGCCACGGGGCCTGTTCAGCTGCGGGCCAGCAGGGCGACGCCGACAATAATGACGCCGATCGCCAGTATCCTCTGGGTTGACACGATCTCGCCCAGGAAATACCACGCGCCGAACGCATTGATGATGTAACCGAGCGACAGCAGCGGATAGGCAATCGTGACGTCGACGCGCGACAAGCCAATAATCCAGACGATCAGCGACACGACATAACAGGCCAGGCCAGCCAGGATCGGCAGCTGTGTCGCCAGCTTGACGCCGGTCGCGAACCAGGTTTCCATCGTCAGATGAATCGCGCCCACCGCATTGGTGCCGGCCTTGAGAAACAATTGGGCAAGCGCGTTGAGGATAATGCCGGTAAAGATAAATCCGAATGTGGTCAGGTTCATCGGGTGGTTTTTATTTTTTGAGGTCGTTGGTGACGATCACGCGGCGAGGATCCTGCGCAATCACACGCATCGGCACGCCATTTTTTTGAAACTGGGCGAAGATGTTGACGCTCAGGATGGCGAGGTCTTTTTTGCCGGCTGCATGGTTCGCTGTCCATCTGGATACAAAAGCATCATACGTCGGTATCCACAGTTGCGGCTCCTGTTGCAGGCCGAATTCCATTTCATCCGCATGCTCGACGAGGGTCATGGTCCGGCCGAGGTAGTAGGGCAGGGCCTGCTCGTAACGTCCGACCGAATAAACTTGCGTCGACGGCGACAGTTCGGCCTGGATTGCCGGCACATGCAGGATTCCCGCCGAATAGCGGCCCAGCGGATCGTGGCCCAGCAGCAGCATCTGGCCGCCGATGAAGCCGCTGAACGCCAGCACCAGAATTGCCCACTCGCGCTGGCGGCGCGCCAGTCCGATTGCCAGCAGGCTGCCGGCCAGCGCGACCAGCGCAGCGGCGCCGATCCACCAGGCGTATGCCTGATACAAGGGTAATTCATATGCGTTGTCCGCCATTCCCGGAACGCGCGACACGCAAGCCAGCCCGACCGCGCTGACGAGCGCCAGCAGTCCGGCCGACAGGCGCAGCGCATTGTGCGACGCTTTCTCCAGGTGGCAGGCGATCAGCAGCGCCAGCGCCGGGAAGATCGGCAGGATATACGACGGCAGCTTCGAGCCTGACATGCTGAAGAAGACAAAAATGAAAACCGACCAGACCAGCAGCAATTTTTTCGGTTGAAAACCTTGTGCCGCCCGCGGTTCATCGCGGCGGCCGCCCCACAGGCTTTGCCCCAGGATGCCCAGCCAGGGGAAGATGCCCAGCACAAGGATCGGGAAAAAGTAGTGCCACGGCCCGACGCGGTGATGAATCTTGCTGGTGAAGCGCTGAAAATGCTCGTGGATGAAGAAAAAATGGGCAAACTCGGGATTCTGCATCGACACCAGCACAAACCAGGGTGTCGTGATCGCAAAAAAGACCAGCATGCCGAGGCCGGCGTGCAAGCGTTTCCAGAGCGCCCAGTCGCGCGCCACCAGCGTGTACAGCACCAGTACCGCACCCGGCAGCACCACGCCGATCAGGCCTTTGGACATGACCGCCAGCGCCATGCCGGCCCAGCACGCCAGCATCCAGTTGCGGCGTTCCTGCACATCCACGTCATGGCGCTGCGCCAGCAGCAATGCGCACAGCGCCAGGGTCATCATCGCCGCCAGTCCCATGTCCAGCGAATTGAGGTGTCCCATCGCCGCCCAGAAAAAACTGGAACCGAGCACCAGCGCGGCCGTGAAGCCGACCCGCGCATTAAATACCTTGCGCCCCGCATGCGCGACCAGCGCGACGCCCAGCAAACCGCACAATCCGGTCCACAGCCGCGCCTGCCATTCGCCGAGTCCAAAAAATTTGAAGGTCAGCGCATTCATCCAGTTTTGCAGCGGCGGCTTTTCAAAATACTTGATGCCGTTCAGCCGCGGTGTGATCCAGTCGTTGGTGGTGACCATTTCGCGCGCCATTTCGGCATAGCGGGCCTCGTCGGTCGGCACCAGGATGCGGGCGCCAAGGCCGTAGAACCATACCGTCAGGAAAACCACGAGCAGTCCCCATACCAGGGGTTTGGATTTATGCAGATCGGTCATGTCGCCTTTGCCGGCTCTTCGATAATCAGCGCCAGCGCAACTTTGCGGCCCTCTGCCATCAGGATGTTGTAAGTACGGCATGCGGCCTGGCTATCCATCGCTTCGACGCCGACACGGCGATCGGTCAGCGAGGTCGTCAGCTTCGGGTGGACAAAACGCTGGCGTTGACCGGTGCCGAGAATGACGACATCCGGTACGGTGGCCGCGATCCGTTCGAAATGTTCCGCGGTCAGGGCATCAAAGGACGCGACCGGCCAGTCGACGGGCGCGACTTCCGGCAACACGAGCAGGCTGGCGGTAAATCGCCTGGCATTGATTTCAACGCCGGTGTCGTCGTATGCAGTGACAGTCTGATATTGCTGGGTGGGCGTGGCGTGTAGCTTCATGATGTTGTAGTTCGCTAAAGTAAACGCGAATTTTCGACAGTTAGAGGAGAAAGATGCGGCATTGTAGCGTTTTCCTTCCGCAGAGGACCGTTATAGATTGATAAAATGGAGGGCTTTCGGCAAAATGAATCTTTTATGGCGGTGCAACATTCAGCCCTTGTTTTGCACCAATACTTCGAGGAACAGCATCCGTGCGACCGATTCAGAAATCAAAAAAACTGGCAGATGTCTGTTACGACATTCGTGGGCCCGTCCTGGAAAAAGCCAGGCAAATGGAAGAAGATGGCCACAAGATCATTAAACTGAATATTGGCAATCTGGCCGCGTTCGGTTTCGACGCGCCGGATGAAATCGTTCAGGACATGATCCGCAACATGTCCAATGCGTCTGGTTACACCGATTCCAAAGGGCTGTTCGCGCCGCGCAAGGCCATCATGCACTACACGCAGGAAAAGAAGATCAGCGGTGTGAGCATCGATGATGTCTACCTCGGCAACGGCGCATCGGAACTGATCGTCATGAGCATGAACGCGCTGCTCAATACCGGTGACGAAGTGCTGGTGCCGGCGCCCGACTACCCGCTGTGGACCGCCTCGGTCAGCCTGTCCGGGGGCACGCCGGTGCATTATGCATGCGACGAGCAGTCCGGATGGATGCCGGATATCGACGACATCCGGAAAAAAATCAATTCCAACACCAAGGCCATTGTTGTCATCAATCCGAATAATCCGACCGGCGCCCTGTATTCGGTCGAATTGTTGAAAGAAATCGTCGAGGTCGCGCGCCAGCATCAACTGATCGTCCTGGCTGACGAGATTTACGACAAGGTGCTGTACGACGCCGCCGCGCATACCTCGCTGGCGTCGCTGGCGGACGACGTGCTGTTCATCACCTTCAACGGCTTGTCCAAGAACTATCGCTCTTGCGGTTACCGCGCCGGATGGATGGTCGTCTCCGGCGAAAAGAAACATGCGAAGGATTACATCGAGGGCCTCAACATGCTGACCTCGATGCGGCTCTGCGCCAATGCACCCGGCCAATATGCGATCCAGACGGCGCTGGGCGGTTATCAGAGCATCAACGATCTGGTCGGTCCCGGCGGCCGCCTGACACGGCAGCGTGATCTGGCATACAAGTTGCTGACCGATATACCAGGCGTCACCTGCGTCAAGCCAAAAGCCGCGCTGTACATGTTTCCGAAACTCGATCCTGCGATGTACCCGATCGAGGATGACCAGCAATTCGCCTACGAGTTGCTGGCCGAGGAACGGGTGCTGATCGTGCAAGGCACCGGTTTCAATTGTCCGACCACCGATCATTTCCGTGTTGTGTTCCTGCCCAATACGGATGACCTGACCGATGCCATGGGGCGCATTGCGCGTTTCCTTGAGGGTTATCGCAGGAGGCACGGCACGGCTTGATGTTTGACTGAGCTTACCTTTGAAACAATTTATTCCGGCGCCATGCCGGAATCCGGCAGCATTTACTCTTCCTGACATTATGAAACCCATCAAAGTAGGCTTACTAGGCATCGGCACCGTCGGTGCCGGCACATTCAACGTCCTCAAGCGCAACCAGGAGGAGATTACACGCCGCGCCGGCCGCGGCATTGAAATCGCCATGGTTGCCGACCTGGATACCGCGCGCGCCACGGAATTGACCAACGGCGAATGTGAAGTGGTGAATGATGCCAACCTGATCGTCAACAACCCCGACATCGATATCGTGATCGAACTGATCGGCGGTTATGGCATTGCGAAAGACCTGGTGATGAAGGCGATTGCCAACGGCAAGCACGTCGTCACCGCCAACAAGGCGCTGCTGGCCATCCACGGCAATGAAATTTTCAAGGCGGCGCAAGACAAGGGCGTGATGGTCGCCTTTGAAGCGGCGGTCGCCGGCGGCATTCCGATCGTCAAGGCATTGCGCGAAGGCCTGAGCGCCAATCGCATCCAGTGGATCGCCGGCATCATCAACGGCACCACCAATTTCATCCTGTCCGAGATGCGCGACAAGGGCCTCGATTTCGCCACGGTACTGCAAGAAGCGCAGCGCCTTGGCTACGCCGAAGCCGACCCCACTTTCGATATCGAAGGTGTGGATGCGGCGCACAAGGCCACGATCCTGGCGGCGATCGCGTTCGGCATCCCGATGCAGTTCGGCAAGGCGCACGTCGAAGGCATCACCAAGCTGCAGGCGACAGACATCCGTTATGCCGAACAGCTGGGTTACCGCATCAAGCTGCTGGGCATCATCAAGCGTACGCCGCACGGCATCGAGTTGCGCGTGCATCCGACTCTGGTGCCGGCGAAACGCCTGATCGCCAATGTCGAAGGTGCGATGAATGCAGTGCTGGTGCAGGGTGACGCCGTCGGCGCCACGCTCTACTACGGCAAAGGCGCAGGGGCTGAGCCGACCGCGTCCGCCGTGATTGCCGACCTGGTGGACATCACCCGCCTGGCAACCGCCGATCCGGAACACCGTGTGCCGCACCTGGCCTTCCAGCCGAACGCGATGGCCGACACGCCGATCCTGCCGATGTCCGACATCACCACCAGCTATTACCTGCGCATCCGCGTGGCGGACAAGCTTGGCGTGCTGGCGAGCGTGACCAGCATCCTGGCCGACGCGACGATCTCGATCGACGCCATGCTGCAAAAAGAGCCGGACGAAGGTGAATCGCAAACCGACATCATCATGCTGACCCACCAGACGCAGGAGAAAAACGTCGATGCGGCGATTACCAGGATCGAAGCATTGTCCACGGTGGTTGGCCCCGTGACGAGGATCCGCATGGAAGAGCTGAGCTGAACTGATCGTGTCAGGCGGGCGGCCCCCGTCCTCCTGACGCGGCTTTATAATGCTGCTTACGTTATTCACCGGGTCCCGTCAATTCCATGCACTACATTTCAACACGCGGCCACGCTGCGGCCCAATCCTTCTCCGAAATCCTGCTGGCCGGTCTCGCCCCCGATGGCGGCCTGTATCTGCCGGCGGAATATCCGCAGGTCAGCGATGCGGAACTGACGGCATGGCGCAGCTTGTCATACGCCGATCTGGCGCTGCAAGTGCTGAAGAAATTCGCCACCGACATTCCGGATGCCGACCTGAAAGCGCTCACGCACAAGACTTACACTGCTGACGTGTATTGCAATGTGCGGGAGGGCGAGGATGCCGCCCGCATCACGCCGCTGCGCGTGCTGGAAGAGCAGGGCGGGACCACGCTGCTGTTGCAGGCATTGTCGAACGGGCCGACGCTGGCGTTCAAGGACATGGCGATGCAACTGCTGGGCAACCTGTTTGAATACACGCTCGCGAAGCAGCATGCCGAACTGAATATTTTTGGCGCGACGTCCGGCGATACCGGCAGCGCAGCCGAATATGCGATGCGTGGCAAGAAGGGCATCCGTGTTTTCATGCTGTCGCCGCACAAGAAAATGAGCGCGTTCCAGACCGCGCAGATGTTCAGCCTGCAGGACCCGAACATTTTTAATATCGCAATCGAAGGTGTGTTCGATGACTGCCAGGACATGGTGAAGGCGGTGTCGAACGACCTTGAATACAAGACACGCCAGAAAATCGGCACGGTCAATTCGATCAACTGGGCGCGCGTGGTGGCGCAGGTGGTGTATTACTTCCGCGGCTACCTGAGTGCGACCACCGCGAACGATCAAAAAGTCTCGTTCACTGTCCCGTCAGGCAATTTCGGCAATATCTGCGCCGG
Source organism: Pseudomonadota bacterium (assembly GCA_040387375.1). Classification (GTDB taxonomy): domain Bacteria; phylum Pseudomonadota; class Gammaproteobacteria; order Burkholderiales; family Burkholderiaceae_D; genus JAZKDW01. Next base: position 19,198 of record JAZKDW010000002.1, read on the forward strand.
TCATATTGCGCGCATGATGGGCTTGCCGATCGATAAACTGGTTGCCGCGACCAATGAAAACGATGTGCTGGACGAATTTTTCCGCACCGGCGTGTATCGGGTGCGCAAACCGGCGGAAACCTATCACACCACCAGTCCCAGCATGGACATCAGCAAGGCATCGAATTTCGAGCGTTTCATCCATGATCTGCTGGATGGCGACGGCGATCGGGTACGGACCTTGTTCCGGAAGGTGGACACCGAGGGCGGGTTCGACTTGTCCGGCAAGCCGGGCAGCGATGGGGATGAATTCGGCAAGGTGGCGCGATTCGGTTTCCTGTCGGGGAAATCAACTCACCAGGACCGGCTGGACACGATCCGCGATGTGCAGTCCAGTCATGGCGTGACGATTGATACACATACGGCGGATGGCGTGAAAGTGGCGCGTGAGCACCTGACGCCCGGCGTGCCGATGATCGTGCTGGAAACGGCGCTGCCGGCAAAATTCAATGAAACGATCCAGGAAGCGCTGGGGCGCGATGCCGACCGCCCTGCGGGGTTTGATAATATCGAACAATTGCCGCAGCGCTTCGAGGTGATGGCGGCGGATGTCGAGCAGGTCAAGAAATTCATCTCCGGGCACACCGGACTATAAAAATCGAAGACATGCGGGGACAAGCGGCGCGATGAACCAGAACAAGCCAATGTTAAGCGTCCAGCAGGCGCTCGAATTCCTGCTCGCTGCGGCCAGCCCGGTCGCGGACACGGAAACCATTTCCACGCTGGCGGCTAACGGGCGTGTGCTCGCCGCCGCGCAGACATCGCAACTCAACGTGCCGCCGATGGACAATACGCAGATGGACGGCTACGCGGTGCGGGCAGCCGATTGCGCCAGCGCTGCGGCGACACTGAAAATCACGCAACGCATTCCTGCCGGCCACGTCGGCCAGCCACTGCAGCCCGGCACGGCGGCACGCATCTTTACCGGTGCGATGATCCCTGCCGGCGCCGATGCGGTGGTCATGCAGGAGCTGTGCGAACTGGAAAAACAGGCCGATGGCGATTACGTCACCATCCGCCATGCGCCCCAGCCAGGCGAATGGATACGCCTGACAGGCGAGGATATCGAGGCCGGCAGCGTGATCCTGCGCGCGGGAACGCGCCTGCGCGGGCAGGAGCTAGGCCTGGCGGCTTCCGTCGGTCTCGCCAGCCTGCCAGTGGTGCGCAAGCTGCGCATCGCGGTGTTTTTCACCGGCGACGAACTGGCGATGCCCGGCGAGCCCCTGAAACCCGGGGCGATCTACAATTCCAACCGCTTCACCTTGCACGGTCTGCTGCAAAATCTCGGCTGCGAGGTCACCGACTACGGCATTGTCCCGGACACCCTGGCAGCGACGCGCGACACCTTGCGCCTGGCGGCACAGGAGCATGATCTCATCATTACTTCCGGCGGCGTTTCGGTCGGGGAGGAAGACCATATCAGGCCCGCGGTCGAGGCCGAGGGGCGGCTGAACATGTGGCAGATCGCGGTCAAGCCCGGCAAGCCGCTGGCGTTTGGCGAAGTGGGCCGCGCAGGCCATGAGCGCCCCGCATTTTTCCTCGGCTTGCCGGGCAATCCAGTGTCCAGCTTCGTGACTTTCCTGCTCTTCGTGCGGCCCTTCATCCTGCGCGTGCAGGGTGTGGCCGATGTGGCGCCGAAAGCCTGCACAATGCGCGCCGATTTCTCCTGGCCCAAGGCCGACAAGCGCAATGAGTTCCTGCGTGCCAAAATGAATGGCGATGGCGGACTTGATCTGTACCCGAATCAGAGTTCAGCCGTGCTGACGTCCACCGTATGGGGCGATGGCCTGATCGACAATCCGCCAGGACAAACGATTGTGCCAGGCGACCTGGTCCGGTTTATCCCTTTCAACGAATTGCTCTACCTTTGAAATGAATATTCAACTTCGTTTTTTCGCCAGCATTCGAGAGGCGCTTGGCACGTCGCAGGAAGCGCTTGTTTTGCCGGATCATGTGCAAACGATCGGCGACGTGCGCCATTTCCTGGTCCAGCGCGGCGGTAACTGGGCCGTGGCGCTGGGGGAGGGGCGGGCGCTGCGCATGGCGTATAACCAGGAAATGACGGGCGCTGCGACGCGGATCACGGATGCTTGTGAAGTTGCTTTTTTTCCCCCTGTAACGGGTGGATGATGCGCCGGGCTTGCGCCCGGAGAGCGTGATGTTTACACGGAGTTGATTGCCATGCCTGTTCGTGTCCAGACCGAAGACTTCGATTTTTCCACCGAGCTCGCAAAACTGCGCGCAGCCGATCCGCGCGTCGGTGCGGTCGTCAGTTTCCTCGGCACGGTGCGCGACATGAACGAGGGCGCCAGCATCGCCCAAATGGAACTCGAACATTATCCGGGCATGACCGAAAAAGCGCTGGAAGCGATCGTGTTGCAGGCCAGGGAGCGCTGGCCCATTTTCGACGCGCTGGTGATCCACCGTGTTGGCCCCCTGCTGCCGCTCGACCAGATCGTGCTGGTCGCGGTGACCTCCGCCCATCGGGGTGTCGCGTTTGCCGCTTGTGAATTCATCATCGACTACTTGAAGACCCAGGCGCCGTTCTGGAAAAAAGAGCAGACGCCGCAAGGCGCGCGATGGGTCGATGCACGGGACCTGGATGAGCAGGCACTGCGCAAGTGGGACCAGTAATGACCTGGCTCGCGGTGGGGCTGGGTGCGGCGGCAGGGGCCTGGATACGCTGGGGACTGGGGGTGTGGATGAATGCATTCCAACCCCAACTGCCGCTGGGTACGCTGGTGGCAAATCTGGGCGGCGGTTACCTGATCGGCGTCGCGCTCGCCTTTTTTGATCAATATCCGGGCTTGCCAGTGGAATGGCGCCTGTTTGCCATCACCGGCTTCCTCGGTGGCTTGACCACCTTCTCCACCTTCTCCGCCGAGTCCATGCTGCTGCTGCAGCGAGGTGAGTATGCGTGGGCGCTCGGCCACACCGTCTTGCATCTGATCGGATCGATTGCGTTTTGCATCGCCGGGTTTGCCAGCTTCCGCGCGCTGTCGTAATCTTGCCGCCGGCGTCCACCCTTGAGGCGCCGCTTTCCTTGAAATATGCTCAACAATCCCCATTGTGTACTCAAATGAATTCCATTGGAGAATAAACAATGCGTCTCGATAAACTCACCACCAAATTACAGGAAGCCCTTGCCGAAGCTCAAAGCATCGCGGTGGGCAACGATAACCAATACATAGAGCCGCTACACCTGCTGCTCGCCTTGTTGAGCCAGGAAGATGGCAGTACCCGTTCGCTGCTGCAGCGCGCGGGCGTTAATATCAACGGTCTTTCCAACGCGCTGAAGAGCGGTCTGGATCGCCTGCCGAAAGTGACCGGCACTGGCGGTGAAGTTCAGATCGGCCGCGAATTGCTGTCCTTGCTGAACCTGGCTGACAAGGAAGCGCAGAAGTTCGGCGATAAATTCATCGCCAGCGAAATGGTCTTGCTCGCCTTGACCGAAGACAAGTCGGAAGCCGGCAAGCTTGCGCGTGAAAATGGCCTCACACGCTCGGCGCTGGAAGCGGCGATCAAGGCGGTGCGCGGCGGCGCCAATGTCGACTCCCAGGAATCGGAAGGGCAGCGTGAGGCGCTGAAAAAATACACGCTCGACCTGACCGAGCGCGCACGCCTGGGCAAGCTCGACCCGGTGATCGGGCGTGACGATGAGATTCGCCGCACGATCCAGATTCTGCAACGCCGCACCAAGAATAATCCGGTGCTGATCGGCGAACCCGGCGTCGGCAAGACCGCGATCGTGGAAGGCCTGGCGCAACGGATCATCAATGGCGAGGTGCCCGAAAGCCTGAAGGGAAAACGCTTGCTCGCACTCGATATGGCCGCGCTGGTGGCGGGCGCGAAATTTCGCGGTGAATTTGAAGAGCGCCTGAAAGCCGTATTGAACGAACTGTCGCAGGATCAGGGTCAGACCATCGTTTTCATTGATGAAATGCATACGATGGTAGGCGCCGGCAAGGCCGAAGGCGCGATGGATGCCGGCAACATGCTCAAGCCGGCACTGGCGCGCGGCGAACTGCATTGCATCGGCGCCACCACGCTCAATGAATACCGCAAATACATAGAAAAGGATGCGGCGCTCGAGCGTCGTTTCCAGAAAGTCCTGGTTGATGAACCGAGCGTGGAAGCGACGGTTGCCATTCTGCGCGGCCTGCAGGAAAAGTACGAAGTGCATCATGGCGTCGACATTACCGATCCGGCGATCGTCGCCGCGGCGGAACTGTCGCACCGCTATATCACCGATCGTTTCCTGCCCGATAAGGCGATCGACCTGATCGATGAGGCTGCGGCCAAGATAAAAATTGAAATCGACTCCAAGCCGGAAGTGATGGACAAGCTCGAGCGCCGGCTGATCCAGCTGAAAATCGAGCGCGAAGCCGTGAGGAAGGAAAAAGACGAAGCATCGCAAAAGCGCATGGTGTTGATCGAAGACGAGATCAAGAAGCTGGAGCGCGAGTATGGCGACCTCGAGGAAATCTGGAAAGCCGAAAAAGCGGCAGTGCAAGGCAGCCAGCACATCAAGGAAGAAATCGAGCGAGTGCGTCTCGAGATGGAAGAAGCCAAGCGCCGCAGCGACTGGGGAAAAGTATCCGAACTCCAGTACGGCATCCTGCCCGAACTCGAAGCACAGCTGAAGCACGCCGTCAGCGGCGAGGCGCAGGCCGGCAAGCCGAAACTGGTGCGTACCCAGGTCGGCGCCGAGGAGATCGCCGAAGTGGTGTCGCGCGCGACCGGGATTCCGGTTTCCAAGATGTTGCAGGGCGAGCGTGACAAGCTGATCCACATGGAAGAAGAATTGCACAAGCGCGTGATCGGGCAGCATGAAGCGATTGTCGCGGTGTCGGATGCGATCCGCCGCTCGCGCGCCGGTTTGGGAGACCCTGGCCGCCCATACGGCTCGTTCATGTTCCTTGGTCCTACCGGGGTTGGCAAGACCGAGTTATGCAAGGCGCTGGCGGCATTCCTGTTCGATACCGAAGAATCGATGATCCGTGTCGACATGAGCGAATTCATGGAGAAACATTCAGTTGCGCGGCTGATCGGCGCGCCGCCCGGTTATGTCGGCTACGAGGAAGGCGGTTACCTGACCGAACTGGTACGGCGCAAGCCCTACAGCGTGATCCTGCTGGATGAAATCGAGAAGGCGCATCCGGACGTATTTAATGTGCTGCTGCAGGTGCTCGACGATGGCCGCATGACCGATGGCCAGGGCCGCACCGTGGACTTCAAGAATACCGTGATCGTCATGACATCGAATCTGGGCTCGCACAAGATCCAGGCGATGGAAGGCAGCGACCCAGCTTTGGTCAAGATGTCAGTGATGGCGGAAGTGCGCTCGCATTTCAGGCCGGAGTTCATCAACCGGATCGATGAGATCGTGGTCTTCCATGCGCTCGATGAGAAAAACATCGGCGCCATCGCGAAGATCCAGCTGCGTGTGCTGGAAGAGCGTCTGGCCCGGATGGAAATGGGGCTGAAGGTGACGGAAGCGGCGTTGCATAAGATCGCGGAAGCCGGTTTCGATCCGGTGTATGGAGCACGGCCGTTGAAGCGGGCGATCCAGCAGCAGATCGAAAATCCGTTATCGAAATCCCTGCTTGAGGGCCGCTTTGGTCCGAAGGATGTGATCGTGATCGATGCACGGGGTGGGGAACTGGTGTTTGAGAAGGGTAGCTAAAGCAGGCCAGTTTGTGATCGAGGCGTTATCCCCGTGCCAGCGGGTTATGGATTCCCGCTTGCAGCGCGCGCACAGGCTTGCAAGCCTGTGCCGTTACGCAGGCGTGAGGCAATGCCTCACGAAACCCCTGCTACACCCTGCGCGGGAATGA
>JAZKDW010000003.1:0-98750 GCA_040387375.1 Pseudomonadota bacterium
CATGTTGACAGCCCTGGGTGGAAAAGCGCAGCGCCTTCCACCATGCAGCATTCGCGATTGCCGCTCGTGATCGAACAACGGTGGAAGGCGCTGCGCTTTTCCACCCTACGATTACTCCACCCTCCGTTTACTGACTATAGGGGCAGAGGCAGGCGCAGCACAAATTCCGCGCCGCCGTTGACATGATTTTTTGCTGTCAACTGGCCATTCATCGCCAGCACGATCGCGGAAGATATGGCTAGACCTAGACCCAGGCCCCGGCGCGCGGGTTTGGTGGTAAAGAATGGCTCGAACAGGTGCTCGGCTACCTGGCGCGGCATCCCGATACCGGAGTCACGCACCCGCAGCAGCACATCGCCTGCCGCGCGTTCCAGCGTCGCCGTGACTTTCTTCGCCGGACTGGCATCGGCCGCCTCGAGCGCATTGCGCAGCAGGTTGATCACGACCTGCTCGATCCTGACCGCATCCCCGGCTATCTCTGCCGGCTCAAGAATTTTTATCTCGAGTTGCACTCCCTGGCGTAAAAAATCATTTTCCAGCAGCAGCGCCGAGCGCTGGAGCACTTCAGCCAGATCGACCCTGGCCAGCGTGTGATCGCCCCTGCGCTCGAAGCCTTTTAATTGCGCAATGACGGTGCTCATGCGCGCGGCCGCTGCGCTGATATGCGCCAGATTTTCCTTCGCTTTGTTGATCTCCCGGCGCGACAGCAAGGTGTCGCCATTGTCAGCCATGTCGTGGATGGTCGCGAGCGGCTGAGTGAGTTCGTGGACGACGCCTGTGGCCAACTGGCCAAGCATGGACAGCTTGCCAGCCTGTACCAGCTTGTTTTGCTCGGCAAGCAAACCCTGTTCCGTGTTTTTCAGTTTGACGAGTTTCGCTTCAAGATTTTGATTGGCCAGGAAAAGCGCTTGCGTTCTCTGCGCAATATTCCTGTCGAATTCGGCGGCTGCCTGCAGCAGCGCCTTGCGCGATACCAGCCGCTCGTCCTGCCAGCGCTTGCGCTGATTCACGGCCCACAGGCCGCACCCGATGATGGCAAGCAGCAGTGCCGCGCCAGCCGCGGCCAGCCATTCATTACGCCTGACCGTCGCCTCGGATGGATACAAAAGCAGTTGCCAGCCCAGGCGGTTGACTGCCTGGGATACAGGCGCGCCGATGCCGGCTAGGGGCACAATCTCTCGCCCGCCATACTGCCGCGTTGCCGTCAGCTTGTCCCGGACCGCCGGCTCCAGCGGCAGATGGCTGCGGTATCGCCAGTCACTCCGGCTGCTGAGGAAGATGACACCGTGCTGGTCGATGAGCGCGATCGGGTCTTCACTGCTGCTCCAGGTCCGTTCGAATTCAGCCAGGCTGATCTTTACCGTGACCACGCCGATCGGCATACCCGGCCCTTGCGGCGCCCCATTGCGGTACACCGGCTGCGAGACGAAATAACCGGGCTCGCCGCCGGTCGCATAAAACCTGCCGGTCTTGCCAGCCATGGCATCGCGGAAGGCGGGCCTGGAACCGGCATCAGGATCCGGCGCCTGCTCACCGTCGTGCGCGGCGAGTGTCTTGCCGTTGCGGTCCATCACATGGATGGCTGCCACTTTAGCCTGCTGCTGAATCGCTCTGAGCGTGTTGTTGAGACCGCTGATGACGGCTTGATTGTCTGGCTGTGTCAGGGCGGCGAAGACCTCAGGCTGGAAGGCGAGCACGAAGGGAAGCATCTCGTATTTTTCCAGCACCGACTCGAATTCCGGCGCAATGATCTGCAACTGGCGCTGGCCACTTGCCCGCAGGTCGCTTTGTGTCATCTGGCCGGCAATGAGATAAGCGGCCGAAGTAATCGAGAGCAGACCGATGACGGTCAGGACAAATAAACCGGTACGTCTCGTTATCGCCATTTTATTGTGATGAGAGCCAATCGGTGTGTCGGTGAGATCCGGTACCCGCTTACAATTTATTCCGAGCAAGGACGTAATATAGTAATCCGGCCGCTTTCAACATCCTCCAGAGACTTGTGCAGGTTTGCCGATATCCGATTCGACTGTGGTTTTTTTGCTCAGAAAAGACCGACTTTTTGCCGGACCGTGGTTAGCGGATGAACGAATTAGGCGATCAGATAACAAGAAGATAATGGTTTGAATTATCAGGTTTGCAATGACCGGAAATAACCAACTTTCCAATTTCAATTTCAAAACAAACCGGCTATTCTTCATCCCGCAACAACACACTCGACACTGGCAAACCCGTTGAAAGGCGGGGACGCAAAGCTTCTGGTCTACGGGCATGATGCCTATGACAGCAGGGCCGCCGAAAGTAAATGACAACGGAAGAATCCATTCTTCCGGATTGCCATAACCTGTCCGCAGCCTTGATGTCCAGCGCCGGAAGCGCACCGTCCCTCCTGATGTTCCCCTCGGATGATCTCTTCAGAGATTGGATTGCCGCGTCATTACGCGTCACGCAGTGCATCCGGAAAGGGACAAATAATGCGCAACAACGATAACCATCCGGGAATGATGGCCGCAATACGCTTGAGCGGCGCGGCCGCCGTCGTATTTCTCGGCGCCTGTTCCACTCCGCAGCTTTTGCCGCCCGGCGCGATTGATGACGAGGCATCCAGGCGATCGCTTGCCGCGGCTGCGCGCGCCTACGCCGACAGCACACGCGCCGCGCGGGTTGCGGTCGCTATCGATCAACCGGAAAGCATGCGGCCAATGACCGCAAGCCAGATCGCGGCCGAATGGGGCACCTGGCAGCCGGGCCGCACACGTCATGGATTGGCCAGGACATCCGGCGGCTGGCAAAAGCGCAATGGCATCGGCTTGCCGCCGATCGATTACAGCCTCTCGATACAGGAAATGATGACCAACGCCGGCTGCCGCTCATGCGAAGACAAGCCATATCACCAGATGGTGGTAACGGCGTCGAATCTGCATGGCGTCCCGGCCAGCCTGATCCATGCCGTGATCCAGAAGGAGTCTTCTTACAACCCGGCCGCCACATCCCGGCAACAGGCGCGCGGCCTGATGCAGATAATGCCGGGCACAGGCAAGTACATGGGTGTTGAAAACAGTCAGAAACTGTACGATCCGCAAACCAATATCAACACCGGCGCCGCATATCTGAAATACCTTATGCGCAGTCACGACACGGTTGACAAGGTGCTGGCCGCGTACAATTCAGGCCCGGGCAATGTGCGCAAATACAATGGCGTGCCGCCTTTCAGCGAAACACGCCGTTACGTTCGTGAGGTAAAAAGCCTGTATGTGCTCTCGTCGGCAGTGCAGTAGTATCCAGCACAGGCCATCACTAAAGAGGTTTGCGAGTCAGTGTGCGGATGATGCGGGTCGATTTGGGGTGCAGGGCAAGGCGCGAGGAGCGCCGTGTGGCGAGCCACACAAGCGACGAGCAACGCCGCCATGCGCCCCAAAGCGGCACGCAGCGCCGTACGCTGATTCGCAAACCGCTCTAGAATCAGACGATGATTTCAATCCCGACCCTGCTGAGTTTTTTCGGCGTATCGATAGTCCTCGGTTTGACGCCGGGCCCCGATAATATTTTCGTGCTGACGCAATCGGCGCTGCGCGGACGGCTGGCCGGCATCATCGTCACGCTCGGCCTGTGCACCGGCCTGCTGGTTCATACGCTGGCGGTGTCGCTTGGCGTGGCGGCAATTTTCCAGGCCTCCGCCATGGCATTCAATGCGCTCAAGTTCGCCGGCGCGGCCTACCTGCTGTATCTTGCATGGCAGGCTTTCCGTGCCTCCGCAACCGGCATCCGGATGACGCAGAAAAGCAGCCTCGGCGCGTGGCAACTGTACCGGCGCGGCATCATCATGAACATCACCAATCCGAAGGTATCGATTTTTTTCCTGGCGTTCCTGCCGCAGTTCGCCGATCCGGCACGCGGGTCAGTAACCGTGCAGATCATGCTGCTCGGCGCCTTGTTCATCATCGCGACGCTGCTGGTATTTGGCGGCATCGCCCTGCTTGCCGGCACGCTCGGCCAGCGGCTGAATAAATCCGCAAAAGCCGAACTGCTCCTCAACCGGGTTGCCGGCACCGTGTTTGTGGCCCTGGCGCTGAAGCTGGCGACAACACAGCGCTAGCGTCGCGCTTCAACGCGTTTTACGCTTGCCCGATCCGGGTGCGCCTTTCGCACCGTGCCGCCCGCGCAATGCCGCATTGTGCGCCTGGAGCAGCATGTCGACACGGTCGGAGGCATCACGCGCCAGCGACTGCGCCAGCTCGCCGCTGGGGAAAAATTCCGGACTGCGGTAGCTGAGCCATGCATACGCGGAATACAGGCGGCACAGGTCTTCCACCTCCTGCAGATTCTGGCGCGTCGAACCCGACGGGTCAGGGTGCAGCGCGCTGACCTTGCCCTTGGACAGCGCGCGGGCCCAGTCCTGCCACGCCAGATGCAGCGCCGGCACGCGCGACGATATCGGCACCAGCGACAGCGTGAACTTGTCCGCCACCGACAGCGGCAAGGTGTCCAGCCACAAGGCGCGCTCGGTCTGCTCTTCGGTAATGCGCGGAAAAAAGAAACCGTCCGGCACATCAATGTTATGCACAAAACGCTTGAACAGTTTGCTCAGCGACTGTTCGCCGGTGACCGCCGCGATCCGGTGCAGATGTTCCAGCGAAGGTGCGACCGAAAAGCCGGCGGCGGCGACCGGCGGAATGTGTTCGTTCAGCAGCGACCGCACCACCTGGTGGGTCTCGTCATCGTAGCCGGCGACAAAACCTTCTTCATGCACGCCATAACGGCCGGCGCGGCCGGCAATCTGCTTTGCCAGCGCCGCCGAAATCTCTTCCTCTTCGTAACCGTTGTACTTGATTGCCGTGGTCATCACGACGCGCTCGATCGGCAGGTTGAGGCCCATGGCAATCGCGTCGGTGCCGACCACGATATCGGCCGAGCCGTCACGGAAACGCGCCGCCTGCGCGCGGCGCACCTCCGGCGACAGGTTGCCGTACACCGTCGCCACCGACAAGCCGCCCTCGGTGATCATGTCGCGCCACATCAATACCTCGCGCCTTGAAAACGCAATCACCGCATCACCTCGCCGCAGGTTGCGCAGCTTGCGCACCGGCCCGGCCTCCATGGCCAGCGGCGCCTTGCGCCTGAGGACATGGATTTCGAGCGGTATATCCAGGCGGTCGGCCAGCGCCTCGATCGCACGCCGCGCTTCCAGCGCACCGACCAGGTACACCACGGCAGCAGGCGCGCCGCATACCGCGGCGGTCCACGCCGCGCCGCGGTCGCGATCGCCCAGCATCTGGATCTCGTCGATCACGGCGACATCGACCCTGGTGCGGGTGTCGAGCATTTCGACGGTGCTGGCGACATGGGTCGCGCCTTCCGTCAGGCGCCGCTCTTCACCGGTCACCAGGCTGACCTTGATCTCCTTACCCCCCGGTCTGGCGGCGAGCAGGCGCTCATAATTTTCCAGCGCCAGCAAGCGCAGCGGCGCCAGGTAAACGCCGGTCTTCGCCGCCGCCAGCGCATCCATTGCCCGATGAGTCTTGCCGCTGTTGGTCGGTCCCAGCAACGCGATGAAGCGGCGCGGCAGGCGGCTCGCCATCTCGAATGTCGCAGGATATTCCGCCAGGTTGATGCTTTCCTTGGTGCGCGCGGCGTGCCGCTCTTCCTGCTGGCGTTCGATCGCATGCGTCAGGCGCTGCCCGATGCGGTCGAACACCTGATCGACCGGGTCCGAGGTGTCGTGTCCCGCCAGCGCATTCAGGAACAGCATGGCATCGAGCCCGGCGTCACTGGCACGGGTGTTGATGTCGGCGGCAAAACGCCCGACCAAACGCCGCACCATCTCCATCGCTTCGGGATCGGCGCGCTCGGTGATCAGCTTCATCTGGTCTTCCACCGTCATTTTCCGCCACTTGCTCGGCTTGGCCAGCACACCCTGGGGCGGCACCAGGTCATAGGGCACGCGCAGAGAATCCACTTCCACTGTGCCTGAAAAGCGAAGAACGACACGGCCTTCGAGCTTCAGTAATTCAGCGCCGATTGCCCGGGCATGTTGTTCCGGCGCGAGGGCGGTATCGTCGTCCGGCATGGCCGGTGCCGCATTTTCTGGAGTGTGGGATGAGTTCATGAACAAAATTTTTTAAATGAAACCGATACCGTGTGAGGACATCCGCAGACGGGTCATATTGCAATGATAGGCTCAAAGCCGGCGCCACTGCAGCCGCCATTTTAGTGCACCGCGTCAAAGGCCGGGATCGCCAGGCTTCGCGAATTTCGTGTTGACAAATGAAAATAACGAGCCGAGAATAAAAAAAGGTAACAGTGTTACCTAAATCAGAAATCAGTTCCGCAGGTCATTCCAAAAATAATAAACAGGAGACGGCTGGTGCTTTCAAAACAGGCAGAATCGCGTATTGCCGCGGACGTGGGCGGCACTTTTACCGACATCGCAATCTTTGACGAAGCGTCCGGCGCCATCCGTCTGGGCAAATGCCTGACGACGCCGACTCACCTGATCGACGGTATTAATGACGGCGTAAAAAAATCGGGGGCAAGCTTCGATCAGGCAAATCTTTTCCTGCACGGCACGACGGTCGCCATCAATACCCTGCTCGAACGCAGCGGCGCGCACACCGCGCTGGTGACGACGCGTGGTTTCCGTGACATCTACGAAATCGGCCGCATCAACCGGCCCGAAGCGTACAACCTTTTTTTCCAGAAGCACCGGCCGCTGATCGAGCGCGAACTGCGCTTCGAAACCGACGAGCGATTGCTGGTCTCGGGCGCCGTGCTCAGGCCGCTCGCAGAGGCGGATCTGGCTGCCATCGGCGACCAGCTGGAAAGGGACGGTGTCGAAGCGCTGGCGATCATGTTCATGCATTCCTACCGCAATGCCGAGCATGAGAGCCAGGCCAAGCGTTATTTCGAACAGCGTTTCCCTGCCATGTTCATCACGGCGTCGCACGAACTGTCGCAGGAGTACCGGGAATACGAACGCACGTCCACCGTGGCGGCCAACGCCTACATCGGTCCGCGGGTGCGCTCCTATCTTTCCGAGATCGTCGAGCACCTGGAACAGAAAAAATTCGGCGGCGGCTTCCTGATCGTGCAGTCCACGGGCGGTCTTTACGATGTGGACAGCGCGCGCAAGGAATGCATCCGCATGCTGGAATCGGGTCCGGCGGCGGGTGTCATCGGCACCCGCGAACTGTGCCGCATGATCGGCATCCGTGATGCAATCGCATTCGACATGGGCGGCACCACCGCCAAGTCCGGCGTGATCCTCGGCGGCGATGTGCTGATGACCTCGAACTCGATGATTGGCGGTTACGCCGAAGGTTTGCCGGTGCAGATACCGATGATCGACATCCAGGAAGTCGGCACCGGCGGCGGCAGCATTGCCCGGCTGGCGGCGGGCGACTCACTGCGCGTCGGCCCGCAAAGCGCGGGTTCGGTGCCAGGTCCGGTGTGTTACGGCCTCGGCGGCGAGGAGCCGACCGTCACCGACGCCAACCTGATCCTGGGGCGCTTGTCGGAAAGCCGCTTTCTCGGCGGCGACATGCGGCTCAATGCCGACGCCGCGCGGCAGGCAATGGAAAACCGCATCGGCCGCCCCCTGGGTCTCGATGCCGAGGTGGCAGCCGAGGGGGTGATCCGGATTGCGACATCGACGATGTCAAATGTGGTCAAGCGCGTAACAACCGAGCGCGGGCTGGATGCGCGCGATTTTCCGATGGTGGCTTTCGGCGGCGCCGGACCGCTGCATGCGGTGCTGGTGGCGCGCGAACTGCAGATGCCGCGCGTGATCATTCCCAACGCGCCCGGTCATTTTTCCGCGTACGGCATGCTGGTGGCGGACCTGCGCCGCGATTACGTGCGCACACGCTTCACGCCGCTCGAGGATGTCAGCTTCCCGGACCTGAATGCGTTGTACCAGGACATGGAGGCGGAAGGCACCGGCGAAATCCGGCGCGCCGCAGTCCACGTCGGCGCCATCCGTGTCACGCGCGGGCTCGACATGCGCTACGTCGGGCAGGAGCACGCGGTCTCGGTCGAGATTCCGGTGAGTGTTTTCGACGCCGGCGACTGGCAGCAAATCAAGCGCCTGTTCGATGCCGTGCATCTGCAACGCTACGGCTACTGTTCCGATGCCGAGCGCGCCGAGATCGTCAGCATCCGCACCTCGGTATCGGGCGACATGCCCAAACCTACCATCGCCGAGATCGCCGCCGGCGGTCCGGAGCCTGAGGCCGCACCCGAGATACGGCCGGTGTACTTCAGCGCGGAGGACGGCTGGCAACAGGGGCGGGTCTATCAGCGGGCCGGCCTGCGCGCCGGCAACCGCATCGCCGGACCGGCGCTGATCGAGGAATATGCATCGACCACGGTGATCCTGAGCGGCGACCATCTGGAAGTGGACAAATTCGGCAATCTGATCATCGAGGTGGCAAACAATGGCTAATAAAAACAGGCAGGATGCGGTCATCACCGAGATCATCCGCAACGGCATGGTCGCGACCACCGAGGAAATGAAGTCCAACCTGATGCGCACCGCCTACAACATGATCATCTATGAGGCGCTCGACTTCACCGTCGGCATCTTCGACCGCGAAGGCAACACGGTGTCGATCGGCATCGGACTGCCGATGTTCATCCGCGGCATGAGCAATACGGTCAAGCGCATGATCGCCCATTTCGGCTACGCGGAAATGGAGGAAGGCGACGTCCTGCTGACCAACGATGCCTATATCACCGGCAGCCACCTGAATCACATGACGTTTGCGGTGCCGGTTTTCTTCGAAGGCGAAATCGTCGGTTTTTCCGCCTGCATGGCGCACTGGCAGGATATCGGCGGCACCCTGGACGGCATGACGCTGGATATTTTTTCCGAAGGCCTGCAGATGCCGATCGTCAAGGTGTACCGCAAGGGTGTGCCGAATGACGACGTGTTCCGGATCATCGAACTGAACGTGCGCATTCCGGAGCGTGCGATGGGCGATTTGCGGGCGCAGATCGCGGCCGTCAAGACCGGCGAAAAGCGTGTCCATGAAATGCTGCGCAAGTACGGCAAGAGCACGGTGCTGGATGCGATCGAACGCATTTTCGACCAAGGTGAAGCAGGCTCGCGCGCGCTGGTGAGCCAGATTCCGGACGGCGAATATTCCGCCGAATCCTTCCTCGACGACGACGGTGTCGACATGGGCAAGCGCATTACGATCCGGGTGCGCGTGGTTGTGGCGGGCGATGAAATGACGATCGACCTGTCGGGTGTCAGCGACCAGGTAAAAGGTTTCTACAACTCAGGCGAGTCGGCCGGCATCGCCTGCGCCCAGGTTGCCTTCAAGTGTCTGATGGCGCCTAACGAATTACCGATCAACGACGGCTGCTTCCGCCCGCTGACCGTGATCCTCCCCGAAGGAAAAGTGGTCAACGCGACGCGGCCTGCGCCGATGCGCTGGTGGATGACCTTCCCGATGACGGTGGTCGATACCGTGTTCCGCGCGCTGGCGCCGGCAATTCCGTCGAAGGTGATTGCCGGCCATCATGCCGACCTGTGCATCGCCTCCGTGCATGGCCGCCAGCCCCAGGACAACAAGTTGTTCCTCTATCTTGGCGGCCTGATCGGCGGCGGCTGGGGCGCCAAACATAATGAAGACGGCATGAGCGCCACCATCGCGATCAACGACGGCGACACCCACAACGGCCCGTCCGAGCAGGTGGAAGCAAAATATCCGCTGCTGGTCGAGCGTTATGCATTGCGCGCCGATTCGGGCGGCGCCGGCACCTTTCGCGGCGGCCTCGGCACCGAGCAGGTGATCAGGGTCATGTCCGACATCATGTTCAACACACAGATCGAACGGGTCGAATGCCGGCCGTGGGGATTGTTCGGCGGCCTGTCCGCGATGGGCAATGAAGTCGCGCTGCAACGCAAGGGCAAGGAAGAAGTTGTCTACTCGACCGGCAAGGTGTTTTCGCAAATGCTGAAGGAAGGCGATACCTGGACCCTGAAGTCCGGTGGCGGCGGCGGTTTCGGCAATCCGACCGAACGCAGCCTCGACAAGATCGAACAGGATGTGCGCAATGGTTATGTCTCCGCCGCGTCGGCCCGCACCCTGTACGGCGCGGTCATCGATCCGGCCACCGGCATCGCGGACCAGGCCGCATCGGCGGAATTAAGGACTTATATGCGAGCCCACGGCCTGCCGGTCGACCAGCCTTACACCAGCCGCGCCAAACCCGCCATCGTTCCTGGCGAACCGGTGCTGAAAGCGGTGCGCAAGGCGACGTCGCGGCCGACCATGCTGACGCGCAAGGCGCATGCCTGGCATGCGGAAGCGCGGGCCGCCGGACTGCTGGTGGACCGGTGCTGCAGCTGATGCCACGATCGTCTTCTTCAAAAGCCGCGCCGCATTCGGCTGACGGCGACGCGCAGGAGCCGCAGAAGCTGGCCGGCGGTGTGCTGTCGCTGCGCCGCGGCTTGCAATTGCTTGAATTGCTGAGCGAGGGAGACAACCCCTGGTCGCTGGCCGACCTGTCACGCCGCCTCGGCGTCAACAAGGCGATCGTTTTGCGGCTGATCGACGAACTGCGCACCGCGGCCTTCGTTTACCGGGACGAGGACACCGGCACCTATCAGCTGACCTACAAATTGAGTAACCTGGGCTTGCGCAAGCTGTCGCAGACACGCGTGCTCGACCAGTCGAACGGCGTGCTGCGCGAACTGGCGGACGCCACCGGCGAACTGGTGCGGCTGGCGGTGGTCGAGCCGGGCGACCGGCTGACATGGGTGCTGGCCTTTACCGGCGCCCGCCGCAGCTTGCATATCGATCCTAACTATCGTCTCGATATCGGCTTCAACACCCACGCCGCGGGCAAGGCCTGGCTGTCGACGATGCCACTGCAAAAGGTATGGGAAATCCTGCCCCGAGAAGGCCTGACCAGGCTGACCGCACATTCAAAAACGGAAAGCAAGGACATCGAAGCGGACTGGAAACGCGCACGAACGCGCAAGTATGCGGCCAGCAACGAGGAAAACGAACTCGGCGTGCGGGCGATCGCGGCGCCGATCATGGTGGACCTTGCCAGCGGCGAGCGGACCTGCGTAGGTGTCGTCAGCGTCGCCGCCCCTACTTCCCGGATGTCGCAGCGGGAAATCGAAGCGCTGGCGCCGCTACTGCTGAGCGCGGTGGAAAAGCTGAGCCAGATGTGGCCGATCGGCGGGCGCACCTTCAAGGTGATGCCGTCCATCGGATAACAAGCGAACCGACCGGGAGAAACAATGTACATGCCTCATGGTGTCATACCAGCCGTCCTCTTGCCCTTCAATGATGATTTCTCCATCGATGAAGACAGTTACCGGGCGCACTTGCGCGATGTCGCCGCGGTGGACGGCGTCACCGCCATCACCACGAACGCCCATGCGTCGGAAGTGGCGTCATGCACATTCGACGAACAGCGCCGCGTGCTCGAGATCACGATGGATGAAATCGGCGGCCGCACGCCGGTGGTCAACGGCGTGTACGCCGACGGCAGCCTGGAGGCGCAGCGGATTGCCCGCATGGCAGCCGACGGCGGCGCCGCCGCGCTGCTGGTTTTTCCACCGGCGGTCTATACGCTGGGGCAGCGGCCGGAAATGGCGGTCGAGCATTTCAGGCGCATCGCCGAGGTAACCGACCTGCCGCTGATCCTGTTCCAGTATCCGCTGGCCGGCGGCCAGGGATATCCGCTGCCGACCCTGCTGAAAATAATCGAAGAGGTGCCGACGGTGCGCGCGATCAAGGACTGGTCGGCCAATCCGCAATTGCACGAGCGCCAGGTGCGCACGCTGCAATCGCTTGCGCGGCCGGTCAATGTGCTGACCACACACAGCGCCTGGCTGCTGAGTTCATTGGTGCTCGGCTGCGCCGGCCTGCTGTCGGGAAGCGGATCGGTGATCGCGGACCTGCAGGCGCAACTGTACCGCGCCGTCGAACGTTATGACCTGGCGGAGGCGCGGCGGGTCAGCGACCGGATTTTCCCGACGGCGGAAGTGTTCTATTCCGAACCGTGGGTGGACATGCACAACCGCATGAAAGAGGCGCTCGTATTGCTCGGCAAACTGCCGCGCGCGGTAGTGCGGCCGCCGCTGATGAAGTTGCCTGAAGCAGAGATCGGGAAAATCAGAATGGCCCTGAAACAAGCGGGCTTGCTGGAGTAGAGAAAGCGGGAAAAATCAGCCTTATCCAACGTAGTGAATAAAAAATACAGGAGATAACAATGAACAAGCGTGTCATATCGCGGACTGCAAAATTGGCTCTGGTGGGCACGTTTGCCGTGTGCTCAAGCGGCGCCTTCGCCCAAACCGGAAATCCGATCAAGATCGGATTCGTGACCGAACTGACCGGGCCGTGGGCGTTTTTCGGCACCAGTTGTGTCGCCGGCCTGAAGATGGCCACCGACGAAATCAACAAGGCTGGCGGTGTGCTCAAGCGGCCGCTGGAATTCATCATCCAGGACAACCAGACCAACTCGTCGCAGGCGCTGGCATCCGCCCGCAATCTCGATATCAACGACAAGGTGGTGGCATTGAGCGGCCCTACCAGCTCCGACGTCGCGCTGGCGGTGTACGGTTATGCCGAGCAGCAGAAATTGCCGTTCCTGGTGCCGGTTGCCGCGTTCCCGCAGCTGACCAAGCCTGGCACCCGCTACACCTTCCGCATCGAGCCTGACGCGGCCGGCTGGGGTTATGCGATGGCCAAGTTCATCGAGCAGCGCAAGCCGGGCGCAAAAGTGGCGCTGATGCATTCGGATGCCGCGCTGATGCGTGCCATCATGGCCGGATTCCGCTACCAGGCGCCGAAGTCGAAACTGACCATCGTGTCCGACATCCTGTTCCCGCCGGGATCGAGCGATGCGACGGTGCAGGCGGCGCAAGTCAAGGCTGCCAACCCGGACTACGTGATCGTCAGCGGCGCCGGCGCTTTCGACAATGTGCTGACCAACCAGCTGATCGACCTCGGCATCAAGCCGGCGCAGATCATCCATCCGTATGGCATCACGACCCAGGTGTTCGGCTGGGGATCGAAAAGCGTAGGATCGATCTACGGCTCGTTCTTCGACCACGGCATGGACACGCTGACCAAGGAAGGAAAGGACTTCATCTCGCGCTTCGACACCGCAGCGGGCCGCCCGCCTTCCTATGTCGAAAACTACTGCTATGTGACGCCTTATATTTTCAAACAGGCGCTGGAGGCGGCAGGCACGGACGACCGCGAAAAGCTGCGTAACGCGCTGTCGGCACTGAACACCAAGGAGACCACCAGCGGCGTGCCGATCGTGTTCGACAAGAACGGCGCCCGCAAGGAATACATGTATTTCATGGAACTGCAGTCGGTCAACGGCAAGCGCACCTACCAGTCCAAGCAGCGTTTCTACATCGAGTGGGATCCGGAAGTCATCCCGGTATACGACCTGGTGAAGTAATCCTCGTGCCGTCCCGCCGCGTGCGGGACGGCACTCGCCGCAACCTGAATTTTCAAGGCGTTCCATGTCCGATGCCAACCTGTTGATCCTGTTATCGACGCTGTCGACCGGCCTGATTCTGGGCGCGATCTTTGCGCTCGTCGCCGCCGGTGTGACAATCGTCTACGGCTGCGTCTGGCTGCCCAATGCCAGCAACGGCCAATTTTTTCTTCTGGCCGCTCTGGTGGCCTGGACCTTCACCTCCTCGCTGGGATGGAGCAGCCTGCTGGCCTCGCTGGCGGTGATCGTGCTGGGCGTGCTGCTGGCGATCGCGCTCGAACTGGTGCTGATCCGGCGCCTGTACGATGCGCCGAACCGCAATGTCGCCTACTTTGTCGTCACGCTCGGCATGACGCAGATCATGTCAGGGATCTTCTCACTGACTTACGCCAAGTGGAGCGATCAGTTTTCACTGCCGCCGGTCATCGAAGGCATCACCATGATCGGCCCGATGCCGATACAGAACAACCGGCTGCTGGTGATGGCGGTGAGCCTGGGCGTGCTGGCCTTCCTGTTCCTGCTGCTGCGCTACCATCCGTATGGCCGCGCGCTGCGGGCCGTGTTCCAGAACCGCGAAGCCGCCGCGCTGCGCGGCGTCAACGTGCGGGCGATTTACAAACTGTCGTTCGTGCTGGGTTCGACCATCATCTTCTTGGGTGGAATCCTGTTCGCGCTGGCATACAGTTTCGACCTCACGGTCGCCTGGACCATGTCGATCACGGCATTCGCTATCATGATCATCGGCGGGCCGGGATCGGTGCTTGGCGCGCTGGTGGTCGGCATGACCTTCGGATTTACCCAGGCCATCGTCAGCATCTTCGCCAGCCCGACGGCCGCAACTTTCTCCTACCTCGGCGCCATGCTGGTCATGCTCCTGTTCCGGCCTAACGGATTGTTCAAACGATGACTAATCATTCGAAATACGGCATCGCGGCTGCCACGCTGCTCGCGCTGGCGCTGCCTTTCCTGGTCGAGGGAAACCGCTTTCTCGCCTTCGTGCTCGGCATGACCTTCATCAGCCTGCTGTGGGCGACAGGCATGAACCTGATGTACGGATTTGTGGGATTGATGCCTCTGATGTTTGCCGGAATTGCCGGCATCGCAGGTTATGCAATGGTGTATTTCACCCGCACCGCCGGCTGGTCGTTCTGGGTGGCGATGCCGGCGGCATCGCTGCTGGCGGCGGTGGCTGGCGTGGCGCTGGGCTTGCCGTCCCTGCGACTGAAGGGATTCTATTTCACGCTCTGCTCGCTGGTGATCCAGTCGGTGCTCACGCTGGCATTCATCTTCTTCCCCAAATACACCAATGGCGACACCGGCATCAACCAGATCACGCCGCCCGACTGGTTCGGCGGCGCCGCCCTCACCGGCATCCGCTTCGATTTTGCGGTCGCGGTCGTGGCGGTGCTTGGCGTCCTGTTCTGCGCATGGCTGACCCGCACCCATCTCGGCCAGAAATTTGTCGCCATTCGCGAGGACGACGTGCTTGCGGATTCGATCGGCATCAAGGTGGTGCGCACGAAGATCATCGCGTTTTTCATCGTTTCGCTGTATGCGGGCATCGGCGGCTGCTTCTATTCCGCCTATGTCGGATTCATTTCACCACGCGCCTTCGATGTGCTGGTGTCGCTCAACATCTGGCTGTATGTCGCCTTTGGCGGCCGGGGCACGATCATCGGACCGATCATCGGCACCCTCATCCTGGCGCCGATACCGTTCCTGCTGCAAGACCTGCAGGCATACAAGGAAATACTGTCGGGCACGCTGATCATCGTGGTCACGCTGCTGATGCCGGGCGGGATCTATGGCGCCTATCTGAAAGCCCGATCACGCAAGCCGGGCCGGGATGCCGAAACGGCACAGGTGCAGGAGCAACGGGTATGAAACTTCTGGAAGCGCAAGGACTCTCAAAAAGCTTCGGTGGCGTCGCCGCTCTGCAAAATGTGATGGCGGCGTCGGTCGAGGGCGAAACGCTGGGCATGATCGGCCCCAACGGCTCGGGCAAAACGACGTTCGTCAACATTGTCAGCGGCCATGTGCGCAGCGACACCGGCAAGCTGACCTTCGGCGGCGCCGACATCTCCGGCATGGCGCCTAACCAGCTGGCCGCGGTCGGGCTATGCCGCACCTATCAGGCGGTGCGCGTGTTCTCCGCCCTGTCCACCCGCCAGAACATCGACAGCGCGCGCCTGCTGCTGGAACACCGCGGCCTGGACGCCGCCGAACTGCGCGAGGTGACCGAATGGCTGCGCCTTGACCGCAGCCTGGACAAGCAGGCCGGCAGCCTGACGCTGTTCGAGCAGCGCCGGCTGGAACTGCTGATGCGGCTGGTGCTCAAGCCGCGGCTGATCATGCTCGACGAACCGGTGGGCGGCCTGGCCGTCACCGAAGTCATTGAAATGATCAAGCTGCTGCAGGAACTGAAAGCGCGCTGTTCCATTTTCGTGATCGAGCACACCATGCGTGTCATCCGCGAACTGGCGGACCGTGTCATCGTGCTGATCGCCGGCGAAAAAGTGGCTGACGGTCCGCCGTCCGAAATCCTCCAGAATCAGCGAGTGATCAATGAATACCTCGGAAATACCCATGCTTGACGTACACGACCTGGTAGTCCGCTACGGGCCTTTTCTTGCCTGCGACCGCATCAGCATCAACGTCAAGCCGGGCGAAATTGTCGGCGTGATCGGCCCCAACGGCGCTGGCAAGAGTTCGATCGCGCGCGCCATCGCTGGGCTGGTGCAACCGGCTTCGGGCAGCATCCATTTCCTGGGACAGCCGATCATCGGTGTGCCCTCGCATCTGCTGATTCGCAGCGGCCTGTCGCTGGTGCCCGAGGGGCGTGGCCTGTTTTCGCAAATGTCGGTGGAGGAAAATCTGCTGATGGGCGGTTATTCGCTGACCAGCCAGCAGCGGCGCAAGGAGTTGATGGAGCGCTGCTACGACCTGTTCCCTATTCTGAAACAACGCCGCCGCCAGATCGCCGGCACGCTGTCCGGCGGGCAGCAGCAGATGGTGGCGGTGGCGGTGGGTTTGATGGGCGATCCGAAGCTGTGCATCTTCGATGAACCCTCGCTGGGGCTGGCGCCGATCGTGATCCAGCAGATTGGCGAGACGCTGCAGGCAATGCGCAAGCTGGACCTGACGGTGCTGCTGATCGAACAGAATGCGAAGCTGGCAAGCACCGTTGCGGACCGCATCTATGTGGTTTCCGCAGGATTGATCCAGTATCATGACACGCCGCAACAGCTGCTGCAAAACCCCGAGGTGCTGGAAAAATTCCTGAGTGCGTGATGCGAGGTCCCCGATTTGCCGTGACTTCAAGCTTTTTTTTGCAAGGCAGCAGAGGGGATGCGACCGTATATCGTGTGATCGGAAGCAGCACGGCCTTGAGCAAGTACTCGCCATTTATTCTTCACCGGGCTCGGCAAGCAGCACACATTCCATCGCATTCACAAATGCCGAGATGCGTCTGCCCAGCAAGCTCAGTCTGGATTCCCGCTTTCGCGGGAATGACGGTGGTGAGAGTGGAGATCGACCCAATTATTACCGTCATTCTCGCGAAAGGTGTAGCAGGGGTTTCGTGAGGCATTGCCTCACGCCTGCGTAACGGCACAGGCTTACAAGCCTGTGCGCGCCCCTCGGCGGGCCCCCTGCAAGGGGGAATCCATAACCCCCTGGCACGAGAAGGTCGTCGATATCCTCCAGGCTCAACTTTTTCGATTCGCTTTGTTTCACAAGCTGAATGGATAAAGTCGAGCTAAGGCCGCTGATCGGTATTGATCCTGCTCGCGCGCAGCATGCCTGCGGCATCCAGCACTGAATAAGCCGGCGAGCAGAACAATGAGTGCAGGCGTTTCATGTCGCTGATCAGGTCCAGATGCAGCGAGCTGGTTTCAATGCTTTGCTCCGTTTCGCCAGCCAGGCGGATCAGATGGGCCTTGGCATATGCGCGCTCCAGGTCGCGGAAGGACTCTTTTTCCGCCAGCAGGCGTTGTGCGCTTTTCAAGTCATTGTTCAGGAACACGGACAGGCCCAGCCGCAGGCTGGCCACCAGCCGCGCATGCATTTCGTTGACCTCGATCATGCCGGCGCTGGAAAACGTGCGCTGCTTGGCGATTTTTTTGCTCTCGACATCGGTGACGATACGTTCGATGATATCGCCCGCCTGTTCAAGATTGATGGTCAGCGTGATGATGTCGGTCCAGCGCCGCACCTCTTCCGCATTCATTTCTTCGCGCGATACGCGCGCCAGGAACATCTTCAGTTCGGTATATAGTTTATCGACATCGTCGTCGAGCTTGCGCACCTCGTTGGCGCGCGCAAGGTCGTTGTCGCGGATTACCCGCAGCTGGCTGCTCAGCATGTTCTCGATGATATCGCCAATGCGCAGGACTTCACGCGCGGCATTGGCCAGCGCCAGTGTCGGGGTAGCGATGGCGGCGGGATCCAGATGCCGCGCTTGAATCGCATCGTTATCGTTATGCGACGCTGGCAGCAGCCACACACACAGTGTGGCCATCGGCTTGACCAGCGCCAGCAGCAAGGTGCAGCGCGCAGTGTTGTATATCACGTGGAAAACGACGACGGCGACGCGCACATCGCTGCTCAGATAGCGGATCCAGACTTCCACATAATCAATCAGCGGCAGCATCACGATCGCGCCGCTCAGGCGGAACAGCATGCTGCCGAGCGCGACACGGCGGCCGGCCGCATTCTGGCCGTGGGCGCCGAGCAGCATCATGAGGCCGCTTCCCAGGTTGGCGCCGATCACCATGCACAGCGCGATCTTCAGCGAGATGACGCCGGACGTCGCCAGCGTCGCCGACAGCAGCACCGCCGCCAGGCTGGAATAGGTCAGCATCGCAAACACCGCGCCGACCACCACGTCCAGCAAGACATCGCCGGTCAGCGACGCAAACAATACCTTGATGCCGGCCGACTCCGTCATCGGACGAGTCGCCGAGGTGATCAGTTCCAGCGCCAGCAATATCAGTCCAAGACCAATCGCCGCGCGCCCGAGCCGGCCAACACTGGTGTGGCGGCGCGCCTTGTACACCAGCACGCCGCAAAAAATCAGCAGCGGCGAAATCCAGGACAGATCGAAGCTGAGCACGCCAGTCATCAGCGCGGTGCCGACATCGGCGCCCAGCATGATTGCCAGCGCCGGCGCCAGGCCGACCATGCCTTGGGCGACGAAGGAACAGACGATGACCGCGGTGGCATTGCTGCTCTGGACCAGGCTGGTGACCCCGATCCCGGCCGCAAACGCATTGCGGCGGCGGGTGATGCTGGTGCTGAGTATGCGGCGCAGCTGCCCACCGTACACACGCAGGATGTCGGTGCGCACGATATGTGTACCCCAAACCAGCAGGGCCAGCGCTGCAAGCAGGTTAAGCAGCGTGATCATGGGCCGGCTACGGGTTTCATGCGAGCTCCGGGAATTGCGGTTGAGGATCGGATGATCTGTTTTTGCCATTCACCTTGAAATGGCGCACGTGCGGCAGCAGATTCCTGTCAAGCAAATTTTGCCATGCATCGCGCAGTGGGGGAAGGCCGTTTACCGAAAGGCTGTTGCAAATCATGGACGGGCATCCGAAAAGTTCAGCCGCCAGTCTGAACAAAGCCCCTGCCCTCTGTGAAAAAATCGGCGAATGCGGCTCTTTGCTGCTCGCTCATGTGCAGGCCGCATTTGGTGCGCCGCCACAGGATGTCGTCGGCGCTGTGTGCCCATTCATTCTGCACCAGGTAATCGACTTCACGTTGCGTCAGGCCTCCGCCGAAATCGCGGCCCAGGGCTTCGGTGGTGCGCGCTTCGCCCAGCACCGTATATGCATTCAAGCCATGACGCGCGAACAGGCGGGCCAGGAAATGCGGATCGAGCTGCGCATATTTCCCCTGCAAGCGCGCGACTTCAGCGGCGCGGTCGGCACGCCTGAATTCGCCGCCCGGCAGCGCTTCGTTTTTTGTCCACGATCCGCCGCGTCCGGACATCCACGGCGCCAGCTTGTCGAGCACGGCTTCGGCCAGACGCCGGTAGGTCGTGATTTTTCCGCCATAAATGGACACGCAGGGAATATTCTGCGTTTCCTGCAGCACCAGCGTGTAGTCGCGCGTCACCGCCGACGGATTGTCGGACTCGTCATCGAACAGCGGCCGCACGCCGGCATAACGCCAGACGATATCGCTGGCGCTTATCGGTTTGGCCAGATAGACGTTGACCGCCCGCAGCAGATAGACTTCTTCCTCCTGGCTGATCCGGACGCCATGGTCCATGTCTAACTGCGGCACGTCGGTGGTGCCGATCAGCGTGTATCGCTCTTCGTAAGGAATCATGAAGACGATGCGCTTGTCGTCGTTTTGCAGGATATACGCATGATCGCCGGCGAACAGCCGCGGCATCACGATATGGCTGCCGCGCACCAGCTTGACGGCGGCATGCGCCGACTCCGGTGGCGGATGCGGATTGAGCATTCGATCCATGCTGGCGACCCACGGACCGGCCGCGTTGACAATCGCGCGCGCGGTGACGGTTTGCCGCTGCTGGGTGAGCGTGTTTTCGAGCACACATTGCCAGGCGCCGTCGCTGCGGCTGGCGCTGGCCAGCCGGGTGCGGGCAAATATGCTGGCGCCGTGTTGCCGGGCGCTGAGAAGATTGAGGATGACCAGCCGGGCATCGTCCACCCACGCATCGGAATAGGCAAAACCGCGTGTGATATCCGGCCGCAGGCCGCTGCTGCGGTCCAGCGTAACCGCTTGCGAACGCGGCAGGCTGATGCGGCCGCCGATATGGTCGTACAGCCATAAACCCAGCCGGATCATCCAGCGCGGGCGTAATCCTCGCAGTCCTTTTGCGTGCGGCATGATGAAACGCAAGGGCCAGGCAATATGCGGCGCGATATCAAGCAGGTGTTCACGTTCAGCCAGCGCTTCCGCCACCAGCCGGAATTCGAAATACTCCAGGTAACGCAGGCCGCCGTGAATCAGCTTGGTGCTGGCCGACGACGTCGCGCCGGCAAAATCGTCCTGCTCACACAGCGCCACGGACAAACCGCGTCCGGCCGCATCGCGCGCGACACCGGCGCCATTGATGCCGCCGCCGATGATGAGCAGATCGTATGAGACCGGAGTTGTCATCCCGCCTTCTTGCCCCGTTTGTGTGAGCCTATGTCATTTCAACGGTATCGGCTGATTGGCCGGGACCGGTACCGCCGTCACGCTGTTCTTCGGACTACCCTCGACGAGCTTGTCCGAATACACCAGGTAGACCAGCGTATTGCGTTTCTTGTCGACCATCCGGACCACACGCACGTGCTTGAACAGGAAGGATGAGCGGGCGTTAAACACTTCGTCCTGCATCGCAATCTGTCCCTTGAACGAGATCGGTCCGACCTGGCGGCAAGCGACCGCGGCGTCGGACGTGTCTTCCGCAATTCCCAGCGCGCCTTTGTAGCCACCGGTTTTAGCATGGGACAAATAGCAGGAAACGCCATTGACTGCGGGATCATCGAACACGTCGACGACCACCTTGTCGTTCGGGCTCAGCAATTTGAAAGTGGTGCTGACGTCGCCTATCGTTTCGGCGGCGGCGCCCAGCGATGCGGTCAGTAAAACAGCCAGCGTGATCAGTTTTTTCATCCAGGCACTCTCATGTTGGTCGAATCGGGGTTCAATCAGGCGGCCGCCGGCCGCTTGACTGATTGAAGACTATGCCTTCTGCACGAAAGCGATGGTTTGATTGTACCGAATACGCCCATAGGTCGCGCCACGAATGGAAATGTTTTTACGGATATCACGTCGTCCGTCAGGAAGACCACGGAAAAAAAACGGGAATAACGGCGCGTAGCAAAAATCCTAACATACGGTATAGAATGTTTACTCGTGCCCGGCACGTCAATTTCCCCTTAAACCCGACATTAACGTCCGCCAATGAAAAGCCAAACCTCCGCACCACACATTCCGTTCCTGCAAAAACTTGCCCTGCCTGTGATTGCCGCACCGATGTTTCTGGTATCAGGACCAGCACTCGTCATCGCAGCCTGCAAAGCCGGCCTGGTCGGCTCTTTCCCTGCCCCGAATGCGAGAACGCTCGACGACCTGGAACGCTGGTGCGAAGAAATCACAAGCGCGCTGCAGGCTCCTGGCCATGCAATTGAACCGGCACCCTGGGCCATGAACGTCATTGCCCATGCCAGTTACACCCGCCTGGATGCCGAACTCAAGATCATTGGCATCCATAAGCCGGGATTGGTAATCACGGCGCTAGGCAATCCCGCGGCGGCGCTGAAAGTTGTGCATTCCTATGGCGGCCTGGTGTTCGCGGATGTGGCCACGGTAGCGCAGGCCAGGAAGTCTATCGCCATCGGCGCCGATGGCCTGGTGCTGCTGTGCGCCGGCGCGGGCGGGCACACCGGCATCTACAATCCATTCGCCTTCGTGCGGGAAGTGCGTCAATTCTGGAATGGTCCGCTGGTGCTGTCGGGCGGCATCGCCGACGCCGCCGGCATCCGCGCCGCCGAAGTGCTCGGCGCGGATCTGGTCTACATGGGTACGCGCTTCATCGCCGCCGCCGAGAGCCTGGTTTCGGATGACTACCGCAAGATGGTAGTCGAGGCCAGTCTCGAAGATATTGTCACCAGCGCTGCAATTACCGGCGTCAGCGCCAGCTGGATGAAGGCCAGTCTGGTGGCAACCGGATGGACGCCGGACAAGCTGGCCTCGGCAGAGAAAAGAAAGCCGGATTTTTCGGGCGACATCGGCGCCGAAGGAAAGGCCTGGAAAAATGTCTGGTCGGCCGGACAGGGCGTCGGCCTTGTAAATGCAATCGCACCGGTCGCTGATATCGTCGCCGCACTGAAGCATGATTACGATGCGCTGCGCGCGCGCGGAAACTGACGCCATTTATTTTTTTCGCAAGTCCCTTTACAAACATACGCTACCGTATTATTCTTGTAAAAAATCGGAAACCTGATCCTTCAAGAAGGGAATGCGCATGAGTGAGCAATTGAACCCCGGAGTGGGTCGTAGTGTCGATGTCCTGGGTATTCCCACCAACTATCTGGAGGCAGGCGACGGGCCGCCGCTGGTGCTGTTGCACGGTTCGGGGCCGGGCGTGTCCGCCCATGCGAACTGGGCCGGCGTGATACCCGGGCTAAGCCGCTCATTCCGTGTCATCGCGGTAGATTGCCCAGGCTTCGGCCATTCAGGCAGAAAAGCGGATGGCGCTTATTCGATGCCGTTCTGGATCGAACATTTCCTGGCCTTTCTGGATGCGCTGGACCTGAAAAAAGTTTCGCTTGTCGGCAATTCATTCGGCGGCAGCCTGTCTCTCGCGGCCACCGCAACCGCGCCGGAGCGGATTGACAAGCTGGTGCTGATGGGTACGCCCTGCGGCCGCTTCAAGATCACCGACGGCTTGCGGGCAAGCCGCTCCTATACCCCTTCGCCTGCCAACCTGAGAGCGATGCTGGAGATGTTCCCGTTCGATAAAAGTATCGTGACCGATAACATGGTTGCGGCGCGTTTGAAGGCCAGTGAAGATCCGGGCTCGCTGATTGCATTTCGCGCGCTGGTGCCCGACGCGGCGATCGCCGAAGGAAGCGATGGCATCATTTCCGGCGTGCCGGAAAAAATCGTGGCGCGCCTGAAGCAGCCGATCCTGGTGCTGCACGGACGCGACGATACCGTGGTGCCGATGGAGCTGGGCATGCGGATTTTCATGAATGCGCCGAACGCGCAATTCCATGGTTTCGGCTCGTGCGGCCACTGGGTTCAGGTCGAACGGCGCGAGCAGTTCATCCAGGCCGCGACTGCCTTTCTGCAGGAAGGGATGGCCACATGAGCGTGCATGGCGTCGAGAAGGTCCTGTACGACCTGTCAATGAGCGGCAAGACCAGAAAATCCTATAGCGCGGATCCGCCGGACTTCCTTGCTTCGTACAATCTGACAGAAAGCGAAACTGCGGAAATCATCAATTTCCGGGTTGCCGGCATGCTCGCTAGCGGCGTCAATTCGATGTTGCTGATGGGGTACTGGATGCAACTCGAACCTAGCCGTTCGATCCGCAATTACCTTGCGGCGCTGCGCCAGCCCCTGACCAAGGGAGAAGCATGATGGGCACCGTTGTCGGTGGTTTCATCATGCCGCACACCCCGCTCATGTTCATCGCACCCGACGCGGTCGGCAGCGAGCGATACAACAAGATCAGCGGTTTTTACAGTGCGATCGCCGCGCGCCTGCGCGAACTGCGGGTCGATACCGTGGTCATCGCCGGCGCCGATCACTATCTCATTTTTGGTCCCGGCTGCCTGCCCCAATATCTGATCGGGATCGGCGATGCGAAAGGTCCGATCGACCGCATTCCGGGACTGGACGAAGTCGCGCTCAAGACCGACCAGCCGCTGGCGCGGCATATTCGCCAGTCTGGCGCGCAATCCGGCTTCGACTGGGCGGTGGCAACCACCTTGCCGGTTGATCATTCGATCCTGATTCCGCACCAGTTGTGCGTGCGTCCGGCGGGAGCAGAGATTGCCACCATCCCGGTGTATCTGGCCTGCGGGGTCGAACCCTATCTGGAGAAGCAGCGCGCATATGAACTTGGTAAAAGCGTTGCCAGGGCAATCGCCAGTTTCCCTGACCAGCGGCGCGTCGCCGTGATTGGCAGCGGCGGCATCAGCCACTGGGTTGGCCTGCCTGACATGGGCAAGGTGAATGAAGATTTCGACCGGATGGTGCTCGACCATGTAGTGAACGGACGAGCCGCCGAGCTGATCGCCATTCCTGACCACGAACTGATGTCGGACGCCGGCAATGGCGCGATGGAAATCCGGAATTTCCTGTTTGCGCTTGGCGTCACCGGCGGCACATCGGGCGTCATCATCGGCCAGGAACCGGCGCCGGAATGGATCACCGGCCTGGGATTTGCGGAACTGCATCCGGCAAACTGATAAAAGATAAAAGGTAAAGCGCCAGCATGAAACAAGTAATCGAACTTCACGCCTGTGCGGTCAATGATATTCCGGAAGCTGGCGCCAAAAAATTCTGCCCCGCCGGGAAGCCGGCCATGGCGCTGTTTCGCATCAGCGGCGGCGTTTATGCAACCGCGGATGCCTGCACGCATGCGGAAGGCTCCTTGTCCGATGGGTATGTCGAAGGAGATGTCATCGTGTGCCCGGTCCATCCGGGCGAATTCCATATCCCTACCGGCAAGGCATGCAGTTTTCCCGCGGAAAAGGATTTGTGCACGTTTCCGGTCCGTATCGCGGACGGCCAGGTCTACATTCAAATAGAGGTACAAGCATGAAACCATCCGGCTATCTGCCGTTGATCGACCAACGGTCGGCACGCTATTCCAATCACGAACTCGAGTCGCTGGTGGACTTGAAAAACGGCACCATCGATCGCCGCATTTTCTGGGACGAGGGCATTTATGCGCTCGAGCTCGAGCGCATTTTTGCGCGCTGCTGGCTGTTCGTCTGCCATGAATCCCAGATCCCTGCCCGCGGTGATTTCATTACTACGCAGATGGGCCAGGACGCTGTGATCGCAAGCCGTGCCGAAGACGGCGCGGTGCATGTGATGCTGAATTCCTGCCCGCACCGCGGCAATCGCGTCTGCTTCGCCGACGAAGGCAATACGCGCCAGTTCGTCTGCAATTATCACGGCTGGTCGTTCGGCCATAACGGCAACCTGCTCGGCATGCCTGAAGAAGGCGTTTACAAGGCATGCGAGGATTTCGACAAAACAAAATGGGGCTTGCACAAGGCACGCGTGTCGTCGTACAAGGGCCTGGTGTTCGCCACTTTCGATCCGGAAGCGCCGTCGCTGGATGACTTCCTCGGCGACTTCCGCTGGTATCTCGACATCCTGCTAGACAATGACGAAGGCGGCACTGAATTCATCGGCGGCGCGCTGTCATCCACAATCAGGACCAACTGGAAATTCCCGGCCGAAAATTTCGCCGGCGATGCCTACCATGCGGGCTGGACCCATAACTCGGGTGGCCAGGCGATGCTGGGATCGTCGATCACCCTGCCGCCGGAAACCTATCAGGCCAACATGAATGGCCATGCCTGGGAGTTCGGCCTCGACACGGTCGGCAACGCAGCAAGCTTCGGCGACCGGACCGCGGTGCGCTACCTGCGTTCGCACCAGGCCGAGACCGAAAAGCGGCTCGGCGAACTGCGCTCGCGGATGGTGGGCGCGGTCTCGTCGGCGAATATTTTTCCGAATTTCTCTTTCCTCCCCGGCCACCAGACCTTCCGCGTGTGGATTCCGAACGGCCCGCATTCGTGCCGGGTGACTGTCTGGACGCTGGTTAACAAGTCGGCGCCGGACGAGGTCAAGGAAGCCTATCGCAAGGGCGTCATGATGACATTCTCGCCAAGCGGCGTGTTCGAATGCGACGACGGCGAAAACTGGGAAAACGCGACCCATTCGAATGCAGGCTTCGTGACGCGCCAGCAAAAGCTCAATTATGGCCTTGGCCTGAACAGCGGCATCGAGCATGAAGAACTGAAGGGAACGCTGCACCGGAATGCGATCAACGACGCCAACCAGCGCGCGTTTTATGCTCGCTGGCTGGAACTGATGAAGTCGCCGCAAGACGCTTCGCTGAAGGAGCTTGCATGAGCGCAGTGCACGCCAGCCAGCCCGACACCCCGGCCGCGGAAGCCGCCGCCATTCTGCCGGCGATCAGCGCATTCCTGTTCGAGGAAGCGCGCCTGATGGACAGCGGAAGAATGACAGAATGGGTGGCGTTGCTGACCGAGGATATCCATTACTTCATGCCGGCACAGCCAGCAATCTACCGGCGGAATCTGACAGGGGTCAACAATGAACGGAAGATGGCGTTCTACGACGACGATCTGGTGATGATCCAGCGCCGGGTCGCGCGGATGATTCATCCGACCGCATGGAGCGAAGACCCGGGCACGCGGATGGTCCATCAGATTTCGAACATTGAAGTCCAGCCGACCGGAACCGCGGGCGAATGGCGGGTGTTTTCGGTGGCAGTGGTATTCCGCTCGCGCAATGAAGCCGACAATGACACGCTGTGGGCACGCCGCGAAGACATTCTCCGCTCCAGTGATGGGTCGTTCAGGCTGGCGAAGCGGGTCGTCACGCTGGCGCACAACCTGTTGACGAACAAGAACCTCAACGTATTCATCTGATCTCATGGACCGACTCGCAGATCAGGTAGTGCTGGTTACCGGCGGCGCCAAGGGCATTGGCCGCGCGGTGGTCGACCGCTTCATTGCGGAAGGCGCACGCGTGGTTGCAATCGATCTTGATGCCGCCAGCCTGCTGACGCTGAAAGAGCGCCACGCGGATGCGGTGGAGACTGTCACCGGCGATGTGACCGTGCATGCGACGCATGCGCAAGCGGTTGCGGTCGCGATCGCGCGTTTCGGCCGGCTTGACTGCTATATCGGCAATGCCGGCATCTGGGACTGGTATAAACGCATCGATCGCATGGAGGCCGGCCTGATCCCGGCAGTGTTTGATGAAGTGTTCCGGATCAATGTGCTGGCCAACATGCTGGGTATAAACGCATCGATCGGCGAAATCACGAAAAGCCGCGGCAGCTACATCTTCACCGTATCGCCGGCCGGCTTTTATGCCGGCGGCGGCGGCGTACTGTACACCGCATCCAAGCATGCGCTGGTGGGAATGATCCGGCAGCTGGCCGCAGAACATGCGCCGGACGTGCGCGTCAATGGCGTCGCGCCGGGAGGCTCGATCACCGACCTCGCGGGGCCGAAGGCATTACAGCTGGAAGAGCGGCGCATTTCCAATGATCCGCGGCTCAAAGCAATGATCGAAGCCGGCACGCCGCTGAAAAAACTGTGGCGTCCTGAAGATCACACCGGCCATTACGTGCTGCTTGCGTCGCGCAGCGATTCGCCGGCAACCACCGCTGCGATACTGCACAGCGATGGCGGACTGGAGATACGGGGTGCCGGATGAACGCAGGGAATGAATGTGCAGCAGAAGGTGCAGTAACGATGCTGGGCCCTGGCCTGGGCCTGCATCGAAAGTAAAATTTATGACTTGGGCAAGCATCAGTTCCAACCGCAGTGAAATCTAAAAACGGACGAAGGAGACAAGATGAAAAAGGCAATTCTACGAGTGATGGCGGGTGCGATCGCGCTGACTGGCGCTGGCCTGGCCGGCGCGCAGCAGGTACGCGGGGTGTACCCCGATAAAATCGTATTCGGCATGATGACCGATCTGAGCGGTCCGGTCGCCAACGTCGGCGTGGCGCAATCGAATGCGATCCGGATGCGATTCGAAGAAGCCAACCTGCGTGGCGGCGTTCACGGACGCAAGCTGGAACTGGTGGTGGAAGACATGGCATACCAGGTGCCGAAAGCGGTGCAGGCGGCCAATAAGCTCATCAATCGCGACAATGTATTCGCAATGATCGCATCGATGGCGTCCGGCCCGACCAATGCGGTGCTGCCGGCGCAGATTGCCGCCAATGTGCCGAGCGTGTTCCCGAATGCCGCCAGCCGATCGATGTTCGAACCCTTTCACAAGCTCAAGTTCGCATCGATCGTAACGTATGACGACCAGGCGCGCACGGCGGTCAAATGGATGGCCGCCAACCGGAATGTGAAAAAGGCCTGCGTGCTGGCAATCAAGAGCGACATGGGCGACGAAGTCGTACAGGGCGTCGAAGCCGCAAGCAAGCAGTTGCGCCTGGGTCCGGTGGAGGTTGCCTATCACAAGCCTAGCGATGTCGAGTTTTCATCGGCGGTTCTGAAGATGAAGGAAGCCGGCTGCGGCGGCCTGGTGCTGGCTACGCTGGCGCGCGATACTGTGGGCATTCTGTCCGCGGTCAAGGCGCAGCGCTGGGATATCCCCGTGATTGGCGCGGCGGCGACGCAAGAGCCGGCCGTGGTGGATGCGCCGGGGGGCATCGCCGAAGGCTTCATGGTGATGAGTCTGATGAATACCGCGTATGTCGACGATGCGAACAAGACTGCGGCCGAATGGGTCAAGCGCTACGAAGCCAAATACAAGGTGAATCCGAGCGTGTATGGCCAATGGGCGTACCGCTGGGCCGATCTAGTGGTGCTGGGCTTGCAGAACGCCGGCAAAAACCTGAATGTCGATAACTTTATCGGCGGCCTGGAGCAGATCAAGGACTATCAGGATATTTTTGGCAGCCCGAAACTGAGCTTCGGTCCAAACAATCACATGGGCGCGACCGCGCTGACCCTGGTGGCAGTCAAGAACGGACGTTTTGTAAAAGCGTCCGATCCGCTGACCTTCTGAACGCAGGCCCAACGCGTCGACAGGCATCAGGATTACCCGCGATGCCAGTCGACGCGGCTGTGGAATTACAGATCCGGCGCCGCTTTGCCGTTCTCCCGCGGCGCCTTCGGCTTCGGCTCGTCCGGCGCCGGCGCACTACTTCCCAGTAATAACTCTTCCACCGCGCGATGGACATTCAGCTGCTCGGGCGGATGGCCGCTTTGCTGGAAGATATTGCGTCCGACCAGATAAGCGGAATACATCGTTGCACGGACCTTCGCATCGAATGCCGAAAATCCGATTTCCCGGAACAGCTTCGCGATATATTTTTCCCTCTGGGCGTCAATAGCCTGCACTACCTCGGCCACAGCCTGATCGCGGCGCGACCAGGCGCGAATCGCCAGCTCCAGCGGCCCGCCAGGCGTATCGGGCACCCTGACGGTCGACAATCGGTACAAGGTGCGCAAGCGCTCTTCCGGGCCTTTGCCGCCGCCTTCGAGCCGCGTGATCACATTGGTGGTCGCTGATTTTTCCCACGTTTCCAGAATTGCGTTCAGGAGTTCCTGCCGGCTGGAAAAGTAAGAATAAAAACTCCCCTTGGTGATACCCAGATCGATCGCCAGCACTTCGACCCGCACGCCATCGATGCTTTTCTTCACCAGCGCATCCATAGCCGCAGCAATCCAGTCTTCCCGTGTCAGCCTGGTATTGGGCCCGCGTGCTCGCGCGGGCTTTTGCGTATCGGCTACGGTCTTGTCATCTTTCTTTGCCATGAGATTTTCTTATAAATCATCGGTTGCAAACGGAGTTCCGCCGCCGATGCGCATCCTGTGCCATTGAATCAATTCTATCGGTTCTTGCGCGCTCGCCAAAATCCTTTTTACAATCGCCAGCTTCACCGGCCAGCGGCGAAGAAAAATATGTTGCAAACATACTGTTACGTATGTTTTAATAATGTGCCGTTTGTTCATACAAGAACATTAATACAAGAACGTTAATACAAGAACGTTAATACAAGAACGTAAATGCCAGCATTACATTCCTCGTTCACGAGGAGAGCGGGGGAGACATGCAAAACACAGCTGCATCCTGCTTGAGTCGATTGCGATCCTGACGCGCGCCGCTGCCGCCGGCGCGGCGCCGATTCCGGTCCGCCATCCGCTTGCGCCGACCGCCTCGGGAATGAATGTCGCTGGTTTCAAGAGGAGATAGATGTGTTCTCATTGCTGCAAACCATCATCACAGGGGTCTCGGTCGGTTGCATCTACGCGCTGATCGCCCTGGGATTCGTGCTCATCTACAAAGCGACCGAGATGGTCAATTTCGCGCAAGGCGAGTTGATGATGCTGGGCGCCTATATCGGTCTTGCCATTTTCAGCGCCGGCTTCGGCTTTGGCGTCACGCTGGCCGGCACGGTCCTTGCCATGTTCATCGGCGGTTATCTGCTCGACAAGCTGTTGCTGCGCAAGGTGCTGGGGGAGCCGCAATTCGTCGTGGTTATCCTGACCATCGGCCTGAGCCTGATCTTGCGCGGTGTCGCCGGGACGATCTGGGGCGCCGAGACCCGCAACTTCAATTTCCCTTTTTCGGTTGGCTCCGAAGTCTGGTTCGGGCTGCTGCTCCCGAAAAAGCACCTGGCAATCATCGCTGCCGCGGCAGTGCTGTTCACCGGGCTCTATTTCCTGTTCGCCAAAACCCGCATCGGCATTGCCATGCAGGGCACGTCGCAAAACCAGCTGGCTGCCAATTATGTCGGCATTCCGGTCAAGCGCATGTTCTCGCTGATTTGGGCCATCTCGGCGGCGGTCGCGGGCGTGGCCGGGATATTCGTTGCACCGGTCCTGCTGGTCGATCCTAACATGGGCATTTTCGCGCTCAACGCTTTCGCAGCAGCGGTGCTGGGCGGCTTCGGCTCGCTCCCCGGCGCTGTCGCCGGCGGCATCATCATCGGCGTCGTACAGCAACTCGCCAGTTTCTATGCGCCGCAGGGCTGGGGAGATGCCGCGCCGTGGCTGCTGATGCTGGCCGTGCTGATCGTATCGAAAGAAGGGTTGTTCGGCCGCGTAGGCCAGAAGAAAGTATAAACATGAGAATCATACAAAAAACATCATACGATCAGGACATCAGGATTTTCCCCGATTTCCGCGACGCCCTGCCCTATCTGTTCCTGATGGGCGCGCTGGCGATTGCCCCCTTCGTGCTCAACACGTTCTATATCAAGGAACTGGCTTACATCTTGATCCTGTCGATCGCCGGGATCGGCCTGATGCTGCTGGTCGGCTATACCGGCATGATCTCTCTCGGGCATGGCGCGATTCTCGGTCTGGGCGCGTACCTGCATACTTTTTTCCTGGTCAAGGGCCTGCATGTGTCGGTCTCGCTCGTGCTGACCGTATTTATCACGGCTGGCGTATCGGCATTGATTGCAGCGCCCGCATTGCG
The DNA here is from genome assembly GCA_040387375.1 of Pseudomonadota bacterium. Lineage (GTDB taxonomy): Bacteria > Pseudomonadota > Gammaproteobacteria > Burkholderiales > Burkholderiaceae_D > JAZKDW01. Next base: position 31,180 of record JAZKDW010000003.1, read on the forward strand.
CCTGTCCGGAATGTATCTGGCGATTGCAACGCTGGCGATTTCGATGCTGTTCGAGGAAGTGTTTACCCAGTGGGATAGCTTTACCGGCGGCATCCAGGGCGTCGCCGTGCCGCAGGTGACGCTGGGTGGCATCCCATTGCTCGATCCAGTCGTGTTCTATTTCATCTGCCTGGCATTCGCAGTGCTCAGTTTCCTGGTCGCGAAAAACCTGCTGCGCACCCGCACCGGACGGGCCTGGATCGCGTTGCGCGATTCGGAAGTGGCCGCTAAAAGCATGGGCATCAGCGCCACCCGCTACAAGATCACCGCGTTCGCGATTTCATCCGGCTTTACCGGCCTGGCGGGAGCGCTGATGGCGCATTACATGGGTTTCCTTTCGCCCGACTCGTTCAACTATCTGCTGTCAATCCAGCTGCTGATCCTGATCGTGGTGGGCGGCGTCGGCACACTGCAGGGCGCAGCGCTGGGGGCAATCTTCGTCGGCATGCTGCCGCTGCTTACCGCCTGGATCAAGGATCATTTCCCTGGCGGCTTCGGCGCCATGCCGAGCTTCCAGACCGTGCTCTTCGGCGTCATCCTGGTGGCGGTCATCATTTGGGAGCCGCGCGGACTGTACGGGCGCTGGCTGAAGGTCAAATACTTCTTCGAAGTATTCCCGACTTATCGCAAGGCGACCTACTCGCGTCAGAAGACGTTCATGAAATCGGAGCGTGTACGATGAGCATTCTGAGCGTGCGGGGGCTGACCATACAGCTAGGCGGCGTAACTGCGGTCAAGGATCTGAGCTTCGATGTGAAGCCGCATGAAATTTTCAGCATCATCGGGCCGAACGGCGCCGGAAAAACCACGACGCTGAACATGATCAGCCGGCTCTACAATCCGTCAAGCGGCAGCATCTCGCTGAACGGCGAAGACATCACCCAGCGCGCGGCGCACGAGGTTGCCTTCATGGGTCTGGCGCGCACATTCCAGAACATCGAGTTGTTCGAACATGCGAGCGTGCTGCAAAACCTGCTGATGGGACGGCACGCGCCGACCGGCGGCTCGCTCCTGGGCGACATGATGTTCTGGCCGGCAGCCAGGAAGCGCGAGCGCGAAAACAGGAAGGCCGCGGAAGAAATAATCGATTTCCTTGAAATCGAACGTTATCGCAATGCGACCGTCGCCGGCCTGCCATATGGCGTGCGCAAGCAGATCGAACTGGCACGTGCGCTGTGCATGCGCCCGCGGCTGTTGCTGCTGGATGAGCCATGCTCGGGACTCAATCCGGAAGAGCGACGCGACATGGCTTTCTGGATCACGGACATCCGCGATCTGCTGGGGATATCCATCATTCTGATCGAGCATGACATGGCGGTCGTCGGCAAGGTGTCCGACCGGGTTCTCGCGCTTAACTATGGAGAGGTAATGGCGTTAGGCACACCGGCTGAAGTGCAGAAAAATCCTATGGTGATCAAGGCTTATCTGGGGGGCGACGCATGAGCACGCCGATTCTCGAGGTCTCCAATCTTGAAACCTACTATGGCCCCATCATGGCAATCCGGGGCGTGTCGTTGCAGGTGCTCCCGGGACAGGTCGTTGCAGTACTGGGCGCCAACGGCGCCGGCAAGACGACGCTTCTCAAAACCATTTCCGGCATTCTCGATCCGCGCAAGGGATCGGTGCTGTTTGAAGGAAAACCGATTCATGCAAACGACCCTGACCTGATCGTGCGCAACGGCCTGAGTCAGGTGCCGGAAGGCAGAGAAGTATTTCCTTTCCTTAGCGTGCGCGACAATCTGAAGCTGGGCGCGTTCATCCGGCGCGATGCCGACGGCATCCGCCAGGACATCGAACGCCAGCTCGATTATTTCCCGCGCCTGCGCCAGCGCGAGAAAACCGCGGCAGGCCTGATGTCTGGCGGCGAGCAGCAGATGCTGGCAATTGCGCGCGCATTGATGGCGTGTCCCAAACTGCTGCTGCTGGACGAACCTTCGCTCGGTCTGTCGCCGGCGCTGGTCAAGGAAATATTCATCATAATCAAACGCATCCGCAGTGAACAGAATATCGCGATCCTCGTGGTCGAGCAGAATGCGGCAATGGCACTGTCCGTTGCCGACTACGGCTACATCATGGAAAACGGCCGGGTTGTCACCGATGGCGCGGCCAGCGTGTTGCTCGAAAAGGACGACGTGAAACAATCCTATCTGGGCCTGCATGGCGAAGGCATACGCGGCGAGCGGCGCTGGAAGCAAAGGAAGACCTGGCGATGAACGCACCGACAATAACCGCAGCGCCGGCACTGCACGATACAAAGACTTTCGCACGCCATTTCTGGTCGCGCACCATCGAGTGGAACGACCGCGTCGCGCTACGCGAAAAGCATCTGGGAGTCTGGCGTGAATTCACATGGGCGGACTACGGCGCGCGCGCCCGGCGCATCGGCATGGCCTTGCGCTCGCTCGGCGTCAGCCACGGCGAATCCGTCACCATCATGTCCGAGAGCCGGCCCGAGTGGCTATTTTTGCAGATGGGCGCGCAGGGCATAGGGGCGATTTCGGTCGGCGTCTACACCACCGATTCGGCCGAGCAGGTCCATTTTCTGCTGTCGGACAGCCGCGCTGTGGTTCATATTGTCGAGAACGACGAACAGCTCGACAAGATTCTGGAAGTACGCGACCGCCTCCCGCATTTGCGCAAGATCATCCTGATCGATCCGAAAGGCCTGGATCGTTTCGAAGACCCGCAGGTACTGACCCTAACCGCATTCGAGGCGCTGGGCCAGCAGCATGAAGCGCTGCATCCCGGCGAGTGGGAGCAGCTGCTGGCGCACGGCCGGGCCGAAGATACCGCAATGCTGATCTATACCTCGGGCACCACCGGCCTGCCGAAGGGCGTGATGCTGACGCATGCGAACCTGACCTCGCAGTTTTTCGGCTGGGATGAACTCTGGAAAATGAATCCGGGCGAAAACCAGTTGTGCTTCCTGCCGCTGTGCCATGTCGCGGAGCAGCTGTTTTCGGTGATCATGCCGATGCACTGGGGCTCGCTGGTCAATTTCGCCGAAGCGCCCGAGACACTCGCGGAAAACATGCGGGAAGTATCGCCGCACGCGTTCCTGGCGGTGCCGCGGGTATGGGAGAAATTTTTCAGCTCGATCGAACTGCTGATGAAGGATGCGACCTGGATCGGCAAGAAGATCTACGAATGGGGCATGCGCATCGGGTACCGCGTGGCTGACCTGAAGCTGGCGCGCAAGCCGGTGCCGCCGACGCTGCGCGTTTTTTATTTTCTGGCGGCACTGATCGTCCTGCGCCCAGTCAAGACCCTGCTCGGCCTGGAGAGGACGCACTTCACCATCACCGGCGCGGCCCCGAGCTCCCCGGAAATGATTCGCTGGTATGTCGCGCTCGGCGTGCCGATGCGGGAAGCCTATGGCATGAGTGAAGCCACCGGCCTGATCTGCATGCCGCCTGTAGATGACTACCGGCTGGGTTATGTCGGTGTCAGCAGCGAGCATGTCAAAGTCAGGATTTCCGGCGAAGGTGAAATTCTGCTGAAAGGCCCGAACGTCTTCAAGGGTTATTACAACCTGCCTGAAGTGAGCGCAAATGCATTCACCGAAGATGGCTGGTTTCGCACTGGCGATGTTGGCCAGATCGACAACGGCCAGGTGAAGATCACCGACCGCCTGAAGGACATCATCATTACCTCGGGCGGCAAGAATGTGACACCGTCACTGATCGAAAGCGAACTGAAGTTCAGCTCCTACATTACCGATGCCGTGGTAATCGGCGACAAGCGCAAATACCTGACCTGCCTGATCATGATCGATCTCGACAACGTGTCCAAGTTCGCGCAGGACCATAACGTCCCGTTCACCGATTACCCTTCCCTGTGCCGGCGCCCGGAAGTGCTGGAACTGATCGAGGGTGAAGTGAAGCGCATCAACAGCAAGTTCGCGCGCGTCGAGCAGATCAAGAAATTCCGCCTGATCGATATTCAGCTGACCGCCGAGGATGATGAACTCACGCCGACCATGAAGCTGAAACGCAGCTTCGTGAACAAGAAATACAAACCGATGATCGAGTCCATGTACGACGAATAGCCGGACGTGGATCCGGTTGGCGTGCGGAACTTGATGCAGCAATTTACTCTACCGAGAGGGTGCACTGAATGAATGACATGGTAAAGCCGGAACGGCTGGAAGCGACGCTGGACGACAAGTATACGGTGCAGGAAGGATGGGTTTACATGACCGGCGTCCAGGCGCTGGTGCGCCTCCCGCTGCAACAGCGTTTCCGCGATGCCGCGGCCGGCCGCAACACTGGCGCGTACATTTCGGGTTACCGCGGTTCCCCGCTGGGCCGCTATGACATGGAGCTGTGGTCCGCGGACAAGCACCTGAAAGCGCAGAACATCGTATTCCGTTCCGGCCTCAACGAAGACCTGGCAGCAACTGCAATCTGGGGATCGCAATACGTGACCGTCTTCCCAGGAGCGAAAGTCGACGGCGTGTTCGGCATCTGGTATGGCAAGGGGCCAGGCGTGGACCGTTCCGGCGATGCGCTGCGTCATGCAAACATGGCCGGCACGTCGCCGCTGGGCGGCGTGGTCGCGCTTGCCGGCGACGACCACGGGGCCAAGTCCTCGACCGTCACCAATTTTTCCGACCAGATTTTCCACGCGGTCGGCATTCCGGTGCTGTATCCGTCGAATACGCAGGAATTGCTCGACTACGGCCTGCACGGCATCGCGATGTCGCGTTTCTCCGGTTGCTGGGTCGGGATGAAAGTAGTGACCGATGTGGTCGAGGGCGGCGGTTCGGTGTACGTGGCCCCGGATTCTCCGAAGATCGAGATACCGGTCGATTTCGACATGCCGCCCGGCGGCCTGAACACGCGCCCGATCGACATGGCGCCGGGTCAGGAGGACCGGCTGTACCATCACAAGCTGTATGCCGCGCTGGCCTATGCGCGTGCAAACCGGCTCAACGATATCACCCTTGACAGCCCGAACGCGCGACTAGGCATCCTCTCGGCCGGCAAGGCTTACCAGGACGCAGTGCATGCGCTGTCCGCACTCGACATCACCGAGGAGCGCGCGCAGGAACTGGGCATACGCGTGCTCAAGATCGGCATGACCTGGCCGCTCGACCCCGAAGTCGTGCGCGCGTTCGCACAGGGACTGGACACGATCGTGGTGGTGGAGGAAAAGCGGCCGATACTGGAAGACCAGGTCCGCGCCATCCTGTATGGGACCGCAATGGCGCCGGCCATCGTCGGCAAATTTGCTGGCAGCTACACATTCGACGCAAAACGCGCCGATGTCGCCTTCCCGAATTCAGGCGAGACCAGTCCGGCCATCGTCGCCCGCGTACTTGCCTCGGTGATGGCGAAAGTGCTGCCGCAATACGCGGTTATACAGGCCGCCAGCACGTCGCCGGTGATCGTCCAGGCCGCACGACCGGGAGCGCCGAGCCCGGCGAGGCCGCCAAACTTCTGTTCCGGCTGTCCGCACAATCGTTCCACCAAGCTGCCGGAAGGCAGCCGCGCGCTGGCCGGCATCGGTTGTCACAGCATGGCCTTGCTGATCGATCCCACTACAACCACAACGTTCGCCCACATGGGCGCGGAGGGCATGCTCTGGCTGGGTCAGCAGCCGTTCACGACGGAAAAGCATGTATTCGCCAACCTGGGCGACGGCACCTATGCACATTCCGGCTTCCTTGCGGTACGCCAGGCCATCGCTGCCCATGTGCCGATCACCTACAAGATTCTGTTCAACGGTTTTGTATCGATGACCGGTGGCCAGGCGGTCGAAGGTGAGATCAGCGTGATGACCGTGCTGCAGGAACTGTACGCTGAAGGGGTGCGGAAAATGGCGCTGGTCACCGACGACGTGGAGAAATACGCGGGCGTCGCGCTGCCGCCCGGCACGCAGCTGCTGCACCGGACGAAAATGGACCAGGTACAACGTGAATTCCGCGAGTATACCGATGTGTCGATCATCGTCTACGAGCAGCCATGCGCCACCGAGCGGCGCCGGTTGCGCAAGCGCGGCAAGTGGAAAGACCCCTCGCAGCGCACGTTCATCAACAGCGCGGTGTGCGAAGGTTGCGGCGATTGCAGCAAGGCGTCGAATTGCATGTCGGTCGAGCCGCTGGAAACCGATTTCGGCCGCAAGCGCACCATCAACCAGGCCAGCTGCAACAAGGATTTTTCCTGTATCGAGGGCTTTTGTCCGAGCTTCGTGACAGTGATCGGCGGCGCGCTGCGTTCGGCGGACAAGACTGACAAGGCCGGACCGAGCGTGCATGATCTGGCGCAATCGCTGGGATTGAAAGAGCCGGTTTTGCCGAAAACGAACGGCGCGTTCAATATCCTGATCGCCGGTATTGGCGGCACCGGCGTCGTCACCATCGGCCAGACGCTGGCTGTGGCGGCCCATATCGATGGGCTGGTTGCATCGAATCTCGATATTACCGGACTGGCGCAAAAATACGGCGCGGTGCATTCTCATGTACGGATCGCAACCCGCTCCGCGGATTTGCATGCGACCCGCATTGCCGCCGGCGAGGCCGATACCCTGATCGGCTGTGACCTGATCGTATCAAGTTCCGACGAAACCATGTCGAAGCTGAATCCGGCACGCAGCCGCGGCGTAATCTGTTCGGACCTGATTCCGACCGCTGAATTTACCCGCAATGCGGACTGGTCGGTCGATGTCGATGCGCTGTCGGCCAGGCTTGGCACTGCGCTCGGCGGTAACGGCCTGTTTGTCGAAGGGCTGCGCATCGCGCTGGGCTTGATGGGCGATCCGATCGCCGCCAACATGATGGCCTTGGGTGCGGCATGGCAGCTTGGCCAGATTCCGCTATCGCTGCAGGCAATCGAATGTGCAATCGAACTCAACGGCGTGGCAGTGGAAGCCAGCAAGAAAGCACTCTTGTGGGGCCGGCTGGCGGCGCACGATCTGGCGGCAGTCGAACGCCGGGCCGCGCAGGCCGGCAGCAAGGTAGTTTCATTCGCCCAGCGCAGCCCCAAAACGCTGGAGCAGATCATTGCCCAACGGGTCGGGTATCTGATCGAATACCAGAATGCCGCCTATGCGCAGCGTTATCTGGCGATGGTCGAGCGCGCCCGCGACGCTGAGAATTCCCTCACGCTGGAACCGGCGCAGAAGGGACGCCTGGTGAAAGCGGTAGCCCAGTATTATTTCAAGATGCTGGCCATCAAGGATGAGTTCGAAGTTGCCCGCCTGTACAGCCGCCCCGAGTTCATGCAGGAGCTGAAGCAAACTTTCAGCGGTGATTTCAAGCTGCACTTCCACATTGGAGGCTGGCCGTTCGGCAAGGCGGGCTCTGACACTGAGAAGCCATCCAAGCGCGAGGTCGGCCCCTGGCTGCTGAACGCATTCCGCCTCATGGCGAAACTGCGCTTTGTACGAGGTACCATCCTCGACCCGTTCCGCGGCACCAAGGAGCGCAGGATGCATCTCGGCATGCTGGCGCAATACGAGCAAGACCTCAACGCAATGCTGACGGCGCTACGCGGCGACAACCACGACACTGCGGTAAAAATCGCAGTGCTGCCTGAAAAAATACGCGGTTATGGCCATGTGCGTGAAGCACATGCTGAAACCGCGGCCGGCGAGCGCAAGGAACTGCTGGCGCAACTGGCACGCAGGATTGAGGAGCCGGAAACCGTGAACTGATCGGAGCAAGGACCTTATGCCGTCGCGGTGCAGGCTGGAAAGAAGAAGTCCCTTCCAGCGCATCGTGCGTTGAACAATCACATGCGGCATAACGTTTTATGGAAACTTTGAATGAGGTGGGGTTGGATTAACGAAATACTGCCAATATCAGACTTGCGCCAACCCATGATGGCGATGAAAACGCACGAAGAACGCGCAGCGATGGTCAAATAAAAGCATGACCCGGCAGATTATGGGCGAGTACCTGGCGATGATTTGCGATATATGACACGAAGGTAAATCGGGGCCATGACCGGCCCGGCAATTCTTGTACTTCTCTCTCCCGTTCAACGGAGAAATGATGAAAGACAACGAAAATTCCCCTCCGACCCTGCATGGCGGAACCAGCGCTCACGCGCACGCACACCACACCGTCAACGATTCCACCAGGCCCTTTACCGACCCGGTCTGCGGCATGAAGGTCGCGGCCAATCCGGCAAGAAAAATCGAACACGCCGGCACGGACTTCTATTTTTGCAGTACCCGTTGCATGGACAAGTTCCGCGCCAATCCAGAACAGTATCTGACACCAAAAGAATCGGCGCCGGCGCAACACGCGCCTGAAGGCACGATTTACACCTGCCCGATGCACCCCGAAATCCGACAGCCGGCACCTGGCAGCTGCCCCATCTGCGGCATGGCTCTGGAGCCGCTCATGCCGGCGCTCGATGAGGAAGAGAACCCTGAATTGGCCGACTTCCGGCGGCGTTTCTGGTGGACCCTGCCATTGACCGTTGCCGTCACACTGATCGCAATGGCCGCGCACCAGTTTGTCCCCGGAGGCATTCCCTACCAAAACCTGATTGAACTGGCGCTCAGCGCGCCGGTCGTGCTGTGGGCTGGGTGGCCTTTCCTGGTGCGCGGCATCCGGTCGATCAGGCTGCGCAGCCCCAACATGTGGACACTGATAGCAATCGGGGTCTCGGCCGCTTTCTGGTACAGCGTCGTGGCAACATTCGCGCCTGCCCTGTTTCCGCCGTCCTTCAGGGCGCATGGCAGGGTTGGCGTCTATTATGAAGCGGCGGCTGTCATCGTTTCACTCACCTTGCTGGGCCAGATACTCGAATTGCGCGCCCGCTCGCAGACTTCAGCGGCCATCAAATCGCTGCTCGGACTCGCTCCCAAAACCGCTCGCCGCATCCGCGAGGATGGCACTGAAGAAGATGTGCCGCTGACGCATGTTCATGTGGGTGACCTTCTGCGTGTACGGCCGGGCGAGAAAGTGCCCGTCGACGGCATCGTTGTAGAGGGCGAAAGCGCGGTCGACGAGTCCATGCTGACGGGTGAGCCGATTCCTGTTACCAAGCGGCCCGGCGACAAGGTGGTTGGCGCCACGCTGAATGCCAGCGGCAGTCTGGTCATGCGCTCGGAAAAGGTCGGTTCGCAAACCATGCTGGCGCAAATCGTGCAGATGGTGGCCCTGGCGCAGCGCTCACGAGCACCGATGCAGCGCCTCGCCGATGTGGTGGCCGGTTACTTTGTTGTCATCGTCGTCAGTATTGCAGTGCTGACGCTCATCATATGGGGACTGTTCGGCCCCGAACCCAGCTGGGTATTTGGCTTCGTCAATGCGGTCGCGGTTCTCATCATTGCCTGTCCGTGCGCTTTGGGGCTGGCAACACCAATGTCCATCATGGCGGCGACCGGCCGCGCCGCGACGCAGGGAATCCTGTTTCGCGATGCGGCCGCCATCGAGGATCTCCGCAAAGTCGATGTGCTCATCGTGGACAAGACCGGCACGCTCACCCTGGGCAAGCCTGCATTCGACCGCGTGATTCCCGCGCCCGGCTTCAGTGACGACGACGTCTTGCGCACGGCGGCCAGTATCGACCAGGGCAGCGAGCACCCCCTGGCCGAAGCCATCGTCTCGGAAGCGCGCCGGCGCGGTCTCAGCCTGCACAAGCCGGAATCGTTTGAATCCGCCAGTGGCATCGGCGTCCGGGGGGTGGTCCACGGACACCACATCGCACTCGGAAATACCGCATTGATGGAAACTGAAAAAGTCGATTGGACAGGATTGTCAAAAGCGGCGGAGTCCTTGCGCGAAGAAGGCGCCAGCGTCATGTATCTGGCTGCGGATGGCCAGCTGATGGGGCTGATTGCCGTCTCGGACCCGATCAAGGAAACAACCCGGGAAGCGCTGGAGTCGCTCAAGGCCACTGGCCTCAGAGTGGTGATGGCAACCGGCGACGGATTGACGACAGCCAGGTCGGTTGCCCGCAAACTTGGCATATCGGAGGTCCATGGAGAGCTCAAGCCGCAGGACAAGCTCGACCTCGTGGAACGCCTTCAGGCCGAAGGCCGGATAGTGGCGATGGCCGGAGATGGCATCAACGATGCGCCGGCGCTGGCCAGGTCGAATGTCGGTATTGCCATGGGCACGGGGACGGACGTCGCCATGAACAGTGCGCATGTGACCCTGGTGAAGGGCGACTTGCGGGGGATCGCGCGGGCACGTGAGCTTTCTGTCGCAACCGTTCGCAACATGCGTCAGAACCTGGCATTTGCCTTTGTCTATAACACCTTGGGCATACCCATCGCCGCGGGCCTTCTCTATCCGTTCATGGGGCTACTCCTGTCGCCCATCATTGCGGCGCTTGCGATGAGCCTGAGTTCGGTTTCTGTCATTAGCAATGCGCTGCGTTTGCGGGGGACGGCGAAATGAATCGGGGTCATGTTTTTGAAACAATGCAGGCCCCTCCATGGTCAACCTGCGTTTGCGCTGGTACTTACCCCAGCTTGTTGTCGGCAATATGGTAGTGCGGGTCTTCGAACTCGTTCACCTCCACCATGCCCTTGGCACGGTCCAGCAGCTCCAGGCAATCGGGACTCAGATGGCGCAGGTGCAGTGTTTTCCCGATCTGCTGATAACGGGAAGCCAATGCGTCAATTGCCTCGATGGCGGAATGATCCACCACGCGGGCTTCCCGGAACTCGATCACCACATGGTCCGGGTCATCTTTTGGATTGAAAAGCGCCTTGAAATTCGCCGTCGAGGCGAAGAACAGCGATCCCTTGAGGGCATACACTTTCCATCCCTGATCGTCGATACTGACCTTGGCTTCGATCTGCCTCGCATGCTGCCAGGCAAACACGAGCGCCGCAAACACGACACCGGCAAATACGGCAATTGCCAGATCAGTGAGCACCGTGATGATCGTCACGCCGACCACGATGACTGCGTCCTGGCGCGGAATCTTGCGCAAGACTTGCAAGCTGCCCCATTCGAATGTTTTTTCCGACACCACAAACATCAGGCCGACCAGCGCCGCGAGTGGAATCATTTCGATCCAACGCGACAGGAATAGAATAAACCCAAGCAGAAAGACAGCCGCGACGATTCCCGACAAGCGATGGCGTGCACCGTTGTTAATGTTAATCATGCTCTGGCCGATCATCGCGCAGCCCCCCATGGTAGCGAAAAACCCGCCCACTACATTGGCAAGACCTTGCGCCATGGATTCTCGGTTAGGCTTGCCTCGCGTGTCGGTGATGGCATCGATCAGGTTCAGGGTCAACAGCGTTTCGATCAGGCCAATGGCAGCCAGAATCAGCGCGTATGGGAAAATGATGTACAGGGTCTCGAGGGTGAAAGGCACTTGGGGGATGTGAAACTGCGGCAGGCTTCCGGCAATGGATCCCATATCGCCGACGGTTTTTGTCTCGATGCCAAGTCCGGCGACGAGGCCTACAACAATCAGGATGGCGGCCAGGGAAGACGGAATTGCTGTCGTCAGCCTGGGCAGGAGATAGATGATGGCCATCGTGAGAGCAGTCAACCCCAGCATCACATAGAGGGCTTGCCCGCTCATCCAGGATGCGGCGCCATCCGGTCCCAGGACTTTAAAGTGGCCGAACTGGGCAATGAAAATCACAATGGCGAGCCCGTTTACGAAACCGAGCATCACGGGATGGGGCACCATACGGATAAATTTGCCCAGCTTGAACGCCGCGAACAGTAACTGAAGCAGACCCATCAATACGACAGTGGCAAACAGGTATTCGACGCCGTGGCGAATGACCAGGCTAACCATGACAACCGCCAGCGCGCCGGTGGCACCGGAAATCATTCCGGGACGGCCGCCAAGCGCAGCGGTAACAAGACAAACGATAAAGGCTGCATACAGGCCGGTCAAGGGACTGACATGGGCGACCAGGGCGAAGGCAATCGCTTCCGGCACCAAAGCCAGGGAAACGGTCAGGCCGCTCAGAACATTCGTTCTGAGTTCGGCGGGTTTGAGATTGAACATAAATACTCCATCGGCAGCGAGTTGACCTCGCTGCGTGCTGTAAGAAACGGGCTCACTTCAGGAAATGCGGCAGCTGTCCGCCAATGCGGAATTCACAAGGCAGTAGCACGCGGGAGAACTGGGAACGTTTAAGAAGCTACATCGGAAAAAGATAGTGAGACCAAATGATATGGGCAAGATTATCTCACGGCAGTCGGTTCGCAAAAGCGACAAGGTGACTTGCCCGACGGCCCCCTGTAATTCACTACTCTAAATGACCGCTTTGGGTCTATTCTGTTGAAAAAGTCCGGCGGCAATTATTTGGCGGGCTCCGACTAGCTAAATCCGTGCTCCTGGAACAGAAATTCAAAGCAAAATGGCTCAACTGATTCGCTAATTAAATCGATGACCCGCATTTCTTCAGCCTTGATTCATTTGGCATATCAATACAGGTCAATAATGGCCTAATGAGTCTTTCTGACGGACTTTTTCAACAGAATAGACCCTAAGCTGGACTTTATCCATTCAGCTCGCATGGCAAAGCGAATCGATGATGCGATCCACCAAAGGGCATGGAATTTTGGTCATGTCGGATCGATTCTGCGAAGGTGAACAATATTCATGGCCAGTCCGGTTTGCGTTGAGTCATCGCATCCAGAATGGATAAATCGAGCCTGGAGGATATCGGCGTGCTCCTCTTCCGAGGGGGTTATGGATTCCCTCTTGCGAGGGAATGACGGTGGCTGGATGGGAGATCGACCCAATTACTACCGTCGTTCCCTCGCAAGAGGGAACCCAGACTGAGCTTGCATCACGATGTCTTCCTGCCAATCCCACCAGGCTTGACCTCGATAACAGTTCCTGCGAGTTCGGCGAGAGTTGCAGTATTCAGGAATGGATAAAGTCGAGCTAAGCGGTCATTCCTACTCCGGCAGAGCGGCAGTCTAACTTGCACCTGTCGTACGAACTGCATGTCCGGGGCCTGCTGCAGTGGCAAAATACCTGGGCATACTGTGCACTTATGCGTCCCCTCTGCCATTTCCGTGTTCGAAACGTTACGTCTAGTAGAGTGCCTACTGGAGGACATGGTGCCGCTAGCAGAAATGCCGCACTCCGGCTAAGCTCCTATATCCAACGCTATGGTGCGAAAAATTTAATGTGTTATTAGCGACCTGCTAAAACCGACGAGGGAACAATAATCGATGAGCGTCTCAAAGAATGAAGTTGGTCCGCATGAATTTTGGATGCGAGTATGTGGCGTTGATACGCACCGGCGCGGCAGCAACTACGCGCAGCTGGATACGCCATGGAATGCTTTTACTCCCGACCAAGTCTTGGTGTGTACTCTTTGGGCCGACCGCATCATTCCGGTTTACGACAACAAGGAAGGACGAACTCGAAGGTTTGTAAAAATCGGTGGAAAAGCGCGTGCATGGAAGGGCCCCGCTATCCAACACGGAAAGGACGCAAGTGAAAACCTTGCCCGGGCTGCACGGAAACGTCTACGCGTAGTGGGCTTTGAAGCCGAGCCGAATGACACATCGGGACGTCGACAGGTTAAACATTTCTATTTGAATCGTCGATATGAGCTGCAACGGGTCTTCGATTTCTCACAGGGAGAAATGCTGCAACGCCTTCGAGTCAACGAGTTGTTTGAACAGCAGTACGCAGCACTAAATGAAATTTGGATAGAACCTGGCGACCTGTTTGAGCTTGTCGCTTCGAAAGGTGACTTTCCCGGGATCGTCGATCATATGCGCGATGACGCCGCAACAGTGACTGATCACAGCGAAGCTGAGTCCGACTCAGATGACTTCGCCGCCGAAAACCGTTCCAACGAACAGTATGCCCGCGCGTGCATACCGCTACTTATAAGGCACGTCATCAATCAGAACGATCAAGCGGTAAGGACGCTAACCTACGAAAATCTTGCAGATCTCCTTGAGCGCAAAAACAAGCATGGCTCGCCGGCCCCGCTAGGTTTGGGAAAAATCCTCGGCCTTGCGATGGAACTCATCGACCAGTCAACTCAAGGTTGGGAGCCCACCGTACCCTACCTTACAACCATCGTTGTGGCAAAGTCAGGGCCGGACAAGGGCTTGCCAGGCGTCGGGGTGCGCGAACGTTGGTGCGATTATGATCGGTTAACTCGGCCCGAAAAGCGCGCAAAGATGCTTGCCGAGCACTTGAAAATTGTTGGATTCGGAAGTCGCTGGAACGACGTGCTTGACGCACTTGGGTTTGAGCGGTTGTCTGCACCTGATGATACGGTAGCCGGCAAAGCAGGGACTGCAGGCTGGGGCGGTGGAGAGTCCGATGCGCACAAAGCCTTAAAGGCTTTCGTTAAGACCAATCCTACGATGTTTGGAGCCCCAATATCCGCAGAAGCGTTTGAGGAATATGCACTTCGTTCTGGTGATGAAATTGATGTCTTTTTTAAGTCCAGCGGTCTGTGGCTTGGAGTCGAAGTTAAGTCGTCGATATCCGAGAACAATGAACTCGACTTGCAGCGCGGCTTATACCAAGTAATCAAATACCGCGCAGTGCTAGAGTCACAGGCTAAAATTGATCATGTTGAAAAATCGCCTGTTGTGAGGGTTTTATTAGTACTTGGGTGTGCGCTTAGTAACGAGCTAGCGAAGATAGCTCGCGTTCTGGATGTTGAGGTAATGGAAAACGTTCTGGACGGTGAGGCGGCCGCCGCCTAACTTCGCACGGCGTGTTGGAAACAGACCGTCGCCGAGAGCCATAAGAATGAAAGTAGCATATTCAAGAAGCTGTTAAAAAATGAGAACGTTAGCTCCTGACTCGTTGTTCAACTCGGACACGCAACACAAAGCTGCCGCTTCGCGGCGCATGTTGCGTGCCTATTAACGTGGCGTTAGGCCTCGGCCTGCACCTCTTGCGACACGCCTTTTCATTAATGGGAGCAGCGCTCCGGATATAGCGCGAAGGTTCCGTCATTGGCATACTTCATCCATGCGAAAACTTTTCTTGGAAGTGATCACTGTCCTATCGAATGCGTTCCAGCGCTTGGAAGGCCAAGTGCCGCCACCAAAGCTCGTTCCCCATCGCGACGGTTACGTGTTCCGATTTGTGGAGCAGACATTGGAGCAGGCATTGCTGCTGAAACTGGCACGTGTCGTTACAGGGCTAAAAGCTGTTGATGCTCTGCTAGCCAAAGGCCTACTGCAAGAGATGGCTGCTTTGTGCCGCATCCTCGACGAACTCTGTGAGGACATCGCATTCTTAACCGCTGCGCTTACGAACGACGAGGTTACCGAACTACACACCCGGTACCTGCGAGGTTTCTGGGCCGAAGAGTTCACTGATCCCACCAACACTCTCGCTCGCCACCAGAAACCTGACGCCCCGAGGCGAAGTAAGGTAGTGGCCTATACTCATCGCGTCCTGAATCCTAGCGATGATGTTTCCAGAATGTCGGATGTACAGCAAGCCATCAGCAGCACTTACTCGGGATATATCCACGCTGCGGCACCACAAGTGATGGACATGTACGGGGGTGATCCCCTGCACTTTCATATTGAGGGAATGCTGCGCACGTCGCGTATGGCCGACCACGTTCATGACGGCTGGAATTATCACTTTCGAGCAGTGATTGTGGCAATTTTTGTTGCGCGGGCCTTTGGCGACGCGCAATTGTCCCGCTTGCTGGGTGAATATCACGATAAATTCATCGTACAGTCAGGTCCGCGAGGTGAGGGCATTGCGCCCATTGCAGGCCGCGAGCCTCCGGTCCGTGGCGCTTGAATACAACTTAGAATGCCTAACTCGTCACTCAACTCGGACACAGAACAACAAGCTGCCGCTTTGCGGCAGCTTGCTATGTGCTTGTTAGTTCGGCGTTGAACGCTTGCATTCCCAAGTCGGCTATGACCGATTTGGGTCGCGAACTGCCGATCAATAACCGTCTTATGCCGTATTCGCTCAAACCTTCATCGGCAGAATCACCATCTGCAACCCATCAAAATGCAAGCGCCGCTGAATCGCCAGCGCCGCCTGATTATGCAGCAGGCGCGTGAACCAGTTGTCCTGTTCAAAGATCAATTTGCTGGTGAAGAAAATCGCATTCGGATATTCCTTGCTGATGTCTTCACACAAGCGTGTCACTTCATTGACCACATCGGTGCCGAAGCCGAGAAAGGACGTCGATGCCATATTGTGGCTATGACAGAAATCGACAAAAAACTTGAGCGTCGCATTCGCTTCCACACGCATCTGTTCGACCGCGCCCTCGCCGCCATAAGCATGCGAATCGACGGTGCGCGCATTGACAAAAATGAAGTTTTTAAAATGTTCGGGAAACATCCGCTGCACCCATAACAGCGCATGCAAACCGCCGCCGCGGGACGTACCGACGAGGAATACCGCCGTCTGCGCTTCAGGATCCGGCTCCACCGGACCCACATGCGGACCGAACGGCTGATTGGCGAAGACCTCGTCCCCCGAATGAATTGCCTGCTTGGTTTCGCTGTAGTGATTGCGCACGTAGATGCACAATGCGGCGATGACCGCGATGATTGCAGCCGCTGCCCATCCGCCTTCGGTAAACTTCTCGACCAGCAGTACAGCGAGGATCGATGCGCAAATGACAAAGCCGGTTAAGGACAGCAGGAAGCGCCGCTTCCAGCTGTCCAGCGTCTTGCGGTTCTGCCACCAGTACAGGCACAGGCCGAACAGGGAAATGGCGAAGGTCAGAAATACCGATACCGAATACAGCACCACCAGCAAGGTCACGCTGCCCTGCGTCCATAACAGGACCGACAGTGCGGCGATGCCCATGACAAGAATGCCGTTTTGGGTCACCAGGCGGGTCGACAGGTAGCGGAATTTATGCGGCACCCATGAATCGCCCGCCATGTTGGACAACACCGCCGGCCCACCGAGAAACCCGGTATTGGCCGCAACGAACAGCAGCCCGGCTTCAAATGCGAGCACAATGATCAGCGTGATCTGCTTCATCCATTCGCTGCCGAAACTGACACTGTCGATGATGGCCTTGAAGGTCGACGCGTTTAATGTCTGGCCCTCGACCGGCTTCGACTGCCACAGCAAATACAGCAGGATGATGCCGCTGGCGGTGAAGGCGAGCGACAGCGCCATGTACAGCATGGTCATCTTGCCGGTATGGACGCGCGGCTCGGCCAGAATATTCACATTGTTCGACACGGCTTCAAGGCCGGTGTAGGTACCGCCGCCCTGCGAATACGCGAGCAACAACATGCCCGATACGCCTATCCAGCCGATATGGTTGGCGAGGTCGGTGGTTTCAGCCAGGGTGGTGGGTACCAGTTGCGGCAAGTAAGACGCATGCGCAAATATGCCGTACACGATCAGCACAAAATGGGTGATCACAAATCCGATGAAAATCGGCAGCAGGATCTTGATCGCTTCCTTCATGCCGCGCAGGTTGAGCACGATCAGCAGCGCGATAAAAACCACTTCGGCCCATAGTTTGAAAGGCTGAAAGCCCAGCGGCAGCAGCGATGCCAGCGCTTCGACGCCGGCGGCAATGGAAATCGCGATCGTCAATACATAATCAAGCACCAGCGCGCAGCCCGCGATCAAACCCATGTAGGGTCCGACAAGTTTGGTGGCAACACGATAACCGCCGCCGCCAGTGGGGAACAATTCAATCACCTGGTTATATGCCAGCGCGATGATGAAGACCGTGACGGCCGTGGCGATCGCCATGTAGAGGCCGAGCTGGGTATGGCCGCCGAGCGCGCGAAAAGTTTCTTCCGGACCATAAGCGGAGGATGACAATCCATCCGCGCCCAGCCCGACCCAGGCGATAAAGGCTACCAATGCCAATGAATGGCGGGTCTCGCTTTTCATCGGGTCAAGCGCTTTGCCCAGGACAATCTCGCGAATTTTTGCGGGCTTCATGTAGTTATAACCGCAATACCGCGGTGGTGTTTGGTGAAGTAGGCGATGATACGCCTATAGATTGGACGGTGACAACGTGAACAATGGTTAGCCGTATTGCCCGATCGGCCCAAATCAGCGATAATGTCGCCTGCGTTGCCGAGATGGCGGAATAGGTAGACGCACGGGACTCAAAATCCCGCGCTGGAAACAGCGTGCCGGTTCGATTCCGGCTCTCGGCACCAATGATTGCGCTCCTTCACAGGGGCGTTTTTCATTTGTAGGCAGTATCTTCAATATCCGCAAAGTTCCTCGAAAATACCCTGTAACGTACTTCCCTCTCCTCCTCGATCCTCCTGTGTCAAACCACTTCCGATACCAGAAATCGATTGTGAGAACTACATTCGCTAGAATCTGGACCCGTTGCATATTCAACCGAGCAACGATGATCTGCATTACCTTGATGGACTTTTCCCGCCTGGAGTGGCGAGCGGGGATCGATTGCAGGAGTCAACGTGCACGATACTGTCCCGGCATATCTGGTCCGCTCGGCATTGCCTCGCTTGCAGTTACAATGGATTCACACTCCATCATGAAAAACGCCTTCCATGCCAGTCTCGCTCGATAATCTGCTCGTCGTCGGCATTTCCTCCCGTGCGCTGTTCGACCTGGAAGCGGAGGAGGAAATCTTCCGCACGCAAGGCCTGGAAGCGTATCGCCAGCACCAGCTCGACAATGAAAATGAAATCCTGAAACTGGGCGCCGGCTTTGCGCTGGTGCGCGCGCTATTGAAGCTGAATGTGCTCACCCATAACCAGCGTTTCGTTGAAGTTGTCATCATGTCGCGCAATTCATCCGAGACATCGCTGCGCATCTTCAACTCGATCCGGCATTATGGCCTTGACATCACCCGTGCGGCATTGTCGGGCGGCGCATCGCTGGCGCCCTACTTGCAGGCTTTTAATGTCAGCCTGTTTTTGTCGCTGCACGAGGATGATGTGCAGGCAGCGGTCAATTCGGGTGTCGCCTCCGCGCTGCTGTATCAGAAGCCCGACAATGCGCTCGAAGAACTGGGCCAGATCAGGATCGCCTTCGATGGTGATGCGGTGATTTTCTCCGACGAGTCGGAACGCATTTTTCAAGAGCAGGGCATCGAGGCCTTCGAAATCCATGAGCGCGAAAATGCATTGAAGCCCTTGCCGGAAGGGCCGTTCGCGCGGCTGCTGAAAGCCCTGTCCTTTATACAGAATAATTTCAAGACCACCGATGGCCGTGCCGCGCCGATCCGTACCGCGCTGGTGACCGCACGCTCGTCACCGGCGCACGAGCGCGTGATCCGCACCTTGCGGGCCTGGGATGTGGCGATCGACGAAACCTTCTTCATGGGCGGCGTTGCCAAGTCCGCGGTGCTCGCCGCGTTCAAGCCGCACATGTTCTTCGATGACCAGCCGGGGCATTGTGATCGGGCTTCGACTTTTGTGCAGACGGGACGAGTGCCGATCCGGAAATAAGAACCGGGCAATGCAACTGTTCATGAAAAAAGCCGTTCCCGGAAGGTGAACGGCTTTTTTACGGACAGGACATCTACCGCCACATCTTTATCTATCCGACATCACATCCACCACACACAAGGCCGTCATGTTCACGATCCGCCGCACCGTCGCCGACGGTGTAAGAATGTGAACCGGCTTGGCGCATCCCAGCAGCACAGGACCGATGGCAATGCCGTTGCCGGCGGTGATCTTGAGCAGGTTGTACGAGATGTTGGCCGCATCGATATTGGGCAGCACCAGCAGGTTGGCGTCCCCCTTCAATGACGAATCCGGCATGGCGGCTTTCAGCAAGCCGGCGTCCAGCGCGGTGTCGCCATGCATCTCGCCGTCGACTTCCAGATCGGGCGCATCACGCCGGATGATCGCCAGCGCCGCGCGCATTTTTTGCGCGGACTCGCTGTTGCTGCTGCCGAAATTGGAATGCGAGAGCAGCGCAGCGCGCGGCTTCAGACCGAAGCGGCGCATTTCTTCCGCCGCCATGATCGTGATTTCCGCCAGTTGTTCGGCGGTCGGATTTTCATTCACATGGGTGTCGACAAGTACCAGCTGGCGGTCAGGCAGGATCAAGCCGTTCATTGCCGCATAGACGTTGACGCCTTCCCGCTTGCCGAGCACCTGATCCACGTACTTCAGGTGCAGATCGGTGGTGCCATAGGTGCCGCAGATCATGCCGTCGGCATCGCCCTTGTGAATCATCATCGCGCCGATCAGCGTGTGGCGGCGGCGCATTTCCAGCTTCGCGTACTGCTGGGTCATGCCTTTGCGTATCGTCATCCCCAGGTAGGTTTCCCAATAGCTGCGGTAACGCTCGTCGAATTCGGGGTTGATCACCTCAAAATCGAATTCAGGCCGCAGGCGCAAGCCGAATCGCTCGATGCGCTGCTCCAGGACCGCGGGCCGGCCGACCAGGATCGGCTTGGCGAGTCCTTCATCCACCACCACTTGCACCGCACGCAGCACACGCTCTTCTTCCCCTTCGGCGAACACGATACGTTTCCGTGCGGCCGGCGCTTGCTTGGCGACCGCAAAGATCGGTTTCATGAATGTGCCGCTGCGGTACACAAATTGCTGCAGGCGGTCGGTGTATGCCTCCATGTCCAGGATCGGACGCGCAGCCACGCCGGACTCTTCCGCGGCCTTGGCTACGGCGGGCGCGATCTTCATCATCAGCCTCGGATCGAATGGCTTGGGAATAATGTAGTCGGGGCCGAAGCTCAGGTTGGTGATGCCGTAAGTGGTGGCGACGATATCGGATTGCTCGGCTTGCGCCAGTTCGGCGATCGCACGCACCGATGCAATTTCCATCTCGCGGGTAATTGTCGTCGCGCCGCAATCGAGGGCGCCGCGGAAAATGTACGGGAAGCACAGTACATTATTGACCTGGTTCGGATAATCGGAACGCCCGGTAGCGATGATCGCATCGTCACGCACCGCCATGACTTCTTCCGGCAGGATCTCCGGCGTCGGGTTGGCAAGCGCCAGCACCAGCGGCCGCGCAGCCATGTCCTTTACCATCTGCGCCTTCAGCACTCCGCCAGCCGACAAGCCGAGGAAAATGTCGGCGCCCGGAATCACCTGCGCCAGGGTACGCGCTTCAGTGTTTTGGGCAAAACGTTCCTTGTCCTCATCCATCAGCTCGACCCGGCCCTTGTAGACCACGCCGGCCAGGTCGGTTACATAGATATTCTCGATCGGGAAACCAAGATCGACGATCAGGTCCAGACAAGCCAGCGCCGCGGCGCCTGCGCCGCTGACCACCAGCTTGCAATCCTTGATATTTTTACCGACCACTTTCAGGCCGTTCAGAATGGCCGCGCCGACAATGATCGCGGTGCCGTGCTGGTCATCATGGAAGACCGGAATCTTCATGCGGTCGCGCAGCTTGCGTTCGATGTAAAAACACTCGGGGGCCTTGATGTCCTCAAGATTGATGCCGCCGAAAGTCGGCTCCAGCGACGCGATGATGTCGCACAATTTGTCCGGGTCGGACTCGTTGATCTCGATGTCGAAGACGTCGATGCCGGCGAACTTCTTGAACAGCACGCCCTTGCCCTCCATTACCGGCTTCGATGCCAGCGGGCCGATATTGCCCAGCCCGAGCACGGCAGTGCCGTTGGTAATGACCGCAACCAGGTTGCCGCGCGCGGTGTATTTGAACGCATTTGCGGGATCGATGACGATTTCTTCACAGGCAGCGGCAACACCCGGCGAATACGCCAGGGCCAGGTCGCGCTGGTTGGTCAATTGTTTGGTAGGGGTGACACTGATTTTGCCGGGTTTGGGGAATTCGTGATATTCGAGCGCCGCCTGGCGAAATTGCTGGCGTATCTCTTCTTGCTGGTCAGTGAGGGAATCCATGCTGTCGGCCTTCCAGGTGAAATAACTTGCGGAAAGCTTGCGATTTTAGCAGAGGGCATAAGCGCCCCTCGTACGTATTTGGTCCAATACGCCGATTTTCAGCTATTTGGGTAATTGTGATTAATAAAGGTCAAAATTGTACAAATTGTAAATACTATCAAAAGAATTTAAACAATCAATTTTGAATATCGATCGCTATCCCCTATCATTTGAAACATTCCGATAGCAATAAGCCACTCGGACCATTCAAACCCACAGGAGAGCACCATGGCAAACCAGAATCCCGCTACCAAATCCGTCACGATCGAGAACCTCGAAGCCGCTTTTGCCGGTGAGTCGATGGCGCACATCAAGTACCGTTATTTTGCAAAACTGGCACGCGCAGCCGGGGATGAAGATGTTGCAAAAATTTTTGAAGACACCGCCGAGCAGGAAATCATGCATGCATTCGGCCATCTTGACCTGCTGTATCCGAAAGCGCAATTGACACCTGCGAAGTCGCTCGAAATCGCGATCGAAGGCGAAACATATGAATACACCGAAATGTATCCGAAGTTCCGCCACCTCGCCGTTGAAGAAGGCAACCAGGCTGCGGTCGCGGAATATGACGAGCAGATCGCCGAATCGAAGGAGCATGCCGCCAATTTCAAGCGCACGCTGGAAATCGCCGCCAAGCGTTTTGCCGCATTGGCAAAAGTCGAAGAGCGCCATGCCAATCACTATCGCGCCGCGCTCGCCAAAACGACAGCGCAGGCATAAGCAGATACCGCCGATCACAACCAACATCATTAAAACAGGATAAATAACATGAAAACTTATCAATGCATCGTTTGCGGTTTTGTCTATGACGAGTCAGTCGGATTGCCTGAAGAAGGCATCGCAGCCGGCACCAGATGGGATGACATACCTGCCGACTGGGAATGCCCGGATTGCGGCGTGGCCAAGGCTGATTTCGAGATGGTTGAAATCTAAGATCGACTCGTTGCGCGGACGGAGGCGGCTAGCCCTCGTCTGCCGCAACAGGTTTTGAACACGAACAGGATTGCACATGAAACCGATCATCATCATCGGCGCCGGACTCGCGGGCTACACGGTAGCGCGGGAACTGCGCAAGCTCGACAAGACCATGCCGCTGACCATCGTTACAGCCGATGATGGCGGTTTTTATTCAAAGCCCATGCTGTCCAATGCCTTTGCCCAAAACAAGCTGGCGGCGCAACTGGTGACCCAGACCGCGGCGCAATTGAGCACGCAGCTCGACGCGCAGATCCTGGCCCGCACCCATGTACAACGCATCGACGGCGCCAACAAAACGATAGACACCAGCGCCGGCATCCTGGAATACGAAAAAGTGGTGATTGCCGTCGGCGCGCAGCCGATTCGGCTGGCAATCGGCGGCGATGCCGCCGACCAGGTACTGTCAGTCAATCACGTCGACGATTACGCGGCATTCCGCGCCAGGATCGCGCTGATGCCCACTGCAATGCCGGTACGTATCGCCATCCTTGGCGCTGGCCTGATCGGATGCGAATTCGCCGACGATCTTGCCGGTGCGGGCCATGCGGTAACGCTGATCGATCCCAATCCGCTGCCATTGTCCGCGCTCGCCGCGCCGGCGTTATCGGCAGGTTTGCATGCGGCGCTGAAAGCGCGCGGTGTCGGCCTGCGTCTCGCCACCACTGCAGTGCGCATAGACCGCCGCGACCATGGACTTGAGGTCACGCTTGCGGACGGCAATACCTTCGAGACAGATATCGTATTGTCTGCAGTCGGCCTGCGCGCCGATCTCACGGTCGCGCTTGCATCGCAACTGGCCACCGGCCGCGGCATCATCGTCGACGCCACCGGGCAAACCAGCACATCCGGTATCTATGCATTGGGCGACTGTGCCGAATACACGGTCGAGGGCGGCACACGCACCCTGCCCTATATCGCGCCGCTGATGACCGCGGCGCGTGCGATCGCCCGCACGCTGACCGGTCAGGTCACGGCAATCGACCTGAAACCGGCGCCGGTCATCGTCAAGACGCCATCCTATCCGCTGGCATTGGTGCCGCCTCCGATGCACGCGATCGCCACCGGATCGTGGCAGCAAGAGAGTCAGGGTGCACGCATGGTCTGCCGCTTTGTTGATGAGCACGGTGTGATGCTGGGTTTTGGTGTCGCCCCGCAGGAAGCGGGTGTGCGCCAGCTTTTACTGGCCGGACTTGGCACACGGCTCGCGGTCGACCCCGCAGGCATAACTGCCTGAAACCCCGCACGCCGATCATTGCAAGGCGCCGGGAAAACGGCATCCCGGCTGCGCCGTTCTGTACAATTACGGCATGCCGTCTGAATTCGAACTGATCGCCCGCTACTTCATGCGCCCTTCGCGTCACGCCAGCCGTGTGGCATTGGGCATCGGCGACGATTGTGCGTTGCTCTCGCCGTCTCCCGGCATGCAGATGGCAATTTCTTCCGACATGCTGGTTGAGGGGCGGCATTTTTTCCCCGGAGCCGATCCAGTCAAACTGGGACACAAGTGCCTGGCCGTCAACTTGTCCGATCTTGCGGCGATGGGCGCACAACCGGTCGCCTTTACGCTGGCGCTGGCGCTGCCGGACGCAGAGGACGAATGGCTTGCGGCGTTCTCGAAAGGTTTGTTCAGCCTGGCCGATGCGCATGCATGTGAGCTGATCGGCGGCGACACCACCAGAGGACCGCTGAACATCTGCATCACGATTTTCGGCGAACTTCCCGCGGGGCAGGCGTTGCGCCGTGACGCGGCACAAGCCGGTGACGACATCTGGATTTCCGGAACACTGGGCGACGCCCGCCTGGCCCTCGCCGGTTTGCGCGGCGAAGTTGACCTCGACAATAAAACGCTCGACGCGGCGGCCATACGCCTGCATCAACCACTGCCACGGGTCGCATTGGGACTCGCCTTGCGTGGCCTGGCGCATGCCGCGATTGACATTTCAGATGGCCTGATCGGTGATCTCGGTCACATCCTCCAGCGTTCAAACGCCGGTGCGTCGCTCAAGGTCGACGCGCTGCCGGCAGGTGCGATGCTGGCAAGCCAGGCAACTGACATGCGGCGCCGTTTTGCGCTTGCGGGCGGCGACGATTATGAGCTGTGTTTCACCGCCCCCGTATCGGCCAGGCAAGCCGTCGCGGCCGCGGCAATTCGTGCCGCGACGCCGGTCACCCGCGTCGGACGCATTGAGGCCGCGAGCGGCTTGCGCCTGATCGATGCGGCCGGCGAAACGATTGATTTACCGGTGACTTCTTTCGATCATTTCACTTCACCATGACCACACTCGAACGCGGGCAAACTTCATTGATAAAAAAGCCTGACATGCGTTTCATGATGTCGCATCCCGCGCATATGATCGCGCAGGGTTTCGGCAGCGGCTTGTCGAGAATCATGCCCGGCACCGCCGGCACCCTGCTCGGATGGCTGTCGTTCATTTATTTGTCGTCACGCTGGCCGGCATTATTTACTTCTTTGAACTGGATCATCATTATCGCCGCCGGATTTGGGATCGGCATCTGGGCCTGCGAAAAAACCGGAAAGGACCTTGGTATCGCCGATCACGGCAGCATGGTGTGGGATGAAATTATCGCGTTCTGGCTGGTGCTGGTATTCGTGATGCCGGCGGGATTCTGGACCCAATTATGGGCATTCATCCTGTTCCGGTTTTTCGACATGGTAAAACCGGCGCCAATCGATTATCTGGACCGCCGCCTCAAAGGCGGTTTTGGTGTCATGGCCGACGATATCATGGCAGCCTTTTATGGTCTGCTGGTGTTCGCTCTCTGGCGCGTGATCTGATTCCTATTCGTCTGTGCGTTGTGCGGCTGTCAAGCATGACAGTCATGTCTCCGCCTTCAAGACCTCGGTTCGCTCCGGTCGTCCGGAACCGGCTTTGGTTTCCCGTTCGTTTTGGGCGTAAATCGCCGCACCAGAATTACACCGCCGCACGCCAGGCCAAGCAGCACCACCACAACCGATATGATGGTTCCCGCAGTGGCAGCCGGCTCCGCAACCATGATCTTGCCTTGCACTGCGCTGTTAACAACAGCCGGCGCTTTTTTTTGCGAGGCAGCAAGAGCCGGGACGGAGTGTCCGAGCGATAGCGCTGTCATGAGAATCAAAGCTGAAGTGGTGCGTTTCATGACCCGGATACCTCACCTGTCCCAATGAGGCGACTATCGACGTATTTGTCGACGACCACCTCATTGCTTTTGTACAGCTCGCGATCGGATACACACACTGCAAATACCCGATGCCTGACTAGTTGCGCACGGGGCTGTGCGCCGGACGATATGCGTTTGCCAGTTTTGCGGAACATTTTTTTATCCCTGATGATTTCATTAAAATGGTTAAAAGATTGGTGGTTAGCCGATACGGCACCACATTTGACTTTGTTCAGGACAGCGATGAAGGCAAGTACACAACCCAGTGTGAAAATCAGTGCCGCTCCCTCGATCGACACAAGCGGGTGAACAGGAGGACTGGCTTGTAGTTTCTGCAGCAGTCCGGACGACAAACCCGTAGTGACCAAATAGACTGCCAGCGCCATCAAGAAAATCTTGATGCGTTTTTTGATTAGCCAGGATCCGGACACCTGCCTGAAGGCCAATGCCGACCTGGTGTGACCAGGCTCGTGCTTGTGCGGAAAAGGTGTGAAAACAGCGTGTAGTGCATTTACCGCTATCGCAATGGCTAGCAGGAAAACGAAGAATGGGACCAACACATCGGTGATGTTCAGCGATACGCCGTTCGTCCATGTCATTACATGAGCGGATTCAAATTCGACCGAATGCCCTTGCCAGAATTTGCCGTGCCGTCCCTGTAGCACGCGCTCGGCGATGAACCAGCCCGCAACACTGGTAACCATCGCGAAGATGGCGAAGATCGCCATCATGGGTAGGGCCGCTCCACCGCCATTTTTTCCGTGCCTGATCATTCCGCGAAGACCTTTTTTGTGAATACATCTGCACACACAAAGCTTTGTATTAGGGAGGTGCGTGGATCACCTTCTTCTGAACATTCGGTAAGAGGTAATTTAAATAGTAATAAGACAATATTTTGATTGTAAATAAGACAATAAACAAAGGGAATCAAAAAATTGCTAATTACATAAAATTTCTGCTTTATTGTTTAAGGGAAAGCTTTTTATGAGGAGGCTTGTAATGCATGAAACGCGCACACGAGACCGGGTGACAAGTCTCTTTTTCACTCTTTGCAAGGTGGAAAATACAATCTCCACAGCATGCTGAAAGGCTGGCAGAGAAGTGCGCGCAAATACAATCTGGCCGCAAATATTGAGTGTTTAATATGCAACAAAGCGGGGGGCATCAAACGCCACGAAAGGTCGCGGGCAGCAACGTATGAATGCAAAAGCGGGGATATTGAAAACGATGTTGAGGGATGGGCACCGAGTGGTAAAGTAACGACGTTCCTCCATCAAAACGGGACGAGCAAGCATTTCCCAATGAAGAAATTGAACATCAAACCTTGAATATCAGGAGCATGAACGCGATGGAAGACATCATTGATTTGGCGGCGCGCGCCGGCAGCGTACTACAAAAAAAGAACTGGTTCCTCGCCACCGCTGAATCCTGCACCGGTGGCGGTGTCGGTCAGGCAGTTACTGAAATTGCTGGCTCGTCCGATTGGTACGACTGCGGTTTCATCACCTATTCGAATGCATCAAAATCCGAACTGCTTGACGTCCCGGCGGCACTGATAGCCCAGCATGGCACGGTGAGCGAGGAAATTGCCGCAGCCATGGCGGAAGGTGCGCTTGCCAACAGCAATGCGCACGTCACGATATCCACCACGGGTATTGCGGGTCCGGGCGGCGCCGTTGCCGGCAAGCCGGTGGGCACAGTCTGCTTCGGATGGGCTACAAAAGACGGGACACATACGGAACGCCTGGTGTTCAGTGGCGACCGCCGCTCGGTGCGCGAACAAACCGTGGCGCATGCGTTGCAAGGTTTGATACGGTTTATTGAACAGCATTAATGGGCGCATGAATCCCATCCCGCTCCGTC
The DNA here is from genome assembly GCA_040387375.1 of Pseudomonadota bacterium. GTDB lineage: Bacteria > Pseudomonadota > Gammaproteobacteria > Burkholderiales > Burkholderiaceae_D > JAZKDW01. The sequence continues at coordinate 58,985 of JAZKDW010000003.1, forward strand.
ACATGCGCTTCTGGACCGGGATGGGCAGGACACCTGGAATGCCCGAATCCTTCCGGGCTTGATCTTAGTCGTTCAGCACGAAATGAACTGGTTGATCGCATCGCGTGTTTGCAGCGCGACGCGTCGTGCGGCCTGTGCAAAATCCTCGCCTGCGGCCTCATCCGCCTTCGCATACAGAATCGCCCGCGATGAATTGATCATCATCCCTTTTCCGCTTGCCGTTCTGCCCGCTTTTACGGTCGCCTCGATATCGCCTCCTTGTGCGCCTATCCCTGGCACCAGCAACGGCATCTCGCCAACAATTGCACGAACCTGCGCCAATTCATGCGGGAACGTGGCGCCGAGAACCAATCCGCACTGGCCATTGGTATTCCATTTTTCGGCGACCAGTTGCGCGACATGCTGATACAGCGGTTTTCCCTCAACCGGCAGGAATTGCAGGTCGGAGCCGCCCGGATTCGAGGTGCGGCAAAGAATGATCGAACCGCGCTCTTTCCATTCCAGATAAGGAGCGACGGAGTCGAATCCCATGTACGGATTCAGCGTCACCGCATCGGCGTCATAACGTTCGAATGCTTCCCGCGCATACTGCTCGGCGGTGGCACCAATGTCGCCGCGCTTGGCGTCGAGCACGATTGGAATATGCGGATATTGCGCCCGCAAATAAGCACAGATCGCCTCGAGCTGATCTTCGGCGCGCAATGCCGCAAAGTAGGCGATCTGCGGCTTGAAGCTGCAGACCGTATCGGCGGTGGCGTCGATGACGGCCTTGCAAAATGTGAAAATTGCATCCGGCTCGCCTTGCAGGTGCGCGGGGAATTTGCCGAGGTCCGGATCCAGGCCGACGCATAGCATGGAATTGTTCCTGGACCAGGCGGCAGATAATTTTTCAATGAAGGTCACGGCGATAATCTCAAGGTAAAGTGTTTCGGTCCTGCATATTGTAACGTGCCGTGCTATCGTTCTGGCATGACTTCGGTTTGCCGATCGGATTTCCCCGCCGCGCCAGGCGCCACACCGCATTGGCAGTGGTTCTCACGTGAGCGTGGTGGTGTTGAAATGCCGCATGATCGGCCCCACTTGTTTTTACCAATCACAGAGACAGAGCGGCGTCCGGCCCGGTAGTTTTTGCCTGTTCAACTTACAATATTCAAGAGGAAAACAATGATGAAAAAATGGCTGAAATGGAGTGCAATTGCTTTCTTTGCGTCGATGTTAAGTGCTTGCGGATATAACGACTTCCAGTCGAAAGATGAAAACACCAAGGCCGCATGGGGTGAAGTGGTGAATCAGTATCAACGCCGCGCCGATCTGATTCCGAACCTGGTCAATACCGTGAAGGGATACGCATCGCACGAAAGGGAAACACTGGAAGCCGTCACGAAGGCGCGCGCCTCCGCCACCAGTTTCCAGATCACGCCGGAGGTGCTGAACAACCCGCAGGCGTTTCAGAAATTCCAGCAAGTGCAAGGGGAGCTGTCATCGGCTCTGTCGCGGCTGATGGTCGTCGCCGAAAAATATCCGGACCTGAAAGCGGACGCGAGTTTTCGCGATCTGCAGTCGCAGCTTGAAGGCACCGAAAACCGCATCACGGTGGCGCGCCAGCGTTATATCGTGGCGGTGCAGGAGTACAACGTCCTGGCACGCAGCTTCCCGACCAACCTGACCGCAATGATGTTCAATTATGAAGTCAAACCCTCATTCACCGTCGAGAATGAAAAGGCGATTTCCAATGCGCCCGCGGTCAACTTCGGCAAATAAGCGGAGCGGCAGACAATGAGCATCTTGCGTTACCTGCTCGGTGTGCTGCTGGCGCTGGCCTGTACGCTTGCCTTTGCACAGACCTTCGCGCCTGTTCCGCCGCTGCAATCGCATGTGACGGATACGGCCGGCATGTTAAATCCGGCACAGCGCACCGCGCTGGAAAACGTGCTCACCGAATACGAGACGCGCACTGGCAGCCAGATCGCCGTCGTGCTGGTAGGCAGTACCGCGCCGGAAGCGATCGAACAATACAGTATCCGGGTCGCCGATGCATGGAAACTGGGGCGCAAAGGTGTTGACGATGGTGTGATCCTGCTGGTTGCGAAAGACAATCCCGCATCGCTGCGGCGGCTGCGCATCGAAGCCGGCCGCGGTGTGCAGGGAACGCTGACTGACGCACAATCGAAGCGCATCCTGCAAGACATCATCGCGCCGCATTTCCGGCAAAATGATTTTTACGGCGGCCTGGTCGCGGGTGTTTCGGCGATCACCAGCCTGCTCGATCAGGAACATCTTCCCGCACCCGCCAGGCAGGCTGGCGCTCAGCAGGAAGAAGACTGGCTTGGGGGGCTTCTTCCGTTTCTTTTCATCGGCGTGATGCTGGTGGGCGCGATGATGTCGCGCCGGCGCGGATCACGCAATGCGCTCACCAGCAACAACTGGGGCCGTACGGCAGGCATCATCCTGGGCAGCGGCATCGGCAGCGGCATGGGCAGGCATGGCGGCTTCGGTGGCGGCGGCTTCGGCGGTGGCGGTGGCGGATTTTCGGGCGGCGGTGGTGGATTTGATGGCGGCGGCGCCTCGGGGAACTGGTAATGAACACATTGCGACGCATGCTGCGTCATCTCTTTACAACGACAGCGGATGGGCGGCGCGCATTTCCACCGGCCGCGCTCAAAGCCATTCAGGCTGCGATCGCCAGCGGCGAGGCCATGCATCGTGCGGAAGTGCGCCTGATCGTCGAACCCGCGCTGTCCTTGCAGGACGTTCTGAGAGGCGAGACGTCGCGCGAACGGGCGCGGGAATTATTCACGCAATATCGGATCTGGGATACCGAAGAAAATAGCGGCGTACTGATTTATATCAATCTGGCGGACCACAAGGTCGAGATCATCGCCGACCGCACGATCGGCCGCCTGGTCAGTGCAGCGGACTGGCAGGCAGTGTGTCTTACGATGACCAAAGATTTCGCACGCGGTGCGTACCAGGAAAGTGTTCTTGCCGCACTCGATCAGCTGAATTCATTGCTGCAGTCGCATTTACCTGCGGATGGCGCGCGCGAGAATCAATTGTCGAACCGTCCGATCATCCTTTGACAAGGGCAGACGGCGCACTATTCTTTCCGGTCGGCTAGCCGGCAAGCTGTGCATGCGCTCGACATTACGCGACCCGCTCCCTCGACCCCGTGTTGCGGATGGTGACTTCAGCCGCGTTCGAACACCCATTGCAGCAGCGCATCCTGCGCTTCCTGTGCCGCGGGCGCTGCGCGGTGATTAATAATGGACACGACCGCATATCGCTTGCCGGATGCGGCCAGCACATAACCTGCGATCGCCCGTACGTCGTTCAGGCTGCCGGTCTTGATGTGCGCGTTGCCGGCAACGCTGCGGGTTTTCAGACGCTGGCGCATCGTCCCGTCGTAACCGGCCAAGGGCATCGACGAAATGAATTCCGGCATGGTTGGCGACTGATACGCGGCAACCAGCATGCGCCCTAGGGTGGCGGCGGAGATCCGTTCATTGCGCGACAGGCCCGATCCGTTTTCGATGACAAGCTCCGGCGCATCGATTCCCTTGTTCGCCAGCCAGGACTTGATTGCCCGCGCACCGCGTTCGGGATTCGCCGGCAATTTGAAAATATCGGCGGCGATCGTCAGCAGCAGCTGGCGCGCCATCACATTATTGCTGTACTTGTTCATGTCCCGGATTACTTCTGGCAAGGTGGTCGATTCCCACTCGCTCACCAGCCGCGCCCCGGCCGGCGTTACACCATTCCTGACCTCGCCCTTGAAGGTGCCACCCAGATCAGCCCATACCTGGCGGAACACGGCGCCAAAATATTGAGTGTGCGTCATTTGATAAGGATGGACATACCAGGTTTTTTCGCCGCACGAGGCAGCGTAGGTGCCGCGGAAACTGGTTCCGGCGCCATTGAAGCTTGCCTGCAGCTTGCCTTTCCAGTCACCACATTCGCCGCCCACCAGGCGCGGCGCGATTACCGGGTAGGCTGCGACAGGCGGATCGACCATGATTTTCGCCTGGCCACCGGCCTGATCCGGCACAAACCGAAAACCGAATGACTTGTAATTGAGCAGCAGGGCATCCGGTCCGGCATTATAGGATTTCAGCGGATCGCCATCGAACACGGCCGGATCATAAAAACCTTCTTCGAACACGCTGCGGTCGAGCAGCACATTGCCGCGAATGTCGCGTATGCCTTTGCTGCGGATCTGGCGCAGGAACAGCCAGAAATTTTCCAGCACCAGCTTGGGATCGCCGCCGCCCTTGATGATCAGGTCGCCCTGCAGCACATCGCCGGACATCACACCACCGGCATAAGCCTGCGTTTTCCAGGTAAACGTCGGGCCCAGCAATTCGAGTGCCGCATTGCTGGTCACAAGCTTCATCGTCGATGCCGGATTAAGCGGCGCTGCTGCGTTCAATGCGATCAGCGCCTGGTTCGACCCGACTTCCTGGACAAACGCGCCAACCGCAGCAAGCGGAATGCCGGCACGTTTCAACGCATCGGTGACAGGCAAGGGCAAGTCTTGCGACAGTACGTGATGACTGAATGAACACATCATCATCAAAAACAACAGGCGGAACGCCGGCAGACTCTTTGAGATTTGCATAGGATTGAAAATAGTGTGACGATGCATTATCCCATGCGCCAGGAGACCCTCACCATGAAGTCGACGCAAAAAGCCGCGCTCGTGACCCGAACTGCCGATCCGATCGGACTGGCCCGATGATTCCCTACCTCACCGGTTCCCAATTGCGCAGTGCCCTGCCCTACCCGACGCTGATCGATGCGCTGCGGCTGGCGTTCCAGCAGACCACAGTGGCGCCGACACGCCACGTGCATACCCTGTCTGAAGAGGATGCATCGGTTTTGCTGTTGATGCCGGTCTGGCAACCGGCAGGCAACATGGGCGTCAAGCTGGTGACGGTCGCGCCTGCCAACCCCGCAAGGCAACTGGCGACCGTGCATTCGATTTTCATCCTGTTCGATACCACCACAGGTGTGCCGATTGCGATGCTGGATGGCGAGGAACTGACCTTGCGCCGCACGGCCGCGGCATCGGCGCTGGCATCGACTTACCTGTCGCGGTCCGACAGCAAGTCGCTGCTGGTGGTCGGCACCGGCAAACTCGCACCCTACATGGCCGCAGGCCATTGCGCCGTGCGGCCGATCAGCACCATTTCCGTATGGGGCCGCTCCGCGGACCATGCGGAACAGACGATACGCCAGCTGCACGGCCTCGATCTGCCTGATGGCGTGACTATCGAACGTGCTACCGATCTGGAATGGGCTGCGCGCGATGCCGACATCATCACCTGCGCCACCACCAGCACGGCGCCGATCGTGTTAGGCGACTGGATCCGCCCCGGCACCCATGTCGATCTGGCTGGCGGCTTCAAGCCGGACATGCGGGAAGCCGATGACCGCCTGCTGGCAAGAGCGACCATATTTGTCGACACGTTTGCCGGCGCGCTGGCCGAAGCGGGTGACCTGATCCAGCCCATGGCGGCAGGCCATCTGCAGCGTGAGGCGATAGTCGCCGAACTGGCCGACCTCGCCGCCGGCCGCCACAAAGGCAGATCGAATGTGCAGGAAATCACCGTTTTCAAATCAGTCGGGACCGGCATCGAAGATCTGTGCGCGGCCAATCTAGCGTGGGCATACGCGCACCGTAAAGCGGCATGAGGTCCCTGTCCGGCACCTGAGAATCGCAGCGTGCGCCGTGCAGTGCGGCATCGTTTTCAGTTATTACAATCCCATCATTAACGGCATGGCGCCTTTGTCATTTTTCAAATAAATTTATATCTACGCTTGAAAAACATGACAACCGTCCCTATACTTAGCACTCGTTGGTAGAGAGTGCTAATAACGCCCTGACCTTCAGAATATTCCAGTGTGGTAGAGCTGCATTGTGAATTCAGACTTGCAGCAGCTTTGCCGCAAATAATCATAACCTATTGTAATTAAAGGAGTTTCTATGAACCTTCGTCCTCTGCACGATCGCGTCATCGTCAAGCGCCTCGACCAGGAAACCAAAACTGCGTCCGGCCTGATCATCCCTGAAGCTGCTGCTGAAAAGCCGGATCAAGGCGAAGTGCTGGCTGTTGGCAATGGCAAAATCCTCGAAGACGGCAAAGTACGCCCTCTCGATGTCAAGGTCGGTGACCGCGTCCTGTTCGGCAAATATTCCGGCCAGGCAGTCAAGGTTGAAGGCGACGAACTGCTCGTGATGCGCGAAGAAGACATCATGGCAATCGTCCAGAAGTAATACGCGATACGTAATACGTAATCCAATCGAATAATTAAGGAGTAACGAACATGGCTGCTAAAGAAGTTATATTCGGCGATGCCGCCCGTGCCAAGATGGTCGAAGGCGTCAACATTCTGGCTAACGCCGTCAAAGTCACCCTGGGCCCTAAAGGCCGTAACGTCGTGCTCGAGCGCTCATTCGGCGCCCCGACCGTTACCAAGGATGGCGTGTCGGTTGCCAAGGAAATCGAACTGAAGGACAAGCTCCAGAACATGGGCGCGCAAATGGTCAAGGAAGTTGCTTCCCGCACCAGCGACAACGCAGGTGACGGCACCACGACCGCTACCGTGCTGGCGCAGGCGATTGTCCGCGAAGGCATGAAATTTGTCGCCGCCGGCATGAACCCGATGGACCTGAAGCGCGGCATCGACAAGGCAGTTGCTGCTACTGTCGAAGAGCTGGCAAAAATCGCCAAGCCTTGCACCACCACTAAGGAAATCGCTCAAGTCGGCGCGATCTCGGCTAACTCCGATTATTCGATCGGCGAGCGCATCGCTGAAGCGATGGAAAAAGTCGGCAAGGAAGGTGTCATCACTGTTGAAGACGGCAAATCCCTGAACGACGAACTCGATATCGTTGAAGGCATGCAGTTCGACCGTGGTTACCTGTCCCCGTACTTCATCAACAATCCAGAAAAACAAACGGCTGTCCTCGACAACCCGTTCGTTCTGCTGTACGACAAAAAAATCTCCAACATCCGTGATCTGCTGCCGGTACTGGAACAAGTCGCCAAAGCCGGTCGTCCACTGCTGATCATCGCAGAAGACATCGAAGGCGAAGCACTCGCTACTCTGGTCGTCAACAACATCCGTGGCATCCTGAAAACCTGCGCCGTAAAAGCGCCTGGTTTCGGCGATCGCCGCAAGGCAATGCTGGAAGATATCGCCATCCTGACGGGCGGCCAGGTCATCGCTGAAGAAGTTGGCCTGACACTGGAAAAAATCACCTTGGCCGACCTTGGCCAAGCCAAGCGCGTCGAAGTGGGCAAAGAAAACACCATCCTCATCGACGGTGCCGGTCAAGCTGCTGCAATCGAAGCGCGCGTCAAGCAGATCCGCGTCCAGATCGAAGAAGCGACTTCGGACTACGATCGTGAAAAGCTGCAAGAGCGCGTTGCAAAACTCGCCGGCGGCGTTGCAGTGATCAAAGTCGGTGCTGCTACCGAAGTTGAAATGAAAGAGAAAAAAGCGCGCGTTGAAGATGCACTGCACGCAACCCGTGCTGCGGTTGAAGAAGGCATTGTTCCTGGCGGCGGCGTTGCCCTGCTGCGCGCACGTGCCAACATCACTGTCAAGGGCGACAACCCTGACCAGGACGCTGGCATCAAGATCGTTCTGCGCGCAATGGAAGAGCCGCTGCGCATGATCGTTCAAAACGCCGGTGACGAAGCATCCGTCGTGGTTGCCAAAGTACTCGAAGGCAAAGGTAACTTCGGTTACAACGCTGCCAACGGCACCTACGGCGACATGGTTGAAATGGGCGTTCTGGATCCAGCCAAGGTGACACGTTCGGCATTGCAAAATGCTGCATCGATCGCTTCGCTGATGCTGACCACCGATTGCATGGTTGCCGAAGCTGCTGAAGACAAGCCAGCTGGTGGTGGCATGGGCGGCGGCATGGGTGGCATGGGCGGCATGGGTGGCATGGACGGCATGATGTAATGTTTTCCGGTGAAGCGCCTGCATGGGTTCTTCACCGGATTTGCTGTCATGAAAAAAGCTCGCTTAGGCGAGCTTTTTATTTGGTACAGGACAGCTTTTATTTTTTCCAGCCGGGCGCACGCTTGTCGATAAATGCCTGCACGCCTTCCAGCGCCGCATCATCCATCATGTTGCATGCCATCGTCTGCCCGGCCAGTTGATACGCGGCGCTTATCCCCATTTCCAGCTGCTGATAAAACAGATGTTTGCCCATCGCGACTGCGACTGCCGGTTTGGCCAGGATACTGGCCGTGAGAGTGCCGATTTCCGCGTCCAGCATGTCTGCCGCCGCCACCCGATTGATCAGGCCGCGCTGTTTTGCGGTCTCGGCATCGATGAACTCCCCTGTCAACAGCATTTCCATCGCCTGCTTGCGTCCGATATTGCGCGATAGTCCCACCGAGGGCGTCGAGCAGAACAAACCGTAATTCACGCCGGACACCGCAAATTTTGCATCCGCCGAGGCAACCGCAAGATCACACATAGCCACCAGCTGGCATCCGGCTGCGGTCGCGATGCCCTGCACCCGCGCGATCACCGGCTGCGGCATTTTCTGAATCGTCAGCATCATCTTGCTGCACTGGTTGAACAGCGCCTGGTAGTACGCAGCGGAGGGCGTGGCGCGCATCTGCTTCAGGTCATGTCCGGCGCAAAATGCCTTGCCGGCCGCGGCCAGCACGATCACACGAATGTTTTTATCCCTGGCCGCCGTCTCCAGTTCCGCCTGCAATGCCGACATCATCTCTTGCGACAGCGGATTAAATTTGTCGCCACGATTGAGCGTGAGGGTGACTACGTTGTCTGACAAGGATTTCAGAACGAATGGTGCGTCCATGCTCACTCCGGGAAGTTGCGGAAAAAATCAGTCGTCGCGGGCGCCATCCGCATCCACCACATCCAATGCCGGCGGCGGCACATAACTGGCGAGCAAGGCGATCCGGCTCTGCGGTGTTTCAAGGCTGATGCGGCCCAGTATGCCGCTACGATAATCCTGCAGCAGCGTGTGGGCCGCCTTTTCCAGATCGGGCTCGCCACCCTTGAGGCGGAATCCGCGCCGTTTGGCGATGCCTTCGACGACACTCACGCCGTCGATTCCCTCGGTCGGAAAACCATAACGGGCGGCGACCAATGGGGAGTATCGTTCCAGCAGCAGGTCGGCCAGGAAGGTCGCCACTTCCTCTTCGATCAGGGCATTACTGCCGATCGCATGGCTGGCCGCCAGCATCAGACCATCGCTAGGATGTGCGATCTTTGGCCACAGCATGCCGGGGGTATCGACCAGCACGATGTTATTTCCCAAATACAGCCGCTGCTGCATCTTGGTCACCGCCGGTTCATCACCCACCTTGGCCACACGCTTCTTGAGCAGCGCATTCATCAGCGTCGACTTGCCGACATTGGGAATCCCCATGATCATGATCCGCAGCGGCTTCAACGCCGTGCCGCGATGGGGCGCAATTTTCAGCGCCAGGCCGGGAATTTTTGCGACATCGGCAGGTTTCTTGCAACTCAGCGCTACCGCATGCACATCCTTCTGCTGGTTGTAATATTCGATCCACGCCTTGGTGGCCGCGGGATCGGCAAGATCGCTCTTGTTCAGGATTTTCAGGCAGGGCCGCTGACGAAACAGGCGGAGCTCCTCGATCATGGGATTGCAACTCGCCTGCGGCACTCGGGCGTCGAGCACCTCGATCACCAGATCGGTCTTTTCCATGGACTCCGCCGCCTTTTTGCGGGCGGCGTTCATGTGACCGGGGAACCATTGTATGGACATGCGTGACTTAATTAGGAATCAGGACGCCATTTTACCCGCTGGCGTATGCCGGCAACGAAAGACCTATGTTCTACACGTCAATCGCGGCGACCGCACCCGCCTTTTGCCGCAATTCGAACTTCTGGATTTTCCCGGTCGACGTTTTAGGCAACGTCCCAAACACAACCGCACGCGGCACCTTGAAACCCGCCAGATGCAATTTGCAATGGGCGATCACTTCCTGATCGGTCATGGTGACGCCTGGTTTCAGTTCGATGAACGCACACGGCGTCTCCCCCCATTTATTGCTCGGCATTGCCACCACCGCCGCCGCCATCACTGCCGAATGACGGTACAACACATCCTCAACCTCCAGGCTGGAGATATTTTCACCGCCCGAAATGATGATGTCCTTGCTGCGGTCCTTGATCTTGATGTAACCATCCGGATGGATTACGCCCAGGTCACCCGAATGAAACCAGCCGCCGGCGAACGCTTCTTGCGTAGCTTGCTGGTTTTTCAGATAACCCTTCATCGTGATATTCCCGCGAAACATAATCTCGCCCATGGTTTCTCCGTCCGCAGGCACCCGTTCCATCGTCTCCGGATGCAGCACCGTGACTGCCTCCTGCAAGGTATAACGCACGCCCTGGCGCGCATTGAGCCGGGCGCGCTCGCCAATATCGACAGTATCCCATTCCTCCTGCTTTTCGCACACGACTGCCGGTCCATACACTTCGGTCAATCCATACACATGGACCAGGTCGAAACCCATTTCCTCCATGCCTTCGATCATCGATGCCGGCGGCGCGGCGCCAGCCACCATGGCCGACACCTTGTGTGTCACGCCCGCGCGCAGTGCAACGGGCGCATTCAGGATCAGTGAATGGACGACAGGCGCACCGCAGTAATGCGACACCTTGTGTTGACGGATCGATTCCCATATCGCGGCGGCATCAACCCGGCGCAAGCAAACATTGACTCCGGCCTGGGCGGCAATCGACCATGGAAAACACCAGCCGTTGCAATGGAACATGGGCAGCGTCCACAGATATACCGGATGACGCGGCACCGACCATACCAGCAGGTTCGACACCGCGTTGAGGTAAGCCCCGCGATGATGCACCACCACACCTTTCGGATTGCCGGTGGTGCCCGACGTGTAATTCAAACCGATCGCGTTCCATTCGTCAGACGGATTGTTCCACGCAAAGCCGGGATCGCCGCCGGCAATGAACGCTTCATATTCAATCTCACCGATGCGCGAGCCGGGACCATCGTATTCGGGATCATCGACATCGACGACCGGGATTTTTTTACCGCTCATGGCGAGCGCTTCCCGCATCGTCGCTGAAAACTCACGATCGACGATCACCAGCTTCGCATCCCCGTGCTGCAGCATGAAGGCGATCGACTCGGCATCGAGCCGCGTATTGAGCGTATTGAGCACCGCGCCGGTCATCGGAACACCGAAGTGTGCATCGATCATCGGCGGTGTGTTGGGCAACATCACCGCAACGGTATCGTTGTTGCCGACGCCATGCCTTGTCAATGCCGATGCCAGGCGGCGGGCGCGCTCATATGCCTGTGCCCAGTTCAGGCGCAATGCGCCGTGAATGACTGCCGGGCGATGTGGATAAACACTCGCCGCGCGCTCGATGAAGCTCAAGGGCGTAAGCGGTGTGTAGTTCGCCTTGTTCTTGTCGAGGCCGTTGTCGAATTGGTTCATCGCGAATGGATAAGGTAGGTAATGTGTTGATTAAAATGCGGACTGGCGAGCCAGGATCGGCAACGCGACTTCCTTAAACAGAAAAGACCTAATCCAGTTCCGCCAGCGCTTTTACATGCGCGACGACACTGCGTCCGAGTGCGGACAGGTTGTAACCGCCTTCCAGGCAACTGACGATCCGTCCTTTGGCATGCTGCTGGGCGACCGTCATGATCTGCCGGGTGATCCATGCATAATCGGCTTCCACCAGCCCCATCTGGCCGAGATCGTCTTCGCGATGGGCATCAAACCCGGCCGAGATGAAGATCATTTCAGGACGATGCGCGTGCAGTGCGGGCAACCATTGGTCGGTCACCAGTTGCCGCACGATGTCGCCCCTGGTGTGGGCGGCGACCGGAACGTTGACCATATTCCGTGCGTGGAGCGAAGAGGGGCCGGTTCCGGTATACGGATAAAACGGATGCTGGAAAAAACTCACCATCAGCACCCTGGGCTCACCGGTAAATGCCTCTTCGGTGCCGTTGCCATGATGGACATCAAAATCGACGATGGCAACACGCTCCAGTCCGTGCACCTCAAGCGCATGCCGGGCCGCGATGGCGATATTATTAAACAGGCAAAACCCCATCGGCGCGGATGGCCTCGCATGATGGCCGGGCGGGCGAATCGCGCAAAACGCATTGTCCAGTTCACCTGCGATGACCGCATCGGTGGCAGCGACGGCGGCGCCAGCCGCATGCAGCGCGGCGGTCCAGCTATAGGCATTGAGGGAAGTGTCGCCATCCAGTGGATAGTAGCCGGCGTGCCCACCTGAGGCGCCGGATAAACTATCATGTGACATTGCCGGTTCGGCAGACGGCACGTTATCGCGTATCAGCGCAATCGCACCGGCGGTGTGGACGCGCGCAATCGCCGCAACGTCCGCCGCAGGTGCTTCGCGGTGATCCAGGAACCGGTCAATGCGGCTGGCGATCAACTGGTCCTCAATCGCCTGCAGACGAGCGGGAGATTCGGGATGCCATTCGCCCATTTCGTGGCGTTTGCAATCGGGATGGGTATATATCGCTGTGGTCATTGTATGGCGATGCGCATCTCTCGTCTGGTCGAATCGAATTTTAATAGTGTAACGAAAAAATGTCGTTTGAACGTCACTTTACATATTATGGTCAATATCCGGTATTTGAGATTGATCAATATTAGTTCAGAATAAACAAGCCTTGTCTCGCCTCTTCCCGAACGCCTTTCCCCGGAAAATAAAATGTTCTCAAAAATCCATGCCGTTGCCAGGCAAGCCAGTCAAATTGTTGTCGGCAAAGACTTGCAGATTCGTCAATCGCTGGTCTGCCTGTTGGCCGGTGGCCACCTGTTGATTGAAGATGTGCCCGGTGTAGGCAAGACGACGCTGGCGCATGCGCTGGCGGTTTCGCTGGGTCTCAGATTCAGCCGCGTGCAGTTCACCAGTGATTTGCTGCCAGCGGATGTGATCGGGATTTCAATATTCGATCGCGAGAAAAATGGCTTCGCATTTCATCCCGGCCCGATATTTACACAAGTGCTGCTGGCCGATGAAATCAACCGGGCGACGCCGAAGACACAATCGGCCCTGCTGGAAGCGATGGAAGAACGACAAGTGACGGCCGATGGCATCACGCGCGATTTGCCGGAACCATTCTTTGTCATCGCGACCCAGAATCCGACCCATCAGATCGGCACGTTCCAGTTGCCGGAATCGCAGCTGGATCGTTTTCTGATGTGCCTGTCGCTCGGTTATCCGGATGCTGCCGCGGAGCGTGCATTATTGATGGGCGAAGATCGCCGCGCCATGTTGAAAGCGATGCAAGCGGCGATGCAGCCGGCGGAATTGAGCACAGCGCAGGCGGCGCTCAGGGACGTGCATGTATCCTCCTCATTGATTGACTACGTGCAGGCCCTGGTCCATGCATCGCGCCAGAACGGCGTGTTCGCGGAAGGCTTGAGTCCACGCGCATCGATCGCCCTGTTGCAGGCGGCACGCGCCTGGGCCGCGATGGAAGGACGCAATCATGTTATCCCCGAAGACGTACAGGCTGTGCTGGTGCCGGTCGCGGCACACCGCTTGCGGCCACTGAAATCGACTGGCGGCACGGCAGCTTCCAGCCGGGACCTGGTCTTGCAGCTGATGAAATCGGTCGGGGTTTGAGACAGGAAAAATTCATGCTGCGCTCATTTCAGTCCAGGCTTCATGACATGCTCAATCGGTGGCTCTTTCAGCTGCGCGACGCGGAGCCGGGGGAAGTTTTCCTGAACCAGCGCCGCGTATTCATTTTGCCGACCAGGCCGGGGCTCGGCTTTGCGGTGATGCTGATCGTGCTGTTCATTGGCGCCGTGAATTACAACCTGAGCCTCGGATTTGCACTCACATTCGTGCTTGCCGGATGTGCGGTGATCGACATGCACCTGACATTCCGCAATCTGGCCCACCTGTACCTGACCGCCGGGCGCGCGCCAGCCGTGTTTGCCGGTGAAGAAGCGCAATTCGAACTGCATCTCGCCAATCGCCGCGCACATGACCGCTACGCGATCTGGCTGGGCTTCATCGGCAAAGGTTTGCCGGACCTGGCGCAGCCGGCTGACATCGCGGCGCATGCATCATGCAGCGTGGTGCTGAGTGCGCCGGCGCAGGAGCGCGGCTGGCTCAACGCTCCGCGCGTGCGTCTGCACACCCGCTTTCCGCTCGGCCTGCTGCGCGCGTGGAGCTACTGGCAGCCGGATGCAAAGGCGCTGGTCTATCCCTATCCCGAAGAGCACGCGCCGCCGTTGCCGTTAGCGGACGACACGAGGGACGACGGCAATGCCCGCGCCGGCGCCGACGATTTCGCCGGCATACGCGCCTACCAGGCCGGCGACTCGATGAAACGTCTCGCGTGGCGGCAGATCGCCCGGCTGGACATCGAGTCAGGCGGGGTACTGGTGACCAAACATTTTGAAGGCGGCGCCAGCAATGAACTGCGACTGGATTTTTCTGCCCTGCCACCCTACATGAACCTGGAGAAAAGACTGTCGCGCATGACACGCTGGGTGATCGAAGCGGACGCGCGCGGCCTGCCCTATGCATTCCGCCTGGATGATATTTCCTTCCCGGCGTCCCTTGGACCCGCGCATCAGGAAGCTTGTTTGCGGGCACTCGCGTTATATGGGAAAACCTGATGGACAGGCTCGTTATGCCGACCTCGATCCGCTCGCTTGGACGCAAGATGACGCGGCCCATGTCGCGCGATAAGGCGGATACCCTTTTTCTGCTCGCCGCCTGCGCCCTGGTGCTGGCACAGCATGCAATGCATTTGCCATGGTGGACCACAGCGAGCTGCACGCTGTTGTTGTTATGGCGCGGATGGATCACGTTTCGCGGCAACAGGATGCCGCCGCGCTGGGTATTGGTGCCGATCTCGATCCTGGCGATGGCCGGCGTTTATATGACATACAGGACTTTTTTCGGGCGCGAGGCGGGTGTCACGATGCTGGCGCTGCTGCTGACCTTCAAACTGCTCGAGATGCGTGCGAAGCGCGATTTTTTTGTGGTCGTGTTCCTGAGCTATTTTCTGCTGCTTACAAATTTTTTCAACTCGCAAACCATCGTCACTGCGCTGCTGACGGTGGCAGCGGTCATCATGATGCTGACCGCGCAGTTGTCATTCCAATTTACCGGCGCTGCTCCGCCGTTGAAGCGGCGGCTGGCGCTGGGAGTGCGGATCTTTGCTCTTGCCGCACCGCTTACGCTGGTCTTGTTCGTACTTTTTCCGCGTATCCAGGGGCCGCTGTGGGGATTGCCGGGCGACGCCCAGACCGCAAGGAGCGGACTGTCGGATAGCATGGCGCCGGGGAATATATCGAATCTTGCGCTGTCCGCGGACATCGCCTTTCGTGCCAGGTTCATCGATCCGGCGCCACCGAGATCCAAACTGTATTGGCGCGGTCCGGTACTGGGCCATTACGACGGACGCACGTGGAGGCGTTTGCTGATTCGTCAGAACACAAACCAGCCAGCGGTAGTTGAACCACGCGGCGCGCCGATTCGTTATCAGGTGACGCTGGAGCCCAATGGCCGCAATTCTCTTTTTGCGCTTGAACTGCCTGAAGCCGCACCGGCGATTATCGGCAATTCGGCGCGGATTACCGGCGATCTGCAAATACTGACGAGGCAACCAGTCAATCAGCGGGTTCGCTATGACGCTGCGTCGCATGTCGATTTCAATTTGCAAAAAACAGAGTCACCCGAAACCTTGCGGAACTGGTTGCAACTGCCTCCCGGCATTAATCCGAAGACACGTACATTCGCGACCACCTTGCGCGGCCAATCCAGCGACGATATGCAAATGGTCAATGCGGTGCTCAAATTTTTCCGTGAAGAGAATTTCACGTACACGCTGCAACCGCCGCTGCTGGGATCGCAGGCGATCGATGAGTTTCTGTTTTCGACGCGTGCCGGATTTTGTGAACATTATGCGGGCGCCTTTGTCGTACTGATGCGGATGCTCGACATTCCGGCACGCATCGTGACCGGGTATCAGGGCGGTGAGATCAACCAGGTAGACGGCTTCATGACGATTCGCCAGTCGGACGCGCATGCATGGGCTGAAGTCTGGCTGGAAAACCGCGGCTGGGTGCGGATCGATCCAACCAGTGCGGTTGCGCCCAACCGTGTTGAAATGAACCTGACGAGCGTGATACCGCCCAGCATTCTGGGCGGATTGGTTAATCTTGAAGTCGGCCAGGATTCCTGGTTCGCCAGGATGCAGACATTTCGGCATAACTGGGATGCCGTCAATAATGGCTGGAACCAGTGGGTACTCGATTACACGCCTGACAGGCAAAGAAGCATTTTCCAGTCACTCGGTTTTGGCAGTGCGGACTGGCGCATTCTGACCGCACTGATGTTCGGGCTAGGGGCACTGGTCACCGCGCTCATTGCTGTGCCGCTGATCAGAAACCGACCCAAATCTGATCCGGTGAATGCACTATACTTGGCCCTGTGCCGCGAGATGGCCGCACTCGGGTGCGCCAAAGCGGTTCATGAGGGGCCGCGCGCGTATTGCGAGCGTCTGACTTCGCCACAATCACCGCTTGCGCCGGACAAAAAAATCGCAGCTTCCCGATTTCTGACGCTCTACGAAGCAGACCGTTATGGCCCGCCCGGCACAGCGGACAACGCGAATAAAAAGTCATCAGCCGCCCTGATTTCACAACTTAAATCATTATTAACTGCATGCCGATGAAAATTTCAATGCTTTCCAGGATTGCTGCACCCCTGGCCCTGTTTTCCCTCCTGATTGCAATGAGCGCTGACGCCAGTGCCGCGGAGCTGGCCAAAAAATCCGCCTCCAGGGTTGCCGACAATTCGGTTGATGGCAGCGAGTTCGCCAATTTCGGACAATGGCGCGAAGTGGCGGAATTCATCGACCAGATGGTAGAGAAGCATGGCTTCAACAAGACGGAACTGGAAGCCATCATCGGCAAGGTGCGTTACGTCGATAAAGCGATTCAACTGATGAAACCGGCGCCGCCCGGCCGCCCCAAGAATTGGCGCGCATACCGCGCACGTTTTATCGATCCGGTGCGTATCAATGCCGGGATCGCGTTCTGGGACGAACATGCCGACGCGCTGGCACGAGCAGAAGCGCAATACGGAGTGCCGGCTGAAATCATTGTCGGCATCATAGGCGTGGAAACTGTCTATGGCCGAAACACCGGCAACTTCCGTGTAATGGATGCAATCACAACGCTGGCTTTCGCTTATCCCAGCACGCCGACAAGATCAGCGCGCATGAATTATTTCAGAGGCGAGCTGGAAAACACATTATTATTTGCGCGCGAATCCGGCATTGATCCCTTTTCCCTGCTGGGTTCCTATGCAGGCGCAATTGGGTGGCCGCAGTTCATGCCGGGCAGCATTCGTCAGTTCGCAGTGGACTTCGATGGTGATCGCAGAATTGATTTGCGCAACTCACCAGTCGATGCGATCGGCAGCGTTGCCAATTTCCTGGTGAACCATGGCTGGAAAAAAGGCGAGCCTATGGTCTTCCCTGCGACAATTTCCGCCAATGCCGGTGCAAATTGGGAGCTATTCATCGGGCAGGGGCTGGAAGCGAAGTTCAGGCTGGAGGAATTGAAATCTGCCGGTGTGTCACCTGGCATCGAACCGCCAGCGGACATGCTGTTTGGTTTAGTGGATTTGCAAAATGCCCAAGACCCGACCGAATACTGGCTCGGCACGGACAATTTTTTCGCTATCACCAAATACAATCGCAGCTTTTTTTATGCGATGTCGGTGATCGATTTAGGACGCTCAGTCAGGACCTTGCGCAACCGCTAGCAGATGAGGGGATCCCCCCTAATTCAAGACAGATTGCCGGTCAGCGCATGAATGTGGTCGGCGCTTTTATTGTCGTCAAGTCGATCTGCACGGTTTCATCATTGCCCGTCAACCAGATCTGGCCATCCTGCACCGTGCATTGAAGCTGCATATTGCGCTGCGCCAGCTTTGCCATCGCCAGGCTGGTAACCGACGGCAGATTGAGCACGGTGAGGTTTTTTGCCCGCTCCACTCTGCTGCTGATCTGATTCCACCAAATGCTGCTATTGCTGCTGTAGCTATAAATGAAGACCTGCGCAGCCCGCCCGCACGCCTTGAGTATGCGTTTTTCATCCGGCTGTCCGACTTCGATCCAAAGGTCAATGGCGCCAGTCAAATCCTTTTGCCACAGATCGGGCTCGTCAGTATCGCTTATCCCTTTGCCGAAAGATAACGCGCTATTGGCATGCTTTACAAACGCCAGCAGGCGCACCATCATTCTTTCGTCGGTTTCCGACGGATGGCGGGCCATGATCAACGAATGTTCTTGATAGTAATGCCGGTCCATGTCCGCGATCTGCACGTCCGCTTTAAATATCGTTGCCTTCAGGGCCATAATTTCATTTTTCCGTGGGTTCGAGCCCGCATGATATCCCACCCCATTGAAACCATGAACCAGGCTGGAAAACATATATGAATTCTATTGTCACAGGAAGTGCCGAAGAGGTAATCGCAAAGACCCGGTTGTGGCTGGAACGGGCCGTGATCGGCTTGAATCTTTGCCCCTTTGCGAAAGCAGTCCACGTCAAAAACCAGATCCGCTATACCGTCAGCAATGCGACGACGCCCGAGATGTTATCGGCGACACTGGTTCATGAGTTGCAGGTTCTGCAAGAATCGGATCCGGCGTGCATTGACACCACCCTGTTGATTCATCCATACGTGCTGCACGATTTTTTGGATTACAACGATTTCCTGGAAGTGGCTGATACCGTGATTGACGATCTTGGACTGACCGGGGAAATCCAGGTTGCCAGTTTCCACCCTCAGTATCAATTTGCAGGCACAGAACCTGATGATATTGAAAACTATACCAACCGTTCGCCGTACCCGATCCTTCACCTGCTCCGGGAAGAGAGTATTGACATTGCGGTTTCGGCATTTCCGGACGCCGCGGCCATTTTCAACAGGAATATGGAGACAATGCATCGTATCGGGCATGCCGGGTGGCACGATCTTGATATGCATACCCCGTCCAATCCGACCGAACCGAAAAAATGAAAATACGGAATCTAGTAACAGATACGAGCGAATTGGCCACTTTTTTGAAGCTTTTCTCACGACAAACTCAATTTGCAACATATTTCACAGAATAATCATTGCACGAAAGACAACACAAAGATAAGATGTTATTTTTTTAATAACCAAAATGTGTTCTGATAAATACTTTTGTATTTATCTATATTTTGGAGAAACTTTTTATGAAAGAAATTATCGTATAGCAACGTATGTTCGACTTTTTAGATTTGTTTAATATGCATTGCATCTATTAAGAGTCTGCATTGTGAACTATCAAAATATCGTTTTTGCACTTGGTTAAACTGAATACGGACCCATTTGATTTATATTGAGGTTCGGATTTGCGTGACATATCTTTGGTATATAACGCAAACGGATTCTTTTTGCTTCGTCCAGACATGTGAATTTGATGTGATTTAGTGCAGTAGCGAAGTTGAATATGTTCAATTAAATTCAATGTTAATTAAATAATGTTATTTTTTTTGAAAATAGATAGCTATGTTGCCACGCTACAATATAATATGTTTAAAATACAAGTTGTGACAAACCATCATTTCTTGTAAATTTTTCAATATATTAATTCTCTCTTATAGGTAGCTGAAAGTGAGCCTCCAGGCAGATTTCCTGGTTAATATACTTGCAACATGGAATTATTTAGACTATGACTACACAGTTAGAAACTATGAACAGCACCCGACTCGCCGACCAAGTGGCTTACGATCCAAACAATCTTCTGGATTCTTTGATTGAAAAGCTCCATCTGAAGAACGACGCTGCCCTGTCCCGGGCGCTGGAAGTCGCTCCTCCTGTCATCAGTAAAATTCGCCACCGCAGATTGCCTGTCGGCGCGTCACTTCTGATTCGCATGCATGAGGTGAGCGATCTGAGTATTCGCGACCTGCGTATTCTGATGGGTGATCGTCGCGATAAATTCCGTATCAGCGACAAACAGTTCAAGCCGAAAGAAGCGGGCGCGCCTGAGCCACAGCAATAAGCTGCCGGGCAGGTACTTAAGGGTCAAGCGGGGAAAACCCCGGTTGACAAATAACGGTCCCCCCTGTCGCATACGATAAACACGATCGTCGCGTTTTCTGTATTCTGAGAAATACGTAAAGCGACGTCGCATGCGCCTGCGGCTGAAATGCCGCAGAATATTCCTTCCTCGACTGCCATTCGCCGGGCCATGTGCTCGGCGTCTGCCTGACTGACGTTTTCTACCTGGTCGACTCTTGTTTTGTCGAATATTTTCGGCAGATACGCTTCTGGCCATTTCCGGATACCCGGTATCTGCGACCCCTCTTCCGGTTGTGCGCCGATTATTTGAATGTGCTGGTTTTGCTCCTTCAAATACTGTGACACACCCATGATGGTGCCGGTGGTACCCATGGCGCTGACGAAGTGCGTAACCTGCCCATTGGTGTCGCGCCATATTTCCGGCCCGGTGCCATCGTAATGCGAGCGCGGATTATCAGGATTGGCGAACTGATCGAGGATGATGCCCTGCCCCTCTTTCTGCATTTGTTCAGCCAGGTCCCGCGCATACTCCATGCCGCCGGTCTTTGGCGTCAAAATGATTTTTGCCCCGTAGGCAGCCATGCTCTGGCGCCGCTCCAGGCTGAGATTTTCCGGCATCAACAACACCATCTTGTAGCCACGCATCGCAGCAGCCATTGCCAAAGCGATTCCGGTATTGCCACTGGTCGCTTCGATCAGCGTATCGCCAGGCTTGATCTGGCCACGTTCTTCAGCCCCTTTCACCATTGCCAGCGCAGGCCGGTCCTTGACTGAGCCGGCTGGGTTATTCCCTTCCATCTTGGCCAGGATAACGTTATTGCGGCGCGCCGCGTCCTCTCCGGGCATCCGTTTGAGTTGCACCAATGGCGTATTGCCAATCGTGTCTTCGAGTGATTTATAAGGCATGGGAATGTTGAATTGCTTCGGCAAAGACATCATTTTAATCGCAGACGAATTTCTGCGTATGCGCGTGCCGGTAAACGTACAGATAAAAAAAAAGCCCCGCGGTTTACACCCACGGGGTTTGAATAGGCAACTGACTGCTTATTTTTTTGCTTCTTCTTTTTTTACCTCTTTTTTGACGACTTTTGCTTCAGCCTTTGCATAGGCCTGACCATCTTTCCTGGCGCCTTTCGCCGCAACTGCAGGCGTATTTGGCCGGGATTGTCCGTCTACCGTCAGGCCTGCCTGCGAGAGCTTGACGGAACTTTTATCACCAATACCTTTAACGCGCGTTTCGAAATCAGCCCAATCCTTGAAGTTGCCGCCTTTTTTACGCTCGTCCAGAATCGTTTTCGACATGTTAGGACCTACACCTTTCACACCTTCGAGTGCAGCTGCATCGGCTTTATTAATGTCAACTTGCGCGAATGCAAAACCCATCGTTGCGATGAAACTGACAGCAGCAAGCAATAGTTTTTTGAACATTTTATTCCCCTGTTAAGTGATATGAACTGAGGAATATAGGTCAGTATCTGCGCTGTGCTGACATTAACGTTTGGTCAATGGCGCGATTGCCGGCACTTTCGCTAATCTGTAGCATGAATGTGTCTAAGTGCCCACCCGGAGTAAATTGGGAGATGGATGTGGTCTTGGCTGGGCCCGCCGAGGGGGATGCGATGCAAGGCGCCCGGGCCGCCGCAGTGCTAGCACCTGGGCGGCCCCACTGCAAGGGGCGGGCAACGCCGCAGCGCGCCGGTCAGGGGGGCCCGCCGAGGGCCGCAGACGCTCACAATTTATTCCGGGTGGGTACTTAATTACCTTCCGGAAAGAGTTCTTCCTTGGTGACAGTCGCAGTTCCCAATTTACCGACAACGATGCCGCCCGCACGATTCGCGATGGAAACCGCTTCGCTTAATGATCTGCCGGCGGCAAGCATGGTCGCCATGGTGGCAATGACCGTATCGCCTGCGCCCGAGACGTCAAACACTTCTCTCGCCATGGCGGGGAAATGTTCGGCGCCCTCTTCGGTAAATAAGGTCATGCCTTCTTCCGACCGCGTCAGCAACAATGCTTCGAGCGCAAGCGATGTGCGCAATTGCTGTGCTTTCGCGTTCAATTCCGCTTCGGTCTTCCATGTGCCAACGATACGTTTGAATTCCGATTTATTCGGCGTCAGAATGGAAGCGCCAGCATAGTCGGAAAAATCGTCGCCTTTCGGATCGACCAGAATTTTCTTGCCCAGTTTCCGTCCCGCGCTGATCATTTCCGCTACATTGACCAGGCTGCCTTTCGCATAATCGGACAATACGATCACGTCGTATTGCGGCAGCAGTGCGTTGAACTGGGTCAGCTTATCGCGCAGTACCGTGTCTGTCGGCGCTTCTTCGAAATCGATGCGCAGAAGCTGCTGCTGGCGGCCAATGACACGCAACTTGATGATGGTGGAGATTGCCGTATCGCGATTGAGATAACTGGCAATCTTCAAATCGGTGAGCAATCGTTCGATCATATCTCCCGCCTCGTCCTGGCCGACCACCCCCAGCAAGGCGATTTGCGCGCCCAGTGCCGCGGCGTTGCGCGCTACGTTGGCAGCCCCTCCCAGCCGTTCTTCGCGGCGCTCGACCCGCACGACCGGCACCGGCGCTTCCGGTGAAATGCGGCTGACCTCGCCGAACCAATAACGGTCAAGCATCACGTCGCCGACTACGAGTATGCGAGCGGCGTTCAAGGGGATTGGCGTCATCATGGTCATGCCCTCGTCAACACGGATCTGCCGACGCCGTGATATTCAAAACCGGCTTCCGCCATCAGATCCGGTTCAAACAGATTGCGTCCATCAAAAATAACCGGCGCTTTCAACTGGCTCTTGATCTGCTCGAAATCCGGGCTGCGGAAAGTCTTCCACTCCGTGACAATCGCCAATGCATCCGCATCCTGCAAGGCATCCATCGGACTATCGCCGAACCGCACCCGCGCCAGCGCTTCAGCGGAATGCGCAAAATCAAGCGCCAGGACACGTTTTGCTTCCGTCATTGCGACCGGATCGTAGACGGCGACCGAGGCGCCACGGCCGATCAATTCGCGTAACAGGACACGTGACGGCGCTTCCCGCATATCGTCGGTATTCGGCTTGAACGCCAGGCCCCATACGGCAAAATGCCTGCCGCTCAGGTCTTCGCCGAAACGCGCGATAATTTTCTTTCCGAGGACGTGCTTCTGGTTGTTGTTGACCGCCTCCACTGCGCGCAAAATCAGCAACTCCTGATCGAACTCGCTTGCGGTGCGCTCGAGCGCCTGCACATCTTTGGGAAAACACGAACCGCCATAACCGCAACCCGCATATAAAAAACTGTATCCGATACGGGGATCGGAACCGATGCCATGGCGCACCGCTTCAATATCCGCGCCGACCTTGTCAGCGAGGTTGGCCAGCTCATTCATGAATGAGATGCGTGTGGCCAGCATCGCATTCGCGGCATATTTCGTGAATTCGGCAGAGCGGACATCCATCCAGAAAGTACGCTCGTGATTGCGGTTGAATGGCGCGTAAAGTTTTTTCATCATGGCCTGCGCCTGCAAGCCTTCAGGCGTATTGTCGCAGCCAATCACGAGCCGATCAGGACGCATGAAATCCTCAACCGCCGCGCCTTCTTTCAAAAATTCCGGATTTGACACGACCGAAAATTTTACTGCTGCCGAACGTGCCTGCAGTTCCGATTGAATCGCCGCCTTCACCTTGCCAGCCGTACCCACCGGCACCGTCGATTTATCAACGATCACCTTGAAGCCGGTCATATGTTTGCCGATGTTGTGCGCCGCAGCCAATACATATTTCAAATCGGCGGAACCGTCCTCGTCAGCCGGTGTGCCGACGGCGATGAACTGGATGTCGCCATGTTCGACGCTGGCCGCCAGATCCGTCGAAAATGTCAAACGGCCTGCCAGACGGTTGCGCGCGACGACATCAGTCAAACCGGGCTCGTGGATCGGAATGCCGCCACTATTGAGTAAATCAATCTTGCTTTGATCGACGTCCAGGCAAAAGACGCTATTGCCCAGTTCCGCCAGACATGCACCTGTGACCAGGCCCACATAACCGGTGCCGATTATCGTAATTTTCATGCTGATCCCATTGAATACGCGCCCCGTGACAAAGCACTACTTTAGTTCATTACAGTGAGTTCTTCGGTACGTCGCGGTGGATACGTCTCCCACAGGCTGCAGCCCGGACATTGCCAGTAAAATTGTCTTGCCTTGAAACCGCAGTGACTGCACTGGTAGCGGGCCAGCTTTTGTGCATAACCATGCACCAGATCCTTGACCAGCGATAGCTCCGGCCGTACTTCGGGCGCGGCATTCGTCAGGCGCGCCTCCAGCAGTTTGTCCAGGCCTAACAGGGTCGGGGTACGACGCAGTTCATCGCCAACCAGCTGGTTGGCAGCGTCATCGCCGTCAAGCTCGAGCACAGCCTTGAAAACAACCTCGAGCAGGTCTACAGACGATGCTTCCGCGAGATAGGACTTTAATAGATTGGCGCCTTCCTGCGACCGGCCCACTGCACGATAGCCATCCATCAAGCGCTGCGCCACCAGGGCCACATGCGGCACACTTTGCTGTTCTACACGACGCCATGCCAGCAAGGCGGCTTCGATATCGCCTTTGGCCAGATAAGCGTCGCCAATCAACATGGTGGCGCGCACATTCTTGCGATCGGCTGCCAGGGCTTTCTCCAGCATCTGGAGCGCTGCATCAGGATGCGTATGAACCAGCTCATCCTGCGCCAGCTCGCAATAAAACTGCGCAATTTCCTTTTGCCGGCCGCCGGCACCGGATTCCTGCAAGGCGCGCGCGGCATCGATCGCCCGCGTCCATTCTTTTTCACGCTGATAGATTTCAAGCAGTGCCCGACGTGCCTGGGCGCTATAGGTGGTGTCGACAAGCAGATTGAACGTCTCTTCCGCCCGGTCAAGCAATCCCGCCTTCAGATAGTCCTGACCCAATTCATATTGCGCATGGACTTGATGTTCGACCGGCAGGTCCGGTCTTGCCAGCAAATTCTGGTGCACCCGGATTGCACGCTCGGTTTCGCCGCGGCGACGAAACAGGTTACCCAATGCGAAGTGCAGTTCAACCGTTTCAGGATCGAGTTTGACGATTTCGATAAACGCATCGATCGCTTTGTCTGGCTGCTCGTTGAGCAGAAAATTCAGGCCTTTGAAATAACCGAGCGGCAGGCTGCGCGATTCAGACACCAACTGGCGAATGTCAACACGTGCAGCAATCCACCCAAGCCCGAAAAAGACTGGAATGCCAAGCAACCAC
This sequence comes from Pseudomonadota bacterium, assembly GCA_040387375.1. Taxonomy (GTDB): domain Bacteria; phylum Pseudomonadota; class Gammaproteobacteria; order Burkholderiales; family Burkholderiaceae_D; genus JAZKDW01. Next base: position 84,389 of record JAZKDW010000003.1, read on the forward strand.
CAGGTTTCAAATTCCATGTGGATCAGTTATCGTAATTATTGTTGGAGACTCACAATGCGTTGCGCACATTGTCATTCAAGACGGTATCGGGCTGCGGTGGTTTGATGCGCGCGAGTTGTTGCGCTTCGTTTTCCTTCTGCATCGCCGTCGCCGCCTTTTTATGTTTTGACAAGTCACGGCGGTAGCGGAACACGGTCGGCAACATCGCCAGCACGCCCAGCGTAGCCCCGACAGCAAAAAAGCCCAGCAGCAGCAATACGAGCGGACCGCGAATTTCATATTCAAGGAAAAACCGCAGCGCTACTTCCTGTGTGTTCTTTAATGCGAAACCGAAAAAAACAATAAAAAGAATGACTGCAACAATTCTGAATAAAATTTTCATGTGGCAGCTCTCATATGGTTATATCAAAAACTGATTGTAATCGCGCCTCGCAAACGCCAGTTGCCACCCGGCGCTGAAACATCCGAAATTGTACGTGAAAAAAAACGGCATCCGAAGATGCCGTTCTTATTCGTTCACAAACGACTCAGTCTTCCTGGATCGGTTGCCCGACCATCGCGTCCACCCTCTCGCGCAATTCCTTGCCAGGCTTGAAGTGCGGCACCCGTTTTTCGGGCACCATCACCTTGTCGCCGGACTTCGGATTGCGTCCGATCCGTGGCGGGCGGCTATTGAGCGCAAAGCTTCCAAAACCGCGGATCTCGATACGCTGACCGGTTGCCAGAGCATCCGCCATCGCATCAAGAATCGTCTTGACCGCGTAATCCGCATCCTTGGCAACCAGTTGCGGATAACGCTCAGCCAAGCGGGCAATCAGCTCCGACTTTGTCATGTAAACGCCCGACCTTTAGTTCTTGTTGTCGAGTTTTGCTTTTAACAGCGCACCCAGACTGGTCGTACCGGAAGCGGCATTGGAGTCGGATGACATCTTCTGCATGGCTTCCTGGGTCTCGACATTGTCTTTTGCCTTGATCGACAACTGGATACCACGTGCCTTGCGGTCAATGTTGATGACCAGGGCTTCGACCTTGTCGCCGACTTTCAGGTGCGTACCGGCATCTTCCACACGATCGCGGGAGATTTCGGAAGCGCGCAAATAGCCTTCGACTTCTTCGGACAACTGGATCACTGCGCCCTTAGGCTCAACCGATTTGACCGTGCCGGTTACCAGCGCGCCCTTGTCGTTCATTGCGGCGAAGTTGTTGAACGGATCACCTTCGAGCTGTTTGACGCCCAGGGAAACACGCTCGCGCTCGACATCGATTGCCAGCACGATTGCTTCCAGTTCGTCACCCTTCTTGAAGCGGCGCACAGCTTCTTCGCCGGTTTCGGTCCAGGACAGGTCCGACAGGTGAACCAGGCCGTCGATATTGCCAGCCAGGCCAATGAACACGCCGAAGTCAGTGATCGACTTGATTGCGCCGCTGACTTTGTCGCCCTTCTTGTGCGTGATCGCGAAGTCATCCCACGGATTAGCCTTGCACTGCTTCATGCCGAGGCTGATACGGCGACGCTCTTCGTCGATTTCCAGAACCATGACTTCGACTTCATCGCCCAACTGGACAACTTTGTTCGGCGCCACGTTCTTGTTGGTCCAGTCCATTTCGGAAACGTGGACCAAACCTTCGATACCTTGTTCGACTTCAACAAATGCGCCATAGTCGGTGAGGTTCGTGACCTTGCCGAACAGACGTGTGCCTTGCGGATAACGACGGGACAGGCCAGTCCACGGATCGTCGCCCAACTGCTTGACGCCCAGCGAAACACGGTTCTTTTCCTGATCGTACTTGAGCACTTTGGCGGTGATTTCCTGGCCGACGGTAAGCACTTCCGACGGATGACGCACACGACGCCATGCGAGGTCGGTGATATGCAGCAGGCCGTCGATACCACCCAGGTCCACGAATGCGCCATAGTCGGTGATGTTCTTGACGATACCGGTAACCACGGTGCCTTCTTTCAGGGTTTCCATCAGCTTCTGACGCTCTTCGCCCATCGATGCTTCGATGACGGCGCGACGCGACAACACGACGTTGTTGCGCTTGCGGTCGAGCTTGATGACCTTGAATTCCAGGGTCTTGCCTTCAAACGGCGTGGTGTCCTTGACCGGACGGGTATCGACCAGCGAACCCGGCAGGAAAGCACGAATGCCGTTGGTCAGGACGGTCAGACCGCCCTTGACCTTGCCATTGACAGTACCGATGACGATCTCGCCGGACTCCATCGCTTTTTCGAGCGAGAGCCACGATGCCAGACGCTTGGCCTTGTCACGCGACAGGATGGTGTCGCCAAAACCGTTTTCGAGCGACTCGATCGCGACGGAAATGAAATCGCCGACGTTGACTTCGAGTTCGCCGTTGTCATTCTTGAATTCTTCGATTGGTATAAATGCTTCCGACTTCAGGCCAGCATTGACGATCACAAAATTGTGGTCGAGCCGGACGACTTCAGCCGAAATAACTTCACCGGAACGCATGTCTTGACGCAACAACGATTCTTCGAAGAGCGCAGCAAAACTTTCCATACCAGGTGCAGAGTCAGGGAAGGTAGCAACAGTTGACATAGATTTGTACAGGTTAGCCAATTTTGAACGCGAAAATGCGGCAAATATTGGGTTAAGGTTTTTCAACGCCCGGCAAAACCTTGCGTCTGGCCGGGCACCAATTGAACTGCAAACACTTTAAAAATTACCACTTTAAAACCAACATCTCAGGCCATTTTTCTTGCGATGGCAAACCAGCCGAGAACTTGTTCGATTGCCTGATCGGCGGTCATATCGGACGTATCCAGCAAATATGCCCCTTCAGCAGGTCTGAGCGGTGCAATTGAACGATTGGCGTCACGCGCATCCCGTTCGGTCAAATCTTTTAGAAGGTCGTCCATATTAGCAGGAATTCCCTTGCCAATCAATTGCTTATAGCGTCTTTCAGCACGTGCTTCAACGTTTGCAGTCAGGAATACTTTCAATTGGGCATGGGGGAAAATAACGGTGCCCATGTCACGTCCATCGGCGACCAGGCCAGGAGGCTGACGAAAGCGCAGCTGCAGCGCTCTCAAGGCGTGCCGGACCGCTGGCAGCGTGGCTATCCTGGAGGCGGCATTGCCTACCTCTTCATCCCGGATCGCATTGGTGACGTTCTCCTGCCCCAAAAATATGTCTTCTCCGGTGAAATTGCAGTTCAATGACTCTGCCAGCTTCGCCAGCGCATGTTCGTCGTTCAGCGCCGTGCCATGCCGCAGTGCAGACAGGGCGGTCAGTCGATATAGCGCGCCTGAATCGAGATAATAGAACCCCAGCCGCTGTGCGACCTTGTGCGCCACTGTGCCTTTGCCTGACGCGGTCGGACCATCGATCGTTATAACGGGAACTTGAGAAGTGGGCATGGTTAATAGATTGTAGATTGCTGCAGTGTCGGGCGAAAGGAGCTAAATTTCAGCAGGAAGAGGGCCGGAGCGACAGGCGCCGCGAGGCATCAGAACAGGTCATCCTGCGAAATTTTGGCGAAGGCCTCGAAATAGTCGGGGAAAGTCTTGGCAACACATTTCGGATCATTGATCCTGATTTTATTACCCCTGCGTGCGGCGCCATCGAGCGATGCGAGAGAAAAGCACATCGCCATCCGGTGATCATCATAAGTATCGATGACTGCCGGTTGTATTTGGCCGGGCGGCGTGATGCGCAGATAATCGGCGCCCTCTTCCACTGTGGCGCCCAGCTTGCGCAGCTCGGTGGCCATGGCCGCGATCCGATCGGTTTCCTTGACCCGCCAACTGCCGATATTGCGCAAGGTGCTAGTGCCATTTGCGTACAACGCGGCAACTGCGATCGTCATCGCGGCATCGGGAATATGGTTGAAATCGGCGTCAATTGTTTTCAGGATGCCATTGGACTTTACCTCAATCCAGGTCTCGCCCATCGTGACGGAGGCGCCCATTTGCTCGAGCGCCTCAACAAAACGCACGTCACCCTGTATGCTGTTTTGGCCAACACCTTCCACTCGCACCGGCCCGCCGGCGATGGCGCCGGCTGCCAAAAAATAGGACGCAGACGACGCATCGCCTTCCACGTGTATGGTTCCGGGACTCTGGTACTGCTGACCGGCGGCGATCGTAAATGCATTCCAGCCATCACGCTCGACCGTCACGCCAAAACGGCGCATCAGATTCAGCGTAATTTCAATATACGGTTTTGATATCAGATCGCCGATCACGTCGATGGCGACCGGATGTTCTCTTGCCATCAATGGCGACGCCATCAACAACGCGGTCAAAAACTGGCTCGACACATTGCCCCGCACAGCCATGCGTTCGACGTTAATCTGGCCGCGCTGAATATGCAAGGGTGGATAACCTGGCTCCCCCGTGTATTGAATCCGCGCGCCGACAACATTCAGCGCATCGACCAGATCCCCGATCGGACGTTCATGCATTCTCGACACGCCATGCAATGTGTAATCGCCCCCCATTACCGCCAACGCTGCGGTCAGCGGACGAATCGCGGTACCCGCATTGCCCATGAACAAATCGGCCTGATGCACGGGGAAAGACCCATTGGCGCCATGCACGATATAGTCGACTGACTCTCCGATCTGCTCCCATTTGACACCCAGCTTTTGCAGCGCCATCAGCATCACATGCGTATCGTCGGAAGCGAGCAAATCCATGATCCGGGTGCTGCCGTTGCCCAGCGCAGCCAGTAACAGGATGCGATTGGAAATACTCTTTGAACCAGGCAGGCGCACCGTCCCGTGCACATGTTGCGCGGGCTGCAAATCCAGATGACGCGGATAACGTTTCATTAATCGCCACCTTGCCTGTTTTGTTTTTCGGCTGCTTCGATCGTGCTGATCCAGTTGTGACGCGCCTGCTGCGCATTCGTGTAGACGGCTTCAATCGCCGCGCCATCGCCCATCGCTAGCAGCGCGCGCAGGTGCGTCAGTTGTGCCATGTACGAATCCAGTTCCGCCAGCAGCGCGGCCTGGTTTGCCAGTGTAATGTCGCGCCACATTTCCGGAGATGAGCCGGCAATCCGGGTGAAGTCACGAAAGCCGCTCGCGGCATATTGGAAAAGCAGGTCCGCATTCGATTTTTTTGCAATGTCGTCGACCAGCGCATAGGCCAGCAGGTGCGGCAGGTGACTGACCGCGGCAAAAACGCAGTCATGTTTTTCCGGACTGAGCTGATGGATGACCGCACCACACTGCTGCCACGCCTGCGCCACCCGAGCCACATCCTCCGGCGCATTTTCCGCCAGTGCGGCCAACACGACTTTTTTGCCGGCATATAAATCGGCGATCGCGGCATCCGGTCCGTTCATTTCGCGCCCGGCAATGGGATGACCGGGTATGAACTGCCCGATTTTTTCGCCGAGCGCCGTGCGTGCCGCAGCGACCACATCGGTCTTGGTGCTGCCGGCATCGGTCACCACCGTGCCGGGCAAAAGATGGGGATAAATGGCGGCGAGAATTGCCTCGGTCTGTGCGACCGGACTGGCGATCAGGACCAGGTCGGCGCCGTGTACCGCGTCGGCGACCGATTTGCCCACGACGTCAATGATGCCGAGTTCTTTGGCCCGCTCCAGTGACGCCGCGGTTCGGCCAATGCCTACAATCTGCTCGACCGCACCGGCCTTCTTGAGAGCCAGCGCAAACGAGCCGCCAATCAGGCCTACTCCGAAAATTGCAATTTTTTTGAACACGCGGGAATGTTTAGAAAGTGTGGTTTTTCATGATTCATAATGCCTTCTTCAAGGCTGTTATGAATGCTGCATTTTCTTCCGGCAAGCCTATCGAAATACGCAACCATTGCGGCAAACCGTAGTTGCCGACCGGGCGCACGATAATCCCTTGACGCAGCAGCGCCAGGTTGACCCGTGCGCCCGCGCCGTCGTCATCACCGACCCGTACCAGCACAAAATTGCCAAACGACGGCACATATTCAAGCGCCATCGCATCGAATGCCTGCGTCAGTTGCAGATACCCTTCGGCATTCAGCTTCGCGGTTTTTTGCAGGAAGGCGTGATCGTTCAAGGCCGCAATGGCAGCAGCCTGGGCCAGCGAATTCACATTGAACGGTTGACGGATGCGATTCAGCAAATCGGTGAGCCCTGGCTGCGCGATCCCCAGGCCTATCCGTAACCCGGCCAGACCGTAGGCTTTCGACAGCGTGCGCGACACGAGCAGATTGGGATATTTCCTGACCCACAAAATCGATTCGTATTGCAGTTGCGGCGGCAAATATTCGTTGTAGGCTTCGTCCAGCACGACCACGACGTGCGGCGGCACGACGGCCAGAAAAGCCTCCATCTCCGCAGCCGGGATAAACGTGCCGGTCGGGTTATTCGGGTTGGCGATGAAGATCAGCCTGGTATCGGCTGTGATCGCCTTAACCATCGCCCTCAGATCGTGGCCGTAATTTACAGCCGGCACCATCACGCTGCGAGCACCGACCCCTTGCGTTGCCAACGCGTACACGATAAATGCATATTCCGCATAAATGACCGACTGCCCGGGCTGCACCAGCGCATGTGCAGCCAGTTCGAGAATATCGTTGCTGCCGTTGCCTAAGGTAATCCAATCCTGCGGCACATCATATTTAGCGGAAACCGTCGCTTTCAAGTCAAATCCGTTGGCATCAGGATAACGGCCAATATCGGCTACCGCTGCCAGCATTGCCAGCCGCGCCGATTCCGGCATGCCTGACGGGTTTTCGTTGGATGCGAGCTTGATGATCTTTGACTCGTCAAGGCCGAACTCGCGCGCGACTTCGGAAATCGGTTTGCCACTTTGGTAAGGCGCGATCGCCCGCACATAGTCCGGGCCAAATTGATGAGACATAATGAGTTCCAAATAGCTAGATTGTCATCCCGGCACGCGTCCGGAAGCCATATTAATTACAGGCTGCAAGGATAAGAACCCAGCACCTTGAAAAACGCAGCGTTTTCTTTTAACTCTTCCAGGGCCTTCGCCACCCTGTCGTCCAGCGCATGCCCTTCTACATCAACGTAAAAGTAATATTCCCAAGTTCCCATGCGCGCCGGACGTGACTCAAAGCGGGTCATCGACACGCCATGTTTCGCCAGCGGGGCGAGCAGGTTGTAAACCGCGCCCGCCTTGTTCGGCACCGACAGCACCAGCGACGTATGATCCTTGCCGCTTGGCCCAGTCTGCAAACGGCCGACCACGGCAAAACGGGTACGATTATGCGGGTCATCCTGGATATGCGCGTTGACAACTTGCAAGGAGTATTTCTGTCCTGCGATCTCGCCGGCAATCGCCGCCGTAGTCGGATCGTCACTGGCCAGTCGCGCTGCTTCGCCGTTGGAGGCAACCGCTATCCGCTCGATCGCGGGATAGTACTGATTGAGCCATACCTGACATTGGGCCAACGCCTGCGAATGGGCGCAGATGCGCTTGATGCCATCCATAGTCCCGCTGGCCGTCATCAGGGTGTGATGCACTGCCAGCGATACTTCGCCGCTGATGGCGAGCGTGGTTTGCAGAAGCAGGTCGAGCGTCCGGTTGATCGCCCCTTCCGCTGAATTTTCGACCGGTACCACGCCGAAATCCGCCGCCCCTGCTTCAGTGGCACGAAACACCTCGTCGATCGACGCACACGGCAAGCATGCAACGGCATGGCCAAAATGCTGATACACGGCCTGTTCGCTGAATGTGCCCGGTGGGCCAAGATAAGCCACCGTCACACGATTTTCCAGCGCGCGGCAGGAAGACATGATTTCGCGAAAAATGGTCTGCACATCGGCATCCAGCAGCGGCCCCGGATTGCGCTCCGCCGCGTTGCGCAAAACCTGCGCCTCGCGTTCCGGCCGGAACACCGGCGCATTCGTCTCCGCCTTGATATGTCCGACATCCTGCGCAACACGCGCGCGGCGATTCAGCAAATCCAGGATTTGCTGATCAATCGCGTCAATTTGTTCGCGCAACGGCGTGAGTTTGCTGTCACTCATAGATATGTTTTCATCCCGGGAAAAATTGGAATACGGTGCCGCCGGAGCGTGCCCGAATTACCTTATCATTATTTTTCTATTTTTGAGCTGTTCAACCAAAGTGTGCCAGATCAAAATTTTTGAGACGCGGCATGCGGAAGGCCAGCCGAGCCCGCCGCAAAACCATTACAGCGCATCATTCCTCCGGCGCGCCGCCGTTTTCCTCTTTATCGATTTCCACATCGGTTTCAACGATCCGCTGCAAACCACTCAGTTTTGTTCCATCTTCGACTGCAATCAGTGTCACGCCCTGTGTCGCACGGCCCATTTCACGGATCTCCGCAACACGTGTACGAATCAATACGCCGCCGGTGGTAATCAACATGATTTCATCGAGTGGCTCAACCAGTGTCGCGGCAACCACCTTGCCGTTGCGCTCGCTGGTCTGGATGGCGATCATGCCTTTTGTGCCACGCCCGTGACGCGTGTATTCGGTAATTGGCGTACGTTTTCCGTAACCATTTTCAGTAGCGGTCAATACCGACTGCTGTTCATTCTCCGCAACCAGCAATGCAATGACCTGCTGTCCGTCTTCCAGGTTCATGCCGCGCACACCGCGTGCGGTCCGGCCCATCGGACGCACATCGTTTTCGTCAAAGCGCACTGCTTTTCCGGAATCGGAGAACAGCATTACATCATGCTTGCCATCTGTCAGGGCCGCACCGATCAGGAAATCGCCGTCATCCAGATCGACCGCGATGATGCCAGCCTTGCGTGGATTGCTGAAATCGCTGAGCGGTGTCTTTTTGACGGTACCCAGGCTGGTCGACATGAATATGTAGCGATCTTCCGGGAACACCCGGTTTTCGCCGGACACTGGCAGGATCACGGTGATTTTCTCGCCATCCTGCAGCGGGAACATGTTGACGATCGGTTTGCCGCGCGAATTGCGCGAACCCTGCGGCACTTCCCATACTTTCAACCAGTACAAACGACCCCGGTCACTGAAACAAAGGATGTAGTCATGCGTGTTAGCGATGAATAATTGGTCAATCCAGTCGTCTTCCTTGGTCGCCATTGCCTGCTTGCCGCGGCCACCGCGCTTTTGCGCACGATATTCGGAAACTGGCTGTGACTTCATGTAACCGGTGTGCGACAAGGTCACCACCATATCCTGGGGCGTGATCAGATCTTCGGTGCCGAGGTCGGTTGCATTCAATTCGATATGGGAGCGGCGCACATCTTTGGCGCCTTCACCATATTCGTTCTTGGCAGCGGTCATCTCCTCGGTGATGATGATCGTAACGCGTTCCGGCTTGGAGAGAATATCCAGCAGATCAGCAATTTGCGACATCACTTCTTTGTATTCATTGACGATCTTGTCTTGCTCCAGACCGGTCAGGCGCTGCAGACGCATCTGCAGAATTTCCTGCGCCTGATCGTCGGACAGCTTATACAAGCCGTCAGTCTGAATACCGTAATGTTTCGGAAGATTGGCAGGCCGGAAGGCGTCGATGCCGCCCGTATTTTCAGCACCGGTACGAACGAGCATCTCGCGCACGACTGAGGAATCCCAGGCACGTGCCATCAATTCCGATTTCGCGACTGGCGGCGTCGGCGCCGCCTTGATGATGGCAATGAAGTCATCGATATTGGCAAGCGCGACGGCCAGGCCTTCCAGCACGTGGCCGCGCTCGCGCGCCTTGCGCAATTCGAACACGGTACGGCGCGTGACGACTTCGCGGCGATGCGACAGGAAACACTCCAGCATCTGCTTGAGGTTCAGCAGCTTGGGCTGTCCATCAACCAGCGCCACCATGTTCATGCCAAACGTGTCTTGCAGCTGGGTTTGCTTGTACAGATTATTCAGAACGACTTCCGGCACTTCGCCGCGTTTCAATTCGATCACCACCCGCATGCCGGATTTATCCGATTCGTCGCGGATATCGGAAATCCCCTCAAGCTTCTTGTCGCGAACCAATTCCGCGATACGCTCGAGCAGCGACTTCTTGTTGACCTGATAAGGCAGTTCGTCGACGATGATCGCAGTACGATTCTCCTTGCCGTATTCTTCGAAATGCGTCTTGGCGCGCATGACAACCCGGCCACGGCCGGTACGATAACCATCCCGCACACCCGTGATGCCATAAATGATGCCGGCGGTCGGGAAGTCAGGCGCTGGAATGATCTCGATTAATTCATCAATGGTGCAGGCTGGGTTGCGCAACACGTGCAGCGCACCGTCAATTACCTCGGTAATATTGTGCGGAGGGATGTTGGTCGCCATGCCGACGGCAATACCGGACGAACCATTGATCAGCAGATTCGGAATCTTGGTCGGCAATACCGACGGCTCTCTTTCCTTGCCATCATAGTTAGGTACGAAGTCTACCGTGTCCTTGTCAATATCCGCCAGCAGTTCACTGGCGATCTTGTCAAGCCGGCACTCCGTGTATCGCATTGCCGCAGCGTTATCGCCATCGACCGAACCAAAATTACCCTGACCGTCGACCAGGGTGTAGCGCAGCGAAAAATCCTGCGCCATACGCACCAGCGTGTCATAAATCGATTGATCGCCATGCGGGTGATATTTACCCATCACTTCGCCAACAACACGCGCGCACTTTACATAAGGACGATTCCAGACCGTATTGGTCTCGTGCATTGCGAAGAGGACGCGGCGATGCACAGGCTTCAACCCATCCCGCACATCCGGTAATGCACGCCCCACGATTACGCTCATTGCATAATCAAGGTAACTCTTGCGCATCTCTTCTTCGAGGGAAATCGGAATTGTTTCTTTAGCGAATTGATCCATTGGCGGGCGGCTACTTTTTAGCTAAGGTTAATTATGCTTTATACATCGGCGTAATGTGCCAGACGCAGTGCGAGGAATCCGAGATTTTACCATGCGCACCCAAGGGTTCTGCGCCTTTTCAGGTTGCCGCTCCTGATCTCGGAAACACTTTGCGAAGATCCGGTTTTCAGCCTGGGCAAGCGATAACTGAACAACCCATTTCTAAAGGCACAATAGATTAGCGTTACGTTGACAGAACAACTCCTGAAAAAGCAACCACAATTATTGCAAGTAAGTCAACTTCTTTTTCTCCTCCCTGCTTACGATTAATCTCGAGAAATTAGCGGAATCAAGGTACGCAGTTCGATTAAAAATCTCGAACATTTGAAAATAGATTGAATTCATTTGCATTAGGCCAAGACAACAGTTGAAAACTGGTGTAACGTCACCTAAAACCAGCCAACGGATAGCTTCATCAGCCTAAAGAATATTATGAAGACCCACTCAGCCAATACGATGACAAAAAATATCCGTTCTTGGCCGACGCTATTTTATTCACATATATGTTGTGGAAATACAACAAAGTATGAAAAACGCTGATTAGCCGATTTGACAACCCATGCGATCTGAACAAGCATGTGGCAAAATGGAGTTAAGTTAAGTCCATTGCATGCGGGAAATATTTGTGTGTGATGGTCCGAACCACATGGTAGTATCTGTTCACCAACCATTTTTTGATGTCGACTATTTGTTGCGCAGTTTATCTGCGGATATCTCACCCGAGAGGAGAAACATGAATAAATTAGTAAAACTCGTCTTCGCTGCGTCCGCAGTCGTTGCACTTTCCGCATCTGCGCAGGATGTTACAGACATCCAGGCACCGACGCCTTATAGTGCTTACGCTCAAGATTCCCGCGGCGTAATCGTCCGTAACTCCACTGGCTTATGCTGGCATACCGGTTACTGGACTCCTGCTGATGCAAAAGTTGTAGGTTGCGATGGCGTAGTTGCCCAAGCACCTGCACCAGCACCAGCTCCAGCCGCCGCACCTGCTCCAGCACCGGCACCAGCACCAGCTCCAGCACCAGCTCCAGCACCGACTTCCGAGAAAGTCACGTTTGCCGCTGATGCGTTCTTTGATTTTGACAAATCTGTTCTGAAACCAGACGGAAAAGCCAAACTCGACGACCTGACCTCCAAGCTTAAAGGCATGAATCTGGAAGTTATCATCGCTGTTGGCCACACCGACTCTATTGGTTCCGATGCTTACAACCAAAAACTGTCGATCCGTCGCGCTGAAGCCGTGAAAGCTTATCTGGTATCCAAGGGTATCGAAGCTAATCGCGTCTACACCGAAGGTAAAGGCGAGAAGCAACCTGTTGCAGACAACAAAACTGCCGCAGGACGCGCTAAAAACCGTCGCGTTGAAATCGAAGTTGTTGGTACTCGTGCCAAGTAATTCGATTTTGTCCTGATGTAAAAAAACCCCGCTTCGGCGGGGTTTTTTTATTCGTGCTCTTGCCTGTCTGTACAAGACGCGCATGCCAGGCAATTCATCAAAACGGATGAATTTTAATCCAACTCTTCGCGCAATCAGAGCAAACACTCCGCATTACAGCTATCATTCGATTCATGAATGCCGACCCTTTAGAACTGCAAAAATTCAGTGATCTCGCCCACCGTTGGTGGGATCCTACTTCCGAGTTTCGCCCATTGCATGAAATTAATCCATTGCGTCTCGAATGGATTAATTCAAAAGCGCCATTAGCCGGTAAAACCGTCGTCGATATCGGCTGTGGAGGAGGCATTCTGACCGAATCCATGGCAAAAAAAGGTGCGCAAGTCAAAGGCATCGATCTTTCCGAAAAAGCGCTTAAAGTCGCCGATCTGCATAGTCTCGAATCCGGAGTACAGGTCAACTACGAGCTGGTGTCAGCTGAAGAGTTGGCCGCGCGCGAAGCAGGACGTTATGACATCGTAACCTGCATGGAAATGCTCGAGCATGTTCCAGATCCGGCGGCAATCGTTCACGCTTGCGCCACGTTGGTAAAACCCGGTGGGCACGTGTTTTTTTCTACACTGAACCGTAATCCGAAATCGTATCTTTTCGCTGTCATTGGCGCCGAGTACCTGTTAAATCTGCTCCCGAAAGGAACGCATGATTACGCCAAGTTCCTTACTCCCGCCGAGCTTTCACAATTCATTCGTAATGCAGGCCTGACAATCAATGCACTCAGGGGCATGACCTATAATCCGTTCACCAAGACCTATTCCCTGAATCAAAATACTGACGTCAATTATCTGGTTGCCTGTACACGACCGGCATAAGTACTGGCCCGGAATACATCATCCTGGTTGCCAGTCAACCAGGCTTTGCAATATCAATCACTCAATGCCGAACATTCACGATGCGTCTCTCCTGCCCGCAAGCTATCCTTTTTGACCTTGACGGCACCTTGGCCGATACCGCGCCAGACCTGGCTGCTGCCGTCAATCAATTAAAAAGTTCACGCGGGCTGCCACACACCCCGTACGATCAGTTGCGTCCTGTCGCTTCCGCGGGCGCTCGCGGACTGGTCGGGGTCGCTTTCGGTCTGAAGCCAGGCGATGATGGTTACGAGGAGTTGCGCATCGGTTTTCTGGATAATTATGCCGCTGCGCTTGCAGTCAAAACACAGCTTTTTGATGGCGTCACGACTTTGCTTGACGGCTTGCGCAGGTCCGGTCTGCAATGGGGCATTGTCACTAACAAGGCCGCACGTTTCACCGACCTCCTGGTGCCCCGGATCGATGGCTTGCAAGACGCGGGCTGTGTCATTTCCGGAGACACTACGGCGCATCCGAAGCCACACCCCGCGCCGCTGCTGGAAGCGGCACGCCGGCTCTCGCTGGCGCCACACGAATGCTGGTATGTGGGGGACGACTTGCGTGATATCGAGGCTGGCCGGGCGGCGGGAATGTTTACCGTTGCCGCAGCCTGGGGCTACTGCGGCGATGCCGCTCCGGTTACGTGGAAAGCTGACGCACTGGCGGACACGCCATCTCAACTGCTCGAGATAATTGTGCGTCACAGGGCTTGAATTGACACAGTGTGTCCGCATCTGTTGCGGTACAATAGATTTTCCCTTTTTGGGGGCGACCTGGTTTCGACAGGGGTTGCAAAGCAGCGCAGGGCATACCGAGGGCTGGTCACCTCGTAAATACAACCAGAAAAGCTATAACTGCAAACGATAACTCGTACGCACTAGCCGCTTAATAACCGGTTAGCTCTACACCATCTCTTTCCTGGGGTGGGCTGGCAACAGCAGTAGAGTCATTCACAGGAAATCGCGTTATGCCGGGTCACTTGGCGTAGCGTTAAATAATAGGTGACTCGTCTTGACGAAGCGTGTGCGTCCGCGTCGTCCGGGTTAAATCAAATGGCAGCACTAAGTATGTAGAACTGTCTGTAGAGTACTTCTGGACGCGGGTTCGATTCCCGCCGCCTCCACCAGTTAATAAAATAGCCACCGCAAGGTGGCTTTTTTATTAACTGCTGCGGCGGGAATCGAACCCGCGGGACGCGGGGCGTCGGCAGGGTTTCGGCACGCATGCGTGCCGCTGCCGACGCGGATTCGCG
>JAZKDW010000004.1:0-142532 GCA_040387375.1 Pseudomonadota bacterium
AACGGCGAAAGTACGCAAATATGGGCACACGAAAAAGCTTAAGTAAGTGCCATTCTGGTCTGTCCCCTATTACCACTGGTCTGTCCCCTATTACCACCGTGGTGTTAAACAAGGTGACAATATGAGCGGAGCTGCAGACGATTTCCTCGTTAATCCGTCAACCGGAGATGTTCTTGATCCATCCGGTGACAGTATCGGAAATCTCAACGATGAATAGGCACGACGACATGAATAATTCGAACTCAACGGTGGATGTTGTTTTATATTTGCGCGGACATTCGCTCGATCCAACAATGGTTACATCGATGTTAGGTACATCCGGATCGAAAACACGGGTCAAGGGTGAAAAATGGCAAACGTCAACGAATCAAGAAGTCACTGCAAAAATCGGACTTTGGACATTGGATGCCAAGGCAGATTCGTCTTCACTTTCTGACCAAATTTCCTGGCTTAAGAACAAACTGAGTTTGGCTAAATGTTCGCCATTGAACATTCAAGGAGTTGAACAGGTAGAAATTAACGTGTTTATTGCGTTAGGTTCGGATGACGAAGGAGACGGTGATTATTCGTCTCAGCTTACCGCAGAAGATTTAACGTGGTTAAGTAGCTTCGGAGCTTCACTTTCATTTAAATTGACGCATTCCAAGCCGAGGATATTAGGATATTAGGAAGGCTCAGGGTCAGACTCTGAGGTCTCCCCTCATATAATTTCCACAGGATCATTCTTCAGTCTCTGAAACACCGCATCGAATTCTTCGTTTGCCCACACCGTCACCGTCTTTCGCACAAGCTGCCTGGCCAGGGTGATGACTGACAATACCGGCCGCGAGACGCGGGTATTGCTCTGGCATTGACGGTTGAGTTGCTTTTCCCTGGCCACCTCGCCAATGACCCGCAATACAAATGTGGCCAGCGCGCCAATGAGCAGCAGCACCCGCAGACGGTCAGTTGCCGTGCTGCGGCTGGAGAATAGGGGACTGGAGAATAGAGGAGAATAGGGGACAGACCACGGTTTATGCCGCCTTTATCTAGCGTGGTGCAGAGCCAGAAACCGTGGTGTGTCCCCTATTACGCGCTATTACGCGCGTTCATTGATGCGCTAAGGCGCTAAGCGGATTATTGTGAACCCTCAAGTCCTGCGCGCTTGACCATTGCACTATAGCGCTCAACCTCCCGGTTGATGTAGGCACCATAGTCTTTCAAAGTTCGGCCATCTGGAATGATGCCGAGTTCAGACAAGCGCTTTCTAATGTCGGGTTGGCTCAAGGCCTCGGTCGCAGCGGAGGCAATCTTCTGCGCAATGACAGGCGAGAGGCCATGTGGTGCCAGAATGCCCACGTCACCAGTAAAAGTATAGCCGGGCAAGCCTTGTTCAGCCATGGTCGGTACGTTCCCAAACTGCGCTGATTTATTTGGTACCGCGATGCCAAGAAGCCGGAGCTTGCCTGCTTTTACCAGACCGTCAATGGAAGGCAATCCAGCCATCATGACATCAACCTGCCCAGCTGCGGCGGGTCCTGAAGGCTGCTCTCGATACGGAACATGAAGAATATCAATGCCAGCAATTCGTCGCATTTCTTCAAATGCAATATGGTGCAGTGACCCCACACCAATTGTGCCGTATGTCAGTTTCCCCGGGCGACTTTTTGCTTCAGCAATGAACTCGGTAATGCTGTTTGCTTTCAGAGAGGGTCCGGCAGCAACAAGCATGGGCGCCACTCCCAAAAGCGCAATGGGGTCGAAGCTTTTTATGCCTTCATAGGGAAGCTTTTTATAAAGCGTCGGGTTAATTGTCAAGGGACTCAAGTCCATCAATATTAGCGTGTAGCCATCTGGCTTGGCCCTGGCCACATATTCTGCTGCGATGATGGAGCCCGCTCCAGTCCTGTTTTCTATGGCGATTGGTTGACCTAGCGTCACAGCCATTCGCTGACCAACAATTCTGGCGATCGCGTCGGGCAACCCACCGGCGGGCGCAGCCACCACAATCTTGATCGGGGAGCGGGGATAGTCCCCAGACTGCGCATATGTATAGCCAGGCGCCAAAATGGCGGCTGTTGCGCACAAGCTAAGTAAGTATTTTCGAAAGTTATTCATGAATTTCCTTAAAGTTTAAAGAGCAATAGCTTTGCAATTTTTATGCGCAAGATGTGCCAACACGTCTTTCAAATCAACCACGTGTGCGTATTTGGCGTCCATGTCAAGCAGACTTTGGTCATGCGCAGCCTGAGAACGATCTCCAACTGCCTCCCGCACAACAATTGGCTTGAATCCGCTTTGTACTGCATCCACAGCCGTAGCGCGGACACAACCGCTCGTCGTACAACCGGTTATGAACACGCTATCTACACCCAGCGCTGTCAATCTTGATGTGAGATCTGTGCCAAAAAAGCAAGATGCATATTTTTTAAGGACCAGCGAGTCACCCTCTTTGAAGGACAGGCGTGGATCAACCTTGACAGCGTCACTGCCGTGGCGAAGAGAAGCAAGACCTTCCATTTTGTGGCGCCAGATGCCGGCATCTAACAAATTCTCATCGTAAGCGGCAGTAAAGAAGAAAATTGGAAGAGAGTGCTCTCGCGACGCTTCGATTAGTTGATTGCACGCGTCAACCTGTGCATCGAGATTGGCACCCAGCGGCATACTTTCGTCCGTAAAGCCGACGATAAAGTCCACTACGATTATTGCGGGCCGATGGCCAAATCCAAGTCGCTTGCCAAAGCCGCGTTCCCGGAAAAATTGCGAATCAATCTGCATGCTAGGCTCCATTTCATTAAGGAATTTGCTGAGTCAAGATTTGTAAAGATCAGAACGGGCCAGATTTGATTTTGACGTGGATGTCGCGTTGGGTCCAAGATGGATTATGGATGGAAGCCATTGTTTTTTTTATATGGCTGTGGTCAATCACCGGCAGTAAGGCGCCATTGCGGTAACCCGGTTTCAACGGACACCTGAGATAAGGGACAATCATGCCGGCGCAATCCATGGATGACTGCCACTCCGTGACGAGAGGCCAACCATGTGGGCATTACCAGCCAAACCAACAAACGTAAGCGCAGCATTCGCTCATATGCTTACAAAGCCGATTTAATGAAGGCCTGTGATTAAGTACCAACTTGCCCTTTCGTCCATTCCAAAACTGTTGTATTTCCCATTCATTTCTCGTTACCGCAATGTAAAATTGTTGTTGTAACAACCACCCCGATGATAGTCTTTTGAGTTGGAGCAAAGGGCGGGGGTGGCGCATGATCAGGCAACGAATGTATTGGCAGTCAGGCTTGTGCGCACTCGTTGCAAGCATCTGTACAGCAACGTTCTCCGCCGATATTTACCGCTCCGAAAATCCCGATGGAACAGTACGTTTCGCCAGTCAGGCAATCGACGCGGGTTATGTGCTTTACCTGAAAGACGAGTCCGCCGCATTGTTTGCCACGCCGGATAAAACAGCTTCCGCAGCAACCAGGCGCAATGACAAAACCCTGGATCCACTGATCCAAAAATTTTCTCAAAAGCACGAGGTCGACCCGGCATTGATACACGCGGTCATTGACGTCGAATCCGGCTTTAACATCCATGCAATTTCACGCACAGGCGCGGTCGGCGCAATGCAGATCATGCCGGCCACAGCGGCACGTTACGGTGCGACGCACCCCGCGGATCCGGCTCAGAACATCGAGGCAGGCACACGTTATCTGAAAGACCTGCTCGTGCTACACAAAGGAAATCTCGCGCTGGCACTGGCATCGTATAACGCAGGCGAAGGCACAGTCGCCAGGCATGGCCGCCGCATCCCGCCTTACCGGGAAACCATGCTGTACGTACCCGCCGTACTTGCAAAACTGCATGCCGCCGGCAAGCTCACCACTCCGTAGAAAATCTCAAAAAATGTCCGCCTTCCCTGCCTGCCGCCGCATCACCCGACACATGCCCACACGCGGCTTCACCCTGCTGGAGCTGCTGGTGGTGATCGTCATCATCGGCTTGCTCGCCGCCTATGTCGGGCCAAAATATTTTGCGCAACTGGGCAAGTCGGAAACCACGGTGGCAAAAGCGCAGATCGAGGCATTCGAAAAAGCGCTCGATACTTTCCGCCTCGACGTTGGCCGTTATCCGACCAGCGAAGAAGGACTGGCCGCGCTGCTGGTCAAACCGGCCTCAGCCACAAAATGGAATGGCCCCTACCTGAAAAAGGATGTGCCGCAAGACCCCTGGGCACACGCCTACCTGTATAAATCGCCGGGCAGTAAAACCGAGTTTGAAATCCTGTCGTATGGGCGTGATGGACAAGCGGGTGGCGCCGGACCGGACGCCGACATATCCAACTGACCAGGCCGCACATCCGAAACCAGGAATTACTGCATGCAATACGATATCCGCGCCCTCTCCGCCGAACATCAGATGACCTTGCTGACAATCGATGCCGGCGACGAAACTGACGCCTGCCGGCAGGTGGAAGCACGTGGCCTGTTCGTTGCCGCGATTACGCCTGCGCACCGCTCCGCATTCGGCGGCTTGCTTGCACGCCGGTCGCGCTCTGGCCGCTTGTCCCTGGTGCTGTTCAGCCAGGAGCTTCTCGCGCTGCTGAAGGCAGGCTTGAGCATCGTCGAATGCCTGGAAGCCCTGCTCGAGAAAGAAGCCAATGCGGCAACCCGCTCCGTGCTGACCCGCCTGCTGGCCGGCCTGCGCGAAGGCAAACGTTTTTCCGGTGTGCTGGCCGAGCAGACCGACCTCTTCCCTCCCCTCTATATCGGCATCGTCAAGGCCGCCGAAGGCACCAGCGACTTGCCGCGCGCGCTTACCCGTTTCATCGATTACCAGCAGCGCATCGATGCCGTGCGCGGCAAGATCGTCAGTGCCGCAATCTATCCGCTGATCCTGCTATGTGTCGGTGGCGGCGTCTCGCTTTTTTTGATCGCCTATGTGGTGCCGCGTTTCGCCGAAGTGTATCAAGGCGCGGGACGCAATCTGCCTTGGTTATCGCAACTGCTGTTGAGCTGGGGCCAATTCGCAGGCGCTCATACCACGGGCCTGGTGGCCGGCATCCTCATCGGGCTGATCATCCTCGTCGTCTCGCTGCGCCAGTTTCTTGCGCAAGGCGGCATGGCTCGCCTTGTTGCCGCCCTGCCCGGCATCGGCGAGCGTGCCCGCATCTATGAATTGTCGCGCCTGTATCTCACGCTCGGCATGCTGCTGGAAGGCGGAATACCAATCGTGCCGGCGATGGAATCGGTCCACGGCATGGTCTCCGACGGCATCAAGACCGGCTTGCACAATGCCCGGGAAGCGGTCCGCTCCGGCGCACCGCTGTCGGCCGCATTCGAGGCCAACAATCTCACCACGCCGATCTCCTTGCGCATGCTGCGTGTGGGTGAACGTTCCGGCGAGATGGGTCAGATGCTGACCCAGTCCGCCGCATTTTACGACGGTGAAATCAGCCGCTGGATCGATCGCTTCACACGCACCTTCGAACCACTCCTGATGGCGGCGATCGGTTTGATTGTC
Source organism: Pseudomonadota bacterium (assembly GCA_040387375.1). Taxonomy (GTDB): domain Bacteria; phylum Pseudomonadota; class Gammaproteobacteria; order Burkholderiales; family Burkholderiaceae_D; genus JAZKDW01. The sequence continues at coordinate 5,503 of JAZKDW010000004.1, forward strand.
GGCGCGATCGTTGTCCTGCTTTACATGCCGATCTTCGATCTGGCCGGGAGCCTGTCATGAAGGACCTGCTGCAACAAGCGCGTGTGCTGGCCCGGCAATCCGGCCGGTCCGTGATCAGCGGACTGGAGACGCTGACCGCGCTGGATCCGCGGGAACTGGTGCAGGCAATCGCACAGCCGTTTGACCTGCCGGTCGTCGAAACCGCCGACATGCTGGCGCTGACACCCGCCTTCGACCTGCTGCCGCTGTCCAGGGCGATGCAGCGCCATTGTGTGCTGCTGCGGGAACCGGATGGCAAGGTGGTGGGTGTCATCGCCGATCCCTTCGATCCGGATTTGCAGACCTGGCTCGAGCATCATGCAAAAACAAGGGTGCACTACAGGGTCGCTCTGGAAGCGGACATTCAGGTCTATCTGTCCAAGCAGGAAGAATCAGTGAAGGCGGTCGATCACCTGGCTCCTTCCGCGCATGACGACCGGGCCAACAATAAAACCGCCGCGGTACTGTCCTTCGCATCGGTTTCCGAAGCTGCCAGCCCGGCGGTCAAGCTGGTCAACTCGACGCTGTACGATGCCCTGAAAGCAGGCGCGTCGGACATCCATCTGGAGAGCACGGCCGGCGGTCTTGCCGTGAAATATCGGGTCGATGGTGTGCTCGACCATGCAACCTCGGTCAATGGCATCGAACTGGCCGAACAGATAATTTCACGGCTGAAGGTACTGGCCGAACTCGATATTGCCGAACGCCGCGTGCCGCAGGACGGCAGCTTCCGGGTCGAAGCCGGCGGTCGCGAGATCGACCTGCGCGTCTCCATCATGCCCAGCATCCACGGCGAGGATGCCGTCATCCGGGTACTCGACAAACGGGCGATGATTGAAGCCTACGGCGCACTGACGCTGGAAGCGCTCGGCTTCGACGCACCATCGCTGGCCTCGCTGCGCATGCTGGCTGAAAAGGCCTACGGCATGCTGCTGGTGACCGGCCCGACCGGTTCCGGCAAGACCACCACGCTGTATGCCGCGCTCACCGAAATCAACAACGGCCGCGACAAGATCATCACCATCGAAGATCCGGTCGAATACCAGTTGCCGGGCATCCTGCAGATTCCAGTCAATGAAAAAAAGGGGCTGACCTTTGCCAAGGGCCTGCGGTCCATCCTGCGCCATGATCCGGACAAGATCATGGTCGGCGAAATTCGCGACCAGGAAACGGCTGAGATTGCGGTGCAATCGGCGCTGACCGGACACCTGGTGCTGACGACCGTGCATGCGAATAATGTGTTCGACGTCTTCGGACGTTTTACGCACATGGGCATCGATCCGTACGCATTCGTGTCGGCATTGAATGGCATCTGGGCACAGCGCCTGATCCGCCTGAATTGCCCGCACTGTGCGCTGCCCTGTTCTCCGACGGAGAGTGAACTGGCGGCAGTCAACCTGACGCCGACCGAGGCCGGCGACTATCAGTTCAAACAGGGCAGAGGTTGCGGCAATTGCCGCGGCACCGGCTACAAAGGCCGCAAGGCGATTGCCGAAATCCTCACCCTGACGGATGAAATCCGCGAGATGATCATCGAGAAACGCCCGATCCGCCACATCAAGGAAGCCGCAAGGCTGGACGGCACCCGCAGCCTGCGCGAAGCGGCCCTGGAACTGGTCAGGCGCGGCGACACCACACTCGATGAAATCAAGCGGGTGACCTTGCATGCGTAAATTTTTTCCAGGGTCACTGCGTGTAGGATTGTCTCGCAGCGATGTTACGCTGCTGACGGCGACCGGCTGGCGGCGTCCGCGCATGGTCCCGCTGGCGCATGCGGGAATTTCAGCAGAGACAGCGGATGCGCCTGAACGCCTGTCGCTCCAGCTGCACGATATCTTCACCCGTGCTGCTTGTTCCAACCGCAGCGCCACCATCATTCTTGCGGATGAATGGGTGCGCTTGCTGATGGTAACGCCACCGCAAAATGCCGCGCGCCTGCAGGATTGCCGCGCCGCTGCCGCGATGCGGTTCCAGGCCCTGTATGACGAACCGGCCGCCAACTGGCGCATCGATGCCGACTGGCATGCCACGCAGCCTTTTCTCGCCTGCGCGATACGGCGCCCGCTGTTGACAGCCCTGGAAGAGCTGGCGCGCCGGCATCGCCTGCGGCTGATCGGCATCACACCGCAGTTCGTCGCGGTATGGAACTGCTGGCGCCACACGCTGCAAGCCGGAGCATGGTTCGGCGTGGTGCAAAACAATCTGCTGACCTTGGGTGCGATTGACCAGGGACGGTTGTGCGCGGTACGGGTAACGGCGCTGCCCGCAAACGTCTGGCAAGATCAGCAATGGTTGCCAGCACACCTGGCGCATGAATCGCTGCGTTTGAATATGGCTGTTCCGGATCAACTCCACCTGTGCGGCGGTTTTCCGGGCCAGTGGAGCACCAGGACAATTGGCGCGCTACGCTGTACCCGGCTCGAGGCGCGATTACCGATCCCGGACTACGATCCAAGCGCGGCCGGCGCCGTGCTGGCGCGCAGCGGGCTGCGCCTGTGACCAAGCCGATATACATCGACTTCGCGCCGCGTTCATTCATCCGCGCGCTGCACCGGACCCGGGCTCGCACCTGGATACTTGGAATGGCCGGACTGTTGTCATGTGCGGGCGTGTCGTTTCAGGCACTGCATATCATCCAGCAACAGCGCGAACTGGAAACGCAGTTGCAGCTTGCACAAGCTGCATTGGCGGCACGCACCGCACTCAAACCCGTCGCCAGGAAATCCAGCATTACCGAGGTCCAGGCCGGGGCGGTCAACACTGCAATCGGCCAGCTGAATTTGCCGTGGCATGAGGTGTTCGATGCGATCGAAGCGGCCACACCCAAGACGATTGCCTTGCTGGCGCTCGAGCCCGACGCCGCAAGGCATGTGCTCAAGGGTGTGGCCGAGGCGAAATCAAGCGATGAGATGATCGTGTATGTAGAGATGCTCAAACAACAGGCATTTTTTGCCGCGGTGGGTTTGACCCGGCATGAGATCAATGAACAGGATCCGCACAAGCCACTGCGTTTTCAGTTTGAAGCACAGTGGGCCGAGCCCGCGCCATGAACAAACAAAAATTCGCCACCGCTGGATTGCAGGCCCGTATCGCCCTCGCCCGATTCGGATGGGCCAACGGGCTCGCCTGCGGATTGTGCATGGCGGCCATCATCGGCGGGCTGTCGGGAATTCCGTATTTGCAAAAACGTTCGGAAGCGCAGGAACTGGCATTAACGCGGGCCAGGCAAGCGCTGCAATCGGCTGCCATTATTACGCCGGCATCACCGCCGCTGGCCGAGGAACGGCTTGGCAAGTTTTACGATGCGCTCGGTGAAAAACGTCATGCCGAGCAGCAGCTCAAGACCCTGTTTGCGATCGCGCGAAAATCCGGTCTGGCGCTGAACCAGGCCGAATACAAATCCGGCGCCGATGGCAATGGCCGTTTCCACACCTACCAGATTCTGTTGCCGGTGAAAGGCTCCTACGCCGCGATCCGTCAGTTCTGCGAACAAAGCCTGCTCGCCATTCCGTTCGCATCGCTGGACGAGATGAGTTTTAAACGCGATGCAGTGTCCAACCGCTCGGTAGACGCAAAACTGCGCTTCACGCTATACCTGTTCGCGACGCCGGAAGCGAAGTCATGAGGTCCCGCCACCTGCTCATGGCAATCGGCCTGGTGGCAGCGGGCTGGCTCGCTTTTTTCGGCAACAACACGCCGGATGACGGCATCGCCGAACCGGTGATGCGGACATCAGCTCCCACCTCCAGGCCGGCCGCCGCCGAAAAAACCAAACCGGAGCCGACGATCCTCGCATTACGGCCGCGCGGCACGCTCATCAGCGAACCCGCGCGCACCGACGCCTTGTTTGCCAACCACAGCTGGGCGCCACCACCACCGCCGCCTCCGCCGCCGCCCAAACCGGTGCCGCCGCCACCGCCAAGCGCACCGCCGCTGCCGTTCACCTACCTGGGGAAAAAAATCGAAGACCAGCAATGGGAAGCCTACCTGGCACGTGGTGAACAAACCTTCATCGTCCGTGACCAGACCGTAATCGACGGCACCTATCGCGTCGATTCGATCAAGCCACCCATTCTCTCGCTCACCTATCTGCCGCTGAACCAGGTGCAGACGCTCACCATTGGAGGAACCGAATGATGCGCGCTCGTCTCACCCATTCGTCCGACCGGATTTCCCGTCCGCCCGTTGTCCGGCTGGGCACTACCGTCCTGTGCCTGTTCATCGGACTCATCCTGAGCGGCTGTGCCGCGCAGATGGCCTACCGCGACGGTAAGGACCTGCTGGCCCACGGCAAAGTGGAGGAAGGACTGGCCAGGTTCCAGGAAGCGCTGGCGCTCGAACCGCGCAGCCCCGAGTACAAGGCGGCGGCCATCCAGACGCGCGAGCGGCTGGTATCCAGCCTGATCGAACAGGCCGACCGGATGGCCGAGGCGGGCAAGGCCTCCGAGGCCGGCACGCTATATCGGCGCGCGCTGGCATTCGACCCCAGCAATGAACGGGTTCGTGAAGGGCTGCAGGCATTGGAGGCAGAGCAACGGCATGCGCAGATCATGAAGGAAGCCGACAGCGCGTGGGAAAAGAAAGACACCGACACCGCCCAAACGAGATTGCGCACGATCCTGTCGGAAAATCCCAAGCATGCGGCAGCCCTGAACCTGAAGCGCACCATCGCGGAAAAAACCGCCAACGCTACGCCTGAGTCGAGCTTGTCGCTAGCTTATAAAAAGCCGATCACAATTGAATTCAAGGACGTCGCGATCAAGCAAGTGTTCGAAGTGATCGCCCGCAGCGCCGGCCTGAACTTCCTGTTCGACAAAGATGTGAAGACCGATCAGAAGACCTCTGTTTTCCTGAAGAACAGCACGATTGAATCCGCCGTCCACTTCACGCTGCTGACCAACCAGCTGGAACAGCAGGTGCTCGATGCAAATACCATCCTGATCTATCCCAACACCGCGGCCAAACTGAAGGACTATCAGGAACTGATCATCAAGACTTTTTTCCTGACCAACGCCGAAGCAAAGTCCGTCGCCAACACGCTGAAGACCATCCTCAAATCACGCGATGTGGTGGTGGATGAAAAACTGAATATGCTGATTGTGCGTGACACTGCGCAGGCAATCCGGCTGGCCGAAAAACTGGTGGCGCTGCAAGACGTACCGGAGCCGGAGGTCATGCTCGAAGTCGAGATTCTGGAGGTAAAACGCACACGCCTGCTGGAGCTTGGCGTGCGCTGGCCGGACAGCCTGGTGCTGGCCCCGCTGCCCTCGGCCACCGGCGGCCCGCTGACCTTGCGCGAACTGCGCGACCTCAACAGCAGCACCATCGGCGTTGCTGTTCCACCTGTCACGATCAAGGCGCGCAAGGATGATACCGACACCAACATCCTGGCCAATCCGCGCATCCGCGCACGCAATCATGAAAAGGCCAAGATCCTGATCGGCGAGCGGGTGCCGAATATCACAACCACCTCGACCGCCACCGGCTTCGCCTCCGAAACCATCAGCTATATCGATGTCGGGCTCAAGCTCGATGTCGAGCCCACCATATACCTCGACAACGATGTCGGCATCAAGATCTCGCTGGAAGTCAGCAACATCGTCAACCAGTTTCAGACCAAAACAGGCTCGGTTGCCTATCAGATCGGCACCCGCAATGCGACCACGGTATTGCGCCTGAAGGATGGCGAGAACCAGGTGCTGGCCGGACTGATCAACGATGAAGACCGGCGCAGCGCAAACAAAGTGCCGGGACTCGGTGAAGTGCCGCTGATCGGCCGGCTGTTCGGCAGCACCGCCGACGACAGCCAGAAAACCGAAATCGTGCTGTCGATCACACCTCGCCTGATCCGCAATATCCAGCGTCCCGAAGCGGCGCTGTCGGAATTCCGGTCCGGCACCGATTCCAGCTTCCGCATCCGTCCCGAATCCGTCGGCGGTGTTCCGGTCATCAGACCGCCCTCGGGGAATCCGGTGATGAATAGTGTTCAGCCGCCAGTTCTGCCGGCCGCAATTCCTGTTGTTGCGCCTGCGCCGCTGCAGGATGCGGCGCCTGCCGGCAAGCCGCAGTTGAGCTGGCAAGGCCCCGCCCAACTGAAACTGGGCGACACATTCACGCTGCAATTGATGATGCGTTCGGACGAACCGGTGACCGGCATGCCGATGGTGATCGGCTTCGACAACCGCGTCCTGCAGGCGATGTCCGTCACGGAAGGCGATTTCCTGAAACAGGGCGGCGCGAGAACCAGCTTTAACAGCCGCGTAAATCCGAACGGCCAGATACTGATGACCGGCACACGCACCGGCGATGGCGGCGCCACCAGGGAGGGTTATGTCGCGAGCATCACCTTTCGCTCGCTGGTCCAGGCCGATGCGACACTGATTCAATTGCTGACAGTCGGCGCGACGGGTGTCGCCGGCCGGGCGGTGATGGTACCGACGCCGGCGCCGCACGTGGTGCGGGTATTACCGCCATGACAGCGCAGGCCAGCCGTGGACGCCGCCAGCCGCCGCCAGGTTTTACGCTGATCGAATTATTGGTAACGCTGGCCATACTCGGGGTACTCGCGAGCATCGCGATTCCTGTTGCGCAGCTGGCGGTACAACGCAGCCATGAGCAAGACCTGCGGCGCTCCCTGCGCGAGATCAGGCAAGCCATCGATGCCTACAAGCGGGCCAGCGATGAAGGGCGCATCCCGCGGCCGGTCAACTCCAGCGGTTATCCGAAGACGCTCGATATCCTGGTGGAAGGTGTGCCGGACCAGCGCGATGTCAAGCGCAACAAGATTTATTTCTTGCGCCGCATCCCGCGTGATCCCTTCAATACCGATCCGGCCATTCCCGAAGCGGACTCATGGCGCAAGCGCAGCTATGCAAGCGATGCCGCCGATCCGCAAGAAGGTGATGACGTCTACGATGTGTATACGGCGTCATCGAAAATCGGATTGAACGGCGTGCCATATAAAAAATGGTAATGCGATGACAAAAACGACTCGCTTGCAGCGACGCGGTTTCACGCTGATTGAATTGCTGGTCGTGCTGGCCATCGTGGCCCTGCTGCTGTCGCTGGCAGTGCCGCGCTATTTTCAAAGCATCGACACGGCGAAGGAAACCATCCTCGCGGACAACCTGCGCACCACGCGCGAGACCATCGAAAAATTCTACAGCGACACCGGCCGCTATCCGGAATCGCTGAGCGAACTGGTAGAGAAAAAATACCTGCGCGCCCTGCCCGTCGACCCCATCACGGAAAGCGCGACCAGCTGGCTCATCGTCGCGCCCGACGATACGGCCAAGGGCAATGTCTACAACATCAATAGCGGCGCGCCCGGCAATGGCAAAGCCGGCACGCCATTCGCGAGCTGGTAAGGTGAGTCATCCCTGCCCCAGGCCTGGATGCCGGCGGCAGCGTGGTTTTGGCTACCTGAGTTTGCTGATCATGGTGGCGATCATCGGCATCGCCACCACCGCCACGCTGCAAGCCGGATCCGCGCTGCAGCGGCGCGCGGCGGAGGAAGAATTGCTGGCGATCGGATTTGAGTTTCAACAGGCATTGACCAGCTATGCGAACGCCACCCCGCCCGGAAAAAAACGCGCGCCCGAGTCCTTGCAGGATCTGCTGAAGGATCCGCGCTACCCGAATATCCGCCGCCATTTGCGCAAGGTGTATCCCGATCCGATGACTGGCAACGAACAGTGGGGAATTGTCCCGGCGCTGGATGGCGGCGGTATCGCGGGTTTCTACAGCCTGTCCGAAAAAGCGCCTATAAAAATCGGAAATTTTGATCCGGCGTTTGCCGGTTTTGAAGGCAAGTCGTCTTACCGCGAGTGGAAATTTTCTGGATTGCCGCTAGCGCGTTAATCGATACTGCAATCCCTGCCGAGTTCGTCGATATTGTTATCGGGGTCGAGCGTGGTGGGATCGGCATGAAGACATCTTGATGCAGGCTCAGTCTGGATTCCCGCGTTCGCGGGAATGACGGTAGTAATTGAGACGAACTCCCATCTAACCACCGTCATTCCCGCGCACGCGGGAATCCATAACCCGCTAGCACGGCAAGGACCTCAATTCCCGCAGCGCTTCAAGCAGCCGATCGATGTCTTCGGCAGTGTGCTCCGCGCACAGCGATATCCGCAGCCGCGCGGTGCCTTTCGGGACGGTAGGCGGCCTTATCGCGGGCACCCAGATGCCACGCTCGCGCAACCCTTGCGCCAACTGCACCGCCAGCCGATTTTCGCCGACGATCAATGGCTGAATCGCCGTATCGGAAGGAAGCAGGCGCCACGGCAATCCGGCAAGTCCTTTCCGGAGTTGTGCGGCAAGTTGCTGCAGCCGATGCCGTCGCCAGTCTTCCGATTCGATCAGTTCCAGGCTTGCCATCAGGGCCATTGCCAGCATCGGCGGGCTGGCAGTCGTAAAAACATAGGTACGGGCACGCTGCAGCAGCCATTCCATGACATCCGCCTCACCCGCCACAAAAGCGCCGCAAACACCGGCAGCCTTGCCCAGCGTCCCCATGTATATGAGCCGAGGCGACTTCAGATTGAAATGGGACAAGCTGCCCCGCCCCTGCTGGCCCAATACCCCGAAGCCATGCGCGTCATCGACCAGCAGCCACGCATCATGACGTTCGCATAAGGCCAGCAGCGCCGGCAGCGGCGCGATATCGCCATCCATGCTGAACACGGCGTCGGTCGCGACCAGTTTGTTCGGGCTGTTGCACCTGGCAAGCAGGGTTTCCAGCCTGGCCAGATCCAGATGCGGATACACGCGGAACTCGGCACGTGAAAGCCGGGCGCCGTCAATCAGGCAGGCATGATTCAGGCGATCGGAAAACACCGTATCGCCAGGCTGCATCAGCGCCGGAATGATGCCCGTATTCGCCATGTATCCGTTTGAAAAGTACAGCGCGCGCGGCATGCCGGCAAAGGCCGCCAGCGATTGTTCCAGGTCCTCATGCGCTCGGCTATGGCCACAGATCAGCGCGGAGGCGGCGGCGCCTACGCCGTATTTGTCCAGCCCCTGATGGGCGGCGGCGATCAATGCGGGATGATTGGCAAGGCCCAGGTAATCGTTGCTGCAAAAAGCCAGATACTGCTTGCCGTCCGCCGTCAGCCTGACACCTTGGGGACCGTCGACAATTTGCCGGCGGCGCAACAGGTCTTGCCGGCTCAGATCCTCCAGCTGGGATTCGACGTTACGCATGCATGGCTATCCGTGCTGGCGACGCCCGCACCGGCAGCGTGGCCAGGCCCCGGTAGGCGGCGTTCGAACCCCAGCGCGCGCCCGGGAGCAGCGCCAGGTCCGGCAGCCGCCGGATCAAGGTAGTGAACGCGACCTCCGCTTCCGCGTAAGACAAGGTCGCGCCTATGCACACATGCGGGCCAAACCCGAACGACAAGTGGTTTCCTTCATTGCGGGTCAGGTCGAGGGTATCGGGGTCGCTGAATTTTGCCGGGTCCCGATTGGCGGCGCCGATCAGCGGTATGACCAGCGAACCGCGCCGCAGCCACTGGCCGTGCATCTCGACGTCGGCCAGCACCTTGCGCCCCGTGTATTGCACGGGGCTGTCAAAGCGCAGCAGTTCCTTCAGCGCCGACGCCATCAGCGATGGACTGTCCCGCAGCATCGCCCACTGCCGGGGATGCTCGAGCAATGCCAGCAGGCCGTTGCCCAGAAAATTGCGCGTCGTTTCATGGCCGGCAAACAGCAAGGTAGAGCATTGCGCCAACAGCTCTTTGGTCGTGATGATGCCGCCCTCCTGTTCGGCAAGGATCAGCTGGCTCACAAGGTCGGCGCCGGGATGCAGACGCCGCTGCGGCAGCAGCGCACGGAAATAGTCAGTCATCGCGACCAGGCTGGTCTGGGCACGGCGCGCGATATCCAGCGTGGGTGTGGGGCTGCCGATAAAGGCCGCGATATCGGAAGACCAGGCGATGAACCGGGCTTGATCGCACGAGTCCACACCAAGCATCTCGGCAATCACCAGCGCGGGAAGCGGACGGGCGAAATCGCGCATGAAATCGATGTCGCCGCCTGCCGTCATCTGGTCCAGCAAACCGTCGACCAGGCACTGAATGCGGGGCCGCATCGACTGGATGAGCGCCGGCTTGAAATAGACGTTCATTACCTGGCGCAGACGCGTGTGCATGCCGCCGTTGAGGAAAACCAGCGAGCGCGCGAGTATCGCCTTGAGCTCGCGCAATTCCGCCCTGCTCTGCGCGCCGCTGCCATTGACCCAGCCGCCCACTCGCTGCGCGGAAAAGCGCGGATCCCGCAACACGGCCGCCACATCCGCGTAGCCGGTCAGCAGCCAACCCCCGCCGCAAAATTCCTCGCTCCAGTGCAGCGGCGCCATGCTGCGCAACGCATGGTAGCGGGGATAAGGATTGCTCAGAAAATCCGCGCTGACGATCTTGCTTCTCATGCCGCCATCAATCGGAAGTCACTTCGCAGCGGGCATCGAAGGTCGTGCTGCGCGCATGCATGCCGAGCTTGTCGAGCAAGGCCTGGTCCTGTTCGACTTCCGGATTGCCGGTGGTCAGCAGCTTGTCGCCATAAAAAATCGAATTGGCGCCGGCCAAAAAACACATGGTCTGGATCGCCTCGCCCATCTGCCGCCGCCCTGCAGACAGCCGCACCCGCGCCTTCGGCATCGTGATGCGCGCCACCGCGATGGTGCGCACGAATTCCAGCGGATCGAGCGCCTCCGTGCCGTGCAGGGGCGTGCCCTCGACCTGCACCAGATGGTTGACCGGCACCGATTCCGGATACGGATCCATGTTGGCCAGCTGCGCGATCAGGCCGGCACGCTGCAGCCGCGATTCGCCCATGCCGACGATGCCGCCGCAGCAGACCTTGATGCCGGCGCCGCGCACGCGGCCCAGGGTATCGAGACGATTCTGGTAATCGCGGGTGGTGATGACGTCGGCGTAGAACTCGGGTGCGGTATCGAGATTGTGGTTGTAATAATCGAGTCCAGCCTGTTTCAGGCGTTCGGCCTGGCCCACGCCCAGCATGCCGAGCGTGGCGCAGGTTTCCAGACCGAGCGCCTTGACTTCGCGCACCATGTCTTCTACGTGTTCGAGGTCGCGGTCTTTCGGTTCGCGCCAGGCGGCGCCCATGCAGAAGCGGGTGGCGCCATGCGCCTTCGCTTCGCGCGCTGCCTGCAGCACGGTGTCGAGCGGCAGGATTTTTTGCGCGGTGACGCCGGTGTCGTAACGCGCGGCTTGCGGACAATAACCACAGTCTTCCGGACAGCCGCCGGTCTTGATCGATAACAGCGTGGCCAGTTCAACTTCGGTCGGATCGAAATGGGCGCGGTGCACCTGCTGCGCGCGATACATCAGGTCATTGAAGGGCAAGTCAAACAATGCGGCTACCTCGGCGACCGGCCATGGCTGGTCAACGGGCACAGCGGCCGCCGTAACGGCGGATGGATAAAACGAAACTGGTTGTGACGACATGTTCAACTTCCTCTGAATCAGGGTGAAATGGGGTGAGCGCCGGGCCAGCCGGGCAAACCGGAAAAATCAAGATAGCCTGACGCCGCCGTGGCGGACGGCACTGCCAGCCACGGCACGGCGCCCAATAGCGGCGCCGGCAAGCGCGAGCGTAGTGCGTCGACATTGTCTTCCCGATACGGCATGGCCGGATCGATGGCATTGGCGACCCAGCCGGCCAGCGTCAGTCCGCGCGCGGCAATCGCCTGCGCGGTCAACAACGCATGACTGAGGCAGCCCAGCCGCAGCCCGACCACCAGGATGACTGGCAATCCCAGCTGTTGCGCCAGGTCGGCGGTATCAAAACGGTCCGACAACGGCACCTGGAATCCGCCGACACCTTCGACCACAACCGCATCGCTCGCGGCGGCAACCTGCGTGTAACAGCGGTGGATATGCGCGAGGTCGATGTCGACATTCTCCAGCGCGGCGGCGATGTGCGGCGCGGCAGCTTGGCGCAGCAGATACGGTGTGGTCAGCGCGGCTGGCAGCGGCACGCCCGCCTCCGCGGCCAGCATGTCGGCATCGCCGCTGTGCCAGTCGCCGTCGCGCCAGTGCGCACCCGCGGCAATCGGTTTCATGCCAGCCGCGCGTACGCTGTTGCGCGCCAATGCATGCAGCAGCGCAGCCGAAATCAATGTCTTGCCGACGTCAGTATCGGTGCCGGTAATGAACCAGGCCGGCGTGTCGTTCATCGCTGTCATGTGCCAATCACTTGTTCGAACACAGCCAGCGACCGCGCCGCGAGCTGTTGGGTTTCATCGTCGTCCAGCACATACGGCGGCATCAGATAGATCGTGCGTCCGATTGGCCGCAGCAGCAATTCATGCTCGAGCGCGGCCGTAAAAAAACGGCGCGGGAAAGTTGCCGCTTCAGCCGGATCGGCGATGACCGCATCGAAGGCCCAGATCATGCCCTGGTTGCGGAAATGCGCGATTTGCGGATGCTGCGCCAGCGGCGCGAGCGCGGCGCTCAGCTGTGCCGCACGGCCCCTGTTGCGATTCAATACATCGTCTTCATCGAAAATTGCCAGCGTCGCGAGCGCCGCGCGGCACGCCAGAGGATTGCCGGTGTACGAATGTGAATGCAGGAAACCGCGCGCAGTGTCGCTGTGATAAAACGCATCGTAGATCGCATCGCGTGTCATCACCAGCGACAACGGCAGGTAACCGCCGCTGATGCCTTTGGAAAGGCACATGAAGTCGGGCCAGATGGCGGCTTGTTCGCAGGCGAAGAAACTGCCGGTGCGGCCGCAACCGACCGCGATTTCATCGGCGATCAGGTGCACCTCGTAGTGGTCGCACAAGGCCCGCACTTGCGTCAGGTAAACCGGGTCGTGCATTGCCATGCCGCCCGCGCACTGCACCAGCGGCTCGATGATCAATGCGGCAATGCGGTCGCCGCGTTCTTGCAGCAGCGTCTCCAGTTCGGACGCCGCGCGCCGCGCGACATCGGCAGCGGATTCGCCATCACGCGCGCCACGCGCATCGGGCGTAGCCACCACATGGGCTTGCTGCAGCAGCGGGCCGTAGGCATCGCGGAACAGCGGCACATCGGTCACCGCCAGCGCGCCGATGGTTTCGCCATGATAACCCCCCTTCAGGCACACAAATTCCCGCTTGTCGCCGCGGCCACTATTGCGCCAGGCATGGAAGCTCATCTTGAGCGCGATTTCAACCGCGGAGGCGCCATCGGAAGCAAAAAAACAATGACCCAGCTTCTGTCCGGTGCGCGCCGCCAGTTTTTCCGACAACTCGATCACCGGTTCATGCGTGAAACCGGCAAGCATCGCATGTTCGAGCTTGTCGAGCTGATCCTTGAGCGCGGCATTGATGCGCGGATTGGCATGGCCGAACAGGTTAACCCACCAGGAGCTGATGGCATCGAGATAACGCCGGCCCTCGTGATCGTAAAGCCATGCGCCACGGCCGTGGCTGACCGGCACCAGCGGCACCGTTTCATGATGTTGCATCTGAGTACATGGATGCCATACGCTGCGCAAGCTGCGTGTGGCCCAGTCTGAGGACTTGCGTGAATCCAAACACTCTCCTGAATCAATCGAATTAACGGAAAGAACGCCAGTTCCGCACTGTTGCCATGAAGTGCGATACGTTCACGCCCGATGAACAAGCGCGTGAAGAAGCGGCGAGGAGAATTGTCAATCCATCACGGTTGAGTTCAACCCGCGCATCGGACGCATTATTACTCATCAGCGGCGACAAGCCAAGACTCGGTTCAGTGCATGACCGATGACAAGCATGTGCTGTTGCATCAAGGACAAATTACTACCCAGCGAATTTTGCGTATTAACGGAGCAGCATCGGCATCAAGGGCTCCCACACCATCTCCGGCCCCAGCTTTTGCATGCAGTCATGATGCCCCAGCGGGCATTCACGCTGCCGGCATGGCGCGCACGCCAGACGCAGCGACAGCGACTTTGCCATATCCGAAAACGGCGGCGCATGATCCGGATCAGTCGGACCGTAGATGGCCACGATCGGCCGATTCAGCGACGACGCAATATGCAGCAAGCCGGAATCATTGCTGACCACTGCATCAGCCCTGGCGATCAATGCAATCGCCTGATCCAGCGACGTCACGCCGGCGAGGCTCTTCACCTGTGGCGCAGCGGCGACAATTTCTTCACATACTTCCTTGTCCTTGCCCGAGCCGAGCAGCACGATCTGCGCCGCCGGATGTGCCTGCAGGATCGTCGTCGCCAGTTGCGCGAAGTGCGCGGCCGGCCAGCGCTTGGCGGAGCCGAATTCAGCGCCCGGCGCAAAGGCAATCAGCGGCTGGTCTGGCGCCAATCCAACCTGCGTCATCGCTTCGCTTATCTTCTCCCGCGACACTGTCAGCGCGGGCCGCGGCAAGGCGGAAGGCGGCGGCACGCTGACTGCCGGCGCGGACGCCAGCGCCGCATAAAACGAGACCATCGGCCGTGGCGCGCGGCGCGTATCGCGATGCATCACATTGAGCAGACCGTAACGCATCTCGCCACGGTAGCCGACCCGTTTTGGTATCCCCGCCAGCCATGGAATCAAGGCGAACTTGAGCGTATTGGGCAGCACATGCGCATCGGCATAACCACGCTGCCGCAGCAGCCTGGCAAACCGCCAGCGTTCGCGCAATTGTAATTCCCCATGCCTGAACGGCGACTCCAGCACGGTATCGACTTCGGCCATCGCGCGCCACACCGGCGCCACCCATCCCGGCGCCAGCACGTCGATCGCACGCTCCGGATGCCGCTCGCGAAGAAGCTGTAACAGTGGCTGCGCCATCACCGCATCGCCGATCCAGTTTGGCGAGATGATCAACGTGCGCTTTGCTGTCATTTGCGCGGTACCCGGCCCATCAGGAAAAATTCGTCATTCGGCCGCATCGACATTACATTCGCCATCCGGTTCGACAAACCGAAAAACGCGGTGATGGCGGCAATGTCCCAGATATCCTCGTCATCAAAACCATGCACACGCAGCGCCGCATGATCGGCGTCGGTCACGGCTTGCGAATCGAGACAGACCTTGATCGCAAAATCGAGCATCGCGCGCTGCCGCGGCGGGATGTCGGCTTTCAGGTGATTGACCGCAACCTGGTCGGCTACCAGCGGATTTTTTGCATAGATGCGCAGCAGCGCACCGTGCGCAACGACACAATACAGGCAACCGTTTTTTGCGCTGGTGGCCGTGACGATCATTTCACGATCGGCCTTGGTGAGGCTGCCGGTTTCCTTCAGCATCAACGCATCATGATAAGCAAAGAAAGCGCGGAATTCGGCCGGACGGTGGGCCAGCGCGAGGAATACATTCGGCACGAAGCCCGCTTTTTCCTGCACCGCCAGAATGATTTTCCGTATGTCATCCGGCAAGTTGTTGAGTTCAGGAACCGGAAAACGGGAAACAGGGTGTGAAGTTGTCATCATGCGATTTCCTTTGCGAACTGAAGGTGATAAAGATTGGCGTAGACACCATTGTGCTCCAGAAGCTCCGCATGGGAACCCGCCTCGGCAATCCGTCCGGCCGACAGCACGACAATCCGGTCGGCCCGTTCAATGGTCGACAGCCGATGTGCGATCACCAGCGTGGTCCTGCCTGACATCAGCCGTTCGAGCGCGCCCTGCACTGCGCGTTCCGACTCGGTATCGAGCGCGGAGGTGGCCTCGTCCAGGATCAGGATCGGCGCATCCTTGTAGATCGCGCGTGCAATCGCCAGCCGCTGGCGCTGGCCGCCGGAGAGGCGATTGCCGTTATCGCCGATCGGTGTTTCCAGCCCTTGCGGCAGGTTTTCAATTACATCATCCAGGTACGCCGCCCGGGCTGCGGATTCGACACGCGCGCGGTCCGGCGTGGCGTCGCCGTAGGAAATATTGGCTGCCACCGTATCATCGAACAACACCACGTTCTGGCTCACCATCGCAATCTGCGCGCGCAGGCTGGTGAGTGAAATCTGTTCGATCGGTTCACCATCGAGCCGGATTTCGCCGCTGCTGACCGAATGGAAATCGGGCACGAGGCTGACCAGCGTCGACTTGCCGCCGCCCGACATGCCGACGAAGGCCACCGTTTCTCCCGGCATGATGGTGAGGTCGATGTGCGACAGCGCCGACTGCTTTTCTCCGGGATAAGCAAAGCTGACATCGACAAAATCGAGACGGCCGACCGCACGCTTGGCCAGCGTTTTCCCGCTGGTGCGCTCCACCGGCGCGTCGATCAGGCCGAACACCGCTTCGGCTGCGGCCAGGCCGCGCTGCAGCGGGCCATTGACCTCGGCCAGGTGTTTCAGCGGCGCCAGCAGCATCAGCATCGCGGTGATGAAGGAAACGAATCCACCGACCGTCGCTTCGCCCGCACGCGACTGGATCAGCGCGATCACGATCACGACCGCCACCGCGCACGCGGCCATGATCTGCGTCACCGGCACCGTTGCCGCCAGCGTGCTGGCCATGCGCATAGAATACCGGCGCAACTTGGCGGCCCGTTCTTCGAAACGCGTGTTTTCATAGTCGTGGCCGCCGAAAATCTTGATGACCTGGTGTGCCCGTGTGGTCTCTTCGATCACCTGCGTCAGTTCGGCGTTGACCACCAGGTACTCCTGCGTGAGCCGTCTCACGCGCCGACCGGTCAGCCGCACCACGATGGCCGTCAGCGGCAGCAGCACCAGCGCAACGATGGTCAGGCGCCAGTTGAGCCATATCAGGAAGCCGAGCAGGACGATGACGGTGAGCGAATCGCGAATTGCCGAGGTCAGCACATTCCGGATCATGTCGATGATCTGCTGCACTTCGAACATCATCGAATTGATGACCTTGCCGACCGAATTGCGTGTATAAAATCCGGCGTCCACATCCAGGATGCGGCTGAACATCTGGCCGCGCAGGTCACTGAGCAGGCGGGTGGACACCCAGGTCATCATGTAACTGGTCATGAAAGTGGAGATGCCGCGCAACACAAAGATGCCGATCACGGCCGCCGGCACCAGCCACAGCGAAAACGTCGGTGTGCCGACAAAACCTTTATCCAGCAGCACCTTCATCACGGCGGGGAACATCGGCTCGGTCGACGCCGTCAGGACCATGCCGAGCAAGGCCAGCGCCAGCCGCCGCTTGTAAGGCGCGAGCATGCGGACGGCTCGTTTGAAATGCGGTGGCAATGTCATTGTTCAACTCGCTGTGTCAGTAAAGATCATCCCAGCCAGCGGTCTGGCAATGTGGGAAAAAAACCATGAGCCCGGTGGGCGGTCAGACTGGAAGAAAAACCGATTACAATCCATCCGGCGGGCTAAAACGGACTTCGCCGCGGCAGCTCCCTGCTGCCTTATGAATTAAACACGGTCAGAATCTGGTCTTATGAAACTATCGGTCATCATCATTACGAAGAATGAAGCGGACAACATCCTTGCGTGTCTGGAAAGCGTTCGATTTGCGAACCAGTGGATTATAGTGGATTCGGGCAGCACGGACGGCACTGTGGAGATCGCCCGCGCCGCGGGCGCCACAGTCATCGAATCCACGGACTGGCCCGGGTTCGGCCCGCAAAAGAACCGCGCACTGGATGCCGCCGAAGGTGAATGGGTGCTGTCGCTGGATGCCGACGAACGTATACCGGAGGCATTGCGCGATGAAATCCTGGCCGCCATCAAGGATCCCGCACATTCTTCCTATGCTTTGCCCCGGTTATCCAGTTTCTGCGGTCATTTCATCCGGCATGGGGGCTGGTATCCGGATTACATCGTGCGCCTGTTCCTGCGCGATTCAGCGCGCTTCTCGGACGCGCTGGTGCATGAGAGTGTCATCGTCCGTTCCGGCAACACCGGAAAATTGCAGACACCGATCGTGCATTACAGCTATCCCGACGACCAGGCCTGCCTGCGCAAGCTGGAGCAGTATTCGACGCTGGGCGCGCGCCAGGCATTCGCCGCCGGCAAGCGCGGCGGGCTGGGCAAGGCGGTGCTGCATGCGGTTTCCGCCTTCCTGCGTTCGTATGTGGCCAAGCGCGGTTTCCTGGATGGACGCGCGGGCCTGATGGTGGCGATCTCGGCCGCCGAGAGCACGTATCATAAATATTTCAAGCTGATGCTGCTGACCGAGGCCGAGTCGCGAGGGAAAAATGCATCCTGAGCCATCCCATGTACTGATCTGCCGTACCGACAATATCGGCGACGTGGTGCTGACGCTGCCGATCGCGGCTTATCTGAAACAGTTGTACCCGGGGATCAGGATCGGCTTCCTGTGCCGTGCTTATGCCGCGCCGGTAGTCGGCTTTTGCGATGCGATCGACTATGTGGTCGAGCTTGAGGCGCTGGATGACCCGGCAGCCTGGTTCGCGGATTCTGGTATCGACACGATCATCTTTTCCAAGCCGGACAAGCGGCTTGCCGCGGCCGCCAGGAAGGCCGGGATAAAAAATCGCGTCGGCACCAGCCATCGCTGGTATCACTGGATTTATTGCAACCGGCTGGCGCACTTCAGCCGGGTCAGATCCGATTTGCATGAGGCGCAGCTGAATTTTGCGCTGCTGCGACCGCTTGGCATCGATTTCATTCCGCCGCTCGAGCTTATACCGGCGCTGTACCAGTTGCATGCGCCGGCATACGCAGGTCCGGTCACGCTGCCGCCGCACCAGTTCAATGTTGTCATTCATCCAAAATCAAACGGCAACGGCCGCGAATGGCCGATCGCGCATTACACGGAATTGGCGCGCTTGTTGGCGCCGCATGAGGACATTCATTTGTGGGTCACGGGCAGCCCGCGTGAAGGTCAATGGATCGCGGAAAACGCGGCTGATCTGGTCAGCATGGCAAACGTGAAAAATGTGTGCGGCACATTGTCGCTCGGCGAACTGACGTCATTCATAGGCGCTGTCGATGGCCTGATTGCCAGCGGCACCGGTCCGCTGCACATGTCGGCCGCGCTGGGGCAGGCGACACTGGGCTTGTTTCCGCCGATACGGCCGATTCATCCGGCGCGCTGGGGGGCGCTGGGGGCGAAGGCCGAGGTGTTGTGCGAGGCGAAGGTGTGCAGCGCCTGTAACGATCCGGCGCAGTGTGCCTGCATGAGGAACATCACACCGCAGCAGGTGGCGGATGTGGTGTTGAAATGGAAAGCTGCGGCAGGAAAACCCGGCCAGCGATAATCCGCTGATCCGGACCGCGATGGCCGCAGTGCGACTGGCGGCTAACGCGGATGAAACAGCGTCACTGCTCGTTGAAGGCTTTGACTGGTCTTTTACGGGGCACGCTGAAATAACTACTGTCATTCCCGCGAAAGCGGGAATCCATACGGCGCTCGAACGCAGCCTGGATTCCCGCTTTCGCGGGAATGACGAACGGTGGGAGGAACAATGCGGAAAGCCTGCTTTCGATGCGCCTCTAATACTCCACCGCCGCACCCCTCACACCCAGCCGGTCCACCAGCAACTGCTTCAACCCATCCGCCGGCGACACCCGCCACTCATCCGGCAGCCGGATCTCGCAACCGACTCCCTGCTGCGTGTAGCGCATCGTCAGCGGCAATCCCGACTCCGACCGGTACGGCGCCAGGATGGTCTTGATCAGCGCCGCGTCCAGGCGATCCGACAGCGAAAAGGCAAACTGTTTTCCATATTGAATGCGCGCGGTCGCGATATCCATCACCTTCTCCGCGGTGATGCGCAGGCCGCCCGAAAAGCGGTCTTCCGAGACCTTGCCGTTCACCGCCAAAAACTCGTCTTCCTTCAACAAGCCCCGGTTCGCATCGACAATTTCGTTGTACACCGTGACATCGACCGTCGCACTGCCGTCATCGAGGGTCACGATGACCATCTTGCCGCGCTGGGTCATCTGCGTGCGCATTGCCGAGATCACGCCGGCAATCATCCTCGGCTCACGCGAAGGGGTCAGGTCGCACAGCTTGGTGCGCGCGAATTGCCGCGCTTCTTCGGCGTAGGCATTGAACAGGTGGCCCGACAGATAAAATCCGAGCGCGGCTTTTTCTTCGGTGAGTTTTTGCTTTTCACTCCAGGGCGCGGCCTTCACATACTCGGGCGGTGTTTCCAGGTCGCTGTCATCACCGCCGAACAGGCTCACCTGGTTGACCGCTGCCTGCGCCTGCTCCGCCACTTCCATCGCGAAGCTGACCGTTGCCAGCAGAATGCCGCGATCGACATTAAAACAATCGAAAGCCCCGGCGCGAATCAATGAATCGATCGTGCGGCGGTTGATCTGGCGCTTGTCGACACGCTTGCAGAAATCGAAAAGGTCGGTGAACGGGCCATCCTGGCGCGCGGTGACGATCGCTTCAATCGCGCTTTGCCCCGAACCCTTGATGGCGCCGAGTCCATACCGAATCTGCGACACTTTTTTCTTTGTCACGCTCTGCGCTTCACCAACAGGGATGAAGCGATATTCGGACTGGTTGATGTCCGGCGGCAGCAAGGTCAGTTTGCAGATGTCGAGCGCATCCTCGACCAGGATCTTGATCTTGTCGGTATCGTCCATCGCGAGCGACAGGTTGGCTGCCATGAAGGCGGCCGGATGATGGGCTTTCAGGTAGGCGGTGTGATACGACAGCAATGCATAAGCGGCGGCGTGCGACTTGTTGAAGCCGTAGCCCGCGAATTTTTCCATCAGGTCGAAGATCTCGTCGGCCTTGGCTTCGGTCAATCCATCCTTGGCCGCGCCGTCGCGGAAGATCTGGCGGTGCTCCGCCATTTCCTCGGCCTTCTTCTTGCCCATCGCGCGCCGCAGCAAGTCGGCGCCGCCCAGCGAATAACCGCCGACGACCTGCGCCATCTGCATCACCTGCTCCTGGTACACCATGATGCCGTAGGTTTCGGACAGGATGCCTTCGGTGCGCGGATCGGGATAGTCAAAACGCTCGCCGTGCTTGCGTTTGCAGAAGTCGGGGATCAGGTCCATCGGACCCGGCCGATACAAGGCCACCAGCGCGATGATGTCTTCAAAACGATCGGGACGCGCGTCTTTCAGCATGCCTTGCATGCCGCGGCTTTCCAGCTGGAAGACGGCGACTGTTTTAGCCTTGGCCAGCAACTCATATGAAGCACGGTCGTTCAGCGGCAGCTTCTCGAGGCTGAACTCGGCCATCGCAGGATCGAGCTGCCGGATGTAGCGCACTGCGCGGTCGAGGATCGTCAGCGTGGTCAGACCCAAAAAGTCGAACTTGACCAGGCCGACCGCTTCGACGTCGTCCTTGTCGTATTGCGACACCACACCGGCATCGCCGCCCTGCGTATAGAGCGGACAAAAATCGGTCAGCTTGCCCGGCGCGATCAGCACACCGCCGGCATGCATGCCGATGTTGCGCGCGATGCCTTCGACCTTCTGCGCCAGCTCGAGCAGCTGTTTGACTTCTTCCTCGTTTTCCAGCCGCTCGGCCAGCATCGGCTCTTCCTTGATGGCGTCGGCAATCGTCACCAGCTTGCCCGGCTTGAACGGAATCAGCTTGGAAATGCCATCGCAAAAATTGTAGCCCATGTCCAGCACCCGGCCGACGTCGCGCACCGCGCCTTTTGCCGCCATCGTGCCGAAGGTCGCGATCTGCGACACCGCATCCTTGCCGTATAAATCCTTGACGTACTGGATCACGCGGTCGCGGCCTTCCTGGCAAAAGTCAATATCGAAGTCGGGCATCGAAACCCGCTCAGGATTGAGGAAACGCTCGAACAGCAGGTTGTACGCAAGCGGATCAAGATCGGTGATCGACAACGAATAAGCGACCAGCGATCCGGCGCCTGATCCGCGGCCCGGCCCGACCGGCACGCCATTGTTCTTGGCCCACTGGATGAAGTCGGCAACGATCAGGAAGTAGCCGGGGAAACCCATCTTGATGATGGTATCGGTTTCGAACTTCAGGCGCGCCTGATAACGCGGCCGCTGCTGCTCGCGCGCCGCTTCATCCGGGTACAGATGCAGCAGGCGCTTGTCCAGTCCTTCCTGCGCCTGCAGCACCAGGAACTCGTCGATCGTCAGGCCATCGGGCGTCGGAAAGTTTGGCAGCTTTGGCTTACCCAGTTCCAGGATCAGATTGCAGCGCTGGGCAATGGCAATCGTGTTCTGCAACGCACCCGGCATATCGGCGAACAATTCCGCCATCTCCGCCTGGGTCTTGAAACATTGCTGGTTATTGAAGCGTTTGGCGCGGCGCGGATTGGCCAGGATCTCGCCTTCCGAAATGCAGGTGCGCGCCTCATGCGCGGTAAACTCTTCCGCAGACAAAAATTGCACCGGATGTGTGGCGACCACCGGCAGTTGCAGCTTCGCGGCCAGCGCCGCGCCTTGCCGCACCTGCTGCTCCATATTGGGCTGGCCGGCGCGCTGCACTTCAATATAAAAATGTCCGGGAAAAATCGCCGACCAGCGTTGCGCGCAGCGTTCAGCCAGCGCAAGATTGCCGTTTTCAATCGCGATGCCGACGTCGCCGAAATGCGCACCCGACAATGCAATCAGGCCTTGCTGCGGCGACAAGGCTTCCAGCCATTCGGCGCGGATTTCCGCACGGCCGCGATGCAGGTTGGTAAGCCATGCTTTCGACAGCAATTCACACAACTGCAGGTAGCCGGCGGAATTTTTAACCAGCAGCAAAAGACGGGACGGTTTGTCGCGATCGTCATTATTGGTGATCCAGACATCACAACCGATAATCGGCTTGACACCCTTGCCGCGCGCGGCCTTGTAGAACTTGACCATGCCGAACAGGTTCGCAAGGTCGGTGATGGCCAGTGCCGGCTGGGTGTCGTTTGCTGCTGCCTTGACCACATCGTCGATACGGACCAGGCCGTCGACAATCGAATATTCGGAGTGCAGGCGTAGATGGATGAATTGCGGTGAAGTCATGGCGGTATTTTAACCGCTGGCAACCCTCTGGGCGACGCCCGATTTTGGATTCGTGCACGGCAAGTTTATAATGCTGATGAATCAATGACTTATCCTCATTTACCTTTTCTGACCCACTGAAACTGTTGGCATGCCGTCCACATCGTCCTATATCAACATCGCCGCCTACAAATTCATCACTTTTGTTGACACGGCAGAAAAACGTCCGCAATTCCTCGCCGCCTGCAATCGCCTGGGTTTGAAAGGCACGATCCTGCTGAGCCCGGAAGGCATCAACCTGTTCGTGGCTGGTGTGCGGGAAGCGATTGATGAATTCCTGGCGTGGCTGCGCAGCGACAGACGTTTTGCGGATCTGGAAGTGAAGGAAAGTGTTTCCGACGAACAGCCATTCAAGCGCATGCTGGTCAAGCTGAAGCCGGAAATCATTACGATGAAACATCCGCTGATCCAGCCGGAAAAAGGCCGTGCGCCGGCACTCGAATCAGGCACGCTCAAGCGCTGGCTCGATCAGGGTCATGATGATGCCGGCAAGCCGGTCGTGATGCTCGATACCCGCAATGCGTTCGAAGTTGATGTCGGCACGTTCGACAATACCGTTGATTACCGCATCGCCAAGTTCAGCGAATTTCCGGACGTAATTGCACAGCACAAGGATGAACTGGCCGGCAAGACCATCGTGACGTTCTGCACCGGCGGCATCCGCTGCGAAAAAGCGGCGATCCACATGCAGAACATCGGCTTCGACAGCGTGTACCAGCTCGAGGGCGGTATCCTGAAATACTTCGAGGAGGTCGGCGGCGATCACTACACGGGCGATTGTTTTGTGTTCGATCACCGCACCGCGCTGAATCCGAATCTGCAGCCGACACCGACCACGTCATGCGAGGCATGCCATGCGGTGGTGACCTCGCGCGAACAGATTTCACCGCTCTATGTGGCCGGCGTGTCCTGCCCGCATTGCGCGCCGGCGACGGTTTGAGTTAAAAATGGAGCGCGCTGATTTCCTGCAGCGGGTCTTTCATTTCAATTGCGCGAGCGGCAAGGTTTTTAATCGGTTACGCACCTCGGCTGCGACTGTCGGAGGCGCATTCAACTCCTCCAGCGTTTTCGGCCACAGGTCCTGTGCCTGCTCGACCGCAAATCGCACTGCCGCCAGCGCCACCCGTTCGGATATTCTGGCCGCCCTCGCAATCTCTTTATACAAGTCCAGCGTCTCGCTGCGCTGGCGCTGGTCAATCGCGACATTGGTCGCAAAACCCTTGAAGTTGGCTAAGGCCGTCACGCATACGATATCGTAAGCAGGCGACAATTCCGGCTTGATGCCGTTATGGTAGATCACCGAGAAATTCTTGAGGTGGGCGTCCGCATTGCCAACCAGCGTGTTGACTGCCTGTCGAATGAAAAACTGACGCACATCTTCAATGCCGCGGACGCTGAGCCGGTCCAGTACACGCAACAAGTTTACAAAATACTTCATCTCGCCGTATTTCCGATTGGGCATCAGCGTCTGCAACTGGCAAGCATCTTCCATATGCGTCGAACCGCCCGGTGTGCGGTCGAACCGGTCCACTGCCAGGAAATGGGTGTCTGCTCCCAGGGCGACGACCAGTTCGGGCAGGTCGATGTCCGACATCAGCCGCGGCTCACATACCGCTACATTCACGCCCGCTTTGGCTGCGAGCATCATTGCCGTGTATTCGTTGAATATTAGCAAATCGTCGTTAGGCAACGGGAGTTTGGCGATGATGTCCGACAAGCGACCCCTGACCGGCAACCCGAAACGCGTGCCCGCGTGCGCCGACGACAAGGCTATCTTGTTTTGCAAGCCGGATACCGCCGCTGCGCCCTCGGCCGCAGCTTCCGGTACGCTGATCTCAAGGCTGTCCGCGCCGCCGGTGACGCCATAGGCACGTGCAGCAGCGGTCAGATTCGCCAGATTCGCGGGCAGTAGCCTGACAGCGCCCGGCAAGTCCTCCCCGGCTGCCGCCAGGATACCGAAGTCATCGGTATCGCGCACGTTTTTACGGGTCGCCTCAAGTCTTTTGCGCAGCGGCCCTTCAGGCAACAATCCGGCAAAGAACGGTGGCAGTTCACCACGCTCGCCATACACCGCAGGGTGAAAAAAATTACCCAGCACTTCCCGCGTCAAGGCTTCATTGCCTGGAATGGCAAGTGAGAGAGACAGCGTGGGCCGATGCGGATCGGCCAGATAACTTTCGGTGGGGACAAAGCGCGTGGCCCGGCCGGCTTCACAGAGCCATCCGACATGAAAGGCATGCAGCCATACTTCCAGATAGCGCGGCTCCAGGGCCGCACTCATTTGTCGTCTCCCAGCATGCGCTCGATTGACGAGGGCACATTGTCCGGGCCAATGCTTTTTCCCGATAAAAGACGCTCAACATCGGGAAGCAGGTGTTTCGGCACCAGCACCCATTGGGCGTCCAGCGCGGCGGCAAATGCCTCCAGAGTACTGGCGCGCATGTCGCGGCCGGAGGCAAACATCCGATAGACATTCGAAGGGTCCATGGCGACGTATGCTGCGATTTCCGGTATTTTTTTCTTCAGGAGCCGACGTCTTGCCTGTAGTTGATCGATGAGTGTCATAAGTGTTTTATTGAACAGTTATTAGCCTATGAAGTGTTATAAATAACAGTTTCTATAGTCATTTAAGTGTTTAATTTTACTCTAATTTTATAATAACTGTTATATACAACACTAAAAAATTCACCACACTACAATATATTCAGAACGAAAAAGCCGACCCTCAGGTCGGCTTTTTTGCACACCAATTATTACAGGCTTATTTACTTCTTGAATCGCCGCGCCGTTTCCACAATACGCTTGCCGAACAGTTTTGCCGTTTCCAGATCGCCCGGCAACGGACCTTCTTCGGCCGATGAATCGGACGGGCTTTGCGCCATCGCGCCGGACGATGAACCGACATAGTTGATGTCGTTGCGCTGCGCTGCTTTGGTATTGGACGGCATCATGCCGGTGCCGACCCAAATCATGCTGTGCTGCATGCCCAGCGTGAACATGTAGTGCAGCGTCGACAGCTTGTCGCCGTTCATCGTTGCCGAATTGGTGAATGCGGCGCCGATCTTGTCTTTCCATGCCTGCGAAAACCATGGCTTCGACGACGCATCCGCAAATTTCTTGAACTGCCAGGATGCCATGCCCATGTAGGTCGGCGATCCGAACACGATTGCATCCGCATCGTTCAACGAGGTCCAGGCGGCATCGCTGATGTTGCCTTCGGCATCAATCGCGATCAGCTCGACCGACGCATCGGCGGCAGCGGCGCCGGCGTGCACTGCTTCCGCCTGTTTTTTGGTGTGGCCGTAGCCGGAGTGGTAAACGATGGCAACTTTGGTCATGATATTCCTTGTTTGATTATGTTTTTAACGAAAAAGAGCGGCTTGCTTTTATTGCTGTAAAAATGCCGGCCTCATGCGAGGTCGAACAGCAGCACTTCAGCCTGCCGCCCTCCGGTGATTGTTATCTGCGTTTCATCGGCGATCTTCAGCGCATCGCCGGCGTTCAGCGCGATGCCGTTGACGCTGACCTCACCGCGCGCGACATGCAGATATGCGCGCCGGCCCGCGGCCAGCGGGATGCTGGCCTTCTCGGCGCCGTCAAACAGGCCGGCATACAATTTTGCATCCTGATGAATCAGGACCGAACCGTCACTGCCGTCCGCGCTGGCGATCAGCCGCAACTGCCCGCGCTTTTGCGCTGCATCGAAATTCTTTTCTTCGTAGCCAGGCGGGATGCCGAAAACATTCGGCTCGATCCAGATCTGCAGGAAATGCGTGCGCTGCCGGTCATCGGCGTTGTGCTCGGAATGCCGGACACCGGTGCCCGCAGTCATGCGCTGCACATCGCCCGGACGGATCACACTGCCGTTGCCCATGCTGTCCTTGTGCGCAATCGCGCCGTCAAGCACATAGGTGATGATTTCCATGTCCTTGTGGCCGTGCGTGCCAAAGCCGGTGCCGGCATCGATGCGGTCTTCATTGATCACGCGCAGCGGACCGAATCCCATCTGCTTCGGATCGTAATAATCTGCAAACGAAAAGGTATGGTAAGACTCGAGCCAGCCGTGTTTTGCATGACCGCGCTCTTCACTTTTGCGTAATTCGAGCATTTTGGAACCTCCAAATTCAAATTGACTACCGATGAGACGCACTATATCGTGCGTGGAAGAATAGAATAAGGACCATAATTTCGATGAATCATTCAAAAAATCTGAACATCATTTTTGCCCATGAACATCACCCTGGAAGCCATCAGAATCCTCGATGCGATTGATCGCAAGCGCAGTTTTGCCGGCGCCGCGGTGGCGCTGGATCGGGTGCCGTCGGCACTCACCTACAGCGTGCGCAAGCTGGAAGACGATCTTGACGTGCTGCTGTTCGACCGCCGCGGCCACCGGGCGAAACTGACGCCGGCGGGACTTGAACTGTTGACCGAAGGACGGCATTTGCTGCGCGCGGCCGATGAACTGGAGCAGCGGGTCAAACGCACCGCCAGCGGCTGGGAAGTGGAATTGCGCATCGTTGTCGATAGCGTGATTCCGTTCGAAAGAATGCTGCCGCTGATCGAGGCTTTCGACCGCGAAGAGTCCGGCACACGTCTGCGATTTTCATCCGAGGTCCTGTCCGGCGTCTGGGAATCGCTGCTGACCGGCAGCGCCGATCTGGCCATCGGCGCCGCTTACGACGGGCCCGATACGATCCGCATGAGCGGCGAATTCCAGACCCGCCAGCTGGGTGAGATCGACTGGGTTTTTGCGGTCGCGCCGGTCCATCCGCTGGCGCAGATGCCGGAACCGCTGACACCCGCCCTGATTCAGTTGCACCGGGCAGTGGCCGTCGGCGATACCGGCCGCGCCTTGCCCAGCATCACCGCCGGCCTGCTGAGCGGCCAAAAGACCCTGACCGTGCCGTCGCTGGAAGCCAAGCTCATCGCCCAGCTGGCCGGGCTCGGTTGCGGCCATCTGCCGCGCACGCTGGCAGCGCCGCATCTGGCATCGGGCGCGCTGATTGAAAAACAGACACTGGAAACCAAGCCGACCGGCGCCACCCGGATCGCATGGCGCCGCGCATCGCGCGGCAAATGCCTGAGCTGGTTCCTGGCAAGGCTGGCGGAGCCCGCCACCTTGCGCCTGCTGATGGACAAATGATCGATGGGTGTTACGGGTTACATAGGCCGCTTTGCCCCTTCTCCAAGCGGCCCGCTGCACGCCGGATCACTGGTTGCCGCGCTGGCCAGTTATCTGGACGCAAAAGCGCACGGCGGCCAGTGGCTGGTGCGCATCGAGGATATCGATGAAACGCGCACGGTGCCCGGCGCGGCCGACTCGATACTGCACTGCCTGCGCGTCTGCGGCATGCAATGGGACGGTGAAGTCGTCTGGCAAAGCACTCGCAAGGCCTTGTACCAGGCCGCATTCGAGCGCCTTGGCGCGCACACCTATCCGTGCGGTTGCACACGCCGTGAAATTGCCGATTCGCAAATCGGCATCGCCGCCGACGGCGCCGCCGTCTATCCCGGCACCTGCCGTCACGGCCTGGCGGCACAGCGCACACCGCGCGCGTTCCGGCTGCGCGTGCCGGATGCGGGGCAAACCGATGAAAACATCACGTTTGAAGACCGCTGGCTGGGCACGGTGACACAGCATCTGGCGACGGAGGTGGGCGATTTTGTGTTGAAACGTGCGGATGGATTCTGGGCTTACCAGCTGGCGGTGGTGGTCGACGATGCCGCCCAGGGTGTGACGCATGTGGTGCGCGGTGTCGATTTGCTGGATTCGACCGCACGCCAGATTGTCCTGCAGCGTTTGCTCGGATTACCGACGCCGCAGTATCTGCATGTGCCCGTGCTCACCAATGCCGCCGGGGAGAAGCTGTCGAAGCAGACCGGTGCGCAGGCGCTGGACCTGACACAGCCGCTGGCTTTATTGATGGCGGCGGCGCAGTTCTTGCGCCTGCAGATCGGGCCGGTCAAATCGCTGGATGACTTCTGGCATGCAGCGATTCGCGAGTGGGCACCCAGTACCCTCCCGAAATAAATTGTGAGTGTCTGCGGCCCTGACCGGCGTGCTGCGGCGTTGCCCGGCCCTTGCAGTGCTAGCACTGCGGCGGCCCGGGCGCCTTGCATCACATCCGCTCAGAACCACATCCATCTCCCAATTTATTCCGGGAGGGCACTGACTCTAGCGCTTGGGCGTACCACCCAATAACGCTGCCCGCTTCTGCGGTTTGGCGGTCGAGGCCTTGTCCTTCGGTTCCGCCGCCGGCGCGCTCGCCGATGGCGCCGGCTCGTAAGGCTTCAGGAACCATGGATCCACTTTTTCCCTGCGCGGCGGCGCGCCGTACGCACTGCGCCCTGCCGACGGGCTGCGGACAGCACGTGGCCCGGATGTTTCCTCGCGCCGCGGCGGACGCGATTCACGCGATTCGCTACCGCCGCGCTGGCTGCCGCGCGACGACGATGGCGGCACAAACCCGCTCAGCTGCGCCGGCACGAATTTATGCTTGATCATTTTTTCAATGTCGAGCAACAGGCGCGCATCCTTGTCGGAGTACAGCGAAATCGCATCGCCTGACGCGCCCGCGCGGCCGGTGCGGCCGATGCGATGCACGTAGTCTTCGGCGTTGTACGGCAAGTCGTAATTGATCACGCAAGGCAGGTCCGAGATATCCAGACCGCGCGCCGCCACATCGGTGGCGACCAGCACATCGATGGCGCCGTTCTTGAATGCTTCCAGCGCCGCCATCCGCTCGGCCTGCGACTTGTCGCCGTGAATCGCGGACGCCTTGACACCTTCCTGCTCCAGTTGCCGCGCCAGCCGCGACGCACCGATCTTGGTATTCGAGAACACCAGCACCTGCTTCAGGTCACGTCCGCGGATCAGGAATGACACCACGTCGCGCTTGGCTTCTTCATCCACCTTGTAGACGATCTGCGTGACCTTGTCGGCGGTGGCATTGCTGCGCGCGACTTCGATGGTGACCGGATCCTGCAGGAAGCTGGCCGCCAGTTTCTTGATTTCCTGCGAAAACGTGGCCGAAAACATCAGGTTCTGGCGCTGTTTCGGCAGCAGGTTGATGATGCGCTGCAGGTCGGGCAGGAAACCCATGTCGAGCATGCGGTCGGCCTCATCCATCACCAGGATCTGCGTCTGCGACAGGTTCAGCGTTTTTTGCTGCACATGGTCGAGCAGGCGGCCCGGGGTGGCGATCAGGATTTCGACGCCGGCGCGCAAGGCGGCCGTTTGCGGCGCCATGTCCATGCCGCCGAAAACGACGGTGGAACGCAGCGGCGTGTAGCGGCAATACGCTTTTACATTGTCGGCGACCTGATCGGCCAGTTCACGCGTCGGCGTCAGGATCAGGGCCCGTACCGGATGACGCGCGGGTGATGCGCTGTTGCTGGCGTGGGCCAGCAGTAACTGGATGATCGGCAAGGCAAACCCGGCCGTTTTCCCGGTGCCGGTCTGCGCCGCACCCATCACGTCCCGGCCCTGCAGCACGATCGGAATCGCTTCGGCCTGGATCGGCGTCGGATGCACATACCCCTGGTCGGACAAGGCCCGCAGAATATCGGGTGACAGTCCGAAGTCTTCGAAACGGATGGCAGCCGCGGCATTTTGCACGGCTTCAGCTTGAATGTCAGGCATGATGTTTGGCGGGTCTGCCGTGATTCGAACACGGTGCCGGCGGCCGGTGGCTGCTGTGCGGAGAGCGGTGCACTAGCATTTTCCTGACCGCGGGAGGACCCATTCCTTCTAAAATTAGATTCAATAAAAACAATGGTTCAAGCGAACAATTCGCATAAGCCGTCGATTTTGCGCGCCAGGCTTCAGGCTAGCATCACCTGGAAAGCGCTGACTGTCATGGCCGGCTTCATCACATCCTGTTTGACCAGGATTGGTGCGCAGATATCCCGCTGGCATGTTTGGCCGGGGCGATCCGGTCACCGGACTGGGTTGGAAAAATGTGCCGACTGAGGCAAAGACCCGCCATTGACAGGCTGCATTTTACGCGACACTGAGCCTGTAAGGCTTCAATGTTCGTGCTTCCGCCTGATTCGACAGGCTTTTTTGCAGGACAAACGCCGATTATTGAATTTAAAAACCTGACTTTCCATTAACGCCGGCAAAATATCGCCCCATGGATTTATCAAAGGCAACCAACCTCTTTCACACGCCCAGATACTGCTGAACAATATCCGGTTCCGCCTGCAAGGCTTCGGAACTGCCGTGCCAGACGACCTTGCCTTTCTCCAGCACATAATGCCGGTCAGCGACATTCAGCAGCGCGCCGACGTTTTTGTCGATGACGATCTGCGCCAGGCCTTCCCGCTTCAGCGCGCCCAGCGCGTCCCAGATTTCGGCGCGAATCAGCGGCGCCAGGCCTTCGGTTGCCTCGTCCAGCACCAGCAGGCGGGGATTGGTCATCAGCGCGCGGCCGATGGCCAGCATCTGCTGTTCGCCGCCGGACAGCTGCCCGCCCTGGTTGTTGCGCCGTTCCTTCAGCCGCGGAAAGAACGCATAGACCCGTTCCAGCGTCCATTCCTGCAACTGCACCTGCCCCTTGCGCGGCGCGCGTGCGGTGGCGACCAGGTTTTCCTCGACCGACAGGTTGGGAAAAACCTGGCGCCCCTCCGGCACCAGGCCCAGTCCGAGGCGAGCGATGCTGTGCGAAGGCAAGGCATGCACCGCCTGGCCCGCAAAGGAAATCGACCCAGATGTGACGGGCAGCAAACCAAACAGACACTTGATCGTGGTCGACCGTCCCATGCCGTTGCGGCCCAGCAGGGTCACCACTTCGCCGGCATTGACGTTGAAGGACACGCCGAACAGCGCTTGCGCATGGCCATAGGACGCATGCAAGTCCTGAACCGCCAGTAATGTGCTCATGCAGCTCTCCGGGACACTTAAGTTTTTTCTTCGCCAAGATAGACGGCTTTGACTTCGGGATGGTTGCGCACTTCATCGGGCGTGCCGCTGAACATGAGCTTGCCGTACACCAGCACGCTGATGCGGTCGGCCAGTTTAAACACCGCATCCATGTCATGTTCGATCAGCAGGATGGTGTAGCGGCCCTTGAGGCTCTTCAGCAGGGATACCACCGCGCCCGATTCCTGCACGCTCATGCCGGCCATGGGTTCATCGAGCAACAGCAATTTCGGTTGCGCCGCCAATGCCATCGCCAGCTCAAGCTGGCGCCGCTCGCCATAGGCCAGGTTGGCGGCCTGCTCGCCGGCGCGCAGCGCCAGACCGGCCGCTTGCAGCGCGTCATTCGCATCCCGCACCGCCTGCCTGCTTTCCAGCATGGGCCGCCAGAACCGGAAACCGTGCTCCTTGGCGCCGAGCGCGGCCAGCACGGCGTTTTCCTGCACCGTGAAGTCCTCGAAGATGGAGGTGATCTGATACGAACGCAGCAAGCCCCGGCGCGCACGCGCATGGATAGGCAAAGCCGTGACGTCGTCGCCGGCAAACAATACCTTGCCCTGGTTGGAGGCGAGTTCTCCGGACAGCTGGTTGATCAGCGTGGTCTTGCCGGCGCCGTTGGGGCCGATGATCGCGTGCAGCTCACCCTGACGGATATCGAGCGAGACCTGGTCCGTGACCGTGATGCCGCCATAACGTTTCACCAGCGAGTCGGTGCGCAGCAGGCTTGCCGTCATGGTTGTTCTCCTGCCTGTTGCTTTTGCCGCTCGGATGGGCGGCCGAACATGTCGAGGAAACCGACGATGCCAGACTTGCCCAGCAAGGCCAGCAGCACGATCACGGGTCCGAAAATGGCCATCCAGTATTCGGTGATGTGTTTCAGGATTTCTTCCATGCCGAGGAAGGCCAATGCGCCGAGGAAGGGACCGAACACGGTGCCGATCCCGCCCAGCACCACCATCACCAGCAGGTCGCCGGACACCAGCCAGGACAGCGTGCCCGGCGATGCGAACGCGTTGAGGTTGGCGAGTAGCATGCCGGCGATCCCGCACAACACGGCCGACAGCACATAAGCCAGCAGCCGGTAACGCTGGCCCGGAAAACCGATCGCATCGACCCGGCGCGCGTTTTGCCGGGCGCCGCGCAGCACCATGCCAAACGGCGAGACACGCAGGCGCGCCATCCACCATGTCGCGAGCGCCAACACGATGAACGCCGCGGCGTACAGGGTGACAGGATTGCCCAGATCAAGTCCGGGGAACTTGCTGGTGGCGCTAATCGGGGTGCCGTCATCACCGCCATACTGTTTCAGGCTGACGAAGATGAAGTAACCCATCTGCGCAAACGCGAGCGTAATCATGATGAAGCCGATGCCGGATGTGCGCAGGCTGATTGCCCCGGTCACCAGGCCGACGATGCCGCAGACAAGGACACATGCAAGCAGATGCACCCAGCCGCTGTCGATGCCATGAAAAGCCGGAATGGCAACACAATAGGCGCCCAACCCAAAAAACAGCGCATGCCCCAGGCTCAGCAAGCCGCCATAACCGAGAGCGAGATTGAGCGCGGTGGCGGCGATCGAATAAACCATGATGCGGGCAAAAAATGCGACGTAGAACGGCTGCGCCGTGAAATGGGCCACGACCGGAATGACCGCCAGCAGCGCAAACAGAGCCAGCGGCACCAGCATGCCGGGACTGGACAACGCGCTTTTATTCAACATCAATTTCTCCCGGCAGGAAACAGCCCTTGCGGCCGGACGGCGAGGATGATCGCCATCAATACATAGATCAGCATCGACGCCAGCGCCGGACCGGCCGCGGTGGCGACTTCGCGGCTCATCATCTCGCGCAGCAGCATCGGCAGGAACGCACGCCCCATCGTGTCCGCGATGCCGACAATAAGCGCGGCGTAGAATGCGCCGCTGACCGAGCCGATGCCGCCAATGACAATAACGACCAGCGCGGTAATCAGCACCGGTTCGCCCATGCCCGACTGGATCGCCAGGATAGGTCCCGCCATGACCCCCGCCAGTCCGGCCAGCCCGGCCCCGAGGCAGAACAGCAGTGCATTGAGCAGCTTGATATTGACGCCCAGCGCACCGACCAGCTTCGGATTGACGGAGCCGGCCCGGATCAGCATGCCCAGTCGGGTCTTGTGCATCAGCAGGTGGGCGCCGAGGGCGACGGCAAGGCCGACGATGATGATCGCGAACCGGTAGGACGGATAATCGATGCCGAACAGATCCACCGTGTTTTCAAGGAAGGCGGGCACCGGCAGGAAATACGGCTGCGGTCCCCAGACAATGCGGACCATCTCATTGAAGAAGAGCGCCATGCCGAAGGTCGCCAGCACATGGTCGAGATGGTCCCGGCTGTACAGGCGCGAAATCGCGATTTTTTCCAGCAGCATTCCCAATACGATGCAGCCGCCGACAGCGGCCAGCACCGCAATGCCGAACGAACCGCTCCAGCGGTATGCGGTAGCGGCAAAATAGGCGCCCAGCATGTACAGCGAGCCATGCGCCAGGTTAACGAAGCTCATGATGCCGAACACCAGCGTCAGTCCGGCCGCCAGCAGGAACAGCAGCACGCCATACTGCAGGCCGTTCAACAACTGGGGAACAAGGAGACTCAAGGCCATGATTGCACCCTTATTGGATGCCGCGCGCGTCTGCTGGCGGCAGCATGGCATTTGCGGTCAATACGGGCGTAAATTTTGAAAAATCCATTTTTGTATCGTTCATCACATCGATCATAGGTGGCTGCGAACGGCGAACTGTGGCAACTTCGCATGGGCTGCCACAGATCCGTTGTTGCGTCGTCGCGGTTTATCGAGTTGAAACTGCAGGCGGCAGCCATTCCAGGCTGCCGGAGATTGATTATCAGCGTTTCAGGGCGCGTTCATAATAGCTTGGGTCGTAGTACTGGGAAGGCGCACCCATTTCCTTGCGCGGCTGCCCCCATTTGCTGCGGATTTTCAGAACCGTCTGCAGTCCTTCCTGTTCGAATGCCGCGCGCCGCTGCATGCCGGTGCGGGGGTCGAGCAAGATCCGGTAAGTGGCCTCCGCCGCCTGCGGTGATACGTTTGGCATCTTGCTGGTCAAAATGCGCAGCGCCTCGGATTTGTTCGCCGGGTCGTACAGCCATTCGACGCTGTCAGCATACGCGCGGATATAACCGACCAGATCGTCCTGGTTTTGCGCCGCCCAAGACTGCCGCACGCCAGCAACCAGACCCTGATACGCGCCGAAACTCTCGGAAGCGGTCGCCAGCACGTTGTACCCGCGTGCTTCGGCCTGCACTTCAAATGGCGAAATCAGCATCGTGCCGGCGTGTTTTTTTTCCATCAGAGCCTGGAAGCGCTGCATCACACCACCTGCCCGGTCCACCGTAAAGTCCGGCTCGCGCAAGCCGGCACGATCGAGGAATTCAAACATGACCAGCGCATAACCCGTATTGCGCGCATCAACCGAAAGCGTTTTGCCGCGCAGGTCGGCAAACGACTTCACTTCCGGCACCGTGATCAGTTTAAGGAAACCGCGATCGGCGCCCATCACCGCGACCAGGTCCGCGCCGAGCTTCGGCGCTTCGCCCTGCCCCTCGCGATAGGCGATCAGGTTGTCCATCGCAGTCATGGCAATGTCGAACTTGCCGTCGATCAGGTTGGTCAACTGGAAAACGGAGCTCGGTGTCGGCGTCAGATTCACCGCGATCTTGTTCGCTTCGAAAAATCCTT
The DNA here is from genome assembly GCA_040387375.1 of Pseudomonadota bacterium. Lineage (GTDB taxonomy): Bacteria > Pseudomonadota > Gammaproteobacteria > Burkholderiales > Burkholderiaceae_D > JAZKDW01. The sequence continues at coordinate 41,068 of JAZKDW010000004.1, forward strand.
TTTCCTGCGCCACCCAAAGCGGCCAGTTGAAACCGCCCGGGAAGACGATCACTTCAAGCGGCTTGCCCGACGGCGCCGCGGCCGCCGCATTCGCAAACAATGGAACGAGCACGAAAAAAAGCAATTTCAAAATCTTCATCATCACGTCTCCTGATTGTATTTATTGTGAATCCGGCTGAACGCACCAAAACATCATTTCATTGCGCACTGTCCGACGTATGCATCCGAATGCGCCTTGAGCACACCCGCGGTAACCAGCTTGAATTCCGGCTTGTCCGCCGCTCCTTTGACGATCTGGAAAATGTCGTAATCCTGGACCGGATAATTATTCGATCCGAAGCGGAAATTGCCGCGCACGGATTTGAACTGCGCTTGCTTGATCGCCCTGGTCAGCGCCTTGCGGTCCGACACATCGCCTTTCAGGGAGCGAACCGCGGCGTCGAGCATCACTGCTGCGTCATAGCTGAAGGCAGCATAAGCCGACGGCGAGCGGTTATACTTTTTCAGGAACGCGGCCACAAACTGCTTCGACTGCGGGTTTGCCGTGCCGAGTGTCCAGGTATCGCCAGCGATGGCGCCAATTGCCGCGGATCCCATCGCGTCAAGCCCGGTGCCTTCAATCATGTTCGACGTATAGAGCGGCGTCTTCGTGACGAGGCCAGCCTGCTGGTACTGCCTGACGAAGGTCACGCCGAGACCGCCCGGGTAAAAGCTGTAAACGACTTCAGGTTTGGACGATGAAATCTGCGTGATTTCCGCGGAAAAATCGAGCTGGTTCAACGGCGTGTAAATCTCGTCGGCGATCTCGCCTTTGTAGAATCGTTTTAGCCCGCTGATCTTGTCCTTGCCGCCGACGAAGTTGGGCGTCATGGTGCTGATTCGCTTGATCCCCTTGTCAGTCAGGTATTTGCCCACGGCTTCGGCAGGCACGTCGCTTTGCCATGACATCACGAACAGGTTCGGCTTGCATTGGGCGCCGGCGGTTGGCGATGGCCCGGCGACAGTGCCGATGAAAGGCACATCGGTCGCGGCGATCTTGCCCTGCATCGCCATCAGAACGTTGGCGAATGTCAGGCCGGTGATGATGTCCACCTTGTCGCGGTCCAGCAGTTTTGACACCGCGCCCAGCGCCGCTTCCGGCTTCTGCTGATCATCTTCCCTGATGACAGTCGCTGCCACGCCGCCGAGCTTGCCGCCCAGTTGTTCCAGCGCGAGAGCAAAACCATCAAACTGGTCGCGGCCAACATCGGCCGAAGGACCGGAAAGCGTGCCGACGAATCCCACCTTGACGTCTGCCATGATGGCTGGTGCAGTTGTTGCCAGCACCAGCGCCGCGATTGCCTTATGCATTTTTTTCATCGTAAGTCTCCTCTGTTTTATTTGATTTGCTACCGATTATGCTATGGTCGTCTCTAAATCACCCAATCCATTGATCCACACCCGCATCACGTCTCCGCGCTTGAGGAAGTTACCTGTTTCCATTCCCACTCCTGCCGGCGTGCCCGTCAGCACAACATCGCCCGGATACAGGTCGAGCCGCTGACTCAGATAGGCAATATGATCGGCGACGCCATACAGGTGATTGCTGGTGTTCGAGTCCTGCTTCAGCTCGCCGTTAAGCCACAGCTTGATGTCCAGCTCTTCCGGTGAGCCGACAAATTCCGCAGGCGTGAGAAAAGGTCCCAGCGGGCATGCTCCGGCAAAGGATTTGTGGCCGATCCAGTCAAACCGGAACGGCGAGCCAGGATCGACTTGCTGGCGCACCAGGTTATCGCGTGCGGAGAGATCGTTGGCGCAGGTGTAGCCGGCGACATACTCAAGCGCGTCTTCCTTGCTGACTTTCGATGCCTTCCGTCCGATCACGACTGCCAGCTCCGCTTCCCAGTCGAGCTTCTGGGTATGCCCGGGGAAAGGGACCACCTCACGATGCCCCGCCAGCGTACCCTTGCCGGCCTTGATGAAATGCCAGGGATCGATGCCTTCGGAGCGCGGATCGAGCGACAGCTTCATGTTCATCGCCTTGCCCATCGCTTCCACGTGGTCCCGGTAGTTCGCTCCCGCCGCGTAGATGACACCCGGCCGCGTCAGCGGCGCCAGGAAAGTGATGCTGTCCGCAGAGAGGACCGGCGCCGACGCGCCGGTCGCATCGGCGATGCGCGCCAGCATCCGGTGTGAAGCGGGCCAGTCCGTCAACATGTCATCGATGGTGCCGGACCGGATTGCAGCGGACGCGTCGCCATCCGCCACGCTGGCCAGATCGTACAATTTATCCGCGACGGCGATGCCCGATTTTGGTGTGCCGTCCTGGCCGGCGTAGGTAAAGAGCTGGTACTTCATGTTGGTTCCTATCGGACAAGACAAGATTGATCAGAGAAGCGCACCGTGACCGTGACGCCGCCTTCCATTAACATCCATTTTTTGATGAAGGGCATGTACACTTTTTCGCGGATGAACGGATCGGCGGACAGGATTTGCTGTGCTTCCGCTTCCGATCCCGCGCGCAGGATCGACATGCCGCCCGCGGCGCCTGGCGTTCCGCCATCCAGGAACGGGCCCGACGCAAACAGCTCGCCGCGCTTCTCGGCCGCGATTGCCCATTGCAGATGCTCTTCCAGCAGCTCTGAAAATCGCGTCAGGTCATGCGGCGTGCGCAGCACGACATACAAGGGCTTTTGCAACATCTGCTGCATCAGGCCTTTCGCTCCCTCGCTGATCTGCATGTCAGTCCGCCTGCTCGAAATTGGTGACGAACTCCGGCGGCGGCGGCGTGCTGGCCCAGACGGCGAGAATCTGCTCCGGTCCGACATTCATCGGCACCCACGCGCTGTCGTCCTCGGGAATGACATCGATGTCCCAGAAGTATTCGACCAGGCTGTTCCAGGGGTCGCGGACGTAGTGAAAATAATTGGACCCGCCGACATGACGGCCGAGGCCAAAACCGTCTTTATAGCCCGCACGCAGCAGAGTCTGCGCGCCGATCTCGATTTCATCGATGTCAGCCACTTCAAAACTCATGTGATGCAGCCCGGTGTGCGAGCTCTTTGCAAATGCGACCAGGTGGTGGTCGCCGCCGGCCGCGCCGCGCAGGAAAGCCAGGATGTCATGCGCACGATCGGACACTTTCATGCCCAGCACATTGGTATAGAAGTCCACGGAGATGTCCACATCGGGCGAAAATTTGATCAGGTGGCCCAGGCGCCGCGGCCGCGCGCGCTTCGGCGCGGCGCCGACGGCGCATGCGCGGGTGCCGATGCGGCGGTAGCGGCCGGGCGCATTGATTTCCGGCTGCGTGGCAACCGGCGGCGGCGCCGGTTCCTGGTCCTGGATGTTGATCCAGTCGAGGTGCGGATCCTGGAACCAGATGCCAGGAAGATCGACGTTGAAAGGCGGCGTCGCCAGCTGCACGCCGGCGCGTTCCAGATTCATTTTCAAGCCTGCCATTCCTTCGGTATTGGTGCCGAACGAGGTGTAGGCCAGGCGCTTTTTCGGGCCTTCCATCAGCCGCACCTGGTCCTGCGCCCGGTCGGGGCAGCGAAACACCAGGTCATTGCCGACAGCACGCGACTCGAGGCCAAACAGTTCATAAAACGAACGTCCGACTTCCAGGTCGGGCACGGTCATCCCCACGTGCAATAGAGAGCGAATCATCCTGTTTCTTTCTTACTTGATTGGGGAAAAAGGCGCCGGCGTCAGCAACTCGGTGTGCTGGCTTTCCACCATCGACACGGCTTTGCCAAGAAAGGCGCGCCATTCCGGCGTCGCAGACAGTGCGGCCCGGCGCTTCTGGCGATCTTCGAAGGTGTCGAAACCCCAGAGCTGGATCACACGATTGAGATCGCCGATTTCAGACACAAAATAACCCAGCAGCCGGCCCAGCGCCGCACTTTGAAGGGCAAGGCCTTCTGCCTCGTAGATCTTGAGGAACTCATGCATTGCACCTGGCCTCAACTGATAAATACGCTGTTCGACAATCACGGTTTTTCCTTTTCTGGATCGGCGTTTCTCGAATCGGCTTCGATCAGCTTGATGACCGCGGAGATGTCCTCGTTGCCCATGCCGCTGTCGAGCGCGCGATAAAAGTACGGTGCGGCGGCGGAGAACAGCGGCGCGGCGGAGCCGAATTCCCGGACCAGGCCTTCGCCCATCTCCAGGTACTTTTGCAGCGTATTGAACGGGCCGGGTGCGGGCGAAAATGCGCGCGCGGCCATCATCGGCGCGCGGATCGAAAACATCGTCGAGCCGCCGGCGCCCAGCTTGAGCACTTCAGCGACCAGGTGCGGATCGAATCCGGCGCGTGTGCCAAGATTCATCGCCTCCGCCGCTGCCAGCGTATGAATGGTGAGCAGATAGTTGGCAATCAGCTTCATCGTGACCGCCGAGCCGAAATCCCCGAGATGGAACTGGGACGGTCCGATGGCATCCAGGATCGGCTTGCAGGCCTCGACCAGTTCTGCCGAACCGCCCAGATACAGCGACGCCTTCATGCCGGCCACCATCGGCGGCGACCCGCTCACTTCAGCTTCGAGCGCACGCCCGCCATGGCTTTCGATCTGCGCGCCGTGGGCGACCTTGCAGGCTTTGGAATACGTGCCGAGTTCAATGACGATCTGGCCCGGCTTGAGGTTAGCCAGCACACCCTGCGGGCCCTGCATGACTGCCGCCAGCGCCTCCTCGCCCGGCAGGCATAACAGCAGCACATCGCACGCACGCACGACTGCGGCTGGACTATCGAGCGCTTCGCCGCCGCTGTCCACAAACGCTTCACGGTCCGTTCGCCGATAGCCAACTACCCGAAAACCGGCACGCATCAGATTTACCGCGATTGGCAATCCCAACTGACCGATACCTATCATGCCAAGCACTTGAACAGGCGCCGCCATATTGTCTCCTTATAAGCTTTTGCAGTATTCTATCGACGCCTCCATGTTTAAACCATATCGATTCATTGATTGCTTAGTATTAGCCATATTTATAGTTGTCAGGCCTGACTCGCAGCCGAAAGGAAAGTGCAAGTCCATGAAAGATCTCAATTTATTGTATGTATTCGAAGCGCTGTGGCGTGATCGCTCGGTCACCGGAGCGGCGGATAATCTCGGACTGACCCAAGCCGCTGTAAGCAGTGCGCTGAAGCGCATGCGTACCGACACCGGCGACAAGATGTTTACGCTGGTCGGCCGGCGCATGGAACCGACACCGCATGCGATCGGCATATCCCATCAATTGCTGGATGCCCTGGCGATGATCCGGAAGACCGCCAGCAGCGAGGCGCGGTTTGATCCCGCGACGTCACGCCGCCTGTTTACGGTCCGTACGCGCGACATCAGTGAAGCCGCATGTTTACCGCAGATACTCAGGCAGTTGGGCGAAACGGCGCCGCTGATCAAGCTCCGTACGGTGTTCAAGCCTATCGAGGAGACGCTGAGCGGCCTGGCGAGCGGACGCATGGATGTAGCACTCGGTTTTCTCCCCTCGCTCGAGACCGGCATCCACCGCCGGGTTGTCTTGATGCAGCATTATGTCTGTGTGATGCGCAAGGGCCATCCCCTGGCCGATCAGGAATTAACGGAGGATATCTTCGGCAGTCAACAGCACTTGCTTGTGGAGTATTCCGGTAGCGGGCATCAGGTATTGGAGCGCGCGCTGGTTGATGCCGGCGCCCGTAATCAGATCAAGGTACGTGTGCCGCAGTACCTGTCAGCGCCGCACTTTGTCATCGCGTCGGATTTGCTGTGGTGTGCTCCAACCTTGCTGGCCGAGACGCTTGCGATGCATTTTCCGCTGCTGATCAAGCCGCTTCCGAAAGTCTTGCCGGAATTCGAAATCGCGCTGTACTGGCATGATCGTTATCACCGCGATCCGGCCAATAAATGGTTTCGGGAGTTTATTGTCGATCAGTTCAAGGAGGGGGTTGGAGCTAGTCCTGCTCGTGGCGCTTGATATCCATGACCAGCGTGAATTTGCTGGCTTCATAGGTATTAAAACCGAACAGCAGCGGCACACCATTGGCGCTGAAATAGGTACGTTTTACCTGCAACCCGGCGGTGCCCGGCTTCACGTCCAGCCGCTTTGCCAGTTTCGCATCCAGGTTGAGCGCGCTTGCTTCCTGCCGGATCGAGACGATCCGCTCGCCGAAACGCTGCTCGATCAGCGAATACACGGCGCCCGACCAGGTTTCAATCTCGTCGCGGATACTGGCGAAGCGGCCCAGGATGTAGGTTTCATTCCATGCCCTGGCCAGTGAAAGCGAGTCGTCGCGCGGTTCCCGATAGGATTGAATGTAGAGCAATTCCTCGCCGACCTGGCAATGCAGGTTGCTGGCAAGCGCCTCATCGGCGACGATCATTTTCGAGCGCAGATTCACAAGATGGGTCGCACGCCCGTAGCGCGCGATACCGTCCAGCGAACCAAGCACCACGCTCAGATGCGGCTTGTCCTGATTGGAGTCGACCCGCGTGCCGCGCCCCTGCTCCGGCGATACCAGTCCATCGATCTGCAGTTGGCGGATTGCTTCACGTACCGTATGCCGGCTGACATTAAATTGCTGGCGCAGTTCGGTCTCGCTCGGGAGCAAACTGCCGATGCCATAACGACCGGTCATGATGTGCAAGCGGATCTGATCGGCGACTTCGGAATACCGCGGTTTCGGCTTGATTGGCCGGGCGGCTACAGACTTGGATGGCTTGCGAGGAACGGGTTCAGTCATTGATATCGAATCAGAATTGCGTGCGCATCATGAATTGCATCGCTAGCGTCGCGGATCGAGCGACCAGCCATTATATGCCTTTGGCTGTCGTCCAACCGTACCGGATGCGGCACACGTTGCGCGTCCGGTACCGTCTTCATTCGGCCAGAACGGCCGCATTGTAAGGCGTCCAGCGCAACTGGACCCGCGTGCCTTCGGCGATGGCGCGCGCCGCCTCGCTGACAGGCATGTCGGCCGTCACCTCGCCGCCCCAGTCCGTCGCCACCGCATAACGAAGAAAACTCCCCATGTAAGTCCGGTCCGTCACCACGCCGGAAAAGCTGCTGTCGTCTTGCGGGCCGCCGGCCACATCGACGGTAGCCTTTTCATAACGCAACGCCACCGTAACCTGTTGCCCCTGCTCCAGCGGCGTGGCGCTCTCGCACCGCATGACCGCCTTGCCGCCCGCAATCGCGACCCGGCAGACGCCACCCGGTTCGATCGACGCGATGGTGCCGTCGAACAGGTTGGTGTGGCCGACAAAGTTGGCAACAAAGCGGGCCTTCGGCGCCTCGTAGATCTCCTGCGGTGTGCCGAGCTGAACGATCTTGCCCTTGTTCAGGACGGCGATCCGGTCCGACATCGTGATCGCCTCGGTCTGGTCATGGGTGACGAAGATGAAAGTATTGCCGAGCGCCTTTTGCAAGCGGCGCAAGTCGATCTGCAACTGCAGCCGCAGCTGCAGATCAAGCGCGCCCAGCGGTTCATCCAGCAGCAGCACATCCGGACTGTTCACCAGTGCCCTGGCCAGTGCTACCCGCTGGCGCTGGCCGCCCGACAACTGGTCGGGCATCCGGTTGCCGAATTCCTTCAGCTGGATCAACTCCAGCATCTCGCCCACTTTTGTGCGAATGATATCGGGCGCAATTTTTTTCATGCGCAAGCCGAACCCGATATTCTGTATGACTGACATGTGCGGGAACAGGGCAAGCTGCTGGAAGATCATGTTCGTGTTGCGCGCATAGGCAGGCTGCCCGGAGACATCCTTGCCATCGATCAGGACCTGGCCTTCGGTCGGATGTTCGAAGCCGGCGATAATCCGCAACAGCGTGGTTTTGCCGCAGCCGCTCGGACCCAGCAGCGAAAGGAATTCACCGCGTCGTATGTCGAGCGACACATCGTTCAACACCGTAGTGGCGCCAAATCGCTTGGACACCCGGCGAATCTCAACTATGTCATCCATGGTTTTCATGTTTTCCCGCACGATCATGTCATGCCGCTTTCACGTTGTTCCAGGCTTCCAGCCACACATCCATCCGTTGCGGCAACTCGAATGAAATCCGGCGCACCCCGCGCTCGGCGACGTCGAAACCGAGCTTGCTCTGGTAGGCCTTGTCATAACCGGCCGCCACCGCCGCCACGGTTGAAGGATATTCGGTGACGTCGGTCAGCTTGCGGCCGAATTCTTCCGACAGCATGGCATTGATGACCTTGTGGGTAGCCGCTGCCTGCTTGCTGTCGCGGGGAATGAATGCGCCCTGGGTCCATGACGGCAAACCTTCTTTCGGCCAGTTGTTGGCGGCCTTGATGCCCTGTTTTTCAAGTGAAGCACGCATCGGAATCCAACCGTACAGGCAATACACCTCGCCGGATGCGATCAGGTTGACCGCCTCGGCGAATTTGGTCCACATGGTCCGGATATTCTTCTTGCGGTCGACCAGGAATTTTTGCACCTCGCGGATCTCCGCTTCCCGCATCGCCAGCGGATTGGCATTGCCCATCGCCAGCGCCGCCGTGAAGATCATGCTGTGCGCATCGTCGCGCCATGCAATCCTGCCCTTGTACTTGTCGGAAAACAGGACATTCCATGACTGCGTCAGCGCATCGTCCGGCGCGATCTTGGTGGTGTCATAAACGACCGACTCAAAGCCGTTCACGAGCGGCAGCATGTAGGTCTTGCCGCCACGCGTCACGATGTCCTGCTGAAAATGTTTTGCGATGCCTTTTGCATTGGGAATGTTCGCCATGTTCAGCGCCAACAGGCGCTCGTCGCCGGCCTTGGCGCCGAGCGCGGGGCCTTTGGCGAAATTGGTGAGGGTAATCATCATGTCGTATTGCGAGGTGCCGCCCGGCGCCATCAGCTTGGCCAGCGAATCGCTGGGGGACACATAGGGCAGGTTATCCACTTCAATGCCCCCGGTTTGTGCCGTGATGATCGGCCGCACCGCATCGGGCATGAACACATTGGGCATCACTGCCCGCACTTTCTGCTGCTGCGCAAACACCGACAGCGGCACGCCGGCAGCCATCGCCATGCCAAGCATCCCTCCGGCCTTGAGTGCAGTGCGGCGGCCCATCTCGACTTGCCGATCGGTGTAGATGCCTGGTTTTTTTGCCATGGTAACTCTCCTCAGTTAGGTGGAAACGTTATGCCGATGATGAGCGGTCGGCCCGCCGCATGAAAGCAAACCCGATCAGCGATGTCATCATCGTCAGCAGAATGATGACAACCGCCATTGCCGGCAATTCCGGCGACAGCTCTTCGACGATCAGCACATAGAACTGCACGGGAATCGTGCGATCGGCGCCGACGGTGAAAATGGTGCGGATGAACTCGTCGAACGACAGGCTGAATGAAAAAATCGCGGTAGCGATCACGCTCGGCCTGACAATCGGGAAAACGATTTCCCAGAACACCTGGCTGCCGCGTGCGCCGAGGTCCATCGCCGCTTCCTCGACCGACTGATCAAACTTGTGCAAACGCGGATACAGCGTCAGGAAGGCGAACGGCAGGACCCAATTGACATGGCCTACCAGCACCGTCGTAAACAACGATGGCCGGATGCCCAGATAACCGAAGAAAATCAGCAGCACGACACCGCCGATGATGCCGGGCACGATGATGGGCAAGAGGATCAGATACAGCATGATGCGTTTGCCCCAGAACTCGTGCCGGAATGCCAGCGCCAGCAGCAGCGCCAGCACGGTGCCGATCGCGGCCGAAGCGGCGCCGACGTAGATGCTGTTGGCCAGAGACTCGAGCAGCGCCTTGCTCTGGAACACGGATTCATACCATTTGAAGGTGAAACCCTTGAATGGAAAACCGGTGAGCCGCGAGTCGTTGAAAGACAGGCAGATGATCATCACCAGCGGCGCATACAGGAAGGTGAAGAACACCGTGCCGTAGGTCCACAGCGCAATCCGGTAACCGTTGAAACGCGACGCTGCTTTTTCAGTCGCCGCCGGCATTTTCATGGCCGCTTCCATCATGCTCCTCCCGTGAAAATCTGTTCGATTTTCATCTTGCGTCCGATGGCGACGAACAGCAGCAGCACGATGATCACAAGCGTCACCGACAGTGCCGATCCGAATGCCCAGTCATTACTGGCCAGGAACTGGCTGGCGATCACATTGCCGATCATGATGCCTTTCGGTCCGCCCAATAATTGTGGAGTCACATAGGCGCTCATGGTGAGCAGGAAGACCATGATGCAGCCGGAGGCAACACCCGGCAGGCTGAGCGGCAACAGCACATGGCGGAATACTTCGAATGGCCTGGCGCCGAGATCGGTTGCCGCCTCGATCAGCCTGGGATCGATTTTTTCGAGCGACATGTAGATCGGCAGCGCCATGAACAGCGTGTACACGTAGACCAGGCCAAGCAGGACCGCGCCTTCGTTATATAACATCCATTCGATCGGCGTATCGATGATTCCCATTGCCATCAGCCCCGTATTGATCGCGCCGTTGCGGCCGAGGATAGGCAGCCAGACGAATGCCCGCACCACGTAGCTGGCCCAGAACGGCAGGAACAGCAGCAGCATCAGCGCGGCCTTGCGGCCGCCCTTGGCGCGCGCAATCATGTAAGCGACCGGATACGAGATCAGCAGCGACAGCAGGGTCGCTTCGGCGCCGATGCGCAAGGTCTTCAGCAACTGGCCGAGATACAGTGGCGACTGGAATAATTTCAGGTAGCTTTTGAAGGTGAAGTCGGGGTGGGTGCCGTAATAGCCGGATGACCAGAATGACACGACCACCATGAACAGCACCGGCACCAGCATGAATATGAATAACCACGTCAGTCCCGGCGCCAGCAGCCATGAAGCCTTGCCGACCGGCTTCACCGCGCTGGCATCACGCGGCGGCGCAATTGCATCAACGCGCGCCATGCTCAGGCCCCGCGCTTTCCGCGCAGCGCGGCGGTCGCGGCCTGATCGACCACCATCCCGACCGGATTGATGACCACGGCAAAATCCGACTGTGCGCGTGCGACCGACACTTTGCCTTCACGCACATCGTCCAGGACCCGCGCCGGTTCACGCTTGAGCGCATCGCCGTAGCCGCCGCCACCGGTCATTTCAAAACGAATCACATCGCCCGGCGCCAGCTTGCGGTAGATGCCATGCTCCACCGCTTCACCGTTGAGCCACAAACCGCCGCCGCTGCCGGGACTGCCACCGCAGCGGCCGAAGGCTGGCATCGGCCCGGTTTGGTTGCGGCCGCTGATCCGCACCGAGCTTTCGACATGGTGCGCTTCCGGCGTGCCGCCATCGAGGATGCAGAACTCCACCGCCTGGCCGAGGCCGCCGCGGTTATAACCAGGCCCGCCGGAATCTTCCAGGAATTCCTTGCGTGTGTAATAGACGCGCGCCTCATTCTCGATCACCTCGACCGGAATGTTGCGCGTGTTGAACGGGAAGCACAATGTCGGGTAACCATCGTACTGGGCGCTGGCGCCGAAGCCACCGGTATGCTGCGCAATCGACATGAACGAGCGGCCATCCGCATGTTTCCCGTGCAAATAGACTTCGTTCGCCGGCGCGCCGCCGTTTGCAGCCAGTATCTTGTCCGGCATCACGTTTTCAAGCGCGCCGAAAATAATGTCCGGGAACAGATGGGCAATCATCGTGCGGCCCCAGGTTGCCGCGGGCGGACGTGCATTGACGACCGATCCCTCCGGCGCAATGATCGTGATCGGCCGCAAGCCGCCATCGTTATTCGGCACCCCCGGGTCGAGGCCGAGCTTGATCGGATACGAGGAATAGGACTTGACGATATTGGGCGTGCAGTTGATCGCGGCAGTCACCTGGTCCGACGACCCGGTGTAATCGATGATGATCTCGTCGCCAGCCACGGTCACCGCCGCCTTGATGCGAATTTCGTGCTTCACGCCGGGGATCGGCGGCAGCGTCACTTCGTTATGATAGGTACCGTCCGGCAGTTGACGGATTTTCTGGCGCAAGCTTTGCTCGGTGCGGCTGACGACTTCGTGGGCCAGTTGTTCGAGTCCGCCCAGCGGGTATTCGTCAAGCAGCGTGTGCAGGCCACGCTCGCACACATTGTTGGCAATCATCTGCGCACGCAAGTCGCCCAGGATTTTATCGGGCACGCGCGTGTTGGCGCGGATGAAGTCGAAAATCGTTTCATCCAGCGTGCCTGCCTTGCACAACTTGAGAATCGGTATCTTCAGCCCTTCCTCGTACAGATCCTTTGACTCCAGCGTCGACATGCGGCCACCCATGTCGAGATGGTGCACGATGCACAAGGTGTAGGCGACGATCTTGCCATCCCTGAAAATCGGCGCGGCCACGGAGACGTCGATCAGATGACCGCTGGCGACCCATGGATCATTGGTGATGATGACATCGCCCGGCACCAGCGTCTCTGCCGGAAATTTTTTGAGGAAGTTGCGCATCACCGCCGGCACGATGCCGAGAAAGCCGGCCGTGGTCACGGTCGAATGCGACAGCATCTGCGCGTTGGCGTCAAACAGCGCGCAGCAGAAATCATGGTATTCCTTGACCGATGGCGTATAGGCGGTGCGCATCAGGCCGGTCGCTGCTTCATCGACGATCGAGATCAAGCGGTTCCACAGGATCTGGATCGATACCGAGTCGAGCTTCATCGCTTTTTGCGCTGCCGGCACCGGCTCGTCCGCCTGCGCCGCGCCGGCCAGCGTGATCATCAGGCAGCCGGTCGGATCGACCACCAGCGTGTCGCCAGGCTCGATGATTGTGGTCGACACACGTTCCTCGATCACGGCGGGCCCTGCAATTTTTTGCCCCACTTGCAGCGCATCACGCTCGTAGACCGCGGTTTTCAGATAGCGGCCGGCTTTTGCGGAATAGACCTCGCGAAAACCTTTTTCGGTGGCGGCCACCGCGGGGGTTGGGGCCAGTATCCGCGGCGACGGCGCCGGCTGCCGCGCATACACACGCAGGCTGACCAGCTCAACCGGATTGTCATCCTCCACCTTGCCATACAGCTCATGGTAGGCGTCGCGGAAATCCTGCTGCAGCAGTTCACTGACACCGGCTGCGGTGCAATCCGGCCCGACATCGATTTCCAGCGAATAATCCTGTCCCGAATAACGGATGTCCATGGTGCGCTGTATCGTCGACGCGGCGGGTTCCGGCAACAACTGCCTGGCTTCGGATTCCAGCGCGACAAAACTGGCCTCGATCTGGCGCAGATCAACTTCGTGCACCAGTTTGCGCACCGGTGCGCTGCGCTCGAAGGCAACCGGCGCCGCCAGCAGGCCGAGCGAGGACAACACGCCCGAATAGGGTGGCACAACAACTCTCGGACAGCCCAGCTTGCGCGCCAGGCCGACTGCGTGCAGCGCGCCGGCGCCGCCGGAGGCAAACATTGTCAGGTCGGACGGCGCCATCGCCTTTTCGGCGACGTACATGCGTGCCGCCGAGGCCATGGTTTCGTTGACGATTTCATGAATGCCGGCGGCAGCGCTGGTCAGATCGAGATTTGCCGGACCGGCCAGGCGCGTCTCGATGGCCCGCTTCGCGCCTTCGAAATCGAGCGCCATTTCGCCGCCCAGGAAATATTCGGGACTCAGGTAACCCAACACCAGATCGGCATCGGTGACGGTCGGCTCGGTGCCGCCCCGGCCGTAGCTGACCGGGCCAGGTTCGGAGCCGGCGCTATCCGGCCCGACCTGCAACAGGCCGAGGTCGTTGACGCGCGCGATGCTGCCGCCGCCGGAACCGATTTCCAGCAGGTCGTATACCGGCACCGAGACCGGCAGGCCGCTGCCTTGCTTGAAGCGCTGCACGCGGTCGACTTCGAATTCACGGGTGCGCGATGCGCGGCCATCGGTCACCACGCATAACTTGGCGGTGGTGCCGCCCATGTCGAAGGCGAGCAGGTTTTTCAGGCCCGTCAGGCGGGCGAAGAACGAAGCCGCTTCAACGCCGGCGGCCGGTCCCGATTCAACGATCTGGATCGGCACCTGCTTGGCGGTTTCCACGGTGGCGGTGCCGCCGTTGGACAGCATGACCAGCACGCTATTGCGATAACCGCGCCGGCCGAGTTCGACACACAGGCGATCGAGGTACTTGTGGGTGACAGCCTTCACATACGCGTCCACTACGGTGGTGGATGTGCGTTCGTATTCCTTGGGCTCGGCATGCACTTCGTGCGACAGCGAAATCATCGCATCCGGTAATTCTTCACGCAGGATTTCGGCAGCGCGCTTCTCGTGCGCGCCGTTGCGGTACGAATGCAGGAACACCACCGCCACCGCTTCGACACCCTCTTGGCGGAAGTGCCGGGCCGCAGCACGCACAGCGGCTTCGTCCAGAGGCTGCAGGACGCTGCCATCCGCCAGCATCCGTTCACGAATAGGCAGCCGCAGTTCCCGCGGCACCAACGCCTTGGGGAGGCGGAGGAACATGTCGAACAAATCGTAGCGGACCTCGCGCCCCATTTCGAGCACGTCGCGGAATCCATCGGTGGTCAGCAAACCAGTCCTCGCGCCCTTGCGTTCGAGGATGATGTTGGTGACCAGCGTGGTCGCATGAATTATTTCTGTCGTATTGGGCAGCAAATCGGGAATGCGTTCCATCAGGCGGCCGATCCCGCTCAACACCCCTTCCTCCGGCATTCTGGGTGTCGTCAGCGTCTTGTCGATGACCACTTCGCCGGTATCGTCATCGATCACCGTGAAGTCCGTGAAGGTACCGCCAATATCAATTCCGATTCTGTAAGACGCCACCACAATCCTCCATACGCAAGTTGGTCCTGCACACTGACCTGGAACATCCGCATCGCTACCGGTGTAGAAATACAAACACATACGGATAAGTGATCAGTGCTTTTTACATTAATCGTCAATGCCAATGCTGTCAACGACTTTTATTACAAAATTAATTTTCATTCAGTTTTACCTATGAGGACACTCATTTCATGATTGATCATCATGGTGCATCACGCACCAAACACGCGCATAAAAAATGATTGACAATCAAACTCGTCCGTACGTATTATAAATTTACGGTTTTCGCGAAAGCGCATTTTCTGAACTCCTGTCGATGCTGCGACCTCGCCGTCAATCGCAGCGGCCAGGCTCAGTGCGGTGAGAGGTAACCGGATTCCGTTTGCATTCGCCGGATTGTTTTTTCAAACAGGAGAGCTCATGACAATCGCAGTCAACTGGGAGCGCAATGATTATTCGCGCATACCGTTTTCGCTCTACCATGACGAAGAGATATACGCCCTCGAGATGGAGCGCATCTTCCGCGGGCCGTGCTGGAACTATCTGGCGCTCGAAGCAGAGATTCCGAATCCGGGCGATTTCCGCACCACCTGGATCGGCGACACCTCGGTCGTGGTCACGCGCACTGCCGACGGCGCCATCAATGCCTTCGTCAACCGCTGCAGTCACCGCGGCGCGCAAATCGTACGCAAGACGCATGGCAATGCCGATTCACACATTTGCATTTATCACCGCTGGTGTTACTCGAACAAGGGTGACCTGACCGGGGTGCCATTCCGGCGCGGCCTGAAAGGCGAAGGCGGCATGCCGCCTGACTTCGATCCGAAAGCAATTTCGCCGGCCAAGCTGAAGGTTGAAAATTATCACGGCATGCTGTTCTGCACCTTTTCGGATCAGGCCGAATCGCTGGAACAATATCTCGGCGAATTCGGCACCAGCCTGATCAAGCGCTTTTTTCATAAGCCGGTCGTGGTGCTCAGCTACTCGCGCCAGCTCATCCGCGGCAATTGGAAACTGTATGCGGAGAACCTGCGCGACACCTACCATGCCAGCCTGCTGCATGAATTTTTCGTCACCTACGGCGTCGATCGCGCCACGCAAAAAGGCGGCGTCAAGATGGACGATCGGCACCGGCACAACATGAACCATGCTTATGCCGCCAGCGATACCCAGGACGAGGCGCGTGATGCCTATGCAGGCATGCAGGGCGTCGAACTGGACCGGCTGCAGTTGTCCGACATGAAGCTGCTGCGTTACGAATCCGAGTACAGCGACGGCATGAGCCTGGCGGCGCCGGCATTTTTCCCGAACAGTGTGCTGCTCCAGGTGAATAACAGTCTGATGACACGCCAGATACGGCCCAAGGGCGTCGACGCGCATGAAGTATTCCAGACGGTTTTCGGTTATGCCGACGATAGCGAGGACATGAAGCGGCACCGCTTGATATCGGCCAACCTGGTGGGGCCCGCCGGCCTGGTCAGCATGGAAGATGGCGAAGCGATCGAACTTGTGCACAAAACCACCGGCGCCGCGCTCGATGGCCAGGCGGTGATTGAAATGGGCGGCCGCGGCCCGCTGCAGGATCTGGCGCACCGCTTGACTGAAACGCCGATTCGCGGCTTCTGGTCGTACTGGTCGGAGCTGATGGGCGTGGAAGCACAAGGCGGCATACGATGAACGAATCAAACATCCAGCCACGTAACAAACTGGCTGTGCCGGCGGAAGTCCGCGGCGCCATCAGCGACCTGATGGCGGAATACGGTTTGCTGATAGACGAAAACCGCCTGGAGGAATGGGGCGAGCTGTTTGTCGACGATTGCGATTACCGCATCGTCACCCGCGAAAATGTCGAGCAGGGACTACCCGGCAGCATGATGTGGTGCGACAACCGCGCCATGCTGCGTGACCGCATTCAGTCCTACCGTCATGTCAATGAATACAACCTGCACTGGGATCGGCATGTGATCGGCCCGGTCCGGTATTGCGAACAGAACGGCAATACCTGGTCCATCGAAGCCAGCTATCTCCTGGCGCAAACCACGCTGGAAGGCGGCACCACCCTGTTCAGCGTCGGCCGCTACCGCTGCGAGATCGTCGTCAGCGGCGGCGATGCGTTGTTCAGGAAAGTAACGGTGATCGCGGACACCGGGCTCGTGCCTAGCCTGCTTGCAACGCCGCTATGAGCGGCAATGCACAGGGTCCGATCACCAACCATGATTTTCGATTCAAAAACTGATTCCGGAGCAATATGAAGATGCTGAACGACGAGATAGCCGCCACTCTTGCAGGCTACCCGACCGCCACGATTTATGAAGCGCTCGGCAAGGCCGGCGCCATGCTTCCCGCCATTCGTCCGCTATTGCGGCGCTCACGCCTGGCGGGCATCGCCTATACGATACGCATCCTGCCGGCCGAGACGGCCGCGGTGTTGCGGGCCATCGATGAAGCCCCCGCCGGTGCGGTGCTGGTCATCGACGCCGGCGATACCGGCGTATCGTCGGTGTGGGGTGGCACGTCGTCGCTGGCATCGGCAATACGCGGCCTGCGCGGCTGCGTCACCAATGGTTATGCGCGCGACCTGGATGAAATGATCGATCTTTGCGTGCCGGTCTATGCGGCCGGCGTGGCCGTCACCGGCACCCTGAAGAACCACCCGGGCTGGACCAACATTCCGGTTGCCGTTGGTGGTGTGGTCGTCCATCCCGGAGACTTTGTGATTGGCGATTCCGACGGCGTCGTGATCGTGCCGCAAGACGAAGGCGAACGGGCAATCGCCGCATCGCAGAAGCAGCTCGAAAAGGAGCAAGCGCGCGATGCGCGCGTCCGTGCCGGCGAACCGCTGGCTTCCATTCTCTCCTTGCGCTGACCCGGGACCACAATGGGACAAACCATTACTGAAAAAATCCTGTCGCGTGCCTGCGGCAGGCCGGTGTCCGCCGGTGAAATCATTTTTCCTGAACCGGATCTGATCACGACGCACGACTGGTATGTGGTCAACTTCGCCAAGGTGCTCGATGAACTCGGCGTGCAGCGTCTGTATGCGCCGCACAAGCTGCTGATCTCGACCGACCATGAACCGGTCGCCGGCAGCCCCCTGGCAGCGCAGCGCCAGCGTCAGGTCAGGGAAGTGGTGAAAAAATACGGCATCAAGCATTTCTACGATGTCGGCCGCGGCGGCCACGGCCATGTGTTTCCGATGGAACTGGGCTACATCAGGCCGGGCATGCTGGTCATCGCCTACGACATCCATGTGACGAACTACGGCGCGCTCGGCTGCCTCGGCATACCTGTGGTCACTGAAATCACGGAGGTCCTTGCCTGCGGCTCGGTCTGGCTGAAAGTCCCGCACACGGTGCGCGTCAACCTGAAAGGCAGGCTGGCGCGCGGCACCACGATGCGCGACGTTGCGCAGAAACTGATCTCGGTGTTGCCTGTCGATGAGGTCGATTACGGCGTGATTGAATTCGGCGGGCCGGCGCTGGCCGGCATTGATTTCGGCGGGCGCCAGGTGCTCTGCAACACCCCGATCGAGATCGGCGCCAAATCGGCCCTGATCGAGCCGGATCAGCACACCCTCGATTATCTGGCGCCGCGCATCAGGGACGGCGCACCGGTCGAATTGATCAGGAGCGACGACGATGCACACTTCCACCGGGTGATCGAATTCGACCTCGACGTGGTCGAACCGCAGATCGCGGTGCCACCGACGCCGGACAAGGTGGTCGGCATTTCCAGGGTGCTGGGGAAAAAAGTGGATCACGCTTATATCGGCTCATGCGCGGCGGCCAGCCTGGCCGACCTCGCGCTCGCGGCCGATATCCTGCGCGGGCGCCGCATCCATGACGATGTGCGTTTTTTCATCACGCCGGGCACCCGGGAAGTGCTGTCGCAGGCGACCGCCGCCGGTTACATGCAAACCTTCGTCGACGCCGGCGCCGTGATTACCGCGCCGGGCTGCGGCGTCTGCGCCGGCGGCAAGATCGGTGCGATGGCCGACGGTGAAGTGTCGATCAACACCGGCACGCGCAACGATTACGGCCGGCTCGGCGCCATGAAATCCGAGATCTACCTGGCCAATCCGGCGACGGTCGCCGCTTCCGCCGTGGCCGGGCAGATTGCCGACCCGCGTGACTATCTCTCTCAAACATGACATGGGGACCGAACCGATGAACTGGACATACCGCGGCCGCTGCTGGAAATTCGGCGACAACGTGGGCATCGATGGCGACATGATGCCACTGGAGTTTGCCCTCAAGCGCGAGCTTGATCCGAAGGTGCTTGGCCCACATCTGATGTCGGGGCTGGACCCGGATTTTGCCGGCAAGGTCCGGCCGGGCGACATCATCGTTGCCGGCCAGCGTTTTGCGCAGGGCAATCCACATATCCAGGGCCTGATCGGCATCCGCGCGCACCAGCTCGGACTGGTGGTCGAATCGATCCCGCGCGGCAGCTTTCGCAACGCGATCAATGCCGGTGTGCCCTTCCTGCCGTATTGCCCGGGGGTGACAGCCGAAGTCGACTCCGGCGACGAGATCGAAGTCGATTTTGAACACGGCACATTCATCAACCTGACAAAAAACAAACGCCTTCAATTCGAGCCGCTGCCGGCGACACTGCTCGACATCATTCGCATTGGCGGCTGGCGCCCGCATCTGGAACGCCGTGTCAGCGCCATGCAGGCAGCCGCGCCCTCATCCGATACGGCGCTCCAGTGAATAAAATCCGGCCGCGCCGCAAGCTCGGCGCCCTGCTCGTCGTGCCGGCAATCTGCTGGCTGCTGGTTTTTGCGGTGGCGCCGCTGGTTTTCCTGCTCGTCGTTTCATTCTGGACCGCATCGGTATTCGGCCTCAGCTCGACCCCCTCGATCCAGAGCTATGCGTCGCTGGTGAATGAACCGGTGTATGCGCGCATCCTGCTGCAAACACTGAAGATCGCCATCGTCACCACCGTTCTGGCGCTGCTGGTTTCCTACCCGCTGGCGATGTTCATGGCGCGTCTGAAAGGGCATCGCAAGTCGCTGGTGGTGGTCTTGCTGTTCCTGCCCTTCTGGACCAGCTACGTGGTGCGCACCTTCATCTGGATGCCGATGCTCGGCCGCACCGGCATCATCAATGCCGGCCTGATGTGGCTCGGGGTCATCGACCGTCCGATCGACAACCTGATCTTCAGCGAAGGCGCGGTCTACGTCGGTCTGGTTTATGTCTATACGCTGTACATGACCCTACCGATTTATCTGTCGCTCGACAAACTCGATCCGGCGCTGATCGAGGCCGCCGGCGATCTCGGCGCATCGCCCTGGCAAACCTTCCGGCGCGTGATCCTGCCGCTGACTCAACCCGCAATCTGGTCTGGTTGCACGATGGTGTTCCTGCTGTCCTGCGGCGCCTTCGTCACGCCGCGCCTGCTGGGCGGTCCATCGAACCAGATGTTCGGCACCATCATCGCCAGCCAGTTCCTGGATGCCGGCAACTGGCCGCTTGGAGCCGCTCTATCGGTCGTGCTGATGACCGTGGTGCTCGGCTGCCTGTACTTCGCGAGCCGGCGCTTCGGATTCCTGCGTCTGTTTACGGGAGGTCACTGATGGAATCCAGCCGGCTGAAAAAAACAAACTGGCTGCTGCGCGGCTACGCGGCATTGTTTTTCTTTTTCCTGTACGTGCCGATTGCGGTGCTGATCGTGCTGTCCTTCAACGATTCGGAAGTGATCGGTTTTCCCTTTCGCGGCTTCACGCTGCGCTGGTATGGCGAAGTATTCGCCGGCGGCGAGTTCATCACAGCACTGTTCAACAGCTTTGGCGTCGGTTTTGCAGCGTCCTTCATCGCCACCGCGATCGCCCTGATGGCGGCGCTCGGGCTGCGCCATGAATTTCCCGGCCGCTCGCTGATGATTCCGGCAATGCTGATTCCGATCATCACGCCGGGCATCGTGTCCGGCGTCGTGCTGCTGGTCTTTTTTGGCAGCACCGGCGTCCCCTACGGCCTGTGGACGGGCGCACTGGTGGCGCACATCACATGGGTGCTGCCATTCGCCTTCCTGACGCTCTATCCGCGGCTGGAATCGTTCGACCGCTCGGTGGAGGAAGCGGCAATGGATCTGGGCGCGACACCTTGGGTGGTATTCCGCCGCATCATCATGCCGATCATCCGGCCGGCGGTGGTGGCCACGCTGCTGTTTTCTTTCACCTTGTCGTTCGACGAATTCATCCGCACGCTTTTTGTCACCGGCTCCGACCGCACCACTCCCGTGCACCTGTGGATTCTCATCGTCGAAAAGACGGCGCCGTTCCTGCCGGCGGTCGGTGTCGTGATCATGATCATCTCGGCCGCGGTGGCGGCGCTGGGATTTTGGGTTTCATCCCGGGCCACCGGGTCAGGCAGCAAAGTGTGAGCAGTAGCATTCGCCATGAAGTATCCATGCATCGACCATCAATCAAGGAGAAATGTGACATGAGCAAAATAATCAAGGCAAGCGGCAGCGACCTGAGCCGGCGGGATGTCCTCAAATTCGGCGCCGCCGGGGTGCTGACCGCACTGGGAGGCGGACTGGCCCATGCGCAATCGACGCCGACACTCGAGATCCTGGTCGCCAACGCACTGGTCGGCGCGCCGCTGAAAGACATTCTTGAAAAAGAAGCCAAGGTCAAGATCAACGACAATCCATTCCAGAGTTCGACCGATGTGGTCGCGCGCCTTGTGGCGCCGGGCGGCACCAAACGCTACAACCTGCTGATGAGCCACAGCATTTTTTCGCGCGGCCCCGTATTGGGCGCGGCCGCCGGCCAGGAAAAAACAGCGGCGCTCGACCTCAAGAAGATCCCCAATTTTTCGCAAGTCGCCGATGCCTTCAAGGACGATATCCTGCAACGCGATGGCAAGATCTACGGTGTGCCCATCATGTGGGGCTACGACACCGTGATCTACAACACCAAAGAGGTGCCGGCAGCCGATGCGCAATCCTGGGGCCTGCTGTTCGAAGACAAGTATGCGGGCCGGATCGGCTGGTTCGATACCGCCCATCAGATGATCATGGCCGCTGCACTGTATCTCGGCAAGACCAAGCCTGAGACGATGACCACGGCGGAACTCAATGAAGTCGGCCGCTTCCTGATTTCGAAAAAGAAAAATGCGCGTGTGCTGTGGTCCAGTTTTGCGCAAGGCGCCAACCTGCTCGCGTCAGGGGAAATCGTGATTTCCTTCGGCACCATTCCGATGCGCACCGGCCTGCAGCAGAAAGGCTTCCCGATTGCCACCGCATGGTGCAAGGAAGGTGTGCTGTCGTTCGTCCAGCCGGCCTACATACCGAAGGATTCGAACAATCAGGACGCCGCGCATGCCGTGATCAATGCGATGCTGGGCAAGGATTATGCGAGCCAGCTGGCGAAGGCTTCCGGCTACCTGTCGGTCTCGAAACTGGCGGCGACAAGCCTGACCGCGGAAGAGCGCCGCACCCTGGGCTACGGCGTGCTCGACGGCAGCACCAAAAACTATCCGCTGGCCATGCCGCCGAATCTGCAGCAATGGATTGAAGTATGGGCGCGCGTGAAGAGCGCCTGAGCCTGACGGCCTAACGCATGGAGAACACCGATCACATGGCAACCAATATTGCTGTTTCCGTCCGCAACCTGACCCGGATGTTTGGCGCCGTCAAGGCACTGGATGATGTGTCGCTCGATGTGCAGCGTGGAGAATTTGTATCGCTGCTCGGCTCCAGCGGCTGCGGCAAGACCACGCTGCTGCGCATCATCGGCGGTTTTGAGGAGCCGAGCTCCGGCGACGTGGTCATTGGCGGACACAGCGTGATCGGTGACCCGCCTTACCGCCGCCGCACCAACATGGTGTTTCAGCATCTGGCCTTGTTCCCGCATTTATCGGTCGCGCAAAACATCGCATTCGGCCTGGAAATGAAAAAGGCCGATCCGGGCGCCATCGCTAAAAAGGTGAAAGAGGTGCTGGCGCTGGTGCGTCTTTCCGGTTACGAGGACCGTGCGATTTCAATGCTCAGCGGCGGGCAAAAACAGCGGGTAGCGATCGCACGCGCGATCGTCAATGACCCCGAGGTGCTGCTCCTGGACGAACCGCTGGGCGCGCTCGATTTGCAATTGCGGCTGCAAATGCACGAGGAGCTAAAGCGCATTCACAAGGAGACCGGCAGCACCTGGATTTTCGTGACGCATGACCAGGGCGAGGCAATCACTCTTTCAGACCGCATCGCGGTGATGTCCGAAGGACAGATCGTCCAGCTTGGCACACCGCGCGATATCTATGAACGGCCTGGCAGCCGGTTCGTGGCGCAGTTTGTCGGCCATGCGAATTTCATCGACAGCGTGTGTGAGGAGACGCAGACGGACGGCCGCTGCACGATCTCGGCGGCAGGCTGGCGCCTTGAAGGCCAGAGTACAACGCCGCTGCAGAAAGGCATGCGCACGCTGGCAGTGTTGCGTCATGAGAAGCTGCGCATCGCTCCCGCGTCCGCCACCGCCGACGGCTTCATGGGGCGCGTGACCGAAGCCATTTATCTCGGCCCGTCGGTGCGGCTTACCGTTCAGCTTGAAAACGGAGCGGTGTTAACAGCCGAATCGCCGACCTCCGTGACTGGCGCCGAAATTAGCCTGGATGCGCTGGTACGCGTGTCTTGGAATTCGCAGGACCTGGTTGTGGTCCCTGCATAACGCATTTACCGGAGATTTCCCCCCATGTATCGAATTGGCATAGACGTAGGCGGCACCTTCACCGATGTGACGCTGGTAGACGAAAGGACCGGCGCCGGCAGCGTGGCCAAGGTGCTGAATGAACCGGGACGCCGGCACGCTACCGTGGTGCGCGGCATCAAGCGTGTGATGGACCAGATGGGCATCGGGCCGGAGGAACTGGCATTCATCGGCCACGGCACCACCATCACGACCAATGCGGTGATCGAACGCAAGGGCGCGCCGACCGCGCTGGTCACCAACAAGGGTTTCCGGGATGTGATCGAGCTTGGCCGCTTCAGCCGGCCGGCGGCGCTGATTTATTCGGTGCAGCTGGACAAACCGAAGCCGATCACGCCGCGCCACCTGCGTTTCGAGGCCGACTGCCGCGTGAATGCGGCCGGTGAAGTGCTGAAGGAACTGGACGATGCCGAGATCGAAAACATCATCGGGCAGATACGCGACAGCAAGGTGCAGGCGGTGGCGATCTGCTTCCTGTTTTCCTTCCTGCACCCGGCGCATGAACAGCGCCTGCGCGACCGGATGGTCGCGGCGCTGCCCGACGTCGACGTCTTGATATCGTCTGACATCCAGCCGGAATTTCGCGAGTTCCCGCGTACCAGCACCACGATTTTTGCCGCCTATGTCGCGCCGGTTCTGCGCAATTATGTGGAAAAGCTTCTTGCCGGAATGCGTGAAGAACACATCGACAGCAGGCTGTTCATTTTCCAGTCCAACGGCGGCGTCGCCCGGCCGGAACTGGTGCTGCGCAACCCTGCCACCACCCTGCTGTCGGGGCCGGCCGGCGCCGTGGTCGGCGCCGCCCATCTGGCAAAGACTGGCGGTTATCCGAACCTGATCACGATCGACATGGGCGGCACCAGCCTGGACATCTGCCTGCTGCGCGATGGCATCGCCGAAGCGACCACCGCACGGGAAATCGATTATTTCCCGATCGTCACGCCGATGCTCGACGTGCACACGGTCGGCGCCGGTGGCGGCAGCATCGTCCGGCTGGATGAGGTCGGCCGCCTGAAAGTCGGCCCCGAGAGCGCGTCGTCGGATCCGGGCCCTGCATGTTATGGCATCGGCGGCACCCATGCGACCCTGACCGACGTCAACCTGGCATTGGGCTACATCGATCCGGACGACTTCGCCGGCGGCGAAGTGAAGCTATACCCGGACAAGGCGCGCGCAGTCATCGACGAACATGTGGCCAGGCCGCTCGGGATCGATACCCTGCCAGCGGCGGCCGGCATTTTTAATGTCGCCGCCAGTCAGATGGCCGAAGCGATCCGCTTCATCTCCGTGCAGCGTGGCGCCGATCCGCGCGACTTCACTTTGTGCTCATTCGGCGGCGGTGGTCCGATTCATGCGTTCGCCATCGCGCAAGAGCTGGGCATGCGCCACATCCTGGTGCCGAACAATCCCGGCCTGTTCTCGTCCGGTGGCATCGCGGTATCGGACTTCACGCATGACTATTCGCAATCCATCCTCAAGCGGGTCAGCCAGCTGCCGGATGGCGCGCTGGATGCTGCCTTCGCACAATTGCGTGCGCGCGCCGAAAGCGATTTCAATCTGGAAGGGATAGCGTCCGATAGCCGCCGCTACCAGCGCAGCATGGATATTCGCTATGTCGGGCAATCGACTGAAATCAATGTCCGGATAAGCAGCGACGATGCCGACGAGCCGGTCGACATCGCCAGCTTCGTCGAGCAATTCCACCGCCAGCATGCGACCGTCTACACCTATTCGGTGCCGGGCGAGCCGGTCGAAGTCGTCAATCTGCGTCTGCGTGCGCTGGGTCTGGTCGCCAAGCCGCCGGTTCAGCAGAATGCCGTGCGATCCGGCGCGCCACAGGCATCGTCGATACGTGATGTATGGTTCGGCGACCGCATGCACCGGACCACCGTGTACCGGCGCGAAAAACTGCCTGCCGGCGCGCGGATCGATGGCCCTGCCATTATTCAGGAGCTGTCGTCGGCGACTGTCGTTCCCCCGGGGGCGACCGTGACAGTTGACGCCCTTCACAATCTTCTTCTTGAACTTCCTCAACCGGTGACGCCATGACTATCGATCCCTTTACGCTAGCAGTTCTGCAAAACGCCCTGATCGGCATTGCCCATGAGATGAAGTTGATGACCATGCGCACCGCCTATACACAACTGTGGAAGGAGCAGGGTGACCTGTCCTGCTGCATCATGGATGCCAACGGCGAAATCGTGGCGCAGGACCCGACTGGCTTTCCGATCCACGTCACCACGATGCCATTCCAGCTGCAAGGACTGCTGGAACGCTTCCGGAACAATATTCATCCGGGCGATGTGCTGATGACCAACGATCCCTATCTGGGAGGCACCCACTTGCCCGATGTGCTGCTGGTGCGGCCGCTGTTCTGGGAAGGCAAGCTGTACGGTTACCTGTGCAATCGCGGCCACTGGGCCGACATTGGCGGCATGGGACCGGGCAGCTACTCGCCAGCCACCAAAGAGCTGATTCAGGAAGGCATTGTGGTGCCGCCGGTGAAGCTGTTCATTGACGATAAATTGCAAGAGCCGATCGCTGACGTCATTGTGCGCAATGTGCGCGATTCGTCCGTGGCGCTGGGCGACATGCGGGCGCAGTATGCGTCCTGCTTCACCGGCGAGCGCCGGCTTGCGGATTTGATTACCCGCTACGGGCTCGATGTGATCACCATGGCGATGAAAGAAATTCTCGATCGTTCCGAACAACTGACGCGGGCCCGGATTGCTCGCTTCAAATCCGGCGTCTATCAAGCCCGCGACTGCCTGGATGGCGACGGACTGACCGAAGATCCACAGTGGATCAACGCGAGTGTCGTGATTGACGGCTCGGACATCACGGTTGATCTGACTGGTTCGTCAAAGCAGTCGCGTGGCGGCATGAATTGTTCACGTGCCTCGGCGATCTCAGGCGTGCAATATGCGATCAAATCGATTACCGATCCGGAAAATCCCCCGAACGCCGGCAGCTACCGGCCGATCAAGGTGCTGACCAAACCGGGCACGCTGTGTGATGCGTTGCCGCCGGGTTCGATGGTAGGTTATGCGGAAGTGGCTTACCGGGTGCTCGACTCGACCATGCGGGCTCTGGCGGACGCCGCGCCGGAAGCGGCGCTGGCCAGCGGCTCCGGCTCGACCGGCACCTCGGTGGTCGGCGGCGGCGACAGCCGGCCGAATGCAAAAAAACCTTTTTTCCTGACGCTGGAACTGTCGTCGGGCGCTTATGGGGCGCGCGCGACCAAAGATGGCATCAATGGCATCCGCTACGGTGTAGGTAATGCCGGCCACGTTCCCATCGAAGCCGACGAGATGGAAAACCCGATCCTGTTTGAACGCTACGAGATCGTCGCCGACACTGGCGGCGCCGGCAAATTCCGGGGCGGCAATGGTTTTTCCCGCGTATTTCGCGTACTGGCTAACGAAGCCTCGATCTGCCTTTGCGCCGATCGCCACCGTTCGCAGCCGCAGGGATTATTCGGCGGCCAGCCGGGGCGAAGCGCGCAGTATGTGCTCGATCCCGGCACCGACAGGGAACGCCGGCTGTCGAGCAAGACTCCATATGTGCCACTGGCGGAAGGCACGCTGGTGTGGCTGCAGTCGGCCGGTGGCGGCGGTTACGGCGACCCGAAGCAGCGCGACCGGGCGCTGATCGAACGCGATCTGCAGGACGGCTACATTACCGACGCCTGCGCGACCGGCGAATATGGATATACTCACAGCGAGGGCGCATAGCGTCACCAATTTCAACCACTTTGCATTGAGGACTTCAGACCATGGCAGCAGAAAAAACATCATTGTACGAACAAGGACTCGCGGTGCGGCGCCAGGTATTGGGGTCCGACTATGTGGACCAGTCGCTCGCATCGGCAACCGAATTTAATCAGTCGCTGCAGGATTTTGTTACCGAGCATTGCTGGGGCGCGATCTGGACCCGACCCGGCCTGGAACTGAAAACCCGCAGCATGCTCAATATCGCCATGCTGACGGTGCTCAACCGTCCGCATGAACTGAAGCTGCATGTGAAAGGCGCGCTGCGCAACGGCGTCACGCGCGAGGAGATTTCGGAGATCCTGCTGCAGAGCGCCGCCTACAGCGGGGCACCGGCGTCGATCGACGGCTTCAAGGTAGCGGCCGAGGTGATTGCGAATTATGATCGGGAGAATGCACCGCCTGCTGCGTGAGAATGGTACACCTGCGAACTGGTGGACTGACCAGGTTTTCTTGCCCCCCCGTATCCCACCCTCCCGGCCTTTTCAACCGGAAGTTGGCCTCGGAAGCCGTCCGTCCCTACCAGTCCGCACCCTTCGTTTGTCCCTCTGACGGACAGCCGCAGCTTCAACCTGGTACTGTCGGACCTCGGGCAGATCACCTACTTGCCCGTGCTGGTCGACTACCTGAGCGAACATGCACCGCATGTCCGCATCAAATTGCTGCATCTGCGCTCTAAGTAGAGCCAAAAATAACGGAAAGTTTTCATGCGATTCCAAGGAAGAATAACAACCTGGAAGGATGATCAAGGCTTCGGCTTCATTACCCCCAATGGCGGCGGCGATCAGGTTTTTGTGCACATCAAATCATTTTCACACAGGCAGCGTCGGCCCAGCGGAAATGAAATTGTGACGTACGAAGTGAGTACTGATGAGCAGCGCCGGATGAAAGCGAGGAATGTAGCATTCATCACCAGCCGGGCACGGGCTGCAGCACCAGGCAATCATCGAGTCAGCTCGCTGGTCCTCGCCTTCCTCTTTTTGACTTTCATCATCGGTTTGGTTTTCGTAGGCAAATTGCCACTCACTCTGCTCGGCTTATATCTGGGCAGCAGTATGGTTACGTTCATCGTGTATGCGCTCGATAAATCGGCAGCGAGGAGCGGGCGCTGGAGAACACAGGAGAGCACCTTACATTTGCTGAGCCTTATCGGAGGCTGGCCTGGGGCCTTAATCGCTCAACAACACCTGCGGCACAAATCAAAAAAGATGTCGTTTCAATTTGGCTTCTGGATAACGGTCGCATTGAACGGTGTGGCGCTTGGGTGGGTCCTCACCGACAAGGGCGCCGATGCTCTGCGCTCGTTTATGTTCATGGCAAAATAATCATGCTGAAGTTGTGTGATGAAGGCAGACAGGCAATCGTCAACAGTTACTCACTTCTTTCGGTAATCCATCCCAATTAATTTTCGGGGGGATTACCCTATTGCTAAATCAATGTTTGTGCAATTGAAGCCGTCACGTCTTAGCCCAATTTGTATTCCCGGAATCCGGTTACACAGCGGTTACATAAAACTTCAAATAAAGTCGAGAATAAAAAAATGGCTACAAGCCGAAACTTGTAACCATTTTTTATTGCTTAATACTGGTGGGCCTCCCGTGAGTCGAACACGGCACCAACGGATTATGAGTCCGCTGCTCTAACCAAGCATGAGCTAGAGGCCCGTTAAACTCTGGAAATCTGATCCTGGAACTTAGTTACCTTCCAGGAAGCTCTTCAGTTTATCGGACCGCGACGGATGACGCAACTTGCGTAACGCTTTTGCTTCTATCTGACGTATCCTTTCGCGTGTTACATCGAACTGTTTGCCGACTTCTTCCAGCGTATGGTCGGTTGACATTTCGATGCCGAAACGCATGCGCAAGACTTTTGCTTCGCGCGGTGTCAGCGAATCCAGCACATCCTTCACCACACCACGCATCGATGCATGCAGTGCCGCATCGGCAGGCGCCAGCGTATTGTTATCTTCAATGAAGTCACCCAGATGCGAATCGTCGTCGTCACCGATCGGTGTTTCCATCGAAATCGGTTCCTTGGCGATCTTCATGATCTTGCGGATCTTGTCTTCGGGCATTTCCATCTTGATTGCCAGCGTCGCAGGATCGGGCTCGGCGCCAGTCTCCTGCAAGATTTGCCGCGAGATGCGGTTCATCTTGTTGATGGTTTCAATCATGTGCACCGGAATACGAATGGTGCGCGCCTGGTCAGCGATCGAGCGGGTAATTGCCTGCCTGATCCACCATGTCGCATACGTCGAAAATTTATATCCGCGACGGTATTCGAATTTATCCACTGCCTTCATCAAGCCGATGTTGCCTTCCTGGATCAGATCAAGAAACTGCAAACCGCGGTTCGTATATTTTTTTGCAATCGAAATTACCAGCCGCAAGTTCGCTTCGGTCATTTCGCGCTTGGCCTTGCGGGCCTTCATCTCGCCGGCCGCCATCTTTTTATTGATGTTGCGCAGATCAGGCAAAGGCAACACGACGCGCGCCTGCAGATCGATCAGCTTTTGCTGCAGCTCCTTGATGGTCGGCACGTTACGGCCAAGGATGGTGCTGTAAGCATGATTGGCTTCCACTTCGCCGTCGACCCAGTCAAGATTGGTTTCATTGCCAGGGAAGACCTTGATGAAATGGCTGCGCGGCATGCCGCACTTGTTGACCGCAACATCCAGAATCTGCTTTTCGATATGACGCACTTCATCAACCTGGCCGCGCAAGGTATCGCACAACTTCTCAACTACTTTCGCGGTGAAGCGGATGCTCAGCAATTCATTTGAAATTGCTTCCTGCGCCTTGACGTAGGATTTGGAGTTGTAACCTTCTTTCTCGAACGCCTTGCGCATCTTGTCGAACTGCGCCGAAATCGTCGAGAATTTCGCCAGCGATTCACGCTTCAGCTGCTCCAGCTGCTCAGCGGAGAAACCGGCGGCGCCGGACGCATTGCTTTCGTCCTCTTCTTCCTCTTCGCTTTCTTCTTCGTCTTCTTCGTCCTCTGCAACAGGCGCGGCGGCGATCGCAATCACCGGTTCGGATGCATTCATGTCCACCAGGCCATCGACGATTTCATCGATCTTGCTGTCATCTTTCGTAATGCGATCCGCGGCGGCGAGGATTTCAGCGATGGTGGTAGGACAGGCGGAGATTGCCTGGATCATGTCCTTGAGGCCGTCTTCGATACGCTTGGCGATTTCGATTTCACCTTCACGGGTCAGCAGTTCGACCGAGCCCATTTCGCGCATGTACATGCGCACAGGATCGGTAGTACGGCCAAAATCGGAATCAACGGTGGACAGTGCTGCTTCGGCAGCCGCTTCGGCATCGTCATCGCTGGCGACGGTAGCCACGTTGTCGGACAACAGCAATGTTTCGGCATCGGGCGCATGTTCGTAGACTGCGATCCCCATGTCGTTGAATGTACCGATGATGCCTTCGATGGCTTCCGGATCGACAATGTTTTCAGGCAGGTGATCGTTGATTTCCGAATAGGTCAGGAAGCCGCGCTCCTTGCCGAGCTTGATCAGCGTTTTCAGCTTCTGGCGGCGGCGTTCGAGCTCTTCCTCGGACGCTTCGGTATCGGATGAAAAGGCGTCTTTCAACAAGGCCTTTTCTTTTGCCTTGCGGTCTTTCGCCTTGGCTTTATCAACCGCCTTCAGTTCAGCACGCTCCACGGCATTGAGCGCTGCGACCTCGTCGTTCTCAGGCTGAAATTCTTTCGGCTTGCGGCCACGGCGGCCTGGCACCTTCACCGAAGGCAGGATATAACCGGACGTATCAATCGCCGCCAGTGTCGCCGCATCCGTTGTCTGACTCACACCAGAGCCAAGCATCACGGTAACGTCGGGTTTGACCTCTGGCTGAGGCGCGGTTTTCGTTGATTTGCTATACGCTTTGGGGTCTGGTTTCTTGTTTGTCACAGATGCTTTCAATTGCGCAGAGACCGGCTTTGCAGCGGTTTTAGATAAGGATTTTTCCGTGGCCCTGGTAGCCGCTTTGGTGCTTGTGCCGGAGACTGCCTTGCTGGCTGGTCCGGACTCTACCTTGGCAATCAATTTCGTCGACGTTTTACCGGCTGATTGTGCGGCGGTTGCGACTGAAGTAACCCGTGCTTTGCCTGCCGGCTTGTCAGCAATCTTCACGACAGGTTTGGCTGCCGTCTTCGATAACGCTGATTTGGCCGGGGCCAATTTCGCATTTTTCACCGGTGACTTCTGGTTTTTCGCGGGTTTCTTCATTGCGTTCGCCATGGAATCAACTACCAAATGAGTTGCTCTTGTTGCACGGGAAAAGCTGCAATTGCAGTACCAATTGATGGGCTTTTCACTGACGTGGTGCTCAATACTGCAATATTTCTGGAATTTTCCTGTTCGCTTGATGAATGAAATCGCAGCAGGAATTACTCTAAGACCTTGAATCAAAAGCTTTTAATTATAACATGCGGAATGATTTTCTCTAGTCAAACACAGTGCAAACGGCTAGCGCTGTGCGATTTCAGCCTCAGCTTGCAATCTCAATTGTTCCTGTTGCAATGTTAACTCCCGGTACCGCATCTTGGCCTCTTCGGTTGCCAGCCCAGACGCCGCCAACTCATCTTTTTCTGCTTTTAGAATCTTCATTTTAGTCTGCCGCAGTGCGCCGGCAAGCTCTACCCTCGCGACGTCGATGTCTGATTCAGAATCGGCCGCAATTTCTGCAATCAGCGCATCGAAATCCGACCCGCTCGTACGCAGATGCTCGGCCAATACCGCAAAACTTGCGTATTGCCCCATCGCCTGACTTGCCGCAATCAACTGCGCCAGCATTGCGCCGCCATCCGGCGCAAAATGGGTTACAGCCGCCAATGACGCTTCGTCCATCCCCGCGGCCAGGGCCGGATGCGCCACCAGCAGGCGCATGATTTGCCGCTCGAGATCCACCGGCGGCGTTCGTTTGGAACGTGCCGGCGCCGGGCGTGCGCGCACCACCGGATTGACCAACTCAAACAGCGTCTCGATTTCCATCGGCGTAGTCCGGGTCAATTGCGCCAGACTGCGTACGATTTGCAGGCGCAATGACGATGCCGGCATCGCCTGCAACATGGGTTTGGCATCAAACTGCGCCCGCGCCCTGCCTTCTGCCGTGTTCAGATCATTTCCAGCACTCACTTCATTCAACAAAAACTGAGACAGCGGCATGGCATCGCTTACCTGCTTCTCGAATGCCTCCGCACCCAATTCACGTATATAACTATCCGGATCATGTTCTGCCGGCAGGAACAGGAACTTCAATGTCTTGTTATCCGACGCATGCGACAGACAGGCATCCAATGCGCGCCGTGCCGCACGGCGTCCGGCACCGTCGCCATCAAAACTGAAGATGACATGGTCGGTTTGCCGCACCAGCTTTTGCACATGGGTTGGTGTACATGCTGTCCCTAAAGTCGCAACCGCCTGCGGAAAACCATGCTGCGCCAGGGCGACAACATCCATATACCCTTCCGTCACAAGCACATATCCGGCTTCCCGAATTGCCTGGCGGGCCTCGAACAATCCGTAAAGCTCGCTTCCTTTTTGAAATAAGGGCGTCTCGGGAGAATTCAAGTATTTCGGCTCACCACCATCCATGACCCGGCCGCCAAAGCCGATGACCTGCCCTTTCGTATTTCGGATCGGAAACATGATTCGATCACGAAAACGATCATAACGCTTTCGATTGGCGCCGTCTTCATCGTGCTTGTCGATTACCAGCCCGGCCTCGACCAACGCGCTCGCTTCATAATCCGGGAATACCGCACGCAAGGCATCCCAGCCGCCCGGCGCATAACCCATGCCGAATTTTGCGGCGATTTCGCCGGTCAGGCCACGGCTTTTGAGGTAGGCAACCGCGGGTTGGGCAATGCGTAGCTGCTGCCGGTAAAAGTCGCATGCCTGCGTCATCGCATCGGACAGCGCCATGCTTTTCGCCTGCACTTCGGCACGTTGCGCGGGCGGCAGCCCGCCTTCATTTTCAGGGACGACCATGCCGACATTTTGCGCAAGGTCCTTGACTGCCTCGACAAAACCGAGTCCGGAATATTCGATCAGAAACCCGATCGAGGTGCCATGTGCGCCGCAGCCGAAGCAGTGATAAAACTGCTTGGTCGGACTGACGGTAAAACTGGGGGATTTTTCATTATGGAAGGGGCACAAACCCATGAAATTTGCGCCACCCTTTTTCAATTGCACGTAGCGCCCCACCACGTCGACAATATCGACGCGGTTGAGTAAATCCTGAATGAAGGATTGTGGAATCACGCTAGTCCAGGGTGCCTGTATGAGGCTTTGTTACGGCCTGGACAGCGCCGCTTTCACCAGGGCCGACACCGCCGTCATGTCGGCGCGGCCTGCCAGGCGCGGCTTCAATACAGCCATGACCTTGCCCATGTCTTGCGGCCCGGCGGCGCCGGTCGAGGCCACTGCGGCGGAAACTTCCGCTTTCAGGTCGGCGTCGGACATCGCAGCCGGCATATAGGCGGACAGGATGCTTAGCTCGGCCTTTTCGATATCGACCAGATCCTGGCGGCCGCCCGCTTCAAATTGCGCAATGGAATCCTTGCGCTGCTTGATCATTTTTTCAATGATGGCAAGCACCTGGGTATCGCTCAGCTCGATGCGTTCATCGACTTCTTTTTGTTTGATTGCTGCAGTCATCAGGCGGATCGTTCCCAGCCTGGCTGTCTCTTTGGCGCGCATCGCGGCCTTCATGTCCTCGGTGATTTGTTCTTTAAGGCTCATGTTTGTCTCCGGGATAGGTAAAAATCGTCCAGCAGGGTTGCTCAAAAAATTTGCTCATTAAACGCCAAAACCCGCCACGGGAACTTACCGGAGCGGGTTTGCAATTCAACCTGGCCGCACACTGCGTGCGGCTAAAATCAGAACAGCTTTTTCGGCAGTTGCTGGCTGCGAATGCGCTTGTAATGGCGCTTTACGGCAGCAGCGAGCTTGCGCTTGCGCTCAGCTGTCGGCTTCTCGTAAAACTCGCGCGCACGCAACTCGGTCAACAGACCGGTTTTTTCAATAGTGCGCTTGAAGCGACGCATCGCAACTTCGAACGGCTCGTTTTCTTTAAGGCGAATTGTGGTCATGTAAACTTAAACCAAGGTTTGATATAGGAAGACGAAAATTATAGCAGGCTTGTTCGGCGAATGGAAGCAACATCTGGAGCAACTCTGGTGGACGAGGCAGAACATCCGATAAATGCCGTGTCAAACAGACAATCCGGCTGCCATGCCAGAGGCCCAGGCCCACTGGAAATTATAGCCGCCCAGCCAGCCGGTCACATCGACTGCCTCGCCTATGAAATGCAGGCCCGGCATGCCATTTACCGCCATGGTCTGCTGGGACAGTGCTCGTGTATCGATACCGCCGCGCGTCACTTCGGCCTTGCGATAACCTTCCGATCCGTTTGCCATGATGGTCCAGCGATTGATCGACTCGCCCAGGCGGCGCAATTGCTTGTCGGGCATATCTGCCACCCGCGCATCCGCCTGGAAACCGTGCGCAATCAGCAAACCTTCCGCCAGGCGGGCGGGCAGCCATTGGGACAAATGATTGCCAAGATTTTTCTTGATCGTGCCTTTTCCGCTGACCAGGCTCTCTGCGACATCGATTTCCGGCAGCAGATTCACGGCAAGAGCGGAGCCGGGTTGCCAGAAACTGGAAATTTGCAGTACTGCCGGCCCTGATAAACCGCGATGTGTAAAAAGCAGGTCTTCGCGAAAATGCCCGCGTGTCTTCTTTTCTCCGGTCTCGATTTCCACCGGGAGCGAAATGCCTGCCAAGGGCGCAAACGGCTGCCAGGCGGCGGCATCGAAGGTCAGCGGCACCAGCGCCGGCGCCGGTTCGATCATCTTGATGCCGAACTGGCGGGCAATACGATAGGCGAAGTCGGTTGCACCGATTTTCGGAATCGACAGGCCGCCGGTGGCGATCACCAGCTTGCTGGCGATGACGCTGCCGGCATCGGTGTCGATGCGGAAGGCATCGCCCGTGTTGCCCACTGTGGCGACCGCACACGGCCTGCGCCATGTCACATTGCCCGCTTCACATTCCGCCTTGAGCATATCGATGATGTCTTCGGCCGAGCGATCGCAGAATAGCTGCCCCTTGTGTTTTTCGTGGTACGCGATGCGGTGGCGTTTGATCAGCCCCAGAAAATCCTGCGGTGTATAGCGCGACAACGCGCTTTTGCAGAAATGGGAGTTTTGCGACAGGAAATTTTGCGGGCCAGTGTCGATATTCGTGAAGTTGCAACGGCCGCCGCCGGAGATACGAATTTTTTCCGCGAGCCTGGCGGCGTGGTCGATCAGTATGACCTTCCTGCCGCGTTGCCCGGCAACGGCGGCACACATCATGCCGGCGGCGCCGGCGCCGATGACGGCGACGTCATATTGATTTTGATTTGTCATGGCTTATCCGGATTGCGGATTGCGGATTGAATAAGCCGTGATTGTAAACGAGGGGATGGCAGAGGAAGGCGACCAGTTACGAGGTCCTGCCCTCATCATCGAGGTCTTCCGGCGGCGTGGCCCCGGGAATCACATATTTTTCCTCGGCCCATGCGCCCAGGTCAATCTGTTTGCACCGCAAGGAACAGAACGGACGGTATTTGTTTTCTTCCGTCCATTCGACTTTTTTACTGCAGGTAGGGCAATCGACAACGGCGACCATAAACTTGTCAATACTTTAAAAATTACACAGTGTTAGTTCGAACGGGACATCACCCTCGAAAGGCCTGGGTTTCATGTCCCCGCCCTGGGAGGTGAAGCGCACCCAAAGCATGTACTTGTTGGCGGAAATCTCAGGTATCGCGCCAAGGGATTCATCGATACTCAAGCGCAGCATCTGATACACCTTGCCCTGCAACATTTGCTGATAGCCGCCTGCATTGGCAACGATTTTAGCGGGCCGCCCAGACTCGCGCAACAGCTGCAGGATGAGGCTGATTGCATTGAACAAGGGCTCCAGCGGCGCAAACCAGTTTGAGATGTCCGCCAGGCGCTGTTCCGCTGGGCGGTGCTGCCATGCATAGTAAGAAGGCAAGTCGAACTCACACGCGCCGCCTGGAATAATCGTGCGGCCGCGGATGCTCATCAGCCATTCGTTATCGCGCACGTGCTGGCCTGTCTTGCCCTGGGCTGCCATCAATGCCGCACTGATCTGGTCGACCTCAGCCAATATGGCGTCAAGCCGCTCCGCTTCAACGTTGGGATTCGACTTGAAACCGAGCAGGGTTTGTTTTTGCCGCTCCAGTTCCTGCAGGAGGTCTGACTTGAGGTCGGCGCGACCGGCCACTTCCAGCATCTCGAATATTGTCGACAAGGCTACATGATGCTGTAACGGGTGCGCCTGCTGCACGAAGAATATGAATTTTTCGTAAAGGTCTTCCAACCGCAACAACGTTCGAATACGCTCGTTGAATGGGTACTCGTAGACAATCAAGGTGGCATCCCTTTAAAAGTTAAGCCGAAAAATATGTACATGATTCTGAACGATGCTGGACAAAATTACAAATCTTCGGGACATTTTGTTTTCTGCTGTGCCGCCAGCGACAGGTAGAGCCCGTGCAGACGGTCAACTTCCGGCACCAGGCTTGCCACGTCTCCATCATTGACAATCACGTCATCCGCCGCCGCCAGCCGCGCCGCTCTGGTTGCCTGGGTAGCCATGATCGCGCGCACTTTCGCCTCATCAAAACCATTACGCCGCATCACGCGTGCAATCTGGAGCGACTCGGGACAGTCGACCACCAGGATGCGCGAAAACCGCTCTTTCCAGGCGCCCGACTCAACCAGCAGCGGAATCACGTAGATCAGATAGGCGCCCTTTGCCTGTGCCGCGGCGCGCTCGGTTTCACTGCGTATCAGCGGATGCAGGATGGATTCCAGACGCCTCCTGGCAACAGGATCGGCAAACACGTTCTCGCGCATTTTTGCGCGGTCCATGGCGCCGTCAGAGGTCAGA
This sequence comes from Pseudomonadota bacterium, assembly GCA_040387375.1. Taxonomy (GTDB): domain Bacteria; phylum Pseudomonadota; class Gammaproteobacteria; order Burkholderiales; family Burkholderiaceae_D; genus JAZKDW01. The sequence goes on from JAZKDW010000004.1 coordinate 78,220, forward strand.
TAGTCATCGCCGAACGCTGCGCGGATGGCTGGTATTGCCAGTCCTGCAGCGGCAGTGATCTGATGCGCGATCACATCCGCGTCAATTAATGCCGCCCCCCGCTCGGCAAACATGTCCGCGACCATGGACTTGCCGCTGCCGATTCCTCCGGTCAATCCAATCGACCATCTGTCACGTGCAAGGTTCTTTGTCATGGCCGCTTAAAACGAATATCCGAGATAATTCTGCACGATTGGCTTGCCAAAAAGTAAAGCAATCATTCCCGCAACCGCCAGATAAGGGCCGAACGGAATCGGAATGTTCCGTCCGTGCCTTTTGAAAACGATGAGCGCGATACCGACCACTGCGCCAACCAGCGACGACAGCAAGACGATCAGGGGCAGCATGATCCAGCCCAGCCACGCGCCCAATGCCGCCAGCAGTTTGAAATCGCCATACCCCATGCCCTCCTTGCCGGTGGCCAGCTTGAATAGCCAGTACACCGTCCACAACGCCAGGTACCCGGCGGCGGCGCCGATGACGGCATCCTGCAATGGCACAAAGGTGGCGTTCAGATTAATCAGCAGACCGCTCCATAACAAGAGCAGCGTCAAATCATCCGGCAATAACTGCGTATCGGCATCAATGAAGGTCATTGCAACCAGCAAATAGGTAAACAGCAGAGCCGCCAGGCCGGCCGCCCCGCTCCCCATGCACCAGACCAGCACTGCGGACAATACGCCCGTCAACAGCTCCACGATCGGATAGCGGATGGAAATCGGCGCCTTGCACTCGGCGCATTTGCCGCGCAAGAAAAGGTAGCTGATGACCGGAATATTTTCCAGCGCCGTGATTTGATGGCCGCAATGCGGGCAGGCCGAACGCGGCACCGTCAGGTTGTAACGATCCTCATGCGGCAAGGGCTTGCCGCTTTCCTGGGCAACGTAATTGTCCGATTCACGCTGCATCATGCGCGGCAGGCGATGAATCACGACGTTCAGGAAACTGCCGATCAGCAGACCAAACAATCCGGCGACCGCGGTCGGCAGCACACTGCCGGGCGGCGCGAACAAGAGGGTTTCCAGCATCAGTCGAGCGCCCGTATGGTTGACCTTGTTTGCTCCTGGAGGGAGGGAATGGCAGTAAGGAAGCGCGATTCGGAGTTTGATTTTAATTCAGGCGGGACAGGCATATTTTTTTATCCATGTTCACAATTCGTGTCCATTATATGGCCCGTTGATGACCAACAGCATCTTCCCGCGAAAAGTCGTATTGAATAATACAACGATGGCCACGCCGTCGTGCGGGACGGCCAGGTGTGCCGCTTGTGTTATCGTCTTGCATCAAAATCAGGCGAACAACCACTTAAAGCTTGTCTCCATGGAATTGCGTCAGCTCCGCTATTACGTTGCCATTGTCGACCACGGCTCCCTGTCCCGCGCGGCCCGGGTGCTGCATATCGCCCAACCCGCGCTGACGCAACAGATACAGAATCTGGAAGTCGAGCTGGGGGCAAAGCTGTTGCACCGCTCGGCGCAGGGCGTGCTGGCGACCGACACCGGCAAGACTTTTTATGAGCATGCGCTGGCGATTTTGAAGCAGGTCGACGATGCGAAGGCGGCGGTGGCCCAAACCACCAGCAACCCGACCGGCTCGGTCGCGCTCGGCATGCCGCAAAGCGTATCCGGCGCGCTGGCCTTGCCATTGCTGAAGGCAGTGCGCGAAACCTATCCGGAAATCACCCTTCAGCTGACGGAGGAATTATCCGGCAACCTGTTTGAACAATTGCGCTCCGGACGCCTCAATCTGGCCGTCCTGTTCGATGATGGACAACTGACGGTTTTTGAAAAAACGCCGCTGGTCGAAGAAACCATGATGTTCATCACCTGCGCCAATTCCCGCTTCGGCATCACCCGTTCATCGATCCCGCTGGCAAAGGTGGTCCAGCTGCCGCTGATCCTGCCCAGTCTCCAGCACGGCGTGCGTCCGCGCATCGAAAATGTGGTTCGTGCGAATACCATGGCCCTGACAAACGTCATCGAAATCAATTCCGTCGCCATTCTCAAGTCCGCATTGCTGGCCGATCTGGGCGTCACCATTCTGCCGACTGCGCCGTTCCTGTCCGAGATCGAACGAGGCCTCCTGTCCGCGTACCCGATCACCGGCGCCACCATATCCCGCACCATCGCGCTTTGTTCATCAAAGAATATTCCACTGACCGATGCCGCGTCTGCGGTGGAACGCCTGGTCATTGATGTCACCGCGGATCTGTGCCGCCTGGGCACTTGGCCGGGCGCACATGCGCTCGGCGGCTAGAATCTCGCCTTCTCGCACAAACACATCCAAGGTCACCACGCGGCTACAGCGATTTAATCGATTTCCCTGGCCGACTGCCCAGCCGCATGCAATGCCGCCCGATAGCCAAACACCATGGCCGGGCCGAGGATGACACCGCCGCCCGGGCACAAGCCGCGCATGACCGACGCCATGTCGTTTCCACAGGCGTACAGGCCTTCGATCAACTGATCTTCCCCGTTCAGCACTTGCGCGTTTTCATTGGTTTTCAGGCCGATGCTGACGCTGAGAGTCGCGGGCGTAATCGGCAATGCGTAGAAAGGCGCCACCTCGATTGCCTTCAGGTTCGGATTGGGTTTGACCGTCGGATCGCCATTGAACCAGTTGAACGCGGTCGTCCCCTTTGCGAACTCGCTGTCGACCCCGGTCTTTGCAAAGTCGTTGTGCCGACCGATCGATTCGGTTAACTGCGTGCCGTCAACGCCAATTTTGCCGGCGAGTTCCTGCAGGCTTTGCGCTTCCACCAGATAACCTGCCTCCAGATAAGAGCGCAGGTCATTTGCGCGCGGACGCACGATTCCCAGGCCGTAGCGCTTGAGGAAATAGCTATCGCAAATCAGATGCGCGCGGGGCACTTCACCCGGCGGTGTGTAGGCGTACATCGCCTGGACCACATCATGGTAGGAGTTTGCTTCGTTCACGAAACGCCTTCCAGTGGCATTCACCGCGATGGCACCGGGCTTGCCGCGGTCGAGGTAACCGTAAGGGAAAACAGTCGTGGTGCCGTCCTTTTCCTTCATGACCGACGCCGGTGTCCATACGGCGGGCGTCGAGACCGTGCGGTCGATGACCGCGCCAGCCTTCAACGCCGCCTGCAGGCCGTCGCCGGTGGAGCCATGATGGGCAACGGTATGATTGTGGGGAAAATTTTTCATCAGGTCTTTTTGCAGCGCCGAGCTTTGGGCGGCTCCGCCCGTTGCCAGCACCACGCCGCGCCTGGCCCTGATGCGCCTGCGACCCATGGCTGTTTCGACCACGGCGCCTTCGACTCTGCCGTCTTTTGAAATCAGTTCCACCAGGGAGGTGTTGAGCCTGATATCGGCTTTTGCCTTGCGCAGGCTTGAAAAAAGCCGGCCGATCAAGGCATTGCCATTGACGAGCCGGGTGCCGCGCGGGTAGCGCAGACGGTCCATGGCGTAACGGAAAATACTGCGCGTAACGACGGAAAAAGCCTGATACGACTTGAAGGGCTGCAGCATCATCGGAATGTCCGACGACGGCACCATCATGCCGCCCAGCGCCATCAGTCTTTTCAGGGGTGGCGCAAGGAATTTGAAATCCTGCCCGAGCGTGCGGCCGTCAAACGGCTTGGCCATCAGCACGCGGCCGGCGGCCATGCCGCCCGGCGTATCCGGATGGTAGTCCGGCATCGCAATGGCGTCGAACACAAGCTCGCTCTTTTGCTCCAGATAGTCGACCATGGACGGGCCAGTGTCGATGTAGGCGTCCAGAAGTTCATGCCGGGCATGACTGCCAAGTTCGTTGCGAAGATACTCCTGTCCCCGCTCCCGCGTATCCTGGTACCCTGCGCGCGCCGCCTGCGACGAGCCGGCAATCCATATGGCGCCGCCCGATGTCGCGCTGGTCCCGCCGATCAGCGCTGTTTTTTCACAGAGGATGACGGCCAGCCCTTCCAGCGCAGCGACAAGTGCCGCGGTCGAACCGCCAGCGCCGCTGCCAATCACCAGCAGATCAGTCTGCTCGTCCCACGCCTGTTCCTTGCTTTGCATTTTCCGCCTTGAAGAAAGAGGGATTCCACGACAGCTCATCGCCTTCCGGACGATTCATGCGCGGCCCTGTTGTCAGGCCCCGAGGTACGCTTCCCGCACCGCCGGATCGTTGGCCAGCTGATCTGACGGACCGTGCAGTTTGACTTCGCCATTCTCGAGCACATAGGCATAATCGCTGATCGAAAGCGCCATGCGCGCGTTTTGCTCCACCAGCAAGATCGTTGTTCCCTGCGTGTGCAGCTGCTGGATGACTTCAAAAATGTTTTCGATCAGGACCGGCGACAGCCCCAGGCTCGGCTCGTCCAGCAGCAGGATCTTCGGGCGCGCCATGATCGCCCGCCCGATCATCAGCATCTGCTGTTCACCGCCGGACAGTGTTCCGGCTTCCTGCTTCAGGCGTTCTTTCAGGCGCGGGAAAAGCGTGTATACGCGTTCGAAATCATCCGCGGATTCGGCCTTCCGCCGCAGCCAGGTTCCAACCAGCAGGTTGTCGGCAACCGTCATCTCCGGGAAAATTTCCCGCCCTTCCGGCACCTGGACGATTCCCTTGGCAACAACACCGTCCGCCCGCATGCCCGAGATCGGCGCTCCTTCAAACAGGATGCTCCCCTTCTTTAAAGGCACCATCCCGGAAATGCAGTTCAGCGTCGTGCTTTTGCCCGCGCCATTCGCGCCAAGCAAGGCGACAATTTTGCCGCTCGGGACTTCCAGCGATACATTTTCAAGCGCGACGATGGCGCCGTAGGAAGCCGAAATACCTTCAACCTTAAGCATGGGCGCCTTTTCCGAGGTAAGCCTCAATCACCGTGGGGTTTGTCCTGATTTCCACCGGCGACCCTTCGGCGATCTTCACGCCCTGGTTCAGGACGGTAATCCGCTCGGCAACCGACATGACCAGCTGCATCACATGCTCGACCAGCAGGATGGTGACGCCTTCGGTTTTCACCAGATCGACCAGCAGCGCATCGAGGGCTGCAATTTCGCGGTTGCGCAAGCCCGCCGCGGGTTCATCCATCACCAGCAGCCTGGGCCGGGACGCGAGCGCTCGCACCACGTCCAGCGTCTTCTGCCGGCCAAAATCCAGTTCTCCTGCCGGCGTGTCGCGGAATGCCGCGAGACCGCTTCGTTCCAGCAGGGATTCAGCCTGTTCCACCGCAGCTCGCTCGGTTATGTTGCGACGCTTCCCGGGAAGAAAGCCCGGATATCGAGGCACCTGCGTCATCATGCCGATCAGTACATTTTCGAGCACGCTCATGGTGCCGAAAAGTTCAATGTTCTGAAACGTCCTTGCGATACCGATTGAGGGTATCGCATGCGCCGGCTGCTGCAGGATCGAACGGCCGTCGAACTGGATGTCGCCGGAGGTCGGATTGTAAAAGCGGGAAATGCAGTTGAATACAGTTGATTTTCCAGCGCCGTTGGGACCGATCAGCGCGTGAATGCTGCCCTGCCTGACTTCCATCGAAAAATCGTCGAGCGCACGCAGTCCGCCAAACTGGATGGACAGGTTTTTAATTGAAAAAAAACTGGCGCTCATACGTTATGCCGCTTTTCTTCAGGTAACTTCGCGGCCGGCGCACGCGTGAACAGTTTCACTAACGATCCCCATATGCCCTGCGGCATGAACATGATGCTGAGCATCAGGATTAAACCGTAAACCAGTTCCTGCCAAATCTGGAAGCTGCGCATGGTGGTGCGCAATACTTCCGGCAACAGGCCGAGGATGACAACGCCGACAAGAACACCCGGCAGCCGGCCCATGCCGCCAACCACAATCATGGTCAATACGAGAATAGTGGTGTTGAAGCCGAATTGATCGGGACTGACGAACGACTGCGCAAGCGTGAACATGCCGCCCGCAACACCGGCGTAAATTGCTGAGATGCCGAAGGCGACGACCTTGGTTCGGCGCACGTTGACGCCTGAACTCGTGGCCACATGTTCGGACTCCCGCACAGCGGCCATCTCACGGCCGAAGCGCGATCGCGACAGGTACATCGTTGCCGCTATCATCAGGGCCAGAATGCTGGCCGAAACCGGAAAGGCGCTAAAGTCCGTCGACACCCGAAAGCCCAGCACGTTCGACGGAATGATCCGCAATCCGGTCGAGCCGCCGGTCACCGGCTCCCAGGTGTTGAACACCCAGTACATGCCCTCCGCGAAAGCGAAGGTGGCAAGCGCCAGGTAAATGTCGCGCATGCGTGTGGCCGGAATCGCAACCAGCACGCCCACGACCCCTGCCAGCAATGCTGCGAGCGGCATGCCAATGGCGAAGGGCACGCCAAATTTCACGTTGAGCAGGGCGGTGGCGTAACAGCCGAGGCCGAAAAACGCGGTATGCGCGAAGGCAAATTGCCCAGCCCATCCCAGAAGTATGTCGAGGCCGATCGCCAGTACCGCATACATCATGAGCACGTTGCCGATATAGAGCAGGTACTGGTTGGCAAACATCGGCAGCACCAGGCCGGCAATCAGCAAGGCAATGAGCGGCGACAACTGTCGAAGGGAAAGTGAACCGTACATGTCAGACTTTCTTGATGCGGTGGCGGCCGCCGAACAGGCCCTGAGGCCGGAACACCAGCACCAGCATGATGACCACGAACGGGGTAACCGCAATGGCGGTCGACGAAATGGTGACGCCGACCAGATTCTGGATGATGCCCAGCAAAATGCCGCCGACGACAACGCCGGGCAGACTGACGAAACCGCCGATGATGGCGGCCGCAAACGCGAGCAGGGTGACTTGGCCGCCGAAGTCCGGTGAAATCGGCAGCTTGGCGCCGATCAGGACACCGGCTACCCCCGAAATTGCGCAGGCGATGCCCCAGCTCAGCAGTTGCATGCGCTGCACCGGTATGCCGACGAGGGCAGCGGCGCGGGGATTCTGGCTGGTTGCGCGCAATACCTTGCCGGTAAGCGTCAGCTGGAAAAAAACGTACAGCGCAAACATCAGCACAATCGAGATCACCACGATCGCGATATCCTGCAATTGCACGACTACCGGGCCCCAGAATATCGGCGGGCCACTGAAAGCCGGCGGCAAGCGGCGTACTTCCTCGGTGAAAATGAACAGGCGTGTCGCGCCTTTAAGCACATACGAAAGGCCAAGCGTGGCAATGACCAGCGCAACCAGCGTTCGCTGTCCATGCCTGGCGCGTTTGAGCACACTCTGCAGCACCACCCGGTTGAAGGCAGCGCCCAGGCAAAACAGCCCCAGTGCGGCAAACACGAATGCGGCGATATAGGGAAGATTGAGGAAAGTCAGCGAGGCCAGGCCGACGTAGGCGCCTACCATCACAACTTCGCCACCGGCAAAATTGACGACCTCGCTTGCCTTGAAAATCAACACGATCGACAGGGCGACAAGCGCGTAAACACAGCCAGACACAATTCCGCTGGCGATACTCTGATAAAGCGCCATGGTCGACACAAAGACTCCTTGTTATTCTATTTTTGTGCGGGGCGCCATCGATCTGATCGCGCGAGAAGGGCCCCGCCGGGATAATCAGTTTTTACCTTGCGGCGCAACTTACTTGCCCGCGGTGCTGCCATCCCATGTATAGACGCCGGGCATCAGGGTGCTCTTCGCGCCGTCGAATTTAAATATGGACTGGGCGCGAAACGCGTCGCGGCGACCCTTGCCAAATTCAAACGGGGCGGCCATCACGCCCGAATCCAGCTTCAGGTTTTCCATCGCGTCGACGAACTTCTCGCGGGTAAGGTCCTTGCCCACTTTTTCGAGCGCCGCGGTCACTGCCATCGCCGATGCAATCCCGTATGCCATGAATGCGGAAGGAATGGTACGGTCCGGATAGGCTTTCTTGTACATGTCCACCCACTTTGCCTGCTTGGGGCCGTTGGCAAGATCGTTGAGCGGGGCGCTGTAATAGAAGTTTTTCAGCGCCTCGTTATTTCCGACGTTCTTGGCAAACACTTCCGGCGCCGGGATGCCCTGAACGGCCTGCACCACAGGCTGCTTCATGCCGTATTCGGCAAGCTTTTGCGCGATGAGCACCGCAGGGCCGGGGTACGCGGCGGAGATGATCACATCCGGATTGGCTGCCCTGACATTCAGGATCGGCGCGGTGACGTCCGTGATGCCCGGTGCGATGCGCTCGTAGGCAACGATTTGTATGCCCTTCTTGTCAGCCAGTGCCTTGGCGGCGCCGTAGTTCGATCCGCCGTATTCATCGTTATGGGCGATATAGGCAATGCGTTTTCCCTTGAGGAAATCAATCGAAAAACCCATGATGGCTGCGCCAATCGCCCCTTGCGAACCCGGGAAAGCGCCGAAGACGTAGCGCGTGGGCGGAAACACGGCCGGGTCGCCGGAAGCATTCAGCATGACAAACGGGACTTTTTCGCGGTTTACGAATTCCTGCGCGCCGACTACGGATGCAGTGCACGAACCACCGTTGATGAGGAAAACCTTGTCCACGGTGACGAATTTGCGAGCGAGAGTGCCCACTTCAGTCGCGTTGCACTTGTCGTCTTCAGCGATCACGCGAATCTTGCGGCCGTGGATGCCGCCTTTTTTGTTGGTCTCGTCGTACCACATCTTTGCGGCCTGAAGCGGGTCCTGGCCAAAAGCGACCAGCGGACCGGAAAGCGGCGCGTGCAGTCCGATCACGATCTCGGTATCCGTCACGCCGGGGTCGGCGGCAAAAACTGTACCGGCCGTCGCGCCGGCAATCACAAGCCCTGCGGCGATTGCTGTATTGATCCGGCTCTTGAAACGATTTGTGATCTGCATTTGATTGTCTCCTGGTTTTAATCCCGGATTTGCCCGGCTGATTTTTTCACCGCAAATGTTAGCCCGTCTTGACCATCTTCACGCAATTAATAATTGCGAAACCAAATCGCAAATAACTGCGGTCCTGCCCTGCCTCTTCCTGCGCGAGTGCGGTTTGTGCCGCACAATCACGCATCAAAATAAGTGTCATCTTGCACCGGTTTTACCTTAACCTCAACGCAAGGCCAATGTCAACATGCGCACGGGAGCAGAAATGAAAGCAGAAACGCTGAAAGCAGGATACGCAGATTGCGAGTCGGGCCAGCTGCATTATGTCGCGCGCCGGTCGGCAAACGCCGGCAAGAGCGCCCTCGTCCTTCTCAACCCCAGGTCACGCTCCTGCCGCAGACTTCTGCCCTTCATTCCGGATGACAGGCCGGTTTTTATTATCGACATTCCGGGATTGGGAATGTCCTCTCCCCCTCGCGAGGGCGCCTCGATGCGTGATGTCGCGGCGGCGATCGCCGGCTTTGCCGACGCCCTCGAACTCGGCCCTATCCATGCTTTTGGCATCCATACCGGCGGCAAGGTCGCCGCGGCGCTGGCCCTGCACTGGCCCGACAAGCTCGCCAGCCTGATCGTATGCGGCAAGAGCCACAGCATCATTCCGTCCCTGGAAAAGCGAAATTCCGCCATGAAGGAACAGTCAGACAAACCTGACTCGCTGATCATGCGCTCCGAAGGCAGGTATCTTGACGAACCAGACAACGGCAACCCGATGGCGCGCCTGTACGAGGCAAACTTCAGATTTGACCTCGCGGCTGCAATCGCAGGCGCGCGTGCGCGGACGCTGATCATCGAAATAACATCATCCGAAGAAGATATCGCGTATGGCCGCCAGGGCAAGGCGCTGGCTGACCTGAGCCCGCAGGGAACAAGCCTTGAGCTGGCGCAGACCGATGTAACCGGACTCGATTTTTATGCAGGCGCCGCGCGCGTGGCCGGGGCGATCTGCAGATTCATCGACTGAGCGCAATCGGATCGGAACGCCTGCGTCACTGCTGGGTTAACGGCGTCCGCACCACGATGCCATCAAGGTCTTCCTGCATGATGATCTGGCAACTGAGGCGGCTGTTTTCCTGCACATCCAGCGCGCCCTCCAGCATCATTTCCTCGTTTTTATCCATGGCCGGAAGTCTGGCCAGCCAGGCCGCGTCGACGTAGACATGGCAGGTGGCGCAGCTGCAGCTTCCTCCGCAGTCACCGAGGATACCCGGCACCATCTGGTCGAGGGCAGTCTGCATGACCGATTTGTTCACTTGCGCCGCAACGACTGTGTCGGTTCCCGCGGCGTCAATAAAATGTATCCTGGGCATTTCTCTCTCGGTTAAAAACAGGGCCGGTGCGGCGCCGATGTTTACGCTGCGTTCATGAAGGTGTCTTCAGATCGAATTTCACATGCAGGGGACGGAACGAGCGCGTGTAGATATTGGCGAAATACGGCGGCGCCGCACTGGCATCGAGCCGGACATTTGGCAAGCGGTCGAGGAATGCATTGATGATTTCGCGCAGTTCCGCGCGTGCCAGCGACGCGCCGATGCAGATGCGCGGTCCCATGTTGAAAGCGAGATGCGCGCGCGGCTGCGGACGCTTCAGATCCACCATGTGCGGACAGGCAAAACGCGCCTCGTCGCGATTGGCGGCGGCATTGATCGGTATCAGCAAGTCATTGCGCTTGACCGCAACGCCGCCCAGCTCGACATCCTGGTTTGCGACCCGGAAGCGATACTGCACCACGGTCAGCAGGCGCAGCGACTCCTCGATAAAGTTATCCAGCGCCGCGCCGCGATCCTGCGTGACAGCGGCAAGCGTTTCGGGCTGCGTCAGCAAAAGGTAATAGGCGTTGGCAATCGCATGCACGCTGGTATCGCTCCCGGCGAGGAACAGCTCGCGGCAGATGGCCATGATGTCTTCAGCGGAAACGTCGGCGAATACCTCGGGCGCCTGGGCCCACAGCAGGCTGATGATGTCAGTGCCGGGCGTCTCCTTGCGCCTGACGATTTCCGGCAGCAGGATCGCGTTCAGCTCATGCGAGGCATCCCGCGCCCGTTGCGTCGATTCCGCTGTCCGGTCGCCGCCTATCCAGTCCATGATCGAATTGTGCAGCACCAGTTCCCGGGCAACCAGCGCTTCATCCTTCCAGTCCATTCCCATCAGCGCCACAAACACGCGCGGCGGAAGCTGGTCGGCTATCTCGGCCGCAAGGTCTGCCTGCCCGCGGCTCTCGATACGGCTGAAAATGTAATCGATGATCGGCCTGATAAAGTCCTGGGTATATCCCTGCACTACCTTGGGTCCGAACATGCGCGCCAGGTAACGTCGCAGGGTCGCATGCTCCTCGCCCTGCAATACCGTAATGTTGCGCGGACCACCCTTGATGTCGAGGAGCTCTTCGTTGGCATCGGCGTACGGGTGACGAAAGAGTTCTTCATGCTCTTCAATATACCTGCACAGTTCATATGACACGACGACCCAGCCGCGCATCCCGGCATCCCAGACGATATCGCCTTGCTGACGCAGCTGCTCGTAATAAGCGTGTGGATCCTTGTCGAAGGTGGACAAAATTGAATCGAACTCGAGCTTCATGGCTTCCGATCTCCGGCATAATTTCACGCGTCATGATCCGTCATCACATGAGCGCGGATCGTGACCGATGTTTGACCGGCTTACTGTACTGGATTTGCGGCCGGCCCGATATAAGGAAATCTGCGAACCGCCATCGCATAATTCAAATCCTGCGCGTCGGATATTGACCTGATGCGCTTGATGCGCCGCACCATAATCTATGGCTGACCGCAACGTATCACCGCATCCATTTCACTATGTATTCCTGGCGGGCTCCTGACTGTCAGGCAGTCGCACTTCATGATAATCCTTGCAGAACAATGGATCGCTCCGCACGGATTCGACAATGTAATCCACCACTGCGCGGACGCGCGCCAGGTTGATCATTTCCGGATGAATGGCGAGCCAGTAGTCCCGCTTGAGACTGAAGGAGTCACCCAGGACGACCTGCAGCTTCGGGTGATTCGAAGCGATGAAATCAGGCAGTATGCACAGCCCGGCGCCGGCGGCGACAGCCTCAATCTGCGCGGATATGCTGGCCGACTCGAAATGCGCCTCCATTTCCTTGCCGAGCTGAGGCAGGACATCCAGCTGCGGCGCATCCAGCAAGTCAGGTATGTAGCCGACAAACCGGTGGTGCTGCAGGTCTTCGATCGTGCTGATCGGGGGCGCATCAAGCAGATATTCGGCCGACGAATAAATGCGCATCGTATAGTCCGTGAGTTTGCGGATTATCTGCCGCAACTGATTCGGAGGCGTCAATAATATGGCGATATCGGCGTCGCGATTGGACAGGTTGACGACCTGAGGCAGCACCACAACCTTAAGCCGCAGATCAGGATTGGCGATCGACAGCTCGGCAAGTTTCCTGGCCAGGAAATAGGATCCGAAACAGTTGGGCGCGCCGACCCGGACGATTCCCGAAATTGCCAGGTCGCTGGACGTAATTGCTTCTTCCGCACGGATCGTAAGTGCCTCGATCGCCTCCGCGTATTTGAAAAGATGGTCACCCTGCACCGTCAAATCGTAGGTGGGGCCGCGGGAACTGAACAGCCGTGACTGCAAGGCGCTCTCCAATGCAGTCACCCGCCTGCGCACGGTGTTATGGTCCACACCTAATCGGCGCGCCGCTGATGCAGGCGTACCCGAGCGCACAAGCTCAAGAAAATACTTGAGGTCGGTCCATTCAAATTGACGGGGAGAGGTCACTTCGGTTCCTAGCTTGATGGCTGCATGGCGCATCTGGACTCTGCAGCACAATTACGTTATCTTGCGTCAACGCGAATTTTCTTTTTCAAGAGATGCATCATCCTGAAAAAACAACAGGAAAACGCTGCCTCGCGCCCATCGATGATGCGGAAATTTCGAGCATAACTCAAATATTTAATTCAGAGCAACCAAATGAATTTACTATGAAATCGGAGTCCGATGCTGGCAACCCGGATACCCTGGCAACGCTCATTCTTCGATCGGCGCAGCGATGGCCGGATGTTGAATCAATTTTAATTGCTGACGTTCGATGGACTTTCGATTCGCTTGTAAAACGATTGACCGAGGTGGCGGGTATGCTGCGGGCCAACGGACTCAAGCGCGGCGACCGGATCGGCCTCCTGCTGGAAAACTCGCCGGAGTATCTGGAACTGGTTCTGGGCGCCACGTTGATCGGCGTGGTGCCGGTTCTGTTTAACGAGGTAACCCGTGGCGACCAGCTTCAGATGCTGCTGGGCTCCCTGAACCTGAAGATGCTGTTTGCTTCAAGGGCGGAGAACATGGATCTCGACACGATCGTCAGCGGCAGCGACCCGCGGATAATCTGGATCGGTGAAGAGGCGCCCGATGCCCAGCCGACTTACTGCGCGCTGATGGCGGCCGAATCGAATTTTTCCCACGGCGATATTGCCAATGAGGCGGCGGGGCTCAGGCCGGAAGATCCGCTCGTACTGCTATTTACTTCGGCGGTCACTACCGGCGTACCGAAGTCATGCGTGCTGAGCAACCAGGATGTTCTATCAACAATCAGTCACTTCATCGGACGCATTGAACTCCAGGCCGGGTCGCGCATCTGGATACCACTTCATATGTTCCAGGTCGGATTTCTTGCGCCGCTGGCGGCTGCCTTCGCCATTGGCGCAACGGTGGTCACCTCCAGAAAGTTCGAGCCCGTAGCGGCACTGAACCTCATTGCACTGGAAAAAGTGACGCACGCCTATCCGGTGTACCCCAGCTCCTGGCTTCCGGTGATTTACAGCCTTGATTTTTTCCCGTCCGATTTCCCTGCGCTGACGCATGTGGTGCTGCTTGGACCACCGACTCTTTTACGCAGGGTGCAACGTTTGCTTCCGCACTGCTCGGTCGTAAACACCTACGGCGGCGCTGAACATTGCGGCGGAATGTGCATGCCATTTGCAAACGACCCCGCCGAGATCCGCCTCGGCGCAGTTGGCCGACCTTACAGCAACTATAAAGTACGCATCGTGGATATGAAGACCATGGAAATCTGTGCGCCCGGGGAAATCGGCGAAATTCAGATTTTGCTCCCGTCGGGTCCGCGGAAAAATGACACTTCCGGATCATCGTATACATCGGACGGCTGGCTTCAGACCAGCGATCTGGGTTCAATGACCACGCAAGGCGTGATGTATTTTCACGGCCGTTTTTCGGAAATTTTGAACATCGGCGGCCATCATTTTTCCTGCGCTCGTATAGAAGCAATACTGAGCGAGCATCCCGCTGTGTGTGTGGCCCAGGTCATTGCCGTGGATGACCCGCAAATGGGTCAATTCAGTGCGGCTTTTGTTGAGTTGCGGCCCGGCTATTCCACTACCGGGTCCGAGCTGCTGGACACCTGCAAAAATGCGCTGGATGAAACGCAGATACCGCGCACCATCACTTTTGTAAACGATTGGCCGATGTCAGCCTCGAAAATCCAGAAACATCTGCTGATCAAGATGATGGCAAGCAGTTCAGGCGAACTTCCGGCGTCCTGATTTTTCCAGCGTCTGATCGATGGCGCCAAAAATCGATGCGCCGTCGTCGTCGAAGCACTCGATGCGAATGGCGTCGCCGTATTTCAGGAACGGCGTTTCCGCCTTGCCCGTTTCCAGGATTTCAAATGCGCGCTTTTCGAGCAGGCAGGCGTGGCCGCGTTCCGTATCGTAGTTGGACACCGTACCCGCGCCTATGATCGAGCCGGCTTCAATGTCGCGTGTACGTGCGAGATGGCTGATCAATTGGGGGAATTCGAATAACGCATCCACGTGCCCCTCAGGCGTGCCAATCAGCCGGCCGCGCACGGAGACGGAGATGCTGCGCGCCAGCATGCGGCCGGTCCAGTACTTCCCCAAAGTCTTCGGTGATACGGCGACCGGACTATAGGCATTGGCCGGCTTGGATTGCAATACGCCCAGTCCCTTCGCCATTTCCGGAAACTGAAGGCCACGCAAGGAAAAATCGTTCACAAGAAGGATGAGCTTGATGTGAGCCGCGGCCTCTTCGACCGTCGTGCCCATTGGCACATCATCGGTAATCACGCAGATTCCCGCCTCAAGGTCGGCATTCCAGTCATCGTCGGCGCAGATCATCGGCGAGCGCGGTGGCACAAAACTATCGGAGCCGCCCTGATACATGCCGATCTCGGTGTAGAGCGACTGCGGCAGATCGCGATTCGTGGACTTGCGGCAGCGTTCCAGATGGCTGATCCACACGCTGCCTTCACACCATTGATATGATCGCGGCAGCGGCGAATGGACGGCAAATTCATCGAAGGGGAAAACATCCGTCAGGCGGCCGGCATTCAGATCATCAAACACGGCTTCAAGCCGTGCTTCGCACTCGGACCAGTTTTCAAGCGCTGACTGGAGAGTCAATGCGATCCTCGGCACCGATGCGGCCGTTTTAAGGTCCGTGCTCACCACGATCAGGGTGCCGTCGCGCCCGCCGGTCTTCAACGATGCCAGTTTCATTTGCGTGCCCTCAATTCTTGTCGCTGTCTACAGTGTCGTAGTCCGCAGGTATGCACATTTCCAATACAAGATAGTCCGAAGAAAAGCCCGGCACATCATGGGCCATCCGTGGCGCCACACACATCGCGTCGCCAGCAGCCATGCGCACCCAGGGGCGATGCTGTACCGCGAGATCAGCCCAGCCGCGCAATACATAAAACAGTTGTCCCATGCTGTGTGAATGCCAGCCGGTGCCGCCTTCAATGGATTGGGTAGCGCGCACTACATGGATATGAATCCTGCGGCCCGTCGCGCTCGCGACACCAAGGTCGCGATACCGGAAAAACCGTCGCGGGCCTTCGCCCATCGCATAACTCTCTTCATTTTCCCGGCTTACATGCCATGCCCCCGGCGCGATATCGGCAAATCCAAGTGAGTCCGCACCGGTGGCGCCGGCGCCGATTTCCACGATTTCAGCGTCATGCGACAGGGTCCAGCTGACATCCTTTCCAGACCCGTAACGGCATGCTGAATCATAAGCGAAAAGGCGGATCGGATCAGCGCCGGATTCGTGCAGGTCGACGCTTCCGGCAAGTACGAAGACAAAGGAAAAGCAGCGATCGGCCGCCCCCAGGGAACTTGTCCTGGTGAAGACGCCGGCGCTGCGCATATGGCGGCCGAAAAGTACCTCGCCGCTGGCATTATCCAGGCTCAGATTGCGATACTGTAGCCCGCTCCCGGAATCCGATCGCCAGATGGCCGGGGCCAGGGGAGAATATCCAAAATCCTTGACGATCGATGGAAAGGCGGTCTTGCTAACGGCGGCTTCGGAGCTCATGAGATAGTCCTTATTGGATAATTGTCGTCAGGCGTTCAGGTGGGCACGGAGGCGCCACGCAATGTGGGCATCAGCGTCATCAGCACACCGCCATCCACCGGGAGATCGACGCCAGTGATGTAGGCGGCATCTTCACTGGCTAAAAATGCGATGACACGCGCCACGTCTTCGGGGCTGCCGACACGCCGCAGCGGAATATGGCGGGCACGGTCCGAGCGGCGTGCCGGATCTGAATAAACCTGATCGGTCATCCCCGTATGGATCATCCCGGGCGATACACAATTGCAGCGTATCCCATCAGGCCCCCACTCAAACGCCATCTGCTTGACGAGCATCACAAGCGCTGCTTTGCTTGCGCTGTACGCGCCGTGCGGAGGCGTCGGCTCCCGTGCGGAAATAGAGGCTGTCGCCACTATCGCCCCTTTTGATTCGCGCAGCATCGGATGGCACGCTTTGGCAAGCAGCCAGGTAACCCGGGTGTTGACCGCAAACATCCGATCGTACTCGTCCAGCGTCATCTCGGTCAGCGGCGCAGTCATGATGACCCCCGCATTGCTGATCAGGGTATCCACGCCCCCGAATTCTGTCAGGGCCTTGCGCGCAATCGTGTCGACGAAAGCGGGATCGCTGAGGTCGCCTGCCAGAGGCAGCGCATTGAAGCCGGCGTTGCTGAGCGACTGCGCCACCTCCCCCAGTTTTTCCGCTGCGTAGTCAATTAATAGCAGGTTGGCGGCTTTCCCCGATCGCTGGGCGCTCCGTGCCAGCGCCATCGCGGATGCCTGCCCTATCCCACTCGCAGCGCCTGTAATGATGGCATTCATCTCCTATCCTGCATGTGCAGATTCCTGGCAGGATTGCGTAATGTCATTTGCTGCCTCCATGGTTTTATCGGGCGAGTCGCGCTGATACTTTTTCTTGGACGATAAATTATATTTGAGCGCAACAGGATTATCGGCGGGAAGTTTTGCGAAACCAGTTCGTGGAAAAGAGCCGGAGATATTTATCGTAATTGGTGCACTGCAAGATCCACTGAACACGATTCGCTGTTTCAATCATGCGATATCGCTTCGCAGAATTTCTGCCGCCCGAGGATGGTCGATTCCTCTATAGTCATTTCGTAAAAGCTGTCCCACCCCTATCGAACGCATCCTGACTTTCAAGGACTGTGGAAATGACTTTGCAAAAACGTGATGCATCAGAAGACAAATCGGCCATCATGGACGTGCTGAACATGTATTGCCGTGCGATGGACCGCATGGACAGGGAACTTGCATTGTCATGTTGGCATACCGGCGGAACAGACAACCACGCTCCGCTGTATGCCGGCTCGGCCGAAGGTTTTATTGATTGGCTGTGGCCCACGCACGCAGCGATGATATCTACCCATCACATGATAGGAAACTGCCTGATATCGTTGAATGGCGATGCCGCTGGCGTGGAAACCTATTGGTCAGTCACTCTGCGGATCCCGAAAGATGGCCGTGTCTTTGACTACCGTGGACTGGGGCGGTACGTCGACAATTTCGAATATCTGGATGGTAGATGGGCAATCCGCCATCGCCAGTCGATCAGGGACTGGACCCGCACTGACGAATACCAGACACCGCCCGGCGATTCCCGATTTTCCAGCGTAATGCAGAAAAATAACCCTGAGGCGCGCGAGATTCTGCCGCAGCGGGATCGCTCGGATTATTCATACAGCGTGTTGGGCCTGTATATTTAACAGCAACAACAACCCGACCCGCCATACAACGACGACTGACATAAACCATGAAAATCTACTTTTCCCCTTTTTCACCCTATGTCCGCAAATGCCTGGTGACTGCCCATGAACTGGGGCTGAATGGCAGCATTGAACTGCTGCCGTCCAGTGCACACCCGGTCCAGCGCGACCAGCAGATCATTGCGGAAAATCCGCTTGGCAAGGTGCCCACTTTTTTCACCGATGACGGCCAGGTGCTTTACGACAGCCGTGTGATCTGCGAGTACCTTGACGATCTGGCTGGCGGAACTTTGCACCCTCGCTCGGGCAAGGCCAGGTGGCAGACCCTGACACTCGAGGCACTGGGCGACGGCATGCTCGACGCCTGCCTGCTGGCGCGGTATGAGGATGTCGCCCGCCCCGAGGCCCTGCGCTGGAGCGACTGGCGGGCCGCGCAGCTGGATAAGGTGGAAACGGCCCTCGCGTATCTGGAGGCGGCGCCGCAACTGCTGAAAGACCGCGTCGATATCGGCGCGCTAACGATAGGCTGTGCCCTCTGGTATCTTGATTTGCGCTTCGCGGACGTCAATTGGCGGGAACGGTACCCACTGACGGGGCAGTGGTTTGCCTCATTCAGCCAGCGGCCTTCGATGCAGGCCGTGTGGGCATGATGTAACGGATTTGACTGCGGATTTGCCGCCCCATCGTTTTTTCTTATGGCCCTATCCTGAATCCATATTTCCTGATTTTGGATAATCACCTTATTCTTCAATCCAGCAGAATGTCGGACGTAATAGATGTGTGCAAGGCCGTTACCGCGGTCACGTAGTCTGGTAAGACAGCGCCTTATCCGGTGCATTACCGCCAGACGAATCTGAATCAAAATTTTGGAGAACACCATGCCGGATCAATCGACGACCGACTCTGCTGATTTGTGCGACGCCCTATCGCTCCCCGCAACACCACTTGCCCCCGTACAGCTGGACGATAAATACACGCAGTGGTCAGGCAGCATCCTGCTGTCGGGCATCCAGGCCCTGGTGCGCCTGCCGCTGCTGCAGCGTCAACGCGATCTGGCGGCCGGACTCAATACGGCCGGCTTCATTTCAGGCTACCGCGGATCGCCGCTGGGCGGACTGGACGAAGCCCTGTGGAAAGCCCAGAAACATCTGGATCGCCATCACGTCAGGTTCAACCCCGGCACCAATGAAGACATGGCGGCAACCGCCGTCTGGGGCACGCAGCAAGTTGACCTGATCGGCCCCTCGAAATACGACGGCGTGTTTTCCATGTGGTACGGCAAGGGGCCGGGCGTCGACCGCTGCGGCGACGTCTTCAAGCACATGAACCATGCCGGCACCGCCACACATGGCGGTGTGCTGCTGGTCGCAGGCGACGATCACGGCGCCTACTCGTCGACGCTGCCGCACCAGTCCGACCATCTGTTTTCCGCCGCCATGATTCCAATGCTCTACCCCAGCAATGTCCAGGAATATCTGGACCTGGGATTGCACGGCTGGGCCATGTCGCGCTTTTCCGGCTGCGCGGTGGGATTCAAGGCGCTCGCCGATACGGTCGAATCGACCGCCTCCGTGGATGCCAACCCTTTCCGTGTGCAAATCAGGTTGCCCGAAGACTTCGTGATGCCGGCAGGCGGCCTGAACGCGCGGCTGTCCACCGACACGCTGGGATTGCAGGCGCGCAAGCAGGAAGCGCTGATGCAGGATTATAAGATCTACGCGGCGCTGGCCTACGCGCGCCTGAACCGCCTCAATCACATCACCGTCGACAGCCCGCAGGCGCGGCTCGGCATCATCGCCTCCGGCAAATCCTACCTCGACGTGCTGGAGGCAATGGCTGAACTGGGGATCAACGAGACCATGGCGGCCGACATCGGCATACGCCTGTTCAAGGTGGCGATGCCGTGGCCGCTGGAGCCCGATCGCGTACGCGAGTTTGCCAAGGGACTGGATGAAATCCTGGTGGTCGAAGAGAAGCGCCAGATCGTCGAGTATCAGTTGAAGGAACAGTTATACAACTGGGATGATGCGGTGCGGCCGCGGGTGATCGGCAAGTTCGACGAAAAAGGCGAGTGGGTGGCGCCGCGCGGAGAATGGCTGCTGACGTCCAAGGCTGACTTTTCCGTGGCGCAGATTGCGCGCGTGATCGCCAGCCGGATCGCACGTTTTCACACCAGCGATCTGATCCGCGCCCGGCTGGCCTTCCTCGAGGCGAAGGACGTGGTGCTCGCCCGTGCCGTAGGTACACCGGCGCGGCCGGCCTATTATTGTTCCGGCTGCCCGCACAATACGTCGACCAAAGTCCCGGAAGGCAGTTTTGCGCTGGCGGGCATCGGCTGCCATGTGATGGCGACTGCGATTTATCCCGAATACAATAAAACCACCACACACATGGGTGGTGAAGGTGCGCCATGGATAGGCCAGGCGCCGTTCTCCGAAGTGCAGCATGTGTTCGCCAACCTCGGTGATGGCACCTATTTCCATTCCGGCTCGCTGGCGATCCGCGCAGCGATCGCGGCGAAGGTCAACATCACCTACAAGATTCTCTACAACGATGCGGTTGCCATGACCGGCGGCCAGCCGGTGGACGGCATTACCTCGGTACCGATGATTGCGCAGCAAATGGCGGCAGAAGGTGTCCGGCGCATCGCGCTTGTCACCGAAGACCTCGGGCGCTACACCGATCGCGCCGGTTTGCCGGCGTGCGTGAGCCTGCATGATCGCGCCGAGATGGACGCGGTGCAGCGTGAACTGCGCGAATTTGCCGGCGCCTCGGTGCTGATTTATGACCAGACCTGCGCCGCCGAAAAACGCCGCCGCCGCAAGAAAAAGGAATACCCCGATCCCGACCAGCGCCTGTTCATCAACGAGGCGGTATGCGAGGGCTGCGGCGATTGCGGCGTGCAGTCGAACTGCACCTCGCTCATGCCGCTGGAAACCGAATTCGGCCGCAAGCGCGCCATCGACCAGTCTTCCTGCAACAAGGATTATTCGTGCCTCAAGGGTTTCTGCCCCAGCTTTGTCACCGTCGAAGGCGGCAAGCTGAAAAAGCCAAAGGCCAGCGCCGCGCAGGACCACGATTTTGGCCCTGTGCCGGAGCCGCAGCTGCCGGCCTGCGACCAGCCCTTCAATATCCTGATCAACGGCATCGGCGGTACCGGCGTGATCACCATCGGCGCGCTGATTGGCATGGCGGCTCACCTGGAACGCAAGGACGTCACGGTGCTCGACATGACCGGGATGTCGCAGAAGAACGGCTCGGTCACCTCGCATATCCGCATTGCCAGCACGCGCGGCACGATTCGCGCAGTGCGTATTGCCACCGGCGAGGCGGATTTCATTTTAGGATGCGACATGCTGTCGACCGGCTCTTATGACGCCATGTCCAAGATGCGCGCCGGCCGCACCCGGGTAGTGGTCAATACCCACGAACAGCCGCCCGGCGAGTTCACGAAAAATCCGGACTGGCAGTATCCATCCGGCGATGTGCGCGCACTGATCAATGAATCGGTAGATCAGAAGGCCGATTTCATCGATGCCACCAGGCTGGCGACCGGCCTGATGGGGGATGCGATCGCGGCCAACCTGTTCATGCTTGGATACGCTTATCAAAAAGGGGGCATTCCGCTGACCGAGGCAGCCCTGCTGCGGGCGATCGAATTGAACGGCGTCGCGGTCGAATCGAACAAGAAAAGTTTTTCATGGGGGCGCCGCGCCGCCGTTGATTTCAAACTGGTCGAAAACATCGCACTGCCGGCAAAGGCTGTGCTGATTCAGATGCCGCAAAGTCTGGACACCCTGATAGAACGCCGCGTTGCGTTCCTTGCCGACTACCAGGACCAGGGTTATGCGGCGACGTACCGGATGCTGGTCGACCAGGTGCGCAGTGCCGAAGCGCAGCTAGGCGCAGGGTCCCGCCTGGCATCGGCGGTGGCGAAAAACTATTTCAAGCTGATGGCATACAAGGATGAGTATGAAGTGGCGCGCCTGTACACCAGCGGCCGGTTTGAACAGCAGTTGAACGATCAGTTCGAAGGTGATTTCACGCTGAAATTCAATCTGGCGCCACCGCTTTTTTCAAAGAAGGACGGCAAAGGCCATCTGGTCAAGGCGCAGTACGGCAGCTGGGTATGGCAGGCTTTCCGGCTGCTGGCGAGGATGAAAAAACTGCGTGGAACGAAACTGGATATTTTCGGTTACACCCAGGAGCGAAAGACTGAACGCCAGTTGATCGAGGAATATCGTTCGACGATGCAGATGGTCAGCGCCGGCCTGAACCGCGACAACCTGGCGGCGGCGATCGGTCTGGCCAGTCTGCCGGAAAAAATCCGCGGCTTCGGCCACGTGAAGGAAAAGGCGATTGCCGAAGCCCGCGTGAAAAAGGAACAGCTACTGGCAGACTATTCGACGGATCCGGCAGTGAAGATGTCCAGTGCCGCGTAATTGAAGGACCAGACGTCCGGCCGGCGATCAACATGGCGCGGCTGGACTGATTTGCCAGGCAGTCAAACATCATTCCTGCCTGCGCCAGGTATGATTGCCTCCGGCTTCAAGCCTCCATCAGCGCACGTGGTACTATTTCCGCCGTCTGCCGTCCGCCTCTTCCATCATCGTTACCTGACATTGGTAAATGCATAAGCTTCTGACACTGATCCTGGCCGGCCTGTCCATGGTTGGCCCGCTCGCGATCGACACCTATCTGCCATCGTTTCCCGCCATCGGCCAGGACTTCGGTGTCAGCCCCTTGCTGGTACAGCAAACCTTGAGCGTGTTTCTGTTCACCTTCGCTTTCATGATGCTGTTTTATGGCACCTTGTCCGATTCGTTCGGGCGCCGGCCCGTGATTCTCGTCGCGCTGATCGTGTATACGCTGGCCTCCGCCGGCGCCGCCTTTGCGCCGAGTTTTGGCTGGCTGCTGGTGTGCCGCGCGTTGCAAGGCCTGTCGGCCGGCGCCGGCTCGGTGATAGGGCGGGCGATTGTGCAGGATCGCTTTTCCGGCGCCGAAGCACAACGCATGGTGTCGCACATCATGATGGTATTCGGCCTCGCGCCAGCGATCGCACCGATCCTCGGCGGATGGCTGCATGTCGCTTTCGGATGGCGCTCCACTTTCATTTTTCTCAGCGCCTTTGGCCTGCTGATGTTTGTTGCCAGCTACCGGGCCCTGCCCGAGAGTTTGCCGGCGCAGTCGCGCCACCCGTTTCATATTTTGCCGATAGCCCGGAATTACTGGAAGGTCTTGCGGCATCCGCAATTCGTGTTAATGGCGCTCGCGCTCGGCACCGCCTTCAGCGGCTTCGCGCTGTACATCGGATCGGCAGCCAATTTTGTAATGAACATCCTGCATTTGCCGGAAACCGCATTTGGCTGGCTGTTCATTCCACTCATCAGCGGCCTGGTGATCGGATCCGCGGTGGCAGCCAAATATGCAGCGCGGATCGCGCCGGGGAAAATGATCTGGATCGGTTATGCGGTCATGGCAGTGGCGACGCTTGCGAGCGTCAGCTACAACTATCTGTTCACCGCGACCGTGCCGTGGGCCGTTCTGCCGCTGATGCTGTATGCGTTCGGCCTGGCGCTGATCATGTCGCCCGTGTCGGTCCTCGCGCTGGAACTGTTTCCGGACAACCGGGGTCTTGCCGCATCGATGCAGTCGTTTGTGCAGATGCTGACCTTCGCAGTGGTGTCCGGCCTGGTGGCGCCCCTGCTGTTCGACAGCGCGTTCAAACTGGCCTGCGGGGTTCTTGGCGGACTGCTATTGAGCGCGCTGTGCTGGAGGCTGGCACGGACCGCCGCGCACCATCCGACAGCGCATTGATATCGTGCGCATGCAAATCAAGCGCTTCTGACGCCGGTCTGAAATCATCCTCGGCACCTGCCCCATGTCAGGACGGCGGCTTGCCAACAATATTCATGACTGCCCGATAGGCGAAGGTCACGGCCGGGCCGAGCGTCACGCCCGGCCCGGGATACATGCCGCGCATCACGGAACCCATGTCGTTACCGCATGCATACAAGCCGTTGATCGCCTGCCCGGCGCGGTCAAGCACACGTGCATCACAATCGGTAAACAAGCCGACCGTCGTTCCGATCGAACACGGATAAATGGTGACTGCATAGTATGGTCCGCTTTCCATGGGCGCCATGCACGGATTAGGCGCACATTCGGGATCGCCATTAAATTGGTTAAGCACGGCATTGCCTCGCCCAAAAGCTGTGTCGACTCCGGTTTTGGCATCACGATTATGTTGTTCGATCGTGAGCGCGAAGCCGGCCGGATCGATGCCGATGCTGCGGGCGAGCGCGTCCAGCGTGTCGGCACGATGCAGATAGCCAGCGGCAATATAGCGACTCAGGCGGCCAACGACCGGGCGGATCAGGCCCAATCCGTAGCGCCGTATGAAACGATGATCGCAGATCAGCCATGCGGGAATCGTCGGCGCTTCCCGATTCGCATTGAACATGGCCATCACGAAATCATGATATGAATCGGCCTCGTTGACGAAGCGCTTTCCGGATTTGTTGACTGCGATCAGACCGGGCTTGCCGCGGTCCATGTGACCATGGATCCAAAGCGTTTCGCTTCCATCCCGGTTTTTCATCACCGAAGCAGGTGACCAGAACGCCGGGCTTTCAACCTGGTCGTCGGTATGCGCTCCAACTGCCCTTGCCGCCTTCATGCCGTCGCCGGTGTTCCCCTCGTAGGTCATCGAATACTCGTGCGGAAACCCGTTCATCAGTTCGCTTCGCAATCCGCGATCATGCGCGATACCCCCGGTCGCCAGCACCACGGCGCGCCGCGCACGCACCGCGCGCTGGCCATCCTTGCCGCCCACGATGGCGCCGATCACTGCGGCATCGGGCCGGTCGTCTTCCCGGACCAGCCTGATCAGCGGACTATCGACCGCGAGCTTGACCTTCGTCTTGCCCAGACTGAACAGAAAACGCGCCACCAGCGCGTTACCTATGAGAAGCCGCGTACCACGCGGATAGCGCAGTCGCGACCAGACATGCTTCGCAATGGATGAGGTGGTCTGGCGAAACGCCGTCCATGATGCGAACGGCCTTAACAACATGGGAATTTCCCGCCGCCCCACCATCATTCCGCCTAACACCATGAATACCGGACGCGGCGGGCGCAGCAGCGCGAAGTCCTTGCCAAGCTGACGGCCGTCGAAAGGCAGCACCGCAATGTTTCTCCCATAGGCGGAGCCGCCCGGCGCATCGGCATGATAATCGGGATTCTGCGCATGCTGGAATTTCACATCGGTATGCTGTTCGAGGTAGGCGATCGCAGCCGGCCCCGCTGCCAGGAAAGCCTCCAGGTAGTCGCTGCGCAGACGGGCGCCCAGTTCTCCATGCAGATAATGACGCACGTTTTCGACTGGTTCCGCTCTGCCGGCGCGAACGATAGGAGGCGCCCCGGGAATCCACAATGTGCCGCCCGAGGTGGCGGTCGTGCCACCGATCAGAGACGATTTTTCGCACAACATCACCGACAATCCCTCGTGCGCGCCGACCAGTGCAGCGGTCAGCCCGGCCGCACCGCTGCCGCAGACAAGCAGGTCGACTTCCTCGTCCCATTTCATACGGCTCCCCTGTCGGTGGGTGCTTCCTGCGCGGCGCGCAGGACCGCACGCGCTGCCAGCCTGCCGGAAACGAAAGCCCAGGCAATATGATGACCGTGACCTTCGAGCAGCATGCCGCCCTGCCCGCATGAGCCCGCGGCATACAGGCCGGGTACTGGCTCGCCCGCGGCTCCGCTCACCTGAAGCCGCTCATTCACCGCCAATCCGCCTTCGGTAATTGTGACATAGCCCCGTACGGGGCCAAGCGCATAATAAGGCGCGGTCGCCGGACCGTTCATGCCATCGGGTAGCGTGGCCAAAGCCAGCGAGCGTCGCAATTCGCCGGCGTTGGCGCCGATCTTTCGGGCCAGGTCTTCAATGGTGTTGGCAACGCTGCAGATGTCCTTGCGCGCGGAGAGATAATCACGCAGATAGGCATACGCAACGCCGGGCGCGGTCGACACGAAGTTGGGCCACGTTTCCAGTTGGGATGCCACCCGCCCGTCAAATACGATATAGCCGATATTGCCGTCGGTGGCCGGCAGATGCCGGGCGATATGGCCAAGCTCCAGTTCGACCGCCGCGCCCCGCTTGTCGACTAGCACCGCGCCGCATCTGAACAGAGTCGGTTCAGGACCGAGCGCGGTGGTAAGAAAGCGCATCACGACTGGCCGCATCAATTGGTGCGGCAGCCGTTCAAGGCCCCAGCCTATCATGCGCGCCAGCACTCTTGCCGGCGGTATCCGCTGCATCCAGTTCGATGGCGCAGGAACAAAGCGCATCCGCGGCGCGTTTGCATGATGGCCATTGACGATGGTTGCGCCGTACCGCTCAGCCACTTCGATGCCCTCCCCGGTTGCCAGCGGATTGACCGGCTCGGCATCCCGCACCTCCGGCCCGAAAAAACGCGCCTTGATCCGCGCATTGGCGGCAAAATCGCCAGTGGCAAGAATCACCGCATGGCGTGCATGCCGCGTCTCTCCCGCACTCCCGTCCGACACGACAACGCCGCTAACGCG
The DNA here is from genome assembly GCA_040387375.1 of Pseudomonadota bacterium. Taxonomy (GTDB): domain Bacteria; phylum Pseudomonadota; class Gammaproteobacteria; order Burkholderiales; family Burkholderiaceae_D; genus JAZKDW01. The sequence continues at coordinate 104,729 of JAZKDW010000004.1, forward strand.
CCCATCGGTGAACAGCAGATCGACGAGCTCCCGTCCGCATTCGATCGTCACGCCAAGCCGGCTGCATTCCTTGAGCAGGAAATAGGGAAATGCCCCTGCATTGGGAATCACATTATGCATGCGGGCCACGCGATGCGGCGGCTCCAGGTTGGGACCGATGAAGGTAACGCCCAGATCGGTCAGCCATCGGAAGGTCGCCGGCGCCTCCTCGGTCAATAATCGGCGCAACGCCAGATTGTCAGTGGCGGCGACACGGCTGTTGAACAAGCCCATGTCTTCGAAATGGGCCTCGCTGCTGTCCTCGATACCGGCGCGGCGCTGATGTTCCGTGCCGCTCGTGGTGTAAGACCCGACTGACCATGCGGTTGTGCCGCCGGCCTGCGGCGCCTTCTCGACCAGCAGCACGTCCATGCCGGAACGGGCAGCCTCGATCGCAGCGGCCATGCCGGCGCCACCTGCACCGACGATCACGATATCGTGCTCCTTTCCGCCCGCCGTGATATTCATCGCGAGAGTCCCATCCGAGCCAGCACGGATTCGGCGGCGATACGCCCGAATACCAAGGCCTTGACCAGTGACGAACCGGTCATGTAAGCCTCGCCGTGAAAACCGCCGATGACCTCACCCGCCGCGTATAAACCGGGCAATGCTTCTCCCCATACATTTAATACCGCCATATCGTCGCGCACGCGCAGGCCCGCGTAAGTTGAATTGATAGAGGTGGTGCATGGATAGGCATAGAACGGCCCGTGTTCGATCGGCACGATCGCACCATACTCGTGGGCCAGCGCCTGGCGCCCGAACTTGCGGTCACGACCGGTCCGGGTGTCGGCGTTGTAGTCGGATACCGTTTGCTCCAGCGTGCCGGGGTCGATGCCGATCAGCGCGGCAAGCTCGCCGATCGAAGGCGCCGAGAAAATGCGTTGCTTGCGGAGCGCAGCGGCGAAGTCAAACGACGGCACGCCATCCACCGACTGCGCAATGACGTGCTGATCGAAAATCTGGAAAGCGCGCGCGTCCGCCTGCAACAGGCAGGCAGCGCCCAGCGTCTTGTATGACTTCGATTCATTGACAAAGCGCTGACCCGACAGATTCACGGCGATCGCACCGCGGTAGACCGGAAGCAGCGTCGTGTGTGGCTCCACCGGATCGACTTCGAGGTAACTGCCGAACGTGCCCTTGACAAATCCGAGGTCAGCGAATCCGGCGCCATGCTCCCACGCCATCTTGATGCCGTCTCCTTCATTGCCTGGCCCGCCGGCGCGTAGCGCAGCGCGTATCGTTGGCACAAAAAGCTTGAGCAGATCCTCGCCGCGTGAAAATCCGCCGGTCGCCAGTATGACGCCATGGTTGGCACGTACCACCGATTGTGCTCCGTCGCGCTCAACTAGCACTTCGTCAATGGGGCCGTCCGGATCGCTGCGGCGCAATCGCATCGCTCGGGCTTCGAGCCACACTATCGCTCCGGCGGACGCGATTAACTTCGCGTGCAACAGATTGAGCACAGTGCGTGGATGGGCCGGATGGCTTCGCGGCACCGACTGGCCGGAAGAAATCTGCACTGGCCCGAAATGAGCGCCGGCGGCGAGCAGAAACCGGTATTCGTCCAGCTGCCCTTCGACATATCGATCGACCAAAGCGGGATCGCTCTCGCCGCCGCCGACGGCCAGCAGATCGCGTCGCAGGCGATCCGCATCGTCGTCGATGTCCGCGGCACGCTGCAGGTCGGTGCCTGCGAATGCGAACGATCCGCCGCTCATGACGGTGCTGCCGCCGATGGATGGCATTTTTTCGAGCATCAGGACAGATGCTCCGTATTCGATGGCGACCAGGGCGGCGCGGTGCGCGGCAAGGCCGGATCCGACAACAATCAAATCTATGTTCATGTCAGGGCACTTCAGGAAATTGGGGACGGTGCGGATTCAGGTTCATTTTGGTATCAGCGTATCGGAGACGATGCGTAACACTTCGATATAACTGAGCATCAGCCCGCCGGCAAAAAAACCACCGGCCACGCCCGCGCATAGCGCAATGACACTGCCGGCGCTCAGCATGAAATACACGCCGGCGAGGATGGGCAAGACGCCGGCGAGGATCGACAGGAGGATGCCGTGCCGAACCAGGAAGGCGACCACCGGATAGGAAGGCGGTTTGTATTCGCTGTATTGGCTATCCATGGTTTCGCGCTTAATCCATCAGTGGAATCTTGGCGCGGACGATCACGTCTTTCCAGCGCGCGATTTCGGAACGGAAGAATTGTCCGAATGCGTTCGGCGTCCCCGGCGTGGTTTCCGCGCCCATCTGGGCGAGTTTTGCGATCACATCGGGGGAAGCGAGCGCGCGATTGATTTCCTCATTGAGACGTGCGACAACATCCGGCGGCGTGCCGATTGGCGCAAATATGCCGTACCATGACGACACATTGAAGGTCGGCAAGCCGCCTTCGTATGCCGTCGGCACATCGGGCATCAGCGCCACGCGTTTGCTGCCGGTGACTGCAAGCGCTTTTAGCCGGCCGCTGGCAATATGCTGGGAAACCGATGGCGCATCGCTGAACATCAGGTCAGTCTCTCCCGCCAGCACGGACAGGCTGGCGGGCGCGCTGCCTTTGTAGGGAATGAACATCATGTTGGTTTCGGTGGTGAGCTTGAACAGCTCGCCAACCAGCTGCGTCGACGGACCGGCGGTCGCAACGTTGACGCCTTTCGCATTTTTTTTCGCATGCTGCACCAGTTCGCCGATATTGGCGACGGGGAGTTTGGGGTTGGCAACGACGACAAACGGCAGCGATATCAGTTGCGACACCGGCTGGAAATCGCGCCCGACGTCATACGGCACTTTCTTGTAGAGACTGGGATTCATCACGATCCCCGGCGCATCGATCAGGATTGTATGACCGTCGGGCGCCGCCTTGGCCACGATATCAACCCCGATCATGCCACCGGCCCCCGGCTTGTTTTCAACGACGACGCTCTGTTTGAGCGCGACACCGAGCTTTTGAGCGAGCATGCGCCCGACGATGTCGGTTCCACCTCCTGGCTGATAGGGGACAATCAGACGGATCGGCTTGGTCGGCCAGTCAGCTGCCGCCGCAGTACTTGGCATGACGCAAGCCAGCGGCACCAGGGCAGGCAGTAAGGCCAACACACGCCGCAATAGCTTCATCCCGCCAGCGCCGCTCCGGGAAGGCGGCAACGCGCCTGCCTGTATTGCATTCAATATCATATTATTATTCACGTTTATCTCCTCATGATTTATCTGGACCGGTTCTGACCGGCGTCTGTCGCCGCGCCGTCAAGCGGACGCGGCAATTGTTTCGGCGGCGCGCAAACCGGTGACTGCCGACTTGATCAATCCGCCCACGTAACCGGTTCGCGCACCACCTTCCAGCCCTCCGGTAGTTGCGCCCACCGCGTAAAGTCCTGCGATTGCATTACCCTTCGTATCCAGCACGCGGCTTCGGTCGTCGATCGCGATGCCGCCCATCGTGTAGGTGATGCCCGCGCAGACCGGAAAAGCGTAGTACTGCGCGTCGACGATCGGATGAGGCGCAAATTTGTTTGCCGAGCGAACAGGGTCCAACCCCTGCGTTGACGAATTCGTGACCGCCTCGTTATATCTGGCAATCTGCGCGACCAGGCCGTCCGCATCGATGCCGGCGGCGGCCGCTAGTTCCGGCAGCGTGTGCGCCTTGAAAACGCTGCCCCCGGCTTCCAGTAGCCGCGGATTGGGCGGCAACAGATTGAAGCGGCCGCGGGTTTCCCATATGGTGTGGTCCGCGATCACGAAACAGGAAAGCGGATCCTCCAGCGCGGCGATCCGGTTAGCCATATGCACGCCGCCCAGACCTTCGTCGCAGAAGCGAACGCCATCACGGCCGACCAGTATTCCGGCTGCGGCGACAAAATCCAGCCAGCCGTATGGCCACAATGTTTCATTGTGAAATGCATCGATTGACAGCAGATGACCATAAAAACCCTGCAAGTCCGATATCGCGGCGCCGGCGGCGCGCGCCATTCGCAAGCCGTCGCCGGTTCCGCTGCGCGCATTACGCTGGAAGATTTTTTCAGGTGCCGGCGTGATTGCTTCGCGCAACGCATCCGGATCTGCCTGAAATCCGCCGTCAGCGATCACGATCGATTCCGCAACAACCGCAAACGCGGCGCCCGCTGCATCCACGCCTGACAATCCCAGGCAGCGGCCTTCGCCAACATTCAGATGTCGCACGGACATGCCGCGCTCGACACTTCCGCCGGCACGCTTGAGGTTTGCTTCCAGGGTGCGCAGGAGCACATCACCGCCCCGCCCTTCCCACTGCCTGCCCTGCGGAGTGATCGTCGGCGGCGACAGCGTGAAGTCGTGATAGCTCTCGGTGCCGCTGATGAAACGTATTCCCTGGGCCTGCAGCCAGCGCACTGCGCGCAGCGCATCGGTGGCCACGGCGCGCGCCAGCGCAGGGCTGGCCGTGCCATCGGTCACCTCGATGATCTTGTCTTCCAGCGCCTGCGGTTCGCTGCGGATGCTGCTGAGGGCGCAATGAAACACGCCAGCCGTGATGCGTGAGTTGCACAGGTAGCGGTCATCGCTGGACTTCTCGAATACCCGCACGCTGCGGCCGGCGTGCGCGGCGCGCACCGCTGTCACCATGCCGGCAATACCGCCCCCAATGACCGCCACATCACATTCAAATCGTTTCTCTGCCATCGTCTCGTCCACGGTTCCCGCCGTCGGCGGCGGTTTTAGCGACATGCGCATCCGGAAGGTGCCGGAGATACGCGGCTATGCATGACTAAAAGGCGGTCGTTAGAGCGGACGGCTGAATACAAAATTGCTGCCCAGCGTGCCCTGCACGACCGGCAGGGTCATGCAGCCCACACTTTCGATCTCGATCCTCACCCTGTCGCCGGCCACGATCGGGCCAACGCCCGCGGGCGTGCCTGTTGCGATGATGTCGCCGGGATAAAGCGTCGAGGCGGACGACGCCAGCGACACCATTTCCGGCAAGCCAACGATCAGATCGCGGGTATTTGCATCCTGACGCAGCTCGTGATTGACCCACAGGCGCATGCGCAGGTTTTTCGGGTCGCTCACCTCGTCGGCCGTAACGATCCATGGTCCGACTGGCGTGAATGTATCGTACGACTTGCGCATTACCCGTTCTTCGTTGCCGCGTATCGTGATGTCCATCAGGCATGCGTAACCAAAGACGACATCCATCGCATCCTCGACGCTGACGCCGCGGCACTCCTTGCCGATGATGAGGCCAAGTTCGCATTCGTGATGCACGCTGCGCTCAGGAAGATTGGGCAGCACGATACTGTCACTTGCGCCAACCAGGGACGAACTGGATTTCAGGAAATAGCCTTTGATATTGGCAAATCCAATCGAAGACATTTCGGTTGCGTGGTCATGGTAGTTGACCGGGTACGCCATCAGCTTGTTTGGCCACGGAACCGGCGTCTCGAGATGGACCGAGGCGAATGGCACCGGAATGGCGGTTGCGGATGCGCGTTCGATTGCGGGTCCCAACGTGGCGAAGTCGCGAATCAGGCGATTCATCTCGACCGGCGGCCATTGTCCGCTGCCGGCGCCAATGACCTCACTGATGTCATATACCAGGTCTTCTTTCACCAGGCCGATGCGTCCACCGTTATATCTTATTAGTTTCACTTGCTGTTCCTTATATGTAATTGACCACGGTCCAGCCTGCTGCCGTTCCGGATTGAATTAACGCGGCTTGCCCAGCGCCCGCTCGAACATGGATATATCCCCGCCCAGTGCAGCCGTCACATCGCGCGCGCTGCTCAGCAGGATGGGCTTGAACTGAGCGACGGCTGCATCGTCGAAGCGGGTCGCCGGACCGCTAACGGTCAATGCGCCCTCGAGCTTTCCATCCGCGTTGAATACGGGTGCGGCGACGCCCCCCATGTCCGGCCACAAGGTGCCGCGTGACACGGCGACCATGTCCTGCCGGACATCCGCGAATCGCGCGTCATCGGGCTCGGTAAATGCCGACAGCACCACGCCCGCCGCGCCGCGCCCGAGCGGCAGCTCGTCGCCCGGCTTGAAATGGTCACGCAGTGGTTGCTGTGAATCGACCCGGTAAAGGCATAGCCGGCGATCGTTGAAGCGCACGTGAAAACCTGCGCTTTCGGTGGTCACCTCGACCAGCCGCTGCAAGGCGGGCATGATCACGTCTTCCTTACTGACTGCGCGCTGATACAGACGGCCGAGCCGCAATGGCCGTGGTCCGATGTGATAGTCGCCGCCGGCCGTGCGGCCGATATAGCCAACCCGCTCCAGCGTCTGGATCAGCCGCAGAATCGTGCTCTTATACAGCCCAGTCCGTTCGGCCAGCTCGGCGAGCGACAAGGTTATGTCGTCCTGGTTGAATGCTTCGAGAATCGCAAATGCGCGCTCCACCGCGGCCACGGTGCGGACTTCGAGGTCGTCGCTCATGCCGCCTCCCCGCTGGCGATGCCGGTCACCCGCCGCAGAATTGCCTGCGCCGACGCCATGTCGGCCGTGCTGCCTCGCCAAGCGACATGACCGTCGGGGCGCACCAGCACCAGTGGCGCGATGTAAAGCTCGCGCACGACGGGCAGTTCGCTCGCGCGCAATTGCAACGGTATTTCCAGCGCTCGGGCCGCGACCGCAAAATTATTCGCCTCCTCGGCGCTGCCGGCCGCATGCACGATAACGAAGCCGCGGCCGAACCAGTCGAGCGTTGAACTGCCGTCCTCGAGCCTCACGTGAGGTGCGCGGGCGCCGGGCCGGGACGACTGCTTGTACAGCATCACTTGCTGCGCCGGGATCTCTTCCCATGGTAGGTCGAGCTTCTGACCGAGTGCGACATGCGTACCCAGGCGCTGCCATTCGCGCAGCATCGTTGGCGTCACCCTCTGTCCGTCGCTCAAGTACCCGTCCGGCGGCGTGGTGCCTGAATCCGGCGGCGGCGCTGTTCGGAAATCATCGGTCGCTGCATCCGGAATGACGACAGGCGAACCTTCATACTCATAACCCAGGTCGATGCCCTGCTTGTACCATTCGCGCAGCATGGTGGCGGAGAAGCGCTTGCCGACTTCATATCGTTGCAACGCGCCGTCGAAACTCTCGTCAAGCAAACGCGGGTTCGGCCCCGGCGACAGGGTCCGGCGCAAATTGCCGCTCGCTTCCCGCACCGCACGCAACGCAACGGGACGGCGTTCGATCTCGTAGCTATCCAGCAGCGATTCTCCCGCCCAGCCTTGCAGCACGCCTTCGATTTTCCATGAAAGGTCGACCGCGTCGGCGATGCCTATGTTCATTCCGAAGCCGCCGGTCGGTGATGTGGTATGCGCCGCATCGCCGGCGATAAAGACAGGCCCGGAGCGAAAGCGGTCGGCAACCAGTTCGCGCCTCACCCATGGCACGATCGACAGTATGGAAAACGCCATCGGCCTGCCGATCACACGTTCGATCGCAGCGCGGACATCCGCTTCCGTGTAGTCCACCTTCTCTGCAGTTCCAATGATTGACAAACGCCAGATATCGCCACCGTCGATTGCAACCACGGTTGCCCAAGTGCCTTCGCGGCCAATAAATAAATAACGGTAACCTAGCCGCACGCTTGCTTTCTCGCGCAGCTCGGCACATCGGAACAGTACATTCGTACTGTAGGTCAGCGTGCCCAATCCCGACATCGGTATGGCCAGCTGTTTGCGCACGGTGCTTGCGGCGCCGTCACATCCAACCAGATAGCGGGCCCGTACTTCTTTTCTGGCACCGCTGTCGCAATCCTCGATCACCGCGTTTACACTATCCACATCGGCGTCGAAACTCACCAGCCTGGTCCGATAGCGCAGCTCCGTCGTCGGCTGGCTCCGTGCAAATTGGATCAGGATCGGGTCGAACAGGTTTTGCGGGCAGCGGAAGCGGGTTTCCGGGCTGATACCGGGACGTGCGTCCTCGCTGCCGCCGGATGGCGTGGCGAATTCCTCGCGGCCCAATTCATAGCCGTTGAATGAAGTGAGATACACCATATCCTGCGGATATTCTTTTGGATATCCACAGTTGCGCACGTTGCCAGTAATTCCCCAGCGGCGGCAAAATTCCATCGTGCGGACATTGACGCCATCCATCTTTGGCTGCACGATCACACCGTCGGTTTGCTCGACCAGCAAGGCGCGCAGGCCCCGCCATCCGATATCTCCAGCCAGACTGAGGCCGACCGGACCACCACCGATAACGAGCACATCGACATCCACATTCGGTTTATTTGTCATGCGCTTGCGCTCCTGAATCTGCAGAGATTGGCGACGATTCACGGAAGAAGCCGAGCCGCTTTTGCATCTGTGCGTCGGACACGCTGAACAGCACTGCATCGGAGCACGCGGCATGATGATGGAAAGTCCATGCCGGAATCGCCAGTACATCGCCGCGCGACCATTGGAAGGTCTGCTCGCCAATCGTCGTCTCGCCTTCTCCGGCGACGATGGCGACAATCTGGTTCTCTGTTGCCCGCCGTTGGGACGATCGGACTGTGGCATTGATGGCGCTCATCGCGAGTTCAAGCGTCGGCATGCTGGGCACATCGAGCACCAGACGCGCGACACCTGCCGCGTCAGGAGCGGACAAGAGCTGGTCCAGTTGCTCCCTGACCTCCGCCCACCGGAAGATCATGTCGCCGGAGCGGTTGGCGGCAGTAGGTTCTTGGAAGCCTTCCGGCCACCAGTCCATGAACATTGGCTCCAGCAACTGAACCATGGGCACATCGAGAAAATCGAGCCAATAGGAATCCGTCTTGCCATCGTTCGCATGGCCGTGCCAGCCACCGCCGGGAGTCAGCACTACATCATTGATTTGCATGTCGATGCGCTCGCCGTCGACCACGGTGTAGACATCGTCCTCCGCAACCAGAATCAGCCGCAGCGCATTTGGTGAATGGCGGTGCGAGCGTGCCCGCTCACCGGGTTTGATCATCTGGTAGGCGCTGACCAGGGTGCGCAGCGTTGCGTAGTAGTTGCCTTCGATCGGATTGACCAGAAACAGATTCCGTCGCTCGGCCAACTCAGTGGAAATCAGGTCTCCGGCGTGCGCGAGATGACGATGTGCATCACTCCATTTCCAATGCGCCGGGCGAAATGCCGTACGCGGCTCGGCCCACAGCGAAGGCTCTTTTTTGTTCCAGCCGGCCCGCATCGCCAGCGCGTGCAGAATCGGGTCGAGGTTTTGCAATTCCTTGCTGCGATTGATTGGCGTCATATAAATAGAACGTGTTTCATTAATTTCAGAATATATTTCAATTTCCTTTTCTTGGCAACAACTTTCTAAACGGCCAAGTGTTTGTAGCGGAAATAGCAGGACGGGTTTTGGAGGCGTATCAATGAAGGCGCAGCATCTCGTGGTCGTGGACTTGAAGCCATGCCTACGGGCATCGGGGAGGGAAATTAAAAAGCCCCGCGAGTACCGACCCGCGGGGCTTGCCTGCTGATGCCAACAGAGCGTTTTCGTACTATAAAAGAACTACGTCATACAACCGCGCCAAGCTTGAAGATCGGCAGATACATCGCAATCACCAGTCCGCCAATCAGCACACCAAGAATGACCATGATCAGCGGTTCCATCAGACTCGACAGGGATTCCACCGCCTCGTCGACTTCCTCTTCGTAGAAATCCGCCACCTTGCCCAGCATCTGGTCCAGCGAACCGGACTCCTCGCCGATCGACACCATTTGCGTGACCATGTTCGGAAAGACGCCGGAGTTTTGCATTGCGGTGGTCAGGCTGGTTCCGGTGCTGACTTCAGTCTGGATTTTTTTGGTGGCGTCCAGATAAACGGCATTGCCCGATGCGCCACCGACCGAGTCCAGCGCCTCGACCAGAGGCACGCCAGCGGCGAACATGGTGGCCAGTGTCCGCGTCCAGCGGGCAATCGTGGCTTTGCGCACCACGGCGCCAAAAATCGGCGCCTTCAATAACAGCGCATCCATCGTGCGTTGCATTTTCAGGGAGCGCTGCCAGGCCTGGAAAAAGAAATATATGGAGCCGAACACGGTGCCGAAAATCAGATACCAGTAGCTGACGAAAAAATCCGAGATCGCCATCACGAACAAGGTCGGTGCCGGCAGCCCGGCGCCAAAACTTTCAAATACGCTTTTGAACGCCGGCACCACCCAGATCATGATCACCGCTGTCACGATAAAGGCCACCGCCAGAATCGATACCGGATAAAACAGCGCGGATTTGATCTTGCCCTTGATCGCAAGGGTTTTTTCCTTGTAGATCGCGAGGCGGGTCAGCAAGTCTTCCAGGATACCGGCTTGCTCGCCTGCGCCAACCAGATTGCAAAACAGCGGATCAAAATACAAGGGGAATTTACGGAAAGCCTGGTTCAGGCTGGTGCCGGTCTCCACATCCGCGCGCACGTCCTGGATCAGTTTCGATACCGCCGGATTCGAGTGTCCCTTGGCGACGATGTCGAATGACTGCAGCAGCGGCACACCGGCCTTCATCATCGTGGCCAACTGACGGGTGAACAAGGCGATGTCTTTTTCCGAGACTTTTTTGCCGCCCCGGAAAGTCTTCTTTTTAACTTTGGTGACGAGGATGCCTTGCCGCCGCAGCGTGACATTGACGCTGGCTTCACCGCTTGCCCGGAGTTCGCCCTTGAGAATCTTGCCGGCCTTGTCCTTGCCCTCCCAGGCGAAGATTGATTCCGTTGCCGGGCGTGCGCGCGCTGCAGTTGCCATGCTATCTCCTTCGTTATGCGTTGGTACAACCCAGCACTTCTTCAAGGCTGGTCATACCCTGCCTTACTTTTACCAGCCCGGCTTCCCGCAAGTTCTTGACGCCATCGCGTTTCGCCTGCGCCTCGATTTCAAGCGCGGTGCCGTGGGTGAGGATAATATTTTCGATCGCTTCGCTAATCGGCATGATCTGATAAATGCCGACCCGGCCTTTATAACCGCTACCGGTGCAGCGTTCGCATCCTACCGGCTTGTACGGCACCCAGGAGCCGTCCAGTTCCTCTTCCTTGAAACCCGCTTCAATCAGCGCTTCATCCGGAATGGTGGTCGTTTGCTTGCATGTGCACAGGCGCCGCGCCAGCCGCTGTGCGGTGATCAGCACCACCGCCGAGGCAATGTTGAACGGCGCCACACCCATGTTCATCAGGCGCGTCAGGGTTGCCGGCGCATCATTGGTATGCAGGGTCGAAAACACCATGTGACCGGTCTGCGCCGCCTTGATCGCAATATCGGCAGTCTCGAGGTCACGTATCTCCCCCACCATGATGATGTCGGGATCCTGGCGCAGGAAGGCTTTTAACGCGACCGGAAACGTGAGGCCGGCGCGATCGTTGATGTTGACCTGATTGACGCCGGGTAAATTGATTTCGGCCGGATCCTCGGCAGTCGCAATGTTGATGCCGGGCTGATTGAGGATATTCAGGAATGTGTAGAGCGACACCGTCTTGCCCGATCCGGTCGGACCGGTGACCAGCACCATTCCGTACGGACGCTGAATCGCATTCATCAGCGTTTCCTTCTGTTCGGGATCGTAACCGAGCGCGTCGATTCCCATCTGCGCCTGGGAGCCGTCGAGAATACGCATCACGATTTTTTCACCGAACAGCGTCGGCAATGTGCTGACACGAAAATCGATGGAGCGGGTTTTCGACATCACGAGTTTCATGCGCCCGTCTTGCGGCACCCGTTTTTCCGAGATGTCGAGCTTGGAAATAACCTTGATGCGCGATGCCAGCTTTTCCTTGATGGCGAGCGGCGGCTGCGCTATTTCACGCAGCACGCCGTCGACCCGGAAACGGATCCGGTAAAATTTTTCGAACGGTTCGAAATGCAAATCCGACGCCCCCAGGTTAATGGCGTCAATCAGGATTTTCTGCAGGAATTTAACAACCGGCGCATCATCGATATCGGTGGTAAGGCCCGGCTCCGCCGGTGACACCAGATCGTCTTCGACAAAATCGATATTATCGAGATCGTCGCCGATCAATTCATTCAGATTCTGTTCCGCGCTTTGCCCTAGCTTCTCGATCAACTCCATCAGCTGCAGGTGCTCGACAATCACGGGCTCGACCGTCAGTTCGGTCTTGAACTTGATCTGGTCCAGCGCCTGCGTATTGGTTGGATCAGAGATGGCGACCGACACCTTGTTGCCGCGCTTGGCCAGGACCACCACCCGCTGCGCATGCATCAGCTTGGAATCGATTACCTTGTCCGGCAAGGTCTGCAGGTTGAATACCGAGAAGTCCAGCATCGGATAACCGTAGGTCTCCGAGCAGAACATCGCAAGCGCGCGAGAATCGATGGTGCCGCCTTTCACCAATACATCGATGAATGGCGTTTTTTCCGCAACTGATTTTTTATTCAGCGCGTCGGCCTGTGGCGCGGCCAGACGCCCGGCTTGCACGAGCGCTCGTGCAAGGCCGGACATTGTGTTGCTGGATGCTGAAGGGGGAAGAACTGCCGCCATAAAAATTTGCTTGGAAAAATCAGACTATATACGTCGGGGCTGCATTAGATAATGCCTATAGGTATCTGATTTGTAAAGATATTGGCATTTTTTGTGGTGTTTTAGCGTGCTTGGCGGGCGTGCGCACAGGCCTCAGGACCCCACCCGGAAGCGCATCCGCCGAAAATGGCATCGATCATTCAGGGGCGCGCAGTTTATCAAGCCATTCAATCAGGGGAATCGTTGCGGGCAGCAGCGGCTCCACGCCGACGCTGCCTTGCCAGGCAAATGCCTGCCCTTCGAGGCTCTGCGGCTCGCCGCGCCAGGCGCGACTGATATAAAAATGCAAACGGACATGCGCATGCGGATATACATGCTCGACGCCGCACCAGGGCTCGGCAGAGAGCACCTCGATGCCAAGCTCTTCGACAAATTCGCGCTTGAGCGCATTGAGGATGGATTCACCGGATTCGACTTTCCCGCCGGGGAACTCCCAATAACCCGCATAGGGCTTGCCGGCGGGGCGCTGTCCAAGCAGGACGTCGCCGTTCGGCTTCATCAGGATGCCGACCGCAACATCAATCGGCAGCGGGAGAAGGGTTGACATGCTGGCGCACCCGGCCTTCAGATGGATTTGGGCAGGTCAGCCATGCATCTTCCCGGCATGATCCTTGGCGAATTGCCAGGCCACGCGTCCGGAGCGCGAACCGCGCTGCAAAGCCCAGCGCAATGCGTCTCCCCTCGCGGCGCTTATCTGTTGTGCATCACAGCCGAAATGGGAAAGCCAGTGGGCGGCAATATCGAGATAGTCATCCTGCTTGAATGGATAGAATGTCACCCACAAACCAAAACGCTCGGAGAGGGAAATTTTTTCCTCCACGGTTTCGCCGGGATGCAGGTCACCGTCGTCGGTATGCGTATAAGTCGCGTTGTCGGACATGCGCTCAGGCATCAGATGACGCCGATTCGACGTTGCGTAAATCAGCACATTATCCGATTGTGCGGAAATGCTGCCATCCAGCGCCACTTTTAATGCCTTGTAGCCGATCTCGCCTTCTTCGAACGACAGGTCGTCACAAAAAATGATGAAACGTTCCGGCCTTTGAGCGATCAGGTCGACGATATCCGGCAGATCCGCAAGGTCATCCTTGTCGACTTCGATCAGCCGCAAGCCTTGCTCCGCGTAGTTGTTCAGGCAAGCCTTGATCAGCGACGATTTGCCGGTGCCGCGCGCGCCCGTGAGCAATACATTATTGGCGGATTTTCCCTGCACGAATTGCCGTGTGTTCTGTTCAATCTGCTGTTTTTGCGGCTCGATGTTATGCAGGTCCGACAAGGCAATCGGCGCCATGTGCGCGACAGGCTGCAAGTAGCCGCGGCTGTCGCGTCCGCTGGATTTGCGCCAGCGAAAAGCGATGCCTGCGCTCCAGTCCGGCACCGCATTGGCGCGCGGCAGGATGGCTTCCAGGCGTTCCAGCATTGCTTCTGCACGAACGAGAAATTGGTCGAGTGGATTCATGTTGTGTCGGCGCTTGTCAGGCTGCGGGCTTCCGCAAAATTGTTCATTTACGAACGGTAGTCTGCGTTGATTGTCACATACTCGTGCGACAGATCGCAGGTCCAGATGGTGGCTTCGGCAGTACCGCGGCCCAGTGTCACACGCACGGTGATCTCGGATTGTTTCATCACGCGTTGGCCGTCCTGCTCCTGGTAATCCGGATTGCGCCCGCCGTTTTGCGCCACCAGCACATCGTCGAGATACAGGTTGAGCCTGGTGACGTCGAGATCGTCGACGCCGGCGTAACCGATCGCGGCGAGGATACGGCCCAGATTGGGATCGGACGCGAAGAAGGCTGTTTTTACCAGAGGCGAATGGCCGATCGAATACGCAATCTTGCGGCATTCTTCCACCGTGGAGCCTTCCTCCACCTTGATCGTGATGAATTTTGTCGCGCCTTCGCCATCACGCACGATCATCTGCGCCAGCTGCTGCGACAGGCCGATGACTGCTTCTTCCAGCAGCGCATATTCTGGCGTATCGATTGCGGACACGGTAACGCCGGCGGTGCCGGTCGCGATCAGGATGAATGAATCATTGGTCGATGTATCGCCGTCGATGGTGATGCAGTTGAAGGATTTATCCGCTGTTTTTTTGACCAGGTGGTCAAGCACCGGTTGTGCAACGCCGGCGTCGGTGGCGAGATAACCCAGCATGGTCGCCATGTTCGGCTTGATCATGCCGGCGCCTTTGCTGATGCCGGTCAGCGTAATCGTCTTGCCATTGATCGTGACGCTGCGCGAGGCTGCCTTGGGCTGCGTATCGGTGGTCATGATTGCCTCGGCGGCGCTCATCCAGTTATCGGTCTTGCAATTGGCGATCGCCTCTGGCAATCCGGCGATCACACGGTCGACTGGCAGCTGTTCCAGGATGACGCCGGTCGAGAATGGCAGGATCTGGCCGGCTTCACAATCAAGCAAGGCGGCCAGCGCCGCGCAGGTGGCATTGGCTGCGGCGAGCCCGGCCTCACCGGTTCCGGCATTGGCGTTGCCGGTGTTGATGACCAGCGCGCGGATGGGCGAACCGGACACGCGCACGGCTTCCAGATGTGCCTTGCACAGTTGCACAGGCGCGGCGCAAAAGCGATTTTTCGTAAATACGCCGGCCACCGTCGCGGTCGGCGCCAGCCGCATCACCAGCAAGTCCTTGCGGTTCTGCTTGCGTATGCCTGCCTCGGCGTAACCGAGTTCGATGCCGGCTACGGGTGTCAGATCAGCGGCGTTCGGGAGGGGAAGATTAACGGCCATGGATTCTCACTTGATCAATTCAATTAATGACAGGCGTTGGCCGCAAGACCATGTCTGCGCGGCGGCGTCAGGTGTGGTTCCAGCCCTGATTTTATTCAGGGCTGGAACGAATGGCCGCATGTCTTCGCGGGAATACCTGTTACGACAATTTTCCGTGGCACTGCTTGTATTTCTTGCCGCTGCCGCATGGGCACGGATCGTTGCGCCCGACTTTTGGGAAGTCGTCGACCGGCAACGCCTGTTTACGCCCGGCGCCACTGGCGGTCGGCGCCAGCAATTCTTCCGGTCCAAGTTCGGCGTTGAAATCGGCGTGCTGGTAATGCATGTTTTCAACGTGCGGCTGCGCCATTTCCTCTTCCGCGGCATCGATCTCTGCACGCGATTCGATCCGTACCGTCATCACGATCCGCACCACTTCATTCTTGATCGCATCAAGCATCTGCCCGAACAATTCGAATGCTTCGCGCTTGTATTCCTGCTTCGGATTTTTCTGCGCATAACCGCGCAGGTGAATACCCTGGCGCAGATGATCAAGGGCGGCGAGGTGTTCGCGCCAGTGCGTATCTACGCTCTGCAGCATGACACTGCGCTCAAAGCCGGCAAAACTTTCCTTGCCGACCACGCTCACTTTGGCGTCATAAGCCGCATCGGCCGCTTTTTGCACACGCTCCAGAAGGTCGTCTTCAGGCAGGTCAGGCTCAGCCTGCAGCATCGCGGTCAGCGGCACATCGAGATGCCATTCGTTGGCCAAGGCCGCTTCCAGCGACTTGATATCCCATTGCTCTTCGACCGACTCTTCCGGCACATGGGTGCGGAACAGATCGTTGAAGACACCCTGGCGCAGCGACGCGATCAGTTCGGACACGTCCTTTGCTTCCAGCAGCTCGTTGCGCTGCTGGTAGATGACTTTGCGCTGGTCGTTGGCGACGTCATCGTATTCGAGCAGTTGTTTGCGGATGTCGAAGTTGCGTGCCTCGACCTTGCGTTGTGCGGATTCGATCGAGCGCGACACGATGCCGGCTTCAATCGGCTCGCCTTCCGGCATTTTCAGACGGTCCATGATGGCACGCACGCGGTCGCCGGCGAAAATCCGCAGCAAGGCGTCGTCGAGCGACAGATAAAAGCGCGAAGATCCCGGATCGCCCTGGCGGCCGGAACGGCCACGCAACTGGTTATCCACCCGGCGCGATTCGTGGCGCTCGGTGCCGATGATGTGCAAGCCGCCGGCCCCAACCACGTGATCGTGCAGCGACTGCCATTCGTCGCGCAGTTGTTGCGATTTCTGCTGCTTGTCGGCGTCACCCAATTGATCGTCGGCCTCGATCAGCTGGACCTGCTTTTCGACGTTACCGCCCAATACGATGTCGGTGCCGCGACCGGCCATGTTGGTGGCGATGGTAATCATCTTCGGGCGGCCTGCCTGGGCGACAATTTCCGCCTCGCGGGCGTGCTGCTTTGCGTTCAACACGTTGTGCGGCAGGTTTGCCTTGGTCAGGATGCTGGACAACAGCTCGGAATTCTCAATCGAGGTCGTACCCACCAGTACCGGCTGGCCGCGCTCAAAACAATCCTGGATATCGACCAGCATCGCCTGATATTTCTCTTGCGCCGTCTTGTAGACCTGATCCTGGCGATCCTTGCGCTGGTTGGGCTTGTTTTGTGGAATGACCACGGTCTCAAGACCATAGATTTCCTGGAATTCGTACGCTTCGGTATCGGCCGTACCGGTCATGCCGGCGAGCTTGCCGTACATGCGGAAATAATTCTGGAACGTAATCGATGCCAGCGTCTGGTTTTCGCTCTGGATCTGGACACCTTCCTTGGCCTCGACCGCCTGATGCAGGCCGTCAGACCAGCGGCGGCCCGTCATCAGCCGGCCCGTGAATTCATCTACGATCACGACTTCATTGTTCTGCACCACGTAATGCTGGTCCTTGTGATACAGCGTATGGGCGCGCAATGCGGCGTACAGATGGTGGATAAGCGTGATATTGGCGGCATCGTACAGCGACGCGCCTTCCGGCAGCAGTCCCATGCCGGTCAGGATCTGCTCGGCTTTTTCGTGGCCTGCTTCGGTCAGCAATACCTGGTGGGCTTTTTCATCCTTGGTGTAATCACCCGGGACTTCGACCTTGCCTTTGCCATCCGGCGTTTCTTCGCCAATCTGCAAGGACAGCAAGGGCGGAACCGTATTAATTTTCTGATACAGGTCAGTATGATTTTCCGCCTGGCCCGAGATGATCAGCGGCGTTCTGGCTTCATCGATCAGGATCGAATCGACTTCATCGACAATCGCAAAACTCAGGGTGCGCTGCACCCGGTCGGCGGCGTCATACACCATGTTATCGCGCAGATAATCAAAGCCGAATTCATTGTTGGTGCCGTAGGTAATATCGGCGCGGTAGGCAAGCTGCTTCGTGTCATGGTCCATTTGCGACAGGTTGACGCCGGTCGTCAGTCCGAGCCAGCCGTACAGCTTGCCCATCCAGTCGGCATCACGTTGCGCGAGGTAGTCGTTGACGGTCACGATGTGCACACCCTTGCCTGCCAAAGCATTCAGGTAGGCCGGCAATGTCGCCATCAGCGTCTTGCCTTCGCCCGTGCCCATTTCGGCAATCTTGCCATTATGCAAAGCCATGCCACCGACCAGCTGCACATCGAAGTGACGCATTTTCAGCACACGTTTGCTGGCCTCCCGGCACACCGCGAACGCCTCCGGCAGGATATCCTCGAGTTTATCGCCCTTGACGATACGCTCCCTGAACTCGCCTGTCTTCGCCTGCAGCTGGGCGTCGGACAGTTTTTCCGTCGCCGGCTCGAGCGCATTGATATCGCGGACAGTCTTTTGATATTGCTTGAGTAACCGCTGGTTGCGGCTACCAAAAATCTGGGTCAGTAATGACATGCTTGGATTCTAAAAAAGGCGCCGGAAAAAAGACAACATGCAAATTACAGGAACTGCATCGAGTCGGGCTTTGGCTAAAGCGGGGATTTTATCACGCTGACCTTTAATATGATTGGGGTGCGCGGCCGGGAAACAATGAGAATGTGTCAAGACAGGATGATCCGCCTGTTATTTGGCAAATTGCGCGGCAAGTTTTGCCTGGGCGGCGCCCGCCGCCAGAAACTTATTGGGATTTTGCTGCATGCCTTTGACCAGCACTTCGAAATGCAGATGTGCACCCGTCGACCGCCCGGTAGAACCGATGTTCGCAACATGCTGACCGCGTTTGACGATGTCGCCCACCGTCACCATCAGCTTCGATGCATGCGCGTAGCGGGTGACCAGCTCGTTGCCATGGTCAATTTCAAGCAAGTTGCCAAACTGGTGATGATATTCCGCCGCTATCACCACACCGCCTGCGGCGGCAACAATCGGCGTTCCGGTGGGCGCCGGGAAATCTATGCCCTCGTGAAACGAGCTGCGTCCGCTGAACGGGTCGATCCGCCAACCGAAGCCGGACGCGTTGTAGCTGACATTTACCGGTTGAATCGTGGGCAACATCTTGAACTGGACTTTCTCGCGTATCAAGGCGGTTTCGACCACGTTCATGTAGTCGGCACGGTATTCGACATCCCTGGCCAGGGCATCCAGCGCCCGCTGGAACTGTGCCATGTCCAGCGCATGGGAACCGCGCGTACTGGCGGACACGTCGGCGCCGCCGCGTCCGGGCGGTTCCTTGAAATTGAACTCCTCCGGCTTGATGCCGGACAAGCCTTGCACCCGTTCTCCGAGAGCGTCGAGCCGCATCAGTTGCGCCTGCATCTCGCCTAACTTCATGGCCATCGCGGCCAGGTTTTCTTTTACGTACCGGTCTTTCCTGGTTGTCTCGTCGTCGACCCTGGAAGTGCGGGGATCGGGGGGGAAAGGCGAGCGGAGGTCAGCGCCGTAACGCGTGGAGAAGTGATGCAGCAGGATGGCGCCGACCGCCACTGCACCCAGGAAAAGCAGCAGGATCAACACGACGTGCCTGTGCGTCAAAGTCAGGGACTTGGCCTGGGTAAAACGCGGGTGCAGCAGAATAATTTGCAAGCTGACTCCTTCGGCCCATCCGTTACGAACGAGGTGTGATAAGGTTTGAGAATGAACCGTTCCTCCTCCTCATTCTCACCACTCCAACAGGGTGCCCGGGCGCCCCGCAATAAAACCCGGACGGCGCAAGGCGCGGCGGATTTCTTGCGCGGGCATGAAAAGATGGCCTCTCTTTTGCCTACGGTGTCGCGCATGATGGCGCTGCAAAAAGACTGCGCGGCGGTGCTGCCTGACATGTTCAGCGCATGTGGTGTGCTTCAGTTCGAATCGGAGCAATTGGTACTGTCGATCCCCAATGCCGCACTCGCTGCCAGGCTGAAGCAAGTGTTACCAAAACTACAAGACACTTTACTAAAACGTGGATGGCAGGTTAACGCAATCCGTCTCAAAGTGCAAGTTGGGAAGAATGTTATAAAGGCAACGCCAATCAAGCAGTTGACATTTCCGGATCAGGCGATATCGGCGCTGTCGAACCTCGGGACCACGCTGGAAGAAACGCCGCGCAATGCGGCTTTACGGGCAGCAATCAGCGCTCTGGTGCAGCGCCATCGCAACACAATTTAAAAGGATCAGTTGAGTGCCCACTCCTGGCCGACCTGACGCGCATACGCACGCGGGGCGGATTCAAGGGTCGGGAAACTGACAATTTCATAGGCGTCCGGTTGTGCCAGCAAGGCGCGCAACAACTGGTTATTCAAGCCATGACCCGCCTTGTGCGCTGTGTAACTGGCCAGCAGCGGATGACCGATCAGGTACAGGTCGCCAATGGCATCGAGAATCTTGTGGCGGACGAATTCGTTTTCATAACGCAATCCATCCAGATTCAGGATGCGGTACTCATCCATCACGATCGCATTCTCCAGCGAACCGCCGCGCGCCAGGCCAATGCCGCGCAAGTTTTCCACATCATGCATGAAGCCGAACGTGCGTGCACGCGCCACTTCCTTCACATAGGACTCGACGCCGAAATCCACTTCGCCAATCTGTCCCGTGGCATCAACGGCCGGGTGGTTGAAGTCAATGAAAAATTTCAGCTTGAAGCCGTTGAAAGGCTCTAGTTTCACCCATTTTTCCTGCGCTCCCTGCCCTTCCCGGACTTCAACGGCTTTCGTGACGCGGATGAATTTTTTTGCGGCTTCCTGCTCCTGCAAGCCTGCCTGTTGCAACAGGAAAACAAACGACGATGCCGAGCCGTCCATGATCGGAATTTCTTCGGCAGTCACATCGACATAGAGGTTGTCGATTCCGAGTCCGGCACAGGCCGACATCAGATGTTCCACAGTCGAGACTTTGGCGGCGCCCTTTTCCAGGGTTGACGCCATGCGGGTATCACCAACGCCGAGCGCGGATGCCAGCAAATCCACTACCGGTTCCAGATCCACACGACGAAACACAATCCCGGTGTCGGGCGCGGCCGGACGCAGGGTCAGTTGCACCTTGGTGCCGGAATGCAGGCCGACGCCGACAGTCTTGACGAGTTGTTTGATCGTACGTTGCTTTAACATGCAGGAATTATAGCAACTTACCTGTAAGCCAGATGCGGCGGCGGGATGCGATTATCAAGGCGAAAAAAATGGCGCCCTCAAGAATGAAGTGCGCCACTCTCGATCAGGCCAACGAGAATCAGCTGACTTGGGCCAACAACGTTTCCGCATTCGACACTTCAAATTTGCCGCCAGCTTCGACATTCAGCTGTTTTACT
This sequence comes from Pseudomonadota bacterium, assembly GCA_040387375.1. Classification (GTDB taxonomy): domain Bacteria; phylum Pseudomonadota; class Gammaproteobacteria; order Burkholderiales; family Burkholderiaceae_D; genus JAZKDW01. The sequence goes on from JAZKDW010000004.1 coordinate 125,722, forward strand.
ACGCCGTCTTCGACCAACATCGAGTAGCGCTGTGAGCGTGTGCCCATGCCGTTTTTGCTGAAATCGGCATCCAGGCCCAATGCCTTGCTGAACGCAGCATTGCCGTCGGCCATCATGCGCACGGTGCCGGTCGCCTTTTGATCACGGCCCCAGGCACCCATCACAAATGCGTCGTTGACTGAAATGCACCAGATTTCATCTACGCCTTTTGCTTTCAGGGCAGCCGAATGTTCGACGTATCCCGGCACGTGTTTGGCCGAGCAGGTCGGGGTAAATGCGCCAGGCAGGCCGAAGATGGCAATCTTCTTGCCTTTGGTGATGTCGGCAACATTAAATGTGTTCGGGCCGAGTGCGCAGCCTTCGGTAGCCGATTCGATAAATTCGGACAGAGTGCCTTCTGGCAGGCGATCGCCAACTTTAATGGTCATGGTGGATTCCTTGTAGGTAATTTAGCGGCATTGCCGAATGAAAACGCCGCGCAATGAAGGCGTAGCGTACAGTTCGCAGTATGCCTTGTTCCGAAATTTTGTGCAGACGACAAGAAAAAATCATCCCGGCATGACCGGGATGATTTCATCCTTGCAAATCGCAGGCAAGCGGGCAATAAACCCTTCCGTACTAAGTACCCGTCCAAAATAAATTGTGAGTGTCTGCGGCCCTGACCGGCGCGCTGCGGCGTTGCCCGGCCCTTGCAGTGCTCGCACTGCGGCGGCCCGGGCGCCTTGCATCGCACTCGGCCAGGACCACATCCATCTCCCAATTTATTCCGGCCGGGTACTTAATCCGCCTGCTTGCGCAGGAAGGCCGGAATGTCATAGGTTTCCATGCCATTCTTTTCCAGCGCGCGCACGGTTTCGGAAGCGGACTCGCGGCGCCACACTGCCGGCGCCTTCAAGCCTTCGAATGAAGGCGCAGCCTGACCATGACCCTGCGTCATTCCGGCATGCGCCATCATTGGCTCATTGTTGGTGCCGGTGCGCAGCATTGGCGTTTGGACCAGTTGCACTGACTTGCGAGCGCGGCCCAGGCCGGTGGCAACCACGGTGACACGGATGTCGTCGCCCATGGTGTCGTCATACGCGATGCCTTGCGCAATCGATGCGTCCGGTGCGGCGAAGGCCCGTACCGTGGCCATGACTTCCTTGATTTCCTTGCCCTTCAGGTTGCGGCTGGCAGTGACGTTAACCAGTACGCCACGGGCGCCGGACAGGTCGATGCCATCCAGCAGCGGCGAGGCAACCGCTTGCTCGGCGGCGATGCGGGCGCGATCCACGCCGGAGGCAGTCGCGGTTCCCATCATCGCCTTGCCCTGCTCGCCCATGATGGTCTTGACGTCGTTGAAGTCGACGTTGATGTGGCCTGGCACGTTGATGATCTCGGCGATGCCGGCCACTGCGTTATTGAGCACATCGTCGGCGTGCTGCAGCCATTCGATCATGCTGTCGTCTTCATAAATCTCTTCGAGTTTTTCGTTGAGGATGATGATCAGCGAATCGACGTGCTGCGACAATGCCTCCAAACCTTCGTCGGCGATGTCCATGCACTTCTGGCCTTCATACGAGAATGGCTTGGAGACCACGGCCACCGTCAGCGCGCCCTGCTCCTTGGCGATCTGCGCGACGATCGGCGCCGCGCCGGTACCTGTGCCGCCACCCATGCCGGCGGCGATAAAGACCATGTGCGCGCCGCGCAGCGCATCTTCAATGCGCGAACGCGATTCTTCGGCGAGCTGACGGCCGATTGCCGGCTTCATGCCTGCTCCCAGACCGGTCTCGCCGATCTGGATCACGTTATGCGCCTTGGACAGCTTCAGCGCCTGCGCGTCGGTGTTGGCGCAGATGAACTCGACGCCGCTGACACCCTTGTTAATCATGTGTTGTACCGCGTTGCCGCCGGCGCCACCGACGCCAACCACTTTGATCACGGTACCCAGTGCTGCATTGTCAAGCATATCGATTTCCATGATGATCCCTCTTTTTATATGCAGTTTTCAGTCGATAGGCATCACTGTACGTGACGACTAGCAACTGCCAACTGCTGGTTGCTGAAACTTACACTTTTTAAAAATTTCCTAAAAACCATTCCTTCATGCGCTGCCAGACAGCCTTTACTGAACCCTCTTGCCGGGTCACGATGTGCCCCCGCAGATACTGCTTTTTCGCTTCGAGCAACAAGCCAAGCACGGTCGCATAACGCGGACTGCGCACCACATCGGCGAGCTGGCCGCTATATTCAGGCATGCCCAGGCGCGCCGGCTTGAGGAAAATATCTTCCGCCAGTTCCACCATGCCGGGCATCATCGAACAGCCGCCGGTCAGCACGATGCCGCTCGACAGCACTTCTTCATATCCTGACTCGCGCACGACCTGGTGCACCAGCGCGAACAATTCCTCGACGCGCGGTTCGATCACCGCCGCCAGCGCCTGGCGCGACAAGGTGCGCGGTCCGCGGTCGCCCAGGCCCGGGACTTCGAGCGTCTCCGCGGGATCTGCCAGCACCTGTTTGGCCACCCCGTAGCGCAGCTTGATTTCTTCCGCTTCGGAGGTCGGCGTGCGCAAGGCCATCGCAATGTCGTTGGTGATCTGGTCGCCGGCGATCGGTATCACCGCGGTATGCCGGATCGCGCCTTCGGTAAAAATCGCAATATCGGTGGTGCCGCCGCCGATGTCGATCAACACCACGCCGAGTTCTTTTTCGTCCGGCGTCAGCACCGCGTCGGCCGACGCCATCGGCTGCAATATCAGATCGGACACTTCCAGTCCGCAGCGGCGGATGCACTTGACGATGTTCTGCACCGCCGATACCGCGCCGGTCACGATATGCACTTTCACTTCCAGCCGGATGCCGCTCATGCCGATCGGTTCGCGCACGTCTTCCTGGTTATCGACGATGAATTCCTGCGGCACCGTATGCAGCAATTGCTGATCGGTCGGGATGTTCACCGCTTTTGCGGTTTCAATCACGCGGGCGACGTCAGCCGCCGTCACTTCCTTGTCTTTTATCGCCACCATGCCGCTGGAATTGAAGCTGCGGATATGGCTGCCCGCGATGCCGGTGTAGACATTCTTGATCTTGCAGTCGGCCATCAGTTCAGCCTCTTCCAGCGCGCGCTGGATCGACTCGACCGTTGCCTCGATATTCACCACCACGCCCTTTTTCAGGCCCTTCGACTCGTGCTGACCGAGGCCAATCACTTCATGCCGTCCGTTGGGCATGACTTCGGCGACTACGGCCACCACTTTCGAGGTCCCGATATCGAGGCCGACGATCAAATTTTTCGCGTCTTTTGTCATGTTGTTCCGCTTACTTTTTTTTAACTTCCGGTCCGATGGTCAGCCCGCTTGCCTTCAAGGCCAGCCCATTCGGATAACGCATGTCCACACTCTCGATACGATCCTGCAAGCGCGCCACCAATTGCGGATAGATCCCCACCAGGCGCTCCACCCGTGCCTTCAGCATTTCCCTGCTCTGTTCCCTGCCCAACTCCACCGTCATGCCGTTGTCGAGCCCCACGCGCCACGCATACCTGCTCGACAGATGCACCGATTCGGGAGTGAGTTTTGCCGGCGCAAACCACGTCTGCAACTCCTTGTACAGTGCGATCACTTCCTTTTCACTACCCGGCGGACCGGAAAATTCCAGCAGCTCGCCATCCTCTTCCGCTTCCGCCGTATTGGCGGTGAACAGGTCGCCCTTGACTGATACCAGACGGCCATCTTCGCCCCAAGTTCCCAGCGGCTCATGCTCTTCCAGCGTCACGATCAGCTTGTCCGGCCATTCGCGCCGCACGGTAGCCTTGCGCACCCAAGGCACCATTTCAAACGCAAGACGCACCGAATCCAGGTTCGCGGTAAAAAAATTTCCCTTGATTCGCGGCAGCGCCGTCACGCGCACCGTCGATGGGCTGACATGCCGCAACGGCGCTTCCACCGAATCCTGGATACGAATCACCTTGAGCGTAAACATCGGCAGTTGCGCGAGCCACCATAAACCCGCCGCCAGCATCGCCAGCGTGAGCATGCCTAGCAAGGCATTGGTCGTCCCGTTCAACATTCTGATGTCTTGCCACATGGTCGCGCCCGTTACCCTTTCAGTTCGCCGTACCGCTTTTCGACGGCGTCAGATCCAGCGCCGCCGAACGTAAAATCTCCACGCATAAATCTTCATACGACAGTCCCGCGGCCTTGGCCGACATCGGCACCAGGGAATGTCCGGTCATGCCGGGGGACGTATTAATCTCAAGCAAAAAGGCACGATTATCCGAGGCGCGCAACATCACGTCGGCCCGGCTCCAGCCGCGGCATCCCAGCACCCGGTAGCAGGCCTCCACCAGGTCCTGTATCGCCCGCTCCTGCTCCGGCGGCAAGCCGCAAGGACACATGTATTTGGTATCGTCGCCAAAATACTTGGCCTGGTAATCGTAGTTGGCATCCGGCGCGATGATCCGCACCACCGGCAGCGCCCTGGCTGCATCACCTTCGCCAAGCACCGGGCAGGTCAGCTCGATGCCGTCGATGAATTCCTCGGCCATGACGGCGCGGTCGCGTTCGGCGGCGAGCGCATACGCGGCCGGCAGCTGGTCGGCGCTGGTAACCTTGGTCAAGCCCAGCGACGAGCCTTCATGCGCGGGCTTGACGATCAGCGGCAAGCCCAGCGTCTGTGCCACCTTGTCCCAGTCCGAGCGGGCATGGAGCATCTCGAATTTGGGCGTCGGCAAGCCGCTGGCAAACCAGATGCGCTTGGTCATGCCCTTGTCCATGGCAATGGCGGACGCCAGCACCCCAGGCCCGGTATACGGAATGCCGAGTTGCTCCAGTGCGCCCTGCAAGGTGCCGTCCTCGCCATAACGTCCGTGCAGCGCGATGAAAACGCGATCGAATTTTTCCGCCGCCAGTTCGGCCAGGGTGCGTTCAGCCGGATCGAATGCGTGCGCATCGATCCCTTTGCTCAGCAAGGCCTGCAGCACGCCGCTGCCCGACATGATGGATACGTCGCGCTCGGCGGAGCGGCCGCCGAACAGGACGCCAACCTTGCCGAATTCATTTGCCATGTTCTTCATGTTCATGATTATTCCTGCACCAACAATTGCGCCAGCTGCGCCGGCACACCACTGATAGACCCGGCGCCCATGGTGATGACGACGTCGCCGTCTTTCACGACATTCATGATGGTGGCCGGCATCTCGGTAATATCTTCGACGAATATCGGCTCGACCTTGCCCACCACCCGCAACGCATGCGCCAGCGCCCGGCCGTCGGCAGCAACGATGGGCTGCTCGCCAGCGGCATACACTTCTGCCAGCACCAGTGCGTCGGTGGTCGACAGCACCTTGATGAAATCTTCAAACAGGTCGCGCGTCCGCGTGTACCGATGCGGCTGGAATGCCAGCACCAGGCGCCGCCCGGGATAGGCGCCGCGCGCGGCTGCCAGGGTCGCCGCGGTTTCGACCGGATGATGACCGTAGTCATCGACCAGGGCAAAAGAGCCGCCGGCTTTGCCGTCGATCTCCGGCAACTTGATTTCGCCATAACGCGTGAAACGACGGCCTACGCCGTTGAATTCGGTGAGCGCCTTTTGCGTGTCGCTGTCAGCCACGCCCACTTCGCGCGCAATCGCGATTGCCGCGCACGCGTTCTGCACGTTGTGCATGCCGGGTTGATTGAGGCTGACCGTCATCGGCGGATAGCCGTCCTGTACCACGGTGAAATGCATGTGGCCATCGACCGCCTTCGCTTCGATCGCACGCACCTGGGCCTGCTCATGGAAACCATAGGTGGTGATCGGCCTGGAAATGAAGGGCATGATTTCGCGCACATGCGGGTCGTCGATGCACAGGATGGCCACGCCATAGAACGGCAGGCGCTGCGTGAATTCGACGAACGCCTGCTTCAGTTTTGCAAAGCTGTGATCATAGGTTTCCATGTGATCGGCATCGATGTTGGTGATCACTTCGATCACCGGCGACAGGTTCAGGAACGACGCATCGGACTCATCCGCCTCGGCGACGATGAAGTCGCCGGCGCCCAGCTTGGCATTGGCGCCGGCACTGTTGAGACGTCCGCCGATGACAAAAGTCGGATCGAGCCCGCCCTGTGCCAGCACACTCGCCACCAGGCTGGTGGTGGTGGTCTTGCCGTGTGTGCCGGCAATCGCGATGCCACTCTTGAGGCGCATCAGTTCAGCCAGCATCATCGCGCGCGGCACGATCGGAATATGCCGGGCGCGTGCCGCGATGACTTCCGGATTGTCGGCCTTGACGGCGGTGGAGGTGACGATCGCATCGGCGCCCTCGACATTTTCCGGCGCATGGCCGCGGGTCACCCTGGCGCCCAGTTTGCTCAGGCGTTTGGTTGCCGCATTGCTGCCGAGGTCGGAGCCGGATACGACATAACCGAGGTTAAGCAGCACCTCGGCGATGCCGCTCATGCCGCTGCCGCCGATGCCAACGAAATGGATGTTTTTTACTTTATGTTTCATGCTGTTTTTGTCAGTCCTGCCAAATTTTCAAGTACATCGGCGATTGCCTCATTCGCATCGCGCCGGCCGTTTTCATAAGCGGCCTGCGCCATCTTCTGGCATAACTCACGCGTCATTCCCAGTAACAGAGAAGCCAGCTTCTCTGGGTTCAATTCAGTTTGCGGCAAATAAATCGCGGCTTTGCGCTCCGCCATCCAGCACGCATTGTCGCGCTGATGTGTGGTGGTCGACGCCACCAGCGGCACCAGCACGCTCGCCACCCCGGCCGCCGTCAATTCAGACACCGTAATTGCGCCGGCGCGGCAAATCACCAGATCGGCCTCGCCATAACGGCGCGCCATGTCATCGATGAAATCAACCACTTCCGCCTGCACACCGGCGCAGGCATAAGCCGCGCGCAAGACATCGATATGCTGCTTGCCGGACTGATGCACCACAAGCGGCCGCTGGGCTGCCGGCAAGCGCGACAGCGCGGCGGGCAGGCAGTCATTGAGCGCCTTGGCGCCGAGGCTGCCGCCAAGAACCAGCAGATGCAGCGGCCCGCTGCGCTGCGCATAACGTGCGGCCGGCAGCGGCAAGGCCATGATTTCCTTGCGCACCGGATTTCCAGTGACGGTGGCCTTGCGGGCCGCGGGTCCGAAATCCGCGGGAAACCCGAACAGCACGCGTCTGGCGATCGGTGTCAGTGTCTTGTTCGACAGCAGCAATGCGGCATCGGCGTTGACCAGCACCAGCGGGATGCCGCGCAATTTCGCCATCAGGCCGCCAGGCACGGTAACGTAGCCGCCCATCCCCAGCACCACGTCCGGCTTGCGGCGCGCCAGTATGCGCAGGCAGGCGGTAAAACTGGCGGTCAGCTTGAAGGCGCCGCTCAGTGTGTGTAGCAATCCTTTGCCGCGCAATCCCTTGAAATCGATGGTGTCCATTTCAACCCCATGGGCCGGCACGATGGTGCTCTCCATGCCGTGTGCGGTGCCCAGCCACGACACCTGCCAGCCGCGGCCTTTCATGGTGTCGGCAATCGCCAGGCCCGGAAAAATATGTCCGCCGGTGCCGGCCGCCATCACGAGAAGACGTTTCATACACGCCCTCCGCGCATCAGAACCCGATTCTCGTAATCTATGCGCAGCAGGATCGCCAGGCCGACACAATTGATCAGCACGCCTGATCCGCCATAACTCATGAGCGGCAATGTCAGGCCCTTGGTCGGCAGCAGGCCAAGGTTGACGCCCATATTGATAAACGCTTGCACACCGATCCAGATGCCGATTCCTTTTGCGGTCAAGCCGGCAAACGTCAGGTCAATGGCAATCGCCTGGCGGCCGATTTCAAAGGAGCGCTTGATGATCCAGTAGAACATCGCCACCACGGCCAGCACGCCGACAAAACCCAGCTCTTCGCCGATCACGGCGAGCAGGAAGTCGGTATGCGCTTCCGGCAGGTAGTGCAGCTTTTCGACGCTGCCGCCAAGGCCTACGCCCAAAATTTCGCCGCGGCCGAATGCGATCAGCGAATGCGACAGCTGGTAAGCCTTGCCCAGCGCATTTTCTTCCGCCCACGGATTCAGGTAGGCGAAAATGCGCTCGCGCCGCCATGGCGACAATGCAATGACGAGAGTGAACATGCCGACCAGCGTCGCGCCGATGCCGCCGAACCAGATACCATTGATCCCGCCTAAAAACAGGATGCCCATCGCAATGCAGACGATGACGCCAAACGCGCCCAGATCCGGCTCCAGCAGCAACAGCAGACCGACCAGGCCAACAGCCCCCGTCATCGGCAGGAATCCCTTGGTCAGCTTGTGCATGAATTGCTGCTTGCGCACTGTGTAGTCGGCGGCGTACAGCACGATGAACAACTTCATCAGTTCCGACGGTTGCAGGTTGAATACCTTGAATGACAGCCAACGCCTGGCGCCATTCACACCTTTGCCGATGCCGGGAACCAGCACCAGTATCAACAGCACGATGGTGCCGACAAACAGATAGGGCGCCCATTTTTGCCAGGTCTCGATTTTCACGCGGAATGCCAGCATGCCGGCGACCAGGGACACGGCAACGAAGGTCGCTTGCCGAATCAGGAAATGATGGTTTTTATAGTTTGCGTACTTGGGCGAGTCGGGCAGCGAGATCGATGCCGAATACACCATCACCATGCCGAACAGCATCAACAGTACGGTTACCCATACCAGCGGCTGGTCGTATTCCATCATTTTCGACTGCTGCGCGATACCGCTGAGCGGTTTTTGCAGCGCAGGCCTGGACGAAGAGGGCATGGCGAATTTCATGCAATTACCTCGCCGCGCGACAAGGCGATTTCACGCACGGCGTCTACAAAGACTTCTGCCCGCTGCGCATAATTGTCGAACATGTCGAAGCTGGCGCACGCCGGCGACAGCAGCACGGCATCGCCCGCCTGCGCCAGAGCCGCAGCGCGCTGCACGGCCTCCTCCAGCGTCGTGCAATCGAACAGTTCCACAGGTGACTGTGCAAGCGCGGCGCGGATGGCCGCCGCATCCCGCCCGATCAGCAGCACGGCGCGCGCATATTTGGCCACGGGGTCGGCGAGCGGGCTGAAATCCTGGCCCTTGCCTTCACCGCCGGCGATCAACAGCAGGCGGCTCGAAGCGCCTCCCTGGCTCAAGCCCAATCCGCTTAATGCGGCAACCGTCGCGCCGACATTGGTTCCTTTGCTATCGTCGTAGTACTCGACACCGCCGATGGTCGCCACCAGTTCGACCCGGTGCGGCTCACCCTGATACTCGCGCAGGCCATGCAGCAGGCGCGCCAGCGGCAAATCGATCGCGCGGCACAAGGCGAGCGCCGCCAGGGCGTTGACGGCGTTATGCTGACCGCGGATTTTCAGGGCGTCGGCCGGCATCAGGCGATTGATCGATATCGGCAGCTCGACGACCTCATTTTTCTTGCGGCGCTTCTTCTCGCCTTCTTCGGCGGGCACTGCAACCGACAGCCATTGCATGCCATTTTCATTGACCAGGCCGAAGCAGCCGGCAGTCTCCGGCTCGTCGGCGCCGAAGGTGATGACGGGTGTCAGCGGCGACGCCATCCGCATGCTGCGGGCATCGTCGCGATTGAGCACGTGAACGGTGTTGGCGCCGAAAATCCTGCCTTTGTCAGCGGCGTAGGTGTCCATGTCGCCATGCCAGTCCAGATGGTCCTGCGTAATATTCAGTACGGTCGCAACGTCGGCTTGCAAACTGTAGGTGGCGTGCAGCTGGAAACTCGACAATTCAAGAACCCAGACCTGCGGCAAGTCGTCCTGATCCATCGCGGCACGCAACACATCCAATGCCGCCGGACTGATGTTGCCGGCAACCTGGACAGTCATGCCGGCGCGCTTGCACAGCAGGCCGGTCAGTCGCGTGACAGTCGTCTTGCCGTTGGTGCCCGTGATGGCGATCACCCTGGGCGTGTAGCCGCGCTCGCTGCGCAGCGCGGCCAGTGCCTGCGCGAACAGCTCGATCTCACCCCACACAGGAATATTCTTTTCTTCAGCCGCAGGCAGGATCGATGCCAGTTCCCGGCCGGGCGCCAGGCCGGGGCTGACGGCGACAACATCGATGCCATCGACAAGGCTGGCGGCAAACGGCGCACCGATAAATTCCGCGTCCGGCACGGCAGCGCGCAAATCGGCCAGGCGCGCAGGCGCCTCGCGCGTATCGGCAACACGCACGGTCGCACCGCAGCGCACCAGCCACAATGCCATCGCCAGGCCGGATTCACCGAGCCCGAGGACAAGAACCTGTTTGCCTTGGTAAATCATGTCATCGCAACTTCAAGGTTGACAGTCCAAACAGCACCAGCATCATCGTGATGATCCAGAAGCGCACCACGACCTGCGTTTCTTTCCAGCCCTTCTGTTCATAATGATGATGAAGCGGCGCCATCAGCAGTACGCGCCGGCCGACGCCATGACGCATTTTTGTATATTTGAAATAGCCGACCTGGATCATCACCGACAGGGTTTCGACAACAAACACACCGCCCATGATGAACAAGACAATTTCCTGCCGCACGATGACGGCGATGGTGCCGAGCGCGCCGCCCAGGGCCAGCGCACCCACGTCGCCCATGAACACCTGTGCCGGATAGGCGTTGAACCAGAGGAAAGCCAGTCCGGCGCCCGCCATCGCGCCGCAGAATATGATCAGTTCACCGGCGCCCGGAATATGCGGAATGAACAGGTACCTGGCGTAGGTTGCGCTGCCGGTCAGATAGGCAAACAGGCCAAGTGCCGAGCCCACCATGACGGTCGGCATGATCGCCAGCCCATCCAGGCCATCGGTCAGGTTGACCGCATTACTGGTGCCTACGATGACAAAATAAGTCAGCGCTATGAAACCCCAGACGCCAAGCGGATAGCTGATGGTCTTGAAGAAAGGGACGATCAAGTCGGCTTTCGGCGGCAAGTCCATGCTGAATCCTGAGCGCACCCAGGCGACGAACAATTCCCACACCTGGGCATTGGTCGGTCCCGATACGGAGAATGCGAGATACAGCGCGGCAGCGATGCCGATCAGCGATTGCCAGAAATATTTTTCTTTCGACGGCATGCCGTTCGGGTCCTTGAAAACCACCTTGCGGTAATCATCGACCCAGCCGATTGCGCCAAAGCCAAGTGTCACTACCAGCACCGGCCAGATGAAACGATTGCTCCAGTCACTCCACAGCAGCGTCGAGATGCCAATCGAAATCAGGATCAGTACACCGCCCATGGTCGGGGTGCCCGACTTGATCAAATGCGTTTGCGGTCCATCGGTGCGGACGGCCTGCCCAACCTTCAGCCTGGCGAGCATGCGGATCACCGCCGGCCCGGCAATCAGGCCGATGGCCAGTGCAGTGAGCGTAGCGAATACGGCACGGAACGTGATGAAGTTAAACACCCGCAAAGGGCCTAACTCCTGTTGAAAATATTGTGCCAGCCAAAGCAGCATGTTAATGAGACTCCTGTACTTTTTCGCCGACAAGGTGTTGGACCACTCGTTCCATTTTCATGAAACGGGATCCTTTTACCAGCACTGTTGTTTGTGGATTGATAATCGCGTCGACAGCCTGTTTGAGGGCGTCGACGTCGTCGTAGTGTTTGCCGCGCGCGCCAAACGCCTTGCTCGCGTTGCGCGCCTGGTCGCCAAGCGTAAACAAATGCTCGACGCCGCGGCCTTTTGCGTAGGCGCCAATTTCGACATGGAACTGGCGTCCTTCGTTCCCCACTTCGCCCATGTCACCCAAAACCAGCACGCGCGGTGCGGCACTGTGTGCCAGCACATCGATGGCCGCCCTGACCGAATCCGGATTTGCATTGTAGGTATCGTCGATGACAAGCGCGCCATTAAGCGCAGTCTTGCGCTGCAAGCGACCGCTCACCGGCACAAACGATTCCAGGCCGCGCACGATCGCACTGCGGTGAATGCCGATCGCCAGCGCACAGGCAATTGCGGCGAGCGCATTGCGCACGTTGTGCGCGCCAGCGGCCGACAGGCGCACGGGAAATTCCTTGCCGCCGACCTTGACCAGCATGTCACTGCCAAAATCGTTCGGCTGAAAAGTGCAGCTCACGATGGCGTCGGCAGACAGGCCGAAGGTGAGAAACTTATGCGCGCCGCCTGCCTTTGCATACTTGCGCCATAACGGCGTGAATGGATCGTCCGCCGGAAAAACGGCGATGCCGTGCGCCGGCAAGGTCCTGATGACGGAGCCGTTCTCTTTTGCCACCGCCTCCACGCTTTCCATGAATTCCTGGTGTTCTCGCTGGGCGTTATTCACCAATGCGACCGTCGGCTGGGCAATCCCGGAAAGCATGCCGATCTCGCCGGGATGATTCATGCCAAGTTCGATTACGGCGGCCCGGTGGGCTGCGGACAATCGCAACAGCGTGAGCGGCACGCCGATATGATTATTGAAATTGCCACGGGTTGCCAGATAGTCCTCGTCACCGAACTCGGCGGCCAGAATCGATGCAATCATTTCCTTGACCGTCGTTTTGCCGTTACTGCCTGTCACACCGATCATGGGGATGGAAAACTGGTTGCGCCAATACTGCGCGATCTGCGCCAGCGCGGCGCCGGTGTCGGGCACGACCAGTGCTGGAATCGTCAATCCGGGCGGCAGCCGCTCAACCACTACCGCAGCGACCCCTTTTGCGCTCACGTCCGCCAGAAAATCGTGGGCGTCGAAGCGCTCGCCGCGCAAGGCGACGAACAGATTGCCGGGGGCGGCACTCTGACTGTTGGTTGACACGCCATCGAAGGCTGCGTCTGCGGTCATCAAGGCCCCGGCAAGCACGGGCTGCAGGCGCGTCAGCGATGATTTCATCAACTGATCCCCTTCATCGTCACGCGTGCGGCCAGTGCCAGCGCGCCATGGTCGGCATCCAGGAATGGCAGTTTCCTGCCGTTGATTTCCTGGTAAGTCTCGTGGCCTTTTCCAGCCAGCAGAACGACGTCCTGCCTGGCTGCGTGCTTGATTGCCCACAGAATGGCGGCCGCACGATCTTCAATGACTTGTGGTTCGGATAACATCGACGTCTTGATTTTCATGCCTTCAACAATTTGTTCAATAATCGCGGCCGCGCTCTCGCCGCGCGGATTGTCACTGGTGACAATCACATGGTCGGAGGACGCAGCAACCGCGCCCATTTGCGGGCGCTTGCCGGGGTCCCGATCCCCACCGCAGCCAAATACGCACCACATCTGGCCATTGCGCTGCTGCGCAACCTGGCGCAGGGTGGCCAGTGTTTTTTCCAGTGCGTCCGGGGTATGCGCATAGTCGATCACGACCAGCGGCGCATCGTGGCCACCGAGTTGCTGCATGCGTCCCGGCACCGCCGTCAACGCTTCGATCGCATCGATGACGGCGCGCCATGACAAGCCTTTGGCAAGGAGTACGCCCGCAATGCCCAGCACATTGCTGACATTAAATTGCCCGACCAACTGGGTTTTTACCTGCGCAATGCCATGCGCCGACTCGATATGGAAAGTGGTGCCAGAGTGACTGGTGCGGATATCGGAGGCACTCAGGACGTCGATGCCGTCTCGGGTCTTGCCCGTCAAGGTGTATCCGGTGATGGACACCTGCGCCGCTTTCTGCTTCAGGCGCTCGATCAGGCGCAAGCCGAGTTCATCATCAAGATTGACCACGGCATGGCGCAATCCGGGCCAGTCGAACAGCATGGTCTTGGCCACTTCATACGCCGCCATGTCGCCGTGATAATCAAGATGGTCACGGGTGAAATTGGTGAATAACGCAAGGTCGAAATGCATGCCGTTCAGGCGGCCCTGGTCGAGACCGATCGAGGAAGCTTCGATCGCCATCGCGGTGGCGCCGGCAGCACCGAGCTCCGCCAGCTTGCGTTGCAACAAAACCGCGTCGGGCGTGGTGTAGCCGGTCGTGTTGAACTCGCCTGGCTTGCCGCATTTGAACAGCCCGACTCCCAGGGTGCCGATGACCGCGGCGGTGTCGCCTTGCCGGGACAAGGCTGATGCCAGCCATTGGCTGCACGATGTCTTGCCGTTTGTACCTGTCACGCCAATCGTGAACATGGCGGCATCAGGCTTGCCGTAATAGGCATTGGCGATCTGGCCGGCCGCATGCTTCAGGCCGGTCACACCCCGATGCGGCACCTCGAGTGCGGCATCCCAGCTAAAACCATCGCTATCATCATGGATAACAGCCCGCGCGCCACGCTCGACCGCGTTCGAGATGTATTTCCGGCCGTCCGCCGCATCGCCTGCAAAGGCAAAAAAGACATCGCCCGGTTCAATGCTGCGGGAATCCGACGACAGTTGCGCCGCCGGCGCGGTCGTGCGCAACCAGGCGAGAATATCATCGAGGAGAGCGGTGCTCAGCGGCATCACATGTTCTCCTGCACGCCGTCAGTCGGGATGATGATATTGGTGACGTTCGAATCCGGCGCAACGTTCAATGCACGCAGTGCATTGCCGGCAACCGCCGAGAATATCGGCGCCGCCACCTGGCCGCCATAGTGCTGGCCATTGGTCGGTTCATCGACCATCACCGCGATGATGATGCGCGGGTTTGACGCCGGCGCGAAGCCGACGAACGAGGATACATATTTCTTGACGTACTGGCCGCCGACAATCTTGTACGCAGTCCCGGTCTTGCCGCCGACCCGATATCCTGGCACCTGGGCTTGCGGTGCGGTACCGCCGGGCCCGGCTGCCTGCTCCAGCATCAAACGCAACTGTTGCGCAGTTTTTGCGCTGATGACACGCTGGCCGACTGGCAGTTCGGTCGCCTTCTGGAACGTCAGCGGAATCATGTCGCCATCACGTGCGAATATCATGTAGGAGCGCGCCATCTGGATCAGCGAAACCGAAATGCCGTGGCCGTAGCTCATCGTCGCCTGCTCGATCGGGCGCCAGGATTTATATGGCCGCACGCGTCCGGCGACAGCACCGGGGAATCCGAATTTCGGCTGCTGGCCAAATCCCACGGTGGTAAACATTTCCCACATTTCCTGCGGTGGCAGTTGCAATGCCAGTTTTGCGGTGCCGACGTTGGAGGACTTCTCAATGATCTGGGCAATGGTCAGGATGCCATGCGGATGGGCATCGCCAATGGTGGCTTTGCCGATCGTGATCTTGCCGGGCGCAGTCTGTATCGTGGAGGATGGCGTGACGCGTTTTGATTCCAGCGCCATCGCCACGGTGAACGGCTTCATCGTCGAACCCGGCTCGAAGGTGTCGGTCAGCACCCGATTGCGCAACTGGGCGCCGGTCAGGATCGAGCGATTGTTTGGATTGTAGGTTGGCAGATTGGCCAGCGCCAGCACTTCACCGGTCTTCACGTCCAGCACAACAATGCCGGCTGCCTTGGCCTTGTGTTTTATGACGGCTTCCTTCAGTTGCGAAAACGCGATGTACTGGATCTTGCTGTCCAGGGACAAGGCCAGGTCCCTGCCGTCGTGCGGTTCGCGAATCGACTCGATATCCTCGACAATGCGGCCAAGGCGGTCCTTGATGACGCGGCGGCTGCCGGTCATGCCGGCAAGGGTTTTCTGGGATGCCAGTTCCATGCCGTCCTGCCCGGCGTCTTCGACATTGGTAAAGCCGACGACATGCGCCATGACTTCACCTTCCGGATAGAAGCGCTTGTATTCCTTGCGGGTTTCGATACCGGCAATGCCTAATTTGAGGATCTTGTCGACGGCTTCCTGTTCCACTTGCCGCTTCAGGTAAACAAAGTTGCGGTCGGAATCGAGCTTCTTGCGCAGATCGTTTTCGCTCATGTCGAGCAATTTGGCCAGATCGCGCAATTTCTCTTTCGGCGCTTCGAGCACGTCGTCGGGAATCGCCCAGATCGCCTTCACCGGAATCGACGACGCCAGCACCTGGCCATTGCGGTCGGTAATTTTGCCGCGCGTCGCGGGCAGTTCGAGGGTGCGCGCATAGCGCGACGCGCCCTGCTTCTGCAGGAATTCAGTCGAAATTCCCTGCAGCCATAATGCGCGTCCGGCCAGGGTGAAAAAGGCGGCAAACATCACAAACAGCACGATGCGCGAGCGCCATGCCGGAAGCTTTACCGCCAGTACCGGACTGGTGGAAAAGCGGACACCCTTGGCGGCGGCGGTGCGCGAGCTGCTGCGGCTCATTTGGCCCCCATCGTCAGATACTGCGTGCGGGCAGGCGTCAGCGCCACCATGTTCAGATCACGGCGCGCATTGGCTTCAATGCGCGAGTGCTTGCCCAGTGTCGATTGATCCAGCTGCAACTGTGCCCATTCAATGTCAAGCTGCCGCGCCAATCCTTGTGCGCGCTCCAGCTCAATGAACAGGCGGCGCGCCTGATACTGCGCATTCACAAGTGACAATGCGCTCACGACCAGAAAGATGGTAAAAAAGATGTTGAGGCGCCCGCTCATTGCGCCGACCCGGAGGGAATCAATCGTTCGGCCACACGCATGACGGCAGAACGCGCACGCGGATTAGCCGCGATTTCGGCGGCCGGCGGCTTCATCTTCGACAACAGCTTCATTTCGGGCTGGGGCAGGTCCACCGCACGAATCGGCAGGCGACGATGAGGCTGCGGCACATTGGCTTTGGATGCCATGAACTGCTTGACGATGCGATCTTCCAGCGAATGAAAGCTGATCACAACCATTCTCCCATGCGGGGCCAGACGTCTGAATGCGCCGTTTAATCCTGTTTCAAGTTCTTCAAGCTCTTTATTGATGAAAATCCGGATAGCCTGAAAGGTACGGGTGGCCGGGTCCTTGCCCTTTTCGCGGGTCTTGACCGCGTTTGCCACGATACCGGCAAGCTGTCGTGTGCTTGAAATTGGTTCGACTGCCCGGCCA
>JAZKDW010000005.1:0-18856 GCA_040387375.1 Pseudomonadota bacterium
GCCGGACGCAAAGCGCCCCGCCACGACGACTTGACCTACTGGGATAGGCTCTTAACGCAATCAGCTTTATGCTTTGACGATCGGCTCGACATTGCGCAAGCGGATATGCAACTCTTTCAACTGCTTTTCCTCTACCATCGACGGCGCTTGCGTCAGCAAACATTGCGCACGCTGGGTTTTCGGGAAAGCGATCACGTCACGGATCGATTCGGCGCCGGTCATCATCGTCACGATGCGGTCCAGTCCGAATGCAAGACCGCCATGCGGCGGCGCGCCGTATTGCAGCGCGTCGAGCAGGAAACCGAATTTCAGCTGTGCTTCCTCGGCGTCGATTTTCAGCGCACGGAATACCTTGCTCTGCACATCGGCGCGATGGATACGCACTGAACCACCGCCCAGTTCCCAACCGTTCAACACCATGTCGTAGGCTTGCGAAATCGCGCGGCCCGGATCGGTTTCAATGAAGTCTTCATGCCCTTCCTTGGGCGCCGTGAACGGGTGGTGCAACGCGACCCAGCGGTCAGCTTCTTCATCATGTTCGAACATCGGGAAGTCGATCACCCACAGCGGACGCCATACGTCATCGAACAGGCCATTCTTCTTGCCGAAATCGCTATGGCCGATCTTCACGCGCAACGCGCCGATCGCATCGTTGACAATCTTTGCCTTGTCAGCGCCGAAGAAAATCAGGTCGCCATCCTGGGCGCCGGTTTGCTCGATGATTTGCGCCAGCGCGGCGTCGTGCAGGTTCTTCACGATCGGCGATTGCAAACCGTCGCGGCCCTTGGCTTTTTCGTTGACCTTGATATATGCCAGACCCTTGGCGCCGTAGATCGCGACAAACTGGGTGTAGGCATCGATCTCGGAGCGCGGCATGGCGGCGCCGCCCGGCACACGCAAGCCGACAACACGGCCGCCCTGCATGTTGGCCGCGCCGGAAAACACCTTGAACTCGACGTCGGCCATGACTGCCGTCAGGTCGGTAAATTCCAGCTTGACGCGCAGGTCCGGCTTGTCCGACCCGTACAGCGCCATCGCCGTGCCGAAGTCCATCACCGGGAACGGATCCGGCAGATCAACGTCCAGCGAATTCTTGAACACGATGCGCAGCATGTTTTCAAACATGTCGCGAATTTCCAGCTCCGACATGAACGAGGTTTCGCAGTCGATCTGGGTAAATTCCGGCTGGCGGTCAGCGCGCAGATCTTCATCGCGGAAGCACTTCGTGATCTGGTAATAACGATCGAAATTGGCAACCATCAGCAATTGCTTGAACAATTGCGGCGACTGCGGCAAGGCGAAAAAGTGGCCGGCATTGACGCGCGACGGCACCAGGTAATCGCGGGCGCCTTCCGGGGTAGACTTGGTCAGCATCGGCGTTTCGATATCGATGAAGCCATTCGCATCGAGGAACTTGCGCACTTCCATCGTCACCTTGTAACGCAGGCGCAGGTTATTTTGCATTTGCGGGCGGCGCAGATCGAGCACACGATGTGTCAGTCGTGTCGTTTCAGACAGGTTATCGTCATCGAGCTGGAATGGCGGCGTGACCGATGGATTCAGCACTTCCAGCTGATGCGCCAGCACTTCGATCTTGCCCGAGCCTAGATTGGCGTTGGCGGTACCTTCGGGACGAAGCCGCACCACACCCGTAATACGCAGGCAAAATTCGTTCCTCACCGACTCGGCAGCCTGGAACACATCGGCACGATCGGGATCGCAAACGACCTGGACCAGGCCTTCCCGGTCGCGCAGGTCGATGAAGATGACACCGCCATGGTCGCGCCGGCGATGAACCCAGCCGCACAGGCTGACAGTTTGTCCAAGAAGCACCTCAGTGGTGAGGCCGCAGTATTGAGTTCGCATTGACATATTCAATTTCCAGTTTCAGGTTCTTCGGTGCCGCCTCCGGCGACAGCCTTATTGCAGGGTCTTGGCTTTAATGTACCTGGCTGTTCACTTTAGCCGGATCGACAATTAATTTTTTTGAAAAATTTTCGGGCGATACCACACCCATGGATACGATATATTTCAGCGCCTCATCGACATTCATGTCGAGTTCGATCGTGTCGGCCCTGGGCATCATCAGGAAAAAACCGGAGGTCGGATTCGGCGTCGTCGGCACATACAGGCTGACGTAGTCTCCCTGCAGATGATTTCTCACGTCGCCACCGGGCACACCGGTCACGAAAGCAATTGTCCATGACCCCTGCCGTGGATATTGCACCAGCACCGCTTTGCGAAACGCATTGCCGGAAGAGGAAAACAAGGTATCGGACACCTGCTTGACGCTGGAATAAATCGAACTGACCACCGGGATGCGGGTGAGCAGTGCTTCCCATGCATGCACTACCTGCTTGCCGATGAAATTGCGCGTCGCCAGACCCGTCAGGAAAATGATTACCAGCGTCAGGATCGTACCCAGCCCAGGAATGTGAATTCCAAACAACTGCGGTTCGGGCCGCCATTTCTCGGGCAGCAATAGCAGGGATTGGTCCATCGTCCCGATAATCAGGTTTAATACCCATAGCGTAATTGCCAAGGGAACCAGAATCAGTAAACCGGTGATGAAATATTTACGCATCTTTTTCTATCGTTAGGCACGCGGCATGCATGCATGTTCCTGCTTCAGGCAGACGGATCAGCTTTCACTGGATTTGGCAACGGCAGCGGGCGCCGCGCTTGCCGGGGCAGCGGCAGCGGGTGAGGCCGACTCAGCGGCGCCCGAGTTGGCAGCATCCGCCTTGGCTCCCGCCTCACCAGCGACGACAGGCGCCGTCGCTACGGCGGGGGTTGATCCACCACGGAAATCCGTGACGTACCAGCCCGTACCTTTGAGTTGAAAGCCCGCGGCGGTGAGTTGTTTCTTGAATGTCGGTTTTCCGCAGGAAAGGCATTCTGTCAACGGTGCATCTGACAGTTTTTGCAACACATCCTTGGCAAATCCACACGCTTCGCAGCGATAAGCATAAATCGGCATTAAATTTCTCGCAAAAATCGTCTAAAACCCTGAATTATAAAGGGTTTCTATCAGACTTTCGGGAGATTATCTATTGCGCCCCGAACAAGAACATGAATCCCGGAAAGCGAGTGCCTCATGCGGTCACCGATTTGCCGACATGCTGCGGCACCAGCGAGCCGCCAATCATGCCGGCAAAGCTGACCAGCAATCCGGCCAGTTGCGGCGGCCATATCGAGTCGCCGCCAAATATTTCCATCAGGATCCAGGACGACAGTCCGCCGATGGCGGCGAACAAGGCGCCTTGCGTGGTCGCGCCCTTCCAGTACAAACCCATGACCAGCGGCACAAATGCGGCGACCAGCGTCACCTTGTAGGCATTGCTGACCATGTCGTAAATCGACATGCCCTGCGACGCCAGCGCGAAACCGGTTACCGCAATGGCAAAACACACCACCACAACCCGTGTGGCGAACAGCAGTTGCCTGTCGTTCATCGGGAAAAACTCACGGATCACGTTTTCGGTCAGCGTGATGCTCGGGGCCAGCAAGGTGCCGCTGGCGGTCGACATGATGGCCGATAACAGCGCGCCAAAAAACATCACTTGCGCGAACACTGGCATATTGTTGAGAATCAGCGTCGGCAGGATCATCTGCGAATCGGTATCGATGAGCGAGGCGACCATTTTGGGATCGATCAGCAAAGCGGAATAGGCCAGAAACATCGGGATGAACGCGAACAGGAAATACAGTACACCACCGGCGACCGCCCCGGTCACGGCGGTGTTTTCCGACTTGGCCGACATGACACGCTGGAAAACGTCCTGCTGTGGAATCGAGCCAAACATCATCGTCACCGCCGCCGCCGTGAAAGCCAGAATATCCCTGGATGTCAGCGCCGGCGCAAATTCAAATTTACCCGCCGCGGCCGCATGGGCGATGACCTTGTCCGCGCCGCCAGCCAGGGTCGACACCACATAAGCGATGTACAGCATGCCGGCGACAATGATGATCATCTGGAAAAAATCGGTCAATGCAACCGACCACATGCCGCCGAACAGTGTGTAGACCAGCACGATGCTCGCGCCCAGCACCATGCCCATGGAGACGGAAATCACGCCTTGCGACAAGACATTGAACACCAGACCCAGCGCGGTAATCTGCGCGGACACCCAGCCAAGGTAGGAAATGACGATGCAGATCGAAACGATGATTTCGACAGTGCGATTGTATCGCTGGCGATAATAATCGCCGATGGTCAGCAGATTCATCCGGTATAGCTTGCGGGCGAAAAACAGCCCGACCAGAACCAGGCACATCGAGGCGCCGAACGGGTCTTCGACGACACCGCGCAAGCCCTCCTTGACAAATTTGGCGGAAATGCCAAGGACGGTTTCGGACCCGAACCAGGTCGCAAACACAGTTGCAATCACGATATACAGCGGCAGCGACCGGCCGGCATTGGCGTAATCGCCCGCGTTTTTAACCCGGGTTGCGGCGTACAGGCCAATGCCAATCGATATGGCCAAATAAAGTATGACAAAACCGACTAGCGTGCTCATGCACCCTCCTGGAAAATTTTCACCGAATTATAGCGGGCGGAAAGAGGAAAACAGGTAATCGGCAAAGCTTGGTCAGCGCAAAAAGCCACACGATGCCGCTAATTCAATAACAAACCCCAGCGCAACGCAAGTTGCACCAGCAAAATTCCGCCGAGCAAACCACCCCCAAAATACACTGCAAAGCCGAGCAATAAATTGGTGCGTCGTTGTTCACTGATCAACTGCTTGAGCAAAGCGCTGTTTTCCTTGTGCTGCGGCTCTGCCTGCGCCATCAGCGCCTGATGCGCAAGACGCGGAAACTGCGGCAACAATTGGCTGTAGCGTGGCGCTTCAGCCTTGAACCGTTCGAGCAGGCCGCGCCAGCCGACCTGTTCGGTCATCCAGCGTTCGAGATAGGGTTTTGCGGTTTTCCACAGGTCGAGATCAGGATCAAGCTGCCGCCCGAGCCCCTCGATATTCAGCAGCGTTTTCTGCAACAGCACCAGCTGCGGCTGCACTTCAACATTAAAGCGGCGTGAAGTCTGGAATAAACGCAGCAAAATCTGGCCCAGTGAAATGTCGCGCAAGGGGCGGTCGAAAATCGGTTCACAACAGGCACGCACCGCGGACTCGAGTTCATCGACGCGCGTGTTTTTCGGCGCCCAGCCAGATTCGATATGCGCTTCCGCCACACGCTTGTAGTCACGCCGGAAGAAGGCGAGAAAATTCTGCGACAGATAATCCTTGTCGAAATCAGTCAAGGTGCCGACGATGCCAAAATCGAGCGCAATATAACGGCCGAATGTGGCCGGCGCCACCGATACCAGGATATTCCCCGGATGCATGTCGGCGTGAAAAAAACCATCGCGGAATACCTGGGTGAAAAAAATCTCGACACCATCGCGCGACAATTTTTTCAGATCGACGCCTTCCGCAATCAGGCGGTCGATTTGTGAAATCGGTATGCCGTGCATGCGTTCCATCACGATCACCGATTGCGAACAATAATCCCAATACATTTCCGGCACCGCCAACAGGGGCGAGTCGGCAAAGTTGCGGCGCAACTGGCTGCCATTGGCGGCCTCGCGCATCAGGTCAAGCTCGTCATGCAGATATTTATCGAACTCGGCCACCACTTCCCTGGGCTTCAGGCGCTTGCCGTCGGCCCACAGTCTCTCCACCCAGCCGGCGGCGATTTGCATCAGCGCGACGTCGGCGTCGATCGACTTTTTCATGCCCGGCCGCAGCACCTTGACGGCCACTTCGGTGCCGTTTTTCAAGGTCGCGAAGTGGACTTGCGCAATCGACGCGGACGCCACCGGATTCCGTTCGAAATGCGCGAACAATTCGTTGGGATGGGCGCCCAGCGAGGCCGTGATCTGTGCGATCGCGAGGTCGGAATCGAAGGGTGGCACACGATCCTGCAATCTGGCCAGTTCGTCGGCAATATCAGCCGGCATCAGGTCGCGGCGCGTCGACAACACCTGCCCGAATTTGACAAAGATGGGACCGAGCTCTTCCAGCGCGCGGCGCAGGCGCTCGCCGCGCGGCGCCGAGATATCGCGCCAGAAAAATAGCGCGGCAATCGTCTTGGCGGCACGCGGCCTGGCGAGGCCGGACATGGCAATGTCATCGAGACCGTAGCGGATTGCCACACGCATGATTTTGAAAACCCGCAGGAATTTCGGGATCATGCAGCGTTTCCCTTCAGCCTGTCGATCCGCTTGGCCAGGCGTTCGGCATCATCGCGCAGCCGGGCGACATCACCGGCAAAGTCGGCAACCGCCTGCGGACGTATCAGCATGGGTTTCTCTTCAAGAAAATATTCAGCAGCATTTTCAGCCAGTTTCCGTGATGTGGATTGAGCGGCATGCAAGGTCGCGCGGGCACCGGCGACGATCCGGGTGGCGGCAATATCACCCACCCACTTGCTCAGGTCGTCCTCCGCGTCCCATTGCAGCGATTGGCTCAGTTGCGAAATGGTGTTGGCGAAATCGGCGTCACCTTCGATTTTCACATAAGAAAAAGCCCGGTCGCGATTTTGCGCGATCAGTGGCAAATCCGCCGGCTTGATGCGGATTGTCACGTTTGCTGGTGCGTCTTCCGCAGCCGACTGCACCAGACCGTCAGGCGCCACTTGCAGCCTGACGATCGCCACTCCGCCATCAAAAACGGCAACTTTGCCGGCATGCGCGGCGAGCCTGGTTTGTGCCCAGGATTCCTGGACCAGCAAATGGTTGATTGCAGCGGGAATGGGAGAGGAAATCATGATAAAAAAAGAAAACCGCCCGTGACAATTCACGGGCGGTTCAAGTTTAGCAGCTTGCTACGGATTATTGCATTTGCTTCAGGATAATTGTTGAATCCCAGCCAGTACCCAGCCGCCGTTTCCAGACACAGGTTTTGCAAGATTCCAGACTTCGGCGAAAGGCTCCGCCGATGCGTCCGGGGATTCCTTGATCAGCCCGGTGAATTTTACGCTGGCAAGGTAGTCAGCGCCGCCGACCTCGATGCCCAGCAATTCAGCATCCAGCGAGACAACATCCGTATTGTTCGGCTGAGCACCACGTTCCTGGATCTGCAAGCGGAGTTCGGCAAACATTTCCGGCGCCGTGAACTCGCGGATATCGTTGATATCGGCCTTATCCCAGGCAGCTTGCATCCGGATGAAGTAGGTTTTTGCAGTACGCAGGAAACCTGGCACATCAAAGTCGGCGGGTATCACCCATTGCACGTTATCCGCCCCGGCAGTATTGCCCGATGATGAGGAAAAGCCTTGCCGAGCGGATGGCTCGAGGCGCGACCCGATTTCCGGCGTCGTGGATTTGCTGGTGACGCCATCATAAGCACCGGCATAAGCAGGCCGCGCAGCGTCAGGCCCATTCTTGCGACGCATGAACATGCGATAGATGAACATGGCCGCCAGTGCAAGCAGCGCCACCATCAGAATCGTGCTGATCATGCTGGCCATCGCGCCACCCAGACCAAGGTGGGACAGCAGCGCACCCAGGCCCAGACCCAGCAAGGCGCCGCCGAGGATGCCGCGCCATGGGCTGGCGGGTTTCGGCGCCGCGGCAGTAGCCGGCGCTGCGGCGGGTTTGGTGGCCTGAGACGATTGTGCCGGCGCCTGGCGGGTCACGCCTTGCGACTGCCTGCCGAATGAACTGCCGCCACCCATCCGCTTGGCTTCCGCCTCGGAGACAACCATCGTCATCGTGCTCGCCATGACCATCAGGGCGATAAATAATTTTTTCATGGTACCTCCTAAAGTTTGATTCCCGTGTGAAGTGCGGCCACACCCGCCGTCAGATTAAAAAACTCGACGCGTTCCAGACCTGCATCTTGCATCATTTTCTTCAGCGTGTCCTGATCGGGATGCATGCGTATCGATTCGGCCAGATAACGGTAACTGTCCGCATCCTGCGCAATACGCTTTCCCAGCCAGGGCAGCACGGAAAACGAATATACATCATAAGGCTTCTGCAGCGGACCCCATACCTTGGAAAACTCCAGCACCAGCAATTTTCCGCCCGGTTTCAGCACCCGTTGCATTTCCGCCAGCGCCGCATCCTTGTGTGTCATGTTGCGCAACCCGAAAGCAACCGTCACACGGTCGAAATAATTATCCGGGAATGGCAGCTTTTCGGCATCACATAATAGAGTTGGGGTGATAAGGCCGTTATTCAATAGCCGGTCGCGGCCGACACGCAGCATGGACTCGTTGATATCGGTGAGCCAGACTTCACCCGTATTGCCGGCTTTTTTTGCGAAGGCCTTGGCAAGGTCGCCTGTCCCACCGGCAATGTCCAGCACCTTGAAGCCGGGACGTATGCCTGCCTGCGTTATGGTGAACGCCTTCCAGATGCGATGCAATCCGGCCGACATCACGTCGTTCATGACGTCGTACCTGGCGGCGACGGAATGGAAAACTTCGGCGACCTTATGAACCTTGTCCTGTTCGTCGACGGTCTGGTAACCAAAATGTGTGGTGTTGGTCATGGCGGAAGGCTGATTAATGAAATTGCATTATACAAGTTGAGACTGAAAGCCAAACACAAGAGTTCCATTGGTGTTCCCGGAACGGCTTGAAGTCGATTCATTGCGCCAATTGCTGCAGCAGGACATCCACTACCGATTCTTCCTCGATTGCGCGATCACACGCATGCATCGCCGCAGCCAGGGATTGGTCCCAGTCGGCATCCACCTTGCCAGCGCCCAGGGGATGCCTGTCGGCGGCGGCGGCAACCGCCGCAAGATAATCATGGGCCCCGAAGCGCCATGGCTGCGCATTGAACTCGCGCATTACCAAATTGCCGATGCGCAGCCCCGACCAATCGAAATCGCCGTGATAATGCAAACGTGCTCCCGCCGCAACCAGTTGCGTCAACAGCGCGCGCTGTGCGGCGGCCGGCATGCCGTCAGTGCATACCAAGGGAGCGCTGCGCTCGCCAAGAACGTCGGCGGCAATTGCCACCACATTCGGATTTTCGCAAATGAATACCGCCCGTCCGGCCACATTCCATTGTGGCGGAGTGCGCACTAACTCCCGCAGAGACCGGTAACAGGGTTCGCCTGGCGTCGCTATCGTTTGGGTGGCGGGCAGATTCAAGTACAAGGCTGGCCTGGCCAATTCATTGACCAGAACGCCGGCGCGTGCCCAGATTTCCCGCGCACTTTCGTCAACCGGGACAGCCGCAAGCGCATCGAGCCCCGTGGATTCCAGCGCATCGTTGCCGCGCGACTTGCGCAGTGCTGCCAGTGTCAGCGTCGCCGCCGCCCGGCCCTGATCCAGCGCATGCGCATCCCCCAGCGTGTCGGCCGCCAGACGCGAGCGGGCCACTCCTTGCGCAGGCAGGCGCAGCAGCACACGCTGCGCGGCATCCGCTGCCAGCATCCCTGCGCCCGGATCACTCGCTGCCAGCCGCTTCAGCAAGCCCATGCCCCTGCTGTCGTCCAAAAGCACGGCCAGGCGCGGCTCGATGCAATGACGACGGACCTCGTCCCATTGCCCTTGCGCGCTAACGCGCTCCGCCGTGCGGTTCGTGATCGGCCCATCGAGAATTTCGAGCGCTTCACGCAAATTGCCGGCCAAGCCTGCATGGCGTAACGCTGCATCCAGCGCATCGATATCAACCCGCATGGAATCGACTTGCCTCGATGGCCGGCCGAGCAATCCGGCAAGCGCGGCCCGCTCGCCGGCAGACAGGCCCGTCAGTGTCATGCTGCCGGCGCCGGCGCCGCGTTCGTAACGGCTGCGCAATCGGCGCCGCAAATCCGCCAGCGCGTCGCCCCCTAGTAGCCGATGCAGACGTTCCATCCTGCTCATGCGGAATTGCTCTCCGCCAGCGCCGGGAAACGTCGCGCACCGTCTTGCTCGGCACGCCGCGCGCGGCCATCCCAGTTCCAGCGCGACACATACACCGCATCGATGCCCTCCTGTCGTTGCAACTGGCAAATCGACACGCCGGGCAATTCGGCATAACATGCCCATTCGCGCTCGCTGGTCATCACGAAGTCGAGGTCGAATTCGCGGATCAGCGCCATGCAGTGGGCTCGTGCCGCGTCGTCGATGCCGGCGAAGGCTTCGTCGAGCAACACCAGGCGCGGCGCATGCGGATAGTCGCCATGACTGTAAAAACTCGACACGGCAGCGAACAGCGGCACCGTTAGCCCCAATGCGCGTTCGCCACTGGAAGCCGGACCGGACAGCGAACGCCACTGGCCATCCTGCCAGCGCTGCACGCGGAAGCGATGCCAGCGGCGGTAATCGAGGGCACGCGAGAGCATGTCGATCAGGCTGCCGCCGCCGTCCGCATCGGCCCGCGTACGTTCACTCGCAATACGGTTTTGCAGCATGTCGCCGACGACCTTGCGGTCTTCGGGCGACCAGGCATCGGCGCTGGTGTTAAGCAACCTCTTGCGCGCCGCTTCCAGGCCGACCGGCGCACCGTCGCTGCCTTCGGTGAGCGGCTGCCAGATCAGCCGAAAACGCACGCCGGTGGAGGTTGGCCGCTTATGCAGCTCGGCATTGATCGATGCCAGCCGCTGCTCGGAATCCTGCAACAGCCGCTGGATTGCGGCGGCGACTTCCGCCTGCAGGTGATTTTCAAGGATTTCCCGTTCGCGCTGGGTCAGCAATTCCCGGCGCTGCGCAATCTCGTCGGCGATGCGGATTTCCATCAGGTCGGGGCGCTCGGGCCGGTTCTGATAGATGATGGAGACGATAAAACCGTAATCGCTGGTGTCGGCCTGCGCCTGGTGACCCAAAGCGGTCAGCGCGCGCTGCAATTCGGTCAGGTCGGTGGAGATGGCGTTCTGGATGCGAGTCCAGTCGGCGTCGTCGGATTTGACATCGTGCAGTCCCTGCTCGGCGCGGCGTGCCAGCGTCAGCGCAGCGTCAATGGTCCATGGCGCGCCTTGGTCCGGTTGCTCGAGGTCGGGCAGCGCAACCGCCAGCAGGCTGGTCGCCGCGAATCTCTGCAGATCGACGATCGCCTGCTGCCGCGCCGCGCTGCGCTCGTCGAGCACCCCGGCGCTGTCCTCAACGCGCTGTTCATTGCGCGCACGCTGTTCACCAACTTTGCGCAGTTCGGCGGTCTCCGCTTTCAGCGCCTTGTCGCCAAGTTCAACAGCTTGCCGCTTCGCCGCCAATTGCTGCTTCAGCAGTTCGACTTCGGCGCCGACCGATTCCCGCAACACCCGCAAACGCGCTTCAGCTTCATGGGCAAGGGCGCGGCGCTCGGCCAGATCGGCACGGCGCTGTTCGATGTCGGCACGGACCTCTTCTTCCCTGACCCGCTGGCGCTCGAGTTCAGGCAACGCTTGCCGCACATCTTGTGCATTGAGCATCAGGGTGTGAAAGGCTTGCCCGACATCACGCAGCGCTTCGTCGATCTGAAGCAAGGCCTCAGGGGTGGTCGGCAAGCGCAGGTCCTCTGCATCAAACTCCAGCGATTCACGCGCATCACGCCAGAGCCGCTCGGCGGCCGTCAGCCGCTCCTCCGCCTGGTTCAGTTTTTCAACAGCTGCGCGACGCTGCTTTTCGGCGCCGACAGCATCAATATGAGCGCCGCGCAATGCGTCGTCGGAGGGCGCCTGCTCCCATTCACGGGCGGCTTGCCGCTGCTGTCGCACGATCTCTTCGAGACCCTGTTGCACTTCATCGAGTTGCTGGTCAATGGCGTCGATGGCCGCCGCAAGCTCAAGCAAGCGGCGCCGGCGCGCCGCTTCGCGCGCCGCGAAACCGATGTATTCGGCAGCCGGCTTGGCCCAGGCGCCACGGGCCGGACCGACGCGGAACTGGCCGGCAGTAGAAACCCAGGCTTCGGCCTGGCTGTCATCGGCGTCGGCGCAGGCAATGCCGCGCAGCAGCCGCGTGATCACCTCGGCACTTACTTCCTCGCTTTCGGCTGGCGCCAGCCAGTAAGTCAGCGACGCCGGTTGCAGCGGGCGCTCCACCAGCAAGGTATCGTGCGTGCCGGCGTGCAGCAATGCGCCATCCGGCATGACCCAGGCGTCGAGCAGGCCGGCGGCTTCAAGCGCCGCCTCCAGGCCAGCGCGCGCGGCATCGCTCACTTTGTCGCGAAACTCGATCAGCTGCCAGAGGGGAGCGCCCGGCCGGTCAAGGCGCGCCTCGCGCGCATACGGCGCAGGGGGCTTCTTGTCCTCGCCGCTGCCGAGCCGACGGCGTTCTTCGTCAAGCGTGGCACGCTCAAGCTCCATGGCTTTCTGCCGTTGACGCAAATCGGCGTCACGCTCGGCCATGCGCTGACTCGCGTGCTGCTGCGCGCCATGCAGTGCGGCGCGTGCCGGATTGTCGCCGTCGAGGCTGGCGACCCAGTCGGCCAGTGCGCTCAAGGTGCTCTCCGGGTCGGCTATCGTCAACTGGCGCAGATCCGTGCAATGGCGTTGCCATGAATCGATCAGCGCGGTGCCGCACCGCGCCAGCGCCAGGTCGGTTGCCGCAACTTGCTCAGCGGCGTCGCTCAGCTCATCGGCGCGCTCGTCACGCCGGGACTGTTCCCGCGCACGTTCGCTGACGGCGAGGTCGAGCGTGCGCTGGCGCTTCTTCAACTGGGCCAGGTGTTCCTGACGGCGCGTCACGATCTGGCGCAAGCCAAGATCGATGGCGCTGACCTGAGCAGGCTCGGTGTACATCAGTTGGTGCGGATCCGCAAACAGCCGGGAAGCCCGCGTGAAATCATCGGCGTCAGCAATACCGGCAGTCTCCGCGGGCGTTACAGCCGCCTTCAATGCCGCGGCCAGCGCGTCCTGCTTCTCTACGGCACGGGCAGCCAGTTTTTCTGTATCCGTCGCCTCGCGCCGCAGGCGTTCGTCAGCCGCGCGCAGCGTGATTTCAGCATTGTTTGCATCACGATGGATAGCGGCCGCATGACGTTCGGTTTCTTCCAGCCGGCGCGCGTCCTGCATTGCCGGGCCGGCTTGCAATTCATCCAGCGCAGCCCGGTTGCGCAGCAAATCCGCGTCCAGTTCCTCGGCTCGCGCCTGACGCTCCTGCTCATCTTGCCGGGCCGCCGACAGCGCCAGCTTTGCCTCGTTCAGTTCAC
Organism: Pseudomonadota bacterium; assembly: GCA_040387375.1. Taxonomy (GTDB): domain Bacteria; phylum Pseudomonadota; class Gammaproteobacteria; order Burkholderiales; family Burkholderiaceae_D; genus JAZKDW01. The sequence continues at coordinate 13,067 of JAZKDW010000005.1, forward strand.
GGCTAGCCGAATCGAAACCGGTCTGTGCCGTGCGCAAGGCACGCGCTTCGCGCCTGGTACGCACGCTTGCATAAATTCGATAACGCCGGTTGAATTGCTCGACCGCCTTGCTTAATGCGCTCAGCTCGGCAAGCTGGGCGCGGTATTCCTCGAGCTGGTTCATCGCTTCCGCGACATCGCCAAGCAAATCAGCCGATAGCGGCGGCAAGGCTTCGGTCAGCGCATAGGACAGACTGTCCTCGTTGGGCCGCTTGGACAATTGCGGCTGTCGCAACTGGATCAGCGTATCCATCAGCGCACCGTAGCGCACCTCGCCGAGATGAAACAGCCGTTCGTCCACCGCGCGCCGGTAAGCGCCCGCCGTGTCGAATACCTGCCCGGCGCGCCCCAGCGCATCACTCAGGCGATCCTTGGTCAACACCGCGCGTTGCGGGTTGATCAGCCAGAAATCCTGGCCGTGACGCTGGTTCTCGACCAGGAAAAACCAGCTGTCGACGCTGGCGCGCGCCGCTACCGCCGACAGTCCGCAGCCGAGAGTCAGATATTCGGCCTGGCCTTCGTCATCGATGCGGCCGAATTCGATCCAGGTATAGCCAATGCGGCGCTCATATTTTCCGAGCAGCAGATTCCACGCCATTTTCTTGCCGCTGTCACCGTCCGGCTCGATGCGCGACGATTTGACCTGGGCATCGAACAAAAATGGCAGCGTCAGCGACAAGACCTTGGATTTGCCGGTGCCGTTATTGCCCCGCAACAGCAAATGCCCATCCCGGAACCAGAATTCCTCGCTATCGTAATGAAACAGTTCAATCAGGCCAAGGCGCAGCGGTTGCCAGCGGCGCAGGCCAGGCTCGGGTAATGGCGGCAGTGATGGCGCCGCCGTGGAAATACGATCGTTCATTCGAAGAGCTTGGATTGAGTGGCAGGTTTGCTGGTGTTCTTCAGCTGCGGCGCCCCGAGCGCAAAGCGGGCCAGCGCGGGCAGCGCTCGGGCTGCCGCGTTACGCCGCTCGATCAGGCGCAGCATCGCCAGGCGGGCCAGCGCATCTCGCGCCAATTCCTCCTCGGCGCCGGGTTCGCGCGCGGACTTGCGCCAGTAACGTCCGAATTCCAATGCCGCTTTTCTGATGAAGGCGGCAACTTCGAATTCATAAAGCCAGCGCCCGGGTTCTTGCTTGTCGATGCCGGCCAGATATTCGGCCACCAGCAGCGTGATGTGCGAAGCCGTGCCCTCAGCCGGCATCACGATGTCGGTCAGATCACCGCTCTCGTCCACCATGGCGAGACCTTCGGCCCGCTGCTCTGCCACCAAGCCAGTCGCATCGGACAGGCGCGCCGCCAGCGGACCGCGCTGATTCTGGAAATAAGCGCGCGCAGGCTCGTCGAGTTCATCGAAATAAACCACCGGGTCGTCCAGCAGCCTGCGCGCCAGACTATGGCGCACCGCTGTACGGCGGCCTTCGTCGCTGTCAGGCGTGTACTCTTCAACCAGTGCGGCCAGGCGAGTGTCGAGGCTGTCCGGCGCGCTGCCGGCGGCCCAAGTCGACGGTCCGCGCGTTGCCGCCAGCATGCTCGCCAGGACGCGGCGCTGCACGTCGTAAAGAGCATCGCCGGAACGTGACACGAACGCGTCTTCGTCTCCGGCCACACGATGCAGCACACCGAGTTCAAGCAGGTAGCGGCAGACGCCGACCAGTTCGCGCCGCTCATGCTGCATGTCGAGCGTGAAGGAAAAACCGCGCGTTGCCAGTTCAGGATCGGCCGCCAGCACCAGCAATCGTTCTCCCAGCGTGCGCAGCGTAATTTGCGGGTCGGCCCTTTCCAGCGCCGCGCATGCCAGACAGAACAGCACGTAGCGGCGCCGCTCGAAATCCGGAGCACCGCGCGTATCGTCGCGCAAATCGGCCGGCCTTTTGTAGAGCCGCGCGCAATCGCGCTCTACATGCAGGATCCAGCCGGTGGTATGCGAAAACCATTCGCGCAGCTCGTCGGCGTAGCGCCGTACGGCGATAAAATCGGCGTGCGACGCAGTCATCAGCGGCTGCATCAATAGAGCGCGCAGCGCGTCGCGCCGTTCCTGTTCGCGATGCTTTTCGAGCACGTTCTGGAGATCGCTGGTGTCCCTCATCGAAGCTCCATCGTAGGCGTAATCGTGATCGTATGGTCGCGCCCGGAGAATATGCCAAGTTCAGTGTGTATTTCGGCATGCGACTCAGGGCTCAGAGGCTGGAGACGGATCTGCAGCAGCCCATCCGCGGTTTGCCGTGTGATCGCCTGATCGGGCGTGGCCTGGGCGGCGACGGCTTCTCCCAGCAGCGTCAAGAACAGCCGGAATGCATGCAGGTCGAGTTGTCCCAGCTCGGACAATCTGGTCGCCACCCCGGTGGCAAGTACGGCGCGCGCGGCTTCGACCTGGGCGCGTTCTTCAGCGATTTGTTGTTCCAGCAATGCACGCGCCTCATGCCGATCCTTCACGTGCGGTGCGGGACCACGCGCGACGAATTCACCACGCTCACGCAAACGTGGATGAATCGCCACCGCCGGCGCATCGGTCCACCGGGTCGAGCCCGGCACCTCTTCGCCTTTCGTCAGCAGGCTCAGATGCCGGGCCGGATGCAACGCAAACGCGGCACGCCACAGCCGGTGCGTTTCAGCATCGCTGCCGCAGTCGGCAAACCAGCGCGCAAGTACGCGAAAATCGGCTGAACGATCGCTGCGGCCGCTGCGCCGCTCATTCAGTGCCGCCACTGCCGCCAGCAATTGGGGAATTGCCGCACGCGCCCTCGATCGCAGCAGTTCGGATTGCGCCTGGCCATTGCCGTCGCTGACGAACCAGCGCACCAGGCCGCGCCACCGTTCGCGCCACCCGTTCAGGCTCTGTTGCAGCGCATCGGTTTGTGCATAGATGTCGCCTGGCGCTGCATCGCGCGCTTCACGGTTTGCGACCTGCCACAGCAGCGGCTCGATGCCCGGCGCCAGCGCGGCTATACGCTGGGAAATGGCGCCCGAACGACCGACCAGATCACCGATAAATCGCTCCAGATATCCAATCAGGCGCTGCTTGTAGGCCAGCACGGCCTTGATGTCCGCCTGCTGCAATTCGATGGTACGGGCAACGCCAGCCATGAATGCCTGTGCGTTGTCGGCCAGACCTTCAAACACGCGCACCAGATCACGCAGGACTTCATGTACCTTGGCGGCATCCGGCGCGGGTTCCGCCGCCAGGTGCAGCAAGGTTTCAAGGCGATTGAAAATATCTTCCAGCGCGACCGCCTGCAATTCACTGCGGCGTTTCAGTGCCTGTGAAAATGTGGCCAGTGCGGCTTCGACCGCCTCGCCGCCAACCGAGAGCCGGTACAGAAAGCGGGCGCGGTAGAAATCCTCGATGCTCGATACGCGTGCCGTATCCGGCTGCGATTCAAGGTTGCCCCACTCGGCCAGTTGCGACAGGGCGAGCTGGATTTCTTCGAGCGCGGGAGGCCGGCCTTGCCAGTTCGCCTCATGCTGGACTTCGTCGGGGCGCAGGTGCAGGCGGAATTGCCGCTTCGCAGCGGCAAAAGTGTCCATGATGGTTCGGTAGAGTTGCGCCTTGTCAGCGCTGACATGACGGAACAACTCTCCCGCAATTTGCAATGTATCGCTCACTGTGGCTACCCCTGATTAATCCATCCCTGGACAATCACAGGCGGCAAACAATGTTGCGGGAACAAGCACACAATCAGTGCGAATGGCCGCAACCATGTCCGCCCGCGTCGGGCACGGTCATCGCCGCATCCCGTCCGGATTCGCGCGTATAACCGGCCGCCTCGAGACGCTGCAGGTAGTCTTCCATCAAATCGGGCTGGTTGGCCCCCAGCCAGTACAGATAGTCCCAGGAATACATGCCGGTGTTGTGGCCATCGGAAAAATGCGGCTGCACTGCATAATTGCCCACCGGCTCGAGGGCGGTAAGTTCGATATCACGTTTGCCGGTCTGCAAAGTTTCTTGTCCGGGACCATGACCGCGCACTTCGGCCGAGGGAGAATACACACGCAATAACTCGAATGGCAATGAAAATTCCGCGCCATCGTCAAATGCGATTTCCAGCACGCGCGACTGCTTGCGTACGGTCAGCGCGGTCGGGATCGGTGTTGGTGCTGTCTGTTTGCTTCCGGCCATGATGATGTGTCCTGGTTTGAGGTCGAGGGTTTATTTACACAGAGCTGCGTAGAGCGTCGCGCAGCGCCGGCAACAGTGCCATGCGTTCATTTGCCGGCGATTCGCGCTGCACCGGCGCCCACACCGGGGCAGGGAAATGCGCATCGTCGGCATAACGCGGAATCACATGCCAATGCAGATGCGGCGTCATGTTGCCAAGGCTGGCAAGATTGATTTTATCGGGCCGCATGACATCGCGCACCGCCGCTTCCACCTGCCATACCGCGTCCATGAACAAGGAACGGTCCGCTGCCGGCAGGTCGGTCATTTCCTTCACGTGCGCATTCCAGATCACGCGGCAAAATCCCGGATACTGCGCATCGTTTACCAGCACGATCCGGTATTTTTCAGCGCGGTGGATCAACTCACCGCCGGCCTGGGCACATAACTCGCAAGTGGCTTCGGTTGTCATCGTCATCGCTCAGACTACACCAGCACCCGTTCGATGCCGCCGTTGTTGGCGCGCGCCACAAAGTCCGGCAGCCAGTCGGGACCGAGCAGGTGTTTCGCCATCTCGACCACGATGTAATCGGCATCCGTATTCGAGTCATCGTTAAAGCGCGACAGGCCCTGCAGGCAGGACGGGCACGAGGTCAGGATCTTCACGTCGCCGGTAAATCCGTCCGCGCGCAATTTGTCCGCGCCCTTGATCATCTCCGCTTCCTTGCGGAAGCGCACTTGCGTGGACACGTCGGGCCGCGCGACCGCCAGCGTGCCGGATTCACCGCAGCAGCGATCGTTTTTCTCGATCTTCTGCGAATCGTCGGTGCTGATCAGCGTATTGACGGTCTTGAGCGGATCCTGCAGTTTCATCGGGCTGTGGCAAGGGTCGTGGTACATGTAGCGGGTACCGGACACGCCGGCCAGTCGGACGTTCTTTTCCATCAGATATTCATGGATGTCGACGATGCGGCAGCCGGGGAATATCTTCTCGAATTCATAACCCTGCAGCTGGTCGTAGCAGGTGCCGCAGGACACGATCACGGTCTTGATGTCGAGATAATTGAGCGTGTTGGCCATGCGATGGAACAGCACACGATTATCGGTGATGATCTTCTCGGCCTTGTCGAAATCGCCTGATCCGCGCTGCGGATAACCGCAGCACAGATAACCCGGCGGCAGCACGGTTTGCACGCCGACATTCCACAACATGGCTTGCGTCGCCAGACCGACTTGCGAAAACAGCCGCTCGGAGCCGCAGCCGGGGAAGTAAAACACCGCCTCGGTATTCGCCGTGGTCGTTTGCGGATCGCGAATGATCGGCACGATCTTGTCGTCTTCGATATCGAGCAAGGCGCGCGCGGTCTTCTTCGGCAGGTTGCCCGGCATCTTCTTGTTGATGAAGTGGATGACCTGTTCCTTGATTGCCGGCTTGCCGTGTGTGGACGGCGGCGCCTTGGTCTGCTTCTTCGCGAATTTTTTCAGGATGTCGTGGCCCAGGCGCTGCGCCTTGTAGCCCCAGCCGATCATGACCTGGCGCGTCGCATTGATGGTCGCCGGATCGGTCGCATTCAGGAACAGCATCGAGGCGGCGGTGCCGGGGTTGAAGGACTTCTTGTCCATCTTGCGCAGCAGGTTGCGCATGTTCATCGA
>JAZKDW010000006.1:0-70199 GCA_040387375.1 Pseudomonadota bacterium
GAGTACTTGGCTACGAACCAAGGGGTCGTGGGTTCGATTCCTGCCAGCCGCACCAGCATTACCGCCTGAGAAATCGGGCACTTAAGACGGGCCAGTGCCACAAGCACTGGCCCGTTTTTCTTTGGCTGCTCGATGTTACTTCTGCGTTTATCCCTCCAGATTTTTTAATCCTCATTGGCAACCTACTATTATCAGGCGCGCGGCGGACGAGGCGGTTTTGATGTCATGAGCCAGCGTGCAGCCGGTTCGTTCCGTCCCTTTGACTACCAATGGCAATTGAATTTCAGAGACCTTGCAATCAGAGAAACCCCATGGTAAAAAATTATGCTAAAGTTCCTCGCAGTCTATATTCTTATTTGAAACATCAGTTAATTAAATACCTTATAAAAGGCAAGAATTGAGACAACTTTCCCACTTCACGTCTCGAAGTCTGATGCTGCTCATTGGCGGCGCCCTGCTGGCCGGCTGCGCCACCATCCCACCCGCAGCCAGCCTTTATGAGCGAATCGGAAAACCAACCGCGTGAAGCCTGCCACCCTTGCCGCCGCTTTGTTCTGCCTGGGCTTCGTCTGCCCGGCTGCTTCCGCCATTTCGGTAACGGCCCAGATCCTCGACGCCGCGGGGCAACCGGTTACCGATGCCGCCGTGTATGCCGAGCCGGTTTCCGGCCAGGTCCTGCCGAAGCTGACGCGCGCAATGCAGATCGAACAGGTCGGCCGGAAATTTTCGCCGCTGGTAAGCGTGATCCAGACCGACTCGGAAATCTCGTTTCCGAATAATGATTCAGTGCGCCACCATGTCTACTCCTTCTCGCCGGCCAAGGTATTCGAACTCAAGCTGTATTCGGGCGTCCCGGCGGCGCCGGTGCGTTTTGATAAGCCAGGCACAGTCGTCATCGGCTGTAATATCCATGACCACATGGTGGCTTACATCCACGTGGTGAATACGCCCTACTACGGCAAAACCGACAGTGCCGGCAAAATCAGGATCGATGGCCTGGCGGCTGGCAAATACCGGCTCAGGGCGTGGCACTTCGGCATGCCGGCCGGCGCACCGATTCCGGAGCAGGCAATCACCGTAGGGGGCAGCGACATCAACGCCAGCTTTACGCTCAACACGAGGCCCGGCGCCACCGGGCACTAAGTTAGGATACTCATGCGCTTCCACAGTCTTGAAAGCCGCATTGTCACCCTCTTTTTAATCCTCATATTGACGGTGCAGCTCGCAGGCTTTGTCGCGACCCGTGTCGGCATTGACGATAATGCGCGCGCCCTGATCAGTGAAGAACTCGCTGTCGGGGAACGTGTGTTCGACCGGCTGCTAGAGCAAAATGCGCAGAAGCTGGCGCAGGGCGCGCAGCTGCTGGCGAAGGATTATGGGTTTATGTCCGCAATCGGCGCCAATGACCGGGAAACGCTGGTGTCCGCGCTGTCCAACCATGGCGCGCGTATCGGCGCCACACACACGGCGATGGTCGGAATTGACCGGAAAATCGGCGCCATGACTGCGGGTCTGTCCAGCAGCCTTGAACAATCGATACTGCAGCTGGTCGACAAGGCAGATCAGTTCGGCAGCGCTACCGGCGTCGGCATCGTCAATAACTTGCCCTATCAAATCGTCATGGTGCCGGTCAAGGCGCCAGTGACAATCGGCTGGGTCGCCATGACCTTCCCTATCGACCAGCGCCTCGCCAAGGACATGCAGGCGCTGTCCTCGCTGCAAGTGTCAATCCTGACCAGGGGGAAATCCGGAACATGGGTATCGGGCGCCTCGACCCTGCCGCGTCCGGCGGCGAGCAATCTGGCCAGCAGGCTTCAGGATATTCCTGACGGGATTTCCTTTTTACCCAAGCTCATGGTCTCGAACGATGAAGTAAGCGCACGAATCATCCGGCTGGCCCGGGATGCGGACAATACCACTATCGTCGTACTGCAACGTGCAATCGATGAGGCAATCGCGCCTTATCGCCGGCTCCAGCTTACCTTGCTCATCCTGACCGGCCTCGGCATTCTGGTGACAGTCGCCATCAGTGCATTCACGGCGAAACGGATCACCGGTCCATTGCGCGATCTTTCCGAAACGGCAAAGCGACTCGGCGCCGGCAATTACGATGAAGCGATTCAGATTCAGAGTCAGCGCGACGACGAAATCGGCGAGCTGTCCAAGGCGTTTGAAGTCATGCGCAAGGACATCGCCAATCGTGAGGTGGAAATCCGCAAGCTGGCTTATCGCGATCCCCTGACCGAACTGCCGAACCGGGCGCAGTTTTCGATCTATCTGAATGAGGCGATAGAGCAGTCGAAAGCGCAGAATCGCAGCTGTCATGTATTGATGATGGATCTGGACCGCTTTAAAAATGTGAATGATGTGCTGGGCCATCTTTTCGGCGATGCGCTTCTGCGCCAGGTAGCCGAGCGCCTCAAGGCGCAGGTGCAGGACAACAACGGGATGGTCGCGCGGCTCGGTGGTGATGAGTTTGCCGTGCTGCTGTCGAACTGTCATGGGAACGAGGCCAGGGCCGTCGCGGCGCGCATCCTCAAATCGCTTGAACAGCCGATTTCGCTGGAAGACCAGACCGTCGACCTCGGCGCCGGTATTGGCATCGCCGGTTTCCCTGACCATGGACCGGATGCGGAAACATTGCTGAGTCATGCCGAGGTGGCCATGTACGTCGCGAAAAAAAGCGGCAATGACGCGGTGGTGTATGAGGCCATGTTCGACAAGGGTAGCCAGCAAAGCCTGTCATTGCTGAGCGAGTTGCGAAGCGCCATCGACAAAAATGAATTCCGCTTGTATGTGCAGCCAAAACTGTCGCTCGACAGCGGAAAGGTGATTGGCCTGGAGGCACTGGTGCGCTGGGTGCACCCGGAAAACGGCATGACTTTTCCGGATGATTTCATTCCCTTTTCGGAGCAGACGGGTTTTATTCGTACGCTGACGCGCTGGGTGCTGGAACAGTCGACCATTCTTTGCCATGACCTCGCCAGCCGGGATGTGCATCTGAAAATATCAGTCAATATTTCAGCGCGCGATTTGCTGGACCAGGATCTTCCGGCAAAATTCTCGGAGATCCTCGCGCGCCACCAGGTAGCGCCGTCATCGTTCTGCCTCGAGATCACCGAAAGCGCGATCATGGATGATCCGGTGCGCGCCCAGAACACGCTGGAGGGTTTGCATGCGCTGGGACTGGAGCTGTCGATCGATGATTTCGGAACAGGCTACTCTTCGCTGGCTTATCTGAAACGCCTGCCCGTGGATGAGCTTAAAATCGACAAGTCGTTTGTAATGAACATGGAGAAGGATGCCGACGATGCGAAGATCGTGCGCTCCACCATCGACCTGGGCCATAACCTGGGCTTGCGTGTGGTCGCGGAAGGCATCGAAAGCGAGGCGGCCTGGAATCTCCTGATGAAGATGGGTTGCGACCAGGGACAGGGATACTTCATGAGCAAACCGATGCCCTCGGATCAGCTTCTCGGCTGGATTGAACAATGGCGGCCACCGCAGGAGCTGCGGCGAATGGAAAATATCTGAATCCACGCTCGACTTTATCCATTCAGGATGCGATGGCCAAACCTAAACCCGGGCAGGTACCTACGCCTCGATGATCACATTGACCGGATCGTACCTGATGTTGCGTGTCGCCGCGGAGATCTGATCCAGCGGAAGTTTCGGTGTCCGGTCCGCGTTCAACAACCCGTTTGCCTCCTGAAAAGTGTCCGCGAACTGGGTGTAGCAATAACCGCTGAATATGCTTGTATTGTTAACCACTTCGAGCAGTTTCCGGTATTTGTCCAGCAGATCCTCTTCGCTCTCCGCCACGCAATATCCCCATGTCCTGGCGGCGCCCGGCGAAGGATCCTGGAGATAAGCGATGCCGCCAAATTCGGTCAGCATGATGGGCTGGCCGCGATGCGGGTAGCCGTCCAGCGTCAGAATCCGTCCGCCAGGACGTCGCCTGTCAAACAGCTCCTTGGTTTGCGCGCCCGATCCATAACGCCCGAGCAGGCCGGCCGGATCGCAGTCGTAATCATGGATGCCGAGGATATCGGTGGCGGACGCTTCCCAACCATCATTGCCGATGACCGGCCGTGTCGAGTCCAGGGTTTTGGTGAGGTGGTAAAGCGCCTCCACCGCGTTGCGGTGGGCCTGGGTCGAGGTCAGGTTAGGCACACCCCATGACTCGTTGAACGGCACCCACACGATGATGCAGGGATGGCTGTAGTCGCGATCGATCGCTTCGACCCATTCCCGCAGCAGGCGCGTCACCGCGAGCGGACCGAAACGGTAGGCCGAGGGCATTTCTTCCCACACCAGCAAGCCCAGGCGATCCGCCCAATACAGATAGCGCGGATCTTCGATTTTCTGGTGCTTTCTGACGCCGTTAAAACCCATCGCCTTGGCCAGCATCACGTCTTTTTTCAGCGCCTCGCCGGACGGCGCCGTCATCAAGGTGTCTGGCCAGTAACCCTGATCCAGGACCATGCGCAGCTGGTAGGGCCGGCCGTTCAGCATGAAGCGATCACGATTGATATTCACCGCGCGCAGTGCCGTGTAAGAACGCACGGCGTCGAGCATCTGTCCGGGCTGCCACAGCTTGAGTTCCACATCCAGCAAGGTAGGCCGTTCCGGACTCCACAAGAGTTCATTGCGCGAATCATCGATGCCGGGATCGGAGAGCGCAATCTTTCGATGCGCCTCGCCGCCGATGATCTTGTAGCGGTCATCCGAGAGTACCTTGTCCCCATGCGAGATCCTGACTTCAACCGTCAGGTTTTCTTGCGGGTCGCCACCGATGACGGCTTCGCATCCAATTTCAAATCCGTCGAAATACGGCGTCCAGCGCAACTTCCGGATATAGGTCTTGGGCACTCTCTCCAGCCAGACGGTCTGCCAGATGCCGGTCGTGCGCGGATACCAGATGGAATGCGGTTCGAGCTGCCAATCCTGCTTGCCGCGCGGCTTGGCCAGCTCGAGCGGATCATCTTCCGCACAGACGGTCACGGTCTGGCGCCCGGACTGGCTCAAGGCCCTGGTGATGTCCACCGTAATCGGTGTATGCCCACCTTCATGCTCGGCTACCAGATAACCGTTGACCCAGACTCGGGCACAATAATCGATGGCGCCAAAATGCAGCAACACCCGTTGTCCCTCGGCGGCGATGTCAAAGTCCCGCTCATACCAGCAAGCGCGGTTGAATCCGCGGTCACCGATTCCACTCACATTTGATTCCGGAGGATACGGCACGCAAATCTGCGCTGACCATTCAATGGCGTCGGACGGATGGGTATATTTCCTGTCGTTGTCAAAGGTAAAGCGCCACAAGCCATTGAGTGATTGCCAATGTTCACGCACCAGCTGGGGACGCGGATAGTCGGTATCAACCATATGTTTCCTCCACCGGAGTAATTACCTGTTCCGTTTGAGTGCCGCGTTCCGGTGCTGTTCCCGCCAGAAAAAAAGAATCTCCTCAGCCTACGGCGCTTGCCGGTCCGCTTCCAGCTTCCCAAGTCACCTTGTTTTCACGCAAAAAACGTTCAATCGCGCTGTCGAGTGTCGGCAAGTTCAATCCCCGTTCACTCAATAGCGCGTTCATCCGTTCATCTCCGGCATTGCGTTCAACCAGCGACACCACATTTACCCCGGCCTGCAGCGCTACCCGCGAGGCCAGTTCATACCATGAAACAGCACCATGGTTTGCCAGGTGCCATATACCGGTTTCATCGTCGATCAGCAGATCAAGCACTGCATGCACGAGATCGGGCACATAGGTCGGTGACACCAGCACGGCATTGCTGGCCATGACCGTCACTCCAGCCGCGAGATCGCGCAGCGCCGCATGCACGAAGTTGAAGCGGTCCCATGGCCCGAAGAATGCGCTGCTGCGTATCACCAGGGCCCGCGGCCAGGCGTCCAGCACGCGCTGCTCAGCCTCGGCCTTGCTGCTGCCGTAGACACAGGTTGGCGAAACCGCATCGCTCTCGACGTACGGACGTCCCAGCAGGCCATCGAACACCAGGTCGGATGAAAATGTGACGAAAGGGATGGCCAGTCGCGCGCACGCACGGGCCAGTATCTCGGCGCCGGTGGTGTTTTCACGATAGCAACTTGCGGCGTTGCGAGAGGCATCGGCCACCCGCACATAGCCGGCGGCATTGACGACCGCCCACGGCCGCCGCCGAAGCAGAGCGGCTTCAACCGAGTCGCCATCGGCAATATCCATGTCGGCGCGGCTCAGCAAATCATGATCGAGGCCGCGGACCTCGCAAATACGCGAGAAGGCCTGGCCAAGTGTTCCGGTGGCGCCGGTGATGACTAGCCGGCGCGGCAAACCCGTGGTGCGCGCAAATTCGCGGCGGCGCACGGGACGGTAGAGCCGATCGTCACGCTGCCACCATCCTGCCCGGTCCAGCACCGGATGATCGAATGCGCCGGTTGCCGCCAGAGACGCAGTCGCCTTCGCCAATGCAGTGGGCCGCAACCGGTTGCCGCGCACATCGAATACGCCGCTTTCATACAGGTCATTGTGTTTCACCAGCAAGCTGTTCCAGTCGACGGCGCCGAGCATCGACCATACCGTCACCGCGCGTATGTCGGCGCCGGCAGCGCGCAGCTTTTCAGCCGCGCCCCATACTTCCATCAGCCAGCGCAATTGTTCGTCGCGGGTACAACCATGATGCGCCTCGGTGACGACGATCGGCAGCCGATAACGCTCCCACGCTTCAGATAGCCGCGGCAGCGGGCCGATTTCGCCGGACGGCAGTTCGATACGCACCGCTTCCACATCGGCATAACGGTGGCGGCGGTTTCCGCAGTGATGAAGTTGCGGATAATGTTGCAGCCGATGATCAAGAAAACGCTCGCTGGTCAGATAATGATTGATGCCCACGATGTCCGGCGGACAAGGATCTTCCCGAAAAAAGCCGAGGGCGCGCGCATCGATGCCTGCCTTCAGAAAGATCGGGTACCAGGGATGCGAGAGGTCAATGCGACCGCATAACAAATCGAAGCTAAGCCAGCGGCGTTCGTTCTCGTAATCAGCCTGGTACTGCAGCAAGGGGGTGCTGAACACCTTGCCCAGATCTTCTGTCTGCACCAGTTGCGCCGCCGGGGTGACGCGCCGGATCGCGCGCATCGCCAGCACGATCGCACGGCATTGGTTCAGCAGCGCGCGCAAGAATATCCGCACATTCCTTCCATGCGGGTACCAGTGACCGTACAGGCCGCTGAAACGCGCGGTCGTGAGTGGCTCGTTGACTGGCGTGAATAGCCGGATCCAGGGATAGCGGGCCGCCACACCTTCCGCGTGGCGCGCCAGCAATTCCGGGAAAGCGGGATCTAGCAGGCTGGTATACCGCGGACCGCTGCCGTGGTGGACCAGGCCGGCAATCGGCGCAATACCCAGGTCATGCAACTGTCCGAGACGCTGGTCATGCCAGCGCCAGTCCGCTACGCCGGGATCGTCGGGCGAGATGGTTTCCCAAATTACCGGATAACGCAGGTTACGAATGCCGAGTGCAGCGATCGCGGCAAGGTCACCGCTGCGCATTGCATGTCCGGTTTCGTTGATCTGGTTGCGAAACACGTCGCCAACCCGGGCTACTGTACATTCAAGCCCACCCCAGACTTCAATGTGCGACTCTGGCGGCGACCCCGATGAGTGGTTCACGGTGGTGTCTGGATTCATGGAGAGGGAGTCGGAGTGAAGAACCGTGTTGATCACGCAATAAATGTTCCTGCATGCCGGTCGGCATCACAGGCATGCGCATCAAGTGAGTTTCCATAGTCCGCCCCGTGCTGCGATAATCGGACTGTATGCCGGACTTCCGGCAAAAAATCAGGCCATCCCGTCCAACAAACCGCATCCACCAATGAAGAACCAGGAAATCACGATTCCCGATAACGAGTTTGAATTAACCGCAATCCGTGCGCAAGGTCCCGGTGGCCAGAACGTGAACAAGGTTGCGACGGCGATTCATCTGCGTTTTGACATCAATGCGTCATCGTTACCGGATATCTACAAGCAGCGGCTTTTGTTATTGAACGATCAGCGGATTACCAAGGATGGGGTGGTCATTATCAAGGCGCAGCAGGGTCGCAGCCAGGAAAAAAGCCGGGAAGAGGCAGTAGCGAGGTTGCATGCCCTGGTCGCGAGCGTGGCGGTCACGCCTAAAAAACGCAGGCCGACAAAACCCACCCGGGGCTCGCAACTGAAACGGCTTGATAGCAAGAGTACACGTGGGAAAGTGAAGGCGATGCGGGGAAAGGTAAACGATTGAAAATCAGCGTGTGGGCAGCAGGCTACGATGCCGCACACGTCTGAAAATTAACGCCTCGGCACATAAATATCCTGCCCCGCCTCATTGATCTGACGACGCAAGGCACGCCGCTCATCAGGTGAAAGCCGGCCTGACCTTCTGCCGCCATCCTGCGCAGAATTCTGCGAATTGTCGCCCTGGTAGCTTTCCCGCGACCGTTCCTGTTGACGCGGCTCATTGTTGCGCTGCTGGCGAGAGTCATTGCCATTATCACGGTAATAACGATCCTGCCCACGATCGGCAAATGCACTCGTTGCACTCAAGATCAGCAGGAGAGCTATACTAAATTTTTTCAAAAACAGTTTCATATCTTTTTTCTTTCCTGAGCCCCGATGCGATTCCCCGTACCAATGCCTAAAAGTGTAAGCGCCTTTCCGCAAAGGGGTTACCGGTATAAGGTAAAGTTTGTAACACTTTGTAATGTCTTCCGCAATAAGACTGCAGTGCGGTTCCTTCTAACGTTACCATAGCGCCATGAATACGACGAATCCAGCTGGCAATACAGGGGCCCCACCCGACAATACGCACCAGGCGAAGATTCTGGTGGTCGACGACGATATTCGTTTGCGCGATCTGCTGCGCCGCTACCTGGCCGAGCAGGGTTTTAATGTCGTGACCGCGGAAAGCGCACAGGCAATGAACAAGCTGTGGTTGCGCGAACGTTACGATCTGCTGGTGCTGGACCTGATGCTGCCCGGAGAAGACGGGCTGTCGATCTGCCGCCGCTTGCGCGGCGCCGGTGACCAGACACCCATTATCATGCTGACCGCAAAAGGAGAAGATGTCGATCGTATCGTCGGCCTGGAAATGGGCGCGGATGATTATCTTGCCAAACCCTTCAATCCGCGCGAGCTGGTGGCCCGTATCAGCGCAGTGCTGCGCCGCATAGGCCCTGAAGAAGCGCCCGGCGCGCCATCGGAAACGCCGCAACTGTTTTCCTTTGGAGAATTCGTGCTCGATCTCGGCACCCGTACCCTCAAGAAAAATGGCGAGACCGTGCCGCTGACGACTGGCGAATTTTCAGTGCTCAAGGTATTTGCCCGTCATGCGCGCCATCCGCTGTCGCGCGAAAAACTGATGGAACTTGCCCGCGGCCGGGAATACGAGGTATTCGACCGCAGCCTCGATGTGCAGATTTCACGCCTGCGCAAACTGATCGAACCGGATCCCTCCAGCCCGCTCTACATTCAAACCGTATGGGGCCTGGGTTATGTATTCATCCCGGAAGGCCAGCCGCGTTAATTCGCGCTTGCACACGCCCCTGCACCGGATGCCTGTCGCCTCCCCCCGATTTGCGTGGCTGAAAAGCGGCCTGTTCTGGCGCACGTTCTTTCTGCTTGCTTTCCTGATCGCCGCCAGCATGGCTGCATGGGTTGCCAGCTTCAGGATGGTCGAGCGCGCGCCACGCGCCAACCAGATCGCCGCGCAGGTCGTGTCCATGGTCACCATTACACGCGCCGCCCTGACCCATTCGGCGCCGGATCTGCGGCGTGAACTGCTGTTCGACCTTGCCAGCAACGAAGGCATCCGCATCTATTCGCGCGAAGACACCGACATCACCAAACCGCCGCCTGACACCACCCTGATGCCGGCGATCGAGAGCAGTGTCAGGGAAAAGCTGGGCGAAGCGACGACCTTTGCCGGCAGCGTCAACGGCCTGTCCGGCTTCTGGGTCAGTTTTCAGATCGAAGAGGATGAATACTGGCTGATGCTGGAACGCGAACGGGTGGTGCGCACCTCCGGCATCCAGTGGCTGGGCTGGGCTACCATCACCATGCTGCTGTCACTTGTGGGCGCGGTGTTCATTTCACGCCTGATCAATCAACCGCTGGCCCGCCTGACCGCTGCCACCCGCGCCATCGCCAGAGGCCTGCAGCCAAACCCGCTGCCGGAGAAAGGCCCGACCGAGATCATGGAAGCCAACCGCAGCTTCAATCAAATGGTCCGCGACCTGAATCAGGTTGAATCGGATCGTGCCGTCATCCTGGCCGGCATCTCCCACGACTTGCGCACGCCGATCACACGCATGCTGCTGGAAGTGGAGATGGCCCATCTGCCCGACGATGCCAGGACAGGCATGCAGTCGGACCTGGCGCAAATGGATGCCATCATCGGACAATTTCTTGATTACGCAAAACCGTCCGATAACGCGCGCCTGACACCGGTTGACCTCAGCGCGCTGCTCAACGCCGCCGCCCGCGAAGCGACCCGCTTGCCGGATGTGCGCATGACAACCGCCATTACGCCCGGGATCGACGTATTGGCGAACGAAACCGACTTCAGGCGCATGATCAACAACCTCATCGAAAATGCGCGCCGCTATGGCAAGACGCCGGCCACCGACGCGGCCGACATCGGCATCAGCTGCCACCTGGATGGCGACAAGGCAGTCATCGAAGTTGGCGACCATGGCAGGGGTGTGCCGGACGGCGAGATGGAACAGTTGCTGCGCCCGTTTACCCGGCTCGATATCGCGCGCGGGCAAGCCAATGGCGCAGGACTGGGCCTGGCCATTGTCGATCGTGTGGTGAAGCGGCACGGCGCGACACTCAAGCTTTCCAACCGCAACGGTGGGGGACTGGTGGTGCAGATCGTGGTGGCCACTGCCAGACCCGGCGCGCCAGGGGACTTTCGGTCCGGCGATAGTTACCAGTAGCGTCCGGCAGTTACCGCCAATCAACCGTT
This sequence comes from Pseudomonadota bacterium, assembly GCA_040387375.1. Lineage (GTDB taxonomy): Bacteria > Pseudomonadota > Gammaproteobacteria > Burkholderiales > Burkholderiaceae_D > JAZKDW01. The sequence goes on from JAZKDW010000006.1 coordinate 11,004, forward strand.
ATTTTTAACCCACTCGACGGCCCACTTGCGCGCTTGTTCAATTGCCGCGGCCTTACTGACGAATGGGATTTCGGGTGCAAACACCATGGTGCTTGCAACGTGCCTGTCGCTATAACGCGTGACTACCGCACTAGCGTGGAAGCCCCCGCCTTCGAGGGGCTTGGCTTCACAATCGAGAAGATAGCCCTGATTGGCAAATATCTTTTGGAATTTTTTCATTTCCATAGGTTCGGCAATTTGATGGGGTCTTTCAAAATGCGCAAAAATCCGCTGACACTATCTGGGTGCCTCGTCGAAATTTCCGTGCCGCTTGCATTCAAAGCTGCACTGTAGCAGCTTCCGGAAAAGTATTATCGTTCCATATCGATAAGCGCCTTGATTGACCGTAATTCTCCCCTGCTCCGTCAGGCGTTTTCCTTGACTGCGGCGTTCCCCCGATCCATTGCTCAAAGGAAGCCTACCTCCTCTCCCTTCAGCTGTGAGGTTCGATCAAAGTAAGCGCGCATCTCACTTTTTTTACCCCCGTCTGAAAATTGTTTTCCGTCAAATGATTTCACAGAGGAACTTTGAATCCTTTTGACTTGTCTGTAAAAAACCCCACGCAGAATGGGTGTACAGCATTGCCTGCATAACAGACCTGCGGCCTCCTCAACTTTCAACAAGACCTCATGAACCGGATTAACGCGGCGCGCGCCAACAACCGCATGTGCGGCGCCACCTTTTACAAGGCTGTGCCGGCGCTTGCATGGAATACCAAATTGTTTAACGCTGCTGCCGGTCATTCCCATGACATGGCAACGAAAAATTATTTTTCACATACCAGCAAGCACGGCCGCACTTTCTCGCAGCGTATTACAAACGCCGGTTATGCATGGCGCTCTGCCGGGGAGAACATTGCCGCCGGCTATACGACAACTGAAAAAGTAATGGAGGGATGGCTGAAAAGTGCCGGGCATTGCGCCAACATCATGAGTGCGAATTTTACGGAAATCGGCATGTCATGCGTGAAGACCACAACATCGGCTTATAAATATTATTGGACCATGGACCTGGCTCGGCCGCGTATATAACGCATTTTCCCTTGCCTGCATGAGACTTTTCATCGGTCTTTGTTAATCGTCTTCATCATCATTCAGCAGGTCAATTCTGCTGAATGAACATTTTCCGAACGATTTTTGCGTCCGCGCAAACTACCCAAAAAATATCACCTTGCCTCGATTGAGAGCATACCGGCAGCCTTGTAATTGAAATCACTCGCGACTACTTTATAGTTGATGCCGAACGATGATGACGCAGCATGAGTGACGATTCCATTCATGCGCCATCATGGCAAGACAAGGCCGGTATCCGTTTTGACAATCATGGTTAGAGATCTGCATCAGATTGGAATGTGCAATGAGCGACAGAAAAATGTATGCGGTCTTGCTGACCGATGGCGCGGCCGAAGAACTGGGTGAATCCTTCAGCGTTTTCCTCAGAAACAATGGAGACGATATGTATATCCGCGCGAAGCTGATGGAAGCGGAAGGAAACTATCTTCATCTCACCGTAGACCAGCAAATTTTGCCAGGAAATCCAGTCGAGGTCACGCTTCAAATTCCCCATGAGTTTATCAAGGCATCGGTCTGCGCAACTGAACCGGAAATCAATGAACTGGGGTATCCGTAATATCCGGTGACAAGCAGGATGTCGCCCGCATGTTGTTCTCTTCATTCTGTGACGGCATTCGCCGAATAGTTCCATTCAGAAATTCAATGTGTTGTCCGCGTTTAATGCGGTCCTCGCCATCATTTTCCTCGACGGACTTCAAGTTGAAAACGTGTAAGTAAATCTCTTACATGCGATATGCCGATTGTCCGATACCCTCAGGGCAAGCTCTTCGTCATCATGTGTTCCACAGTTCGTTAAATATTTCATTTAATGAAGACGGTGTAAGGCGACATGGTCGTGTGAACATCGTTTCGGTTGTGATGCCGGCTGGTCAGATCTGTTACTCATTGAACTAAAAAGGAAACTGATATGAACTCGAACCAAAAAGGCAAACAAGGGAATAACCAAGACGAGAATTCAAAGAATTCCGCATCGAGCGGCACTCGTGGCGGCACACCGGAACAGCATGCGGAAGCCGGTCGCCAAAGCCATAAAAATGACAATAGCAATAGCCAGCAGTCAGGCTCCCAGGGTTCGGGAAGCGGCAACTCCGGGTCCCGCTCCGGCACGCAGGGCGGCACGCCAGAACAGCATGCTGAAGCTGGCCGTCAAAGTCACAAAAATGACAATAGCAATAACCAGCAATCAGGCTCGCAACGTTCTGGAAGCAACGCTGATTCCTCGTCAGGCAACCGTAGCGGTAACCGCGAGCAGGACTCACAAAGCGGAATGAGCAATCAGAAAAAAGACAAATAAGAAGTAAGGACGTCTGATTTCCGCCGTCGTTTGAACATTGGCGGCGCAGAAGACATCCGGCTGTATTGTCAATTCAAAAAGGGCCTGTGCTTATCGTAAGCACAGGCCCTTTTTGTCATGCCCTTTGTTTTTTTGCAGCCGGGGGTTCTAAATATTTTTAATCTTGTAGCCTGGCGGCGGCGTGAAGTCGGCTACTTCATTGACCAACCCGACTTCAAGCGCTTCGGCTGCGGATAAATGCAGATCCGAATTGGCGTGGACAATCCAGTGATCCGGCGTAAGCGTGACATGCTTTCTGAGTATGAGCTCCGTGCGCTGGTCGTCCGCTTTCAAGCCATCCAGAATAATTTTCAATTCATCCGGCCGGGCGCCGGAAGGTGGACTTGCGTGCGATTTATGCACCATGAATCGGGCAGCTTCGCTGGCGATGCGCCGCGACCCCGCAAGAAATAGCGTCACGGCGATTGACACCACGGCACCACCGTTGTACATGACGAACTTGATTGGCACGTTGCTCAAATAATTGTAGAGACAGATACCGTCACTGACAAATCCACCGTTTGAGTGCAGGAAAATATGGGCCGTGGTGACGCCGTCGTCAGTCATTTGGGACACGGCATTAAATACGCGGCGCACCATGTCACTATTCACGTCGCCGGATAAGGTGTAATACGCTTCAGTCATGTTTTCTTTAGGCTTAATTATGTTGGTTGAGTTCAATAGCAGGGCTTGCATTATTTTAGCAGCGAGCTTCCACCAAAATAATCAGGCTGCCTTCCTGCACGCTGTATTGTTAAATTTTCAGGAAAAAATTTAGCACTGTGTTTTCATACAGTAGTTGTGCTAAAGTGGTGCCACCTGAACATTTTTGAGATGGAGCAAGTACATGACAACTCTACATTCCAGTGAATCCCGGTTCGGCGTCGAGTACGCCCCAAGTTCCTTCCTTCTGCGACTGGGCCGACGTGAAATTTTTGTCTGCCGCGATTTTCGCACGCGTTATTACACCGTGAATCCGGTCCTGGATTGCAGCACTGGCATTCAGCGCGGCCATGTTGAACTGGTCCTGTTCCGCAAGTGGCTGGTCATCCTGTCAAAAGCGCGATAAGAAAAAATCACTTCTGCATTCAGCAAGTTCCATGGCGCGCGTCTTGCGGCCTGGGACTCTAAATTGTAAGCAATGGTAAATTACAGCTTCCCTGGGAGACTTGCTCCTATACTAAGTCCAAGTTCCCAGGAGGACACCATTGTGAAAAACCATGTAAAAACATTTGGACTACCGATCTTGCTCGCATCCGTGCTGGGAGGATGTGCAGTGTACCCGGCAGGATATGGGCCGGCTTACGAGTCGAACGCCTATCCGCAGCCTGTCTATGTGGCGCCACCGGTCTACTCGGTCGCCCCTGTATACGTCGGACCACCGGTATTTTTTAATTTTGGATATCGGTCGGGCGGCGGGCACCGGCATCGACATCGCGGTTACCGGCACTGACCTGTTGGGCTGGCCGTTAAACTGAAATACTCAGTCTATAGCGGGCCCGACAAAGATTTAAATCCAAGCATTAACGCGCCTATCACCGTATTGACCGATACGCTGACTGCCATCGGCACAAAGAAGAATGCCGCCAATGCAGGCGCGTGGAAAAATGTCTCGCACAGGGCGCCAAGGCCATAACTCAGCCCACCCATGAAAAGCCATCGTCGCAGATAAGTGCTCAGCCACTTTGCCTGTTCGCGATTATGCTGCCACGCTACCGACCGTTGAAAAATATTGCCGTTATTGACATCTTTGAATAGCCATCCAAAGAAAAAATAACGGTACAGTAAAATTGTAAAGGGCAAGTTTGTCATGGCGCTCCTTTATCTCATCGCCGACGAGTCGGCCTGAGGATTTTTTTAAGGATAGCGCACCGGTTTTCCGGGAGTGTCTGGCAAGGGGATGAATTCCGTTTCTTCCGGAACCTTGTCAAAACGCTGTTCACGCCAATCCTCTTTCGCCTGCTCGATGCGATCCGACGAACTGGATACGAAATTCCATGTCAGATAACGTGGACCGTCCATCGGTTCACCACCGAGCAGCATGAGCCTGGTCACTCCAGTACTCGCGCTCGCCAGAGTCACACTCTTGCCCGGTTTAAGGACCAGTAACTGACCCGCTTCAAACAGCCCGTCCCGGCCCAGGTCGAGCCTGCCTTGCACCACGTAGATCGCCTGCTCCGCATACTCGGCGGGGACATCCATCCGTGCGCCGGGCTGCAACTGCACATCGACGTAAAACAGGTCGGACAGTGTCGGTACCGGCGAACTGCGTCCAAAAAAACGACCGGCAATGATCCTCGCCGAAGCACCGTCCGCATCTTCGAACGGCAGATCGGCAACGCCGGCATGCAGGAAAGACGGTTCAATCTCTTCCACCGCGCGCGGCAACGCGACCCAGCACTGCAAGCCGGACAGGGAAGACTCATGCTGGCGCACTTCAGGCGCAGTGCGCTCGGAATGCACAATGCCCCGTCCTGCAGTCATCCAGTTGACGTCGCCGGGCCGGATCGACTGCACGCTGCCGAGACTATCACGGTGCAGGATTTCACCGCTGAACAGATAGGTGACGGTCGCCAAGCCGATGTGAGGATGGGGACGCACATCCAGGCCTCGACCGGCTGAAAACACATGGGGGCCCATCTGGTCGAGAAAGACAAACGGCCCGACCATGCGACGCTGCGTCGAAGGCAGCGCGCGCCGTACTTCAAATTTATCGCCCAGGTCATGCGTACGCGGCACGACCACAACTTCAAGCGCACTGTCTGGCGGCAATTCATCCGACATGGCAATTCCTTTTCTGCGACGATTGAATAAAACACTTCTACTGTATTAAATCACACGAGAAGAATCCTTGTTTTTGAAATCGCGGCCCGGCGGCGAATCCGGGTTTTTCCGGCTGCCGGCCTGCGGCGAGGAAATCCTCTTTTTGCCAGTTGCAGCAACAAGCGCGGCAAATGCCGGTCAAATGGCCGTGTCATCCAACATGCGGAACGTCCAATCCAATGAACCCGTTTCCGAAGGTCATCACGCTGCCATCACTGCTGCAGCATCGACTGGAAGCCGCCGCCAATCCCTTTCTCCACCCTGCCGATGGCTGCATGCCGGATTTTTCAAGGCCTGCGGGAGAACCCGCGCTGAACGCCATCGATTCTGTTTCGTGGCGCATTTTCAAGAACCCGGTGGCATTGTATGTGGGCGGAGTAACGGCCGTGATCCTCGAACTGGCGGAGCCGCGCGTGCGCACCGGTGTCTGGAACCATACCAGCTTCCGCTTCAACCCTCTGGCCCGTATCCAGCGCACAGGCCTGGCTGCCATGATGTCGGTCTACGGCCCCCGCACCCAGGCCGAAACAATGATTAAAAACGTGCGCAGAATGCACGCGCGCATCCATGGCCGAACGCCTGCGGGGCAGCCATACAGTGCGAATGATCCGGAATTGCTCGACTGGGTGCACGCGACAGCGAGCTTCGGGATTCTGAAGGCATACAACGCTTATGTCCGAACGCTGAACGACGGCGAGCGCGACAGTTATTATGCGGAAGGCGCTCCCTCCGCGCGCCTGTTCGGCGCCTCTTGCGCACCCACATCGGAGCAGGAAGTCACTGCCTTATTCGAAAAAATGCATGACAAGCTCGAACCCTCACCGATCGTGTTCGAGTTCCTCGACATCATGCGGCGGGCACCCATACTGCCGTATCCGCTTGCGCCGATCCAGCACGTGCTGATGATGGCGGCGATAGAGATCGTGCCGGAACCGATTCGCGAGCGCCTCGGACTGACGGGCCGCAGGACACCGCGTCGTTGGCATGGCCATGCCGCCCGGGTTTGCGGCGCTGCGGCCGATCGGATATTGCTGCACTCAAGCCCCGCGATCCAGGCGTGCCGCCGCATGGGGCTGCCGGATGATTATCTGTATGTGTGAATGGAGGAGCATGCAGGTCTGCGTCGAGCCGTACCGCGAACCACTACAGATCGACCAGCACCTCAAATCCGCCATAAATCATGCGCTTGCCATCAAACGGCATGGCGGCCGGGTTCATCATTTCGGCCATGCGAGGATCTTTCATTACCTTGTCGTTGACTTCGTCGCGATGAGCACGGGATTCGTACACGATCCAGGAGAAAATGACGGTCTCCCCCTCTTCGAGATTCACGCTTTGCGGGAACGAAGTGAGCTTGCCGGGCTTGACGTCATCGGCAATGCACTCGCGAAATTGCAGCGCGCCATGCTCGCGCCAGATCGCACCGCATTTGCTTGCGATTTCGCGGTAGGACTCGACATTGTTTTTGGGAAGGGGCAGGACAAAACCGTCTACGTAGGCCATCACTCTCTCCTTGGAAAAAAAGGTAGTTTACGATGTTACCGGGTTGGCTGCCCGCGCGCAAATGATCTTCGGCCTTTAGCCGGGATAACGACGTGTGGCTGTTGGCGGAAACTCGCGCAGAAACAAAAACGCCCCGAATGGGGCGTTTTTACGGAAGTCCTGGCGGAGAGGGTCGGATTCGAACCGACGGTACGCCAAAGACGTACACTGGATTTCGAGTCCAGCGCATTCGACCACTCTGCCACCTCTCCTGATACGGTCTGTTCGCCACAGTCAAACGCAGCGAAGCGCCAGATTATAGCAGACACCCGGGCGGTACGGAAACCTGTTTTTCTTGATTAATCGACTCAGCGCTGCGGCGTCAAGCGTGTCAGTCCACCCATGTAAGCGTGCAGGACTTCCGGAATCTCCACGCTGCCGTCGGCCTGCTGGTAATTTTCAAGGATCGCCACCAGGGTACGTCCCACCGCAAGACCCGAGCCGTTCAGCGTATGCACCAGTTCCGGCTTGCCCTGCGCATTACGGAAACGCGCCTGCATGCGGCGCGCCTGGAATGCTTCGCAGTTCGACACCGATGAAATTTCGCGGTAGGTATTTTGTGCCGGCAGCCATACTTCCAGATCATAGGTTTTAGCAGCGCCAAAACCCATGTCGCCGGTGCACAGTGTCATCACCCGATAGGGCAGGCCAAGTTTCTTCAGGATGTTTTCGGCATGGCCGACCATCTCTTCCAGCGCCTCATACGATTTTTCCGGATGTACGACCTGCACCATTTCCACCTTGTCGAACTGATGCTGGCGGATCATGCCGCGCGTGTCGCGGCCATAACTGCCGGCTTCCGAGCGAAAGCATGGCGAATGTGCGGTCAGCTTGAGCGGCAGCGCATCACCCGCGACAATCTCGTCGCGAACCATATTGGTGAGGGGAACCTCCGAGGTCGGAATCAGATACAGCGACTCACCCTCTCCTTCCTGCCCGCCCTTTTTTACGGCAAACAGATCCGCTTCGAACTTGGGTAACTGGCCTGTGCCGCGCAGGGAATCGGCATTGACGATGTAGGGTGTATAACATTCGGTATAACCATGCTCGCCGGTGTGGGTGTCGAGCATGAACTGGGCAAGGGCGCGGTGCAGGCGCGCGATGCCGCCTTTCATCACAGCAAAACGCGAGCCGGTCAGTTTTGCCGCGACATCAAAATCGAGGCCAAGCGCCGCACCCACATCGACGTGATCTTTGACGCCGAATTCAAAAACCCGCGGTGTGCCGATCTTGCGTGTTTCCACATTGCCTGACTCGTCCGTCCCTGCCGGCACCGACTCATGCGGCAAATTGGGCAGGACTTCCATGAATTCGCTCAGGCGGAACTGCACCACTTCAAGGCGCGCCGCCGATGCCTTCAACTCGTCGGCAATCCCGGCCACTTCCGCCATCACCGTGGAGGCATCCTCGCCTTTTCCCTTGAGCATGCCGATCTGTTTGGACAGCGCATTACGCTTGCCCTGCAAATCCTCGGTGCGGGTCTGGATCAGTTTGCGCTCGGACTCCAGCGTGTTGAACGTGGCAACATCGAGCTGGAATTTGCGTGCCGCCAAACGTGTGGCGACTGTGTCGATGTCTTTGCGGAGAAGTTGAATGTCGATCATGGCGATTGCAAGGTTGGATTTCTAAACCGCCATTGTACCGTAGCGCGGAAGCTGTCCTGTCGTGCCCGGGTTCGTCAGGCGACCCTAATCTGTAGCCATTTCTTTGCAACCCATGTCCAATCGCTGTAGCGCTGGCAGGAATTGTAGGGTGGAAAAGCGAAGCGCTTGCAGGGGCCCGCCGAGGGCGCGCATATTCGCTTGCAAGCGAATATCGTTTCGCAGGCGTGAGGCGATGCCTCACGAAACCCCTGCTACACCCTTCCGCCATGCAGCATTCGCAATCGCCGCTCGTGATCGAAGATGGTGGAAGGCGCTCCGCTTTTCCACCCTACGATTATTCCAGCCTACGCTTTTCTGCAATGTTTCACCGCCACCTCGCAACGCTGCAAACCTGCAAGGATGCGGGTATGGATTAGCCAGGCAGCCTGCCTTACGACTTTTTTTCGCGCTTCCTGGCCGCCTGATCGAGCGACTTCAGATAGGCGAGCTTGTCGCCGATCTTGCCTTCCAGCCCACGCGGCGTCGGTTTGTACCAATGCGGTTCGGCCATGCCATCCGGCAGATAAGTCTCGTCAGCGGCGTAGGCATCCGGCTCGTCATGCGCGTAGCGATACAGCTTGCCGTAGCCGAGTTCCTTCATCAGCTTGGTCGGCGCGTTGCGCAGATGTTCGGGCACGGTGCGCGATTTATCTCTGGCGATGAAGGCTCGGGCGGCGTTGTAGGCATTGTAGACGGCGTTTGATTTGGCGGCGCAGGCCAGATAGATTACTGCTTCGGCCAATGCCAGTTCTCCTTCCGGCGAGCCCAGCCGCTCGTAGGTTTCGGTCGCGTCCAGCGCCAGCCTCAAGGCGCGCGGGTCGGCCAGGCCGATATCTTCACTGGCCATGCGGATGATGCGGCGCGCGAGATAACGCGGATCGGTTCCGCCGTCGAGCATGCGCACGAACCAGTACAGCGCCGCATCCGGATTGGAGCCGCGCACCGATTTGTGCAGCGCCGAGATCTGATCGTAGAAGGCGTCGCCGCCCTTGTCGAAGCGGCGCAATGCATCACCCAGACATTCCGCCAGCAGCGCCGGATCGACTTCATCCTGGCTTTTTGCCTGCGCGGCACGGGCGACGATTTCCAGGTTGTTCAACAGTTTGCGCCCATCGCCGTCGGCGCTGGCGATGAGCATGCCTTTGGCTTCCGGCGTGAAAGTCAATCCATCAAGCGCAGTCTGGCAAGCCCGCTCCAGCATGGCGCCCAGATCGTCTTCGGTCAACGACTTGAGTACGTAGACCGAGGCGCGCGACAGCAGCGCGCTGTTGACTTCGAATGAGGGGTTTTCGGTGGTCGCGCCGATGAACGTGAACAGCCCGCTTTCGACATGCGGCAAAAAAGCATCCTGCTGGCTTTTGTTGAAGCGATGGACTTCGTCGACAAACAGGATGGTGCGGCGCCCCGAGTTGGCGCGGGTAACCTGCGCTCTCTCGACTGCCTCGCGGATATCCTTGATGCCGGATAACACGGCGGACAGGGCAATAAATTCGGCGTTGAAGCTGTCGGCCATCAGCCGCGCCAGCGTGGTCTTGCCGACACCGGGCGGCCCCCACAGGATCATCGAGTGCGGCTCGCCCGACTCGAATGCGACGCGCAGCGGCTTGCCGAGGCCGAGCAAATGCTGCTGACCGATCACATCGTCAAGCGTATGGGGGCGAAGGCGTTCGGCAAGGGGAATCAATGTCATCGGCATGCTGGTGGAGCGGTTTTTTTTATGTCAACGTGACAGGCATGGGGCATGCGCCGACGTTTTTATGGTGTCGCTACTGCTCAAAGACATCCGCACCCTTGGGCACGGTAAACTTGAACTGATTGTCGGCCATCGGCGGATTTTTTTCGAATTTGGTGAATGTCAGCAATGACACCTGCCCGAATGAATCGCGCAATTCCATCGCCACCGGCACACCGTCGCGCAAGCCGATGCCGATCGAATCGAAAGTGGTGTCCTTTGCCTTCGGTACCGCTTGCAGCCACTCGACGCCATCCCTGATGCCCGACTCTTTCAAACTGAAGTTCTTTTCCAGGTCGTTGCTGCCGAACAGGATGGCGGCAGGCGACGAGCCGAGTGCATTGCCGAGCTTTTTCACCGTGACCTGATTCAAGTCCTTGTCATAGATAAAAAGCTTGTCGCCATCGGCCTGAAGCAATTGTTCGTAGGGCTTCTGATAGGTCCAGATGAATTTCCCGGGGCGGGCAAACTGGAATGTCCCGGTCGAGGAATTCGACACCTTCATCGCGCCGTTATTTGTTTTATCGGTTTTCACCATCCGTTGCGTGAACTCGCCCCTGGCAGCCTTGGTGGTCGCCACGAAGGAACGGAACTGCTCCAGCGCGGACGCATGGGCAAACGAAGGAAGTGCGATGGCGCAGGCCAGCAGCAGCCGTCCTGCGCCTGTTTGAAAAAGTCGGGTGGTGCGTGTTTGTGTCAAAGTGGTTTTCCTATTCTGCTGTATTGCCTGCAGGAACCAGAATGTCGCGGTTCCCGTTCGATTGCATCGTCGATACCACACCGCTCTGTTCCATTTGCTCGAGCAGCCGTGCCGCGCGGTTGTAACCGATGCGCAAATGCCGCTGTACCAGCGAGATCGAGGCGCGGCGGTTTTTAAGCACGATGGCCACGGCCTGGTCATACAAGGCATCGGCTTCTCCGCCGCCAGCACCCTCGCCGGCCGGGACGCCATCGGCGCCCTCTTCCATGACCCCACCTTCTAAGATGCCTTCAATGTAATTCGGTTCCCCTTGCGCCTTCAGATGGTCCACCACACGATGCACCTCCTCGTCCGACACGAAGGCGCCATGCACACGTACCGGCAGACCGGTCCCGGGCGGCATGTACAGCATGTCGCCCATGCCCAGCAGCGCTTCGGCGCCCATTTGGTCGAGGATGGTGCGCGAGTCGATCTTGCTGCTGACCTGGAAGGCGATGCGGGTCGGGATATTCGCCTTGATCAGGCCGGTGATGACGTCAACCGACGGACGCTGCGTGGCCAGGATCAGGTGTATGCCGGCGGCGCGCGCTTTTTGCGCGATACGGGCGATCAGTTCCTCGATTTTTTTACCGACCACCATCATCAGGTCGGCCAGCTCATCGATGATGATCACGATCGTGGGCAGCTTCTCCAATGGCTCGGGCGCATCGGGCGTGAGGCTGAACGGGTTCGGGATTTTCTGTTCGTGCTTGTCGGCCTCTGCGATCTTCTGGTTATAACCGGCCAGGTTGCGCACGCCGAGCTTGGACATCAGCTTGTAACGCCGCTCCATCTCGGCCACCGCCCAGTTCAGCGCATGCGCGGCTTGCCGCATGTCGGTGACGACCGGCGCCAGCAAATGCGGAATGCCTTCGTAGATCGACAACTCGAGCATTTTCGGATCGATCAGGATCATGCGTACCTGGTTCGGGTCGGCCTTGTACAGCAGCGACAGGATGGTGGCGTTGATGCCGACCGATTTACCCGAGCCGGTGGTGCCCGCAACCAGCAGATGCGGCATCTTCGCCAGGTCGGCGACGACCGGATTGCCGGCGATGTCCTTGCCGAGCGCGATGGTGAGGCTCGACACACCATCGTTGTAGACCTTGGAGCCGAGGATTTCCGTCAGCCGCACGATCTGGCGCTTCGGATTGGGCAGCTCCAGCCCCATGTAATTCTTGCCCGGGATGGTTTCGACCACACGTATTGATGTCAGCGACAGCGCACGCGCGAGATCGCGCGCCAGGCCGACGATCTGGCTGCCCTTGATGCCGACGGCGGGTTCGATTTCGTAGCGGGTAATCACCGGGCCCGGATAGGCGGCAACCACTTTGACCACCACGCCGAAGTCGGACAATTTTTTCTCGATCAGGCGGCTGGTGAATTCCAGCGTCTCGATGCTGACTGTTTCCTGCACTTGCGGCGCATCGTCGAGCAAGGACAGCGGCGGCAGATTGGTATCGGGCAGATCGGTGAACAGCGAAGTCTGCCGTTCCTTGTCGATGCGGTCCGACTTCGGCACGGCAACCACCTGCGGCTCGATCCTGATCGGTGTGGCGTCGACGGCCCTGGCGCGCTCATGCACAACCACTTCCTCCCGCTTGACCGCGGCGACGTGACCCAGCTTGCGGTCCTCGCGCGCGGCGTACAGGTTCCTGGTCCAGACGATGCTGTTTTCAAGCGCGGCGCCCAGACGCTCGGCAACCGCCATCCATGACACATGAAAAAACAGGCTGAAGCCCAGGCCGAACAGCAGCAGCATCAGCAAGGTGGCGCCGGTGAATCCCAGCGCATTCTGCGCGCCGCCGCCGATGAGTTCACCGAGCACACCACCGGGCGCACGCGGCAATGACGCCTTCAGCGAATACATCCGCACGTATTCCAGTCCGACACTGCCGACCAGCAGCAGCACAAAACCGGCGCCGCGTATCCATGCTTCCTGATGATGTTCGCGCTCCGGCTCCTGCTGCAGCAGGAATTTTTGCGACAGCCGGCGATATCCCAGCGAAACCGAACGCAGCAGCATCACACACCACCACCATGCCGAAAAACCGAAGATGAACAGCATCAGATCGGCCAGCCAGGCGCCGGTCCGTCCGCCGAGATTATTCAGCCTGGCTACCTGGTTTGCGTGCGACCAGCCCGGATCCGCTTTGGAATAGGTAAGAAAAATCAGGATCAAATATACTGTGAGCACCGCAAGCACGAGCCAGCGGGCTTCGGACAAGAGACGCACCAGCCGGTTCGGTAATTGTTCGGGCGGGTTGGTATTGCGTGTGTAGGTTTGAGAGGTTCTAGTCATAAATCCAATGCAATTGTGCCAAATCATCCTGCCGGGGAAGCTACAAACCGATTTAATGCGGCCATCCATGCCCGACAGACAGGTTCGTCTATAATCTTAACCAGTTTTCGAGCGTAATACTGCATAAATCGGGCAACGGTTGAAATTTCGCCGGACGACGTAATATGGTCTCGGGATACGTCCCCTTTTTTGTGATTTTTAACACACTGCTTCTCGATTTCTCGTTATTTCCATTTACTTCAGAAGATTCTTATGACAACTCCCAAGCACGCACGTGTCCTCATCCTCGGCTCCGGACCTGCCGGTTACAGCGCCGCCGTCTATGCTGCCCGCGCCAATCTGAACCCGGTGATGATTACCGGCGTTGAACAGGGCGGCCAGCTGATGACCACGACCGATGTCGAAAACTGGCCCGGCGACCCGATGGGTGTGCAGGGGCCCGAGCTGATGCAGCGGCTGTTGCAGCATGCGGAACGCTTCAAGACCGAAATCATCTTCGACCAGATCCACACCGCCAAGCTCGCGGAAGATCCGATCCGCCTGATTGGCGATGTCGGTGAATACACCTGCGATTCGCTGATCATCGCCACCGGCGCGTCGGCGCAATATCTCGGCATGCCTTCGGAAGAAGCGTTCATGGGCAAAGGCGTTTCGGCCTGCGCTACCTGCGATGGCTTCTTTTATCGCGGCCAGGACGTGGCGGTTGTCGGCGGCGGCAATACCGCGGTCGAGGAAGCGTTGTATTTATCGAATATCGCGAACAAGGTGACCGTCGTCCATCGCCGCGACAAATTCCGCGCCGAGGCCATCCTGATCGACCGCCTGATGGCAAAAGTCGAAGACGGCAAGGTTGAAATCAAATGGAACCACACGCTCGATGAAGTGACCGGCGACGCCAGCGGCGTCACCGGAATCAACATCAAATCGGCAGCCGACGGCAGCGTCAAGCCCCTCAAGCTGCATGGCGTGTTCATCGCCATCGGCCACAAGCCGAATACCGGCATCTTCGAAGGTCAGCTCGAAATGAAGAACGGTTATATCAAGACCAAGACCGGACTCGAAGGCATGGCCACGGCGACCAGCGCGCCCGGTGTATTTGCGGCCGGCGACGTGCAGGACCATGTCTACCGGCAGGCAATCACCAGCGCCGGCACGGGCTGCATGGCGGCACTGGATGCGCAGCGCTATCTGGAAAGCCTGGATTGAACGCCTGCTCTCACGGCATTTGCATGCCGTGAGAGCTTGAAGGCTGGTTCCCCGCTTTGCTTTCTCAGACTAACGGAATGATTCAACATGGGTGCATCCATCAAGGATTTTGCCGCTCTCAAATCCCTGCGGGATGGATTGAAGACGCGGGAAGAAGCGCGGCAGGCAGCCGAAGCCGAGCGCCAACGGCGCGAGCAGGCCGCCAGGATCGAAGCCGACCTGTTCCGGCGTAGTGTTGGTGTGGTCGCACCGCTTGCTGCCGTCGACAAACTGGTCCTGGCCGCGCCTCGTCCGCTACCGATCGCGCGCCATCACATGGCAGATGAAATCGCGGCGCTGCAGGAATCGCTGTCGGATGATTTTACGGTCGAGACCTTGCTGGAAACGGACGATGCGCTCAGCTTCGCCCGCAACGGTATTGGTCCGGATACGCTGCGCAAATTAAGGCGCGGTCACTGGGTGACGCAAGGCCAGCTGGATCTGCATGGATTGCGCACCGATGAAGCGCGTGAGGCGCTGGCCCGGTTTTTACGCGATGCCGGCAGGCGCGGACTGCGCTGCGTGCGTGTCATTCACGGCAAGGGTCTCGGTTCGATCAACAAGGAACCGGTGCTCAAGAACAAGGTGCGCAACTGGCTGGCGCAAAAGGACGAAGTGATCGCCTTTTGTCAGGCCAGGGCCGCCGATGGCGGAAGTGGTGCGTTGATGGTATTGCTGAAGGCGCAGAACTGAGAAGGCGCGCCAGCTTCACGCAATGCCGTGAACTGACGCAGCGGCAAACCTATACCGCGTCTTCGCCGGTTTCCCCGGTCCTGATCCGGATGACCTGCTCTACCGGGCAAACAAAAATCTTGCCGTCCCCAATTTTCCCGGTACGCGCCGCCTTGATGATGGCTTCGATCGCACGCTCCACCACGTCATCGGCCACGATCGCTTCCACTTTTACCTTCGGCAAAAAATCGACCACATATTCAGCGCCGCGATACAGCTCCGTATGCCCTTTCTGACGGCCAAAACCCTTGACCTCGGTCACCGTCAAGCCGGAAATGCCGACATCCGCCAATGCCTCGCGGACTTCGTCCAGCTTGAACGGTTTGATAATCGCAGTAATTTGTTTCATTAAAAACTCCTTAAGTTGGATTGCAGTCTGATACTTGTCTCAAATCACTCACGAAATTTCGACGTAATCGGATAACGCCAGTCGCGGCCAAAAGCGCGATGTGTGACGCGAATCCCGACCGGCGCCTGCCGGCGCTTGTATTCGTTAATTTTTATCAGGTGGGTAATGCGCAATACATCTTCCTTGCGATAACCGGCGGCGAGGATATCGTCGATGCTCTGATTCTCTTCCATGTACATTTGCATGATCCCATCGAGCACTTCATACGGCGGCAGCGAATCCTGATCGGTTTGATCGGGACGCAACTCGGCGGAGGGCGCACGGGTCAGGATGCGCTCGGGGATGACGTCGGAAATCGTGTTGCGGTACGCGCACAGGCGATAGACCAGCGTCTTTGCAATATCCTTGATGACCGCAAATCCGCCCGCCATATCACCATACAGGGTGCAGTAGCCGACCGCCATCTCGCTCTTGTTGCCTGTGGTCAGAACGATCGAGCCATGTTTGTTCGACAATGCCATCAGGATCGTGCCGCGGATGCGGGCCTGGATATTTTCTTCTGTCGCATCTTCCGGCAAACCCTTGAACTCCTGGGCGAGTGTAGCGCGGAAGGCCTGAAAACAATCATTGATTGGAATTTCGTCATACCGCACGCCGAGCCGCTTGACCATGTCGCGCGAATCGACCCAGGAAATCTCGGCCGTATAGGGAGATGGCATCATCACCGTGCGCACCCGCTCGGCGCCAAGCGCATCGACAGCTATGGCCAGCGTCAGCGCGGAATCGACGCCGCCCGACATGCCGATGATGATGGAGGGGAAGCCATTTTTGCCGATGTAATCGCGGACCCCGAGAACCAGCGCCTTGTATACCTGTGCTTCGACCGGCAATTCAGCCGGGATGAAGCCGGGCACAGGACGGCCGCCATCGAATTCCACGATCCGCAAATCTTCTTCGAAATGCTTGAGCTGCGCGCAGATCGCGCCTTTTTCATCCATGGCAAATGAATTGCCATCAAAAATCAGCTCGTCCTGCCCGCCGACCAGATTTGCATAAACCAGGCTCAGCCCTTGCGCGACGACATTCGCGCGCATGACCTCGTAGCGCAGGTGCTGCTTGTTCATGTGATACGGCGAACCGTTCGGCACCAGCAGCACTTGCGCGCCGGCGCCGCGGGCGCGCGCAGCCGCATGGGGGTACCAGGTATCTTCACAGATGGCGAGGCCGAAGCGGACGCCCTTTACCTGGAAAACGAAAGGCTCATCGGCAGAGGAAAAATAGCGTTTTTCATCGAATACGGTGGCGTTCGGCAGTTCATGCTTGCAGTAGGTGCCGAGCACTTTGCCGTTGACGATCACGGATGCGGCATTAAAACGCGCGCCGTCGCGCATGATCGGATGGCCGATGACCACATGCAGATCGGTCAGGTCCGACAACTCCGCTGCCAGCGCCTCAAACGCCTGCGCGGTTTTTGCGTAAAATGAGTCACGCAACAATAAGTCTTCCGGCGGGTATCCGACCAGTGACAGCTCCGGCGTCAATACGATATCGGCGCCCTGCGCTGCAGCCCGGCGGGAAAAGTCGGCGATCCTTGCGCGGTTACCTGCAAGGTCTCCGACGGTACTGTTGATTTGGGCAATGGCTACTTTAACGGTCATGGCGATAATGGCGGCGAATGAGTCAATACTGATACAAGAATGAGGTCAAGTCTGAATTATCGCACGCGTATCGACTCTTCTCTGTCCGACATCGGTCAGCCTGCATGGGACGCACTGCTTGGCTTGCAGGCCGATGCCAATCCATTTCTGTCCTTTGCCTTTCTGGATGCACTGCATGAATCGGGATCGGCATCGGAGGAATCGGGCTGGAAGCCGCAATTCTTAACCTTGTGGCAGGACAAAAAGCTGGAAGCGGCGCTGCCGCTGTACGTGAAGAGCCATTCTTACGGCGAATATGTGTTCGACTGGGCCTGGGCCGATGCCTACCAGCGAAACGGCCTCGACTATTACCCGAAGTTATTGTCCGCGATTCCATTCACGCCAGTCACCGGCGCCAGGCTGCTCGCGCGGACTGACGCCGCCCGTGCCGCACTAGTCAAAGAGTTGTGCCAGATGCAGCAGGGGTGCGGCGCGTCGTCCACGCATATCCTGTATCCGCCTGAATCGCAGGCACATCTGCTGGAACAGTCCGGATTCCTGCTGCGCAGCGGCGTGCAATTTCACTGGTTAAATGCCGGTTATCGAAACTTCGATGAATTCCTGTCCACGCTGGAGCGCAAGAAACGCAAGAACATACGGGCCGAGCGCCGCAAGGTCGAGGAAGCGGGCATCACCTTTCGGCATGTGCCGGGCACACAGGCGTCGCCGGCCGACTGGCGTTTTTTCAAACGTTGTTATGACCATACGTACGCCGCGCATCATTCGACGCCCTATCTGAACCTGGATTTTTTCCGGCGCATCGGCGCAACGATGCCGGAAAATATCCTGCTGGTGATTGCCGAGCGTGAAGCGAAGCCGATTGCCGCCTCATTATTGATTCATACGGACAAAACATTGTATGGACGTTATTGGGGCGCGCTTGAACACCATCCCTGCCTGCATTTCGAAACTGCCTATTATCAACCGCTCGATTTTTGCATTACGCAGGGAATCACCAGTTTTGAAGGCGGCGCCCAGGGCGAGCATAAAATGGCGCGCGGTTTCCTGCCGCAAAAAACATGGTCGGCACATTGGCTCGCTCATCCGGCATTCGCGGATGCGATCGAACGTTTCCTCGCACGGGAGTCCGGCGGCATCGATTCTTATATCGATGAATTGAACGAGCGCAATCCGTTTCGCACTGCGCAAAACCCGCAAAAATAATTCGCTGAGTCAGAAAGAAAAAAGACCGGCTTCCCCGATGGGGCAAGCCGGTCTCGAGTGTTTGTTTACTTAGAAATTCGGTTTGCTGGCCGCTTTTGCATAAGCTGCGACACCGCTCATGATTTCCGCTTTTGCATCTTCCGGTCCAAACCATCCTTCGATCTTGACCCACTTGCCTTTTTCGAGATCCTTGTAGTGTTCGAAGAAATGCTGAATCTGCTGCAGACGCAAGTCGTTCATGTCTTCCGGCTTTTGCCAGTGGGTATAAATCGACAGGACCTTGTCGACGGGCACCGCCAGCACCTTGGCATCACCACCCGCTTCATCCGTCATTTTCAGCACACCGATCGGACGGCAGCGCACTACGACACCGGGGAACAGGGGGAACGGCGTGATGACAAGAACGTCGACCGGATCGCCATCGTCCGAAATCGTATGCGGAATATAACCATAGTTGCATGGGTAGTGCATGGCGGTTCCCATGAATCGATCGACGAAGATGGCGCCGGACTCCTTGTCCACTTCATACTTGATCGGATCGGCATTCATCGGAATTTCGATAATGACGTTGAAGTCATTCGGCAAATCGCGGCCGGCGGGGACTTTATTCAGGCTCATGGGGCTTTTCTCACAGGTGGAAGTATTCGAATCCGGGAAGCCCTAAATTATAACGGCTTTACCCGGTAGCTTGTGCATCGCAGCACAGGTTGGTTCTATATGGGAATTTGAATAGCGGGTACTTGGCAGCGCGCCTCTTACAGCATGCTCGACAGCGCACACTGCCTGTAATGTCCGGCAGCCTCTTGCGCATGGTTCAAGGATTCATGCAATTGCGCCAGCTTCAGATGGGCTTCTCTTGCCGTCTGCGGTTCGATAGCGTCCGACAAGGCCTGTTCCAGATGGCGTTGTGCCTTGCCCCAGAGTTTTTGCTTCAGGCAAAACGTGCCGAGAGTGAGCGCCAGTTCGGCGTCGTTGGGCCGCTGGCCCAGCCATTGTTCGCAACGCTCGATTTGCGCCAGCAAGGCCGTTGAACCTTCGGCCGCCGACGATCCGCGATAAGCGCGCACCAATCGATCATCCCATTCCCGGGACAGCGCTTTCTCCACGATGGCCGCCGCATCGGCATGCAGTCCACGCGCATTAAACGCGCCGGCAGCAACGGTTGCGACATACGGTTTGATCCGCTCCTCCGCCGGCACTGCCGCCCAGACCGCCCGGACTGATTCCGCATCCAGCGCGTCTTCGGACATCAGATTTTCGTAGGCAAGTTCGCGCAGGCGCACGGAAAGCGCCGGGTGCAGCGCATGATTTTTATCCAGCGAACGCACCAGCCGCAGCACTTCAGGCCAGTTCTTGGCGCGCTGATTGGCTTTTAATGCCAGGCGCAGCGCGTGAATATGGCGGGTACCGCTGGCGTTCAATTCCTTGACCGCATCAAGCGCTGCTTCTGGCTGATGTTCGTCAACAAGAAGTTCGATGGTCGTCATGAGGCGTGCCGTCTTGAGCGCCGGGTCATTTTCCACATTGGACAGCCAGGCATCCCGGCGTTCCGATTGACGCATGCGATGTGCCGCGCGAGCGCCTATCAATGCCGCCAGACCGGCATTGTCGGCGGACTCGGCAGCGCGGGCAGCCGCCTTCTCCGAATGACCAAAACGGCCTTCAAACAGGCTCTTCAATGCATCGCGGAAGGCCCGATTGGATTCGCGTTCCCGCTTTTCACGCCGATACTGCGCCACACGTTGCGGCATCTTTTGTGTGGTGCGAATTGCCTTCATCACCACGTAGCTCAGCACGAACAACAGCACCAGCAGCAGCAGGAAAAAATTGAGCGAGAGGTCTACCCGGTATGGGGGATAAAACAAAACCACGTTGCCCGGGTTGAAACGAGCCACCACCGCAAGGCCGATCGCGGTGGCGAAAAGAACGAGTATCGAGAGAAATATGCGCATGATGGTCGTGTGTCTTCAGACAGCCGGGGTTAAAGACACTATGGCTTCGCCTTGTAATTGCGTACCGCATTGAGACTGACCGCCAATGTCGGCATCTCGATCGATAGATTGCTCGCTTGCACTTGTTTTAACAGCGCTTGCGCGGTCTGGGTCTGGCGCGCGCGGGTGTCGAAATAACGCGCGATCGTGTCCTGGGAAGCAATCAGGTCGCTGCGAAACGCCGACTCATTGCGCGACAGCAGGGCCAGACGCGCATTCAGCAAACGCAGCTTCAGATTCTCGCGGGCGTAGTAGGCCTGGGTCGGAGACAGGAGAAGCGCGTCGGGCGTCTCGACGGTGCGGACGCGAATCAATTGCCTGAGCTCGTCCCACATTTCGGCGGTCCAGCTTTGCCAGGTTTCCTGCACATTTGCCATCCAGTCCCTGCCGGTATCGTTCACCGCGGCCACCACCTTGCTGCCTTTTGGCGCTTCCTTCAGGCTGGCGCGCACGGTAGTTTTTGGCAAGGTCGGCGGCAATGCCGGTTTTTCATCGGACAACAGCGGCATGCCATCGATCTGGCCAATGACACTGTCGAGCCGCAGCGCAAGTCCGGTCAGATCCACGGATGGCAGCGCTTTCAGGGTCTCGAGGTCCTTGCCGATGGCACGGCGGATAGTAATGAATTGCGGTTTGTCGGAGGTGGACAGCCGGGTATCGGCATTTTGCAGCGCGATTAATGCGCCCCGGACATTTCCTGCCAGTTGCAACTGCTGGCTCGCGGTGGACAGCACCTGCTCGATTTCAGCCAGCGCCCAATCGTCACGGCTCTTGGAAAGATCCAGGTAAAGCTGTTCCAGCGCCAGCTGCTGGCTTTGGCCTTCCACCTGCTTGCTTTCAAGGACATTCACCTTGGCTTGCAATTCCTTCATGCTTTCCTGCATGGTCTTGACTATTATTTTTGTTTCGCTGTTGACGCTGTCCCCGCTCTGCAGGCGTTGTGCGGTTTCCCGGCGCAAGTCATTGATTTCAGTGCGAGAAGTCCACCATTGCGCCGCCAGTGTCAAGGCCAGTATGCCCATGACTATATAAATGACCCTGCGCATCGACCGTGCCCGCGCGCCTGGCGGAACAAAACCGCGCGGCGCAGGGCCAGGAACCTGCGAGGCAGGAATGGGATCGGAATGTAATTCGGGGGGTGAAGGCTGTTCGTTCATCGTCGGGATTGTAACGCGGCGAGCAATCGTTCGTCGCCTGATCCAGTAAGGTCAATATTGTGGAAACCCAGCACCTGCGCCGTCTCTTGTATACGCACGTGCGGGACGATTATGTTTTTTTGTTGTATTTTAGCGACACCATTCTTTCCGGCAACTCCGTTGACCATGTGCATCAACACCCGCAAGCCTTCGGAACTGGTCACTATCCAGTCATTCGACGAGTCCAGCAAGCGCTTTAATTGCTGCCGCCGGGCGTCATCAAGCACGGGCGCGGCACGCCGGTAGGCAGCGACCTGAACCACCTCCACCCCCGCCCCGCGCAAAACATCCGCCAGTAATTCGCGTCCTGTTTCGCCGCGCAGCACCAGCACCCGCTTGCCGCGCAATGCTGCCATATCCAGGGTGCCGAGCAATGTTTGCGAATCGCTGCGCGCCGGGTCATTCGGACTGATGATGTTGGCGTTGGCGGCGGTCACGCCATGCTGCGCCAACGCATTGCGGCTGCCCTCTCCCATCACTGCCAGCACGATCTGGCGTGGCCAGACGGGCAACACGGCAAATGCGGCGTCGATTGCGTTCGGGCTGACAAAAGCCACCATCGCGAAGTCATTCAGCTTTGCGAGCGCCGCTTGCAGCGGCGCCGTGTCGTTCAACGGGTGGATCTCCAGCAATGGGAAAAGGACGGCATCGAGCCCGAGCGCGGACACCCGTGCGGCAAGCACGCTTGCCTGCGCAAGTGGCCGGGTAATGACAATCGAATCAGGCATCCGATTTGATTGCGGCGAGAATCGAGTCAGCGTCCTGTGCGCGCAGACTCTCGGCGATCCGGCGGCCCAGCGCTTCCGGCGCATCGGCCGGCCCCGAGGTGTCGGCAGTCGCCATTCGCAGCCCATCCGGCGTCGCAATCATGGCGCGCAGGCGCATGGTGTTGCCGTCGATGGTCGCAAACGCCGCCAGCGGAATCTGGCAACTGCCGCCGAAGGATTTGGACAAAGTCCGTTCGGCCGTCACCGCCCGTGCGGTCGCCTCATGATTGAGCGGCGCCAACAAGGCGCGCACATCGTCGCGGCCGGACAGCACTTCAATTGCCATCGCACCCTGCCCTGGCGCCGGCAAGCTTTGCTCGGGCTCGAGAAAGGCGCGAATACGCTCATGCAGGCCCAGACGCTTCAAGCCCGCTGCGGCCAGGATAATTGCAGCAAATTCCTTGTTATCCAGCTTGCCCAGACGCGTGTCGAGATTGCCGCGCAGCGGCCGGATTACCAGATGGGGATAACGTGCCGCAATCAATGCCTGGCGCCGCAGGCTGCTGGTGCCGACCACGGCGCCTTCGGGCAAGGCGTCCAGCGACGCATGCTCGCTGGAGACGAAGGCGTCACGCGGATCCTCCCTTTCCAGCACGGCTGCGAGGTCGAAACCCGGCGGCAGGTCCATGGGCACATCCTTCAGCGAATGCACCGCCAGATCGGCACGGCCTTCGCTCATCGCGACCTCCAGCTCCTTGACGAACAGCCCCTTGCCCCCTACTTTCGATAATGTGCGATCCAGTATTTGATCGCCGCGCGTGGTCATTCCAAGGATTTCTATGGTGCTGTGCGGATATAATGCAGCAAGTTTTGCGCGAACATGTTCGGCTTGCCACATTGCCAGACGACTTTCGCGCGATGCGATGACCAACTTTCCGGAAAACGGTACGTTCAAAACAGGCTCTTTCGATATTCGTTGGCGTCAGGCCGGCATTGACAATGCTGACCCGGTCTTCGCACAAAATCATGCGGCAAATTTTATCACGGCCCTCTTTTCCAGGCCGGCCCACGCGCCATTTTAATTACCTTTCAGCAGTAGATTGCACTACTTGACCATGCCTAAAAACACCAAGCTTCCTGCACAAGCGCCTAAAACCGCTGCCGACAAAGATGCGCCACTGAAGGAGGATATCCGTCTGCTGGGCCGCCTGCTCGGCGACGTCTTGCGCGACCAGGAGGGCGAGGCAGTGTATGAAGTCGTGGAGACAATCCGTCAAACTGCGGTGCGCTTCCGGCGTGAAGACGATGTCCAGGCCGGGGCCGACCTGAACAAACTCCTGAAGAAATTGACGCGCGAGCAAACCATTTCGGTGGTGCGTGCATTTTCCTATTTTTCGCATCTGGCCAATATCGCCGAAGACCAGCATCACATCCGCCGCCGCCGCGCGCATTTGCTGGCCGGTTCGGCGCCGCAGCAAGGCAGCATCGCCTACGCGCTGTCCAAGCTCGACCACGCCGGCGTCACCGGCGCAGCGGTGCGTGCCTTTTTCAAGAACGCGCTGATTTCGCCGGTCCTGACGGCGCATCCGACTGAAGTCCAGCGCAAAAGCATTCTCGACGCCGAGCATGAAATCGCCCGCCTGCTGGCTGAGCGCGATATGCCGCTGACGCCAAAGGAACGCGCGCACAACACGTCCATGCTGCACACCCATGTCGCCACGTTGTGGCAGACGCGGATGCTGCGCTATACAAAGCTGACGGTAGCGGACGAGATCGAGAATGCGCTCTCTTATTACCGCATCACGTTCCTGCACGAATTGCCAGGCTTGTATGACGATATCGAGGCGGAACTTGCCACCCAGTTTCCGCAGAAATCAAACCGCAGTCTCGAGCAGCGCGAACTGCCGCCGTTTTTGCAGATGGGGAGCTGGATAGGCGGTGACCGTGACGGCAACCCGAATGTCAACGCGGGAACAATGCAGCATGCGCTGGCCCGGCAGTCGACGACGATTCTCGATTTCTACCTGGAGGAAGTACACGCGCTGGGCGCCGAATTGTCGATTTCGACCCTGCTTGTGAGCGTCAGTCCGGCGTTGCAGGCACTGGCCGATGCCTCGCCCGATGTATCCAGCCATCGAGCCGATGAACCGTATCGCCGCGCCTTGATCGGCATCTATGCACGGCTGGCGGCAACCGCCCGCGCCCTCGGCGCCGCCGAGATTCTGCGGCGCGAAGTCGCCCCGGCCGCGCCCTACGCCAACGCCTCCGAATTCAGCAGCGATCTGCAGGTACTGGTGGATTCGCTGAAGGCGCACCATGGCACGGCGCTGATCAGGCCGCGCCTGGCCATGCTGCGGCGGGCGCCGGATATTTTCGGATTTCATCTGGCGACCCTGGACATGCGCCAGAGTTCAGACGTGCACGAGCGTGTGATAACAGAATTATTCGCCCGCGCCAAAGTAGAAAAACAATACAACGAGTTGACGGAAGAAAAGAAGATTGCGCTGCTGCTGGGCGAACTGGAGCAACCGCGCCTGCTGTACTCGCCCTACATCGACTACGCCGACGAGACCAACTCGGAATTGGCGATCTTGCGCGCCGCGCGCGAAATCCGCCAGCGTTATGGCGCACCCGCGATCCGCAACTACATCATCTCGCACACGGAAAGCCTGTCCGACCTGCTCGAAGTGCTGTTGCTGCAGCGCGAGACCGGTCTGCTGCGCACGCATGCGGGAGGATTGCAGAATGCCGAACTGGAATTGATGGTCATTCCATTGTTCGAAACGATTCCCGATCTCCGGTGCGCGGCACAGATCATGGAAAGCGCGATGGCAATTCCGCAGGTCCGCAGCCTGATCGCCAACCAGGGGCAGTTGCAGGAAGTAATGCTGGGCTACTCGGACTCCAACAAGGATGGCGGATTCCTGACCTCGAACTGGGAATTGTACAAAGCCGAAACCAGGCTGGTTGATGTATTCGACCGCGCCGGCGTCAAGCTGCGCCTGTTCCATGGCCGCGGCGGCACGGTTGGCCGTGGCGGCGGTCCCAGCTACGAGGCGATCCTGGCGCAGCCCCCCGGCACCGTGAATGGCCAGATCCGGCTGACCGAACAGGGAGAAACGATTGCATCGAAATTCTCCAACGCGGAAATCGGCCGCCGCAATCTCGAGTTGCTGGTCGCCGCCACACTGGAGGCAAGCCTGACGCCCCACGAAGGCGAAGGCAAGCGTGCGCAGCAATTGGCGGAGTTCGAGCAGACGATGTCGGAATTATCGGAACGCGCCTATCAGGCATATCGGGATCTGGTCTACGAAACCCCTGGCTTCACGGATTATTTTTTCTCGTCGACGCCGATTGCTGAAATCGCCGAGCTTAATATTGGCTCGCGCCCTGCCTCGCGCAAGTCAACGCGCCGCATCGAGGACTTGCGTGCGATTCCATGGGGCTTCTCCTGGGGCCAGTGCCGCTTGCTGCTGCCAGGCTGGTATGGCTTCGGCAGCGCGGTCACCTCATGGCTGGAGGAAGGCGACACCAGGGTGAAGGCGAAACGACTGGCGCTGTTGCGCACGATGTTCAGGGAGTGGCCATTCTTTGCGACACTGCTGTCGAACATGGACATGGTATTGGCGAAAACGGATCTCGCCGTGGCATCCCGTTATGCCGAACTGGTCACGGACAGGAAGCTGCGCAACAGCATTTTCAAGCGCATCGCCGCCGAGCACGAAAGCACCACTGTTTGTTTGTCGCAGATCACCGGGGCCAGGGAACGCCTGGCAGGCAATCCGCTATTGGCGCGCTCCATCAAGAATCGTTTTGCGTATCTCGATCCGCTCAATCACCTGCAAGTCGAGTTGATCAAACGCCACCGGGCCAATAAATCCGGCGACCGCAAGAATGACCCGCGCGTGCAGCGTGGCATACACCTGTCGATCAATGGCATTGCAGCGGGATTGCGGAATACGGGGTGACCGGCAGGCGGACCGTCGATGGCTGAACGGACCATCAGGCTGAGCGCACCAGCGCCTTGACGACCGCCCACTGACGCCGCGACACCGGGACCCGTTCGTCGACGTCGCGCAGGATCAGCTGCCAGCCGTCCTGCACCACATCGCTTTCGCGTTCCAGGTCAATCGCATGACTGGTTCGTTCGACGCCGATAATGGCGCTGCGCGCCACCAGCGCATTGCGATGCACACGCACGAAGGTAGACGCCATCTCCTCTTCGATCGACATCAGCGATTCTTCGATCAGGTACTCGCGGGTCCTGGTCCGCAAGGTCACATACTTCAGCTCCGCCTTCAGGTAGACCACATCGATGATCGGCACCAGCAGCACACGTCCGCGCTCCTGCACTGAAAAATTCAGGCGCACTGGCGCGGCGGCGAGCATCTCTTTTTTTGACAGGCTCTGAAATCGCGCATTGCTGACGCGCCGGATTGCTTCAGCCAGTCTTGCCGCGCGCACCGGCTTGAGCAGATAATCGATTGCCTGCACATCGAAGGCCTTGAGCGCGTATTCGTCATACGCTGTCACAAAAATGAGCGCGGGCCCTCCGTCTGCCTGCCTCGACAGGCGGGCGGCAAGCTCGATGCCGGTCATGCCCGGCATCTGCACATCCAGCAATACGAGATCCGGCATGCTTGCGGCGATCCCATCTAGCGCCGCCTGCGCATGGCCTGCCTCACCCACCAGTTCATGCGGGCAGTCCGCCGCGATATCCGACAACAACATCGCCAACCGCTTGCGCGCCAGCGCTTCATCGTCGACGATAAAAAGCCGCGGAATCATCGGCCTGCTTTCACGTAAGGAAACCTGAGCCGCACCTCGAAGATGCCGGACGATATCGTGTGCGTCAGATTTCCTTCGACATCGAACAGCAGCGCCAGGCGCTCCCGAATATTATCCAGCGCCATCTGGTTGCCGCGGGAGTTCGTTTCGCCATGATAGGGATTGAGCACGGCAATCTCGATCCTGTCGATCGAGCGGCCGACACGGATCTGAATCAGCACCGGCGCACTCGCCGGCTCGACCCCGTGATGCACTGCGTTTTCCAGCAGCGGTTGCAGCAGCAGCGCCGGGATTTGCGCCTTGCGCAAAATGTCATCGCTGATATTCGCCATTTCCCACTGGATCTCGAAGCGGTCTCCGAGCCGGATTTTCTCAATTGACAAATATTGTTTGCAGACGTGGATTTCATCCTCCAGGCTCGTCATGTGCCTGGCATCCCGAATCAGTATGCGGAACAGGTCCGCCAGATCTTCGAGCGCGGTTTCCGCCTGCCGCGGCTCGGTGCGAATCAGCGACAGGACAGCATTCAGGCTGTTGAAAAAGAAATGGGGCCGGATGCGCGCCTGCAGTGCCTGCAAACGGGCTTCCGCCAGCGCCGGCGAAAAAGCGCGCGTGCGCAACTCGAAATAATGCTGCAGGGAGATCCCGAAAAATGCAGCGCTCACCACCCCTGCCACCATAGTCGAGCTGGTCACATTGTCATGAAACAGTTCGAGAGTCGACAAGAAGCGGATAACCAGCGCGGTAACGACGGCGGGCACCAGCGCGCAGGTAGCGCGCTGCGCCCAGGCAGGCATTGGGCTTATCAGTCTTCTTGAGCCGCATAAGGCAAGGAGTGAATATAGGCAGGCCAGTTCGACCAGGATCGATACTTCAATAAACGACACCACGCCGGAAGACACGGAGGGCGCGCGGAGCAGGCTTGTTGCGAATACAGCGCCATTCACCGCTATCAGCGTCCTGAAAATCACGCCGATATTGCAACAATCCGGAATGACGGTCTCGACAGGCGCTCTGGAGCGGACAGACGTTAGCGGCATGGGCGAAAAGGATTGTTCATACAAGGTGAAAGAACGTCCCGTGCTTGTTTTATAATCGCATATTCACTGGGGCTTAACTATGACAGCACAACTATCCAAAAAAAGCGAGGTTTGGTCGGCTCGTTTCACCGAACCTGTCTCTGATTTGGTAAAACGGTATACGGCATCGGTATTTTTCGACAAGCGCCTCGCCGAGTTTGATATCCAGGGCTCTCTCGCCCATGCGGAAATGCTCGCGCACCAAGGCATCATCAGCGGCGCCGACCATGCCGACATCCAGCGCGGCATGATGCAAATCCAGTCGGAGATCGCCTCCGGCCAGTTCGAATGGCTGCTGGATCTCGAAGATGTACACCTGAATATCGAAAAGCGCCTGACCGAACTGGTCGGTGACGCCGGCAAACGGCTGCATACCGGCCGCTCGCGCAATGACCAGGTCGCGACCGACATCCGCCTGTTCCTGCGCTCGGCAATCGATGACATCGTTGCGCTGTTGCGCGAACTGCGGCTGGCGCTGGTCGATCTGGCCGACGAACATGCCGACACCATCCTGCCCGGCTTCACGCACATGCAGGTAGCACAACCGGTGACCTTCGGCCACCACATGCTCGCTTATGTTGAAATGTTCGGCCGCGATGCCGAGCGCATGGCCGATTGCCGCAAACGGGTCAATCGCCTGCCGTTGGGCGCCGCTGCGCTGGCCGGCACCACTTTCCCCATCGATCGCGAGCGTGTCGCCGCAACGCTGGGCTTCGATGACGTATGCCGCAATTCGCTCGATGCCGTGTCGGACCGCGATTTTGCGATTGAATTCTGCGCCGCGGCGGCGCTGGTCATGACCCACGTGTCGCGCATGTCCGAAGAACTGGTGATCTGGATGAGTCCGCGCGTCGGTTTCATCGATCTCGCAGACCGTTTCTGCACGGGATCGTCGATCATGCCGCAAAAGAAAAATCCCGACGTCCCGGAACTGGCCCGCGGCAAGACCGGGCGTGTCAATGGCCACCTGATTGCCTTGCTGACCCTGATGAAAGGCCAGCCGCTGGCTTACAACAAGGACAATCAGGAAGACAAGGAACCACTGTTCGACACGGTCGACACCGTCACCGATACGCTGCGCATTTTTGCTGACATGGCGCGCGGCATTACCGTCAAGCCAGACGCGATGCGGGCCGCTGCGCTGCAAGGATATGCGACCGCGACAGACCTTGCCGACTACCTGGTCAAGAAAGGCTTGCCGTTCCGTGATGCGCATGAAGCGGTCGCGCGGGCGGTGCGGGTCTGCGTGGATCGGGGCTGCGATCTGAGCGACCTGACGCTCGATGAAATGCGCGTGTATTCACAACTCATCGAGGCCGATATCTTCAAGGTGCTGACGCTCGAAGGCTCGGTTGCCGCCCGCAATCATATCGGCGGCACCGCACCCGACCAGGTACGCGCCGCGATTGCGCACACGCGCGCGCAGCTTGGCTGACTTGTTCGCAGAAAACGCATGATGCTGCATCAGCAGGCATCATGCGACATCTCTTTCCGGAAATCGGACCGGTTCGTGACTTCCCTATTCCTCGCAAATTCTTTCAGCGTGCCTTGATAAAATTTCGAACAGGACACCTGCAAACGCAAACTGGTGGTTCGTCGCGCTTCAATTTGCGGGTAGCGAAGCGGTCTGCCGCGTTGATCGGAGGTGAGTGCAAGGCGCCGAGCACAGCCAGGGCCGTTCCCTGGCGCGCATCGGCAACGCCGCAATCGCCTTCGAGCAACCGGCAGAACCCGTGAATTGGAGTGTGACGGACCACTAGGTAGTGCCAGTTACGTATTAACACTCACAGACTACGTTTTTTCGAATACAAATGCGAAAAACGCACAGTGCATCGCATTCTGCCTCAAAAATATTGTTGTTTTAACCATCAAAAAATCGCGCGCCAGGGGAAATGTCTTATACTGCAGCGAACCTGAAAAATCAGTTGCACAACTAAGTGCCCGCCCGGCATAAATTGGAAGATGGATGTGGTTCTGACGGGCCCGCCGAGGGCGAGTGCGATGCAAGGCGCCCGGGCCGCCGCAGTGCTAGCACCTCGGCGGCCCCACTGCAAGGGCCGGGCAACGCCGCAGCGCGCCGGTGAGGGCCGCAGACACTCCCAATTTATGCCGGGCGGGTACTTATAGCAACCATAATAAAAGCCACCGTTCCAGGGTAATCATTTTCATCAACAATGGAGACAAAACATGTTTTTATTACTCTCGTTTTCGAGATTCATTGACGCGCTCAATGAAAAAATAGGCCATGGCGTAAGCTGGGCTCTTCTCGCCGCCGTTCTTATCTGTAGCGGCAATGCAATGGTCCGATATGCATTCAACACCAGCTCCAACGCCTGGCTTGAAATTCAATGGTATCTGTTCGCCGCGATTTTCCTGCTGGCCTCGTCCTACACCTTGCGTCGCAACGAACATGTACGCATCGACGTCATCGTCGGCATGTTTTCCAAACGCACGCAAGTCTGGCTTGACATGCTCGGCTTCCTGATTTTCCTGCTGCCGATGACAATCCTCATCCTGTATTTTTCAATCCCCTATGCGTGGATCTCGATTCAAAACCAGGAAATATCAAGCAACGCCGGCGGCCTCATTGTGTGGCCGGCCAAATTGCTGATCCCGGTCGGTTTTTTCCTGCTGACCCTGCAAGGCATCTCCGAACTCATCAAGCGCATCGGTTATCTGATGGGCCTGGTAGAGGCGCGTGAATTTGAAAAACACGTAGCCACGCCCGAAGAAGAAATCGAGGCGATCAAAGCCGCCAACAAACTAACCTGATCGTCCGGAGAAAACACATGGAGCAATTTCTGATTGCGAATATCGCGCCGATCATGTTTGGCGCGCTGGTCGTATTTTTATTGTCGGGTTTCCCGATTGCCTTTTCACTGGGCGCCAATGGCTTGTTTTTCGGCCTTATCGGCATTGAACTGGGGCTCTTGAAGCCCGAACTGTTGCAGGCACTGCCAAACCGGCTGTTCGGCATCATGTCGAACGATACCCTGCTGGCCATCCCGTTCTTTACCTTCATGGGCCTGATCCTGGAACGATCGGGGATGGCGGAGGATTTACTCGATACGATCGGACAGCTGTTCGGGCCAATCCGTGGCGGCGTAGCTTATGCGGTCATTTTTGTCGGCGCGCTGCTGGCGGCAACCACCGGTGTCGTCGCCGCGTCGGTCATTTCGATGGGACTGATCTCGCTGCCAGTGATGCTGCGTTACGGTTACGACAAAAAACTGGCCTCCGGCGTCATCGCTGCGTCCGGCACCCTGGCCCAGATCATCCCGCCGTCGCTGGTGCTCATTGTCATGGCCGATCAACTCGGCCGCTCCGTCGGCGACATGTACAAGGCAGCGTTCCTGCCCGGCTTGATGCTTACCGCAATGTACGCGGGTTACGTATTGGCCATTTCGATCTTCAAGCCAAGCGCGGTTCCCGCCCTGCCGCCCGAAGCGCGCAATCTGCGCCAGCCGGACGGCAGTAGCGGCGTATACTCCCTTCTGGCGCTGGTGGTTGGCGCGGTGGCCGTCTCGTTCGCGTTCGCGTCTTACTACAAGGCGGGCCACCCGGCTGCGGCAGCGGATGAAGTCGGCATCTATTCCGGCGCTGTCGGCATCCTCCTCGCGTTCCTTTTTGCAGTCGTCAACCGCTGGCTCAAGATCGGCCTGCTGTCGCGTATCGCTGAAAAAGTGGTATTTGTCCTGATTCCGCCACTCGCGCTCATTTTCCTTGTGCTGGGTACGATTTTTATCGGCATCGCGACGCCTACCGAAGGTGGAGGCATGGGTGCGCTGGGCGCCGTGATACTGGCGCTGCTCAATCGTCGTCTGTCATGGGACCTGCTGAAACAGGCGATGAATTCGACCACACGCCTGTCTTGCTTCGTGATCTTCATCCTGATCGGGTCGAGTGTGTTCTCGCTGATTTTCCGCGCAGTCAGCGGCGACTTGTGGGTTGAACATTTGCTGACTTCCCTGCCTGGCGGCGTGACAGGATTCCTGATTGTGGTCAACATCCTGTTTTTTACGCTGGCATTCTTTCTGGATTTTTTTGAACTTGCGTTCATCCTGGTGCCCCTGGTGGGACCGGTCGCCGAGAAATTGGGGATTGACCTGATCTGGTTTGGCGTGCTTCTTGGCGTGAACATGCAGACATCGTTCATGCACCCGCCATTTGGTTTTGCCCTGTTTTACCTGCGATCGGTAGCGCCAAAGGAAGTCAAGACTTCGGACATTTACTGGGGCTCCGTGCCATTTGTGCTGATTCAGGTCATCATGGTGGGGCTCATCATTGCGTTCCCGGCGCTGGTATCGGTAGGCACTAAAACCGACATGAAGGAACAGATTGAGCTCCGGCTGGACACACCTCCGGCGGAACAGAATTCGGCGGAGCCGCAACCGAACTTCTCGGCCCCGCCGGAAAGCAAGGTTGATGAAAATCCAGTGCCGAACTTCTCGGTGGACGCTGAGAAGAAATAGAATCCGGCTGCCGCGTCAGATCACCAACCCCGCAGGAATTGCTCTGCGGGGTTTTTTTTCGTCTTTACGGCATGCGCATTTCACGCATCGCCATGCCGGTCGCACAAGCAGGCGGGCTGATCAGGCAATGCTCTGTCCGGTTTCAATTCATGCGGCGTATCTGAGCGTATCGGTCAAGCGGTCGAATCGTTCCCGCGGTATTCCACGATAATCGAGGTCAAGCCTGGTGGGCTCGGCATGAAGACATCGTGATGCAAACTCAGTCTGGATTCCCGCTTGCGCGCTAATCTATACCCATATCTTTGCAACTGAAGAGTGTATTTCGCAGGGTGATTTCGTAGGGTGTAATAAGCTTTCGCTTATTACACCCTACGCATTTTTGCAACATTTCGCCGCCACCGTGCAAGGCTGGAATCTTGCAGAGATGTGGGTATGGATTAGCGCGAAAGCGGGAATCCATAACCCGCTGGCACGGGACGGACGTCGATATCCCTCCAGGCCCTCTGAATCACCCCTACACGATAGAAATTCCACACCCTTTGATGGATCGCTTCGCGCGCTGCCAAGAGTGCGCCCTTCTTTCGCGCACAAGAAAAAACCCGCAGGCTTGCGCGCTGCGGGTTGAGAACTCAGACCAGATAAAACTATTTGCGGCTGGCCATGAAATTGGACATCTGGCCTTCAGACACCGTGAACCATTGATTCTGATCCCTCTGGAACCGTTTGTACGGCTCGTAGATGGCCTTGAACTTGGCATTCTTGGAAGCTTCTTCCTCCATCGTCGTGACAGAAGCCTTGTAGCACGCTTCCAGGATCGGCTTGGAGAAGTAACGCAGCTTGGCGCCGTTCTTGATCAGGCGTGCAAGAGCAGCCGGATTCTTCGCATCGTACGCCGCCTGCGTGACGACATGCGCCTCGTAGGTCGCTACTTCGAGCGCGTATTGATAATCTTTCGGCAGCTTTTCCCATTCCTTGATACCGACATAGAATGACAATTGCGCACCCGATTCCCACCAGCCCGGCGCATAGTAAAAAGGAGCGACTTTATAGAAGCCGAGCTTTTCATCGTCGTAAGGTGTGGTCCACTCAACGGCATCAAGCGTACCTTTTTCAAGAGCGGGATAGATATCGCCACCGGCCAGTTGTTGTGGTACCAGGCCCAACGGTTGCATGACCTTGCCGGCAAATGCGCTGATGCGCATCTTGAGACCTTTAAAGTCTTCCATGGTCTTGATTTCCTTGCGGAACCAACCACCCATTTGGGTGCCGGTATTTCCACCAAGGAAATTCATGATGCCATAGTCCTTGTAGAAATTGCGCAGCACGTCCCGGCCGCCGCCCTGGTCGAACCAGGCTGTCTGCTGCCGCGAATTCATGCCGAACGGCACCGCGCAGTCAAATGCGAAAGCCGGGTCCTTGCCGAAGTAATAATACGCCGCAGTGTGCCCCATCTCGACCGTACCGGCCTGAACGGCATCCGCGACCTGCAGTGCCGGAACAATCTCCCCGCCGGCAAACACGCGAATATTGAACTTGCCGCCGGTCAGCTGTGCTACCCGCTTGCTCAGGACTTCCGCAGCGCCATAGAGCGTGTCAAGTGACTTTGGAAAACTCGAAGCCAGGCGCCAGTTGATTGTAGGTTGTGTCTGCGCCAGTGCCGGCGCCGCGATGGCTCCGACTGATGCGCCGACAGCCGCTTTTTTAAGGAAGGAACGACGTTCCATATTTTTGTCTCCTAAAGGAATGAACTACCAAATGAAAAAACTGCCCCGCCTCTTTTCAGTTTTTACTTCTCACTTCTCGCCCTGCTCGCAGTAAAGCTAACCTGACGCTGTTGCAAATTGTATGAGCATGATGCAAATGTGGCAACAAAAAATCAGGTCTTGGCACACCAATTTATACGTAAGCATTATTACTTAGTGGAACTGACACCACACTGACAGCGGATGATATTTGATCCAGGTCTAGCGCGGACGAACTAATACGCGAGAGCCTTCTCCAGATCAATGTGAGACTTTAATGGAAGGGGTGCGGAATTCGCATTAACAATGCCGCAGACAGCGCCGAAAAGCTGGAAGGCGCTGCATCCGGGTTTGGAATCATAATCAGTTTCCCGCGAGTGTCATGCTTTCAATCAGGATCGAGCCAGTCTGCTTGGTGCCGCGAATCAGGGTATCGGCGCCGATGGCAACAATCTGTTCGAACATGTCTTTCATGTTACCGGCAATGGTGATCTCTTCAACCGGATACTGGATCACGCCGCGTTCGACCCAATAGCCCGATGCACCGCGGGAGTAATCTCCAGTGACGTAATTGACCCCCTGCCCCATCAACTCGGTCACCAGCAGGCCGGTATCGAGCTTTTTCAGCATGGCCTTGAAATCATCGCTGGCTTGTGTCTGCGACGATGTCAGTGACAGGTTATGCGAGCCGCCGGCGTTACCGGTGGTCGTCATGCCAAGTTTGCGCGCCGAGTAAGTCGACAGGAAATAACCCTGTACCACACCATCCACCACGACGTCGCGCCGGCTGGTCTTGACACCCTCCTCATCGAACGGCGAGGAACCGACAGCACCAACGACATGCGGATCTTCAATGATCTGAATATGCGGCGCGAACACTTTCTTGCCCAGCGAATCAAACAGAAAAGTGGATTTGCGGTACAGCGCGCCGCCAGAGACGGCTTGCACGAAGGCGCCCAGCAATCCGGCCGCCAATGGCGCCTCGAACAATACCGGGCACTTGCGGGTATTGAGCTTGCGCGCGTTAAGACGGGCCAGCGCGCGTTGCGCCGCATAACGGCCGATCGCTTCCGGCGCCGCCAGCATTTGAGGATCACGCATCGACGAGTACCAGTCATCGCGCTGCATGTTCGCGCCCTTGCCGGCGATCGGCACGACTGAAATGGTATGCCGCGAATAAGGATAACCGCCGATGAAACCGCGTGAATTGGCGGCGACAAAATGCGACTGCTGCGCATAGACGCTTGCGCCTTCGCTATTGGTCACACGCTTGTCCACGGCAAATGCCGCCGCTTCACCGCGCCTGGCGAGTTCCACCGCCTCTTCGGTTGTGACCAGCCACGGGTAGCACAACTGCAGGTCCAGCGGATTGGTTTCCAGCATATCCGCGTCCGGCAGGCCGGCGCAATCGTCTACCGCGGTAAAACGGGCGATGTTGTAGGCGGCCTCAACCGTGTCTCTGAGGGCACGTTCGGAAAAATCCGAGGTACTGGCATTGCCGCGCCGGGTCGCGCGGTCCTTGCCGAGGTACACGGTCACGCCCATGCCCTTGTCTTTATTCTGTTCTATGGTTTCAATATTGCCTTTGCGTACAGTGACGGACAGGCCGCTGCCTTCGCTGATCTCCACCGCCGCGTCAGATGCGCCTTTTTCTTGTGCGAAACGTAACACATCCCGTGCGAGTTGCTTTAACTGGTCTTGGTTATGGATAAATACGGAGTCGTTCATAAGCTCGTTTTCTTCGGAATGCGTCTAAAACAGTTATCATAGCAGTCGTTTACAAAAAGGCTCCAGGCCTTAGCCAATTAACCATCATGCCAAATCCCAATCGAGGCGCTTGCGGCTTCCAATCCAGCGAATTCGAGCAAGAATACGATCGCCCCTCCAAGTCGCAACTCAAGCGCGAAATGACGGCCCTGCAAAAACTGGGCGCGGAACTGATCGCAGAACCCAGGGAACGTGTCAAGCGTGTTCCCATGCCGGAGGATGTCCGCGATGCGATTCTCGAGTGCCAGCTGATCAAGGATCATGAAGGCAGGCGCCGCCAGCTGCAATACGTCGGCAAGAAGATGCGTACGCTGGATGCCGATGAACTTGCCGCCATCCAGAAAACGATCGACAGCTGGAAAGGGCTTTCGAAAGCCGATACCGCTGCCATGCATGCGCTGGAACGCCGCCGCGACAAACTGCTGAGCGAGGACAGCGCGCTGCCTGAGTTGATGGCGCAGTATCCCGACATCGATGTTCAGCACTTGCGCACGCTGATTCGCAATGCGCGCAAGGAGCAGGCCGAGAACAAGCCGCCCAAGGCCTATCGTGAAATTTTCCAGATCCTGAAGCAGTTGCAAGTGAAAACGGCTTCCTCCAAGGCCGATGACGAAGAAGATGACGACCAGGCCGAAGAAGAATCCTGACGAGCTGCGGATCGGCCTGGTCTCGATCTCCGACCGGGCATCCAGCGGTGTCTACGAGGACCAGGGCATTCCGGCGCTGCGCGACTGGTTTGGCGCCGCGCTGACCAGTCCGTGGCAACTCGAAACCCGGCTGATCCCGGATGAACGCGCCGAGATTGAAAAGGCGCTGATCGAACTGGTCGACCAGATGCATTGCGATCTGGTGCTGACCACGGGCGGCACCGGCCCGGCCAGGCGAGATGTGACACCTGAAGCGACACTCGCGGTCGGCACCAGGGAGATGCCGGGCTTTGGTGAACAGATGAGGCAGATCAGCCTGAAGTTCGTGCCCACCGCAATCCTGTCGCGGCAGGTTGCCGTCATCCGCGAAACCGAAGGTCACGCCGCCCTCATCATGAACCTCCCCGGCCAGCCAAAGTCAATCAAGGAAACCCTGGAGGGGCTGAAGGATGCCGAGGGCATGCAAGTCGTTGCCGGTATTTTTGCCGCGGTCCCCTACTGTATCGACCTGATCGGCGGACCTTACGTCGAAACCGATGACACGATCTGCAAGGCGTTCCGGCCCAAGTCGGCAATTCGAAGCAAAACAACCTGACGCAAGACCATTAATAATGACAACTCCATTACTTGAAACCATCCAGATCGAAACCGCACCGAATCCGGCTGCCTCTGTGATCTGGATGCATGGACTGGGCGCCGATGGCTCGGATTTCGTGCCGATCGTGCGTGAACTGGATCTGGGCGGATGCCCGCCGATACGCTTCATTTTCCCGCATGCGCCGACCATGCCGGTGACGGTCAATGGTGGATATATCATGCGCGCATGGTATGACATCCTGGGGCCGGATCTGGTCAGACGTGAGGATGAGAAAGGCTTGCGCGCGTCGCAGGCGGCTATCGAACAGCTGATCGCCCAGGAAAAATCGCGTGGAATCGCAGCGGACCGGATCGTCCTGGCGGGCTTTTCGCAAGGGTGCGCGATGGCGCTGCAGACCGGCTTGCGCCATCCGGAGAAACTGGCCGGATTGTTATGCCTGTCGGGCTACGTTCCGATCTATGCCACCGTGGAAACCGAACGCCACAGCAAAAATCATGACACGCCGATTTTCATGGCGCATGGCCGCAATGATCCTGTCATCCCGATCAACCGTGCGGAACAATCACGCGATTTGCTGCAGGCGCTTGGCCATCCGGTGGAATGGCATGAGTACACGATGCAGCACGCGGTTTGCCCGCAAGAGATCGATGATATCGGCGCCTGGTTCAGGCGGGTTCTGGCCTGATTTTCAAAACGAGCCCCGCACGCGGGCTCGTTCTTATTTGAATACCACTGTCTTGTGCCCATTGAGCAAAATGCGGTGCTCGACAAACCACTTCACCGCACGCGCCAGCACCACACATTCCACATCCCGCCCGATAGCGGTCAGCGTTTCCGGATTCATCGCGTGGTCGACGCGCTCGACATCCTGTTCCACGATTGGACCTTCATCCAGGTCGCCGGTCACGAAATGCGCGGTCGCGCCGATCAGCTTGACGCCCCGCTCATGCGCCTGCGCATAGGGTTTGGCGCCCTTGAAGCTGGGCAGGAAGGAATGATGGATATTGATCGCGCGACCCTTCAGCGCATCGCACATTTCCGGCGATAGAATCTGCATGTAGCGCGCCAGGACCACCAGGTCGACATCATTCGCCTTGATGATCTCAAGCACGCGGTCTTCCTGTGCACGCTTGGCTTCAGCCGGTGCGCCCGCTGCCAACGGCAAGTGATGGAAAGGGATGTTATAGCTCGCTGCCAGTTGATAGAAGTCCGTGTGGTTGGACACGATCGCCGGGATTTCCACTGGCAGCAAACCGCTTTTGTAACGGAACAGCAGATCATTCAGGCAATGGCCGATCTTTGACACCATCAGGACCATGCGCGGCTTCTTGAGCGCGTCATGCAATTGCCAGTTCATCTGCATTGTCGCCGCAAGTGCGGCGAAGCTGTCGCGCAGCGCCTTGTCGCCTATCGACGCGTCTTCCGCGGAAAAATGCACACGCATGAAAAACAGCTTCGATTGCGCATCGCCGAACTGGGCGGAGTCGATGATATTGCAGCCGTATTCCGCCAAAAACCCCGATACGCGATGCACAATACCGCGTTGATCGAGGCAGGACAAGGTAAGAATGTATTCGGGGTGCGTCATGATTATTATCGTTATGCCTGGAAAGCGCTTGCCAGTGGTGCAAGCGAACGGCTGCTATTGTCGCACGGCTGGACAGTCTCGACAAAACAGCGAAGTGCACGAACAGGCGCCGCGCGTCCCGTGCTGGGTAGCGGCGCTAACGAATCAATTCAAGCAGAAAAAAATAAACCAGCGCCCGTTGCCGGGCGCTGGAGTCTACAAAACCAATAAATTCTTACGGCGCTTAGATCGTTTTCGCCACCGACAAGCCGACCGGATTATTCGACGTCGTGCCCATCTGCACATCGCCGGCCAGTTGGCCGCCTTCTTCCACCACCAGCTTGCCGTAGCGGATCTTGCCGGAGACCTTGCCTGTCGAGTAAATCACCAGCTTGTCACGGACAGTCAGTTCACCGTCGAATTCACCGCGGATTTCCGCGATATCGATTTCAGCCGAGCCTTTGAATGCACCGCTTTCAGCAATCTGAATCACGCGCGAATCCATCGTGGCTTCTACCCGGCCTTCAACCACGAGCGTGTCGCAATCGGTGATCTCAACGCCCTTGAGCTTTATATTGGGCCCGACGATCAGCTTGCTGCCGACTTCATTCGTGCTCGATGCCGAGGAAGACGATTGAGAATTGACAGCATTGCTAGCCGAAGGAGGAGTGGCCTTGGGCACAGCAGACGTGCCATTCAATGAAGAGGAGCCGGTGGTGCTCAGCGGCGGATTGGGGGTATTGGTGTCACGCTTGCCAAAAAGCGTTTCGGATCGCAGCATGTTTTCTCCAGAAAAATATAATAAGGTGCTAGTGGCTCACTTGGCAAAAACCTACGCTTAAAAGCCCGTCTTTTTGCCCCATGCGTCGTTGCCAATCCTCGCGACAGAGAGAAAATTGGCGCCTTGCCTGACCCAAAAAGCCATCGCTTTTTTTCGCGAAGTTGAATGCCTGGTGACCCACCATGACGTGATAGCTTGTGTTTAATGAATATGCTTCAACGTTCGATGTGGATCGTGTCGTTACGATAACGCAATGCTTAAAAACATTTGCGTCGAAATTCGCGGCGACACGCCGTAAGCGGCAACAGAATTGCGAACTCAACCGTTGGTGTGCAGCAATTCCAAAAAGTTCCAATACGGTTACACTTTATAAAAAAAATGCCTGCGCTTTACTCGGAATATTAACCTTCTTCGCACAGACCACGGATAAAAAATGCATTCCCCTGCCCTCACGAATCAACAATTTCGCCTTGCCGCGCGTCCTCACGGACTCCCAAAAACCAGCGACTGGGAGATCACATCCGAGTCCGTGCGTGACCTCGCCGATGGCGAGATCCTGGTGAAGGTCTTGTACCTGTCGCTCGATCCGGCGATGCGTGGCTGGATGAACGAAGGCAAGTCCTATATTCGTCCGGTGGCAATCGGCGAAGTCATGCGCGCCGGTGGCATCGGCAAGGTGGAAGCGTCGCGATCGTCCGCCTTTTCCGTTGGCGACATTGTGTCAGGCGGCACGGGCGTACAACGTTATTGGGTCGGCCCGGCCAACGACAAGGCGGCTGCATTTTACAAGCTTGATCCGGCGATAGCGCCGCTGCCCACCTATTTGAATACACTCGGCATGCCGGGCATGACCGCGTATTTTGGCCTGCTCGAGGTAGGCTTGCCAAAAGCGGGTGAAACAGTGGTGGTCTCCGGTGCGGCCGGCGCTGTCGGGCAGACCGTGGGCCAGATCGCGAAGCAGAAAGGCTGCCGTGTTGTTGGCATAGCAGGCGGCAAGGACAAATGTGAATTTGTCGTCAATGAACTGGGCTTCGATGCCTGCATCGATTACAAAAATGAATCCGTCAAGGATGGGTTGAAAAACCATTGCGCCAGGGGCGTCGATATCTATTTCGATAATGTCGGCGGCGATATCCTCGATACCGTGCTGACCCGCCTCAATCTGAAAGCCCGCGTCATCATCTGCGGCGCCATCTCGCAATACAATACCACCACTGCCGTCAAGGGACCGGCGAATTACCTGTCGCTGCTGGTCAATCGCGCAAGGATGGAAGGCATCGTCGTATTCGATTATGCCGACCGCTACCATATTGGCGCCGCGCAGATGGCGCAATGGATGAAAGAAGGCAGCCTCAAATCGCGCGAAGATATTGTTGAAGGATTCGACAATTTTCCGGATGCGTTATTGATGCTGTTTGAAGGACGGAATTTTGGCAAGCTGGTGTTGCAGGTCGCAGAGCTCTAGTCTCACGCAAAATACGGAGCGATTTACAACGGTTTTCTGCCGCCTGGCGTGGCTCGATTGACATTCTCCTGTGCGCACTTCATGTTTGATAGTTGCATAAACAACAAACAAAACAGGAGAAAACATGGGCAGCTCAGAAGCCTTCACACCGGTTGTCGAGATGGAGGCGGACACCGGTCATCCGCCACCACTGGAACGGTTCGTTTTTACCGGCAGCGGCAGCGAGTACTTCCGGATCTGGATTGTCAATTTACTGCTGACCATCCTGACCCTGGGGATTTATTCCGCATGGGCGAAGGTGCGCAGGACACGTTATTTTTACGATAGCACCCGACTCGCCAATTCCAGTTTTGACTATCACGGCAACCCGATCGCGATTTTAAAAGGGCGCCTGGTCGCCGTGGCATTTATTTTTGCCTACAATTTGGCTTTCAATGTGTCGATGACGCTGGGTTTTACGCTGATGGGAGTTCTCGTGCTGCTCTCGCCGTGGCTATTATGGAAAAGCATGCAGTTCAAACTTTATAATTCGAGCTATCGTGGCATTCGTTTTGGTTTTCGCGGCACGGCCGGCAGAGCCTATCTGGCCTTACTATTATTTCCCCTTCTTGCCTTGTTCAGCCTTTTTCTTGCGGCTCCGCTCGCACATCAACGGCTAAAACAATTCCAGCATGGCGAAAGCCGGTTTGGCGCCACACATTTCTCCTTTCATGGCACGGTGGGCAATTTCTACAAGGTCTACCTGATTGGATTGCTGATCGCAATTACCGGTGTGATCATTTTCGGCGCGCTATTGGCAATGACGCTCACAGGTGGATATAAAAGCGGCGCAATCACGCCCTTCAGCAAAGCGTTTTACGGCATGATTGCCATCTTTTACATTTGTATTAATGCATGGATGTTCCTGCTGTTCCCGATTTTCCTGACCATGATTCAGAATCTGATCTGGAACAAGACCCGACTCGGCGAACATCAGTTCCAAAGCGAAATGAAATGGGGCAGGATGGCATTCATCATGATCACCAATATCATCGGCGTCGTTCTGACCCTCGGTTTATTCATGCCTTTTGCACAAATCCGCTCGATGAAATACCGCATTGAATCGATGTCACTGCTGCCCGCCAGCAGCCTGGACAACTTCATTGCGGATACGCAGGCCATCACGTCGGCGACCGGCGAAGGCATGGCCGACATGCTCGATTTTGATCTTTCCCTGTAATTTTTAATGCGCATCCCCGCACTCTACTTCGACGGAAAAACTTCGAGACAATACGCCGTCGACCTGTCAGTCGAAGCGGGCATTGCCTCGATCAGCGGTGATGCCGAACGCGATTGCCCGGTCGTCGAATTGAGGGTTTCCGAGCGCGGACGCAATGTGGCGCGCAAGGTCACCTTTCCGGACGGCGCCTATCTTGAAATACTCGATAACAATGGGTTCAATGCACTGCTGCTCGCGAG
The DNA here is from genome assembly GCA_040387375.1 of Pseudomonadota bacterium. Classification (GTDB taxonomy): domain Bacteria; phylum Pseudomonadota; class Gammaproteobacteria; order Burkholderiales; family Burkholderiaceae_D; genus JAZKDW01. The sequence continues at coordinate 53,675 of JAZKDW010000006.1, forward strand.
CGGCCATCAGGATTCGCTGGTGGTGCGAATGCAGCAGAGCTGGCGCGGCACCGTCATCGCGTGCTTCGCCACCGTGGCTGTTCTGATTGCCGCCTACCTCTACGGCTTGCCGGCCGCAGCGAAAACAATCGCCTTCGCCCTCCCGGAAAAAGTCGAACGCGCCGTGGGCGGCGGCACGCTTGAATTTCTCGACAAGCATGTGCTGTCCCCTTCCGAACTTCCCGGCGAGCGGCAAAACGCGATCGTCAGCCGCTTCAAGGCGATGGCGCCGGCGAGGGAGGGAGTGCCGGCCTACGAGATTCTTTTCCGGAAAAGCAAAATTGGTCCAAACGCATTTGCCCTGCCGTCAGGACAAATCGTATTGACGGATGAGATCGTGAGCCTGCTCGACGACGACGACGCGGTATCCGGTGTGCTGGCGCATGAACTGGGCCATTTGCATGAGCGCCATCTGATGCAGCGCATTATCCAGAGTTCCGCAATCGCCGCCGCGGCCACGGCGCTGTTTGGTGATGTATCGGGCCTGGTTGCCGGCATTCCGACGTTGATGCTCGACCTGAAATATTCGCGCGACGCCGAGCGTGAAGCCGACGACTACGCGGTCGCAATGCTGAAGGCGAATGGGATTGCGTTGTCGAAGCTGACTCTGGTATTTGACAAGCTTGGTGAAAAATCCGGCGACTCGTCTCCGTATTTATCGAGCCATCCGCCGGCCGGGGAACGTAATGCGCGCATCCGCCACGCCCAATAAAAAAGCGCTGCGGAATTTTGCAGCGCTTTTTTCCAGGCACACGGATGTGCGTTTTATTACTTGCTGCGGCTCTTGTACTCGCCGGTGCGGGTATCGATCTCGATCTTGTCGCCCTGCTCGACGAACAGCGGAACCGGGATGTTGAAGCCGGTTGCAATTTTTGCAGGCTTCAAGACCTTGCCGGAGGTGTCGCCCTTTACGGCCGGTTCAGTGTAAGTCACTTCGCGAACGACAGTGGTCGGCAAATCAACCGAGATTGCTTTCTCGTTATAAAACACGATTTCGCAAGCCATGCCATCCTGCAGATAATTGATGGCATCGCCCAGGTTCTCGCCTTCGACTTCATACTGGTTGTAGTCACCGTCCATGAAGACATACAGCGGATCGGCGAAGTACGAGTAGGTCGCCTCCTTGCGGTCCAGCGTCACCACATCGAATTTATCATCCGCGCGATAGACCGACTCCAATCCTGCTTCGGTCAACAGGTTTTTCATCTTCATCTTGACGACGGAAGAATTGCGGCCGGACTTGGTGTATTCGGTTTTAAGGACAACCATCGGCTCGCCAGCAACCATGACGACGTTGCCAACGCGGATTTCTTGTGCGGTTTTCATAGCGTGATATGCGTAAAAAAGTGGGGGGACTGAGTTCTGTCAATCATCTGCGGCTTGCCGACTGCGTCGCAAGCACGCGGCTGATGAGCGCGTCTAATAAAAATAAAGCCTCGTATTTTAACCGATTTTTTTAATGAACTGGACCAAGTTCGACGCCAGGTCGCCATTGCGTTGCAGTTCACGCGTCCACCCCGCCATGTGGGAGGTCCATTGCGGCAGCAAAGACCGCAGCCGCGGCCATTGCGGTGCCTGCAAGGCGCTGCCATTCCACGCTTGCCATGTTGCAGAGACCAGCGGCGCCAGATCGTTCGGCATGCCGGCCGTATGCCGGTCCAGCAGCGCATCCAGCTTGATCCGATGTGCGTCCTCTTGTTGCGGATAGATCTGCCAGATGAACGGCCGCCCGGCCCATTGGGCTCGCACCAGTGAATCCTCCCCTCGGACAAAGTTCAGCTCACAGGACCATAACAATTTGTCGTAGTCGGGCTGATCCAGGAACGGCACCACCTGCACCGTCAGGCCGCCGCGGGTCGCAGCCGCCCCGACAGTTGCCGGCATGCGCAAAAACGCGCTGACGGCATCGGTCGCCACGCCCTGCGGCACCAGACACAAAACGGGCAGGGTATCCGCCTGCCAGGCATCGAAGAATGTCTCCACCGGCGCGCTCGGATAGCAGAACAGCGATACCATGCACGCGCCTGCAAGCGGCCGCACGCCGATATTCTCAAGAAAACCGGCAACTGCCTGCGGATCATTCTGGAAAGCGGTGCGGCGCACGCTGACATCGCGCTCCATTAACAAACCACCTGTCTTGTCTGAAAAGCCAGGAAAGAAAAAATATTTGACCAGCGGCAGCGACGGATACAAGGATTGCATTTCGTGGCAGCCCTCGACCCAGGGCTCCGCACTCAGGTATTCCAGGTTGATCCAGACCGGCCGGGGTTCGCACGCTGCCATGGCGGCAATATACGACGCCGGCAACTGGCAACCGAACGCTTCAATGACGACATCGGCAACACTTTCCGGCTGCTTCGGCGGGGAAATTTCCCGCCAATGCCTGATTGTCACCCCCTGCATTTGCTGCCATTCAAGCAGCGGGTCGATCCCGGCACAGATTTTGTGAAAGCTTGTCAGGTCATCGACCCATAGGGTCACCTTCAATGCGTAGTCATTGACGAGCTGGCGCGACAAGCGCCAGCAAACGCCGATATCACCGAAGTTATCGACGACACGGCAAAAGAGATCGATATTTCTGTTAAAAGCCATTGGGTGTGATTATCGCATTGGTCAAGATGCAAGGCAGTCATGCAATCACCGCATTTTGCCACCGCTTGAAGCGCTTCGTTTTGTCATATTTTTTATTACTTATGGTAAATTCTTGGGAATTACAAATTTCAACATCATGCGCATACAAACCATCGACAATCTTGAAGCTTTGGCAACGCTAATCGTCCAGCAGCGCGATAGTCTTCTTGCTGGCTGGCGCAATCAGGTTCGACAGCTGCCTTCGGCCAGGAACCTTGATACGCCTACCCTGAACGACCATATTCCGGGTTTGCTGGATGAATTGGTGCGCGCACTGCAGTTACCGACTGACGATACCATTCCAGAAGCGCACGCCGGCGGTACGCCACTGAAGCATGGCGTGCAAAGGCTGGAAGACGGTTTTGAAATTGATGAAGTCGTCGCCGAATACAATATTTTGCGTGGCTGTATTCATGATCTGGCGACCAGCAACAATATCAACCTGCAAGGCAAACCCTTTCACATCATCAATCTCGTGCTCGATGAAGCAATCGGTGTCGCCGCGCAGACATATGCAACCTACAAGGCGCTCGACATTCAGCGCCGCAGGGAAGAATACCTGGCATTTGTCGCGCACGACCTGCGCACGCCGCTGAGTGCGATTTCACTGGCGACCCGCGTGCTTGAACTCACGCTAGCCGACGGCAACAAGACGGTGGAAACGCGCAAGATGCTCAATACCCTGCACCGGAATGTACAACACCTGTCTGCCCTGGTAGGCAAGGTCCTGGAAGAAAACATCAACCTTCAGACAGAACTCGGCATCAGGCTGGAGCGCCGCGAGCTGGACTTGTGGCCGATGGTTGAAGCGCTCATTCATGACCTGCATCCGCTCAGCGGCAGCGACAGTACCAAGCTGCTCAACAATATTCCCGAAGATCTGGTGGTATATGCGGACGCCAATCTCCTGCGCCGTGTGTTCCAGAACCTGATCGCCAATGCCATCAGGTTTACACCGCGCGGCGAGGTGGTCATTTCAGCGGAAATGACCACTTCCGATGGTTCGGTTGAATGCCGGGTCACGGACAACGGTGCAGGAATCCCCGAAGATCAGATCGGCAGCATATTCGAAAAATATGAGAGTGATGGCTCGGAAGGAGGCCTGGGTTTGGGCCTGGCGATCTTCAAGTCATTCATTGAAGCACACGATGGAACGGTGACGGTGGAAAGCAAGGAAGGATACGGCTCGACATTCCGCTTCACCCTTCCCGCGCGAAAAACGGAAAAACCTGCCGCCGCTTGAATCAGAAAGGCTTTGCGCGCGCAAAGCCTGTCCCTCACTCAACCAGCCTTAACGGTAAAGCTGACCCCCATCAAGATTGATGACGGTCCCGCTGAGATATCCGCACAGCGGCGAACATCCGAACACCGCAAGATGGGCGACTTCCTCAGGCTCCATCAGCCTGCCGAACGGCAGCGCGGCACGAATCTTTTCCAGCTTGTCGGGCGTGTGCAGATGAACGATGCGCTCCGTGCGGGTCGGCGAAGGATTGATGCCGAACACCCGCACGCCATGATCGGGGGACGCAGAACCAACGCCGTTGGTGAATGCGATCAGCGCCGCATTGGCGGCACTTCCGCACACATACGCGTAGCGGTTAGCGACGCCGGCCATGCCAATGATATTGACGATCACACCCTGCCCGCGCGCTTCCATGCGCGGCAGATATTCGCGTGTCAGGTTGATGTAGCCGTAGACTTTCAACTCCCATCCGGCGCGCCAGCGCGCATCGTCAACCGCTGTCAGGTCACCGCCGGGGATCGAGCCCGCGTTGTTGATCAAGATGTCGACGTCACCGACACGCTGCGCCAGGGACTGCGCGCCCTCCGCCGCTCCCAGGTCCATTGCCACGGTTTCGACCGTGACGCCGGTTTCGGATTTGATCGATGCTGCGGCTTGTTCAAGACCTTCCGCGCTGCGCGCTACCAGGATCGGCGACGCTCCTTCCCGCACGAACGACAGTGCGCAGGCGTAGCCGATACCCTTGGATGCGCCGGTAATCAGCACGCGCTTGCCCGTCAATTGCAAATCCATTGCAGCTCCTCTTTTGAAATATTCATGGTTTTTTTACAAACTGCTATTTTTCAGCGGGCACCTGCTCGCTATACCAATCTGCCACCTGGCTGCCGGTCATGAAACAAACATCAGGCGCCTCCATCAGCATGTCGAGCATTTTTTCGAAATAGGCAAATCGATGCGGTACCCCTATCAGGTGCGGATGCAAGCCCAGCGTCAGTACGCGCGGCAGTCCGGTCCGGACAATCTCGCGCTGGAACAACTCCAGCGTATTCGTCACCCGAAGCAGCATCTCCGGCGACGAATGTTTTTCAATCGCATAGATGATCGAATCATTCAGCTCGAGGTTATACGGCACCGACAGGATCGGGCCATGTTCGGACCGCATCCAGTTCGGCAGGTCGTCCACCACCCAGTCATACACATGGTCGACACCCGCCAGCTTGAGAACCTCCAGCGTCTCGTTCGATTCGCGCAAGCCGGGACTGAGCCAGCCGCGCGGCTTGACCCCGGTGAAGGCGCCGATCTTGGCCAGCGTCTGTGCAATGACTTCGGCCTCGCCACCGACGTGGTTCAGCGCTTTCTGATGCATGCCATGACCGATGAATTCCCAGCCCGCCTCATGCATGGCTTCCGCCGCGCGCGGATAGGCGTCGATCACGCCGGCGTTGAAGCTGGTGGCGGCCGGCAATCCGCGCGCCTTGATGGCATCTATCATGCGCGGCAGCCCGGCACGCATGCCATAGTCGACCCAGCTGAAATTGGGCACATCGGGCACCGTCTCCTTGCCATGCGGTGGCGTGATGATGGTGCGCGGCATGGGTTGATCGAACTGCCAGTGCTCGACGTTGACCACCAGCTGCACCATGATCGGACCCGCTGCCGGCGCTTTCAGCGCCGGCCGTTCATTGGAAAAAAAATACGGAATGCGTGGATTTGCCATGACAGAGTGTCCTGTTCGAAAACGTCGGTTGATATTATTTGCCAGTGAATACGGGAACGCGCTTTTCGGCAAACGCGCGCCTGCCTTCGGCGTAGTCGCCACTATCGAAACACGCTTTGATTGCCTGGCCGACGCTGGCCATGTCGCGCGCCTCGGGGTTCAGCAACGCCTGGCCGATGGCGATCTTCGCCGCATGGATCGTCAGGGGCGCATTGATTGCGATCTGCTGCAGCACCTCTTCCACCTTGGCATCCAGATCCGCGCTGTCATAAGCCTGATGCACGAGGCTGATCCGTTCCGCTTCCGAACCGTCGAAGGACCGCGCGGTGTAGAAAATTTCAGCGGTGCGCGGCGCGCCGATGACATCGATCCAGCGCTGCATGCCCTCGAATGCGTAGCCCAGTCCAAGACGTCCGGCCGGCATGCGGAAGCGCGCGTTCTTTGCCGCATAGCGCAGGTCACACGCCAGCGCCAGGCCAATGCCGCCGCCCATGCAAACGCCATGAATACAGGCCACGACCGGCTTGCTGCAATTTGCCAGGCCGGTTTCCGCACGATGAACCGCGTTGTTATAGGCGGTGGCGCCGTCGGCGCTGCTGCGTTGCGCATCGAATTCCGAAATGTCGGCGCCGGACACGAACGCTTTTTCACCCGTGCCGCGCAACAAAACGACGCGCACATCGGGATCCTGGTCGATCGCGGCGACGGCATCGCCAAGCGCAGTCCACATCGACATCGACATGGCGTTGTAACGCGCCGGATTATCGATCGAAATGCGCGCGATCGCACCGTCGCGCGTGAGTGTGATGTTTCCCATCACACGACTCCTTGCGCATGCAGGGCCGCAATCTCGTCTTCCGCATAACCCGCTTCGCGCAGCATTTCATCCGTGTGCTGCCCCCAGGCCGGGGCCGAGTGGGCAATCTTCGCCGGCGTACGCTCCAGCGTCACCGGCTGTGAAATGACATGCACCACCGGCCCTTCGGGGCTCTGGATGGAGCGCGAGACGCCGAGATGTTTGACCTGCGGATCCTCGAACATCTGCGGCACCGTATACACCGGTCCGGCTGGCACACCCACCTTGTTGAGGCCGTCGACCCAATGCGCCACCGGCTTGCCCTTGAATAGTTCGTGGAGCTCGCTGTTGAGGCGCGCGCGGTTCTTGACGCGCAATTTTTCAGTGGTGAACTCAGGATCGGTCAACCACTGCGGTTGATCGAGCAGCTCGCACAAACGCAGCCAGTTGCCTTCACCGGAGGCGCCCAGGTTGAAGGCGCCATCGGACGCTTCGAACAGGCCCATCGGGCTGCTGGTCGGATGATCGTTGCCAACCTGCACCGGCACGTCGCCTTCATTCAGGAAACGCGCCGCCTGGAAATCCATCATGGCAATTTGCGCATGCAGCAGTGACGCATGGACCCACTGGCCCTCCCCTGATTCCTCGCGCTCCAGCAACGCGGTCAGGATACCGATTGCCGTATACAGTCCGGTGCTCGAATCGGCCACCGCCAGGCCGGCGCGTACCGGTCCGGCGCCCGGGTAACCGGTCACCGACATGAGGCCACCCATGCCCTGCATGATCTGGTCGAAGCCGGGACGCTTCACGTAAGGTCCATCCTGACCGAAGCCGGAAATGCTGGCGAGAATAATGCGCGGATTGATCTTGCGCAGCGATTCGTAATCAACGCCAAGGCGGATCTTGACATCGGGACGCCAGTTCTCGACCACGACATCGGCATCCTTTACCAGCCGCATGAAAACTTCCAGGCCCTCGGGTTTTTTCAGGTTCAGCGTCAGCGAACGTTTGTTGCGGTTCAAGTTCTGGAAATCCCCGCTCATGCGGTCAGCGGCGAACATCGCCTCGTTCGGATCGATGCCTGGCGGCGGCTCGATACGAATGACGTCGGCGCCGAAGTCAGCCAGCATCCGAACGCACGTCGGGCCTGCGCGCACACGTGACAAATCCAGTACCCGGAAGCGGGCAAGGGCTTTGGAAGCATTAATTTTTGACATGGTTGATCCTTAGTGCGTCACGCCAGGCGGCACCGCGGCGAAACCCGCTGTACCGTGACGTGTGCGTTCGATTTGATAAGCCAGCGACAGCAGCAGCGACTCGTTGTAAGGGCGAGTGATTGCCTGCACGCACACTGGCCGGTTGCGTTTGTCGTAGCCGACGGGGAAAACGATGGCGGGAAATCCGAGGTAATTGACGAACGACATCCAGCGATGCAGCGCCAGCAATTCACGGGCGTCGAATCCTGGCGACCGGGTGTGCACCGCGCTCCAGTCAGGAACCGGGTTCGGCAGCGCGGGAATCAGCAGCAGTTCGGCATCGTCAAGGCAATTCTGGACAAATGCACGGGCGACGCCAGGACGCCGCGCCGCCACCTGCTCCAGCCACTCGGGCGGAATGGCGACACCCGGCATCACCACCGCGCGTGTCATCGGCGCCAGCGACGCGGGATCGTCGCGCAGGAGCTGCCGATGTACGACGGATGCCTCGGCATGCATCAGCGTTTGCGCATACTGTCCCATGGCCTCCAATCCGGGCAACGCCACTTCGCGCAATTGTGCAGCCGGCGCCATGCTTTCCACAAAATCGCTCAGCACCGCGGCAACCTCGGGCGCCAGTCCGGACAAGGCCAGATGGGTGTTGATGCGCCAGCGCCGCGGCGCCAGCAGATATTGTTCGATCAGATCGGGACTGGCGCTGGCCTGCTGCAGCCGCTCGTCGCGAGAGCCAAGCGCGGCCAGCACCTGCGCCGCATCGGCACTGGAGCGCGCCAGAATGCCGACGCAATCCAGCGAGGGGGCCAGCGGCAGCACGCCGGCGCGTGAAATCAGATCGTAAGTCGGCTTCAGACCCACCAGGCCGCACGTCGCTGCCGGTATCCGCACCGAGCCGCCGGTATCGGTGCCCAGCGATGCGTAACAGAGTCCGCCCGCCACCGCAGCCGCCGATCCGCTCGAGGAGCCGCCGACTGCCGCAGCCGGGTCAAGCGGGTTGATCGGCTCCAGCCCGTTACGGTTCTCACCCGTCGCACCGCAGGCAAATTCCGCCATCGCCAGCGCTGCCAGATTGACGGCCCCGGCGCTGGCGAGTTGCGCCACTGCCTGGGCATCGCCAACCGGCGGCCCCGGGGGCGATCCGATGCGCCCGCATGCGGCACGACGCTGACCGGTTTCAAAAATGTCTTTATGGGCGAGGCCAATGCCGGCCAGGGCGCCGTCAGCCGGGAGCACACCGGGCAAGTCGTGTTCTTGTACCACGCACCGTACATCGGGGGCCAGAAGCGCCAGTTGTCGTGCTTGATGAACAACTGCCTCTGCTATACTCAGTTGCCTCTGTTTCAACATTCTTTGCAGGGCGGAAATTGTCCGAGGGAGAGCCAAATGTTCACTCATGGACAAGCTTTTCGAGGATGGCCGGAAAACCTTCGGAGCCTGGAGCAGTAAATCTCGCAGGAATAAAAAAAGGACTGAGTCGCCGCAAAGTACGCGCCGTGCTGTCAAGCTGGGCATCGTCTGCGGCCATACCCGCTTGTGCAAACGCTGCAGCCGCAACTTGCTGCCATTGAATCAGGTCGGCATCAGCCATAGTGTGTGCACCAGTAAAGCAAATAAGGCAGCTTTGGGTATAATTGAATCATAAATATATTTATATCATAAATAAAAATTTACAGCAATTAAGCCTTTATTTTATTTAAGGAAAAGTACAAATGAAAGCGGCCGAAAAAATACGGTTGGCAATTGAAGATGCGGTTGCCACCGGGGCATTATTACCGGGCGACATAGTCAACGAGGCTGAACTGATTTCCCGCTATGGCGTTTCGCGCACACCGGTCCGTGAGGCGCTGCTGCAACTCCAGGCGCAGGGCATGCTGACCAGCCTGCCGCGGGGCGGCATGCTGGTCACCAAGATGGATGTGTCCCAATTGCTGGCAATGTGGGAACTGCTGGCCGAACTTGAGGGCATTTGCGCGCGCCTTGCGTGTGAACGGATGACGGCGGATGAGCGTGCGGAACTGACCCGCATTCATGAAGAGAGTGCGGCCGCTGTTGAATCCGGCGACCGTGAAGCCTGGCGCGCAATCAACATGACATTCCACGAATTGATTTATAACGGCGCGCGTAATCCTTATCTGCGTCAGCAGATCATGGGCATGCGTTCACGTACCGGCGCCTATCGCGAGCATGCGTTTGCCGCTCTCGGAACAATCACCGCCTCATGGGCACAACATGCAGAATTGGTCGACGCCGTGAACCGGCGCGATGAGGTGAGCGCAGCGAAAGCCATGGTGCGACATCTGAGTCCTGATCAGGGCAGCAGGGGGTTTGCCGCCTTTGTCGCCAGTTTGCCGAAGCAACTCCTGGGTTGACCAGCAGCTTAGAGCCTATCCCAGTAGGTCGAGTCAGTTGTGGCGGAGGTGATTTGCGTTCGGAACAAGGCGTGGCGACGCGACATCCCCCAAGGGGACTTCCTGCGGGGCGTGGCCACCATGGCAAGGAGGCCTCGGCGGCCCCCCGCAACGCAGTGCCGGACGCAAAGCGCCCCGCCACGACGACTCGGCCTACTGGGATAGGCTCTTAACCTTTCCAGCTGCGCTGCAATCCGGTGTCCGCATGTATCCAGCCACCCTGTTTGCTCTGACGATAATAAAAACCGACGCCGCCCTGGCGGAAGCTGCTGATCAAGCCGCCCAGCACACCGGCGTCGAGATTGGGAATCCGGATGTCGGCAGCACGGCCTTCCATATGCAATGATTTTCGTGCGGCCGGCACACCTTGCTCGCTCAGGCCGCGGTTGGTTTCCGGCGTGCGATACCCGGACAGGATTTCCAGCGGTGAGGTGATGCCAAACCGTGCAACGAACGCTTGTGTGGCCCACAGGATTTCGATCAGCTTGGGATCGATCGGAGCGGTCACGTTCGCCTGCACATCGCGCAGCAGATGGCACAGTTGCCGGTAGGCGGCATCCACCATTTCACCATCCTTCCAGTACAGCAGTTCCGCTTTCTCACCCGTGGCCTGCCGGCGCACGCTGATCGTGCGCGGCCTGATCCAGAAATCCAGGTCCAGCGTGGCCGCGTCGAAGATATCCGATGGCGCATCCGGACCGTTCGCGGAAATCGACGGCGGTGGGCGGCGGCGAGCGGCTGGTGTCATTGAAGGATTTGCAGCAGCACCGGTGGTGTTGCCCGGCGCCGGTTGCCCGGCGCCCGGCGTACCGGCGCAACCGGCGATCGAGCCGATGAGAAGTCCGCTTGCGCCAAGGACAAACGATTGATGAAGAAATAATCTGCGAGACGCCATGCGATGCTCTTGAGGAACGATAGCGCACGATGGTACGTTACTATTGCCGGATTGAAAAGTGAGGGATGCAGGGCCTTAATTTGGATTTAAGCTCACGCCGATGTTTTTGGCCCAATGAAAATCATCGTTACCGGCATGTCGTCCTCATCTGTCAGGCTTGGTTGAACTCGACAAAAACGCGTCCGTTTTCGATTTTCAGTGGATAGACGCGTACATCCTGCACCAACGGCGCGCACAGCGCCTTGCCGGTGCGGATATCAAATCTGCCCTGATGCAAAGGGCATTCGATTTCAAAACCTTCCAGCCAGCCATCGCATAGCGGCACGCTGCCAAATCCACGATCGTCATAACGTCTTTTCAAACATTCCTAAAGCCAATTTAATCGTGTATATTTAAGAGACCTGAAATTATATATAAATTCAAAACAACTAAAGTAAAAACAATCATGACAGTCACACCGCTCAGGCATCGTCTGTTCCACCTCAACCACTATATCTGTCCGGCCGACGTCAGCCTGATTGAATTTCTCGACCTGGCGGTCGGTTATGGATTCAGAGGTGTCGGACTGACTGTGCGCGCGCTGCAAGAAATCTCGCCACGCATGTTGAAGAAGGAACTCGCGGCACGCAACCTGGGCATCAGCTCGGTGAACAGCGCAGGTTACTTCCTGAATGATATTCCCGAACTGGCCAGGAAGCAGGCGGAACAGAATGTGTGGTTGATCGAATGTGTCGCCGAGCTGGAGGACGGCGCATTGAATGTCATTCCAGGCGGTCTCGGACAGGCGCGCGGCAAGCTGACACTCGAGCAGGCGCGTCTTCGCGCGAATGAAGACCTGGCTGCGCTGCATGTTCAGGCCCAGCGGGCCGGCGTTGCGCTGATGGTCGAACCCGTGCATCCGCTCAGCATCTGGACCAAAAGCTGCGTGAACACGCTACAGGAAACCGTAGCGGGGATCCGCGGACTTTCCGGTGCTGGCGTCACCCTCGACCTGTTTCACTCCTGGTGGGACCCCGATCTGATGTCCTTCATCGAGCGCAGTGAAAGTGCGTTCGGCGTGCTGCAGATTTGCGATGTCGGAAATTTCCTTGATGACGGCCTGCCGCGCCGGATACCGCTGGGCGAAGGTGTGCTCGATGTTCCTGCCCTGCTGATGGCAAGCCTGAGGCGCTCCAGGCCACCCAAGATCGAGGTCGAACTGTTCGCGCATCTGTTGCCGCCAAATCCGCTGACCGTCTGGCTGGACAAGAGCGTGACCTACTTGAACAAGCTCGACACCGCCCACCCTGTTTGACCAGCACAGGTAGTCCTGATGCCCCGAAGTACGTGGACATGCACAACACAATTATAACCAGGCGGCGCGATCACCATGCTCTGTAATTGGTATGCAATCGTCTCTGATATACAATGGAGAGAATGCAGTGTGCTTGCGAATTGGGTGTCCCTCATCGACATGCCAACGTCCAGAAACGCAGCGATATTTTCAATAAAATAAAAATTCCCGCAATAGCCCAATTGAATAACCGAAAAAATACACGCCAATGAAAGCCGCCGAAAAAATTCGGTTGGCCATTGAAGATGGTGTCAGCAGCGGCACCCTGCTGCCAGGCGACCTCATCAACGAAGCTGAACTAAGCATGCGTTATGGCGTATCCCGCACGCCGGTACGGGAAGCCTTGTTGCAACTGCAAGCGCAAGGCATGCTGACCAGCCTGCCGCGCGGTGGCATGGTGGTGGCAAAAATGGATGTGCCGCAACTGCTCGCCATGTGGGAACTGCTGGCTGAACTGGAAGGATTGTGCGCCCGCCTTGCCTGCGAACGCATGACGCCGGACGAACGCGCCGCCATCGCAAGCATACATGCGAAGGGCGAGGCAATCGTCAACAGCGGCGACCGCGAAGCATGGCGCATCAGCAATATGGCCTTGCATGAGACGCTGTATGCCGGCGCCCGCAATCCCTATCTGCACCAGGAAATCCTGCATATGCGTTCACGCACCGGCGCCTATCGCGAGCATGCATTTGCCGCATTCGGCGATATCCGGTCTTCGTGGGAGCAGCACAGCCAGGTAGTCGATGCGATCATGCGTCGCGACGAAACCGCTGCGTGCCGGGCGATGGTGAGTCACCTGAGCCCAGGCCAGGGAGCAAAAGGATTTGCCGCGTTTGTCGCCAGTCTGCCGAAGGAATTGCTGGGATAGGCTCGCAATCCTCGCTGAGTTCGTGGATACTGGTTTCGATGTCAAGCTTGGTGGGATCGGCATGAAGATATCTTGATGCAAGCTCAGTCTGGATTCCCGCTTTCGCGGGAATGACGGTAGTAATTTGTACGATCTCCACCCTCACCACCGTCATTCCCGCGAAAGCGGCAATCCATAACCCGCTAGCACGGGAAGGACGTCGATATCCCTCTAGATCGCGGTATAACCGCCATCAACCAGCAAATCGGCGCCGGTCATGAAGCTCGATGCGTCGCTTGCAAGAAAGACTGCCGCTGCAGCAATTTCCTGTACCTGCCCCAAGCGCCCCGCCAGATGCCGACCGCCGATCGCCTGGTTCGCCGCATCCATCGAGCCGAAGCGATACACCAGCCGGTCTGTCTCAACGCCGCCGGGAGAGAGCGTATTGACGCGAATGCCATGCGGTGAATGATCGACCGCCATTGCACGGGCCAGGTAGATCAGCGCTCCCTTGACCGCACAATACACGGCACGTTCCGATGCACCCACACTGCCGAGCTGGGAGGCGACGTGAATCACCGATCCGCTTCCACGCTGCATCAAGTGCGGAATAGCCGCCTTGCTCATCAGGAAGCATCCGGTCAGGAGCGGCCATCGCTGTGGGAGCTGGTTGATGGCATGAAGTCGATCACCTTGCCGGCGCTGATCGTCACCGGCGACGAGGACGATCCTTGCATCGAGCCGGCGTTCCTGATGAAACGCATGATTCCACGTGCCGGCCTGGTGGTATTGCCGCGTGCGGGACACACCAATAACCTGGAAGACCCGGAAGCGTTCAACCGTGCGTTGATGGAATTTTACTTTGCGGTGTACGCCGGACGCTGGGAAGCGCGCGATCCACGCTCGACAAAGTCTGGTTTGACCGGCTTCAAGAAATAAGGATTTGTGTGGCGTCATGAAACACAAAACAGAAGTGTGTCCATGTTGGGCACCCCAAATAAAAATGCCATGCGTCGCATGGCATTTTTCATTTTTTGTTTTGAATCAAATCGCATTAACTGGTTGGCGGGGCAAGGATTCGAACCTGCGACCTCGGCAAAGTAAATGCCGCATTCTGACCAGCTGAACTACCCGCCAATATTCAGGCCACAGCATACACGATTCGGTATCGTTTTATCGTACAAATTCTGATTCATCCGCTTACAAGCAAAGGCAAAATCTGGAAATATTTTCCGCAACGGGCACTCGGCCTGTTACTCGGCGGAGTAAGTACCTTGTAACGAACCAGATTGGCGACGCCCGTTACGATACGCTGCAGCTCGCCAGTTCGCTGGCGCCGTTGCACAGCCCGGATTTCTGCCAAGAGACAGCCAAGAAAAAAATTCTGCCACAAAAGAATTTGTGACCTTTCCAGCAACTAAAACAGCTTTAATTCCGCCAAAGTAGAATTTCAGTTGATAATGCACTCACCATTCAATATAATTCTGCTATAGAAGAATTTACGCATAGCGAGCCTCCTATGAGAAAACCTGAACATTTTGGAAAAATTCATGCGGTTTCGGACTTTGGTGCGGCAGTGCGCGCCGGCCGTAAAGCTGCGGGAATGCGCGTAGTGGATGCCTGCGCGCTCGCGGGAGTTTCTATCCAGACGCTAACCGACATTGAGGCAGGGAAACCAAGCGTGAGCATTGGCAAAATCATGGATGTTGCGGATAGCTTGGGAATTTCGTTCTTTTCGGTCTCAGCCAATGACAGGCACATTGTCGAGCGCGAATTGCCGAAGATGATTTCGCGGAGCGACGATAAATGAGCATGAAACTCAGAGTTTGGGACACGGGCAGACTCATTGGTGAGTTGGAGCATGACGGTGACTACAACCGTTATTCGTTTGAGTATTCTCGACACTGGGCCGAGGCCGGTAACCCTTTAAGCCCCAAACTGCCATTGGCACGTAGTGAAGAGACAAGCGCGGAACGGCACAGCGCTGATGTACGCAATTTCTTCCAAAACCTTTTGCCCGAGGGCCGCGCGCTGGATGACGCTGCTTCAACGCACAATATCTCCAAGGCCAATCTGGCCGGGCTTCTGCATGCATTGGGGCGGGAATCGACCGGAGCATTCATGTTTACTTCCGACACAAGTGCGCCGTACGACAAACCCGAAGCGCCTCCTCGAGCACTTTCGTACGATGCGCTGTCGAAACGCATACAGGCGCGCCCGCACAAACCTTTTACAGTCTGGGATGGCCGACTCCGCTTGTCGATCGCCGGCTATCAGGACAAATTAGCTGTTCTGCAATTTGACGGCGAATGGTTTTTGCCGGAGTGTGCTCAGCACTCGTCCACGCACATCCTCAAGCCAGAGCCCGTCAATCCACTGCTGGCGGGGATGACAACCAATGAACTGATGTGCATGTTGTTGGCAGAGTCAGTAAAGCTGAGCGTCGCAGAAACCCACCTCGTACATGTGCCCGAACCGGTGCTCGTTATTCAGCGT
Organism: Pseudomonadota bacterium; assembly: GCA_040387375.1. Taxonomy (GTDB): domain Bacteria; phylum Pseudomonadota; class Gammaproteobacteria; order Burkholderiales; family Burkholderiaceae_D; genus JAZKDW01. The sequence continues at coordinate 69,294 of JAZKDW010000006.1, forward strand.
TTTGACCGGAAGTATGTAGCGGCAACCAATACCGTTTGGCGACTGCAGTGCATTGATGGCTGTCAAGCATTAGGATTGCCCGTCGATTTCAAATATGAACAACCGTATGGCGATGGCGAAGATGTAAAAGATATTCGAGATGGTGCATCGGTGAAGCAGTTTTTCGCGCTGCTCAACAACAAGGAACTCATGCGAGCGACTGGGCCGGCAAAGCTTGCGTTTTTGCGATGGGTGATTTTCCAGGTTCTAATTGGAAACACTGATGCACATGCCAAAAATCTGACCTTTTTCAGCGATTCAAAACGTTTGGCGCTTGCGCCTGCCTATGACTTGGTGTCGGGTTTGGCGTTAATCGACGCAGATGTTACCGACAGTTTAGCGATGGCGGTAGGTGACAACTTTTCCCCACGCGGCATTCGTGCGTACGACTGGGCCCTGATGGCACACGAGTGCAAGATAGCCCCGAAGTTAGTAGTAAATGTACTGACGGTTCTGGCCAGTCAGTGTCTGAAGCAGCTGCCAGACATCCGCCAGCAGGTACTGGAGCAAGGCGGTGATGCACGTATGGTGGAGCGCGTATCGGAAGTTGTATATAGCCAATGTACTGCGGCCTTGTCCGGCGTGGATGAAATCATGGCCATAGGCCTTGACAACTTTTAGCCGTTTCAGACCGGCTTGGACTGTAGTGGTCAAGTAAATACGGTCACATCGCTGGTTTCAACGTGCATGGATCTTTGCGACCCGGTCTCAAATAATTTGTGTACAAATTATTTGAGCCGCGTGCAGTCGCTGAAAAAGGAAAAGGCCTTGAATGATCAAGGCCTTTTCTCTTCTCTCTTACCAAGAGAATGCTGGCGTCCCCAAGGGGATTCGAACCCCTGTACTCACCGTGAAAGGGTGATGTCC
>JAZKDW010000007.1:0-33571 GCA_040387375.1 Pseudomonadota bacterium
GCTTTTCCTTGCTAATTCAAGAGCTTATGGCTTAAGTAAGTGCCATTCGGGTCAGACTCGACATACCTTTCGTGGTAATGGCATTGCTGACGAAGGCATGTCGTGTCTGACCGTCAACCTTACTGCTGCTCAACCGTGATTACCGTGCGGGAGCGCGCCATGTGTATAGGAATTCTCGCTTTCTATATGCATTTATGCAAATATGTATAAAAAAATCGATTTACTATACATGTCGTCCTTCATATGTATAGTAAATCTGGATTTCTTATACCGTCCCGGACTGTAAATACATGATGCCTTCAATCCAACAGCTTGAGCAATTGGATGCGGCGCGTTTCGATGCGCCTGCAATCCTGAAAAAACTGGCCATTAGCAGCCGCCGGCTGGCTGAGCTGAAAGGCATTGCGGGATCGATTCCGCATCAGGGAATCTTGATCAATACGCTGGGCCTGCAAGAGGCCAAGGACAGTTCCGCGATTGAAAACATATCACCACGCACGACGAGCTGTTCAAGGATGATGTGCTGCCGGAGTCGTTCGCCAATCCAGCAGCAAAAGAGGTGTTGCGCTACCGCCAGGCCTTGCGGGTCGGCTTTGAGCAGGTCCGGCAAAGCGGCCTGTTGACCTCGAACCATATTATCGGGATTCAGGCTGAGCTGGAACAGAACAACGCCGGATTTCGCAAGCTGCCCGGAACTGCGCTGAAAGACGGCGCAGGGCGGACCGTCTATACACCACCGCAGGACCCCGCCGAAATCGTGGCGATGATGCGCGACCTGGAGCGCTTCATCAACGATGGGGAATTGTTTGCTGTGGACCCCCTGATCAAGATGGCCTTGATACACCACCAGTTCGAGAGCATTCATCCCTTTTACGACGGCAACGGCCGCACTGGCCGGATCATGAATGTGCTGTATCTGGTCAAGGAAGGCTTGCTGGATATTCCAGTGTTGTACCTTTCCAGTCATATCGTGCGTACCAAAGCCGATTACTATCGCTTGCTCCAGACGGTACGTGTCGAAGATCGCTGGGAGGAGTGGGTGCTGTACATGCTTGAAGCAGTCGAGCTGACCGCCGTGCAAACCAATGCGACCATTCAGGCGATCAAGGCGGCGCTGATGGATTACAAGCATCGCATCCGCGACGGCTACAAATTCTATAGTCAGGACTTGATCAATAATTTATTCACGCACCCCTATACCAAAATCGATTTCATCCAGCATGACTTGCAGGTGTCGCGCATCACGGCAACCAAGTATCTTGATGCGCTGGCAGAGGGGGGCTTTGTGCAAAAGCAAAAAATCGGTCGCGGTAATTATTACATCAATGTTGCACTGAATGCGATCTTGATGGGCAAACCGGGGGATGCCGCATGACGGAGGATCAGCTGGAAAGAAGCGCTCGCCTGATTGAAAGATACAGACTATATGCACGTCCATGGGCCGAAACGGCACCGGATGGCGACTCGCCTGAATGCCTGCGAGCCGCAATCGACCAGCTCAACCCAGCGATGTAAGTGCCATTCAGGTCAGAGACAATTTCTGAATCCACCGCTACTGAGTCATTATGATCTTTCGGCCCAGATTGTGAGTGGTTATTGCAGCGTCGAGGATTGAAGAGGCAAGGGATGGGAACGAATCGGCATTGCTACGTGTTCACTCCGCAGAAACAGAAAAGGGGCCACGCTTGCACGTAGCCCCTTCAAAATTCTGGCTCCCCGACCTGGACTCGAACCAGGGATCTGCCGACTAACAGAACGAGCAAGCTTGGAATTTATGATTTCCAAGTCGAAGATTTTAAAATATTTTTCGGCTTGCCACTGTGACGGACTACATTAGCCGAACCTTTATGGGCGGCGCTGCGGCCTCATTTGCAAAGGCCGAATCAGAGCAACGAGTTACCGCTGATTTTCGCCGAACCGGAACCGATCATCAAAATTAGGGGAGTCCTAGATAGCACTTCACTTGATCGGTTTGATCGGCAGGTTTCGACCCGGGCCCCCCTCACAAATTGTGTCTGCCTTCATGGCGTCGTATCAATCTTCGCATCCTTCACCAGTTTTGACCAAAGAGCCAAGTCGCTTTTAATGATCTTCGAGAATTCTTCAGGCGTGCTCGTTCGTGTGTGCACTGGTAAAGTATTTAACTTCTGGACAACGTCTGGCATCTTTATTATTTTATTAATCGCTTCATTCAACTTCATGACGACCGCACGAGGTGTACCTGCAGGCGCGAGGAAGCCAAACCAGACTTCGGCATCAAAGTCTTTGACGCCGGCTTCTGCAATTGTTGGCATATTGGGATCGTTAGCCGACTTGGTGGAAGATGCTACGGCGAGGATCTTGAGCTTGCCAGCCTTGGCATGAGGCTGCACATTTCCCATGGCGTTAAACATAATCGGGACATGACCGCTTACTCCATCGATAACGGCTGGAGCACAACCCTTGTAGCCTGCATGTACCATGTCGATACCGGCTTTCTGTTTGAACAGTTCCCCTGCTAAATGTTGCGCCGTGCCATTGCCGCATGAAGAATAGGCGAACTTGCCCGGACTTTTTTTAATTAACGCAATCAGCTCTTGAACGTTTGCCACAGGAAGTGAAGTGTGAACGGCGAGTGCAATCGGCGTAGCGCCGACAATTGCAATAGGTGCGAAATCCTTTTCGACATTAAAGGGCGTTTTTTGCATCGCTGGATTGGTCACGATAACATTATTGCCCGCTAAAATTGTGTAGCCATCGGGCGGCGATTTTGCGACATACTCCGCTCCGATATTGCCTGCTGCCCCTGCGCGATTCTCCACAATTACTGGCTGGCCCAGCATCTCCGCCAGTTTGGTTGCAACAAGCCTTGCAACTACATCTGATGTACCGCCGGCCGGAAACTGAGAAATAAATCGAATGGTTTTTGATGGATAAACATCATCAGCAGCGAAAGCGCTCACCGAACCAACCATCAGGCAACAGGACAGTGCAACATGAGAAAGCTTTTTTAACATTTTGGTCTCCTTTACAAATATAAACTCGCACCGGTATTTTGGTTAGCATCTCGGGGAAGTATGCGCTGTACGCTCATACTCCTTGGCGAGAAACAATCCATGCATACCGGTGTACTAATCTTTATCGGCGTAGCCAGGTTATGCACCTTATCTGAATGCTCCAATCTATGGAGCATTCAGAGCAATATTTCACTTTTCTTCACAGCCATCCCTTTTCAATCTCTACCGATGTGTCGGTCAGAATGATCTGGAATCACCCTTGTGTCTTCTCTTGCGGCTCCCGATTCCCTCTGATATCCGGGTAGTTGGCGCCACTTGCTGTTTTTCGGGGCTTGTACGAAAACCGGATTTGGAAGGGTGGGAACGTATTGGCACTGTCACCTCTTCCGGTGTCCAGAAACAGAAAAAGGGCCACGCTTGCACGTGACCCCTTAATGATTCTGGCTCCCCGACCTGGACTCGAACCAGGGACCTGCGGATTAACAGTCCGTCGCTCTACCGACTGAGCTATCAGGGAAAAGAAGCAGCATTATAGACTCATGGACCGCGGCTTGTCAAAACCAAACAGCGCATTAATGCTGCTTTGCGAACAAGTTTGCAAACTTGTTCGCAATATCACTGCTTAAAGTACCTTTGCAATGGCGTCGACGACCTTGTCGATGTTGCGCGAGTTAAGCGCGGCCACACAGATGCGGCCGGTATCGACGGCGTAGATCGAGAATTCATCTCGCAGGCGGTCGACTTGTTCCTTGGTCAGTCCTGAATACGAGAACATGCCGCGTTGCTTGATCACAAAATCAAAGTCATGCGCCGGCGATTTTGCTTTCAATTTCTGGACCAGCAACTCACGCATCTCGCGAATGCGCACACGCATGCCGGCCAGCTCGTCTTCCCACATTGTGCGCAATTCCGGTGTCGTGAGTGCGGTGGCAACCACTTGTCCGCCGTGGGAGGGCGGGTTGGAGTAATTGGTGCGAATCACACGTTTGAGCTGCGACAACAGGCGCGCGGCTTCTTCGGCGTTGACGGCGACGATGCTCAGCGCGCCAACCCGCTCGCCGTACAGCGAGAATGATTTTGAAAAGGAATTCGACACGAACAACGGGCCGCCGGCTTTCGCAAACAGGCCGACAACTTTGCCGTCTTCTTCAATGCCGTCGCCAAAACCCTGGTAGGCCATGTCGAGGAAAGGCACCAGACCGCGCTGGGTAACAAGCTCGATGACCTCACCCCATTGCGCATCGGTCAGGTCGGCGCCCGTTGGATTGTGGCAGCAGGCGTGCAGCAACACGATAGCGCCGGCCGGCATTTTCTTGAGGGAATCCAACATGCCGGCGAAATTGACGCCGCGCGTTGCCGGATCGTAGTACGGGTAGTTGTTGACAACGAAGCCAGCGGATTCGAACAATGCACGATGGTTTTCCCAGCTCGGGTCGCTGATCCAGACTTCCGAATCAGGAGAAAAACGCTTCAGGAAATCCGCACCCAGTTTCAGCGCGCCAGTACCGCCGATTGCTTGCACGGTAATTGCGCGCTTGTCTTGAATAATTGCGCTGTCAGCACCAAATACGAGTTCTTGTACTGCCTTGTCGTAAGCGGCCAGGCCGTCGATCGGCAGGTAAGTGCGGGGAGACGCCTTTTCCATCAACAGGGCTTCCGACTTGCGTACACATTCCAGCAAGGGCACCTTGCCGTTGTCGTCGTAATAAACACCGACTCCCAGATTGATCTTGTCAGGGTTTTTATCGGCGTTGAATGCTTCGGTGATACCGAGAATCGGGTCACGCGGCGCCATTTCGATGGCGGCAAACAGTGGGGCGGAAAGAGGTGTGTTCATCGTGATAACATCAAAAGTTAGCTGCAAAAGCATGTTCTGCAGTCGGGTTGGAGAGCGCCGGATGGTTGAATGTAAAGCGCGAATGCAACTTGCAATTTTACCAAAGGTCTAATGCGTATGGCTGAATTATCCCAAGTTTCCAGTGCGATCGACGAATCGAAAATCGTCACCTTTCCTGATTCACCGTACCGGCTGTACCAGCCGTTCCTGCCTGCAGGCGATCAGCCGCAGGCGATTGACAAGCTGGCGGAAGGCATTGAGGACGGTTTGTCGTATCAGACGCTGCTTGGTGTCACTGGTTCGGGAAAAACTTACACGATGGCCAATGTGATTGCCCGCATGGGCCGTCCGGCTATCGTGTTTGCGCCGAATAAAACGCTGGCTGCGCAATTATATAGCGAATTCCGCGAGTTCTTTCCGCATAACGCGGTGGAATATTTCGTCAGTTATTACGATTATTACCAGCCGGAAGCCTACGTTCCGCAGCGCGATCTGTTCATCGAGAAGGATTCCTCGATCAACGAACATATCGAGCAGATGCGCCTGTCCTGCACCAAGTCGCTGATGGAACGCCGCGATGTGGTGATTGTCGCAACGGTTTCGGCGATCTACGGTATCGGTAATCCGAACGAATATCATCAGATGATCCTGACCTTGCGGGCCAGGGACAAATTGAGCCAGCGCGATCTGATTGCACGCCTGATTCAGATGCAATACACACGTAACGAAGTCGATTTCGGCCGCGGCACGTTTCGCGTGCGGGGTGACACGGTTGATATCTTCCCGGCGGAGCATGCGGAACTGGCGATTCGTGTCGAAATGTTCGATGACGAAATTGAAAACCTGCAGCTGTTCGATCCATTGACTGGCCGCGTACGCCAGCAAATTCCACGCTTTACCGTGTACCCGGGTTCACATTACGTGACGCCGAGGGCAACGGTGTTGCGTGCGATCGAGACGATCAAGGAAGAATTGCGCGATCGCCTGACCTGGTTTCGCAAGGAAAACAAGCTGATTGAAGAGCAGCGGCTCGAACAGCGCACCCGTTTTGACCTCGAGATGATGCAGGAAATCGGTTTTACCAAGGGCATCGAAAATTATTCGCGCCACCTGAGCGGCGCCAAGCCAGGCGAACCGCCACCGACGCTGGTCGATTATCTGCCGCAGGATGCATTGATGTTCCTGGATGAGTCGCATGTGCTGATGGGGCAGCTGAACGGCATGTACAACGGCGACCGCGCGCGCAAGACCAATCTGGTCGATTATGGATTCCGGCTGCCGTCGGCGCTGGATAACCGGCCGCTGCGTTTTGATGAATTCGAAGCCAAGATGCGGCAGACAGTGTTTGTCTCCGCTACACCGGCGAACTATGAGAATGAACATTCCGGACAGGTGGTGGAGCAGGTGGTGCGTCCGACCGGTCTGGTCGATCCGCAGATCAGCGTGCGCCCGGCGAGTTCGCAGGTGGATGACCTGATGTCGGAGATTACCGATCGCGTGAAAAAAAATGAACGTGTGCTGGTAACGACACTGACCAAGCGCATGGCCGAACAGCTGACCGAATTCCTGAGCGATAACGGCATCAAGGTGCGTTACCTGCATAGCGATATCGACACTGTCGAACGGGTGGAAATCATCCGCGATTTGCGGCTCGGCACATTTGATGTGCTGGTCGGCATCAACCTGCTGCGTGAAGGACTGGATCTTCCTGAAGTATCGCTGGTGGCGATTCTGGATGCGGACAAGGAAGGTTTCCTGCGTTCCGAACGCAGCCTGATCCAGACCATCGGCCGCGCCGCGCGTAACCTGAACGGCACGGCGATCCTGTACGGCGACAAGGTGACCGATTCCATGCGGCGCGCAATTGATGAAACCGATCGCCGCCGCAACAAGCAGATCGCCTTCAATACCGCCAACAACATCACACCGATGGGCATCAAGAAGGAAATCAAGGACCTGATCGATGGTGTCTACAATCCGCAGGATGCACGGGCCGAATTGCAGGTGGCGCAGGAACATGCGAAGTACGAAGCAATGAGCGAGAAGCAGGTAAGCAAGGAAATCAAGCGCCTGGAAAAACTGATGCTCGATCATGCGAAGAACCTCGAGTTCGAAAAGGCGGCGCAGGTGCGCGATCAGTTGCGGGTACTGAAGGAGCAGCTGTTTGGCGCTGCCGGCGCGGACAATGTGGTGCCGATTACCGGCGCCTGAAAATGATGCGGGCTGGCTCCCGCATCGATGATTTACAATCGCGTTTTTTGCTAATTTATTGTCATGTCCAGCTTGCCTTCCTCGACCCGCCAAAAAATACCCGCCGCCATCCTTGATGCACTGACCCTGGCCGATCCAACGTGGCGGCCGGCCTTGCTGGCGGGTCTGGAGGCGATGGCCGAGGCCGATCCGGCGTATTTGCCGGCCCTGGCAGCGGACCAGTATCTGCCGCAAGGCGGGCGTCTGTTCGCGGCATTTGCGCAGCCGCTGGATGCGGTGCGTTTTGTGCTGGTGGGCGAGGGCCCTTATCCGCGGTCGGAGAGCGCCACCGGCGTTTGTTTCATGGACGGGGCGGTCGGCTCCTTGTGGTCGGACAAGGGTTTGTCGAAACCGGTGAATCGGGCGACGTCGCTGCGCAATTTCATGAAGATGCTGCTGGTCACGGATGGCCAGCTGTCGCATGAACAAACCGGTGGCGACTTCCTGGCGCACATTGCGCTCAAGGCAGCGGCGCCTGATTCGCCATTCATCCAGACGCTGAGTGAATTGCAGGCGAATCTGATCAGGAATGGTTTTTTGCTGCTCAATGCGGCTTTGGTGTTCCGCCCGCATGTGCCGCCACTGAAAGAAGCAAAAGCCTGGCAGCCCTTCCTGCAGACCGTGCTCGCTGCGCTGATTGAACATGCCGATAAAAAGGACCGGCTTCCACCGACACTGGTGTTATGGGGAAAAGTAGCCGAACTGCTGAGCGCATTGCCGGAAAACAAGCGCTTTCCGAAAGCAATTGCAGAACATCCGTATAACCTGACCTTCATCGCCAACCGCACCATGCATGACTTGTTCGGGCCGATGAAGTTGTTATACCGGCAGGACACCGGCTCCTCCTGAGCGGGCATGTTTGTAAAGCTTACGGGGAATGGCAGGTTTTACCAATGCTGTTTCACCGGCAAGCCATGGCGCGCCTAATATTCTCCTCTCTTGCAGGATCTGCTTGCCATTGGTATGAACGTTGCGTTATTTCGCTGATGTTTTTCATGCGAATGACACGCGCCGGAGTAAATCCACATGCAACATCCAATGCATCCCGAAATGCGAAAATGCATAGACGCCTGCCAGAAATGCCATAACGTCTGCCTGCATACCGCGATCACACATTGCCTGGAAATTGGCGGGAAACACATGGAGCCGGTACATTTCCGCTTGATGACAGATTGTGCGGAAATTTGCCAGGCCGCAGCCAACTTCATGCTGCGCGGTTCTCATTTTCATGATCAGAGTTGCCAGCTTTGTGCCGCGATTTGTGAAGCGTGCGCGCGGAGTTGTGAGCAGATAGGCGGCATGAGCGACTGTGTGCACGCCTGCCAGCATTGTGCCGACGCCTGTCGCCAGATGGTCGAGGCCATGGTGGTCAGTCCATAGTTATTCCAACGGAGGCATCCCGAAATCTGATGCAGATGGTATGGCTGGTAAAGAAACAGACAAAAGCCGCAGAACCTTGCTTGCGGCAACGGTGGGTTTGGGCAGCATAGGTGTGGTTGCGAGTGCCATACCCTTCCTGAAGAGCATGGCGCCAAGTGAGGCGGCAAGAGCTGCAGGCGCGCCGGCCGAGACGGACCTCAGCAAAATCGCTCCCGGAAAACTGGTGACCGTGGAATTTCGCGGCAGGCCAGTGTGGGTCTTGCATCGTACGGACGAAATGGTGAAATCGCTGGGCAAAAGTGAGGCCCAGCTGGCCGACCCCGAATCAGAAAGATCGGAACAGCCGCCCTATGCGAAAAACCCGGTCCGTTCAATCAAACCGCAGTTTTTCATTGCGACCGGGGTGTGTACCCATCTGGGTTGTATTCCCAGCTTTCGGCCGGAGCCGGGGGCAGCCGATCTGGGAGCGGATTGGCCAGGCGGTTTTTATTGCCCCTGTCATGGTTCGCGTTTCGATCTCGCCGGGCGGGTGTACGTCAATGTGCCGGCGCCAACCAATCTGGAAATTCCTCCCCATGTCTATTTGTCCGACACGCGCGTGCTGATCGGTAGCGACAAAAACCCAGCCTGACGCTACCGTCGACTTCCCTGTCCGCACATACTTTCAAGTTTGGCACGGTTGGCCCGATATGGAATAATGCGGATCCGCAACTGTATTGGATTTCCAGCTGTTGATCCGGCGTGGCCGATTCGCTCCAGACCTATACCTGACAAAATTACTCAAGTTTGCTATACTTGACCAAAATATTCGGGCATTCCGGATATTGAGTTCAAGACGTAAATCAGGTTTTGCTTTGGAGTAGAAATCTCATGCGACTGACAACTAAAGGCCGCTTTGCGGTGACTGCGATGATTGACTTGGCGCTACGCCAGAACAATGGTCCGGTGACGCTCGCCGGGATTAGCCAGCGGCAGGAGATTTCCTTGTCGTATCTGGAACAGTTGTTCGGCAAATTGCGTCGTCATGCAATCGTCGAATCGGTACGTGGACCGGGTGGAGGTTATAACCTCGCGCGCCGGGCCGAAGATGTAACAGTAGCCGACATCATCATTGCGGTCGATGAACCTATCGATGCGACCCAATGTGGCGGCAAGGAAAACTGCCCGAGTCCCGGTCATGAACAGGGTAGTCGCTGCATGACGCACGACCTGTGGGCCACCCTGAATGCCAAGATGGTTGATTATCTGGATTCAGTGTCGCTGAAAGACCTGGTGGACCAGCAGAAACAGAAAACTAATGAGCACAGCGTGGTCACGATGCATCGTCCCCACGTGGTTGTTTGATTCAACTGGAGTAGAAAAGCATGAATGCCCCACTCGAACAAAGCCTGATAGACACATTAAGGGCGCCGCACTTTCCGATTTACATGGACTATTCGGCCACCACGCCGATCGATCCACGTGTCGCCGACAAGATGATTCCCTATCTGCGCGAGCAGTTCGGCAATCCCGCTTCCCGCAGCCACATGTACGGCTGGACTGCCGAGCAGGCGGTGGAAGAAGCGCGCGGAGAAGTCGCAAAGCTGGTCAATGCGGATCCGCGCGAAATCATCTGGACTTCCGGCGCGACTGAGGGCAACAACCTCGCGCTGAAAGGCGCCGCGCAATTTTACAAAACCAGGGGCAAACACATCATCACGGTCAAGACCGAGCACAAGGCTGTGCTGGACACCGTGCGTGAACTCGAGCGCCAGGGTTTTGAAGCCACTTATCTGCAACCGCAGGACAATGGCCTGATCACGATCGAGCAACTGGAAGCGGCAATGCGCCCCGACACGATCCTGGTGTCGGTCATGCTGGTTAATAATGAAATCGGCGTGATCCAGCCTATCGATGAAATCGGCGAGCTGTGCCGCAAGAAAGGCATCATTTTTCATTGCGACGCCGCGCAGGCAACCGGCAAGGTCCATATCGACCTCGAAAAAACCAAGGTCGACCTGATGACCTTTACCGCGCACAAGACCTACGGCCCCAAAGGCATCGGCGCCTTGTATGTGCGCCGCAAGCCGCGTGTGCGCCTCGAAGCGCAGATGCATGGCGGCGGACACGAGCGCGGACTGCGTTCCGGCACCTTGCCGACACATCAGATTGTCGGCATGGGTGAAGCATTCCGCATCGCCAGGGAAGAAATGGATAGCGAGATGACGCGCATCCAGGCCTTGCGCGACCGGCTGGCTGCCGGCTTGCAGGAAATGGAAGAAGTGTATGTCAACGGCGATATGGCGCATCGTGTGCCGCACAACCTCAACGTCAGCTTCAACTACGTCGAAGGCGAATCGCTGATCATGGCGATCAAGGATATCGCGGTATCGTCCGGCTCGGCTTGTACTTCCGCCAGTCTGGAACCATCTTATGTACTGAGGGCGCTGGGACGCAGCGATGAGCTGGCGCACAGCTCGATCCGCTTCACGTTCGGACGCTTCACGACCGAAGAAGACATCGACTTCACGATCAAATTGATCAAGGAAAAAGTGGCAAAACTGCGCGAGCTGTCGCCACTGTGGGACATGTACAAAGAGGGAATCGACATCAGCTCGATCCAGTGGGCGGCACACTAATCGTTTCAAGGAGCAGCAAAATGGCATATTCAGAAAAAGTTCTCGATCACTACGAAAATCCGCGCAATGTTGGCGCGTTTGACAAGGGTGATGACACTATCGGTACCGGCATGGTCGGCGCACCGGCTTGCGGCGACGTCATGAAACTGCAAATCAAGGTCGGCGCCGATGGCGTGATCGAAGATGCAAAATTCAAGACCTATGGCTGCGGTTCGGCGATTGCGTCTTCGTCACTGGTGACCGAATGGGTCAAGGGCAAGACGCTGGATCAGGCAATGTCGATCAAGAACACGCAGATCGCGGAAGAACTGGCTTTGCCGCCGGTGAAAATCCACTGCTCGATCCTGGCGGAAGATGCAATCAAGGCTGCCGTGCTGGACTACAAGACCAAGCACGCGGCCGAGGCCAAGGAAGTAGCCTGATTTTGTCGTGTCGATGCGGAGCGGAGGCAGGCCGGCAGGGCTGGTTTCCGTCAGTATCACAATGACCTGGAAGAGGTAAAGAAGCATGGCAATCACATTGACTGAAAAAGCGGCGAAACACATTACCCGCTACATGGAACGGCGCGGCAAGGGTATAGGCTTGCGCTTTGGCGTACGCACGACCGGTTGTTCCGGTCTTGCGTACAAGCTCGAGTATGTGGATGACAGCGCAGCCGAAGACAGCGTGTTTGAGTCGCACGGCGTCAAGCTTTTCGTCGACCCGAAAAGCCTGCCTTACATCGACGGCACCGAACTTGATTTCGCTCGTGAAGGCTTGAACGAAGGTTTCAAGTTCCGTAATCCGAATGTGAAGGATGAGTGCGGCTGCGGCGAAAGCTTCCGTATTTAGTGAACCATGGCGCCCGGTTGCGGCGCCTGTAGCCACGCCTGTTTTGATCAAGCCTGTTGAAGTGAGGACAGGCTTTTGTTTTAGATGACTATGCAAAATCACTTCGAACTGTTTCACCTGCCGCAAAAATTCGCACTCGACATGACAGCGCTGGACAAGGCCTATCATGAAGTGCAGAACCAGGTGCATCCGGACAAGTTCGCCAACGCACCCGATGCGGAAAAGCGGGTTGCCATGCAATGGGCCACCCGCGCCAACGAAGCACACAAGACGCTGAAAAGTCCTTTCAGGCGCGCTGCGTATTTATGCGAGCTCAATGGCGTCGATCTGCAGACTGAATCCAATACCGCGATGCCGCGCGCCTTCCTGATGCAGCAGATGGAATGGCGCGAAGCGCTGGACGATGCGAAGGCGGGCAAGGATGCGGCTTGCCTGAACCAGCTCGACACGGAATTGCGCGCTACCCGCAAAATACAGGTGGCGGAAATTGCAGCTTTGCTCGACGCGCAGGATTTCGAGCAGGCGGCGCAGGGCGTGCGGCAACTGATGTTCCTCGAAAAATTTGGTGAAGAAGTATCTCGCGCGGTTGATGGGCTGGAAGGCTGAAATGCCAGGCGCGAAAACTTACACCGTTATCACGAACAGACATTAAAAAATCTATGGCACTTCTGCAGATATCCGAACCCGGCATGTCCACCGCCCCGCATCAGCATCGGCTGGCGGTCGGCATCGACCTCGGCACCACCAATTCGCTCGTCGCCACCGTGCGCAACAGTATCCCCGAAGTGCTGACCGACGAGGAGGGCAGGGCGCTGTTGCCGTCCATCGTGCGTTATCTGCCGAACGGGAATGCCCACATCGGTTACAAGGCGCAGGCGGAACAGACCACCGATCCGCGCAACACCATCGTGTCGGTCAAGCGCTTCATGGGTCGCGGCCTGAAAGACATTGCCTACGTTGAAAACCTGCCCTACGATTTTCTTGATACACCCGGAATGGTGCAACTGAAAACCGCCGCCGGCGTAAAAAGCCCGGTTGAAATTTCCGCTGAAATTCTCGCGACCTTGCGCCAGCAGGCCGAGGATGCATTGGGTGACGATCTGGTAGGCGCAGTCATCACCGTGCCCGCCTACTTCGACGATGCGCAGCGGCAGGCAACCAAGGATGCCGCCAAACTGGCCGGCCTGAATGTGTTGCGGCTGCTGAATGAGCCGACCGCTGCCGCGATTGCGTACGGCCTGGACAACGCGTCGGAGGGCGTCTACGCGGTTTATGACCTGGGCGGCGGCACCTTTGACGTATCGATCCTGAAGCTGACCAAAGGTGTGTTTGAAGTGCTGTCCACCGGCGGCGACTCGGCGCTCGGCGGCGACGATTTCGATCATCGGCTGTTTTGCTGGATCAGCGAGCAGGCGCAACTGGCGCCCCTGTCCGATGAAGATACCCGCGTGCTGATGGTCAAGGCGCGCGAGGCCAAGGAACTGCTTTCCACCAAGGCCGAGACGCATATCGACGCCGCCCTCGGTTCCGGCGAAGAAGTACACCTGACCCTGAGTGCAGCGACCTTTGTCAAGATCACCCAGCACTTGGTCGCAAAAACGATTACGCCAACCCGCAAGGCGCTGCGCGATGCCGAGCTGACCGTCGACGACGTCGATGGTGTGGTGATGGTGGGAGGCGCCACACGCATGCCGCATGTGCGCAAGGCGGTCGGTGAATTTTTCGAAACAACGCCGCTGGCCAACATCGATCCCGACAAGGTGGTCGCGCTCGGTGCGGCGATCCAGGCCAACCTGCTGGCCGGCAATCGTGCTGCCGGTGACGACTGGCTGCTGCTGGATGTCATTCCGCTGTCGCTCGGCATCGAGACCATGGGCGGCCTGGTGGAAAAAGTCATTCCACGCAATTCCACCATCCCCTGCGCGCGAGCGCAGGAGTTCACCACCTTCAAGGATGGCCAGACCGCGATGGCGATCCAGATCGTGCAGGGCGAGCGTGAACTGGTCAGTGATTGCCGCTCGCTGGCAAAATTCGAATTGCGCGGCATTCCGCCGATGGCCGCCGGTGCGGCGCGCATACGGGTGACCTATCAGGTCGATGCCGACGGTTTGCTGTCGGTGTCGGCGCGCGAACTGCGTTCCGGTGTGGAAGCATCGATCACCGTGAAGCCATCGTATGGCCTGGGCGACGACGAAATCGCGCAGATGCTGCAGGACTCGTTCAAATCGGCGGATGTCGACATGCAGATGCGTGCGCTGCGGGAAGAGCAGGTAGAAGCCGAACGCATCGTGCTGGCGACGCAGTCGGCACTGGACGCGGATGGCAGCCTGTTATCGGATGCCGAACGCGCCGAAGTGATCGCATTGATCGAAGCGGTGCGGCAGCAGGCGACTGGTGACGACCATGATGCGATCAAGGCCGCGGTCGAAGCGCTGGCGCAAGGCACGGAAGAATTTGCCGCACGCCGGATGGATCGCAGCGTGCGCACCGCGCTTGCCGGCAAGAGACTGGATGAAGTAGCGTAAAAAATCCGTTCGCGCCGCAGCCTCATGGTGCGAACATCCCGATCAAATGAAAAGGAAGTTGACGTGCCACAAATCGTTGTATTGCCCCATCCTAGTTTGTGCCCTGAAGGCGCGGTAATCGACGCCCCCGTCGGGAAATCGCTGTGCGATATCCTGCTCGATAACGATATCGACATAGAGCATGCTTGCGAAAAATCCTGTGCCTGCACAACCTGTCACGTGGTGATCCGCGAAGGCTTCAATTCGCTCAATGAGCCGCAGGAAAAGGAAGAAGACCTGCTTGACATGGCATGGGGGCTGGAAGCGACTTCCCGGCTGTCGTGCCAGGCGCTGTTGGGCGAGACGGACCTGGTGGTCGAGATTCCGAAATATACGATCAACCTCGCCCGCGAGAATAATTGAGAGTGAAGGGACGATGACATCATGAAGTGGACCGATACCATACGCATCGCCGAAGAGCTGAACGATAAATTCCCCGATGTGGATCCGCTGACGGTGCGGTTTACCGATTTGCATAAGTGGGTGTGTGAGCTGGATGGGTTTGCAGATGAACCGGGGCGGTCGGGGGAGAAAATCCTGGAAGCGATACAGATGGCGTGGATTGAAGAAGCGCAGTAAAAAAGGGACCGCAAAAAAAATGCGGTCCCTTTTTTTGGGGGGGCATGCATGAAGTCATCGTGATGCAGTTTCAGTCTGGATTCCCGCTTGCGCGAGAATGACGGTAGTAATTGGCGGGAACTCCACTCTCACCACCGTCGTTCCCGCGAACGCGGGAACCCAGGCTGACTTCACATCGCTAGACCAGCGTCAATCCTCGCGCCGCAAATGCGGAAACAAAATCACATCCCGAATATTCGGCGAATCCGTAATCAGCATCATCAGCCGGTCAATCCCGATGCCGCAACCGCCAGTCGGCGGCAAGCCATACTCCAGCGCGCGAATATAATCCGCATCGTAATACATCGCCTCTTCATCGCCCGCATCCTTGGCCGCCACCTGCGCCTGGAAGCGTGCCGCCTGGTCTTCCGCATCGTTCAGCTCCGAAAAACCGTTGGCGATTTCGCGGCCGGTAATGAACAGCTCGAAACGTTCGGTAATGCCAGGAACCGTATCCGAAGCACGCGCCAGCGGCGACACCTCAACCGGGTAATCGACGATGTAAGTCGGCTCCCACAATTGCGATTCCGCGGTTTCTTCAAACAGCGCCAGTTGCAGCGCACCGAGGCCGGCGGTGGCGAACGGCTTCACGCCGAACTTCAGCAGTTCCGCCTTGATGAACGCCGCATCGTGCAATTGCTCGCTGGTATAGTCCGGCGCATATTTGTTGATTGCCTCGACGATCGTCATGCGCGCAAAAGGCTTGGCCAGGTCGAGTTCACGACCCTGGTAAGTCAGCGTGGCGCTGCCGTGCGCATCGATTGCCGCCTGCCGGATCACCGCTTCGGTGAAATTCATCAGCCACTGATAATCGACATAGGCGGCATAAAATTCCATCATCGTGAATTCAGGATTGTGGCGCGGCGATACACCCTCATTGCGGAAATTGCGATTGACTTCAAACACGCGGTCGAAGCCGCCGACCACCAGCCGCTTCAGATACAGTTCCGGCGCAATGCGCAGGAACATTTCCATGTCCAGCGCATTGTGATGGGTGATGAACGGCTTGGCCGCGGCGCCGCCCGGAATCGTATGCAGCATCGGCGTTTCGACTTCCATGAATTCATGTTCCGTCATGAAGCGCCGAATCGACGACATCGCAGCGGTCCGCGCCTTGAAGGTGCGGCGCGTTTCCTCATTCATGATCAGGTCGACGTAACGCTGGCGGTACTTGGTTTCCTGGTCGGCCAGGCCATGGAACTTGTCGGGCAGCGGACGCAGCGATTTGGTCAGCAGGCGCAGGCTGGTGACCTTGACCGACAGCTCGCCGGTCTTGGTCTTGAACAGCGTGCCTTCGGCGCCGAGAATGTCGCCGCTGTCGTAATGCTTGAAGGCGTCGTGCGCAGCCTGACCGGTCAGTTCGGTCGTGATATAAAGCTGTATGCGGCCATCGGCCTTCGGTCCCGACGCGTCCTGAATCGTTGCAAACGATGCTTTGCCCATCACCCGCTTGAGCATCATGCGGCCGGCCACAACCACCTTGACCGCCTGTGCTTCGAGCGCGTCCCGTTCGGTTCCGGCGTGCTCCGCATGCAATGCAGCCGCCTTGTGCTGCGGGCGGAAATCGTTGGGAAAGGCGATGCCTTCCTTGCGCAGCGCGGCCAGCTTCGCGCGCCGCTCGAGGATCAGCGAATTCTCGTCTTTTTCCTGCTCAATGCCGCTGTATTCGTCAGTCATCATTGTTCTTATACGCCTTGTTTGAGAGATGCCGCGATGAAGCCGTCGATGTCGCCATCGAGCACCGCCTTGGTATTGCCGGTTTCGAAGTTGGTCCGCAAGTCCTTGATCCGCGACTGGTCCAGCACGTAAGAGCGAATCTGGTGGCCCCAGCCGACATCGGTCTTGGAGTCTTCCAGCTTCTGCTGATCGCTCATGCGCTTGCGCAGTTCATGTTCATACAGGCGCGACTTCAGCATTTCCCACGCCTCGGCGCGGTTGCGATGCTGGCTGCGGTCATTCTGGCACTGGACCACGATGCCGGTTGGCCCGTGGGTCAGACGCACGGCGGAGTCGGTCTTGTTGATGTGCTGTCCACCGGCGCCGGACGCGCGGTAGGTGTCAACGCGGACATCGGCCGGATTGACGTCGATCTCGATCGACTCATCGACTTCCGGATACACGAACAAACTGCAGAATGAGGTATGTCGTCCATTGGCGGAATCGAAAGGCGACTTGCGCACCAGGCGGTGGACGCCGGTTTCAGTGCGCAGGAAACCATAAGCATAATCACCCTCGACCTTGAGGGTCGCGGTCTTGATGCCGGCGATTTCACCGTCGGATTGTTCCAGCACCTCGACCTTGAAACCCTTGCGTTCGCAATAGCGCAGGTACTGGCGCAGGATCATCGATGCCCAGTCCTGTGCTTCGGTGCCGCCGGCGCCGGCCTGGATATCGATGAAGCAGTTGTTGGGGTCCATCGGATTGTTGAACATGCGGCGGAATTCCATGCCCTCGACCAGCTTTTCCAGCGCGGCCACGTCTTCTTCAATCGCGACCAGCGTATCTTCATCCTGCTCTTCGCGCGCCATCGCGAACAGGTCGCTGGCATCGCCCAGATCGGCGTCGATCTTGGTCAGGGTATGGACGATGTCTTCCAGGGACTTTTTTTCCTTGCCGAGTTCCAGCGCCCGTTTCTGGTCACTCCAGACAGTCGGGTCTTCCAGCTCTTCGTTGACTTGTTCTAGTTTCTCTGACTTGGTATCGAAGTCAAAGATACCTCCGAAGTTCTGCTTCCCGGGTGGTCAGGTCCGCCAGCAGGGCGGAAAGGGTATTCAAGCGTTCTGCTTCCATGATGATTTCTTCTGCAGTCAAACCCGGAATTATACCCGAGCGGTACAACGCCAGTCCTGCGGATTTGCGGCGCAACCGCCACCGCAACTGACTTTTCGGCAAGCAAGTCAGGCAGATGCAAAATTGTCATTAATTACTGTTCATGTATCCATGAAATAAAAAATTAACTGAAATTCGCATTAAATTCGTTGACTTAACTATTTCATGTGTACATACTGCAACCCGAATAGATGAAGGGCAACATTTCCGGATTTGCCATTCAGGCGCCGAAATGTCCTTTTCCGGGTTTTCCATTTGCAGCGAGGAGTTCGACCAGTGAGTACCAGCCAGGTTTGTTATGAAGTGACGATGACGGTCGAAGCCGAGTTGGTTGACGCCATCTCGGCATACATGATCGAAAAGCACATTCCCGAGATATTCGCCACCAAATGTTTCGAAAGAGCCGAGTTCGTCCGCGAAGGCGCACAACGTTTCCGCGCGCAGTACTGGGCCGCCGATCAAGCCACGCTCGATGAATACCTGAAGACACATACCGAAGCGCTGCGCCTCGACTTCATTGCCCACTTCCCAAAAGGGATTGCCGCCGAACGGGCGTTCTGGAAAATGCAGGCGAGCTGGGGCTGATGGCGCCATCGATGGCGCAGCAGCGCGTTAATCACAACAATCACAGGAGACAGCATTCATGAGCACTGGTCGTTTGGCCCTTGTAACCGGTGGCGCCCGCGGTATCGGCGCCGAAATTTGCCGGCAGCTTGCGGCACAGGGCATGCGTGTCGCGGTGTCCGATCTCAATCAGGATGACTGCCAGGCATTGGCGAACGAACTCGTCGGCGAAGGCCATAGCGGCTGGAAACTGGACGTCGCCGATGAAGCCGATGTCGAATCCACCTTCGACCACATCGAGGCCGCTCACGGCCCGATCGCCGTCCTCGTCTGTAATGCCGGGATCCTGATCCTGCATGACGGCGAACGGGCGCCGATTATCGATACAACGCTGGACGAATGGGAGCGTACCCACGCTGTCAACACGCGCGGCACCTTCCTGACCTCGCGCGCCTTCATGCGCCGCCGGGTCAAGGCGCCGGTTGAGCACGGCCGTGTGATTACCTTCTCGTCCTGCGCTGCCCAGCTGGGCGGTTATCGTTCCAGCGCGTCGTACATCTCCAGCAAAGCCGCGGTTCTCGGCTACACCAAGGCGTTGGCCCGTGAAGCCGCACCGTACAACATCACCGTCAATGGCATCGCGCCGGGACTGATCGATACCCACATGCTGCGCCTGTCGATGGCGCCGGGGCAGGAAAAAACCGCGGCCGCAAACATTCCATTGCAACGGCTGGGCCTGCCGTCCGATATCGCAGCGGTGGTCGCTTTCCTCGTATCTGAAAATGCATCCTACGTAACCGGCACCATGAATGATGTCAACGGCGGATATCGCATGCAGTAAATGGCAGCGCCGCTTCTACCTTAACCACTAACTTGTAATCTGGAGACAAAATGAAACTGAGAACAATGATAGGCCTGCTTTCCGCCTGCGCATTCACTGCCAGCGCGCAGGCCCAGACTGAACCCGGCCTCACCAAGGACACCATCCGCATCGGCATGTTTGCGCCGCTGTCCGGCAGCGGCATGGCATATGGCTTCGACGTGTCGAACGCCGCCAAGATGTATTACGACAAGATCAACAAGGAAGGCGGCATCCACGGCCGCAAGATTGAAGTTGTCCTCGAAGATGACCGCTGCAACGCCAACGACCTGGTCGCCGCGGCGAAAAAGCTGGTCGAGCAGGAGAAGGTATTTCTGCTGAACGGTGGTTCATGCTCATCGGCGGTGGTAGCGGCGCAGGAATACATCGAGCGCTCGAAGATCCCGTTCGTGATGCTGAACGCGTCCGGCGACGGCATGCTGTATCCGCCTTCACATTATATCTACGGCGCATTCTCGATCACGCAACGTGCGGTCGGCGGTTCGATGGTCTCCTTTGCATCGAACCTGTTGAAGGCGAAAAAAATCGCCTACGTCAATCATGACGACGCCTACGGCTCCTGGAATCTCGAAGCTGCCCAATTCATGGTGAAACAAGGGCCAGGCCTGGACCTCAGCGTGCAATCGATCGCGCCCGCCATCACCGACGTCACCGCGCCGATGCTGAAGCTGAAAGCGGCCAATCCGGATGTACTGCTGCTGACGACTTATGCCCGCCCGACCGCACTGGTCATCAAGAAAGCGCACGAGCTAGGTTTCAACAAGCCGATCGTGCTGGCGGTGAACGGCATTGCGGATCTGAAGCAACTGGTAGAAAACGTCGGCAGCAAGGACGCGTTCAAGAATGTCTATATCCAGGAAGTGCTGGCCGACGAGCCATCGTCGCCGAAATTGAAATGGGTGTATGACTTGTACAAGAAGTCCTATCCGGAACTTGCAGCCAAGCCTGGTCATCCGCAAACCTACATGCCGTACGGTATTCCGCCAGCGATGGCCATCGTGAAGGCATTGCAGGCGGCCGGTCCCAGCCTGACCCGCGAAAAATTCCTGGGCGAGATGGAAAAGCTCAGTTTTGACACCGGCATCATGGCGGGCCCGATCAAATTCGGACCCAACAACCATGCCGCGCAAGAGTCGGCGATTTACCTGAAGTTCGATGGCACCAATGCCACGCGTGTCCCGGGCGCATACGCCAGCCTGTGGAAATACCAGAAGAAGTAATTCGACAAGCCGATCGCTGCAGCAGCGCGTAGCCGCCTGCTGCGGCACCCTCTCACTCAAGCAGGAGAACACCGATGACTGCAGCCGACATCTGGTTGTTTGTACAGCAGGGCGTGGTGTCCGGATTAGTCACAGGCAGCATCTACGCGCTGCTTGCACTCGCCATCGTCATTATTTTCAAGACAACCGATGTGCCGAATTTCGCACAGGGTGAAGTATTCATGGGCGGTGCTTACATCGCCCTGTATTCCGTAATCGTATTGTCCGCCGGGCTCAGCATCGCCATTGCCGCCGCCTTGTTGTTTACCATGATCATTTGCGCCGTATTTCAGCGCGTCATCCTGCGCCAGGTGCAAAAGGCCAGTGGCGTGTCGGTCAACCTCGTCATCGCGACGCTGGGCTTTTCCTATTTGCTCAAGGGTGTGGTGCGCGCCACCGGACTGGGCGATACGCCGCGTTCGCTGCCGGCTGTCTTTTCATCCGATCCGGTTACTATCGGCCAGGCCTCCATCACGGTACTCGATGTCGCCATCTTCACCATCGCCGTCAGTGTGATGCTTGCGCTGTTCTGGATGTTCAATAAAACCAAGCTCGGCAAAGCACTGCGCGCGGTCGGCATGAATCCGCGCGGCTCGCAGCTGGTCGGCATCAGCCTGACCCGGATGCACATGCTGATCTGGGTCATTTCCGGATTGATCTCGGCAATTGCCGCGATCCTGATCGCACCGAAAATCCTGATGACGGCCGACATGGGCAACATCGTCACGCTGGGATTTGCGGCAGCGATCATCGGCGGCTTTACCAGCCTGCCCGGAGCGATCATCGGCGGTTTTGTGGTCGGCATCCTGGAAAACCTGGTCGGGTTGTTCATCTCGACAAAAGCGATTGTGGTCGCGCCGTTTCTCGCCATCATGCTGGTCTTGCTGCTGCGCCCGCAAGGTCTGCTGGGAGGAAAAGTACAGGTGAAAAAACTATGAACAAATCCCTTATCTATGTCGGCTGGCTGCTGGGAGCCATCTTGCTCGTAGCCCTGCCTTTCGCCACGTCCGGCTACGTCATCTACATCTTCAACATGCTGATGGTGTTCCTGGTCATGGCGCTGGGCATGCATATCGTCATCGGCGAGGCAGGCCAGTTCTCGCTTGCGCATGCGGCGTTCTACGGCATAGGCATTTATACCGCCGGGCTGCTGAACAATGCCTTCCATCTGCCGTTCGTGGTAAACATCCTCGCCGGCGGCTTGCTGGCCGCGGTCATGGGCCTGGCCATCAGCAGCCTGTCGCTGCGCATGCGGGACATCTACCTGGCGCTTGCAACATTCGCCTTCGGTGAAGCGATGCAGTGGGTATTCCTGAACTGGGAACATGTCACCGGCGGACCGAACGGCCTGCGCATTGCGCCGGCCAACCTGTTCGGGCTGGAAGTGGCGTCCGACAAGCAGGCCTACCTGTTCGTGCTGATCATGGCGGCCCTGTTCCTGTGGGCGACGCTGCACCTGTCGCGCTCACGGCTGGGTTCCGCATTCCGCGCGGTGCGGGAAAGTGAAGTCGCCGCGATGGCGATGGGCATCAACATCAAGCGCACCAAGATGGCGGCGTTTTCGCTGTCGGCGTTTTATGCCGGCTGCGCCGGCGGCATGTTTACGCTTTTCTCCTCGTTCATCCATCCGGAAAACCTGGGCTTCCAGACCACGATCCTGGTACTGACGATGGTTGTCGTCGGCGGTCTTGGTTCGGTGCTCGGCGTTGTCGGCGGTGTGATCGTCTTCGGCCTGATTTCGGAATTGCTGCGGCAGGCACTGTCGTTCCAGGAAATCATCTATGGCGTCATCCTGATGCTGTTCATGATGTATGCGCCGCGCGGCATGTTCGCATTCATCGGTGACCACCTCCGGGCAAGGAAGAAACAACATGAGTGAACAATTTCTTGAAGTGCAGGGGATCTCGGTGGTGTTCGGCGGCCTGACCGCGGTCAACGATTTTTCACTCAGCGTCAAGCGCGGCACCATACACGCGCTGATCGGACCCAACGGCGCCGGCAAATCGACCACCTTCAACTGCATCTCGCGCTACTACCAGCCGACCACCGGCAAGATCGTGTTCGATGGTGAAGACATCACGCACCGCAAGCCGTTCGAGATGGCCGGCCTGGGTGTGGCCCGCACGTTCCAGAACCTGGAACTGTTCAATGAGCTGACGGTGATGGAAAACGTATTGCTGGGCACGTTTTCGCATTCGGTAAAAGGACTGTCCAGCGTCCTGACCAGGCCGTCGCGGGCAACGGTGGAATTTGTCGAGCACCTGCTCGAATCGGCGGACCTGATCAAGCACAAGGATACGAAGGCGCGCAACCTCGACTTCGGCCATCAGAAGCTGCTGGAACTGGCGCGTGCGTCCGCCATCAAGCCCAAGCTCCTGCTGCTGGACGAGCCGGCCGCCGGACTGCGCAATCGCGAGATCGAGACGCTCGACAAGCTGCTGCGCCAGTTCGTCGAAAAGGATGGCATGACGGTATTGCTGGTCGAGCACGTGATGCAGCTGGTGATGGCGATTTCGGATCGTGTCACGGTACTGTCGTTCGGCCAGAAGATCGCCGAAGGCTTGCCGGACGAAGTACGCAACAACCCGGCCGTGATCGAAGCTTACCTGGGCAGCGAGCATGAAGATGAGCGCCAGCCCGAATCAGAAGAGGGAAATCAGCATGGTTAAGCTGCTAGAGGTCAAGAACGTCTCCGCCAGTTATGGCCGTATCCAGGCGCTGCATG
Organism: Pseudomonadota bacterium; assembly: GCA_040387375.1. Lineage (GTDB taxonomy): Bacteria > Pseudomonadota > Gammaproteobacteria > Burkholderiales > Burkholderiaceae_D > JAZKDW01. The sequence continues at coordinate 23,352 of JAZKDW010000007.1, forward strand.
ACACGTCGATCGAGGTGGCAGAAGGGCAGGTCGTGGCTCTGCTGGGCGGCAATGGCGCCGGCAAGACCACCACGCTCAATGTCATTTCCGGACTGGTCAGGGCGACGCAGGGCGAGCTGAGATTCGACGGCAAGCCGATCACCGGCCTCACCTCGGACCAGATCGTCAAGCTGGGCATCGTGCAGGTTCCGGAAGGCCGTGAAGTATTCCGTGAAATGACGGTCCGGGAAAACCTGGAGCTGGGCGCCTACATGCGTTCCGACACCGCAAAGATCAAGAGCGACATGGACGCGGTGCTGGTGTCGTTCCCGCGCCTGAAAGAGCGTTTTGCGCAAAAGGCGGCGACGCTGTCCGGGGGTGAACAGCAGATGCTGGCGATGGGGCGCTCGCTGATGGCAAGGCCGCGGTTGCTGATGCTGGATGAACCGTCGATGGGATTATCGCCCTTGCTGGTGCAGCAGATCTTTGCGATCGTGCGGCAGATGCATCGCGATGGCCTGACGATATTGCTGGTGGAGCAGAACGTGAAGCTGGCGCTGGCGATTTCAAGCTACGCCTATATTCTGGAAAACGGCGAGATCGTGCTGCATGGCACCTCTGAAAAACTGGCGGCGGACGACAAGGTCCGTCATGCCTATCTTGGCGCATGACATCGGGAGAAAATGAAATGAACAAGGATTTGCCTGTAGCACTGGTCACCGGCGGCGCGAGCGGCATGGGCCGTGCGATCGTGGAGCGCATGGCGCGCGACGGTTTTTTGGTGGTGATGGTCGACAAGAATGAAGCGCTGGCAAAACAGGAAGCCGAGGTCCTGCAAGCGCAAGGCCTCGCGGTCGAGTATCGCGTGACCGATATCACCGACGAGACGCAAGTCAACGCGCTGGTGGATGAACTGCCGCCGCTTGCCGCGCTGATCAATAACGCCGGCATTTTTGACGAGCGTGCATTCGACACGGTGACTGCAGAGGATTTCCGCCGCATGTATGACGTCAACCTGATCGCGGTGCACCTGTTGACGCAAGCCGCGGTACGCAAGATGCGAGCCGGTTCCAAGATCGTCATCATCGCTTCACGCGCATACCTCGGCGCCAGGAACCACGCGCATTATGTGAGCTCCAAGGCAGCCGCGGTCGGTTATACGCGTGCGGTGGCGATGGAGCTGGCGCCACGCGGCATCCTGGTCAATGCGATTGCACCGGGCCTGATCGACACGCCCCTGCTCAAGAGCCTGACGCCGGAGCGCCGCAAGGCGCAGGAAGCGTTGCAGCCGACCGGCAAGGCTGGCCGTCCGGAAGACATCGCCAACGCAGTCGCCTTCCTCGCGGCGCCGGCAATGGAATTCGTGACCGGGCAAATCCTGTTTGTCGACGGCGGAAAATCGCTGGGCGGCAGTTATTCATGAGCGGCGTTCACCATCCACTATCAAGGAACATCTGACATGACAATCGACAATCAATCACCGGTCGCCATCGTGACCGGCGGCGGCCAGGGCCTGGGTCGCGAAATGGTATTGCGTTTCGTGCGCGAAGGCGCACGGGTCGTCATCTGCGACATGAATCCCGAGATGCTGGCGCAGACACGCGAACTGAGCGGCAATCCCGATGCGGTGCGCACGATTACCCAGGATGTGACCGCGGAAAGCGCGCCGCGCGACGCCGTGAAACTGGCTCTGGACCAGTTCGGACAGATCGACTGGCTGGTCAACAACGCTGGCATCGGCAGCGCAAAATCGATACTCGATACCACCGATGCCGAATGGGACCGCTACTCCGACATCAATCTGCGCAGCGTCTTCCGCTATAGCCGCGAAGTGCTGCCGCACCTGAAACCGGGGCGCGGTTCGATCGTGCATGTCGCCTCCATTTTCGGCATCCTCGGCCATCCGAATACGGCGCCGTACGCAGCCACCAAGGCCGCGGTAATCGGCCTGACGAAACAAATGGCCGCGGACTGCGGTCCGAAGGGCATTCGCGTCAATGCAGTGGCGCCCGGATTGATCGAAACGCCGTTGACCGCCGAGCGCTTGCTGACCAACAAAAGATTCAAGGCATTGATGGTCGATACCACGCCGTTCCACCGGATCGGCAAACCCGAGGATATCGCCAACGCGGTGTATTTCCTGTGCTCGGACCAGGCATCTTTCGTCAGCGGCCACACACTGGTTGTGGATGGCGGCTGGAGTGTCGTCAACTATGTACCCGAACAGGCTTGATTGACTGACGCCGGCTTAACAGTACTTCGTGAACATTACAGATAGAATGAGGCAAATCGTTACCACCTTGTTTATCCTATTCATCACGTAATTTTTATCCTCCCATGAAAACACTTTCTCAACAGATTACCGAAGATCTCCGCGAAAAGATTTTGAGCGGAGAACTGGCGCCGAACGAACATCTGGAAGAAATACCGCTGGCGCAGAAACTCAATGTGTCGCGCACGCCGTTGCGGGGTGCGTTGAATGCGCTGGCGAACCAGGGTCTGCTCGTCTACCGGCCAAAACTCGGTTATCTGGTGCGCAATTTCGAGATTGAGGAAATCATCGCGGCCTACGAAGTCCGTGCCAACCTGGAAGGGCTGGCTTGCCGTCTGGCGGCGCGCATCGGCTTTCCGGAAGACGTCAGGGAATCTTTGCAGAAGGCGCTTTATCTGGGCGACGAGATTCTGGCGCGGGGCAACCTGGCGGAACGCGACATGGACCCGTATAAAAAAATGAATGTGGAAATCCACGAAGCGATTATCCAGGCCAGCAATAACCCCTGGATTTCCCAGTTTGTCGAACGTGCGCAGGAAATCCCATTCGTTTCTTCCCACCTGATCATCTGGAATGAATTCCCGATCATCTCCCGCTCCCATGATGATCATCACCGGATCATCGATGCGATCAACAGGAAACAGGGCGCCCGCGCGGAAGAGATCATGCGTGAGCATATTTATTTCGCCGGGGAATACCTGAAAAAGAATTTCAATAGCATGAAACCAACCCCGCGTGACGAGCTTGACCATTCCGCCAAGGACTTCCTGCTGTAGGCCACGACCGCATTCGCGTAAAACGAAAAGACAGAAAATGAACAAGCAGAGCATTGAAAAAGACATCGTCATCGTCGGCTCCGGCGCTGCCGGGATGTGCGCGGCGATCGTCGCCAGACTGGAAGGCCTCGATGTTCTGCTGGTAGAAAAAACCAAATTTTTTGGCGGCACGACAGCACTGTCCGGGGCCGGCACCTGGATTCCACTCAACCATCTGGGCGCACAGCTCGGCGTGGCGGATGACAAGGAAAAAGTGATGACGTATCTGCGCAATGTGGTTGGCGATACGGTGCCGGAAGTGCTGCATCACGCTTTTCTGAAACATGGACCGCGGATGCTGCGGTACATGGAAGAGAAGACCGAACTCAAATTTTCGGGACGAAAATATTCGCCGGACTATCTGCCGGAAGTCGACGGCGCCGGCATGGGCGGACGTGCGATGGATCCGCTGGAATTTGACGGCCGTTCATTGGGACCGCACTTCGACATGATCCGCAAGCCATGGCCGGAGTTCCTGGCCTTCGGCGGCATGATGGTCAACAGGCTCGATATCGATTTGCTGCTGACCGCTAAAACCTCGCTGAAGGGCTTCAGGCATGCGCTGAAATTGCTGGGCAGGTTTTCTGTCGACCGGCTTCGAGGTTATTCGCGCGGCACCCGGCTGTTGATGGGCAATGCGATGATCGGCCGCCTGTATAAAACCCTGCTCGACCTCAAGGTGGAGTTGTGGAATAACGCGCCGGCGCAAGGTTTGATCCGAAATGACGGCCGCATCGCCGGCGTTGTTGTCATGCGCGATGGCGTTGAGGTCGAGGTCAGGGTGCGCAAGGGTGTGGTACTGGCCACTGGCGGTTTCCCGTTCAATCGCGAGATGCGCGAGAAACTGCTGCCGCAGCCGACCGGCATGTGGTCGGCCGGCAATGAGCACAACACGGGTGACGGCATCAGGATCGCCGAGGCGGTCGGCGGCCATCTGGCGACCGGCAATACCAATAACGCGTTTTACACACCTGTCTCCATGATGCAGCGCAAGGATGGCTCGACCGCACGTTTTCCGCATTTGATGCTGGACCGGTACAAACCCGGCATCATCATGGTCAACCAGGATGGCAAACGGTTTGTCAATGAAGCGAATTCGTACCATGCCTGCGGTGAAGCGCAATACAAAAACAACCCGGATGGCGCGGCGGTGCCCTCGTACTTCATCTGCGATGCCGATTTCCTGAAAAAATACGGTGTCGGCATGGTGCGCCCGCAAGCCGCATCGATCCGCGGTTTTATTGACAGCGGTTACCTGGTGCGCGCCGACAGTATCGGTGCGCTGGCCGACAAGCTGAAGATCAACCGCAGCGGGCTGGAACAGACGGTTGCCAATTACAACCGGCATGCCGAGGTCGGCGATGATCCGGAATTCGGCAAAGGCGGCAATGTCTACAACCGTTATCTGGGCGATCCGGATCACAAGCCGAACGCCTGCCTGGCGCCGATCCGGCGCGGTCCGTTCTACGCGGTGGAGTTTGTGCCTGGCGATATCGGGACCGCATGCGGGCTGGTGACGGATGAATATGCGCGTGTTCTTGATGAGGGCGGTGTCCCGGTCGGCGGTTTGTACGCCGCCGGCAATGACATGAATTCGATCATGGGCGGGAACTATCCGGGACCGGGGATTACGATCGGACCGGGGCTGACGTTTGGATATATCGCGGCCAGGCATATGGCCGGGACACTGGGGGACTGACCAGGGCCGCGTCGTTCCCTTTGCGCGCATGATAATAATTGCAACGTTTTCCTGACTTGACTGTCTGAAAGGGTGTTCCTGCAAATGCAGCGACCTTTTTCATTCACACCAGGAGGAATCATGATCAAGAAGGCATGGGCAGTATGGAAGGGCGGCATCAAGGATGGCGGCGGCACTATTTCCACGGAAACCGGCGTGCTCAGGGAAGCGCCTTACGGATTCAAGGCGAGATTTGAAGACGGCAAGGGCACCAATCCGGAAGAGTTGATCGGCGCTGCGCACGCAGGCTGTTTTTCGATGGCGCTGTCGTTGATGCTCGGGGAAGCCGGCCTGACCGCGGACAAGATCGAAACCCACGCCGATGTGACGCTCGAGAAGGTGGGCGACGGCTTCGAGATCACATCCAGTCATCTTACGGTGACTGCCAAAATCCCCGGTGCGGACCAGGCGAAGTTCGAAGAAATCGCCAACAAGGCCAAGGTCGGATGCCCGGTATCGAAGCTGTTGAAGGCGAAGATCACGATGGATGCGACGCTGGAAAAATAACGTAATGCCGCGTTGAATGGTCAGTCGTTCAACGCGGCCTTGGCAGCCTGTTCTGGCGTCAACCCATCATAAAACTGGTCGGTAAACCACTCGACCTCTTCTTCAATATGTTCCTGTGCCTGAGCCAGCGTGGCGCCACCGGCCACCAGGAACGCTTCCACTTCCGTGCACCACTGGATCAGCGCTGCGGTTTCAGGGTCCAGCTTGGAATTTTTTGCCACTTTCTTTCCTCTATATTCATCCGGTTCAATTGTGGGACCTGGATATCCGTCGCTGCTTGTCCCGCAAGAGTTAGCAGATTACCAGAAAGCCCCTGTCGTGATCGAGCCTCAAGACCACTCGGCAAGGCCATCTTTGCCGGTAAATGATTGATTTGGTAAATGAATGATGGGACAATAATAATTGCATTTTTTATAATATTTTCTTTTGGCAATCTTCAGGATGCATTCATGAACCTGACCCTAGTGGTTCGTCGCTCTACAAACCAACATTGAGTAATGACATGGAATTCGACCACGAAGAATTATTGGCGCTTGCTCAGCATGATATCGAGCAGGGCGATCTGGAAAATGCGCTGCGCAAGCTCAAGCAGGTCATCAGGCACGACCTGCCGCCGATAAACAGTCTCGCCATCACCGCCAAGCTCTATGCCCGTCTCGGTTTGTACAGTCATGCAAAGGTGCTGTACCAGCGTTATCTTGCCGCCGAGCCCCAATCGGTGGAAATCGCATTTGAACTGGGAATGGTGCATTTCGATATGGGCGACACGGAAACCGCACTGTCGTATTGGGAAAAAATCCTGGCCGAAAATCCGACCTTTCCACCTGCACTGTTTTATGCCGCGCTCGCCTTCAGCCAAAAAAACCGGATGGCGGAGGCCAAACGCAATCTCGATGTCTTGCTGCAGTCGGCAGCTGCGGATAACCTGTATTTTTCCCGCGCCAGGGAATTGCTGCAAGGGATAAACACGCAGATATTGCGGCACACGGGAAATGTATTGGCGTCCCCGATGCGGCTCGGATCAATATGAGTGCAAACATGAACGACAGGCAGGTTCGTCTGGAACAGCTGCTGGGATACCTGGAGGTCGACAGCGGCAATTTCGCGTTGCTGTCCGAAGTGGCGGATCTGTATTTGCAAAACGGCGACTGGGCCAACGCCAGGGGTGTGGTGGAGCGAGCGCTGGCGCTGCAACCGCAGCATCCTGTAACGCGCTACCGGATGGCCGTGATCCTGCTCGGTGAACGCCGGCCGGAACAAAGCCTGGCCATTACCCAGGACCTGCTGGATGCCGGCGAAACGCACATCGCCGTGCGCTTCGAACATGGGCGCGGGCTGGCCATGTCGGCCCGCTTTGAAGAAGCGGAACCGGTGCTGGCGGGCTTGCTGTCCGATGCCGCGTCATTTCCTGAATTGCCTCACCTGTACATCCGCACCTTGCATTACCTCGGCAAGGTCGAGCAGGCGATCGAGTTTGGCGCCGGGTACGCGGCAGAACATCCGGACGATGCGGTCGCGCAAGGCATGCTCAGCCTGCTGTTCCTGGATAACAACGACCTCGGGCAGGCGGCGGCATTGTCTGCCAGCGCGCTCGACAAGGCACCCGACAACATGGATGCGCTGCTGGCGGCCGGCTCGGTTGCACTGGCTTTTGAAAAGGAAGACGAAGCGCAGACTTTTTTCGACAAGGCGATTTCAATCCATGCCAATAGCGGTCGCGCCTGGCTAGGCAAGGGACTGGTCAGCATGCTGCATGCCGACCTGGATTCGGCAAGGGCCGACTTGCAAAAGGCGGTCGAATTGATGCCGAAACATCTGGGTACCTATAACACGCTGGCCTGGATTCAGATTTTGCAACGCGATCACGACGCCGCGAAAAAGACGCTGGAAACCTCGCTTGAAGTAGATGCCAATTTTGGTGAAACTCATGGCGGTCTAGCTGTGCTGGCGGCGATCGAGGGCGATTGGGACAATGCAAAACGGCTGGCCGATATCGCAGTGCGGCTGCAGCCGGAATCGTTTTCGGGCCAGTTCGCGCGCAGCCTGATCCTCGGGCATCGCAATCACCCTGAACGGGGCCAGGCACTGCTTGAATCCATGTTCAGCAACTTCAAGGTGCCGGGCGGCGGCAATCTGCAGGATGCGCTGCAGCGCTTCGCCAGAAAACGCCAGAACAGGTCGGGGCGGCTGCACTGAGCGGTGGCGCTAAACTTTTCCGGCAATCCCTGGATACATGGGTGCAAGAAAGCCGCATTCGCCAGTTGAAGGTGTTCGTCCAAACAAGGTCATCAGCTAAAACCATGTCACAAACATACCCGGTGCCGCATTCTGCACTCGCTCCAATCATGCCGGAGGCGGTCATCCGTAGCCTGGCGGATCCGGCGCGGCTGTGCCCAATGTTTGCGGGCCCAGCGATGATTTGCGGAAATGTTCTGGTGGTGCGGGTGGCTGAAGAGGATATCGAGGTAAAAGCCGATCCCAGGCTGTTGAAAAAATTGTTCCGGCTATGCGACGGCACGCGCAGCCTGAAGCACATCCTGGATGACATGGCCGGCAAAAAGGAGGGGGAGTTGCTGGGCGAGTTCCTGTCTTTCCTGCTGGAGACAGGTGCGCTGATCGATGCCAGCCTGTACACAGCGGCGGCGCTGCGATATGGATTTTCGGGTAATCCGTTTGGCTTGACAGCAGACAGTTCGGTTTCCGGCCTGATTGCGCGGCGCTTTACTGCCGGGACATCGAGCCTTGCGTCCACCGTGCCAGATACCGCGCTCGACTTAATGTTCGATGGTCGCATTTCCACAACGACCTTCGACGACGGCGACATCGGCGCCAATCCACTGCGGGCCTTGCTTTGGTCTTTGTGCGGCATCGTGAAAATGACGCACGACGGGCAAAAAATACCGCGGCGGACCATTGCGTCGGCGGGCGGAATGCATCTGACCGAGGTATATCTGGCTTTGCGCAAGTCCGCAGGTGATCTGGTCCCGGGCGTTTATCGCGTTCGTTATCCGGATGAAAAATGCGTTGCGTTCGAGTTTGTTGCCGATGTTTGTCATTTACTTCCGCGCGCGTTCATGATGCCGTGGCTACTGTCGCATGCCACCGGCGCCATTTTTATTCTGGGCGACGTTGTGACCGCATCGTTGCGCTACAAGAACCGGGCGCTGCAATACCTGTTCATGGAAGCAGGCGCCGCGCTTCAGAATGGTGGGCTGACGGCGCCAACGGCGGGCCTGGGATATCTGACGGTTGGCGGTTATGACCAGCGCATCGTGCAGCAAATGTGCAATGCCGGGGAAAAGGTCGTGCTGGGCACAGCATTGTTCGGTCCCGCCCCAAGCGCGCGGCAATTGGAACTCGCAGCATTTTCTCCGGATATCGAATTTGCCTGGGTCGATCAGCCTTCTACGGCGTTCATGGTACCTGGCTTCATGGCGCGCGCAAAAATCAAAGGCGAAAAAAATGCAATGGTCGCCTGGGGCCGCGATGCGGACCCATGGCAGGCTTACACCAAGGCAGTCGCAGAAGCGATCGAACGGCAAGGTTTCGTCGAGCCAAAAGCGCTGGTCCGGGGAAAAATATCCGGCTTCGAAAATGCCATGCATCCGGATGGATTGGTGCGCTATTCGGAGGCGCAATACCGAAGCGAGGGATTTCCTTACCAGCGATTCGATCCGGAGCGTGAGCATGAATGGGTTACGGGCACCGCGCTCGGCAGTGGACGCGCCGTGACAGTGCTGGCTGCGCTGGTGTATCACCTCGATCCGCTGGTGGACAATCGGGATGCGGACCAGCAGATCACGCACAGCAGTACATCAGGCTGTGCTGCCGGCACGTCGCTGGAACACGCGTTGCGGCGGGCGCTGCTGGAAGTGCTTGAGCGCGATGCATTCATGCGCCACTGGTTTGCGCAAAAGCCGGGCCTGGAAATTTCACGTGACTCCCTGCCGGCGTCATTGCTGGCCCGGATTGGTTTGCTGGAACAGGCGGGATGCCGGGTTGTGATCCAGAAGATGCAGTCCGTGTGTGCGCAAGCGACCCTGGTGTCGGCGCAGCATGATCAAAAACACTTTACCAGTGTCGGTGCCTCTGCCCACTTCTCGATGGCGTCGGCGATAGACAGCGCGCTGGGCGAGCTCGAAAGCCAGGTGTTTTCCCGATTGAACGGACACACCATTTCGATAAAAAGCCCGCTCGAGGTGCGCTCACCGCAGGATCATTTTGAACTGTACGGACTAAAACGCTACTTCAGGCGCGCCGACAATATTTTGCGGCCGATGATAAAAATCGGCTTGGATCAGTGCGGAAGCCCTTCCGATGATTCCGTTGACGGCCTCGTCATGCAGTTGACGGAAGCGGGATACGCGCCGATGTACGTCGATATCAGCCCCAGGCTTGGCGCGCTCGATCAAGGCAGGAAAAATCTGACGGTAGTCAGGGCCATGATTCCCGGATTGATTCCGATTTCATTTGGCACCAACCGGGAGCCAAGAGCAATGGCATCCGGAATACACGCAGCATCGAAATTTCCCCATCCATTCTCATGACCAGGAGCGTATCGCAATGAATACAATCAATTCGACCGGAACGACCAATACTGATTCGCGAGTTCCAGCAGAAGCCGGATCGCAGTCTGCAGTTTCCCGCAGCATGATAAAAAGCTGGTCGGTGACGCGAAAGATTCGTGCGCCGCACATAGCAGGGGCGCCGCTCGGCTGCGACGCCAATTGCGGCTTTGCTCCGGGTGGAAAATAACAAACCATGTGAGCGGTTGCATGCGTCGAGCTGCTATTTTGTGAAACACATTCGGGATATCGACGCCCTTCCTGTGCCAGCGGGTTATGGATTCCCGCATTCGCGCACTGCTGTCCGGAATATTTTGCTTGACTAAGCCGGGAGGGGTTGCAGG
>JAZKDW010000008.1:0-137877 GCA_040387375.1 Pseudomonadota bacterium
TTAGTCAAGCAAAATATTCCGGACAGCAGTGCGCTTTCGCGGGAATGACGGTAGTAATTGGGTCGATCTCCAATCTCACCACCGTCATTCCCGCGCAAGCGGGAATCCAGACTGAGCCTGCCATCCCAGATATGGTGGAATGCCGCGGGAACGATTCGACCGCTTGACCGATGCGCTCAGCTACGCCGCATGAATGGATAAAACCAAGCCAAGCCAAGCCCCTATCCCAGCAGGCTCTAACAAACTCAACGCGACGATTTCGCGTCCGCGATGATCGTTTTCCCGTTTGCTCTCGCGGGTTTCACGGGGCGGCCATTGCTCGCCACTTTTTTCACTTTCGTGTCGCGTTTGCCTTGAGCGACTTTTTCTGTTTTGACACGTCGGGTGCTTTGCGCAACCGTTTTAACGTTGCCACGTTTTGCCACTGCCCGGAACGGCACCTGCAATTCCAGGCTTTGCCCCTTGGCGACGCTGTCGCGGCTTAAACTATTCCATTGCTTGATATCGGCGACGCTGACCCGGTGGCGCTGGGCGATCGACGCCAGCGTATCGCGTTTGCCAACCTTCACGACAATACGCTTGTGATCAGGCACGTCCGGTTCCATCGCCATTATTGCGTTATCGGCGACTTCGGCAGTGATATCGCTGTGACCCGAGTTCTCCGATTTAGGCACCAGGATGGTCGAGCCAGCTTTCAGGCGCATCTTCGGCGGAATATTATTCGCTTCGCGAATCACCTCCGGCGTGGTCCTGAACCGGGCGGCAAGTGTGTCGATCCGCTCGCGTGCATTGGTAATCTTGTGTGCGGTCCATGTCGACAGCGCGTGCCCCCACTTCGACAGGTTGGTCTTGAATTTTTCGGCATTATTCTGCGGTAGCAGGATCTGCGTATCGGTACTGCCCGTAATGACCGGGCGATTGAATTGCGGGTTCAGGGCCTTGAATTCATCCATCGGCAGTTCCGCCAGCTGGGCCGCAACCTTGATATCAATATCACGTGTTTTCCTGATTGTGACGAAATATGGGACATTCTCGACTTTAGGCAGCGTAATGCCGTATTGATCTGGCGAGGCAATAATATTCTTGACCGCTTGCAGCTTCGGCACGTAATTTCTGGTTTCTGCCGGCATGTACTGTGAGAGGCTGTTGAAGTCGATCGGCTGTCCCGCTGCCCGGGCTTTTTTGATCGCGCGCTGTACCGAACCTTCACCCCAGTTGTATGCCGCCAGCGCCAGTTGCCAGTCGCCGAACATGCCGTGCAGCTTTTGCAGATAAGTCAGCGCGGCGTCCGTTGAATCCAGCACCGCACGGCGCTCATCCTTGAACATGTTTTGCTTGAGATTAAAATCGAGGCCGGTGGACGGGATGAATTGCCACATGCCGGCTGCCTTGGCGGTCGAATATGCCTGGGGATTGAAGGCTGATTCAATGAACGGGAGGAGCGCCAGTTCCATCGGCATGTTGCGTTTTTCCAGCTCTTGCACGACATGGAATAAATAACGCGACGCGCGGGTGGTGGTGCGCTGGATGTAATCCGGACGGGAGCTGTACCAGGTGGTTTGTGTGGTCACCAGCGGATTGTCGAGATCCGGAATGCCGAATCCTTTGCGTATGCGTCCCCAGACATCCACTTCCTCCACTGCCAGCACTTGCATCAGCGGATCGTTGGGATCGAACGGTTTGTTGGGGGAGTATGCAAAAACGGAAATATCGTTTGCGTGGGCAACGAAGGGGGCGCTTAGCGACAATAACGCTGCGCAGACTAATGTCTTTAATGTTGACTGATACATGGGTTCTCTTTACGGTTACCGACCCTGGATCAGCCGGTTGTACAAGGTTATGCAAAAGAGTGTACGGAACTCTTTTAAAGCGTCAAGAAAAATTATCTTTTTGTAATTGCATTAAGAATTGTCTGATCGTCAATTTTCAGAGATCGAAAACAATCATCGCATAATACAGAATGTTACTTGAAAGAATTTTTCCACAGGCGTAGGGCAGCAAAAGTGGCAATTGGTTCCCGTACATCAAGTCGGCCCGCCGATATAAGTCGATCGACGATCGCTGGTTCTGTGTAGCGGAGGAAAGGATTGGTCAGTTTTTCGAGGCCAATGGAGGATGGAACGGTAGGCTGGCCCTGATCACGTTTTGCCTGTTCCGATTGAATCCTGGCATCCAGCGCCTTGTTGTCCGGCTCGACTTCCCGGGCAAAACGCAAATTCGACAAGGTATATTCATGCGCGCAAAAAACCTGGGTGTCGTCTGGCAACGCAGCAAGTTTGGCCAACGACACGGTCATTTGCGCCGGTGAGCCTTCAAACAGGCGTCCGCAGCCGCCCGCAAACAAGGTGTCGCCGCAAAACAGCCAACCCTGTTGTGGCGCGACGTAGGCAATATGACCACTGGTATGGCCGGGCACATCCAGTACCGACAAGCGCAGGCCCAGTTCCGGGATATCAGCCTGATCGCCCTCCGCCAGCGGGTTGGTGATGTGTTCGATGGCTTCCGAGCGCGGGCCGAAGACCGGCACCTTAAAGCGCTGTAGCAAGCTTGGCACCCCGCCAACATGGTCAGCATGATGATGTGTCAGTAAAATAGCAGCCAGGGAGAGCTTGTGCGCATCAAGCGCCGCGATGATGGGAGCTGCATCGCCCGGATCGACCACTGCGGCGTGCACGCCATCGTGCACCAGCCACAGATAATTGTCGGCAAATGCGGGGACAGCCAATACACTCAACGGTTTATTTAATGGCATGCGAATGAACTATCCGTCATCTGAAAAACACATTATAGCGCTCGGACCCTGGCTCGAGAGTCCGGCGGGCAATTATGTGCGGGAGTGGGAGCAGTTGCAGTTGCAGGCACTGACAGCCGATATTTTTGGCTTCAATGCGGTACAACTCGGCATGCCGCAGATAAGCGGGCTGGAAGCCAACAGGATGCCCAACAAGTGGCTGACCGATACCCATCTTCCGCAGACCAGGGATGTGCCGATTGTGGTTGTGCACGATTTCACGGAGTTGCCATTTGCAACGCAGAGCCTGGACCTGGTCGTGCTGCCGCATGTGCTTGAATTTGCTGCCGAACCGCATCAGGTGCTGCGTGAAGTCGAACGGGTGCTGATACCGGAAGGACAAGTCATCGTTTGCGGTTTCAACCCTGCCAGCCTGTGGGGCGCAAGGCAGGCGGCGGTCGGGCTGACCGGCGGCCATTTCCTGCCGGGGGATGGCGAGTTGATCAGCGTGCCGCGCCTGAAGGACTGGCTGAAACTGCTCAACATGGAAGTCCATCCGGGACATTTCGGATGTTACGCGCCGCCGTGCGCGACGGATAAATGGCTGAACCGGTTCTCGTTCATGGAAAAGGCCGGCGACCGCTGGTGGCCTTACTTCGGCGCCGTCTATATAGTGCAGGCAATCAAGCGGGTCAAGGGCATGCGCCTGATCGGACCGGCCTGGAAAATTCAAACGGGGAAAGTCGCGCGCGGTGTGCCGGCGACTAATAAAGTTCACAAAGGGAAGCATGGACAAAGTTGACATATATACAGATGGCGCCTGCAAGGGAAATCCCGGCCCGGGCGGCTGGGGTGCGTGGCTGGTTACCGGCGACAAGGAAAAAGAGATGTTCGGCGGCGAACTCAATACGACCAACAATCGCATGGAGTTGAAAGCCGTGATTGAAGCGCTGACCGCATTGACACGGCCTTGCGAAGTGGTGGTCCATACCGACAGCCAGTATGTTCAAAAAGGCATCAGTGAATGGATACACGGCTGGAAGGCGCGCGGCTGGAAAACCGCGGCCAAGGCGCCAGTCAAGAATGTCGATCTGTGGCAGGCGCTGGATGCCGCGCAATCCCGGCATCAAATCCAGTGGCGCTGGGTCCGCGGCCATAACGGTCATGAAGGAAACGAGCGGGCCGATGCGCTCGCCAATCTTGGTGTTGAAACTGTGATGTGATTAGTGGCTCGTCACGCTCCAATTTACGGGTTCTGCCGGTTGCTCGAAGGCGATTGCGGCGTTGCCGATGCGCGCCAGGGAACGGCCCTGGCTGTGCTCGGCGCCTTGCACTCACCTCCGATCAACGCGGCAGACCGCTGCGCTACCCGCAAATTGAAACGTGACGAGCCACTAGCGTGAAATTGCTTTATGCTACGAACAATATTTACGTAGAGGCAATTTCCGTTATCGCAGTAATTCACCCTTCAAACATAAATGAACGCACGCAGACTGCTGTACCTCGGAGTTGCCGCAACAGGAATTTCCATTCTGGGCGCTTACGCCTATTTCGCGCAACGCGCGCCGCAGCGGCCGGTCGAACAGACCGTAAGCGCCGGCCCGCCTTCCGGGGCGACAGCAAGACCCGCCGCCGCGGGCAGTGGTCCGGCGACAGTGGACGTGGCCAAGGTAAGCAGTCTGCGCGTGCTTGACGACATCAATGCGGTCGGCGCGATCCGCTCCAACGAGTCTGTCATCATTCGTCCCGAGGTCGCGGGGCGCATCACCCGGCTTAATTTCAACGATGGCCAGCGCGTGACAAAAGGCCAGGTTCTGGTGGCGTTCGACGCCACCGTGAATGAGGCTGAAGTGCAGCAGGCGCTGGCTGAACTCGGCATCGCCAAGGCAAACTTCAACCGCAACGCCGATCTGGCCCAGCGAAAATTCATTTCGGAACGTGCCAAGGATGAATCGGCCGCGAACGTACAGGTGCTCGATGCCAAGCTGGCGTTGGCGCAGGCCAGACTGTCCAAGCTGTCGATCCGCGCGCCGTTTTCCGGAATCGTCGGCATCCGCAATGTCAGTATCGGCGATTATGTGAAGGATGGCGCCGAACTGATCAACCTGGAAGACATCTCCAGCGTCAAGGTCGATTTCCGCGTCCCCGAGAAATATGCGGACCTGGTGCGCAAAGGACAGGCGGTCGAGGTGCTGGTGGATGCATTGCCCGGCAGGCCGTTCAAGGCACGGGTCGACGCGGTTGATCCGCAGGTCGATAACTCTGGACGTTCGGCTTCGCTGCGCGCGCGGATTGAAAACCCGGAAGGCAAGTTGAAACCTGGCATGTTCGCTCGGGTAAAACTGATTCTCGCCGAGCGTGAAAACGCGCTGGTGGTGCCGGAAGAAGCGATCGTGCCGCAAGACGGCAAGGTCACGGTATGGAAAATAGTCGACGGCAAGGCGCGGCGGACCGAGGTCAGGATCGGCTTGCGCCGCGAGGCCAAGGTTGAAATTCTCGAAGGATTGCAACTCGGCGATACGGTTGTGACAGCGGGCCAGATCCGCCTGTCCAGGGATGGCGCGCCGGTACGGATTGCGCAAGCTCGTGGTGAAGATGGCGCAGGCAGGCAGGCCGCAACCGATGGCAAGCCCGGCGACCTTCCACCCAAGCGTGCCCAGGCATCGGCCGCCGCCGCGCCTGTTACCAGACAATAACCGGAGCGCCTGATGGTCTTGTCCGATATCTGTATCCGCCGTCCGGTATTCGCGTCCGTGATGTCACTCGTCATTGTGCTGATCGGCCTGGTGTCCTATAAACAGCTCGCAGTGCGCGAGTATCCGAAAATCGATGAGCCGGTGGTCACCGTTGAAACGAAATATCCCGGGGCCAGCTCGGAAATCGTTGAATCGCAGGTGACAAAACCGCTGGAAGATTCGATCGCGGGCATCGACGGTGTGGACGTGCTGACCTCCATCTCCCGGGCCGAACAGAGCCAGATCACGGTGCGTTTCCGTCTTGAGAAAAATCCCGATTCGGGCGCCAACGATGTACGCGACCGGGTGTCGCGCGTGCGTGCAAAATTGCCGCAGACAATAGAAGAGCCGGTGATCGCCAAGGTGGAATCGGATGCCAATCCTATCATCTGGCTCTCGTTCTCGAGCGAGAACATGTCGGCGCTGGACCTGACCGACATCGCCAACCGCATTGCCAAGCCGCGCCTGCAGTTGCTGCCGGGCGCCGCCGATGTGCGCATCGGTGGCGAGCGCAAGTATGCGATGCGCATCTGGCTCGACCGCGACAAGCTGGCATCCTACCGGCTGACGCCCGCCGATGTCGAGGACGCGCTGCGCAAGCAGAATATCGAGGTGCCCGCGGGTCGCATCGAATCGAAGCAGCGCGAATTTTCAGTCGTCTCGCAAACCGACCTGAGCACGCCGGCTGAGTTCGAGAACGTCATTGTCCGTTCGGTAAACGGCTTCTCGGTGCGCCTCAAGGACGTTGCGCGGGTCGAAGTCGGGCCGGCCGCGGAACGTTCGTCGGTGCGCTTCAACGGCAGGAACGCGGTATCGCTGGGTGTCATCCGCCAGGCGACTGCCAATCCGCTGGAACTCGCCGGTTACGTCAAGGCCGAACTACCGAAGCTCAATGAAGAATTGAAGGCACAGGGCGTGCGGGTTGACATCTCGGTCGACCAGACCGTGTTCATCGAACAATCGATCAAATCGGTGTATCGCACCATCGGCGAAGCGGTGATCCTGGTAGCCCTGGTGATCTTCATATTCTTGCGCTCCTTCCGTGCCGCGATCATTCCGCTGGTAACGATCCCGGTAGCCTTGATCGGCGCCTTCGCCATCATGTCCGTGGCGGGTTTCACCATCAACACCTTGACGCTGCTGGCACTGGTGCTGGCAATCGGACTGGTGGTCGACGACGCGATCGTGGTGCTGGAAAACATTTTCCGGCATATTGAAGACGGCATGAAGCCGTTCAATGCGGCGCTCAAGGGCGCGAAAGAAATCGGATTTGCCGTGGTGGCAATGACGCTGACGCTCGCCGCCGTGTATGCGCCGGTCGCATTTACGCCGGGGCGCACCGGCCGCCTGTTTGCGGAATTCGCGCTGACGCTGGCCGGCGCCGTCATCGTCTCCGGATTTGTCGCGCTGACGCTATCGCCGATGTTGTGTTCGGTCCTGCTCAAGCATCAGGAGCGTCACGGGTTTGTGTACCGCGTGGTGGAAAATGGACTGATTGCCGTTACCACCGGTTATCGCAGGCTGCTGTTATGGACGCTGACCGCACGCTGGATGGTGCTGCTGGTGTATGCGCTGGTGATCGGTGCGCTCGTGTGGTTTGGCACCACAATGAAAAAGGAACTGGCCCCGATTGAAGATCGCGGCACGATCTTCACGGCGCTGACCGGCCCCGACGGCGCCTCGCTGGATTACACCGAAAAATATGCCCGCAGGCTGGAAGAGATTGCGCGGGAAACCAAGGAGATCGATCGTATTTTCATCATTGCCGGCAATCCGACTGTGGAGCGTGGCGTGGCCAATTTCCGCACAGTCGACTGGTCCGAGCGCACCCGCAGCACGCTCGACATGATCAAGGAGATGCAGCCGAAGATGGCCGCGGTGCCAGGGCTGCTGGCCTTCCCGAACGCGCCGCCGTCGCTGGGTCAATCGATACGCGAACGGCCGGTTAACCTGGTGGTGCTGACCAATGCCCCCTACAGCGAATTGCAAGTGGTGGCGCAACAGATCGTCGCCGAAGCCAGCAAAAATCCCGGGCTGGCCAATATCGATACCGATTTGCGCCTGAACAAGCCGCAAGTCAATGTCGAGGTCGACCGCGACAAGGCGTCCGACGCCGGTGTGCAGATTGAAACCGTAGGCCGCACGCTGGAGACCATGCTGGGCGGACGCAATGTCACGCGCTTCAAGAAGAATGGCGATCAATATGACGTGATGGTGCAGATTGAAGGCGGCGGACGCAATTCGCCGGATGACATCAGCAACATCTTCGTGCGCGGCCAGGGCAAGAACGGCACCGCTGACCAGATGATCGCGCTGACCAGTTTGCTGAAAGTCCGTGAAACGGTGGCGCCGCGCGAGCTGAATCATTTCGGCCAGCGCCGTGCGGTGGTCATTTCCGCCAATCTTGCCAATGGCTATACGCAAGGCGAAGCGATCGAATTCATGGAAGCGACCGCGAAGCAGATCATCAAGCCAGGTTATGCCACCGATCTGTCCGGCTCCTCGCGCGAATACAAGGCGTCCAGCGGCAGCCTGGCGCTTACTTTCGTGCTGGCGCTGGCATTCATTTACCTGGTGCTGGCGGCCCAGTTTGAAAGTTTCATCGATCCGTTCATCATCATGCTGACGGTTCCGCTGTCGATGGCAGGCGCGCTGGCGGCATTGCAATGGAGCGGCGGCACGTTGAACGTTTATAGTCAGATCGGGCTCATTACCCTGGTCGGGCTGATTACCAAGCACGGGATTCTGATTGTAGAATTCACCAATAAACTGCGGGAAGAAGGCAAATCCATGCACGACGCGGTGACCGAGGCGGCGGTGCTGCGTCTGCGGCCGATCCTGATGACCACCGGCGCGATGGTGTTGGGCGCCTTGCCGCTGGCACTGGCGCACGGCGCCGGCGCCGAGTCGCGTGCCCAGATCGGCTGGGTAATCGTCGGCGGCATGTCATTCGGGACCGTGTTGACCCTGTTTGTGGTGCCTACCGTTTATACTTTCTTCGCCCGCAAAAAAACGCATGCCATCGCCGCGCCTCCGGCAGTGCCGGGAGTGCAGCCCGTGATTACCACCTGAGAAATCATGCGACAAATTGTTCTCTTCTAGTGAGATGTTGACTTGGCGCTCCTGGAGCAACTCGAGGATTAACTGAGCGCACGTTCTATTCCGCGTTCCAGCTCTCCCATAGCGCGGGATCGAAATCCAGACGGCCGGGCCCATCGGCGCGCCAGTTCCCGGCCTCCTTCGTGATGCGCTCGCCGGCGACCGTGTAATTGAAGAGCAAGAGTCCCATATGTTCGCGGAGTTCGTTGCCGATCGAGACGGGATCGCCTAATTCGTTCGACAGTGCCTCAAACTTGCTCGCCTGCCTAGCGCTGTCGAGCCCGTTCCATCCTTCGATCCACAGGTCCGCGATGTGAATGTTCCGCCAGCTCGACAGTGCGTAAAGACGCATGGCGCACAGGTTCATGCCCTCGGAACGGATGTCCGAAAGCAGTATTTCGTTCACGAGTGCCCGGGGATCGGCGAGCTGGTCCGAGCCGGGATCGAGATAGTGCCTCGCGGAGTTGATGATGCACGTATTGTGAGCGTCCCTGTGCATGCGGTTGTGGATGACGTCGACGCCATTCACCTGTACCCGCTCGATGTTTCGCGGCGTCCATCCCCACTGGATCACCGGACCGTTCTCGAGCTTCCAGACCACGATGCCCTTGACCATGGTGTTGCTCCCATAGAGTTTCAGCACGTCGTCGTTGAGATGGAAGAACATGTCGCTCATCGTGCCGTTGTCGTACATCTCAATGCCGTCGGTCTGCCAGTACCAGCCGCCCAGCTGCTTGCTGTGGGACACATTCGCCACGATCGTGGGCTCGCCGTGGACCACGAACGAGTGATACGGAGCATTCGCCAGGGTGATGCCATGAATCGTCATCAGCTCGAATGCAGGAGTCGCATCGAACTCCAGCAGCTTCACGCATGTCCCATGGCAATCCAGCGTGTCCATCGACCGACGCTGGTAGCCGTTGGCACGGTCGGCCTCGTAGACGTACTCCTCGCCGGAGAGCACGCCGAATCCGGTGACCCCCAGCGCCGTCAGCTCGGGAAGCGCCGCGGGTGAAGCATGGAACTGGAACGCGCCCTTCACGTATGCCCCGGGCGCCAGATAGATCCAACGGACGTTCGGGTGAAGATTCGCGTGATGATTTCCGCCCATGTAGTACGTCCCTGGACGGAAGTAGATCACCTGGTCAGTCACCTCGTCAAGGTTCGAGAGCAGCCCTTCCGCGGGATAGTGGATAGTGTAGGAGGTCGACTGGGGATCGGGCGTCAGCCGTGCGGCGTCCCTGCCCACCGGGATGCGTTCGGCGAAGATCATGAGGCCGTTGCGCGGCTCCGTGTGCACCGCTCGATTGCCCGCGGGCTCGGTCGTCAATGCGCCGTTCGGGTCCTCGTAACTCGTCATCTGCTGGCTGTCGAATTCCACCGAGAAGCGGAATCCCTCCGGGACGCTCGGGACGAGTATCCGCACGGTTCTCTCGTTCACGAGCTCTTTCTGGAAGGTGAACCGCGTCGGCCGGATCGTCACCTGGTCCGCGGAAGTGAGTGCGGGCCCGTGCACGAGCTCCACGTAGACCCACACGTCCTCGTCGTGGAGGAACGACGACCAGCTCATGGTCATTCCGGCCTGCGCCGAGAACTCGGCGCCGTCTTCGTCGCTGTAGCCCACCTTGCCGAGCCCGCTGCGAGGAATGCTCATGTAGACGAAGGAGTCGTGCAGCTGGCCAGGCTGCGTCACCGGCGCGACATGCACCTGATACACAGTCGAGCTGCGTACGTTCCCCGGCGCGACGGCCGTTGAGGCGTTTGGCTCGCCGTTCGGATGAGACCAGGTCTGAACCTCAGCTTTCACCGCAGCAGCGCTCAGGAGCAGAAGGCCGAAGAAGATCGCCACGAGCCGGATCGTGGGCAACGTGCAGATGAGGGCGCGTGAAGGTATCGGGAATCCTGGAGGAGAGCGTGCTCCAAGAACTGCAACGACGTTTTTCATGGGCCACCTCGATTCAGGGATAGGCTCTCAGTAAATGCCGCGGGACACCTGCTGCATCGAATATTCGAGCGTGAGATCGTTGAACATCACCCGATAGAAGCCGCCTTCGGGAACCGAGATCCGGATATTGGGGCCGCCGCCCGTGGTGAGCGTCGCGACGCCCGAGAAGCCTTGAGCATTGCCCCAGTCGTCCTTGCTCCAGTCGTTTGAATTCGCGAACTTGAATTCGTGGTTGCCCGCCGGAATCCGCACCGTCTCCGCGACCCACTTCTCGCCCTTGAGCTGCATCTCGATGTTCGGAGCCCAGTTGGTGAAGGTTCCGCCGATGTACATCGCGGGCTGGTGCCCGCCGGTGACCGCGAATGATCCCGTTACGGGAATTGCAGCGCACCACGTGCCATCGCCCGGCTGGCTCGCGACGACGTAGACGATCCCGGACTTGCCGGTCGGCTGCGCCTGGTTTCCGCTTATCTCCGCCGGTCCGAGCGCGACCTCGAACTGCACGGGCAGCCCGGAGCTAGCGGTCGCCGACAGCGTGGGGCCGGGGTTCCCGTAGACGACGTCCGCGATTGCGTCGAGCTTGATGGTTTGCGCAGTGCAGGTCGTGCTCGCGCCCTGTGTGAGCCGCAGGATCATGCTCGCGTGCGGCGCGAGCTCGACGGAGATGGCGCTCATTGCGGGGAGCGGCGCGCGCTGCCCCAGATCCCTGACGGCCGCCTCACCCTGGACGCCGGCGTCGGCGAACGAAAGCGATCGTGTCCTGGGAGTCGATTCGCGGTTGAAGAGTCCGACGATCACGTCGCCATTCGACATCGGCCCCGTCCAGATCTGGCTGGCCTCGTTCGTCGGATCGTTCGAGCGCGGCTTGCCGACGAACCCGTCCGCGTTCAGCGCAAGCATCTCCTCGTTCTGGTAGACCCAGAGGTCGTCGCCAATCGTGTCGTGCCGGTCGGCGGCCGCGATGGGCCCGCCCGCGATCAGGTTCATGGAGATGACGGTGCGCCGCTCGACGTCCGTCGAGAACGTATTCATCCGAAGGAAATCGCCATCGAGGCGCACCCGTTCGCGGCCCGACAGATAGGACCAGTAGGTGAAGCCATCGGCGGCGTTCGCCCACTGTGACCAGTCTTGGAAACGGTGTCCGCGGTCCTTGTCGCTGAACTTCCACCATTCGCCGTAATCGACGTCCTCGTTGATGCGGAAACTGTTGGCGTACTGGCGCTCGAGCGCGGCTTCTTCATAGAGATGCGGCATCGCGAAGCTGAGATACACGCCGTACTGGTCGGCCGCCTCGCGCATCCAGCGAAGCGCCGTCGCGTAATGCTCGCGAGGCCGGTCAGGCCCTACCCGCCCGAGATAGTGGTCGAACCCGTTCTCGTACCAGGAGAGGAAGTCGACCCGCAGGTGGTCGATGCCCATGTTCGCGTAGTACGCGATGTACCCCTTCACATACTGCTCGGCCCCCGGCCGGTCGACATGCACCCACCTGAACACGGACTGCTCGGACGGATCGATGAGGGTGCTGACGGGAATGTCGGTCCCGACGATCTTCGTCTCCGTATCCGTTGGAGCGACGTGCACTGTCAGCGGGTTCTCGTACATGCCGAGCCGCATGCCCCGGGAGCGCAGGTGCTGGGACCACCAGGCGTAGTCGTGCACCCAATGCTGCGAGTGCGAAGCGCGGTAGCCGTTCTCGTTGAGCCTGAGCGTGTCGCCCCAGCCATCGATCGCCACCATGTCGTAGCCATACGGCTTGAGATTCGCCTCGACCCAGTCGATGTCGGCCTGAAACTCGGATTCCGGGATGTAATTCTCCACGTTCGTGGCGGGATTGAGCGGCGTGCTGTTTTCCTCCTGCTGCTGCCGCACGATGTGGTACTCGTACACGCTCCAGTAGAGCGGTGGCTTGAACGGATCAGCGCGCTCTGCTGCGCCAGCGCCTCCTGAGTACGAACCAAGGCTCAGAACGGCAAGGCAGGCGATCAGGAATCGATTCAGATAAGTCTTCATGCTTCGGTCTGCCAACGAAAGAAACAGTACGCCCCCCGACCGATGGCATCACTAGCGGCGCCATCGGTGCGAGGGGTCTTCTTGCCTAATTGGCCTGGGCCGCCTGCGGCTGACGCTGAACCACGATCGTGCGTCCGGCGATGCCCTCCAGATCGATCTTGAGGCCGCCCGTCGCAGACACCGCTCCTGCACTCTGGCCGGAGATGACATCGACGGTTCCCACTCCCGCGAGCGTCGCCGCCGGGATGCCCGGCGGGGTCTGGGTGAGATCCACTTCGACGCTCGTCGCATTGCGTCCGTAGTTGAGCGCAGTGACCGCGAGATTCTGCGAATCAGGGAGCGTCATGACGAGGACGGCGACGCCGGGATCGTTGACGGGCGGAACGGCATTCATCGTGGCTTCGGAGATGCGGTGCTGCTCACGCGCCGCGAGCATCGCCTTCAGCCGGCTCACGAACGAGTTGGGGTCCTGGAGCTGCTGTGGCAGCGGCCCGTAGAGCGACTTCGCCTCCGGCAGCCCCCTCACCGCCGTGGTCGTCTTGGAGCTCGCGTCCATCAGGTCCACCCCGCCGCGGTTGATCCAGCGCCAGTCCCCGCCTGCGGTCAGATCGGCGGGAACACTCTCCACCGGGATTGGCAGCGCCCCGACGAGGTCCCAGGAGGAGAGGGCGAACACGCCCGGAATCATGGCATTGGCGTGCGCGACCAGGAGATGCCCGCGCCGGACGGTCTCCACCTGCTCGGGAGTGGCGTTGTACGGGTCTGTGACACCGAGCGCGGGAGCGATGAACCCGGCGAAGGTGGTGGCGACACCGTCCTGTTCCGGGCGATACAGCCGATTGTAGGGCGCAGCGCCCACGGTCGAGCGCATGGTGTCGAGGATCTGCCCCTTGAGCTGCTGGCCGTTGAGTTGGCGGCCCTCGAAGTCGAAATCGCCGTGGGAGCCGAGCTCGAACAGCTGAAACGTAATCTCGTCGTGATTCTGCAGGTCGTGAACCAGCGTGCTGGACTGTACGCCCGCGTCGAGCATGAAGTGATGCGCGAGCCGCAGCGGCAGCGCGTCCCCATTGATCAGCCCATAGAGGGCCTCAGCGCGCGTGAAGAAGTCGTACGACATGTCCGGACCGTTCTCGGCGAACTGCTTGAGCGTCTCGAGTGGTGCGGCGAACTCCTGGTATGTGAATCCGCCGAGCTTGCGGGCCGCCATCGAGATATCGGTCGTGGACACGTTCGCGAGCGGAGTGAGGTACGTCGACGCCATATCATTGTCCTTCTGCGGCTCGAGCCCGAGGAAGGTATCGGCATCGAGACGGACCACCGGTACACCGCGGTCAATGAGGTTGTGCGCGAGGTCGCCGAAGTTCACGCGGCGAGCGGCATAGGATGGATCGAGCCAGTTGTACGTCGGCTGGGCCGGCTTGAAGACGTGCAGAAAGACCCAGCGCCGCGTCTGGCCGTCGACGCCGACGATTGCCGGCGTCGCGCTCCAGCCGCTCCAGGTCTCCGCTTGCGGATCGGCGTCCGCCGAATTGATGTTGCCGGGTATGTATCCAAGCTCCTTGAGCTGCGCGGCGGCTTCGCGCGAGACGTGTGCCATGCCCCAGATGTCGTCGACCGGCGGCAGGAGTCCCCAATGCTCCGGCGCGATCTGGACCATGTTATACAGGCCGGGATAGTCCTTGTACGCTCGCTGGGCGAGCCGGAAGTCGGGCCCGAGGCCCGAGTGCAGAGGCACGAGGTCGCTGCCGATGACCGCGCCGTTCTGTCGCGCATTCGCGACCATCTGCCGGTATTCCTCATCGGTTCCGATCTCCGGTGCGGTGTCGAGTCCGATGCGGTCGAAATAGCCGTCGATCGTCGGAGTGAACTCCGTGCCCCGGATTCCGCCTGCGCGTTGGGTCGGATTGGTCCGCATGAGTTCGATTCCGATGTCGCCGGCTGCAGCCCAGAACGCCGGATCGGACCACGACCTGACGACGGAGGCGCTCTCCGGCGTGATCTCGGAGGCGGGATAGCGCAGCAGCCACGTTGAGGCGAGCTGCACGAGCTTCAATGGCTCGGGCACGCCGAAGTCCTCCCGCCACTGGACCCCCATGCCGGAGATCCGGTCGGCCACCTGGTCGGACTGGAACAGCATCGAGTTCTGTTCCAGAAACTGTATGTATTCGGGACTGTCTTGCGCTGCCGCGGCTGCTGGACTGACTGGCGCCGGCACGCCTGCGAGTGCGGGCGGCGGATCGCCGCCGCTCACGACCACAAATACCAACGAGGCAAGAATTGAAGAAATTTTTTTCATGATTCACTCCTAAATTGAATTGACATTAACTTTGACTTTGCGAGCAACGATTGCTCGCGTTGACGAGAAGGGGGCGCAGGCTTTCAGCGAAGGGAATGAAGTAGATAGCAGTTTCGTGGAACCTCCAACGCCGCGCGGCCCGTCGTAGCCAGAGGCGCTGAAGTGGCCGGGGAAGCGTGGGCAATTTGCCGGCATACACCTGCACGATTTCGCTGCCGACAACCTGGTCCGAGTTCGTCAGGTTCACGGTGACCGGCCAGTGCGCAGCGACTTGCTGGACGAACTGTTGTCCGTTCCGGCGAAGATGAGTTGCCGCAACCGGCGATGATCGCGATTGCGGCCGTGCAGGGATTCGCTGTGATGGAACGCCGGATATCTGAGAACTTCAGCGGGAAATACATGGCGGATCCTTTACTCATAACGGTCCCTTTCCGTCTGAGCAGATATACGGGGCATGCATAACCCATAGCCCTTGGTGAAACGAGAGTCATCCATGCGGCACCGGCAGCCGGGCGTCCTTGGCGATCTTCGATCCTGGCTGTTACCGGAACATATCGCTTGCGCCGGAACCCTCATGAAAAATTTCTAGGCGACGAACTTAGTTTAGTTCTATTTGACTTGCTCGCTACCCTGGATTTGTGTAGAGCTAAAACTGTTTGATTTTCCTCAAAGGGTAGCTTGGACCTTGCACAAAAAGGACGTCTGCAAAACCGTATATTAATTTCGGCTCGTACGTTAAGCAAAAGCGCAGTTGTATTGCCGCGGCCCATTCATATGATGCGCGAAACAGCGAAATGCGGCATCGCGATGATGGATATTGGGATCGATTTTCACAACCCGATAGAGCGCGCGTGATTCGTCGAAAACCCTTCGCGTACTCCGTTTGAAAAGATGTGCTTTTCCGAAAGCATTCATGTCGGGAATCGAGACGGACCCCTTGTCTCGTACAGAATCCGAAGCATGACGATTGTGCGCAGGCGAAAGCCTTTGTCTTTATTGTGAAGGTTTTTACAGAGGGATTGCTCTATAATGCTAACAGTTGCTCTCGCGCCTTTTCAGATAGGTGCTTTCCACATTTTTTTGATCCGTTGCGGATGTGGAGCCCGTTTTTGCGGCTAACTTTTCTTGAAGCCTTCTGTTCTGCATTGTGATCATTTGGCCGATCTCGGGATTATCTGCGTCCGGGATTACCTCATTCGCGAGCCACTTTAGATAATCCCCAGGTTTTTGGTTCTCATGCGTGGCCTTCAGACGGATGCTACGGGTAACATAGGCAGTTGGATAGAACAAAGGAAATCCAAGTTCTTCGCTGGCATAAATCTGGGAGAACCGCTCGCCGTTCGACGCGATGAATGATTTTATTTTGAAGGGCATCAGGGCACCTTTTTGTTGGTAATGTTTACAAAAAACTCAACTCTTATGGACGCATAATCAACGTTTACACTTTATGCAAGATTGTTTTATGAAAAATATCTGCTTTTATAGTATTGTTTTATAGGAAGGCAATCAAACGAACGAAGCGGGGAGCGGGAAGTGGGTTTACAAAAAAATTCTAACAGGTTGGTAGTTCTCGATACTGAAACCACTGGCCTCAACCCGCGCTCCGGCGACCGCATCATCGAAGTCGGCTGCGTTGAACTGATCAATCGCCGCCTGACCGGCAATAATTTTCACGCGTACATCAATCCCGAGCGTGACTCGGAAGAGGGCGCACTTGCGGTGCATGGACTGACTACCGACTTCCTCAGCGACAAGCCAAAATTTGCCGAGATCGCCAATGAATTGCGCGATTACCTGAGCGGCGCCGAAATCATCATCCACAATGCGTCATTCGACGTCGGATTTCTGGATGCCGAGTTCGCCAGGCTGAATTTTCCGCGCTTCGCCGAACACGTGGGAACAATCACCGACACGCTGCTGCAGGCCAAGGAAATGCACCCTGGCAAGCGCAATTCACTTGATGCCCTCTGCGACCGTTATGGCATCTCGAACGCACACCGCACGCTGCATGGCGCCCTGCTGGACGCGGAACTGCTGGCGGAAGTCTATCTGGCAATGTCGCGCGGCCAGAACAGTCTGAGCATGGACCTGTCCATGGATGAGGAGGCTGCCGGCGGCAGTGACATCACGCTGGCGCCGATACCCGCAATCATCGTGCTGCAAGCCACCGAAGCGGAATTGGGCGACCATGAGATGGTGATGAAAAGCCTGGACAAGGAAGTCAGGGGCAGTTGCCTCTGGCGCGCAATCACGGCAAATTGATTCGCTCAATCATATGTGCGATAATTCGGCCCGACCCGGGAGGTTAGCTCAGGGGTAGAGCGATCGCCTCACACGCGATAGGTCGCTGGTTCGAAACCAGCACTTCCCACCAATATCTGCAAGAAAATCCGTAATTTGAAAAAGCCGACTGCAAGAGGTCGGCTTTTTTCATTTAAGGCCTCCATCCCGACAGAGAGGGCGCTGCTCTCATGCTTGAATCCTGTCCTGCTATTAAGTACCCACCGGGAATAAATTATGAGCGTCTGCGGGTCGGGCCGGCGCGCTGCTGCGTTGCCCGGCCCTTGCAGTGGGGCCGCCGAGGTGCTCGCACTGCGGCGGCCCGGGCGCCTTGCATCGCATCCGACTGGACCCGCATCCATCTCACAATTTATTCCCGATGGGTACTTAGAGCGCTACGTTCAAACATCGTACGGACCCATCGCAAATCCCGGCTGTCTTGTTGTTGCTAAATCAAATTAAGTTGTTTTTAAGATATTAAATAGTGTAAAAATGATAATTATGATGACAATTTAATAATTCGGAATTACGCTACGTAATAGTTTTCTTTTTGATAATAATTCTCGAGAACAGGCAGTCATATAGCTACAACTTGCAGCGCATAGATGTCCATTGGTAACGCCGATAAAGATTTTCGTTTTTCCACATAAAAAAAGCAAAACAACCGGTCGGGGAAATAGCATGAAAAATATTATAAAAAACACATTATTCATATTCTTGTCGGCCGTGATTCTGTCTGGCTGTGGTGACGGCGGCTTACTGCCCACATCCATTCCGGAGTCGTTGCCGGAGTCGGAATCGGGATCAGGTTCAACTGTCAACGTGCAAACGCCCGCAGTGCCACCTGTGCCTTTGCCTGATCCTCTCACAGGCGATTACTCATTGAAAGAATGTATGGAGATGAGCAAAGGCACAAAATTCGAACGAAGCGACATGCATAAAACTCTGCTGGTGCAGGAAACATTCGATGGCACGATGGCATTCGGTGCAATCCTCTTGCGCCCGGATGATACGCGGGTACATGGGTGGTATCGGGGTATTTATCAAAACACCGATTTATCAACTGAAAGCCTGGGCGAGAGGGCATATGATCAGATGGGTAACTTATTGACTACCTCTATTCGCAGCATTTCTTTCCCTCTTGACGCGCCACTCAATCAATCGGAAACATACCGTTACATGCAAGTAACCACTACAGTCGGCCCACCGCCAGTTACGTCGCAAAGTGCCCATTTCTGGGACATCGGCTTCGCCGGATTTGAAACCCTGACGCTCGGTGGTCGCAGATTCGATAATGTGTGCATCTTTCAGGCCGTGGAGCATAGAAAACGAGCCGAAGTGCACTGGTTCTGGTTTGCGAAAGGTTTCGGCGAAATCAAACGGGAACTGCGCGATACGCAAGGCGTCAAGGTGCCAAACTCCCCGGGATTTGAACTGACCAGAATCATCACCGCGCCATAAGCGCTCGTCCCCGAGCGCACGGGGACCTTCCGATTTTTTTCCCGCATGCCCACGCCGATCGGTGGTTTTCATCGCCGGCGAGCCTTGCTGCCAAAACACCCTTCAGGGCCGCACGTTCTCCCACTTTTTCCATGGTGCTGGACAAGCCGTGCCGCACAGATCCCGCAATTTTAGAATGTCAATAAGTTGTTAAATATATACTAATAATTGCATATTAAATAATGTTCGTGACGAATTGATGGCAAAACGATAATCTTCTGCCTGATTTCCTGTTTGGAAATTTTTGTTTGGGAAATCTGTGCGGCCATTCATGGGTAATTCCGGTTTTTCCAATCGGACGATCCTGGAATCAGCCGCGCATCAGCACATTTATTTGTCTAAACCGAGAGAATTTTTATCATGAGTCAATTTGTAAGGAAAATGTCCATCTCAGCGGTATTGAGTGTCATGCTGGCATCCTGCGGTGGCGGAGGATCCGATGCCTACCACGCACTGGGCGATTGTTTTGAACTAACGCCGGGGGTTAAATACGTCAGATCCAACGATAATCTGACCTGGATCGTCGAAGAGATCTTTGAAGGCAAGCCTGCTTTCGGCGAAGTGAAGTTATTTGCAGACGGCGTACGCACTGGCGTGGATTATCAAAACATCAGCGATGGTTTTGTCCGTTTGCTGGGGTTCATGGAATATGATCAGGACGGCGAGGCGCGCTACAAAAAAGTCTTTTCAGACCGTGCGCAAATTCCGGTGAACCTGGCGCAAGGAGAAACGATTGAAATCAATTTTACCGACACCGAGACTGAACTCACTCCCCCAGGCACAAGCACAATCACTGACAGAACAATCACGCTGACCTTCATTGGCCTGGAAAATCTGACATTGGGCAACCGCCTGTTTGAAAATGTGTGCAAGCTGACGACCCCGGATTCAACCAAGGGTCATTCCAGGGTGTACTGGACCGCAAAAGGGTTCGGTGTAATTCAGGAAGAAATTCAGGATGAGCATGGCGTTATTGTGGCAAACAGCCGAGTTGCATTAAAACAGATCCTCTCCGCCCCTTGATCAATCGATATAAAAATATGCCCCGTCGACGCGGGGCATATTTGTTGTGGCTTTGTAAGGCCTGACCTGTAACCGGTACTTTTATGAGAGCTCGCGCACAGACGTCAATCGTAATGATTCATTAAAATAGGTTTTGCCGGGCGGGTCCTTATTGTGTTCTTGCCTGAATAAATCAACTTTGCGAATCAAAAATGTCCAAGAGACAATCGACACTGGATTTTGCTCCCGTCGCCGAGCATCGTGTAGTGGCACCGATTTATATCGGTTGCGCAGGTTCAGGTTTGCCGGGCCCGCAGCAGCATCGATTTCCTTCAGAAGGCACACATCTGGAACGTTATGCGAAGGTGTTTCCGGCTGTCGAAATCAACTCCTCCTTTTACCGGCCGCATCGTCCGGCAACGTATGCCCGGTGGTGCGACAGTGTGCCAGACGGGTTTCGTTTTTCACTAAAAATACCCCGCACGATTACGCATGACCGGAAGCTTCAGGGCATCGATGAGGAGCTTCGTTTTTTTCTGGAGGCCGCGGGCAATCTGGGAGAAAAACTTGGCTGCCTGCTCGTCCAGCTCCCGCCGCGATTGCAATATGATCCGCAGGTGGCGGAACAATTTTTTGGGGAATTGCGCTCCCTGGCGCAAATGGAAATCGTCTGCGAACCACGGCACCTTACCTGGTTTTCTTCCGAGGCCGCCGGCACGCTGGCCAAGTGGAAAGTCGGGCGCGTCGTTGCCGACCCCGCGATCGTTGCGGAGCCTGCTCCGCCAATCTACGAAGACACCGTCTACATCAGGTTGCATGGCTCGCCGGTCATCTATCACTCATCCTATTCCGATGAAACCCTGAGAGGGATTGCCGCGGAACTTGTCCATCACCAAAGCATGGGCCGCCGCGTTTGGTGCATCTTCGATAATACGGCGAGCGGCGCAGCCATCGTCAATGCCTTGTCGGTTTTTTCAGACATCGAACAGTCATCTGAAAAATAATTCCTGAATTGCCGGTCAAGAAAAGGGAGACATTCACCGCGCCATGCAATAAGATAAGCGCCCTTTTAAATCATCAGAGATCGTCATGGCAAATGCATGCGGCGTCGACTTCGGGACGTCCAATTCCACCGTCGGCTGGAGCCGGCCCGGACATTCTGCATTGCTGCAACTGGAAGACGGCAAGCTCACCTTGCCTTCCGTCGTGTTCTTCAATGCCGAAGACAATGTAGTGCGCTTCGGACGCGCGGCGCTGGCCGATTATCTGGCCGGTCATGAGGGCCGCCTGATGCGCTCGCTGAAAAGCCTGCTCGGCACCAGCCTGATCGACGGCCAGACGGAAGTGCTGGGCCGTGCGTTGCCGTTCCGGACCCTGCTGGAGCAATTCATCGGTGAACTGAAGCGGCGTGCCGAGCAGGCGGCCGGCCGGCAGTTTGCCAGCGCGGTTTTCGGGCGGCCGGTTTTTTTCATCGACGGTGATGCCGGCGCCGACAAGCTGGCCGAAGATACGCTGACCGACATCGCGCGCGGCGCCGGCTTTAAGGACATCGCGTTTCAATATGAACCGATTGCCGCCGCATTCGATTACGAGTCGCGCATCGGGCGCGAAGAGCTGGTGCTGGTGGCGGATATCGGTGGTGGTACATCGGACTTTTCGCTGGTGCGGCTGTCGCCGCAACGCGCGGACAAAGCCGATCGCCGCGACGATATCCTTGCCAATGGCGGCGTCCATATCGGCGGCACCGATTTCGATAAATATCTGAGCTTGTCCAGCGTCATGCCGCTGCTGGGGCTGGGCAGCCTGCTGAAAAGCGGAAGCGAGGTGCCGTCCGCGACCTATTTCAATCTGGCGACCTGGCATACGATCAATTTTGCGTACACCCGGAAGGCCTGGCTGCAACTCAAGGATGTGTACCGCGATACCTGCGAACCTGGCAAGTTCGAGCGCCTGTTGAATTTGATCGAGCACCGTGAAGGCCACTGGCTGGCCCTGAAAGTGGAGGAGGGCAAGATCGCACTGTCAGATGCCGCGCTCACGCAGCTCGATCTCGATCGCCTGTCGCCGCGAGAGGTCCTGAGCCTGAACCGGCCTGCATTCGATGCGGCGATAGGCAAGCTGGCGACCACGGTGGAAGAGACCGTCGCCAATTTGCTGCGGGACGCAGGTGTGGCTGCCGATGCTGTGGATACCGTATTTTTTACCGGCGGCTCGAGCGGGGTGCGTTTATTGCGCGAGAAAATTACGCAGCTGGTGCCGGGCGCGCGGCGTGTGGAAGGGGATTTGTTCGGCAGTATCGGCGCCGGGCTGGCGCTCGATGCGGTGAGGAAGTTCGGGTAGGTAGGGTTATTGGAGTCAGGTTTGGCGGGATTTGTATGAAGGCGTCGAGATATATCCCGCTAGCACGGAAGGACGCCGATAGTGGTGCCGCCTCAGTCCGCAGTACAGAAACCAGCTCCCCCGCAGACCTATTTCCGTCCGGCGCGCGGCGTGTTTGCCGTAGCCTTGCGGGGAGCACGGCTATTGGCTGTCTGACGCTCGACCGCGCCGCCCGGACGCGGTTTGTTCTGGCCGAATTTTTGCGCGAGCTTGTTCGGGCCCGGCGTTTCCCGGCGCCGCTCGACTGCGACTAGCCCGGCGGTCGGCGCCGAATGCCGCGGCACCAGATGCCGTTCACCGCTGCCGATCAGATCGGACCGTCCCATGCGCTGCAGTGCCTCGCGAATGATGTCCCAGTTCGCCGGGTCGTGATAACGCAGGAAGGCTTTATGCAGGCGGCGGATTTTTCCGGTGCGGACGGTCTCGACCGTTTCCGAATCCTCGGTGACCTTGCGCAGCGGATTCTTGCGGGTGTGGTACATCGCCGTCGCCAGCGCCATCGGCGTCGGCATGAAGGTCTGCACCTGGTCCAGACGGAAGTTGTTTTTCTTCAGCCACAGCGACAGATTGAGCATGTCCTCATCGGTGGTGCCCGGATGCGCGGCGATGAAATACGGGATCAGGTATTGCTCCTTGCCGGCTTCCTTCGAAAAGCGGTCGAACATTTCCTTGAACTGGTCGTAGGCGCCCATGCCAGGCTTCATCATCTTCGACAGCGGACCTGCTTCGGAATGTTCAGGCGCGATTTTCAGCAGGCCGCCGACGTGATGCGTGACCAGCTCTTTTACATATTCCGGCGAGCGTACCGCCAGGTCATAACGCAGGCCGGAACTGACCAGGATTTTCTTGACCCCGGGGATCGCGCGCGCCTTGCGGTACAGCTGGATCAGCTTGCTGTGATCGGTGCCGAGATTGCTGCAGATGGTCGGATAGACGCACGACAGGCGGCGGCAGGATTCCTCGATTTTCTTGTCCTTGCAGGCCAGCCGGTACATGTTCGCGGTCGGTCCGCCCAGGTCGGAAATGGTGCCGGTAAACCCTTTGGTCTTGTCGCGGATCAGTTCGATCTCGCGCAGGATCGACGGCTCGGAGCGGCTCTGGATGATGCGCCCTTCATGCTCGGTGATCGAGCAGAAGGTGCAGCCGCCAAAACAGCCGCGCATGATGTTGACCGAGAAGCGGATCATATCCCAGGCCGGGATGCGGGCCTTGCCATAACTCGGATGCGGCGCCCGCGCATAGGACATGTCGTACACGCCATCCATCTCATCCATGGCCAGCGGCAGCGGCGGCGGATTGAGCCAGACATCACGCTCGCCATGGGCCTGCACCAGCGCCCGCGCGTTGCCGGGATTCGACTCAAGGTGGAACACGCGCGAGGCGTGCGCGTACAGCACCGGATCATCCTTGATCACATCGTAGGATGGCAGGCGCACCACGGTCTTGTCGCGGATTTCGCGCAGCGCGGCCTGGCGTTCTTCGCGCGACAGGATCAGCACCGGTTTTTCCAGCGGCTTGCTGTCGTCGGTCGCACAACTGGCGGTGTCCTTGGACTTCATTTCATACGGATCGGGATGCGGCTCGACGCGGCCGGGGGTATCGACCCGCGTCGAATTTGCTTCGGCCCAGTCTGCGGCCGGCTTCCAGCCACGCGGCACCATGAACGCGGTGCCACGCAGATCGCGGATCGATTTGATCGGCTCGCCGGCGGCAATCCGGTGGGTCAGCGCCACCAGCGCGCGTTCGGCATTGCCGAACAGCAGAATGTCAGCCTTGGAGTCGGGCAGCACCGAGCGTTTTACCTTGTCGGACCAGTAGTCGTAATGCGCGATGCGGCGCAGGCTGGCTTCAATGCTGCCGACCACGATATTGGCATCCGGATAAGCTTCGCGCGCCCGCTGCGCATAGACCACCAGCGCGCGGTCGGGCCGCTTGTTGGGTTCGCCATTCGGCGTGTAGGCATCGTCGGAGCGGATCTTGCGGTCGGCGGTATACCGGTTGACCATCGAATCCATGTTGCCGGCGGTGATGCCGAAATACAGGTTCGGTTTGCCCAGTGTACGGAAACCGTCAGCGGACAGCCAGTCCGGCTGGCTGATGATGCCGACCCGAAAACCTTGCGCTTCCAGCAGGCGCCCGATCAGCGCCATGCCGAAGCTCGGATGGTCGATGTAGGCATCGCCGGTCACCAGGATCACGTCGCAGGAATCCCATCCAAGCACGTCCATTTCCGCGCGCGACATCGGCAGAAACGGCGCTGGCTTCAGCGGCGTGGCGCGGTGGCGGGAATAGGAAAATAGGTTTTTTGGCGATTCCATCATGGCTGCTTTGGTATTGGAAGGCGCGCCTGACATGGGGCGCGGCACTGGCTGGGCGGGGGAAGGCGATAGTATGACAGCTTTATGGATAACGCGGATCGCTTCATTGGGGGCTATCCAATTTAACTTTACCGATCGGTAATTCAGGACTCGCTTGCGCCGGTATAAAGTCCATAAATTACCGATCGGTAAATTATCATTGCATTTCCCGGCTATTGGCATATAATTTTACCGATCGGTAATTTATTATTCCAGCTGGAGAGCAAACAATGCCTGGTAAAACATCTGCAGGAATCGATGAGGATGGCGCGATTTCTGCAAAAATCCGCACCTCCCGCGAACTGGGGGAATTCATCCGGCAGTACCGGACATCGCAAAAAATCCTGCAAGCCGATATTGTCGGCCTGGCCAATACCGGCAATCGTTTTGTGGTCGACCTGGAAAAAGGCAAGCCAACCTTGCAATTGCAGAAGGTGCTCGATGTGCTCGACCTGCTCGGGCTGGAAGTCATCGTGCAGAGGAAGGGACTGGGCGAAGTACCCCCGCAGAATAAATTGGGAGATGGATGTGGTTCTGAACGGATGTGATGCAAGGCGCCCGGGCCGCCGCAGTGCGAGCACTGCAAGGGGCGGGCAACGCGGCAGCGCGCCGTTCAGGGCCGCAGACACTCACAATTTATTTTGCGGGGGTACTTAATGGCCACCGCACGGGCACTGGATGTCTACCGCAACGGCCAGCTCGTCGGCACGCTGTTCGATGAATCCGCGCTCAGGTTCCGCTACGCCGACAGCTGGTTGAAGCAGGCGGTCGCGGAGCCGATTGCCCCTTCCATCGGCCTGCACCCGCAAGAACATGCAGGCGAACTCGTCTACGCTTATTTTGAAAACCTGCTGCCTGAAGGCGATATCCGCCGCTTCCTTGGCATCAGCCAGCATGCGACGACTGTTTTTGGTTTGTTGAGCGCGGTGGGCGGCGACACCGCCAGCGGCCTGAGCCTGCTGCCGCAAGGTGAAAAACCTGTCGCGCCCCGCTATCGGCCCACCACATGGGCCGAGATTGCCGCCACGCTGCGCAATCCGGCCGAGGCGCCGCTGCTGGCGCAGAATGCGGCAGGCGGACGCATTTCACTTGCCGGCGCCCAGGACAAGATGTTGCTGACAATCGCGCCGGACGGCTCGCCTTCGATTCCCTTGGGCAGTGCGCCGTCGACACATATCTTGAAGCCGGATATTGTCCGGCTGCGCAACGTCTGGGCTTCGGCGCTAAATGAAACCTTTGCGATGAAACTGGCAACAAAGCTTGGTATGGGTGTCGCCGAAGTATCCTGGCAACCGGTCGTGAAGGCTTGCCTGGTCAGGCGTTATGACCGACTGGGGGGGCAGCATGGAGAATTGATGCGGCTGCATCAACTGGATCTGTGCCAACTGGACGGCAAGCCGTCGGATATCAAATATGAAGCGGATGGCGGCCCGGATCTGGCGCGATGCCGCATGCTTCTTCAGCAAAACAATGTGCCCGCAGTCGATCTCAAGCGCCTGCTGGAATGGGTATTCTTCAATCTGTATGTCGGCAATAACGACAGCCACGCGAAAAACCTGTCGATCCTGCAGACACCCAGGGAGGGCGTGCGGCTGGCGCCGTTTTACGACCTGATGTCGACCACCATGTATGCCGGTTTGTCGAAGCGATTCGCCTTCAATATCGGCGGCGAAAGCAATCCGGGCCGCATGCAGGCGGCGCACCTCGGCGCGATGGCGGCGCAACTGGGATTCAAATCGCAGTACGTACTGCGCGTCGGCGACAAGCTGGCGGAAAACCTGCTTGCCACTATTGGCCAGGTGAGTGACGAACTGTCTGCCGTGGTGGAGCAGGGTAGCGAGCAAACCATGCTCGAACGGCTGCAACAGGCCATAAGCGCGAATACCAGAAAGCTGGGCAAACGCTGGGCGAACCACAGTGCCTGAACACCGCGGTACTGGCTGCGCCTGAAACCGCTTTCCTCTCGCGCGAATTGATCAATTGCCAGAGTATTTATCCCGGGATTGCCGTTATACTTCACGCTATTTCCAAATAGTAATGAGGCGCGGAATCCATGTCCCCATCCGGCGAGAACGATCACGATCAGGCAGAACAGCTCGCCCGGCGCCTTGAACAAAACACCGACTTCCGCGTGCTGCGGCGACTCGCCGAGCGCACCCATTTTGCCGAACCCGATGGCCGCGCCTTGTTGAAAGGCGCCATCGTCGACACCGAAACCACCGGCCTCGACAAGGACGCGGACCGCATCATCGAATTTGCGATGATCATCTTCGAATTCGATCCGGCCAGCGGCCAGGTATTTCGCATCACCGACATCTACGATGAACTGGAAGACCCCGGCATGCCGATCCCGGCCGCTTCGACGGCGGTGCACGGCATTACCGACGAGATGGTCGCCGGCAAGCACATCGACGATGTAGAGGTCGAAGCACTATTGCAGGATGTGTCGCTGGTGATTGCCCACAATGCGCAATTCGACCGCCCGTTCCTGGAAGACCGGTTGCCGGTGTTCGTGTCATTGCCATGGGGTTGTTCATTCCAGCAGGTCAACTGGGCGGACGAGGGGCTGGGATCGGCCAAGCTCGAGTATCTGGCCTACCGTCTGGGTTTCTTCTTCGATGCCCACCGTGCGCAGGCCGACTGCCTGGCCTTGCTGGAGATACTGCAGCGCCCATTGCCCGCATCGGGCGGCATGGCGCTGACTGCTTTGCTGCTGCGCGCCGCCGCCAGGGATTACCGGGTCTATGCAATCAAGGCGCCGTTCGACAGCAAGGAGCTGCTGAAAGCACGCGCCTACCGCTGGGATGGCGATAAAAAATGCTGGCACAAGACGCTGGAAGGCGGCCTGATGAAGGACGAACTCGCCTGGCTCAAGCAGAATGTGTATGGTGGCCGTTCGGCACAGCTGGAATTTGAAACCCTGGATGCCTTTTGCCGGTTTTCCAGTCGGCCGGGAAAGGTATTTCCCCGGGAGATATAGAGCGGTTTGCGAATCAGTGCACGGCGCTGCGTGCCGCTTTGGGGCGCATGGCGGCGTTGCTCGTCGCTTGTGTGGCTCGCCACACGGCGCTCCTCGCGCCTTGCCCTGCACCCCAAATCAACACGCATCATCCGCACACTGACTCGCACACCGCTCTAAGACCGCTTACTTGAATGGGTTGTCAACATTTTCTGCCGGTTTGACTGGCACCTGCTCAGGCAACTCTTCTGCCTGAAGCGCGGTCACTGTCGCATCGACCAGTTTTTTCAATTCCTTCGCCAGCTTCAGTCCCGCCTTGTCCCTGGTGATTTGCGCGGAACCATATATCTCGATGCGGTCCAGCCGGTTCTCGACAGTGAGGTCGCCGATCATGATTGAGTCGGCTTCATTCTGGAATGGTTTGATCGTCGGCATGATTTTTCCTATTGGATGGCATTGCTGCGGTTTCTTCAGAATCGCGGTTGCCGCAACCGGCGGCCGTGTGGTCTTGGTTCGGGAAGCGCCATTTTATTGTCCTTCACGCCGGGCGGCATTTTCGGGAACAGGTTGATACTCAGCCGCTTTTCCAGTTCGGCTATCGATACGACCTGGTATTCCGACCCTGGTGCATTGGGAGCGACATACGCTGCCGCCTGCTGACTCACCGGATCATATACGGCCTTGAACAAATGTGTCGGCACCAGCACACGGCCATTAAGCCGTTGAATCGAATTGCCTTCGAACATGGGTCCCGTAACTACATACAATTCACCGCGATTGCGTGCGAGCGCTCTGATGCCTTCTTCAAAACCGACCCACAAATTCTGATTATTGTTCGGGTCCTGCGGGACGATATTTGCCAGCGAAAAGCTTTCGTACTGCGCGTTCCTGCTCGGCATGTCCCCCGACGGACTCATATGGCCACGATCCAGCCCCGATCCCGAATAGTCACGCAATTCCGCGCGATCTTCCCGCGGCATCCGATGTTCCGGATGAAAGGTATTGCGCCGCTTGAGAGATTTTGCCTCCTCGACGCTGTTTGCCGTCAAGTGTTCGGCGGACCAAATCGGCGTGCGGGAGATTCCCGAATGCATCACGGCGAATGCTTCGAAACAAAGAGCGGTGGTTCTGGCAGCGAGTTTCTGGTTGATGAATTGCGGTGATGCGCCACCGGCAAAATGTTCGGGGCAGCGGGTGGATTGAGCAAGCGCGCCCTGACTGACGAACAGCGCAATGAAAAGCAGGAAAAGTCTTTTCATGAATGTTTTTCTCGTAAAAAGCACTGGGTATGAATGACGGTGTTCAAGGAAGTTCCAGACTGGAAGGTTGAAGGTGCGTCGCATTATGCATGCAGTGAAGAAACTTTGCTTGCAATGAGGAAATAAGATTGTCAGGACGGAAAAGACAAATGGACATGCATGTCTTGTTTGCTGATTTTTTTGTGATCTTTGCCGCGCCGGTATGGTCAAAAGAGCATGAGCTGAGTGTGGTGGCACGCTTGCCGATGAAGGGCAAAGTTGCGCAAACAATCAGTTCGGTGACCTTGATTTCCCATGCAGACAATGAGGTGGATCAATGGACAAACTGGACAAGCGGCTGTTTGAAAACCGACTGCAGGCTGGAGAGTTATTGGCTGAGCCCTTGAGCGTTTATCGGGGCCGATCGGATGTGATTGTGCTGGCGTTGCCGCGCGGTGGTGTTCCCGTGGCTTTTGCAGTGGCGCGCGCCCTGGATCTTCCGCTCGATGTTTTCCTGGTGCGGAAACTTGGCGTGCCGGGGTATGAAGAATTTGCGATGGGCGCGGTTGCCAGCGGTGGCTTGTATGTGCTGAAGCCGGATACGGTAGAAATGTTCGGCATCGACAATCATGTCATCGACGAGATCATCGAGCGTGAAATGCATGAACTCGAACGCCGCGAAAAATTGTATTGCGCAGGCCGCATGCTGCCGGATTTGCAGGGACGCACGATCATCCTGGTCGATGATGGCCTTGCCACCGGCTCGACCATGCTGGCCGCGGTGTCGGCATTACGCGAAAAAAAGCCGGCGCGCCTGGTCGTCGCCGTACCGGTTGCCGCTGCGGACACTTGCAGCAGGATGCGCGCTCAGGCCGACGACGTAATCTGTCTGAGGACGCCGGAGCCATTCAATGCGGTAGGCCAGTGGTATCGGGATTTCACCCAGACTAGCGACGAGGAAGTGAAAACACTGCTTGCGCAGGCGCAGGATGCGCATGGTGCGCGCTTCGATGCGCCTGGCGCCGTCGTCAATAAAGCGCGTGAAGAGGGTGGTGGTGAGCAATACCGCAGGTAAGCCATCCATAACCACCTTGTTCGATAAACAGCCATGGTGAGTGCAGTGGAAAAGCAGCTAATCAGGATCAGGGCCGGTTCCGCTCAATTGGAAGGCATGCTGGAAATGCCGGAGGACGCGGCCGGCGTGGTTCTCTTCGCGCATGGCAGCGGCAGCAGCCGCTTCAGCCCGCGCAATAATCATGTCGCCGGCGTGCTTCAGAACGCCGGCATTGCGACATTGTTGATTGACTTGCTGACAGAGCAGGAAGATCGGGCCGCTCAGGCGCGATTCGATATCACCCTGCTGACGCAGCGCCTTGATATGGCAGTCGACTGGTTGCGGCAGCACGAAAAGACGGGCGCGATACCGCTCGGATTGTTCGGCGCCAGTACCGGTGCCGCGGCTGCGTTGCAGGTGGCCGCGTTGCGCGGACGCGAGATTGCGGCGGTTGTATCGCGGGGTGGACGCCCTGATCTGGCGGGACAGCGTGCATTGCAAAAGGTCGTTGCGCCGACACTTCTGGTGGTCGGTGGTCTGGATGACGTGGTTATCAGGCTGAACCGCGCGGCGTACGCCGACCTGCATAGCGTGAAGCGTTTTGAAATCGTGCCGGGCGCAACCCATTTGTTTGAAGAGCCAGGCACGCTCGATGCAGTGGCTGCCCTTGCCAGGGACTGGTTTCTGCGGCATTTTTCAAAACCGCAGCAGAGCGAGAGAGCCAATGAATGACCTGAAAAGGTGTCATGCCGTCGTGGCGGATGAAGCGTATCCAAACCTCTTTGAACAATCAGGAGAACATCGTGAAACAGGAATCCGAGGGCAGTTTTCAAATAACGAAGTGGCTGGGCGGCATGGCACTGGGCGCTGTGGCAATGTATCTGGCGGATCCGGCGCAGGGACGGCGGCGTCGCGCATTGGCACAGGACCAGATGCGCCATTTCACAAACAAGACCAGCGATGGCATCAATGCCGCGGTGCACGACGTGGTCAACCGGCTATCCGGACTGCAGGCGCGCGTGCGGCAGATGATGGAGCGGCGTAATTACAAGCCGATCGACGACCATGTGCTGGAGGCACGCGTACGTTCCCGGCTGGGCCGTGCCGTTTCCAACCCGCATTCGATAAACGTCGTTGCGCGGCGGGGTCAGATTACCTTGAGCGGCCCGGTCCTGGCCAGGGAGTACGCGCAGCTGATCGACATGGTGCGCGCGATTCCTGGCGTTGCCGCCGTGCGGGATGAACTGGATGTACATGACCAGTCCAACGGCACGCCCGGTCTGCAAGGCAGGAAGCGACGCTCGAAGGCAAGGGCGGGGCTGATGCAGCAAAGCTGGCCGCCAGCCCGCATCGTGGCGACAGTGGGCGGCGGCCTGATGGCGTATTACGGCTGGAAGCAACGCTCGCCGCTCGGCATCGCCATGGCGGCCGTTGGGGCCGGCCTGCTGTCGCGTAATCTCTTCAATCTTGATCTGGTGCAGGTGATCGGCGCGGGCGCAGGCACACAAATGCTGAACGTGCGGAAAACGATCGAGATCGACGCCTCGCCGGAAACCGTGTTCGATGTGTGGACCCAATACCAGAACTTCCCGCATTTCATGTCGCACGTCACAGAGGTGCGCGATCTCGGGCAGCAACGTTCGCACTGGACTGTTCAGGGGCCGGCGGGCACCAGCATCGAGTGGAATGCGGTGCTGACCGACTCGGTGCGGCCGACCAGGCTGGCCTGGGAAAGCGAGCCGGGCGCCATGGTCGACAATGCCGGCTCGGTGCATCTTGAGCCTACGGAGCATGGTACCCGTGCGACCGTGGAGATGTCTTACAGCCCGCCCGTCGGCGCGATGGGGCAAAGCGTTGCAGCGCTGCTAGGCCGCGATCCGGCGAGGGATCTCGAGGATGATTTGCTGAAGATGAAAAATTTCATAGAGCGGGGCATTCCTACGCGCCCTTCCGCTGCGGCCGGTCTGCCGTCCGGCGGGGTGCTTCATTAAGAAGCCAATCTCCCTATGGAGAAAGGCTTGTGGAAGTTGGAATTGAGCTTGCGCAAGCGCGACAGTAGTTCCGGTGCCACGCTCTTGAAATCAGGTGCCGGATGCCTTATACCAGTACATGCAGCAGTCAGGATTCGTGTGTCAGCCAAAGGAGGTTTTATGAATATCGTCAGACGTAATGCGCCGTCTCGCGGGCTTGGACTTCGTGCCATGCCTATCGATGATCAGTTGGGACGGGTTGTTGAAAACATGATGCAGGATTTCCTCGCGCCATTTATGCCGTATTCGGGACTTGCGGCCGGAGGGCAGGCGCAGGATATGGCAATCGCACCACCGATCAATGTAGTGGAAACGAATAATGCTTTTGAAGTGGAAGTGGAAGTGCCAGGGGTAAGAAAGGAAGACGTCAAGGTATCGATTGATGGGCAGCGGGTGTCAATCGAAGCCGAGGCAAAACGCGAAAGCGCGCAAAAGGAAGGCGAAAACATGGTGTATGCGGAACGCACCATAAAGAAATTTTCACGCACGTTCATCTTGCCGGTCGAGGTCAATGAAGACGGTGCGCAAGCAAGGCTCGAGGATGGAATATTGAAACTGAGCTTGCCGAAAAAAGAATCGGGTCAAGCCAAGCAACTTACCGTTCAATAATTTTCCAGCTTTCCTGCAAGCCGCGCAGCAATGCGCGGCTTGTCGCGGTTTATTCTCTGCCCTCTGCCGGTAGGCTATTGCGAGTCCGTGCTTTTTTCATCTTGCTTTTCCTGCGCGACGGTCACCAGGGCGGGCCGCAGCAAGCGGTCTGCAATCATGTATCCCTTCTGCAGTACGCTGATAATGGTGTTCGGATTCTGTTCTGCGGGCACCATCGATATCGCCTGATGTTTCATCGGGTCCAGTTTTTCCCCAGATACCGGATTGATCTCGGTCAGGCTATTTTTTTCAAACGCTGTTTCCATCTGCTTCAGCGTCATTTGCACACCTTGCTTCAGTGAGTCGACAGAGGGCGAATCAACGCGAAGCGCGGTCTCAAGGCTATCCTTGACCGGCACCAGCGATTCGGCGAATCCTTCAATGGCAAATTTGCTGGTGCGCGTGATGTCTTCTCGCGCGCGGCGCCGCAGGTTTTCCAGTTCTGCCTTGGCGCGCAGAAAGGCGTCTTCCATTTCCGCGGCCTTCGCTTCTGCGCTGGCGAGTTTGTCATCAACGGCATTCGAGGGGGCAACCGGTGCCATGCCTTCAGACACAGTTTCTCCCTCGGACTCTTTCGCCAGCATAGGCTGTTGCGGCGGCTGGTCTTTCTCTTCTACTTTATCCTGAGGTTCCATGGAAAAATCTCCAGTGATGAAAGATCAGGGTTGGACAAACAAGCCATAAAAAAAATACAGGAAATTCTCCGTATTCTTTGCAATTGGCGCGTTTGATCAAACAAACCTGCACTGACTTGTTTCAGGGACAGTGATTCCAGACCGGGAATTCAGGGTACGAGACAGGCAGCAAGCGAGGGGGGCCTGCATAGGCCCGAAACCCGGAGTTATTGCTTTTTCAGGGGGTCGGGCGTCGAATGATTGTTGACTTGTCCAGGCATCGGCATCGAGACGGATTCTTCCGCCTTGCTCAATTCCTTGGGACTAGCCTGGCTTGCCGTATCTGACGTTTTACCTGCGGAGGCATCCGGCGCAGCCGGCTTCATACTCGCATCCGAGGCCGGCATCGCGCCTGGCGGCAGGGCTTCCGATTTGCCGCTGTCGTTTATTACTGCGGTCGATGAGACCGGTTTTGGCGGCTGGTTAATTTTGTCACAGCCGGCAAGTAGCGCGACCATCAAAAAAGCTGCACATATTGGACGAATTGCGGACATATCCACTCCTGGTAAAGTAAGGCTTTTCCCTGTAGCAGGCACGTCATCCTCAGCACTTGCTGTATGCGACCTGTTCGATCAGACTAGTTTTGCTGCAGCACCACGCCGCCGCCGGATCATGCCCGGCGGCAGGCGTCTGCGTTCCCTGGCTGTAATTAACGCAGGCGCAGCAGATGACGAATCAGAAATCCGGCGGCAACTGCGATGGCGAGCGAAGTGACCGGCTTGTCACGAACACGCACGCGCGCGTCGGCGATCACATTTTCCTGCACGTCTTTCAACTGGCCCAGTTTTTCGGAAAGGACTGCCGCAGCCTGTGTCAGCGAACTGGAAAGTTTGTCAACCGTCGCGTGGGCGCCAGCGGAAATGCTGTCTACCGTAGGATGTGCCGCTTCAGACACCTTGTCGATCGTATTGTGGACACCGGATTTGGCATGATCAACCTTGCTCTCCCAGGTGCCGTTTGCGCCGTTTGGACCTGCCGGTAAAATAGTTGGTGTTTCCATGATGTTTCCTTTGAAGAGGGTGAGGAGTCAGTTCGGACACGTGACATTGATCACGGACCATGTCTCACGTTAATTCAAAGTTGCCGGGATTTCAGTTCGGTAGCGAACATAGGGCCTCCGTTCAACACCCGACGATCCAGCCCTCAAGCGGATCGAACGCTGGCATGCCGAATTGCGCATCGCGACGCTGCCATGCCCAGGCCGCAAGCAGTCCGCACAGGGCGGCATCGAGCAGGTCGCCGCTGGCATCGTCGATCAGGGCGTCGGCATGTGGGCCGGCAGCCAGGCGGATGCCGAGTGGATAGGCACCGCTTTGCAAGGTGTCGACAATCTGGATACGCGCGCTGCGCCGTTCAGGTGTCTGTT
Organism: Pseudomonadota bacterium; assembly: GCA_040387375.1. Classification (GTDB taxonomy): domain Bacteria; phylum Pseudomonadota; class Gammaproteobacteria; order Burkholderiales; family Burkholderiaceae_D; genus JAZKDW01. Next base: position 34,304 of record JAZKDW010000008.1, read on the forward strand.
TGGCACGCTCGTCATTCTTGTAGGATGACCTGGTGATGGAGCGCGCGACCATGCCCGGATAAGCCTCGAATGCGGTGCGCAATGGATCGCCTGCGTGCATGGTGTACACCGACAGTCCCGCCGCCAGCAGTCGTGGCACGCCTGCGTGCAGCATATAAGCCACCGGCGGATTGACCCACTTCATCGGCGACGACGAGCCGGCCGGAAGGTCGGTGGCGCGATGGGCAAACTTGCGGCCGACCGGCCGCGCATCACAAAACGCCTGGAAGGTGCTGCGCAATTCGGCACGGGACAGCGAGGCAATGCGGCCAATCAGCGCTTCCCATTCGGTAGGCCAGCCGAGGGTTTCCACCAGCTCGCGTGGCAATGAAAACGGGAAATCGAATGCGCCCAGCCATGGCCCCGGCCGGCGCAGCCAGGCATCGAACTGCACGAAATCATGCAATGCGTTCAATTCCTCCAGCCGGAACGTGTCCCCATCCAGCGTGCCTGAGGCGATGGTGATCGCCTTGCGCCGGGTGGGGGCGGAGGTGAAATCGATGCCATGCAGTTTCATGGCAGGACATTTACTTGCCGGATACGACGTCCGGCAGCACCACGTTCACATCCAGCACTTCGAGATTGCCCTGGCGATCGAGCGAAATCTTGATGTCGTCTGCATTGACATTGGTATATTTCGAGATCACGGCAATCAGTTCCTTGTGCAGCGCCGGCAGGAAATCCGGACCGGCACGGCCGTTACGCTCGCGCGCGATAATGATCTGAAGGCGTTCCTTGGCGGCGTTCGCAGTCTTTGGTTTGGTATTGAATAAGAAGGATAGGAGTGCCATCTCACTTGCCTTTGAAAATTCTTTGGAAAAATCCGGGCTTTTCGTAATTCGTAAAGCGCATCGGAACATCCTCGCCGAGAAAACGGGACACCACATCCAGATAAGCGTGCGAGACATCGCTGCCCTCGATATGGATGGCCGGATTGCCCTGGTTGGAGGCGTGCAGCACAGACTCCGATTCGGGGATGATGCCGATCAGCGGGATGCGCAGGATTTCCTGGACATCGGTATAAGACAACATCTCGCCGGCGTCGACCCGTTTCGGTGAGTAGCGGGTAATCAGCAGGTGCTCCTTGACAGGCTCGCCGCCATTTTGCGCGCGGCGCGACTTGGCCTGGATAATGCCGAGGATACGGTCGGAGTCGCGTACCGAGGACACTTCAGGATTGGTCACGATAATCGCCTCATCGGCAAACGTCAGCGCCATTACGGCGCCGCGTTCGATGCCGGCGGGCGAGTCGCAGATGATGTATTCGAATCCCATCGCGACCAGATCATTCAATACGCGCTCGACGCCGTCTTCGGTCAACGCATCCTTGTCGCGGGTCTGGGAGGCTGGCAGCACGAACAGGTTTTCGCAATGCTTGTCCTTGATCAGGGCCTGGTTCAGGGTGGCTTCCTTGTTGACCACATTGATCAGGTCATAGACCACGCGCCGTTCACAGCCCATGATCAGGTCCAGGTTGCGCAGGCCAACGTCGAAATCCAGAACGGCGGTTTTATGTCCGCGCAAGGCAAGACCTGATGCAAAACTGGCGCTGGAGGTGGTTTTGCCGACGCCGCCTTTGCCGGACGTGATGACTATGATTTTTGCCACAAACAAACTCCTTAATAAAAAAACAGGGTAATCAGGACCGCGCCACGGTATTTATCGCCGTCACGTCAAGTCGGTCGCCGGACAGGCGGATCTGGGCCGGGCTCTGTGCCAGGCCTTCGGGTAAACCATTTTCAAAGGTACGGTAGATGCCTGCGATCGATACCAGTTCAGCTTCCATCGACAGCGCAAAAATCCGGGCGTCGGCATTGCCGCTGGCGCCGGCCAGCGCGCGGCCGCGCAACGGCGCGTATACATGGATGCTGCCGTCGGCAATCAGTTCGGCGCCATTGTTGACGGCGGCTGTCACGATCAGGTCGCAGCCTTGGGCATAAATGCGCTGGCCGGCGCGCACCGGCGTGTCGATGATCATTGTGCCAGACATGGCTGGCGCGAAAGCGGCACGGGGTGCGGGCGCAACAGGCAGGGCAGCCGGCGCAGGCGCAGCGGTTGGCTCTGCCTCCACTGCTTCCTGGCGAGGTTTTGCAACCAGGTCCAGACTGAGGCCGTGCGCCAGGATATCGGCTTCCATGGCCGTTGCGGCATGACGCACGGCGACAGGATTCAGACGGTAGGCTTTGAACAGGCTGATCAATGCCGCCCAGTCGGGGCGGGTCCGGTCATCAAGCTGTCCCACATCCAGGATGGCAAACTCATCATCGAAATAATCGGATTCGCCACCCGTCATTTCATGCATTGCCTGGTCCAGCACATTGATGTCGGCATCGCGCAGGATCGCGGCGACGGCGACGACGGTTGAAATCTTGATTTCTATTGGCTTGCGTTGTTGAGTCTTTGACATGAGGCTGGCAGGGTTGGCTATTTTCAGGATCTTTTACAAGATCCGGCATGAATCAAACAGCACGATCCGCTGTGCGGTAGCGCGCAATCCGAAGTAAAACGGGTGGGGACTTAAGTACCCGCCCGGAATAAATTGTGAGTGTCTGCGGCCCTGACCGGCGCGCTGCGGCGTTGCCCGGCCCTTGCAGTGCTAGCACTGCGGCGGCCCGGGCGCCTTGCATCACATCCGGCCAGGACCACATCCATCTCACAATTTATCCCGAGCGGGTACTTAAAACGAAACGGGCCGCAGAAAAAGCGGCCCGCAAGATGGCAGATAATTTGTTGATTTCAATCGTTGTACTGCATTGAAACACATTGCCCGTCGTCCGCGATTTACTTCGCGGTCATTATAACCTCTGAAATCGCCGCTACTCCAAGAGTTAAAGTGCGGCCAGCGGGGCGGGCTTGCCGAAATAATAACCTTGCCCCATGTCGACACCGAATTCGCGCAGCAGATCGACGGTTTCCTGGTCTTCTACCCATTCCGCGATCACTGTCAGGCCAAACACTTTGGATATCTGCACCATCGCACGCACGAACACCTGGTCCTGCGCATTTTGCGGCAGCTTGGCAATGAACGAGCCATCGAGCTTCAGGTAATCGAAGTCGAGTTCCTTGATGTAGTAAAACGATGAAAAGCCGACGCCGAAATCATCCAGCGCAAAACGGCAGCCGAGGCTCTTTATCCGCTGCACGAAATGCCGCACCTCACCCAGGTTATAAAACGCGGCGGTTTCCGTCAGTTCGAAAATGATGCGTGACGTGTCGAGGTTCAGCGATTCGATGCGGTTTTCAATGAATTTCAGCAACTCAGGGTCGCCGATAGACTTGCCAGAAATATTGATGGCAACACCGGCGTGTTCCGGCAGATGTTTCATATGATTCAGACAGGCGTCCACAACGGCGCGGTCGAGTCGTCCTATCAAACCGAATACTTCACAGGTCTTGACCAGTTCGCCCGTATTGCAGGGTTTGCCTTGATCGTCTACAACCCGCAGCAAGGCTTCAAAATGACTGGTTACGCCGGTCTTCAGATGAATGATCGGCTGGTACAGCATGGTCATGCGGGTTTCATCATCGAGTGCTGCGCGCACCAGCGCCAGCGTGTTCAACTGATGTGAAAGTTCGCGCTTGTGGACCTCGTCGGCATCGGTGTAGATATGGATGCGCTTGCGGCTGTGCTCGCGCGCCAGATGAAGTGCAAAATCGGCCCGATTGAGCAGGTCTTCTGCTTCTATCGGCTCGTCAGCGGTGCAGGCGCCGCCTACCAGCAGGCTCAGGGTGAATACTTCATCATTCAGGATTACCTTGCATTCCTCGACATCGGCGACGATGCCGATCATTCTTTCTTCTACTTGCGAGTGCGCGACGCCTTCAAGATAAATGGCGAACAGGTCGCCGCTGAAACGTGAAAGTACATCCGTCGGGCGGATCAGCCGCGCCAGCGCCGCCGCTGCAAACTGCAATACCTTGTTGCCGGTGTCGCGGCCATAACTGTGATTGATGTGATTCAGTCCGTTGAGCTTTACCAGCATCAGCGCGCCACGACCGGCGCTGGCAGTACCCATTTGCAGATAATTGGACAGGCGGCGCAAGAATTCGCCTTTGTTCATCAGGTCCGTTAGGGGATCCAGCTGCGCCAGTTTCTCCGCCTGGCGGGCGGAATCCTGATCGTTCCGGTATTTCGCCATCACCTCGTCGACCGCTTCCCGCAAATGTTCGAAGCGCAGCGGCTTGATCAGGTAGCCATAGGCACCGCGCCGGATCGACGCCAGCGCATGCTCTGCATCATTGTGGTTGGTGGACATGATGAACAAGGGGGCATTGGGACTGAGCCGCGCGGTATCGAGCAAGGTGAGGCCATCCATGCCCGGCATGGCGATGTCGCAGAGTACAAGATCGATCGGATTCCCGGAAATCATTTCCAGCGCTTCTTCGCCGCTGGCTGCCATCGATACCGAAAATCCGAGCTTTTCGAGCATTGCTTTACCAAGCAGGCGCTCGACCAGACCGTCATCGACCACCAGCGCATTTTTCATGGGCCGGTTTTCATCCTTGGTTAAAATATCGTCCATCCCCACTCTCGCTATCGGTTCTTCTTTTTTCCTGCACTGATCGGTTCCCGATCGATTGGTCCGGCTAATCCCTGCTGGAGAGGATGCTGAAACAGGTCCAGATCCTGCAATATATATTTATTCTTCCTTCCTGGCGTGTTTTACTTTCCCCCCCAGAAGGTTCGGCATCACATTAGAACCAACCCGGGTTCCGCACCATGTTCATTTGTCCGGCCTCAAGGCTGCCAGATCCAACTGTCTCAGGTGGCCTGAGATTATCCGGGAATTTGTTAAAAAGCAATTCATTGACATCCCTGACAGATATTCGCCCGGCTTACCGCCTTCAATTTTGTCCGGAATCTCAAAACCGTCAGGTCGACGGCATGGACCTGACGCTGCCAGATGGGGCGTCGCGGCACAGTGTGCTGAGAGGCTATTCATCGCATTCCTTGGCTCTATCGGCACTCTGTATGAACGGAAGCGGCCCTTTTGGCTGGCATTATTGTCCCGATCATACTGCATAGCGCATGAAAATAATTCCCAAAAGAAATTATTTTTGCATTGAAGGGGGTTGAAGACCGGTTTGCAGGGGGGCAATGGCCGTTATTGCAGGTCTTTCGGGGCAGTGTTATGACTTTTCACTTCACCTCGGCGCCGCTGCACAAATTTTTCGAGCTGAGGGATCATGGCATCGAAGGCATCCCGGATGGCGACATAAACGTCTTCATTCAAGGGATGGTTATCGGCGACGATCACATCGCCCGGGACACTGACATCGACCCGCACCTTGAAAAGGTTGCCATTATTTTTATGCTTGCTTTCGAGTCCTACCGTTACCCGGCAACTGACGATGTCATGGCAAAACCGTTCCAGCTTGTCGATACGCTTCCGGATCTCCATTTCGGCGGTCACAGAAGGAGTGATTTCCCTGAATACGATTTGCACTGGCACTTGCATGCGCTTTAAAGGCTGAATGAATTGTTTTCGCACCGTCTGTCAGATACATGCCAGCACCACTAGTATTCTATAGACCGCCGATCTACCTCCTGGTTGCAGGATGCGAGCCCGCGTCAAACACTGCATTGATTCTGCTTTTATTCTGCAGAACCGTATCCTAGAATATTTTTTTGGTTTGTCTTCCACTCGCCCATTCGCACCAGATTTTTGCATAGGCAGAATTTTTGAGTTCTGTCAAAACACGAATGTCGGTGGATGTCAAACTTAATGGAATTAATTATGTCACGTGATGAGTTTCATCACGCCTGTGCGGCATTGCGTTCCAATGCCTGTCCCGTATTTTCCAGGAGAGTAATCATGCAAAGCACAAGTGTTTTAAATCCCATCGTGGATATGTATCAGACCCAACTGGAGGCATCACGGCAGTTTGCCGACGCCATGTTTTCAGGCACTGAAAAAATAGACCGCGTAATCATTGATGCAACCCATCGCGCCGTATCCGACCAGCTCAGGTTTGCGCAGGCATTGGCAGCGGCGCGCGACCCGAAGGGTCTTGCAAGTTTGCAGCCGAGCTTGATTCATCGGCCAGAAAATGCTGTCAATTATCAAAAGGAAATCATGCGGGTTTTCGCAGAAATGCAGAATGACCTTGGTAAATCCATGCAGCAGTATGTCGAACAGCTGACGACCAAGACTACGAGCAGTGCAACGAGACCGTTGGAAACAGCCCAGGAACAAGCCAAGGATGCGATGCTGAATCCAATGACTGGCATGTTTTCAGTGTGGGAATCCGCATTCAGGGAAGTTGCTGCGCTTGCCAATAAAAACATGGTGGCGGCACGCTCGACTTTCGAAAATGCAGCGAATGCCGTTGGCAACGCTGCGACGAGCACGGTGGAAAGCGTAGAGCACATTGATGAAGAAGCCAGCGCTGAACACCGCAAGAGCACATCTGCGCACCGCCGGAAATAAACAAGTCATCGAATCACGACTAAACTATAAAGGCAGAAATTCAAAGAGCCCAATGTTTCAGACAGGGCTCCTGGATTTTGTTATTTTCTGGCGCAGGGTACAGATGCATGTCCCGGGTCTGACCCGGGCTTGCAATGTCTTACCCTGCGATTTGCAGGGTGAGACATTGCAGATCCGTCCTTCACGTCAGATCACAGGTCCTTCAAGCAATCTACGCTGTGGCAAGTTGTTCCCACTTTGTTGGTGCCGATGATGCCGACGCTGATGCTGATGCTGATGCTGCTTCCGATGCGAGTTGTTTTGCCTTTTTGGACGCCACCTGTTTGGCGCGTGAGCTGGACGGCGGCAAGCGCCGCAGGGTTTTGAGCGCATCCACGTCCTTGATGCCGATGGAACGCTGGTCTACGGTAATCAAGCCAATCTCATTGAATGCGGACAGCGTGCGGCTGACCGTTTCCAGGGTGAGTCCGAGATAACTGCCAATTTCATGGCGCGTCATGCGCAAATTGAACAGTTTGCTGGAATAGCCCATTTCTGCGAAGCGCTCCGATAGCGATACCAGGAACCGCGCCACCCTCGCTTCAGCGCTCAGTGCGCCCAGCATGCTGACCATGCTCTGTTCACGCACCAGTTCGCGGCTCATCACGCTGTACATCGCATGTTCCAGTTCGATGTGAGCCCTGCCCAGCGCCGTAAATTTTTTGAAGGGAAGAAGGATCAGGTCGCAGTTGGACAGGGCAACTGCCTCGGAAGCGTAGCGCCGGGTATGAATGCCATCGACGCCGAACAGATCGCCTTTCATTGGAAAGCTCAGCACTTGCTCGTTGCCGAACTCATCTATCAATACTGTTTTCAGAAAGCCGGAGTGAACGATATACAGCGTGTCGAAAGGTTGCCCGATTGTATGAATTCGTTGCCCTGTCTTGAATTGCACATGCTGGAAAAGAAATTCTTCACTGGCAACCGACGATGCGGACGGAATGCGCAGAAGATCACATAACTCTTTCAGATTTGACCAAAGCTTTCCCTGTCTCTGCCATCCTGCTTCCAGTGAAGATGAATGCAAAGCCGAAGGTGAAGAATCGGAACGAATTTCAGACATTTGCGCGGGCAACATAGTCATCTCCTATTTCAGATTGAAGTAATACTTGTTAAAAACGGTCAAGAGCGACAGCTGGGTAAACTGTCACCTCTTCATCCAGCGACTGACGTAGTACATTTTTTATGTCCGTCATCTTGGTATCCGTTCAATAAACTTTTACGCCAGCATGCTTGTTCGAATGTGCAGGATTTTCCCGATAGGAAAATAGTCAGACACGTCCTGTGTTAAGTCGTGCTTGAAATACAAGGTAGTAGTATCGCAACGGCACCCGTTATTTACTATCGGGATGCGCTGAATCAAGATGTAGGAGGTCTGTGCAAGTTGTAAGTAGATTCCTACAACAGGTCAGAATGGGAACGGCGGGATCGCCCGGGAGCTTACATCTTGAACGGCGTGAGCAGCCTGTATGCGACTGCATACTGGACAAGATCAGCCAGCGAAGGCATGCCCATCTTGTGCAGTATGCGTGTCTTGTGGGTACTGACGGTTTTGACGCTGAGGTGCAAAAGCTCGGCAATTTCGGTGATTGATTTGCCGCCGACCAGCAGGCTGAATACTTCAAATTCCCGATCGGAAAGCTGTTTGTGGGGCAAGTTCTCATGCGATGGCATCGCATCCATTGCCAGTTGCTCGGCGACCTCCTGGCTGATATACGGACGGCCTGAAGCAACCTTCCTGATCGCGCTCACCAACTGCGTGCCGGCACTTTCCTTGGTGAGATAACCGCGTGCGCCTGCGCGTATGGCTCGCACCGCATACTGTTCTTCCTCATGCATCGTCAATACCAGGATCGGCAGTTTCGGGACCTCATCCTTGATTTGGCGGATCAGTTCCACGCCGCTGCGTCCAGGCATCGACAGATCGAGCATCAACAGGTCAAACCCGCCTTTGCGGACCTGCAAAAGCGCTTCGAAACCATCGATTGCTTCGCCCACTACTTCGATATCGTCGGCGCCGTCCAGGATGCGCTTCAAGCCTTCGCGCATGATGGTGTGGTCGTCAGCAATGACAATGCGGATCATGATGCACTTACCGGATACGAGAACAGTTCAACTGGAACAGAGGCATGAATGCCGACACCTTGAGGATCAATGTTGCTGATATTGATGCTGCCTCCTAAATTATAAATGCGCTCTTGCATGGCAATCAATCCAAAACAGCCAATTTTATTTTCGCTGCCGATCGGCATGCCGAGGCCATTGTCTTCGATGATGACATCCAGCCGGTTGTTGGTATGCCATAAAATAATATTGACATGACGCGCATGCGCATGCCGTTCAATGTTGAGCAATCCTTCCTGCACTACTCTGAAAATCGCCGATTCGATCGCGTCCCCCGGCTTGATCGTCATGCCGTGGCTTTCTACCTTGCACGCGATTGCGGTTCGTTTCTGAAAATTCTCAGCCACCCACTTTACGGCCGCCAACAAACCGAAGTCGTCCAGCAACGGAGGGCGGAGACTTGACGCAATGCTTTTCGTGCGGATGATGATGTTGTCCAGGAGAACCTGCATCTGTGCGATGCGCGTGGGCGATCGCTTGTCGGAATTCGGCATGCTTGTTTCAAGCCAATCCATGTCGAGCTTGAGAACGCTTAACCTTTGCCCCAGGTCATCATAGAGCTCTCTTGAAATACGTCTTTTTTCGACTTCATTCGCTTGCTGGGATGATGCCGCCCGCCGCCGCGAATGCAAGGTTGCTGCAACGCGCCTGAGTGTTGCCGAGTCTGAATTCGCCGCCTCACGCAAGATGACCGCCACAAATAATTCGCCGCGCACCCTGACCCGGGAGACGACCGTCTTGATTGAAAATTCTTCGCCATTGGCGCGCATCCCCTCCATCTGAAATCCGTTTGACGCCATTTCTTTTTTGATGGAATTGGCGGCGAAAAAACGTGCCATGGTCAAACCATGCTCATGCCTGGAGCGTGTAGCGATCAGCATGTCCAGCGGTTTTCCCAGCAGCTCTTTTGCCGTGTAGCCAAACATGCGTTCGGCTTCCCTGTTCAGCAAGACGATTTGGCGGGTCGCGTCAATGATCACCACGCCATCCATGGCCGACTGAATGACCGCATAAAGCCAGGCGCAAATCTTGTCTGATGGAAAATTGGAAACCTCAGTGAGGAAGTCAGATGACTGGGTAGAACTGTAGTCCCGCTGATCGATCATCTCATTTCTCATGTGTGCCCCGCCTGTGCGCATAATGCAAAGAACTTTATACACAACTCCCGCATAAAACGCGACGATCCCACCCGCACAAATAAAAAAGATGTGTGGTTTTTATATCATTCTTTACTTCAATCGACGATTTCTCAGCGCACGTATTTCACCTCAGGAATGTGGTGGGGCATTTTGATGACAAAACGAAATGGAGAAGACACGCAGTTATGAGATCAGCCTTTCAGAATGCGCCGGCATTCACGTCACCGGGGTATGTCAGTGACGGCGAATTGCAGCCGCTCTGCGTCGTTCTCCTTGCTTATTGATGGGCTGGCGGCAAAGGAATGCTGATCAGGATGATTGTTCCGGTGAACGGACTGCTGTCGAGGTTCATTTCGCCACCCAGCATGGCAACCCGATCCCGCATGCCGATCAATCCGAACGAGCCGGCCTTATTGACGTCGTCCCGGTCCATGCCCTTGCCGTTGTCACTTATGCGCAGCACAAGCAGGGCTTCCTGAATAACAAGCTGTACATCGATGCTGTTTGCCTGCGCATGTTTGAGTACATTGTTGAGCGCTTCCTGCACGATCCGGTACAACGATGTGGCAATTTTTCTTTCGATCAGCGGTTCGTCCGCGGGGAGGTTCAGCGTGCATTGAATCTGGTAGCGTTTCTGGAAGTTTTCAATCAGGCATTCCAGTGCCTTGAACAAGCTCAATTCGTCAAAAATCTTCGGTGGCAGATCGGCGATGATGCGGCGTACCGATACCACCATGGCGTCAACCAGTTCATGCAGGCTGCGCAACTGCTGGTCCAATACCAAATTGTCTTGCGGCAGCTGCTGTTGCAACATCGCCAGATCGATTTTCATGGCGGCCAGCAGTTGTCCCAGGTCATCGTGCATGTCATGCGCCAGGCGTCGCTGTTCTTGCTGGCGCATCGTATGCAGCGCTGCGATCATTTTTTGCAACTCATGATGAGACTGTTCGAGATCGAGTTGCACATGCCTGCGTTCGGCAATATGTTGATTCGGAACGGCGTGGTCGTCTGCATCAGTCAAAACATTTTCCGCATGGTTCTGGACAAACCATCATCACATATTTCGATCTGCGCGAATGATGGGTTTGCAAGACTGTTGAGTCTGCTCAAACCGGATTTTTGTACATTGGAAAACCACGCCGATGCAGCGTTTTACTGGAAGGACTTGCGGGCGCGCGACATTCAGCGTCACGCCGGGAACTTCCCGGCGTTGCTTTGGTTACTTGGCGTTTTGTTTCAGGTTGAACCAGCGGGCGAGGGCAACGACAAGGATGACACCGACCAGGTCGGCAAATGCCGTGAGGGAGTTGACAGTAAAACCTGCCAGGCCCTTTAACCCGGTCACGATCATCCACGCGCTTATTGCTGCCAATGCAACATGTGTAATTGGGCCGGAATATGCCTTGGCAATTGTTGACAGGGAATACGGTTTCTTTTGTTGCGGAAGCTTTTCCATCGATGACCTTAACTGAATAAATGAGGTGAAGAACTGAAGAATTATATGAGTAAGATAATGGCGTTTGGTTTCCGTGTGTAAATATTTTTTGTAAAAAAAGTTTTGTTATCTGATGGTTAATGTGAACGGAAAAACAAGTCCGCAGCCGGGCGCTTGACCCAATTTCATCTGAACTTGTCACTTGATGAACTGTCGTATTGGCATGTTTTTTTCCAAGCCAATGCGATTGGCTTGGGATGGCCAACATGAATCAGAGGTTGAGGCGTTGAATACCAGTCGGAAGAATGTGCACGACATGGAGATGCGTGTGCTGGAGCAAGCGAAAGAACTACGCACATGTCGTGAACATCTTGCGCTGGAACGGGCAGAGCGCAAGCGGGCCGAAGACGCGCTGCGAGAGTTGGCGGCCCGTCAGGAAAGCATCAAGGAGGACGAGCGCAAGCGAATCGCGCGCGAGATTCATGATGACCTCGGGCAGAATCTTCTGGCCTTGCGTATTGATGTGTCAATGTTGCATGTACGTACCGGCGCGCATCCGAGGCTCAATCAGAAAGTTGCCGCCGCACTGCGGCATATCGATGCGACGATGAAGACCGTGCGGGCCATCATCAACGATTTGCGTCCCGCAGTCCTGGAGTTGGGATTGCATGCGGCGATCGATTGGCAACTGAAAGAATTCCAGCGTCGCAGCGGCATCCGGTGCAAATTGAACGTGTGGTCTGAAAATCAGGATCTTGACCTGGATGAACAGCGCGCTACCGCCTTGTTCCGCATCCTGCAGGAGTCGCTGGTGAATGTTTCGCGGCACGCGCAGGCCAGTCATGTCAACGTTACATTGTGTTCGGATGAAAGCAGGCTGCTCATGCGGGTGGCGGATGACGGCATAGGCATGCCCGCTGGCTGCCGCAGGAAAGGCAGCGGCTTCGGACTGCTCGGCATCAGCGAACGGATCAGTACCCTGGGTGGTGCGCTGACGATCGACAGCAGGGATGGCAGCGGAACCACGCTGACAGTTTCCATTCCGGTCGATACCACCAGCAAGATCGGCGGATGAAATGATCAGTGGCGATGCCGATCATGATGCCTGTGCTCGCGCCACTGCTCTTCCCGGTGCCGGCGTTCCCAGTGCTGCCGCTCACGCCAATGCCGGTCCTGATAGCCATAAGGATATGCATAAGGATAAGGATCGCCATAATACGGCTGGCCGTAGCGGACGACCGGTCCATACGGATAGACCGGTACGGGTTGCACATACACCCTCGGCGGTGGCGGATACATGATCGATGGAGGAGGGGCGTAGGCAGGCGGGGGCGGATAATAGCCGGAGCCCCCAACGTTGATCGACCATTCCACCTTATCCCGCGCGGCTGCGGACGGGGCGGCGAACATTGCGGCGCTCGCGAACAATCCGCCAAGTGCCCATGCAATTGAATTGAACATGATATGTCCCCTCAGAGTGATCCTTGTATTTAAGTGCAATCGTGCGCCGACATCCAGTGTCATTTCGTAAGTCCTTGTAACAATCTGCGTTCGCTCGTCCGGCGGCAGATTAGTAACGATTACCGCTATCGGGTAATTTTTGGATATGGAACGCAAGTCCTTGTGTTATCGGCAACGCATTTGCTTGTGAGCGTTTTCGTCCTGCCTGTGCGTTGCTTTATCTTTCCTGCAAGGCTGGCATGGCAATTGCGATGTGCCCTCTATCATGCAAGGGGAAGCAGTGCGCCGCGCGGGATTCGGGAATGAAATGCAGGCAATCGTCGAGCTGGGCAAATTGGCAATATTATCGGTAATGTTTGCCGCGTTGTGTGCCTGCACGCAAAAGGATAATGAAGCACCGCCGCCAACGCCACCGCCTGAGGTAACCGTAATCAAGGTGGTGCCTGTTCCGCTCACACTGTCCGAATCGTATGCAGCGCAAACCGAAGCGGTCGGTGCGGTTGAAATCCGGTCCCGCGTCGGTGGCACGCTGGAACGCCAGGCCTTCAACGATGGCGCCGCGGTGAAAGCAGGCGACCTGCTGTTCGTGATCGATCAACAGCCCTTTGCCACGGCGCTGGCGCAAGCGAAAGCCACTCTGGGCCAGGCGCAGGCCAGTTATCTCAATTCACGCCAAAACCTGGCGCGCCTGCGGCCCTTGGCGGCCTCAAGTGCGATCAGCCGGCAGGAACTGGACACAGCGATCGCCAGGGAGCGTGCCGATGCGGCGCTGGTGGAATCCGGCAAGGCGCAGGTACGGCAGGCGCAACTGAACCTCGGTTACACCCACATCCGCTCGCCGCGCGATGGAACCGCCAGCAAGGCGCTGATCAAGCCCGGCGGCCTGGTGAATGCCTCTGAGACGCTGCTGACCACGGTCTACCCGTCCGGTCGGATCTACGTCAATTTCACCATTAGCGAACAGACGCTGGTTCAATTAAAAACACTATTCGACCCGCGCGTGCCGGAAAGCAGGACGGCGCGATTCCGCCTGAAGCTGATCGACGGCAGCGATTATCCGCATGGCGGCACGCTCGATTTTGTCGATGCCGCCGTGGACCCGAAGAGCGGAACGCTGCAGGTCCGGATTTCCGTGCCCAATCCGCAAGGAACACTCAGGTCCGGACAGTTCGTGCACGTGATTGTGCCGAAACCGGAAGACCCGAATGCAATATTGATACCGCAGCAGGCCGTGCAGGAGTTGCAAGGCAAGCATTCCGTGTTTGTGGTGGGCCAGGACAACAGCGCAAGCTATCGCGATATCAGCGTCAGCACCCGGGTCGGCAATAACTGGGTGGTCGACCGCGGCCTTGCGCCGGGCGAGCTGGTGGTGGTGGAAGGCGTGTCGAAAATCCGTCCTGGAATGCAGGTCAGGCCAACCCTGCGGGCAGCGCAACCCGGCCAGTGAGCAATGTTCAACTTCTTCATTGATCGGCCGGTTTTTTCCATGGTGATTTCGCTGATCATCACGCTTGCCGGTGCGCTGGCGGCATTCGGACTGCCGATTTCACAGTATCCGCAAATCGTGCCGCCGCAGGTGCAGGTGTCCACCAGCTTTCCAGGCGCGAACGCCGATGTCGTCAACCAGTCGATCGCCGCGCCGCTGGAGCAGCAGGTCAATGGTGTCAAGAGCATGATCTACATGGACTCCAAAAGCGCAAACGACGGCTCGTACAGTTTGGTCGTCACGTTCGAGGTGGGCACCAACCAGGACCTGGCGGCTGTCGATGTGCAAAATCGTGTCTCCGTCGCCCAGAGTTCGCTGCCGGCCGACGTGATCCGGCAAGGCATCACCGTGCGCAAGCAATCGACCGATTTTCTCGAAGTGCTGGCATTGACCTCACCGCAGGGACGCTTCGACACCAGCTTCCTGAGCAATTATGCGTTGCTCAATGTGCAGGATACGCTGGCGCGCATTCCCGGCGTCGGCCAGGTGCGCCTGTTCGGCGCTCGCGACTACAGCATGCGCATCTGGCTCGATCCGGACAAGATGGCGCGGCTGTCGGTGACAGCCGGCGATATCCAGCGCGTGATACGGGAACAGAATCTAGTGGCCCCGGCGGGCCGGATCGGGGCGCCGCCGGTGCCGCCGGGGCAACAGATGCAATATTCGGCAACGATCCAAGGCCGCCTCGTCAATGTTTCCGAATACGAAAACATGATCGTGCGCGCCGCGCCGGAAGGCGAGCTGGTGTATCTGAAGGATGTGGCGCGGGTCGAGCTGGGCGGCGCCGATTACAGCATCAATGTGCGTGAAGACGGCATACCTGGCGTGTTCATTGGGATATTCCTGCAGCCGGATGCCAATGCGCTGCAGGTCGCGCAGCAGGTCAAGCAATCGATGGACGCGCTGGCGCAGCGTTTTCCGCCGGGCATGGTCTATTCAATTCCCTACACGACTACGCCATTTGTCACGGAATCGCTCAAGGAGGTGCTGATCACCCTGGGTGAAGCCATTGTGCTGGTGTTGATCGTAGTGTTCCTGTTCCTGCAATCCTGGCGCGCAACGCTGATCCCGATGCTGGCGATTCCGGTATCGCTGATCGGCACCTTCGCCGCATTTGCCGCATTCGGATTTTCCATCAACACGCTGACCCTGTTCGGCCTGGTGCTCGCCATTGGCATCGTGGTCGACGATGCCATCGTGGTGGTCGAAGCGGTGCAGCACCGGCTCGATACGGAACATGCTTCCGCGCCGGAGGCGGCGAAGGCCGCCATGGCCGATGTGGGCGGTCCGGTGGTGGCCATTGCGCTGGTGCTGTCGGCCGTTTTTATTCCGGTCGCTTTCCTGGGCGGACTGACCGGCCAGCTGTACCGGCAGTTTGCGTTGACGCTGGCGACCTCGGTGTTGCTGTCAGCGGTGGTGGCGCTGACCCTGACGCCGGCCTTGTGCGCATTGTTGTTGCGGCCGGCCGTGCATGGCATGCCGCGCGGCGGCGCGGGGCGCTTCTTTGATTGGTTCAATCGCGGCTTTCAGTCCTTTTCACAGCGCTACGCTTCGTGGGTGGTGAATCTGGCGCGCCATGCGGCGCTGATCGCGCTTACCTTCTTTGTGCTGCTGGCCGTGCTGTACGGCCTGATCCAGTCGCGTCCCACCGGGCTGGTGCCGCCCGAAGACCAGGGATACGTGTTCGCTGTGCTGCAGCTGCCGGCGGGGGCATCGCTCGAGCGCACGAATGAAGCAGTGGCCCAACTGACCAGCATCGCGCGCGAAACCCGCGGCGTCTCGGGAGTGGCCTCCCTTTCCGGCTTCAATCTGCTGACCGGCTTGAGCACGTCCTACAATGCGACCATATTCATCCGGCTGCGGCCCTGGGAAGAGCGAAGTGCGTCCGAGGAAAGCGCCGATGCGATATTGGGCAAGCTGACCAGCCGCTTCAATGGCGAAATCAAGGATGCCATCGCCCTGGTGCTGAACCCGCCGCCGATACGCGGCATGGGCACCACCGGCGGTTTCGATTTCATCCTGCAGGATCGTACCGGCGGCGATCCCAGGCAGTTCGCGCAGGTACTGGAGACGGTAACCGCCCAGGCACGCAAGCGCCCGGAACTGGGTTTTGTCTTCGCCAACTATGACGATCGCACGCCGCAGATCGAATATGAAATCGATCGCGAGAAAGTGAAGACTTTCGGCCTGGCCCTCGACGATGTGTTCTTCACGCTGCAGGCGCTGATGGGGAGTTATTACGTCAATGACTTCAACCTGTACGGACGCACCTTCAGGGTGCAGATGCAGGCCGAGGGCGGCGCCCGTTCCCAGCCGGAAGACGTCAGCCGTTATTTTGTCCGCAGCGCCAGCGGCGACATGATTCCGCTGAGCGGGGTACTGCGGCCGCGCTCGATTAACGGACCGGAATTCTACGAGCGTTATAACATCTACCGTGCCGCCACCATTACCGGCAGCCCCGCACCCGGCTACAGCTCGGGACAGGCGGCGCGGGCGATGGAGGAAGTGGCGGCCGGGCTGCCGCAGGGTTACGCTTATGAGTGGACTGGCGCCACGTATCAGGAACAGCAGACAGGCGGTCAAACTGTTTACATCTTTGCCATGTCCCTGCTCTTCGTGTTCCTCGTTCTGGCCGCATTGTATGAAAGCTGGGCCATGCCGGTGGCGATTCTGCTGGTCATTCCGTTTGGCGTGCTGGGTGCGTTTACCGGACTGGCGCTGCGCGGGTCGGTCAATGATGTCTATACCCAGATCGGCTTGATCATGCTGATCGGACTGGCGGCGAAAAACGCGATTCTGATTGTCGAATTCGCCAAGCTGGCGCGTGATCGCGGCGCCAGCATCCTGGACGCTGCCCGCCAGGGTGCGCTGCTGCGATTGCGTCCTATCCTGATGACATCCTTCGCCTTCATTCTTGGCACCTTGCCGCTCGCCATTGCTACCGGCGCCGGCGCCGGCGCGCGCCGTTCGATGGGAACGGCGGTGGTCTTCGGCATGCTGTTTGCCACCGTGATCGGGATTTTTGTGATTCCGGTGTTTTATGTGGTCGTCCAGCGGGTCAGCGAGGGCAAACATCCGTTCCGCAGCGAGCGGGACAGCGCGCCCGAGCTGCCGGAATCAGGATGACGGCGGAGTAAGCTGTGTCTTCATCGGTTGCACCGGCGCCGCCGTACGCTCCGTATCCGCGCGCTTCAAAAACAAGCTTGCCAGCGGATCGAGAATGCATTTCCGGGTGAGGAAAATGCACCAGGAATGGGACGCGACAATCATGATCGCGAACGTGATCAGCGCGATGATCCCCATCGACAGTGCGCTGTTGAGGCGGAAAATGTCGTCAAGCAGGCCAGACTTGGACAAGGCGATGACGGCAAATCCGTGCCACAGATAGATGAACATCGAGTTCTGTCCCATCGCGGCAATCCCGATATCCCTGCGTGTAATCAGATTGATGAATGACAGGCCAATCACTGTCGACATCACAAACAGCAGCAGCTGATACGCCAGGCCGGTCGGGTTGGCCATATCCAGGCTGGCCAGGGAATAACTGCCATACAGCCAGCGGTAATCCCAGGAATGTGCGGTAAAAGCGATTGCCAGCGCGCCCATCAGAACACCGGCATTGAGAGTCATCATCCGCTTGTCCGCCGTCGCCAGGAAACCTGTGCCCAGTTTCCAGCCAAGAAAAAAGAATGGGAAGAAGGTCAGCGTTCTCGATATGCTGAGATAGTATCCCGTGTTGTCGGCGTAGCTCAGGATCAGTGCAAGCGTAATCGCAATCGTTAATGGAAACCGCATCCTGGAAAAAACCGACAGCATCAGGCGCCAGCACAGCAGGCTCAGCAAATACCAGAGCAGCCAGTAGGGCGCAAACAATGAAAAATAGTTGCTGGTCTTTCCACTAATGAAATACTCGAGGCATTCGTACAGCACTTCAAAGGCGACGAGCGGCACGATGATGTTCCTGACCATCTGACTCGACTGGTTTTCAGTCAGGACCGCTTTCGACAGTATGCCGGAAACAAGCGCAAACATCGGCATGTGAAATGAATAAATGAAAATCCATATCGATTTGGTGGCGCTGTCGTTCGCGATGTTGAGTTCGATGATGTGGCCGAATACGACGAGGAAGATCAATACCGCCTTGATGTTGTCGATATGCAGGTTTCTGCCAGGATGTGGCATTGGTACTTCCTTCGGATGGCAAATGCGGAATTGTAGATAAAAACGGCTGACGGTGTTTCATCTGTCGAGATGGCGTGCTGAAAGTTGGACAGATGATAACGATTTTTGGTTCCCTTGAAGAAAGGTGCGATTTCACCCCGCGCACAACGCTGCGGAAAACAACGAGTTTGCCGGCATTCATGATGGCCAAGGGTCTGATTGTTTATTCTAAAATTTAACTGGGGAATGTGTTCCGGCGCTACTGGAATTCCTGTAAAGTTTCTATATTGCAATTAGTGGATTCCCCACGCCATTCACAATATTAGGGTTATGCCATGTCAACCAATTCAGGCTCTGAACCATCACGGGATTACATGCATGGGTTGTTAAAGGCTATGCACAAGATGGGCGGTTCGGACCTGTTCATCTCTGCTGATTTTCCACCGAGCGTGAAAGCGCATGGCGGCATGAAGGCGCTGACCCAGCAAAAACTCACGGGCGACATCACCAGGTCGCTGGCGCATAGCCTGATGAATGACAAGCAGCGCGCGGACTTTGCGACTGAAATGGAATGCAATTTTGCCATTTCGCTGCCCGACGTCTGCCGCTTTCGCGTCAATGTTTTTGTCCAGCAGCAGCAGGTGGGCATGGTCATCCGTACCATCGCTTCCGAAATTCCGACCTTTCAGAAACTGGACTTGCCAGAAGTGCTGAAAGACGTGGTGATGACCAAGCGCGGCCTGGTGCTGGTGGTCGGCGGGACCGGCTCGGGCAAGTCCACCACCTTGGCGGCCATGATCGATCATCGCAACAGCGCCGCCTCGGGGCACATCATCACGGTCGAGGATCCGATCGAGTACGTTCACAAGAACAAATCCTGCCTGGTGACCCATCGTGAGGTGGGTGTCGATACCTTGTCCTGGCACCATGCGCTTAAAAATACCCTGCGTCAGTCGCCCGATGTCATCCTGATCGGCGAGATTCGCGACTCCGAGACGATGGAGCATGCGATCGCATTCGCGGAAACCGGACATCTGTGCCTGGGCACGCTGCACGCGAACAATGCCAACCAGACGATGGACCGCATCATCAATTTTTTTCCGGAAGAGCGACGCAATCAGTTGCTAATGGACTTATCATCCAATCTGCGCGCAATTGTGTCG
Source organism: Pseudomonadota bacterium (assembly GCA_040387375.1). Classification (GTDB taxonomy): domain Bacteria; phylum Pseudomonadota; class Gammaproteobacteria; order Burkholderiales; family Burkholderiaceae_D; genus JAZKDW01. The sequence continues at coordinate 53,782 of JAZKDW010000008.1, forward strand.
CAACGGCTGGTGCGCACCGAAGATGGCAAGGGACGGAAGGCGGCAATCGAGATTTTGCTGAACACACCGACCATTGCTGAAATGATATTCAAGGGAAGCTTCCAGTCGATCAAGGAGATCATGGCAAAATCCCGGCAGCTCGGGATGTGCACATTTGACCAGGCGCTCTTTGATCTTTACGATGCGGGTCATATCAGCTACGAGGAAGCGATCAGGAATTCAGACTCTGCCAATGAGCTGCGCCTGAACGTCAAGTTGAGAGGCACGCGCGGCGAGAAAGCGGAAGCGGCGCCTGAATTCGGCCTCGAAATGGACGAGGAAGAACCTAAAGAAGAGGAAAAAAAGTAATGCGGAATGCGTATTTGGCTTCAACTGGTTCAGGCAAGCCGAACGGAGGCGGACAACAATGATGACAATGACAGTCACATTTGACCTGACCTTGCTCTATTTTGTCGGGGTGAATTTCCTCGCCATCCTGATATATGTTTTCATTCTCAAGCACAGGTCACGCAGCGAGGCGCGCAATATCAGGCGCGTGTCCAATGCGATCACCGACTATTTCCTGAAAAGCGGTGTTGCCGTCTCCGTAAGCAGCCATCGGCTGGCGGATAAAAAGAGCTATACCGCATTCATCGAGTCCGAGCCGATGAAGCGCTTTCGCCTTTCGCACATTGTGGAAATGACCCTGAATGACCATGTGCAGAGAACCTGCGGGCTGGAACTCGATAAGGTCTATTGGCGCTTCCCGGTCAAGGCGGTAAAACAGGAAGGTGCGCAGGAAGGGTCGCCGAAGAAGGTCGAGGACGATTACATCAATGAAGGCCTGTTGAACCTGAAAGACCTCTCCACCTACGAGGTAGAGGACAGTTCATACGAGACCTTCGAGCACGTCTCCGGCCAGCGGAAAGCCGACGCCGAAAAGTAAGAAAACCGGGCAGGTTGGCCGCGCATCAAGCCGCGCGGTCTTCCGGCAGCGATTCCATCGCCAGCGCCCAGCGCTGCATCGGCACCAGCAAGACGCCGCACAGGAGTGTGAATCCGCCCATCACATAAAAGGCGGTCTGCAGTCCAATCCAGTCCTGCAGAGCGCCCATTACCAGCGGCGTGCTGAGATGCGAAATACTCCATCCGAGGCCGCCCAGCGCCATTGCCGATCCACGCATTTCCTTGCTGCTGACTGCGCCCATCAGCATCTGGAAATACACGGTCATGAAGGCCGACCCCGCCCCCAGCAGGAACAGGAAGATGGCGATCAGGCCTAAGTGCGAGACCGCCGCTGCAAGTGCCACCGACATCGCGACCACGATCGCCGACAACAGCGGCATGCGGATGCCGCGCACTCGCGTGATGAAATATCCGGCGATGAAACCGGCAATGATGGCGCCCACCGCACGCAGCGAGATCAGGGTGCCCGTGGTGTCCGAATCAAGGCCGCGTTCGACCAGCAGGATGGGGTAGAACGAAAAGGACAAGGATGCCGGCAGCGCGGAAATATAGGCGCACAGTATGCCGTAGTGCATTGAGCGTTTCCCGAGCAGGATGCGGTAGGTGGCAAGCATGGGTGACGTGCGCCGTGCATGCGGACTGGTTCGGTAGAGTTGATTCAGCACCAGCGCCGCGAAGCAGACCGCCGCCATGGTGGCGAAGCTGGCACGATAACCGGCAATCGCAATGAGGAAACCGACAGCGGTCGTGCCGGCAATCTGTCCGGCATTGGTCGCGCCGTTAAGCCGCCCCATCTGCAGGCCGGCATTGCCTGGCAGCTCGCTCGCCAGCGCCCAGGTCGCCGGCCAGAAAATGCCGCGCGCCGTCATCAGCGTGAACTGCGCCACCATCATCATCGCAAATCCGGACGACAGCACGAAGATGGCGCTGCCGACGCACATCAGGACGCAGGACGCCATCGCCATATTCTTGCCGCCGACGCGGTCCGTCAGGCCACCTCCAAGCAGCGTAAAGCCAATCTGGGACAGAACGGGCAGCGCGACCAGGGTGCCGATCTGCACACCGCCCATGCCCAGCGAGCGTGCGTACAGCGGAATCAGGAGGTAGGTCATGCCAAGCGCAAAATTCCACGCGAAGGAACTCAGGAAAAATGGTGCGATAGCGGCGAATCCAGCGTGCCGATCTGCAGTGCCCGGCGAGGGATGGGACATGGGGAAGCTTCGATAAAAAATATGCGGCTGTTTGGGCAAGGGGTGTGCAAAACAAGCGGGCATGTCGGCGCTCATCGTTGATGCGCGCGGCGAAAATGCCCGCTTGTTCCTGCCTTACCCCGACGATCTCTCTACGCCGGAATTTACCACATTCACGCAAAAAATTAACGAAGGACAACTTCCTTTCAAGGGAGCCGTACTGCCTCTGGCAGTACGGAATCCACTCGCCACCGGTCCGTCCCTGTTCGTCAGAATTTAATTTGTTGACACTCGAAAATTGCTCAGCTACCATATTTGAAATGCTGTTTCGACTAATGAAACATATAACAAAAATCAGATGGCCAAAGCCAGCGCATCGGAGACACGTTTGGAGCAAGCTTCAGCCAGTGCCACTGTGGCTGGGAAAAGCACGCGCGCCAACGCAGCTACAGGTACGGTCGATCTTTCGCTGTTTCTGCTGGAATACCTGGTCGCCAGCCGCAAGCCGGTCGGCGTCACCGAACTAGCCAAGGTTTTCGAATCTTCCAAGGCGACGATTTATCGTCACATCCAGGCGCTCGTGAAACACGGTTTTGCGCAGCAAGATCAGGAAACCAATCGATACGAGGCCGGCGTCAAATTGATGGTGCTGGGAGAAACCCTGCGCGAACGATTTAATATCCTGACGGCTGCCCGCAAAGAGATGTCCTTGTTGCGCGAGGCGACCGGCTTGGCAGTTTCCCTCTCCACCTTTACAAACGATGAAGTCATCGCCCTCGAACTGCTGCAGGGCAGGACCGTCGTCGAGTTCGGCGTCAAGGCCGGCACCAGGATGGATTTTCACGCGACTGCACACGGCAAACTCGCGCTGGCCTTCGGCCCGCCGCACCTGTTCGACAACCATGTGCACGAACCGCTCAGGGCCTGGACGCCGCACACCATCAAAAGCACGCTGGTCCTGAAGAAGGATATCAAGGCGATCCGGAAATGCGGATGGTCCACGGCGGCGAATGAAGTCATGTGGGGCGTCAACGCGCTCGCGGCGCCGATTTTCGATCATCGCGAAGCCTATACCGGCGCCATCGCGATCATAGGATCAACCCAATTGATACAGGCCAAACCGGAAGCCGGACTCATTGACCTGGTCGCCAACGCTGCACATCAGATATCCCGCGCACTCGGCAGTTTGCAACCGCGCTCCACAGGAGAAAAGGTTTGACTTATTCACTTGCAGTAGACATTGGCGGCACCTTTACCGATATCGTCTTGCGCGGTTCAGACGGCCAGCTTGTGGTCGACAAGACGCTGACCACACCGCATGACCTGCTGGAGGGTTTTTTTGCCGGCGTCGATTCGGTGCTGGCAAAAGCGAAGCTGAGGCCGGGCGACATCGATGGTGTTGTGGTGCACGCGACCACGGTCGTGACCAATGCGCTGATCGAGCGCAAGGGATTGAAAACCGCGATGCTGGTGACCAAGGGCTTTCGCGACGTGCTGTCGATACGCAACGAGCACCGCTACGACATGTACGATCCGCAAATCGAATTCCAGCCGCCGCTGGTGCCGCGCGACCTGACCTACGGCATCGGCGAACGCACGCTGTCGGATGGATCGATACTGGAGATTCCATCGGTAGAGGACATCCAGGCGTGCATCGCGCAAATGCAGGCGCTGGAGGTGAAGGCGGTTGCCGTCTGCTTCCTCAACAGTTATGCCAATCCGGAAAACGAGCGGATAGCCGGCGACATGCTGCGCGCCGCGATGCCGGATCTGTTCATCTCCCTGTCATCGGAAATCGCGCCGCAGATCAGGGAATATCCGCGCGCATCGACGACGGCGATCAATGCCTTCACCATGCCGATTTCGCAGCCTTACCTGCAGGCGCTGGCGAAGCGGCTCAAGCGTGAGAATTACGCCAATGAGCCGCTGATCATGCTGTCGTCCGGCGGCATCATCGGCACCGATGTGGCAGGGCGCAATCCGGTGCGCATGATTGAAAGCGGACCGGCGGCCGGTGCGCTGGCTGCCAGTCATTACGCCGAAGTGCTCGGGCTGGACCGGCTGATGTCCTTCGACATGGGCGGCACCACGGCCAAGGCTTGCCTGATCGAACATTGCAGGCCCCTGATCACCGGGCTGTTTGAAGTCGACCGCCGCTACCGTTTCAAGGAAGGCAGCGGCATGCCGGTCACGATTCCGTCAATCGACATGATCGAAATCGGCGCCGGCGGCGGCAGCCTTGCCTACGTCGATGATCTCGGCCTGTTGAAGGTCGGCCCGAAGAGTGCGGGTGCGATGCCGGGTCCGGCCTGTTATGGACGCGGCGGCAAGGGCGCTGCCGTGACGGACGCCGATTTGTTGCTCGGATTGCTGGACGCTGACAATTTCCTGGGCGGCGACATGAAACTTGATCGCGCAGCCAGTGAAGCGGCGATTGCCAATCTTGCGGCCGGCCTCGGCACCGATACCCGGTCGGCCGCACGCGGCATCTACCGGATCGTGGCCGAAGCGATGGCGGGCGCCACCCGCGCGCACGCAACCGACCGCGGCGTCGACTATCGCGGCTTGTCTCTGTTTGCCTTCGGCGGCGCCGGCCCGGTGCATGCCTGCGAAGTGGGCTCGCTATTGCAAAGCAAGGCAGTCATCTTCCCGCCGCAGGCCAGCGTGCTGTCGGCATTCGGCACGCTGGTGACGCCGGTTCGCCTTGACCTCGTGCGCAGCGCGCTCGGGATGCTTGACGCCACCGACTGGGCGAGGGCGGATCGCCTGTTCGACGAAATGAGCGAGGAAGGAAGCAGCGCCCTGATTTCAGCGGGCTGCGATCCGCAGGAGATTACCCTGATTTATGGCGCCGACATCCGTTATCTCGGCCAGCAGAATGAAGTCAGCATCACGCTGGAAAACGATCCGCGCAAGACACACGACGCCGCCGCCATCAAAAAAACGTTTGACCTTGCCTACCAGGCGCAATACGGCTTTACACCCTCACACGTGCCGGTCGAAGTTGTCAGCTGGCGGCTTACGGCCCGCGGTCCCCTGGTGCCCTTCCATGCCGCGCTGGTGTTGCCCACCACGCACGGCGAACCGAAAAACACACGCCAGGTGCATTTGTGGAATAACGACCAGATGGTCCCGGTCTATGATCGGATGTCGCTCGGAAAAGGGCAGAAGATCGATGGCCCCGTCATCATTGAAGAGCGCGAGACAACGATCGTGATCTTGCCGGGCTGGACCGCGCAAGTGGATGAATTCGGCTGCATCGTCGCACAATTAAAGGACTGAGCATGAACGGCATAGAACTGGAAATATTGTGGTCGAATCTCATCAGTATCGTGAGCGAACAGGCGAAGAGCCTGCAGCGTATCGCGTTCAGTCCGATCGTGCGCGAAGCCGGCGATCTGGCCAGTGCGCTGTTCGACGCCCGCGGCCGCATGGTGGCGCAGGCCAACACCGGCACCCCCGGCCACATCAATTCGCTGGCGGCCGCCGGCGGCCATCTGCACCGTCTGTTTGATGGCCAGCTGGAAGAGGGCGACGTTGTCATCACCAACGATCCCTGGCTGTCGGCCGGCCATTTCTTCGATATCACCTTGCTGTCGCCGATCTTCAACGGCAGCAAGCTGGTCGGTTATGTCGGCTCGACCATCCATCACACCGATATCGGCGGCTATGGCATTGGCGCCGGTGCGCGCGACATCCATGAAGAAGGCCTGTGGATTCCGCCGCTGAAGTTCTTTGAACGCGGCGTGCCGAACAAGACGATACATGACATCATCCGCAGCAATGTACGCACGCCCGATCATGTATTCGGCGATCTCGCGGCGCAGGTTTCCAGCGGCAAGTCCGGCGGCGAGCGTCTGCTTGCCATGTGCAAGCGTTACGGCCTGGACGACATCGAAAACCTGGCGGATGAAATCATCCGGCGCTCGGAAGAATCGACGCGTGCCGAGATCCGCAAGCTGCCGGCCGGGACTTACTTCGGAGAGAGCGAATTCGACGTTCCCGGCGGTGAAATCATCACGCTCAAGACGGCCGTCACCATCGACAACGTCAAGGGCGAGATCCTGATCGACTTCGCCGGCAGTTCCGGCCCCAGCGCGGCCGGCATCAACGTCGTGATGAATTACACGCATGCGTACTCGACCTTCGCCATCCGCAGCTGCCTGAATCCGGACCTGCCGAATAATCACGGCAGCCTGGCGCCTATCCTCGTGACCGCACCCAAGGGCTCGATCGTCAACTGCGAATATCCGGTTCCGGTCAATGCCCGGCACGTGGTCGGCATGTACGTGCCGATGCCGATCCTGAAGGCCTTGCATCAGGTCATCCCGGACCGCGTGCTGGCCGAAGGCGCGGGCGCCGTATGGACAATACAGATCCAGGGAAAACGCAATGACGGCGAGGCATTCACGTCGTCGATGTTCAATTATTCCGGTGGCATGGGCGCGCGCAAGACCAAGCCCGGCCCGAGCGCTACCGCCTATCCGACCGGTGTCGGCGCGGTGCCGATTGAAATCATGGAGGCGGTCATTCCGATCGTGTTCGACCAGAAGGAATTGCGCATCGGCTCCGGAGGAGCGGGCCGCCAGCAGGGCGGCGATGGACAGATCATCCGGTTCCACATGCGCACTTCCCATCCATGGCTGCTCAATGCAGTGCCAAGCCGTCTGGAAAAAGGTCCTGAAGGACTGGAGGGCGGTGAGCCGGGAGCGGCGGGGCGCTTCGTGGTGAATGACAAGCCGTTTAAAGAGGCGCGCAAAGTTTTGTTGCAGGCGAATGACGTCGTCAACCTTGCAACACCGGGTGGCGGCGGTTTTGGAAAAGCGATGTAAAAAAGCAGTCCACAATAAAAGGAGACAACAATGACTTATGTAAATCTGAAAACGACGCTCGGCGGTCTGATTGCCGGTGCGTTTCTTGTCATGTCGGCGACACCTGCATCAGCCCAGAATTACAAGATCGGCATTTCCGCCGGCCTGACCGGTTACGCCGCGACCGTGGACAGATCGTGGAGCGACGGCGTGAAGCTGGCGGCCGACGCGATCAATGCCAAGGGCGGCATCAACGGCCGCAAGCTTGAAGTCATCGTCGAGGACAATCGCTCCGAGCCGCAAGAGGCAGTGATTGTCTATCGCAAGATGATGACCAGCGACAAGGTGAATATTTTCCTGTCGGGCTGCGTGTCCGCCGGTAATTTCGCCGCTGCCAGCGCCGTGGCGCGCGCCCAGATCCCGATGATCCTGTGTTCGATCCTGCCGCCGAAGGAAGACGAGTTGAAGTGGGCCTTCAGCACACTGCCGCCGGCACGCTTCGAAGTGGAAAGGCGTCTCGAATATCTTCGTGATAATACCCAGATCCGCAAGATCGGCGTGCTGCACGATCCTTCTCCTTACGCAAACCTGCAAAAGACAGTCGCCGAGAAAGCTGCTGCGACCTATGGCATCCAGATAGTCGGCGTCGAGCAGTACAAGACCGACGATCCTGATCTCTCCGTACAGATCGGCAAGATGAATTCCGCCGGCGCCGGTGCCATCCTGAAAATCGGCCTTGGCGGCACGACGCTGACGGCGGCAAAAAACATCAAGCAACTGGGTTTGTCGACGCTGCTGTTAACCAGCCTTGAAGATCTGAACGTGTTCAAGCCGGTTGCAGACGTGCTGGGCGACAAGTTCTTCTTTGTCGCCGCGCCTGCGCAAGTGGTGGAGGCATTGCCCGAAGGTGCGCTGAAGAAGGCCATCGGCGACTTTCTGGTGCCATGGCGCGCCAAGTATGGCGAGCGTGATCCTAACTGGGCTGGCCGCGGATGGGACGCTGTGTTCGTGATGCAGGCGGCGATCGTGAAGGCAAATTCGTTCGAAGGCGCCAAGGTGCGCGACGCGATTGAAAATGTGACCGGTTACCAGGGCACTGCGGGCGTCTACGATTTCGCGCCGGCCAATCACCAGGGTGTCACCAAAAATCCGCTGTTCCTGGCGACGATCACCGGCGGAAAAGTGAAAATCGTCAAGTGAGCAACCCATCCCAGTCGAATCTCGAGGTGAGGGGACTGACGGCGCGCTACGGTCAGATTGAAGCTTTGCATGCGACCGACTTGCACGTAGGGTCGGGCGAGCTGGTCGCGGTGCTGGGCCCGAATGGCGCGGGCAAGTCCACCTTGCTGCGCCGGATCATGGGTCTGGTGCAGGGCGAAGGGAGCGTCACCTTCGCCGGCGCGCCCCTGCCGGCATCGGATCCCCGCGGCTGCACCATGCGCGGGGTCATCCTGGTGCCGGAAGGCCGCGGCATATTCGGGCCGATGACGGTGCTGGAGAATCTCGACCTGGGCGCTTATCTCGCCGGCGACAAGGCGGAGATCAAGGCGCGCCTGGAGCGCGTCTTTGATCTCTTCCCGCGCCTCAAGGACAGGCAAAAACAATTGGGCGGGTCGCTGTCCGGTGGTGAGCAGCAGATGCTGGCCATCGGCCGAGGTTTGATGGCGGCGCCAAAAATGCTGTTGCTGGACGAGCCGTCACTGGGTCTGGCGCCACGCCTGGCGGAAGAAATCCTGGCCACGCTGGGCACCCTGAACCAGTCCGGCCTGAGCGTGCTGCTGGTCGAGCAGAAAGCGCCGCTGGCGCTGAAGCTGGCCAAGCGCGCCTATCTGCTGTCGGTCGGTCGTGTGGTTGCCGAAGTGACGCCCGACCAGATCCGTTCACCGCACGATCTTGCGAGGTACTATCTTGCGACAGCTTGATTCGAATCAAATGAAACGGTACGGGGTGGCAGTGCTGGCCGTAGCCTTGTATGCCTACGCATACATCTCCGGCGGCTACCTGATTACCGTATTGAGTTTTGCGGCGATCTACGCCATTTTTGCCACCGGCCTGAATTTTTTCATGGGTTACGCCGGCCAGGTGTCGTTCGGCCAGAATGCGTTTGCCGCGCTCAGCGGCTATACATCGGCGGTGCTGACCGCGACCTACCAGTGGGAGCCGATCGCCGCGCTGCCGCTCGGCATCTGCGGTGCGGTTGTGGTCGCCTTCCTGGTCGGTTATCCGGCCTTGCGGCTGCGCGGACATTACCTAGCCATGGCGACGCTGGCGCTCGGCCTGATCGTGTACGAGATCGCGGTTGAATGGCAATCGGTCACCCAGGGTTACATGGGCATTTCCGGCATCCCGCCATTGGGCATCGGCCGCTGGGAACTGGTCGAGCCGCGCCACCAGCTGATCTTCCTGAGCGTGATTCTCGCCATCGCCTTGCTGGCGGCATACCGGATGAAGGAATCGCGCTTCGGCATGGCGCTGGCCGCCATCGCCGGCAGCGAAGACGCAGCCAGGGCGCTCGGGATCAACGTCTCGCATTACAAGCTGGCGGCGTTCGTGATTGCCGCCGTCTACGCCGCGATCGCCGGCTCGCTGATGGTGCATTTTGTCGGCTTCGTCAGTCCGGAAGTGTTCGGCCTGCACATGGTGATCGCCGGCTTCATGATGCTCTACGTCGGCGGCATCGGTTCGATCTTCGGTCCGCTGTTCGGCGCCCTGATCGTCAGCCTTCTGCCCGAGACGTTCCGCGGCTTCAAGGATTACCAGGACCTGGCATATGGCGCCGCGCTGATCCTCATTCTGATTTATGCACCGAAGGGCGTGGCTTCATTGTTCCGCCTGCGTCCAAAGGGTGGCAAGTGAAAATACTGGAACTCATCGGCGTGACAAAAAAATTCGGCGGCCTCACCGCGGTCGATAACGTCAGCTTCTCCATCGAGGCCGGCGAAATCAGCGCGATCATCGGACCCAACGGCGCGGGCAAGACGACGCTGTTCAATGTGATCTCCGGATTCCAGCCGCCGACCGAGGGCAGTGTCGTTTTCAACGGCGATGCGATCACCGGTTTGCCGGTCGCCGTGGTGGCTGCCAAAGGCCTGGTCCGGACCTTTCAGCTGGTACAGCTGTTCCCGGAGCTGACAGCCTTGGGCAATGTCCGGGTCGGGTCACATCTGCAAAGCTCGGGCGGCGTCTGGTCGGCGCTGATGCGCGGGCGCCGCTCGCGCGAAGAGGCGCTGGCCGTCGATGCCAATGCGCGCGAACTGCTGGCCTTCGTTGGCCTCGGCGACCGCGCGGAATTCGGCGCCACCGAGCTGACCTATGGCCAGCAGCGGCTACTTGAAGTGGCGCGCGCGCTGGCGACCAAACCCAGGCTTCTGCTACTCGATGAGCCGGCTGCCGGCCTGAACCGGGAAGAGACCGGCCACCTGGCAAAAATCATCGGCGAAATCGTCAAGCGCGGCATCAGCGTGCTCATCATTGAACACGACATGAGCCTGGTCATGGATATCGCAAGCAAGGTCATCGTGATCGATTTCGGCAAGAAAATCGCGGAAGGAACGCCGCTCGACGTGCAGAAGGATCCACAGGTTCTCGATGCCTATCTGGGAGGAGTCGAATATGCCTGATCTCTCTTTCATCGCCCAGACCATTGTTTCCGGCATCGGCATAGGATGTGTGTTCGGGCTGATCGGCATCGGCTACTGCGTCATCTACAACGCCAGCGGCATCGTCAATTTCGCGCAGGGTGCTTTCGTGATGTTGGGTGGCATGATCACCCATGCATTGCTGACGCGTGCGGGACTGTCGCTGTTCACCTCGGCCATCATTGCCACCGCCCTGGTGGCGTGCCTGGGCGTGCTGGTCGAACGTTTTGTGGTGCGGCCGCTATGGCATCGCAACGCCACGCCGTTCGTGATGATCCTCGCCACGCTCGCGGTGCAGATCGTGGTCGAGCGGGCGACCTTGCTGACCGCGGGCGACCAGCCGAAGACCTTGCCCAACTTCATAGACTTGCCGCCGCTGATGATAGGGAAAGTCGCGATCAGTTATCAGCTGATTTCGATTGCCTTCACCTCGCTATTGCTGGTCGCATTGCTGGCGCTGTTTTTTGCGCGCACCCGGGTTGGACGCGCGATGCGCGCGTGTTCGATCAACCGCGAGGCGGCGGCGCTGCAGGGGATTCCGGTATCGAGAATGCTGGCCTATGCATTTGCGCTGTCGGCGGGACTGGGCGCGATTGCTGGCGTACTGATCACGCCGACGCAATTCACGGCGTTTAATGTCGGCGTCTCCTTTGCGATCAGCGGTTTCATCGCGGCGATCGTCGGCGGCTTCGGCAATCCGGGTGGCGCCTTCATTGGCGGAATACTGCTCGGGCTGGCGCAGGCGATTGCGATCGTCACGCTCGGTTCCGGCTTCAAGAACATCGCGGCATTGTCGATCCTGCTGGTGTTCATTACGATCCGGCCAATGGGCCTGTTTGGCAAAAAGTGAAATAACATTAACGATGGAGACGAATATGAATGTGCATCAGGTTGACTGGAATGCGATTCCCTGGACGCCGGTACGCGAGGGCGTGGATCGCAAATCGTTTGCGGGTGAGGGCGCAACACTGGCGCTGCATCGCCTCGCCCCCGGTCATGAGCCAAAGCCGCATGAACATCCGAACGAGCAGATCGTCTATATCCTGGCCGGACAGATCCGGTTTCATATCGGCGAAGAAGCCATCCTGCTCGGCGCTGGCGGATTACTGGTTGTGCCGCCGAATACGATGCACTGGGGTGAAGTTGTCGGCGATGAGGAAGTATTGAATCTCGATATCTTCACGCCTAAACGGCCGGAATACGGCGGCTAGGCGTTCCGTTTCTGGTCGGTTCGGCGCCGCCCTTCCAGCGCCGACAGCGCCGACGCAGTCAGTATCAGCACACCTCCCGCGATCATCGGTATTGTCGGCGCGGTGCCGTTGACAAGCACGGTGGAACCAGCGGCGAACACCACTTCAACCAGCATGACGACAGCGGTGATATTGGCCGGCAGCTGTGCCGCACCGAACTGCAATGCAAGGTTTGCAATCAGTATGGCCAGTCCCAGTCCCGCCAGCAACAAGGCTGCATTGCCGACGAACGCCGATGGCATGGCGATGCTGCCGGCTGCGCTCATTGCGCTCGCCACCAGCGCCGGAATCAGCAGGCCGCCGATAAACATTGCCAGCGCCCGGCCCTCCTGCGGTAGATGGGCGGCACGTCGAATCAGCACATTATTCAGCGCGAAGGCCACGCCGCCAAGCAAGCCGAGCCAATCGGCGAGATTCGAAGGCAGGGGAAGTCCGCCGCCGTCGGGCCGCAGCACAAGTGCGGCGCCGGCCAGGGCCAACACGATGCGCAAGACGGCAAATCCGGAAATCGGTTCCTTGAGCAGCAGGCGTGCCAGCAGCACCGCCCACACCGGCATCAGATAGAACAGCAGGATGACGCGCACCACGTCGCCGATTGCCACGCCCCAGTTGAAGGCGCCATTGGTGACGCCGGCAGCAAACGCAATCAGCCACAGAACCGGCGACTCGCGCAGACGGGAAATCGCTTTCGGATTGAACAGCACAAATGCCGTGGTGGCGAGAGCGAAAATGGCTGTGGTCGACCACAGCGGATGCCAGCCCAGCAGCTGCAGTTCTTTCAGGGGCCACCAGGTAAGGCCCCAGATGAAGGCATTGCATACGAGGGCAGCGACTGCTGGAACGAAGGATTGTTTGTTTTTCATGTTGTCCGATAAAACGCTCGCGCGCTGCGGGGAAGCTGCCGATCTGCTGGAGTCAATTCTGATGTGCGTTAAAAAAGCGTAAGCCGCGACCGGCGTTGACATCATGCATGCAGGACCGCAGGCAGCTGCGTGCCGATTTTGCGCATTCTTTGCGGGGGAGATTGTAGCGCATCGTGCGGCTGTTTTCCCGGACGTCCGTGCGCATGTAAAAACGATTTTTAAAATCGTTGAATCCGGCCTTCGGAAGTTCCCGTATATGTTCAGGTAATCCTCGCCTGTCCAACTTTTAAAGGAACTGCCATGCGCAAACTTAGTTACGCTCTTCTCATCACCGCTTCCATCGCCTCCGCAAACCTGGCCTATGCCGCAAGTACGGCTGACGTCATGGTGGGCGGACAAAGCATGATGCCTTCCAAAGACATCATCGACAATGCAGTCAATTCCGCCGATCACACCACTCTGGTGGCCGCTGTCAAAGCCGCTGGCCTGGTCGAGACACTCAAAGGCAAAGGTCCATTCACCGTCTTTGCGCCAACCAACGCCGCATTCGGCAAGCTGCCGGCCGGCACCGTCGATACGCTGGTAAAGCCGGAAAGCAAAGCGGCCCTGACCAAGATCCTGACATATCACGTCGTTCCAGGCCGTCTCGACTACAAGGCGCTGGAAAGCGCCATCAAGAAGCAAAAAGGTAAAGCGGAACTGGCGACCGCCAGCGGCGGCAAATTGTATTTCGCCATGAACGGCAAGCGCAACATCAACGTCATGGATGAAAGCGGCAATACCGCCAGCATCAGCACGTATGATGTGTACCAGTCGAATGGCGTGATCAACGTTGTCGACACTGTGCTCATGCCTAAATAAACAATCGCCTGTTGGTGATGGCCAGCCGATTGCGGCTGGTTTTTTTTCGTCCTGATTAATGGGAGGCAGCCGGGAGGCAGCCGGGAGGCAGCCGCTCAGGTCTGCGCCCGATCCCTCCCTTCACTTCCGACGCCGGACTATCAGCTCATGCGGTCCGTTGTTCTGCGCCATGGACCGTCTGGATACAGTGTTCAAATTTCTCCACAAAGCATTGTTATTTAGTCACTTGTTAATTACATAATATATTATGGCAAGCACTTAAAACTCTCAGCTCTCTGTCCAGGTGGATACTTCCGGCCAGGACATGTCGGCGCCATCCACGGAGAAAAACCATGTTGACCGATCAAAGTGCTCCCAGCCGTTTCAGTCAGGACGCCATTCGACAAATCTTTGACCTGTCGCCAGATCCATACTGGATCATTGACCCGGCGTCTTCCGCTTTCCTGCACGCCAATCGTGAATCCGAATTGCAGCTCGGCTTCAGCCTCGACGAGATTCTTGAACTCAAGATAGGTGTGGTCGACGTCAATCTGGCCATTTCCTCACCCCAGAAGTGGCGCGAGATTACCTCTGGCATCATGCCCGGCGAAACCTTGCGTTACCTGGCGGATTTGCGCTGCAAGACCGGCGATCTGGTGACCGTCGAAATCACGATATCGCTTCTGGTGGTCGATGAACGCGAGGTGTTTTTTGCAATTACCCGCGACGTTTCCAAAATCGCCGCCATTGAAGCCCAGCTCGCTTCCCGCGAACGGCTGCTGCAGACGGTATTCCGGACCATGACCGAGGGCATCCTGGTAGTCGGCGCGGACAATCGCTGCCTGCTCTCCAATCAGCGCCTGGCGGATCTGCTGGGCTTCGATTCCAGTATTCTTGATGGCGGGGAGCTCAGCACGACATTTGACGATCTGCAGCTGTCCCACGCCCCATTCCTGTCATCTGAAAAATTTCCGATGGCGAATGCGCTGCAATCAGGGCAGCCCGTGACCGATCTGCTGCTCAAGGCCCGGTTTGCAAACGACCAGGTCAAGTGGCTGATCGCGAATGCCACACCGCTGTGCGATGACACGCTGAAAGGCTCCGTGCTGACGCTCACCGATGTGACCGAGATGAAGCGCAGCCAGGCGCGGGTCGACTACATGTCTGTCACCGACATGCTGACCGACTTGCCGAACCGGAGCCAGCTGCTGACCCAGCTGGGTTTGACGATCAGGCAGTGTATGGAAGAAGGCAGCTGGGCAGCCCTGCTGGTGGTCAATATCGATCGCTTCAAGCTGGTCAACGAAACCCGCGGGCATAGCGTTGGCGACGATCTGTTATTGCGGTTTTCCGACCGCCTTCGCGCCCATGTGCCTGCGCATGGACTTCTCGCACGCATCGGCGCCGATGAATTCGCTTTTATCCTCAAGGTCGAAGCGCCGTCATTCAAGGATGCCCGCCGCCAGGCTGACAAGTTTGCGGCCATGTTGCTCGAGTCGATACACCAGCCGTTTCTGTCCCGTTATGAAACCATCCAGATATGCGCCAGTATCGGCATGGCGCTGACAGACGGCGGCACTGCTGTTGCGGAGACCATGCTGCAGTATGGAAGCATTGCCCTGGTCCTTGCCAAGGAGTCCGGCGGTGATTGCTCCCGCGTGTTCGAGCCCGCCATGCTGGAGGCGCCCAAGTCCCGCTACTATGCCGAATCGGCGTTGCGGGACGGGCTGCGCGCGGATGAATTCGAGCTGTACTTCCAGCCCAAGGTCGACATGCGCAGCGGGAACCTGAAAGGTGTTGAAGCGCTGATCCGGTGGAACCGGCATGGTCAGGGAACCATTGGCCCCGATTTGTTCATCGGCGTCGCCGAGCGATCCAACCTGATCGTGCCGCTGGGCGACTGGATGATACGGGAAGCCTGCCGCGCCGTCAGCCACATGCGCACGCTGGGACTCGACAAGAAACTGGGCAAGGTGTCAATCAACGTCAGCCCGCGCCAGTTCCAGCAATCCGATTTTGTGGCGCGGCTCAAGGCCATCGTGGAAGAAGAAAATATCGAACCGGACAGTCTTTGCATTGAATTGACTGAAACCGCGCTGGTCAATGACACCGACCATGTGGTCGCGTCGCTGGGACAGCTCAATCGCGATGGCTTCAGCATCTCGATTGATGATTTCGGCTCGGGTTATTCCTCGTTCGCCTATCTGCAGCGTTTTCCGGTCAAGGAGATCAAGATCGATCGTTCATTCATCAACGAAATTGATTGCAGCGAGCAGGGCAGGGTCATTGTCCGCGCGATGCTGGCCATGGGAAATGCGCTCGGCGTTACCGTGGTGGCGGAAGGGATTGAAAAGATCAGGCAGCAGGAACTGCTGCTGGAGTTCGGCTGCTTGATTGGACAGGGTTATTTATTTGCGAAGCCGATGGCGCTCGAGCCGCTGGTCAATTGGATGGGGCAGAGGCCGCACTGATTTGCAAGTCTCCAGCTTGGCGCGTTGGCGGCCAAATTTTGCAGAAATGCGTAGGGTGTAATAAGCGCTGCGCTTATTACACCCTACGAAATACACCCTACATTTCTCGCTAATGAAGAGCGGTCGGTAGCGGCCGGCGCGCTGCATCTGCCATAATTGCCGGCATGAATCCAAACCTCTTCCTCCTCGCCTTATGCCAGGGACTATTCCTGACCAATAATGTCACCTTCATCGCCATTAACGGATTAGTGGGCCTGGCGCTGGCGCCGTCGGCCTGGATGGCGACCATCCCGGTGACCGGTTATGTGGTCGGGGGCGCATTATCGACGCCGCTGGTCGCGCGGTCGCAGCGATTGCTCGGACGTAAACGCTCGTTCCAGATCGGGCTGCTGGTGGCGGCCCTATCCGCCGGTCTCTGCGCCTACGCCGCCGCATCGCAGAACTTCTGGCTGCTGGTATTGGCGACCGTGGTCGCCGGCTACTACAGTGCGAACGGATCCCTGTATCGGTTCGCGGCGCCTGAGCTGGCCGCGCCATCGTTGAAGGAAAAAGCCATCTCGCTGGTGCTTGCCGGCGGCATCATCGGCGCGGTCGTGGGGCCGAATCTGGCCAACATGACGCGTGGCTTGCTACCGGTTCCGTATGTGGGAGCCTATCTGGCCCTCATCGCGGTCGCCTTGCTGTCGCTGCTGATCATGACGTCCATTACCTTTCCGGCGCACATGCCGGTGGTTCCCGGCGCCGCCAGCGGCCGCCCGTTGCGGGAGATCATGCGTCAGCCGGTTTTCATGGTGGCAGTGGCCGCGGCGGCATTGGGTTATGCGGTCATGAATCTGCTGATGGCGGCGACGCCTATCGCGATGCAAATGTGCGGCCATTCGTTCGGCAGTACAGCGCTCGTCCTCGAATGGCATGTCCTTGGCATGTTCCTGCCTGGCTTCTTCACCGGTCACCTGATCAGGAAATTCGGCGTGCTGACGGTGATGGGAGTAGGCGTCATATTGATTGTGGCATGCGTGTTCGTGGCGATCTCAGGCGAGGCCGTGTCCCAGTTCGTGATCGCGTTGGCGCTTCTGGGCGTCGGCTGGAATTTCCTGTATGTCGGCGGGACTACGCTGTGCACCGATTCCTACCGTCCGGAAGAGAAGAACAAGGCGCAGGCGGCGATGGATTTCTGGGTTTTCTCATCCATGGCCGTTAGTTCATTCGCGTCCGGCGCATTGATCACCACAAAAGGCTGGTACTGGCTAAACCTGGGCTCGCTTGCGCCCCTGGCGCTGGTGGCGATGGCGCTGCTGGCGCTGGCTGCGCAAAGACGCAGCGTTGTGGCCAGGGCGCGTTAGCGCCCGGTAAATACATCGACCAATTCGCAGGATGAACAATGCCATCTTTACTCGCTTCTTTCGAGCCGGCGAACTGCGCCGGGTGGTGTTGTCGTTCGCTGCCTTTTTCCTGATCCTGTGCAGTTATTACATTCTCCGTCCGGTACGCGACGAGATGGCCGTACAGTATGGCGCCGACAAATTGCACTGGCTGTTTACCGGCACTTTCCTGCTGACGCTGCTGGTCGTTCCGCTATTCGGGTGGGTAGTCAAGCGGGTATCACGTTCTACCATGCTTCCCGCCGTGTATGGCTTCCTGATTGCCAATCTTCTGATCTTTTTTATTGCGTTTTCACCCGCCGCCCTGTCCATGTTCACCGCCGCCGCATTTTTCATGTGGCTAAGCGTCTTTAATCTGTTTGTCGTATCGCTTTTCTGGAGTAATGTCAGCGACTCTTTTTCTGTCGAAGAATCGCATCGGCTGTATGGATATATTGCAGCGGGTGGCACGGCCGGCGCATTGGCTGGTCCGGCGGCCACCGCGCTGCTGGCGAAGCAGGTGAGCACGGCATCGCTGGTCGGATTGTCCGCGTTGCTTCTGGCCGGCGCCGCCGTCTGCATTATCGCGTTGCGGGCCAGCAGGCCGGCCGGTGCGCAAGACCAATCCCGACCGATCGGCGGATCGCTGTTGGCCGGCATTCCGCTTACCCTCAGGTTGAGCACCCTGCGTGGCGTCGCGCTACTGGTCATCTGCTATACGGCGGTTTCCACCGTGCTGTATGTCGAGATGGTTGACCTGGTTGGCAAGACCTATTCCGATTCAGGCGAGCGCAAGGCATTTTTTGCCAGCATCGATCTTGCGGTCAACAGCCTGTCGCTGGTACTGCAACTGCTGGGCACGCGCGCCATCGTGCAACGATACGGACTGCGGCTGGCGTTGTCCGTCGTGCCGTTTGTTGTACTGATTGGTTTCGGGGCGTTGACCGCATGGGGAACGCTCGCCGGTCTGGCGATGGTGCAGATTTTGCATCGCGCGGGCGAATATGCAATTGGCAGGCCGGGGCGGGAAATGATATATACAACGGTCGATGCGGAGAGCCGCTACAAGGCCAAGAATTTCATCGATACCGCCGTCTATCGGGCCAATGATGCCGCCAGCGCCTGGCTTATCGCGGCCATCCGTGGCCTTGGACTGAATGCAATCGTGTTTGTCGGCCTGCCGGCCGCGATCGCGTGGTTGTTAACCGGAATTAATACAGGGAGGCGGCATGATCAATCTGACAGGACGCGCAACGATGAACAGGCGTGATGTTTTACGCGTGATTGCGGCGGCCGCCGGCACAATGTCCGGCGGCATCGCCATCGGACAACCTGTGGCGGCCGCACCGATGCAGGCCAGGAAAATACCGTCGTCAGGCGAGATGCTGCCGGTAATCGGCCTCGGCACATGGCAGACATTTGATGTCGGTCCCGGTGCCGCGGAGCGTGCTCCACTGGAAGCGGTCCTGCGCGAGTTTGCCGCGCTGGGAGGCAAGCTGATCGACTCCTCGCCCATGTATGGAAATTCCGAGGAAGTCGCGGGTGACATTACTTCCCGGCTTGGACTGCGGAAACAACTGTTCATCGCGACCAAGGTCTGGACCAGCGGCAAGGCGGCAGGGATCAGGCAGATGGAAGATTCAATGGCAAAATTGCGCGCAAAACCGATCGATCTGATGCAGGTGCATAATCTTGTCGATGTTGAAACGCATCTCGATACCTTGCGAAAATGGAAGCAACAGGGCATGGTTCGTTATATCGGCGTGACGCACTATACGGCCAGCGCGCATGAGGCAGTCGCCAGAATCATCGCGTCGCAGCCTGTCGACTTCATTCAGATCAATTACTCCATCGGCGAACGCGAGGCGGAACAGCGATTGCTGCCGCTGGCGCTTGAGCGTGGCGTAGCGGTGATTGCGAATCGGCCATTTGCCGGCGGCGACCTGTTCCGCCGGGTGCGCAATAAACCGCTGCCGCCATGGGCTGCGGAGATCGATTGCACGACTTGGGCGCAATTGCTGCTGAAATTCGTGGTGTCGCATCCTGCAATGACTTGTGCGATTCCGGCGACGGCAAATATCGTGCATTTGCGCGACAACATGAAAGCGGGCACCGGACGCATGCCGGATAAAAAAATCAGGGCATTGATTGCCGCGGAAGCGGGATAAGCGGCACAGGACAAGTGCTTATAATTACGCGGAATCGGCCGTCTGAGCGGCTCGCCGGCATGCACATAATGCGCGGTATTTTTTTGTGATCGGCCATTACCAACATGAACATACTCCTGGTCGAAGACGATCTCATGATCGGTGAAAATCTTCAGATTGCCCTCGAAGGCGAAGGCATCATTGTGGACTGGGCCAAAGACGGGGAAGAAGCCGAGTCCGCGCTGATCGGTTCTTATTACGATGGCATCATCCTCGACCTCGGCTTGCCCAGGAAGGATGGCATCGATGTGCTGCGCTCCCTGCGCGAGCGTGGCAGCGACGTGCCGGTGTTGGTCATGACGGCTCGCGATACGGTTCAGGAACGCATCCTCGGGCTTAACAGCGGCGCCGACGATTATGTCATCAAGCCTTTCGATCTGGATGAACTGATCGCTCGCCTGCATGCGCTGGTGCGGCGGGCCAGGGGCAGGGTAGAACCGGTTTACCGCAATGGCCAGGTGGTGGTCAACACCCTCGCGCGCCAGGTCATGGTGGAAGACCGGCAGATATTGTTGTCGTCCAGGGAATGGGCCATCCTCGATGCGCTGATTGCCCGGCCGGGCGCGATCCTGTCGCGCAGCCAGCTTGAGGAGCGACTTTACGGCTGGTCCGGCGAGGTCGGCAGCAACGCGGTGGAAGTCTACATCCACGGCTTGCGCAAGAAGCTGGGCGCACAGTTCATCACGAATGTGCGCGGCATGGGTTACATGATCGAGAAATCCTGATGCAGTCCTTGCGGATACGCCTGATTCTGCTGCTGGGCGCAGCGATTGTCGTCAGCGCTGCATTGCAGTTTGCCTTCTCGTTTGAAATGGCGATGCGGCAGGCCAATCGCCTGTTTGACTATCACATGCAGCAGGTTGCGCTCGCCCTGCAGGACAGCAGCTTCAGCAAGGCGAAGCGGTACGGCGTCGCGGGGACGGACGGGGACGGCTTCGATTTTGTGATCCAGGTCTGGACTGAAAACGGTGCGCATGTCTATCAGTCGCGCAAGTATCAGGTGCTGCCGCGCCAGGCGGTGACGGGATATTCAAACGTGACCCTGGAAAACGGCGAATGGCGTACCTACGCACTCCATACCGAGAAGCGGGTGATCCAGGTGGCGCAAAAGCTCGATGCCCGGCGCGATCGCGCAATCGCGCTGACGATGCATTCGCTGTGGCCCGAAATTCCGGGTTCCATCCTGCTGATTGCCGCTGTGTGGTGGGTGGTCACCGCCGCGTTAAGACCGGTGAATCGGATTGGCCGCGATCTGGCTGACCGGAATGCCGATGCGCTGGCGCCAGTCTCGGCTAAAGGCGTGCCGCGGGAAGTGTTGCCTCTGGTTGGGGAATTGAATTCGCTGCTGGGACGGGTGGAGCTCGCATTGCAGTCTCAGCAGCGTTTTGTGGCCGACGCCGCGCACGAGTTGCGTTCGCCATTGACGGCCTTGAGGCTGCAGGTGCAGACCCTGGCGCGGGCAAAGGACGAGGCCGCCCGCGAACAGGCGGTACAGCGTCTGCTGGGCGGTGTTGATCGCGCTTCCCGATTGGTCGAACAGCTACTCGCGCTGGCCCGGCATGACCCATCCGGCAGCACACACTTGCGGCAACCGCTGTCGTTGCCTGCCTGCCTGGATCAAGCCCTGGCCGACACGGAAATGTTTGCGGCGTCGAAGCTTGTTTCGCTGGATCGAGGCAAGGTGGACTTCTCCGCTATCGAAGGTGATGTGGATAGCGTGCTGATATTAATTCGCAATCTGCTGGATAACGCGATTCGGTATACGCCGGGCGGCGGGGTCGTGCGAATCGAATTGCGTGCCGAGGCCGACCACGCCTCGCTGTTGATCGACGATTCCGGACCTGGTATTCCCGAGGCCGTCACCAATCGTGTATTTGACCGCTTTTATCGGGTGCCGGGCACCAGTCCGACCGGTAGCGGATTGGGATTGGCGATCGTTAAGACAATCGCGGACCGGCATGGAGCGACCATTTCGCTTGCGTCCTCTTCGCTCGGCGGGCTTGCTGTGCAAGTGCGTTTTCCGGTTGCGGCAAATGCGGTTCCCGATCTCCTCGTCTGATCGATCTTGATCCTGGGTCAGCATGTCGTGTCGCAAATGAATAACAAAACTGACTTCATCGGATACACACCCTGCACGATCTGTCTTTTAAGTTTCGTCTAAGCATAGTGGTGCATCATGTGTCATGCGCAGCCCTGATCAAGTAACAGGCAGCAGGAATACCGACGCGGACGACATGTTTTTTTCGAACGAAGATCGCTCTGGCAAGTGAGAGTGGGACCATCGGAATGATCGAGGTTCGATGCAGGATTGTAGGATAGCGATGAGGTTACCGGCCTCTTTAAGCCCCCGTTTTCGGGGGCTTTTTTTATCTTCAAGACGTCGCATGGAGAAGCCAGCTTGCCGGATGCCCGTCAAGGATGAACAATATCGTTACAGCGATGCATGCTCAACATTGATCTGAACGTCGGCGCGCATGCCGGTATTCACTGGGACTGTCCTGATAACGACGCCGGAAAGCCCTGGCAAAGTCCCCTGAATTGTTGAAGCCGACGTCGCTGGCGATGTGCTGGATCTGCAACAGGCTGGCCTCGAGGAGATGCCGCGCCCGATCCAGGCGGAGTTCGGCCAGGTATTCAAACACCGTCATCCCGAGACGGTTGCGGAAGATGTCCGTGAGCTTGCGTTCATTGGTTCCCAGCCGATGGGCCAGTTCGATCAGCCCTGGCGGATTGGCCAGGTTCTGATTCAGTATTTCGAGCGCCTGATGGTACAAATCGCCGTTGCGATCGATCGACGGTTTGCCTTTGATTGCCCACTGATTTCCCAGCGCTTCCAATTGGCACATGCGCTGGCGCATGGCCAGGTGCACAAAAACCCGGGCAATCAACTCGTCTTCAATGAATGGCTTGGTGATGTAATCTACGCAGCCCAGGGCAAAAGCTTGCAGCTTCTGTTCTATTGCTGTATCCGCCGAAAGAAAAATGATCGGGATGTCGGCATGTTGAACGCCTTGCTTGAGGCGCCGGCAGACTTCAAAGGCATCCAGTTCAGGCTTGGCAACATCCAGCAGTATCAACTCCGGCCTTCCAGCCACCACCTTGTGCAAGCCATCGGCGCCATCCAGCGCCACCATGATGTCCACATCCCGGCCGCCTAGACACGCCAGCAGCAGGCTGGCTGATTCGGGCTGGTCATCGATGATCAGAATTCTTTGGCGCATGTTCTTGCAGGACATGATTCTGGCTAAGGGAAGGTCATTAACTTTCGGTAACTAAATAATACAGAAAATCACATACATTGTTGCATCTGTGAAAACTGTTGCGTGATAGTTACAGGTTGCGTTGGTGCTGTCGCCCGTCCTGCGGCCAGCCGCCGCTCCGGGCTTGGAAATTGTCGATCAATGCTGATCCCGGAAATGGGTGCTCTGCTACATTCAATTTGGTTTTGTTGCTTCTGAGTACCTAGGTTTTGCCTTTTTGGCCCTGCAAATGATGGGATTATCATGACCTGCAAGTTGTCGACAAAAACGGCCGTGTCGGTCATTGCCGCCCTGTCCCTGTTCCTATCGATATCCGCCTGCAGCAACTTGCAGCCGCGCCCGCTATCCGAGAAATCCCTGGCGGCGCAAGGCACCGCCGACCGCGCTGCCGGGCGGGCGGGGGTGGAGCCAATTACGGCTGCCCTCACCATGGAGCAGGCGGTTGCGCGGGCGCTCAAGTACAACCTTGACCGCCGCGCCAAGATGATGGAAGAGGCCCTGGCCCTGAATCAGCTTGATGTTGCCCACTATGACATGCTGCCCAGACTGCTGGCGCAAGCCGGCTATACCTCGCGCAACAACGATCGCATCAGCCTGAGCGAAAATGCGGACACTGGCCTGGCGTCACCTTCGCAATTCATCTCCCAGGAACGCATTCATACCGCCAGTTCGCTCGGGCTGAGCTGGAGCATGCTTGACCTGGGTGTCGGTTATCTGGGGACGCTGCAACAGGCTGACCGTGTCCTGATCGCCGGTGAAAAACGGCGCAAGGCCATGCACGTCCTGATGCAGGATGTGCGTACCGCGTTCTGGCGCGCCGTCAGCGCCCAAAAGCTGCAATCCCAGGTTCGTGGAGCCGTGGCCACGGCTAACGAGGCGCTGGCAGAGTCGGGCCGGGCGGCGGCGCAAGGCTTGAGAAACCCGGTCGACAGCCTGCGCTACCAGCGCCAGTTGCGGGAAAACATGCGCCTGCTGGATGCGATCAACCAGGAACTTTCCACTGCCCAGATCGAACTGGCGACCCTCATCAACGAGCCTGCCGGGCAAAACATCCTGCTCGCCGAACCGCCTTTGACGGTCAACCAGCAACCCATGGCTGTCCCGGTCGAAGCCATGGAAGACATCGCCATCACATCCAATGCGGACCTGCGCGAACATCATTACAACGCCCGCATTGCCCGCGAAGAAACGCGCAAGACAATGGTAAAGCTGTTTCCCAATCTGGTATTCAACTACAGCATCAATTACGATACCGATCGCTACCTGGTCAATAGCAGTTGGCGCGAGGCGGGACTGCATCTTTCCTTTAATCTGTTCAATCTACTCACCGGACCGACGCAAATGAAGTTGGCGGAGGCGGGCGTCAAGCTCGCTGATCAGCGGCGGGTGGCGATGCAGATCGCGGTCATTGCACAAGTCCACCTGGCCAGGCAGCAAGTCGCTAACTCGCTTAGCCAGTTCGAGCAGGCCGATGCGATCTGGGAAATCGACCGCGGCATCGCCGAACATATGAAAAACCGCGAGGCGTCCCAGACCATCAGCAAGCTGGACCTGGTTGCCAACGAGACGACGGCCATTCTGAGTCTGCTGCGGCGCTATCAGGCGCTGGCGCAAGCCCAGATTGCGGAAGCGCGATTGCAGGCCACCCTGGGCGTTGAGCCGAAGATAAGCGGTGTGTCTGAAACCTCCCTTGCCGACCTGGAGAGGGACATCGGCCTGAGCCGGGATGTCTGGCAAACACTGCCGCGCTCCAGATCCGATGCCGGCGCCAAGGCTGCGCAATGATCAGGCAGCATCAGCGGCGATGGCGATGGCTGCTGATGCTGCTGGCGGTGGGCTGCAGTGCCGGTATTGTTGCAGGCCATGCCGCGGAGCCCGCCACAGCGGGGGCGATGAAGGCATCGGCCCTGCCGGCCAAGGAGCGCAATGACATCCGCGCGCAGTTGCTGCCACGGCAGTTCACTACGATTGCGGCGGAAATCGGCGCCAAGGTGAGCCGGATAACGGTCGCTGAAGGGGGCGCTTTCAAGGCTGGTCAGCTCTTGCTGCGTTTTGACTGTTCGCTGCAGCAGGAACTTCTGGAAAAGGCGCGCGCCGAGCACAGCGCGGCGGAACTTACCAATAACGCCAACAAGCGGCTTATCGAGATGAAATCCATCGGCCAGATTGAAGCCGATCTTTCCCGGGTTGCGGTTTCCAGGGCTGCGGCTGAGGTTCGGGTACAGCAGGTTGTGCTGGCCAAATGTTCGATACCGGCGCCATTTTCCGGCCGCATATCGGAGCAGAAAGTCCGCGAACAGCAATATGTGCAGCCAGGGCAGGCATTGCTGGACATTATTGACGACTCTGTCCTGGAACTGGAATTTCTCGTCCCGTCCCACTGGCTGGGATGGCTGCGAGTCGGTCAGCCGCTGCAGGTAGAGATCGACGAGACCCGGAGATCTTACCCGGCAAAATTCATACGTCTGGGCGCACGGGTGGATCCTGTGAGCCAATCCATCAAAGTTGCCGCTGCCATCAATGGGCGGTTTCCCGACCTCGTGGCAGGCATGAGCGGGAAAATCCAGATAACACCACCGGCCGCGTCGTCCGCCTCGCGCTGAGCCGCAACCGACGTCTCAAGACGCTGTTGAACTCCAGATTTTCACTCCAGAAACGCAGGAACCGCCATGAACAAGATCAAACATCCACAGGCTCAAGCAAACAAACCTTCTTTGCAGACGCGCGCAGGCAGCAGTCTGGTACGGCGCCGCCCTGGCATTCTGGTTCTGGAACAACGTCTCATGTTCGATGGCGCAGCCGCGGCTGAAGCGGTCGCGGTGCTCGCGGACCAAGTGTTCGACTCGAGTCCGGCATCCGCGCCAGCGCCGGACGAAAGCAGCTCCGGAGGCGAGCCTGCATCGGGAAGTTCATCGCCGTCTTCCAGCGAGCCACTCCCTGATGCCGGCAATACGCTGTTCGCCATTGCCACGGCCACCCAGGACCTGCCGCCCAGCGTCGCTGCCGCGCAGCGGGATGCGGCACAACTGATCGATCAATTCCTGCAACAGCCTGACGCCGCTTCGCAACTGTTCCCGGTATTTGGCGCCGGCCAATCGGCGCCATCGGCCGAGTGGCTGCAGGCGGCCAATGGCTTTCTCGATGCATGGCGCAGCGGGGAAACGTCGGTGCGCGTGGAACTTGTCAGCGGCACGGACCTTTGGGGCAGCTTCGGTGCCTACGCAGCGATGGGGCCGACCGGCGAACCCGTGATTTACCTGAATGCCGACTGGATAAAAGGGGGCGCCAGCAGCCTCCATATCGCTCACGTATTGATCGAGGAGTTCGGCCACCACATTGATGCCCGCCTGAATGGCAGCGTGGATACCATTGGCGACGAGGGTGAAGCGTTTGCCGCCAGAGTGCTGAACCTGCAACCAGGTAGTGACGACTGGGCACGGATCAACACCGAAGACGACCGCTTGAACATCATGATCGACGGCGCCGAGGTCAGCGTGGAGATGATCTCGCTCCAGTTCACCCGCGTCTGGAATGTGGGTACGAACGATCTCGAAGAAAACTCCCTGACCATCGGCAGTCTTCTCACCGGCACCAAGTTCATATTCGAATCGGATATCGCGACAGATCAATGGTTCAGCGGGAATAATACCCGCGGCAGGCTCTATGCAGTGGATGCCAGCAATCTGGTGATCGGCGAGTACTACGGCGAAATCAGCCGCCTTGTGAAGAACGGCTCCACTGTGGTCGGCCTGCAGTTCTACGTGTATCCCGATTCCGCTTCACCAGGCACCGGCACGCCGTCCCAGATAATGCTCATCGGCGTCGGAAACTGGCAACCTCCCGGGGCCACGGTGGGTACCAGCAGCGACCCTGTGTCAGGCGCGCTGAACAAGCTGATTCCTTCCAACAGCGCCCCGGTCGCGGTCGCCGACACGGGAATCGCCTTTGAGTCAGGAGGGGAGAATAATGGCACGGTGCCTTTGAACGCCATTGCCACTGGCACGGTGGTGGGCAACGACACGGATGTGGACATCACCTATGGCTTCGGCGCCACGTCTGGCACTGACCCGCTGACGGTGACGAAGGTCATCAATAGTACGGCGGGCACCACCGGCACACCAGGCGCTGGCACCACCTCGGTCAATGGCGCCACCATCAACGGCCTGTATGGCACGTTGACCATCGGGGCCAATGGCACGAACAGCTATGCCGTCAACAACAGCAATGCCACGGTTGAAGCGCTGCGCACCAACAGCAATACGGTCATCGATACCTTCACCTACACGATCAGCGATGGCAAAGGCGGCAAGGCAACCAGCACCCTGACGATCACCGTCAAGGGCGGCAATGACGACCCCATTGCAAGAGACGATTACAACATCGCCAAGGAGTCGGTTGAGCCTACTGTTCCCAATCAATATGGCGCGTCCGATTTGATCGGCCGGCAGGCGGCAGGCAATGTGCTGACCAACGATGCGGATGTGGATGCCGGTGATGGCAAGACCGTGACCGGCCTCACCGGGTCGGCGACCGCATCTGCGATATCCAACACGGCGCCGGATGTGAAACTGACCTTCGTCGGCCAGACTGGATTTAACTCGGTAAGCACCAGCAGCAAACTTTACCTGAGCATTGGCGGCGTTTACAGGCAGGTATATGACAGCGCCAATAATCCCGTCAGCGTGTTATCGAAAACCGAAGTCACGGCCAACAACTGGTCGATTGTGCTCAGCGGCACGCCGACCAAATATTATGACGCGGCCGGGAACGTAACGATTGCCGACATGAGCTTTTTGAACGGCAAGGGTGTGGGTTTCGAAAACTCGACCAGTACCACTGAAAACGTCGCTGGCATGAAAGAAGCGACGGTAGGCACTGCGGTAACGGTGGCTTCCGCGACTGTCACGCTCAACGCTGCTTCCCTGAGTGGTGCAATTGCCAGTGGCATGAGTGTCACCGGTACCGGTGTTCCTGGTGGCACAACGATTACCGCAATCACCTACGACGGGTCAGGCAATGCCAGTACGGTCACCCTGAGCAATGCCATCACGTCTACCGTCGGCGTTCAGCTGAATTTTTCTGCCGCGGCCGGCACTACCGTGACAGGCCGCTACGGTACCCTTGCCATTGCCGCCAATGGCGTCTATATCTATACACCCACGGCCAATAATCCGGCTCTGGCGGTGGGGCAATCGGCCGTAGAGCAGTTCAAGTACAACATGATGGACACGGCGACGGCGCCCTCGTCTGCCACGCTTTACATCACGGTGTATGGGTCGGCTTCAACCGATCCGAATGCGGTGGCCGATACGGCCAGTGCATCGGAAGCGGGCGGCGTCGGCAACGGCACGGCGGGCACCAATCCCGGCGGCAGTTTGTTGAGCAATGATACGACGCCGTCGGGTAGCAATACCCTGGTCGGCGCCAAAACGCCAGACGCGAGCACCGTAACCGCGCTCATCACCAACAGCCAGACTGCGCCCGACAATACCAGCTGGGATGCGAAGGTCGTGGGCCGCTACGGCAGCTTGTTCGTCAAGGCGGATGGGACATATAAATATTTCGTCGACAATGCGGATGTCAACGTGCAGGCGCTCGTTACCGGGCAATCGCTGTCAGACATCTTCAAGTACAAGATCCAGAACACCGGAGGCGGAATCGGCTGGGCCGATGTGACGATCAGCATCGCCGGCGCCTACGATACGCCAGTCCCTGTCGCGGATACCAACAGCGTGGTGTCGGCCCTGTCCAACGCGGTCGGTGATGTGCTGGAAAATGACAGCGATGTGGATGCCGGGGATGCCAGAACGGTTACCAGGGTGATTGCCGGAACCGGCTCATTGCCGGGCAGCGAAAACGTCGCTGCGGCGAGTACCTCCGTCAGCGGATACACCTCGGTCACCGGCACTTACGGCACGCTGCACATTGGCGCCAACGGCAGCTATACCTACGCCGTTGACAGCAGCAATGCGGCGGTAAAAGCCCTGGCGCCAGGCGAGACGCTGGCAAGCCCCGAGGTGTTCACCTATCAGGTCAAGGATGCAGGTGGTTTGGTCGCCATCACCACACTCAGCATCACAATTGAAGGTGTGAACGATGCGCCTGTAAATAGCGTGCCTGGCGGGGTACTGTCTGTCGCCAGCGGGGTGTCGCTCAGCCTTGCCGGCGCCAATTTGTTTTCAAGCGGCGATGTCGACAACAACCTCGCCTCGGTTACCGTAGCCGTGCAGTCAGGCATATTGGCTACCAGCCTGGCTGGAAGCAGTTCCACAGGATCCAATCAAACATTGGTCACCACACTGGCGGGTGGCGCAAGCATTTACGGGACCGAAAACGGGACGGAGAACGGCACCTCCAGCATTACTTTCTACGGCACACGCGATCAGATCAATGCCGCGCTGGCTTCCCTGACTTACACCTCGAACAACGGTTTTGCAGGCAGTGATACGTTCACGATTACATCGGTCGATAGCGAGGCGCTGGTCGATACGGATACAAAGTCCATCACTGTTGTCGAGGGGATCGTCCAGGTCAGCTCCATCACGGTCAACGAGAACTCGCCCTATGCCGTGTTCATCGTGACCGGCGCCGCCGGTCAGACCGTCACGCTGGCGCTGCAGAACGACAGCGATTTGCTGACGGCGAATGCAGCGCTGGGCACGGATACGGCAGCGGCGTCCAGCCTGCAGTATTTCAACGGCACGGCCTGGGTGACCTACACCGGGGCGGGCGCGGTGATTCCGGCTGGGGGCGAATTGCTGGTGCGGCTGGCGATCAGTGATGACGCCAACTACGAAGGACCGGAGACCTTCCAGCTCAGCGTTACCAATAGCAGCAACAGCAGTTTCTACGGCACGGCCACGGTAGTGGACAACGGCACAGGCGCGATTTACCCGAACAACACGACGGGTGCTGCCGATTCGAATGCGGTACTGGATGACGATCGGGCGGTCACGGTAACAAGCCTGACGGTCAATGAGAACTCGCCGTATGCGGTCTTTACCGTCACTGGCGCAATTGGCCAGGCCGTTGCTCTCGGACTTCAGAGCGATAGCGATCCACTGACCACGAATGCACTTACGGGAACGGATGCGGGCACGCAATTGCAGGTGCTGGTCAGTGGCGCCTGGGTCAATTACGATGCAGCCAGCCTGCCGGTCATCCCGGCGGGTGGAGAGTTGCTGGTGCGCTTGGCAATCACGGATGACGCAACTTCCGAAGGAGCTGAAACCTTCCAGCTGTCGGTGACGCCGACCGGCGGCCTGACGTCCTATGGCACGGCCACCATCGTCGATGACGGTAGCGGCACCATCTACCCGAATAACATCACTGGCAATCCGGATCCGAATGCCGTGCTCGACGATGACCGGGCGGTAACGGTAACGAGCCCGACGGTTAACGAAAACTCTCCATACGCGGTCTTTACCCTGACCGGTGTGGCTGGTCAAAACCTTGCTCTTACACTCCAGAACGATAGCGATTCGCTGACCGCGAATGCACTGCTGGGTACGGACACGGGCACGCAATTGCAGGTGCTGGTCGATGGCGCCTGGGTGAATTACGATGTGGCCAGCCTGCCTGTCATCCCGGCAGGTGGACAGTTGCTGGTGCGGTTGGCGATCACGGATGATGCGAACTATGAAGGCGCCGAAACTTTCCAGCTGTCGGCTACGCCTACCGGCGGCCTGACGTCCTACGGCACGGCCACCATAGTCGATGATGGCACCGGCAGCATCTACCCGAACAATACAACGGGCAGTACCGATTCGAACGCAGTCTTGGATGATGACCGGGCAGTAACGGTAACGAGCCCGACGGTCAACGAAAACTCGCCATATGTGGTCTTCACGTTGACCGGTGCGGTCGGGCAAAACCTTGCTCTGGCACTCCAGAACGATAGCGATCCGCTGACCGCGAATGCCCTGCTTGGCACGGATACTGGCACGCAGTTGCAGGTGCTGGTCAGTGGCGCCTGGGTGAACTACGACGCGGGCAGCCTGCCGGCCATTCCAGCGGGCGGCCAATTGCTGGTGCGGGTGGCGATCACGGATGATGCGAACTACGAAGGCGCCGAGACCTTCCAGTTGTCGGTGACGCCGACGGGCGGCCTGACGTCCTACGGCACGGCAACCATTATCGATGACGGCACCGGCAGCATTTATCCGAACAACATCACGGGCAACCCCGATCCGAATGCAGTGCTCGACGATGACCGGGCGGTAACAGTGACGAGCCCTACCGTCAATGAGAATTCGCCGTATGCCGTGTTCACAGTAACGGGTGCGGCCGGGCAAAACCTTGCTCTTGCACTCCAGTGCGACAGCGATCCGCTGACGGCCAATGCACTACTGGGCACGGACACCGGGTCGCAATTGCAAGTGCTGGTCAATGGCGCCTGGGTGAATTATGACGCGGCCAGCCTGCCTGTCATTCCGGCGGGAGGACAGTTGCTGGTACGGTTGGCAATCACCGATGATGCAAATTACGAAGGTGCTGAAACCTTCCAGCTGTCGGTGACGCCGACTGGTGGCCTGACGTCCTACGGCACAGCCACCATCGTCGATGACGGCACCGGCACCATCTACCCGAATAACACCACCGGCAATACCGATCCGAATGCGGTGTCTGACGATGACCGGGCAATACAAGTCAATAGCGTGACGGTCAATGAGAATTCACCGTATGCGGTTTTCACGGTGTCTGGCACAGCCGGTCAGGCCCTCAGTTTGAGTCTGCAAAACGATAGCGATGTGGACACCGCCAATGCACTACTCGGCACCGACAGTGGCACGCAGTTGCAGGTATTGGTCAGTGGCACCTGGGTGAATTACGATTCCGCCAGCCTGCCGGTCATTCCGGCGGGCGGTGAACTACTGGTGCGGGTGGCGATCACGGATGATGTGTCGTACGAAGGGGCTGAAACCTTCCAGTTGTCGATTACGCCGACTGGCGGACTGACGGCCTACGGCACTGCTACCATCGTGGATGACGGCAGCGGCTCGATTTACCCGAACAACACCACCGGTAATTCCGATCCGAATGCAGTGCTGGATGATGACCGCGCGGTAACGGTAACGAGCCCGACCGTCAATGAAAATTCGCCATATGCGGTCTTCACGGTAGCCGGAGTTGCCGGGCAAAACCTTGCTCTGGCACTGCAGAATGATAGCGATTCTCTGACTGCGAATGCGCTGCTCGGCACGGATACTGGTGCTCAGTTGCAGATATTGGTCGATGGCGCCTGGGAGAATTACGACTCGGCCAGCCTGCCAGTCATTCCGGTCGGTGGACAGTTGCTGGTACGGTTGGCGATCACGGATGATGTAACGTACGAAGGGGCTGAAACCTTCCAGTTATCGGCGACCCCGACTGGCGGCCTGACGTCTTACGGCACCGCAACCATTATCGATGACGGCACCGGCACCATCTATCCGAACAACATCACGGGCGACCCCGATCCGAATGCGGTACTGGAAGACGACCGGGCGATACAGGTCACTGACGTGACAGTTAACGAGAACTCGCCGTATGCGGTGTTCACGCTCACTGGCGCAGCCGGCCAGGAATTCAGTTTGAGTCTGCAAAACGATAATGATGCGAACACCGCCAATGCATTGCCGGGCACGGACACCGGCACGCAGTTACAGGTGCTGGTCAGTGGCAGCTGGGTGAATTACGACGCGGCCAGCCTGCCTGTCATTCCGGTCGGTGGAGAGTTGCTGGTGCGGTTGGCGATCACGGATGATGCGACTGACGAAGGGGCTGAAATCTTCCAGCTGTCGGTGACAGCGACTGGCGGACTAACGTCCTACGGTATGGCCACCATAGTCGATGACGGCACGGGCACCATTTACCCCAACAACATCACGGGCAACCCGGATCTGAATGCAGTGCTGGATGATGACCGGGCGGTAACGGTCACGAGCCCGACTGTCAACGAAAACTCGCCATACGCCGTCTTCACGGTGACCGGTGCGGTCGGGCAAAACCTTGCGCTGGCACTCCAGAACGATAGCGATTCGCTGACGGCCAATGCGCTGCTCGGTACTGAGACTGGCACGCAGTTGCAGGTGCTGGTCAGTGGCGCCTGGGTGAATTACGACGCGGCCAGCTTGCCGGTCATTCCGGCGGGTGGACAGTTGCTGGTGCGGCTGGCAATCACGGATGATGCGAACCACGAAGGTGCTGAGACCTTCCAGCTATCGGCGACTCCTGCCGGTGGCCTGACGAGCTACGGCATCGCCACGATAGTCGATGACGGCACGGGCACTATTTACCCGAATAACACAACGGGCAATCCGGATCCGAATGCAGTGCTGGACGACGACCGGACGGTCACGGTGACGAGCCTGACGGTCAACGAGAACTCTCCATACGCGGTGTTCACGGTGACTGGTGTTGCTGGGCAAAGTCTTGCACTGGCACTCCAGAACGATAGCGATTCACTGACCGCCAATGCGCTGATGGGTACCGACACCGGGTCGCAGTTGCAGGTGCTGGTCAGTGGCACTTGGGTGAATTATGACGCGGCCAGCTTGCCCGTCATTCCGGCGGGCGGCGAACTGCTGGTACGAGTAGCGATCACCGATGATGCGACTGACGAAGGGGCTGAGACCTTCCAGTTGTCGGTGACCCCGACCGGTGGATTGACGTCCTACGGCACGGCTACCATTGTCGATGACGGCAGCGGCATCATCTACCCGAACAACATTACTGGCAACCCCGATCCAAATGCAGTTCTCGACGATGACCGGGCGGTAACGGTGACAAGTCCGACAGTCAACGAGAACTCTCCATACGCGGTCTTCACGGTGACCGGCGTGGCCGGGCAAAACCTTGCGCTGGCACTCCAGAACGATAGTGATCCGCTGACGGCCAATGCACTGCTCGGCACGGATACCGGGATGCAGTTGCAGGTGCTGGTCAGTGGCGCCTGGGTGAACTACGACGCGGGCAGTCTGCCGGTGATTCCGGTTGGCGGTGAACTACTGGTGCGTGTGGCGATCACGGATGATGCGACTGACGAAGGCACTGAAACCTTCCAGCTGTCGGTGACCCCGACTGGCGGCCTGACGTCCTACGGCACGGCCACGATCCTCGATGACGGTACAGGCGCGATTTACCCGAACAACACGACGGGTGCTACCGATTCGAATGCAGTACTGGATGACGATCGGGCGGTCACGGTAACAAGCCTGACGGTCAACGAGAATTCGCCGTATGCGGTCTTTACCGTCACTGGCGCAATTGGCCAGGCCGTTGCTCTCGGACTCCAGAGCGATAGCGATCCGCTGACCGCGAATGCGCTGCTGGGAACGGATGCGGGCACGCAATTGCAGGTGCTGGTCAGTGGCGCCTGGGTGAATTACGACGCGGGCAGCCTGCCGGTCATTCCGGCGGGCGGCCAGTTGCTGGTGCGCCTGGCGATCATTGATGATGCGGCTTCCGAAGGCGCTGAAACCTTCCAGCTATCGGTGACGCCGACTGGCGGACTGACATCCTTTGGCACGGCCACCGTCGTCGATGACGGCACCGGCACCATCTACCCGAATAACCTCACGGGCAACCCCGATGCAAATGCGGTGCCCGACGATGACCGGGCGGTCACGGTGACGAGTCCGACAGTCAACGAGAACTCGCCGTATGCGGTGTTCACGCTCACTGGCGTGGCCGGCCAGGCTGTCAGCTTGAGCCTGCAAAACGATAACGACGTCAACACCGCCAATGCGCTGCTGGGCACGGATGCCGCCACGCAGTTGCAAGTGCTGGTCAATGGCACCTGGGTGAATTACGATGTGGCCAGCCTGCCTGTCATCCCGGCAGGTGGACAGCTGCTGGTGCGGTTGGCGATCACGGATGATGCGAACTATGAAGGCGCCGAAACTTTCCAGCTGTCGGCTACGCCTACCGGCGGCCTGACGTCCTACGGCACGGCCACCATAGTCGATGATGGCACCGGCAGCATCTACCCGAACAATACAACGGGCAGTACCGATTCGAACGCAGTCTTGGATGATGACCGGGCAGTAACGGTAACGAGCCCGACGGTCAACGAAAACTCGCCATATGTGGTCTTCACGTTGACCGGTGCGGTCGGGCAAAACCTTGCTCTGGCACTCCAGAACGATAGCGATCCGCTGACCGCGAATGCCCTGCTTGGCACGGATACTGGCACGCAGTTGCAGGTGCTGGTCAGTGGCGCCTGGGTGAACTACGACGCGGGCAGCCTGCCGGCCATTCCAGCGGGCGGCCAATTGCTGGTGCGGGTGGCGATCACGGATGATGCGAACTACGAAGGCGCCGAGACCTTCCAGTTGTCGGTGACGCCGACGGGCGGCCTGACGTCCTACGGCACGGCTACTGTCGTCGATGACGGCACCGGCAGCATCTATCCGAACAACATCACGGGCAACCCGGATCCGAATGCAGTGCTCGACGACGACCGCGAAATTCAGGTCAACAGCGTGACGATCAACGAGAACTCGCCGTATGCGGTGTTCACGGTCACTGGTGTGGCCGGCCAGGCCCTCAGTTTAAGCCTGCAAAACGATAACGATGCGAACACCGCCAATGCATTGCTGGGCACCGACAATGGCACACAGTTGCAAGTATTGGTCAATGGGGCCTGGGTGAACTACGACTCGGCCAGCCTGCCTGTCATTCCAGCGGGTGGTGAGCTGCTGGTGCGGTTGGCGATCACGGATGATACAACTTACGAAGGGCCGGAAACCTTCCAGCTGTCGGTGATTCCGACGGGCGGCCTGGCGATCTACGGCACCGCCACCATCGTGGATAACGGCAGCGGGACCATCTATCCGGACAACAACACGGGCGATCCCGATCCCGACGCCGTGCCCGATGATGATCGTTCCATTTCCGTGACCGGCGGCGACTACAACGAGGGTTCGCCATGGGCGCTTTTCACCGTTGCCGCCAACTCGGGGCAAGTGCTGGGCTTTACGTTGGAGGACGTAGCCGAAGCCGGCACAACTGCCACCAGCGGGCTGGTGTCGGCGACGATCCACTATTCCCTGAATGGCGGCGCCAGCTGGTCGCAGTACACCGGCACACCGGTAAATGCAGGCACCGACGCGGTGCTTGTGGCGGTGGACATCAGCGCCGAGCAGGATGCGATTTACGAAGGCGTCGAGCAATTCAAGCTCGTTGTCAATTCGGGTCTTCCTTCCGCTGCCGCCGCCTTTGCATCGATTGTTGATGACGGCACCGGTACGATCCTGAATGTCGACGGCACACAAAACACATTGTTGGCAAAGGACGATGACCGCCCTGTGCCGGTGGACTTGATACCGGTTCCTGTCCCGGTGCCGGATCTGCCGCCCGTTCCGGCCGCCCCGCCAATCGTGATCGAGCCGGCGCCAGAACCTGCCAGACCGCCGATTCCGCCTTTCAACTCCACAGTGATTACCACGCCTACTCCGGCGGGGGCTGATCATCCGGTCACCGCGGTGCTCAACGATAATAGTCTGAACACCTACAGCCGGCTGGAGGTCGCTTTCAGCGATACCTACACCAGCGGGAACGGATACCGGGTAGTCGTGATCGATGCGCCCGAGCCGTCCTTGAAGGTTTACAACGGCGTTACGGATCAGTTTACAGAGGCCGGGGCCAATGCCAGCTTTACATTGCCCTACGACGCCTTCGTGCATACCAATACGAACGAGCAGATCGCATTGATTGCCACCCTGGCGGATGGACAGAACTTGCCGCAGTGGCTGGCATTCGACTCGAGCACCGGCAAGTTTACTTCAAACGCGCCGGAGAACTTCCGTGGCGAGTTGCGTATCAAGGTCACCGCACGCGATGGACAGGGCAAGGAAGCGGTGGCGCTATTCCGCGTCCACGTTGGCGACAAGCAGCCGGGGTCCAGTGGCCGCAGCAGCCTGAGCGATCAGCTGCGAATGGCGGCGAAACCGCCCGCGTACATGATGGCCAGGGTAACTGTTCCTGCTGAGCGGGCAAGCGCTCCGCGCGTCACCTTTACAGGCAGCTGATGGAGCAACAGATTGGCGTGGCGCTCAGCACATTTTCCGCCTTGCTTGAATTGGGACGCAAGGCAAGACGGGCGGAGTCAGCACGCGAGCTTGAGTTTTCCATCGTCAATAACACGCGTGCTCTGCTTCCATACCGGCAGGCCGCTCTGTGGCTGACACATGGTGGGGTCAAGTCTCTTTCAGGTGTCGTGCAGGTGGAAGCGAACGCGCCCTATGTGCTTTGGCTGGACGGCATTTGCGGCCAGCTCGCAGACGGCCGCTCCGTGCCGCCCCGGGTTGGCGCAAATGATTTTCCTGGCCCGTTGGGGGACGATTGGCATGAATGGCTGCCGCAATACGGATTGTGGCTGGCTCTCCCGAATCCGGGAAAAGAAGCGGGCGACGCCATCGGATCAGGCGGAGGTTTGCTGCTCGCACGTGACATGCCATGGACAGACCAGGAATGCACGATGCTTGCCGAATGGGTGGACATCTGGCACCACAGCTGGCAGGGCATGCAGCGAACCGGCCATTTCTCCTGGCTGGGCTTCCGGCGGCGCCTGCCGGCAGCCCGCCGCACGCTGAAGGATGGCAAGTGGCGTACGCTGAGTACCGTGCGCTGGCTCGTGGCCGGTCTGGTGATTGCGTTCATCCCGGTGCGCCTGACCGTGCTTGCGCCGGGCGAACTGGTGCCGGCACGGCCGTCCGTCATCCGCGCGTCCCTCGATGGCGTGATTGATGTCTTCCATGTACAGCCCAACCAGATGGTAAAAATCAACCAGCCTCTTTTTGGTTTCGACGAGGCGCTGATCCAGACCAAACTCGATGTAGCACGCCAGAACCTGGCAACCGCGGAGACAGAATTCCGGCAGAAGACCCAGCAGGCGCTTTCTGAAGCCAAGTCCAAGGCGCAGCTGGCATTCCTGCAGGGGAAGATCGAGGAGAAGCGTTTTGAGGGGACCTTCATTGCCGATCAGTTGAACCGCGCCCGGGTGCTGGCGCCGCAGGAAGGCATGGTCCTCTTCGACGATCCGCTGGAGTGGATCGGCCGTCCGGTGGCGATAGGGGAACGCATCATGCGCATTGCCACACCCGGCAGTCTGGAGGTCGAAGCCTGGGTACCCCTGGCCGATGCCATTCCGCTGGAACCTGACGCCGTGATCAGCTTGTACCTGCATGCAAACCCGCTGTCGCCGGTTGAAGCGAAGTTACGTTACCTGGCCCATGATGCCGTCCAGCAGCCGGACGGCAGTTATGCCTACCGGCTGCGGGCCGCGCTCGAAGGCAGCACCGCTCACCGGGTAGGGCTGCGCGGCACGGCCAAGCTGCGGGGGCGCTGGGTGCCATTGATCTATTGGGTATTGCGCCGGCCCCTGGCCAGCCTGCGCGCCGCCATCGGTTGGTAAGGATGGTGCTCCCGGTCTTGCGCGAAGAACTGGCACTGCTGCCAGGACCTTTGCTCGCGGACGGGCAACCCAGCTGGACGCTGCATGATCCGGCCCGCAATCAGTTCTACCGCATCGACTGGCCGACGTTTGAAATATTGCAGCGCTGGTCTTTCAATGATCCCGAAGCCATCGCCGCATCGATCGGAACCGACACCACCTTACACCTGCACGCTGACGACATCGATGGTGTAGCCCAATTCCTGGTGGAAAACCAACTCGTGCGGCCGGCAACGGACAAGGATGACGCACAACAATTTGCGGAGCGGCTGACACGCATCCAGGGTAGTCCTGTCGAGTGGCTGTTGCACCATTACCTGTTCTTCCGTTTCCCGCTGTGCCGGCCCGATGCCTGGCTGGGCCGCTGGCAAAAGGTGGCCGGTTTATTTTATACCCGCACTTTTTTTG
Organism: Pseudomonadota bacterium; assembly: GCA_040387375.1. Lineage (GTDB taxonomy): Bacteria > Pseudomonadota > Gammaproteobacteria > Burkholderiales > Burkholderiaceae_D > JAZKDW01. The sequence continues at coordinate 92,462 of JAZKDW010000008.1, forward strand.
TCCTGACGATGATCGCGCTGGCGCTGGGGCTCGGTCAGATCCTCCGGCGCTGGGATGTTTTCATTGCCTCCCTGGTGGATACCTTCAACTGGGAAGGACTGGTGACGTATGGCGTGGCGCTGATCTTCGTCAAATTGCTGCATGAGCTGGGCCACGCCTTTACCGCAAAACGTTTCGGCTGCCGCATTCCAACCATGGGTGTCGCGTTCCTCGTGATGTGGCCGATGGCTTACACCGATACCAATGAAGCCTGGCGCCTTACCAATCGCCTGCAGCGCCTGCAAGTGGCGTCTGCGGGAATCGCCACCGAGCTGATCATTGCCGCCTGGGCGAGCCTGGCCTGGGCGTTCCTTCCCAATGGCGACTTGCGTTCGGCGGCTTTTGTTCTTGCCACCACGTCCTGGATAGCGACCCTGGCCATCAATGCCAGTCCCTTCATGCGCTTCGACGGTTATTTCATGCTGTCGGACTGGCTGGATATGCCCAACATGCACGAGCGCAGCTTTGCACTCGCGCGCTGGAAATTGCGTGAATGGCTGTTTGGATTGGGTGAAGAAAAGCCCGAACATTTTTCACGTCAAATGGAAACGGGCCTGATCGCTTTTGCATGGGCAACCTGGATTTACCGCCTCGTGTTATTTCTGGGTATCGCCGTGCTGGTGTATCACTTTGCAATCAAGATCGTCGGCATTTTTCTTTTCATGATTGAAATCGTCTGGTTCATTGCCATGCCGATTCGTCGCGAGCTCCGGGCGTGGATAGAACGCTGGCCGGCGATCCGCGCCAGTCATCGTGGCATCAGGAGCGCGCTGGTCCTGCTGGCGCTGATCCTGTTGTGCCTTGTACCGTGGCCGGGGCGGGTATCTTCAAGCGGCATCTTGCGTCCCGCGGAAATCTGGCCGGTGTTCGCACCGGGGCCGGCTTATGTGGAACGCTTCACCCATCGTGAAGGCAGCGAGGTCGACGCCGGCGCGGAGTTGATCACGCTTGCCGCGCCTGATGTGCAGCTCAAGCGGAAAACCGCCCTGGTGCGGATCGAGAGTTTGCGCTGGATGGTATCGACCAGTGGGTTCGATGCGGAGTCGCGCGCCTATTTTCAAAGCAGCCAGGATGAATTGGCCGCGGCCGAAGCCGAGCTTGCCAATATAGACAAGGACCTGGCACGCTACGCGCCGAAAGCACCCTTCAAGGGACAATTAAGGGATATCGATCCGGACCTGCATGCGGGTCAATGGCTCGCGCAGAAAGAAAAAATCGCCGTGCTAGTGGGACGCCAGGGCCTCATTGTCGAAACCTACCTGGATGAAGAGGCGGTGAAACGTGTGCATGTCGGTGACGATGCGATCTTCATCGCGGACGGCAGGGAAGGACCGGTGCTGCAACTGAAGGTCAGCAACGTCGACGCCGATGCGACGCGCGTCCTGCTCAACGGCATGCTCGCAGCGCAGGCTGGCGGACATGTGCTGACGCGGGAACGCAAGGGGCAGCTGGTGCCGGAATACGGGATATATCGGGTGACATTGACTGTGGAATCGCCAGTGGGGGAACTGGCTTCACAGTCGTGGCGGGGGCGGGTTGTCGTCCGGGGTAGCTGGGAGGCGCCGATCCTGAGGTATGTACATAATGTGGTTGCGGTGGTGGTTCGGGAGGCGGGGTTTTGAGGTGAGGTGAGTCCGCTGGTTTATTTTCCATAAGTTGAATTTGGAGCTGGTCGATTTTTCTGGTAATCGTCTTTTCTTCAGTGACAAGAATGCTGGCTTCGCTATCTAGATTTGAATGAAGGACCTGCGGATTAACAGTTTGAATAATCCAGTGATTATTGGCTCGTTCTCATTCTTCAAACTTCATTAGGAATCGCTTAAAATTTCACCGTTACAATTAACCATTTTTTGGTGCATATAAATCGACTCGTTGTCGCATTGATTTTTTGATTGTTCGGATCGCTGCCGCATATCTAGCTGCTACTCCCTCGATCGAGCCAACAAGATCTGGGTCGGCGTTTGTAAGTGATGCGCGAAGGCTATTTCCTTGTAAGTCGTCACTCCAAGGAACTTTCACTGGTAGCTTGTCCAATTCTTCCAATAAGCCCGCTGATATGCAAGCGATAGTAGGCCCATCAGTCAATTTAGAAAAAAATTTGTTCGATGCGACGTCCCAAGCAATTAAGGTGTCGGTTTCAGAATTAAATATTCTAAGCAGATTTTTATTATTTGGAAGCTTCGAATTGGCTATTTTTTCGTTTGCCACATCAAGTTGTCGTATCAAGACATCAACTCGTCCGAATATGCCTTTCCGACGTTCGGAATCCAATCGGTCACAGTATGCCGCTTTCGTTCTAAATATAACCTCGAAATTCGCACTCTGTGCCAAGAATGCAGCGTCTTGAGAAATCTGTGCAACGCCTTCTCTAAATGATCCGTATGCAGTTACGGCAGTAGCGATAATAGTAACGGCACCGCCAATGACCTTTAGCTTCGTTATTAGGCTCCCTTCTTCAAACTCAATTTTGATCTTTACTTGATCTCCGAGATAAAATCTTGCCCGCTCTCCAAAAAAGGCTAAAAGGTATTTCTCGAGATCGGCAAGCTTTTGTTTATCGTGAAATATATGAATGTCAAGTTTTGTATAGGCTTCACAGATAATTTCTTCATTGATGTAATTTGTCATTATTTTTAAATGAATTGAACTTTCTTTAATGCGCCTTACAGATCTATATGACTATTTCGACAGATGCAGATTTAATTAATTTTTCTTGTCGTTAAGATCCATACCGTCTTTTACTGATCCAACATAGCGTAGCGTTTTATCCTTAAAAACACTCAGCATCAAATCCACAAATTCCAAAAACTTATAAACCGAGTTTCCCAACTCGTATTCTTTAGTGCCTTCCTTTACCATTCCATCGCCTAAAAGACGTGATGCTTCATCTACATCAATTACGAAACTATGATCTTTGTAATGATTCGTAAAGTGATCTGCTAAGGACTGCGCAGTACGAGGTTTGGGGAACGCTTTACCACCTAATAATCGCTCCGCGTATTGGGTCGCGGATTCATTTATTCGTTCGAACAGGCCAAGATCCTTGATATTTAAATTTGCGGTAAGATATTTTGCAAACATATCTGCAGAATCCGGAAATTTCGTGGACAGCGCTGCAATTTTTTCTAAAGCGTTAGCAAGGCCTAAGGCCGGAAATCCGCCAATCTGTGGGTCGATTGGACCAAGCTCACTGAGAAAACCCATGTGTATCTCACTCGCCCCCAGGGAAATAAGAGTTGCAGCTGATTTGGCCCGCCTTGGAACGGAAACAACAAATTTTTTATTTGCAAGGCGATGGCAGGTTTTGCTGATTAAATAGGCTGGTTCAATTCTTCCCCCATCGCTCAACAAGATCATAAGAATGTCTGCTGTTTTATTAACATCCGCTATCGCTTCATAAATTTTGTTGGAATGATACGTCCCGATAGAAAAATAATCATCATAAAGAAAAACGACTCTATAGGATGAGAGTCCATAATCGTGTATTAATTTTTCTAGATGAAGTGAAAGTTGCTTTTTTAATTCCTCGCCGTCTGCTTCCTTCACCAACGAATATATGTCGGATTGGTTGGAAAGGTTGTAAGTCTTCGTTGGAATAATTGTGGGATTAGTAACTGGAGGAATAATTTCCTCTTCTGCATTTTCCATTTTCTATTTTCCGATCATGCACTCAATGTATAACTAAAAATAGTTCTTTTGATTGACTAATGGATTTCTATAATCTCGGTTTCATCTATAACAGGAAGTGCTTTGAGGTCCAGCACCTTATTAAATTGTGTCAAAATATTTTCAGTAACTGGGACTGAGATTAATGCGCAAAATCCCGTGCCTTCATTTACCCACTGATTGCATGTAAATGTAATTGATTGCTTTCCTTCAGGGACCTCAAGATGGTACGTGGCCCCAACAACAAAAATTGCATGTTCTTGAATGCGAATTTCCCCATCGCAATGTAAATGGAATCTAAATCCATCAGTAGGTTGTAATGCTTTGAATTGAATTAATTTCCAATGATCTGTTCCAAACTCAGTTAGCCGGAGCTCTACGTCAATATGATTCTTACCGTTTGCAAAATCTTTAACTTGAATAGTTGCACGATAAGATACATCCCCATTCTCATTGAAATGCGTAAGTTCTGGTTTTTCAAATGTCGTTCTTTTACCCTCGGGATCGCTGACCGTAACGAGTGAGCAAAATGAATCTTTATCTTCAAATCCCAAAATTATGTCATTGAATCCGTCAGCGCTTGGGTAGAGACGATAAGTGTAAATTCCTTCTATCGCAATTAATTTTTTTTCGGTGCAAAAGAAGGCTCGTGCATTTATGGCATAGTTGCTTCGAACGCTTTTTTCTTTTATTTCGAGTGTCTTATCAATGAAGTAACCGTAGTAGTCGCCGATATTTGGATACTTGTTCTTTTCGCTAACGGAAGGCTGAATTAATGCCTTTATAGCCTCCTTTTTAGACTCTGGATCCATATTCGCAAGAAACTCTCGGCGAACCACTATGTCTTCAAGTAATGATTTGATTTTTTCTATAAACTCGGACGTTCCTGATGCAAACGTAAAAATTGATGCGATCAGGATGGATATTCCTATGCCTTCAATTAGCTTAATTGCAATACTTAACCAATAAATTCTAGTTTGCTCTGGATATGATTTTTCTAGCAATATGGAGACAAGCAATATTGTTATACCGAGCCACAAATAGTTAAGAAAAAAAGCACGTAACCAGTTCCAAGTTGATTTCATTTGACTCAATGCCCCCTGCGGACGCCTACGTTTATCTCTAGTGAAGGTTGCGCCCCCATTCAAATAACGCGGGCTTCTATAAATACATGCAATTGATACTTAATCAATAGTAACAAAACTTTTGACATGTTGCGTTAAAGATACATGTCTTGCATCCTCAAAGCTGTGAAATTCCGCAGCAGACTATGCAACTATGTATGTCAGTCTCGAAATACGTTGGCAAAATCTTCGGCCCGTTCCTTATCTCGCATCTGTTCTAATATGCAACGAAGCAGAAATAGAGAATTGTGGTGGCAATTTGGCACCGGCCATAATATAATCGTTTCACGGGCTAAAAAACTTGGTTTTGCAAGTAACAGGGTAAGAGCCTGGAGGACTGTTTTTATAGGCATGTTGATCGTTAGTTTTATTTTTGGAGAAGGTGCATATGCACCGCCTGCAGTGGCTGTGGTCGCCGAATGGTGAGCCGGCGCAGGAATACCTAAGAGGGTAGAGATGAGCCTAGTCGAGGAAAGGGGCCGTATTACGGCCAGAGTTCCTCTTGCTGTGCAAGAGAAACTGCAGGAGGCGGCAGATTTGGTAGGGGCTACTGTGAACCAGTTTGTGGTTCAGAGTGCGCTTGAAAAAGCAGAACAAATCATTGATCGTGAGACGATGATTGGTGTGACCCGCCGTGATGCCGCCATGCTGATTGATTTACTTGAGAATCCTCCAAAGCCGAATCCGGCACTGAAAAGGGCTCTTGAGCGGTATAAGGACAGAATAAAAAATGGGTCACTACGTAGCACTGCTGGATCAGACACATGATGTAAAAGGTTTTGACTGCGGAACAGAGCAATTGAACACATGGCTGCAGACAATAGCAGGCCAGCATCAAACAAAAGGGCTGTCTAAAACCTTCGTTCTGGTAGACGACGAAAAGCCCCCAGTTATCGTTGGCTTCTACGCCATGGCAATCCGTCGCATGACGCCAAGGGATGCTCTGCCAGCGGAATTAGGTAGAAAACTTCCTTTCGATGTCCCCGGCTTTACGCTGGCGCGCCTGGCAATAGCCAGCAGCGCAGCAGGGAAGGGCTTTGGTGGCGATCTTCTTATCGATGCGATGCGCCGAGCCAAGCAGGTTTCCAACCAGGTTGGCGGCGCATTCATTTGTGTTGACGCGAAGGACCAGGCGGCTGCCGATTTCTACAAGCACTTCGGCTTTACACCACTGCCTGATGATCCTCTTGCTCTGGTAATGACAATGTCGTCGATTGGCGATGATTGACCAGACGAAGTAAATACTGATGCGACGGTTGCACGTAACCCTTGCCAGATTCTCGCACTCCCGACCTGAGCTCAAACCACAAGCGCGGATGAATGCTCGGTTCAGTCATTGGTTCAGCGCATCTTCAATCATTTCCCTCTGTTCTTTAGTGCCCATACGGTCCCATGTCTCTGAAGGAATGTTGAGTATGCTCTGTGCCTGTTCTCCGGCATGACGCCATGCATCCTGTATAACATCGCCTTCAGTCGGCGAGTTTCCATCAGAGCTGTCTGTGTCAGTGCTCCAGTTCCATCCGGATTTTTTCGACGCGCTTTTGAATGAATAGCCAACGGCTTCCAGTGCTTCTTTCCTGGACTGCAAGTCAGATGAAATTGCGCTATTTTTAAACATGATATGTCCGTTCAACCATTGCTGGTACTGATGCGTTTGAGCCGCTGACCGTAAATGCCCCAGACACACTCAACGCCATCCACATTGCCGCAGAGCGCCCAGCCGTTTCCAATTTTCTTTGCAACCACTTCGCTGCCAATTTCGGCTGCCAGCCGTTGCGCCCATTGTGTTGCTGAACCTTGCCCCTTGAAAAACTCGTTTTCTTCAACCATTACTGTCGCATCAAAAACTGGGGTGGCGAATAGTGTCGTCACGGGTGATTTCCTTTCAGCTGACTTGCATTTTTCAGAATGATTCGGGCTTGCCATCTCCGACAGCATATCTTGTTTGGCTTGTGGAGAAAACGTATTAGGGCGAGCGCTACTTTCACATCATTGATCCAGAAGCACTTGGCCGTTCATGGTGCTGATGCCAGCACACTATTGCCCACCGCGCGCCTCCGCAAGCGCAATCGTCAAGTGCTGCACCTTCTTTTTCAACTGATCGCGCTCTTCGGTGAGTTCAGCGACCAATAACGTCAGGCGGTGAATGGCGAGTTGATCGGGCGTGGCGTCGCTGGGTGGGGCTTCCGGTTCAGGCTTCGGAGGCAGCCTGGCTTCGCGCACTTGTCTGGCCGCCTGGCGCAGTTCCTTCTTGCCTCCGGCGACAGCTGCCACCTGTTTTTCGCCAGGCAAGGAAGCCACGGCGACGGCAGCATTAATGGAGATTACGCCGGACTTTACTGCACTCACCAATTCGGGCGTTGCAGTCTTCTGGATTTTCTCGATCTGACCCAGCGTCGCGCTGCTCACCCGAGCCGCGCGCGCAACAGCCTCGCGCGTCCACGGTGGCTCGGCCGGGGCGGGGACATCAGACCCGGCCGTTTCTGCAGACGACCGCTCTTCTTGCGCCAGGGTCGGGCGCGCGGATACGATCTCCTTCTTGCGCAGGGCGAGCACACCTCGTTGGAAATCCGATACGCTACGCCGTCCAAGGTGATTGTCTATCATCCACAGAAACACATCGTCCATCGACTGGAACGTGTGGTTCTGCATGGTATTGAAAGGGATGCCGTGTTTCATGCAGATGGCGTAGCGGTTGTGTCCGTCCACCAGGAGATCGTTCCACAGCACCAGTGCATCGCGGCACCCTTCGGAGAGGAGGCTGCGTTCCAGCGCAGTGAATTCATCTTCGGTCAGCGGATCAATATAGGCACGGAGGTCTTCGTTGATAGTGATGGCCATGGCCCGGATAAAATAAAATGAGAGCGGCGTAGTGTACACACCGCTGCCGTTTTACGCCTCCCGGCCGCGCGGAATTTTTATCAGCGCTCCAAAAAGCCGCATGTGAAGGCTGCGGGAATTCTTGCCTTTTGCTCCCATTGCCTGGCGGGGTTATTCCCCCAAGTCGGATAGAACCGACACCCCCCCCGCAATGCATGAATAAAGACATGGAGATGAATTTATAACCTATTGATAAATATGCAGTTTCAACATAAAATAAAAAAATTATCCTAAATATTGAAACCTTTGATGTTCCTGAAGATGCTTCGCGTCAATACATTGATGCGAGACAGACATTCCTTGCATTGGAGCAGTCTCAAAACAAGCTGCAAGAATATCGCGGCGGCATGATGTGGCGAAAGCAAAAAGGTCGCGAGTATCTGGTCAGAACAAGTACGCGCGGTGCCCAAACCGGTTTGGGTGTGCGCAGTCCGCAAACGGAAACAATCTACAACAAGTTTACCTCCGGGAAAACACGTGCTGAAGAAAACGCGGCACAACTTCGCGATTCACTTGAACGGCATCGCCGGATGAACAAGGCCCTTCGTGTTGGCCGCACTCCTGACATGCTCATTGCCATCCTCGACAGCCTCAACAGAGCGGGACTGGAGGATAAATTCATGGTGGTCGGTACCAATGCCCTCTATGCGTATGAAACTGCGGCCGGCGTCCGAGTGGAATCAGGGCAGCCCGCCACGAGGGACTTTGATCTACTTTGGGATAATCGCAGCAAGCTCAGTCTCGCCTTCCGGGAAGGTGCGCTCGCGGAGGGCATGTTGGGATTTTTACGTCGCATTGACTCGTCGTTTACGCTTCGAGACGATCAGAAATATACTGCGGTCAATAAGCAAGGTTACGAGGTGGATATCCTCCGCAGAATGGGTGTTGGCAGCGATGCGGAGCCGGCGGAATTGTCGGCGATCGAAGATGATTTCTGGGCAGTCAAAGCCAGGAATGCGGACTGGTTGCTCAGTGCGCCGAAATTCAGCGAGATTGTCGTCGGAACCAACGGCCGCATGGCGCGCATCGTGACCATCGATCCCCGCGCATTCGTGCTCTTCAAGCTATGGATGGCGGAACAAAAGGACCGTGAATATGCGAAGCGCTTGCGCGATGCGAGTCAGGCTAGGGTTGTCATCGCCATTATCAACGAGCGACTTCCCCAGTTAAGTTTTGACGAAATCCATAAATTTCCAGCAGACATTGCCAGCCTCGTAACGACGGATGAAAATGGGCCTCACCTCGCCGAACGATCATCGTCTCCAGAGTAGGCAACTGAGGTTCAGGAGGAGGCGGGACCAGGAGGCGTTGCCGGCATGCGAACACACGTTGGCGATCGCGTTCGGCCAGGGACGTTCTTGACAATCACAACATTTTTTCCAGCGCCTTCGCACACCGGATGACTTGGCCGGTCAAATCTTCCGTCACCTCGAGCAAGAACTTCCCCGATATAGAAAGCCCGGGCGAAGGGGCATCCTGCAAGCGCTCCCTGCCGCTTCGCATATAGGTATCGAATTCGGATTGGGCGAAGGGCTCTATTTTGAGCTGCCCAATTTTCACCAGATTATCGAGCTCTCTATTGCCCATCATGCTCTCCGATTAAATCGATCTTCGGTCCTTCAGTAACGGAAACGAGGAAATGATTTTTGGCTTCCAGTTTCCGCCGGTATTCCGCCGGCCGATAGACGGTGAGAGACACTTTACGTGCCAGCTTCTTCTCGACATCGACCAGCTTCGGATAGAGATCGGCACTGCCAACCTCATTGGCGAGCACAAACAAATCGATGTCGCTGGTCGCCGTGTCCTCATTTTTGGCAACCGATCCGTAGATGAATGCACGCTCAATTTGGTCCTGAAACGGCAGGAGCAGCTCTTTGAGAACGTGCTCCACTCCTTCGGTCTTGCGGATGATCGAACTTAACTCACGGTAAATCGGTGAGCTGGTGTTGGGTTTATAAAGGATAACCTTGCCGACCTCTTCCTTGACCATGAGCCCCGCCTGTGTGAGCTTGCCTAACTCCCGCTGCGCCGAGGCCGAGCCCAGTCCGGTCAACTGCATCAAGGCGCGAAGATGCACGCCATCAGGACGCATGAAGACATTGACCAGAATGGCCTTGCTGGACTTTGAAAACAGGGCATCAGTGATTTTACTCATGCGCTATATTTTAGCTCAAATGAGCCAAAATTTGGCGCAATTTTACACGGGCATGCAAAACAGCCTCATGGCGAGCAATTCTGGGCAGTCAAAGCCAGGAATGCGAACGGGCGCGCCGGGCATTGCTGCTAATCAGAAAGTATTCAAATCAGTGTAAGGATGAGCGTCAGCGCATTCACTCAGGTTCAATGTTGGCAGCGCGGATAACCTTGCCCCATTTCTGCGCCTCGATAACCTGAAAGAGAGCCAGCTCTTCGGATGTGGTGGTCCAGGCCTCAGTCCCTGAAATGTTGTAGAAGGTTTTGGCCGGCGCGCTCTTCACGGCTGCCTGTAGCAGTTCACGCAATTTATTGACTATCGGTGCGGGGGTCGCGACAGGAACGTAGGCTGCAAACCAGTACCCGATGTCGTATCCCTTTACGCCTGCCTCGTCGATGGTGGGCACATTCGGCAGCACGGAAATCCGCTTTGCGGTAGACACACCCAGGGGCCTCAACTTGCCGGCCTCGATTTGCGGCATTCCGGTAACCGTATCGGCCACCATGAAATCAATTTGTCCGCCCAGCAGGTCTGTCACTGCGGTTGGATTGCTTTTGTAGGGCACATATAAGACATCTGTATTGCTTAATTGTTTGAACATTTCTCCCGCAACACGGCTGGATGAGTTCCCTGCGCCAAAAGTAAGCTTGCCTGGAGCCTTCTTTGCAGAAGCAACCAGTTCGGACACCGATGTAAACGGTGACGATGCGCGCACCACTAATACTTGTCCTCCACGGCCCAAGGCAGTGACCGGCTGAAAATCCTTCACTGCATCGTATGGCAATTTTTTATAAAGATGGAGATTCGCGGCCTGGGTTGTGTTGGTAGTAATCAATACCGTATATCCATCGGGAGCGGATCGCGCCGCCGCCTGTGCTGCGATGATCCCGCTCGCGCCGCCTTTATTCTCGACAACCACGGCTTGCTTCGCGCTTTCGGAGAAAGCAACGCCAAGCGCGCGGGCCAACTGATCAGTGGCGCTGCCGGCGGCAAACGGCACAAGAAATGTGACCATCTTGTTTGGGTAAAATGCAGATTGAGAAAATGTAGACGTTGAAACACAAATTGCTGCTACTGCAACTGCAAGCTGTCGGCGCGAAAGTTTCATTTTTGTCCCCTGAAAAATTGTAACAATTGACGTTCGGAATTAGCGCTTTGAAGAATCTTCGAGAAATCGGCCAACCGCGTCCTTGTGTTCCTGTCCACAAAGCAGGATTGCCTGTATGGACCCGGCCAATTCAAGAGCGGCCGGTAGCTCTGAACTTGCGGAAGCGCGAACCAGCTGTTTAGCCATGCGCAAGGCGGTGGGTGGCGCTGCGGCGATTTTGTTGGCCATGTCTGTCACGACTTGGGCGAGTTCGGAGTGGGGTACTACTCTCGCAACAATTCCATGTTCCAGTGCCGACTCCGCGCTCATGAATTCGCTGGTAAGGGTCATCTCCATGGCCTTCGCCAGTCCGACCAGACGGGTAAGAAACCATGCGCCGCCAATCCCGGAAACCAGCCCGATCCGAAGAAAGCTTTCTGCAAATTGCGCGCGATCGCTGGCGATCCGGATGTCGCACATCAGCGCCAGATCGCATCCCGCGCCAATTGCCATTCCATTGACTGCTGCTATCGTGGGTACTTTTATGTCGTGGAGAGCATGCGTGAGCCTATGCAAGGTGGACTGGAGTTTTTCTCGCACTTGCGCTACGGATCCCGCCATAAGGTCTTTGCCATCACGCATATCCTTGACATTGCCTCCAGTGCAGAAGTGTTTGCCGGTGCTTTCAAGCACGACGCAATTAACGCCTGGCACGGTGTCAGCGTTCTCAAGCGCAGCCGCCAGACTTTCGCTCATTTCTACACTGAGTGCGTTGCCCGCTTCAGGGGCGTCCATTGAAATATAGAGAACAGCGTCGCGGACTGCTGTTTTCACGAGGTGCGTATCGAGTGGATTTTTATTCATCGGATGTAAATTGGTTTCTATTGAAAGGAGTTTTTGAATTTTTAAAATTTCTGAACTTTAGGAGCAATCGTTTGTTTAACGGCGCCGCGTGACATCAGCACATCAATTTCGGTTGGTGAAAAACCGTATTCCGCCAGGATCAATTCCGAATGTTCACCAATCATTGGCGGTGGAAGACTGGGCGTTGATTCGGCCCCCATATCACCGACAGAAAATGAAGGCATGCGAACTCTGCCGGCGACCGGATGATCCACATAGGTCTCAGTTCCGCCATGGCGGTATTGAGGCGACTGTGTTACCTCTTTATAAGTGGCGACAGGCGCGCAAAGAATGTCGATTGCGTTCAGCACGCCTATCCATTCGCTGCTCGGACGTTTCCTGAACGCTGTACCGAGATAGTCATTCAGCGCGGCTCGATTGAGCACTCTTAGAGAGTTAGTGGAGAACCGGATATCTGTTTCGAGTTCGGGGAAATCCAGCTCTACGCACAGTTTTTTCCATCGTTCCGGTTGATAAGCGGCGACCATGATCCAACCGTCCGCCGTTGGGAACGCTTCATTTGGCGCCGCATAAGCGGCTGCGCTACCGATACGTTGCGGCTCCTCGTCTGTCGCGAGAAAAAATGACATGCCTACTTGCTGCAGCATGATGGTGGCGTTATACAGGCTGACGTCCAGCTGCTGTCCTGTCTGTGTCCGTGACCGTTTCTGCAGCGCGGCCAATATGGTGACCGTCGCGAGATAACCGGTCGTCATGTCGGCAATCGGGATCGAAACTTTTGTCGGTCCCGCTCCGGCCTCGCCGAGTGTGCTCATGAGACCGGTCGCAGCCTGGATAATCCCGTCTACGCCAGGCTTGTCTCGTTGCGAGCTGTTTTGCCCATAGGCGGAGACGGAACAGTAGACGATTCCTGGATTGAGCGTCGCAATCTCCGGGTAACCCAGACCGAGCTTTTCCATTACACCTGGACGAAAGCTTTCGATAATGACGTCTGCGTTGGCCGCCATTCTCAAAACGGCCTTGCGCGCTTCCGGGTCCTTCAGGTTGACGGCGAGCCCGCGTTTGTTTCGGTTGACGCTTAACGCAACGACGCTTTCTCCGTTAATCCACGGCGGACCGAGTGTTCTGCCCAGCTCACCTTCCAATGCTTCAATCTTGACCACATCGGCGCCAAGATCGCCGAGCAGCATGCCGCAAACGGGGCCCGCCACCACGTGCGAAAAATCAAGAACGCGTATTCCGTCAAGGCTGTCTCGTGGCATTCGCTTTACCTTTCCCGCGCCAGTCAAAAAGACGACGCAATAAATAATCCGTAAGTGCGGTAAGTGCAGTGAGTGCGAATAGTAGACCGGCGTTTTATTCGCAACAATCAAGCTTTTTTCACTCTGGATTTACATTTTGTAAATCCAGAATGCAGGACTGCCGAAAGGACTTTTGAATGCGCCGGCACTGAATATTGCTGATGAAGAGCACTGGACTATAATCGGGCGATGAACCCATTACCTCCGTTGAATCCACTGCGGGCCTTCGAGGCGGCAGGGCGCGCCCTGAGCGTTTCCCAGGCGGCCGACGAACTTTTTGTAACGCCCGCTGCGGTCAGTCGGCAGATAAAAGTCCTGGAACAATTTCTCGGGGTGTCGTTGTTTCAAAGGTCTGCGGGCGGGCTTCAACTTACGGTGGCAGGGGCCAGATATTTATCGGATATCACGCCTCTTTTTGCCATGTTGCGAGAGAACACCAATGTAGTGATGGGGGGAACATACCGTCGGCATGTTTTAAAAATACGATCGCCTGCGACGTTTGCAGTGCGCTGGCTTATTCCAAGGCTTGCGACATTCCATCAGGAACACCCTGATATCGATGTGCAGCTTTTGACTTCTCCGGCTCCGTTAAATTTCGAACGTGAAGATATTGATGGCGGCGTGGAGTTGGGTGGAGGTACCTGGCCCAAAGTAAAGGTCCTCCGATTGATTCAAAACGAAATCACGCCGGTGACAGCGGCATTGCGAAAATCTGGCCAGCAAGAACTTGCCGACCTGTCTCAATTGGGGAATGTGACACTGCTTCATTCCATGGCCCGGCCAGACGACTGGCATTACTGGCTCGCCGCAGCCGGCATTTCAAATATAAATGCATATCGGGGCATGAAATATGAGACATCTTTACTCGCATACCAGGCGGCGGCAGAAGGCCATGGCGTGGCAGTCGCACAAAAAGCTCTGATCGAAAAGGAACTCAAGGACGGTATCCTGATCATGCCCTTTGACATGGTGCTGGACCGAGGCGCATTTACTTATTATTTTGTCTGGCCCGACAGCAAACCGGAATCCGTTGCGTTGGGGGCCTTCACCAACTGGCTGTCAGAAATGATCACGCACAGATGACGAATTGGCCTATTGCCTGAACTGCCTGGCCGCTCGGGTGAGATGCAATTCAACACCATCCTGCCCTGCGCCAGTTGCCCCTGCCGCTACGCTTCCCGGGTAACCCGGTTCGACAACACCCCGATCGCATCATTGACAACCTCCACCACGTCGCCCGCCTGCAGCGCCGGCAGGGTCGGCCCATCACAACCCATCCACAACACATCCCCCGGATGAAGCGTCACGAATTGCGTCATGCGCGCAATGTAGTGGGCCAGGCTGAATATCATCTTCGACGTGCTGTACGAGGATACCGTCTTGCCGTTGACGCGCACGCTGATCGTCTGCGCCATCGGGTCGATCCCGCTGACGACCCAGGGTCCCATCGGCTTGAAGGTGTCGATGTTTTTCGAACGCCACAGGCTGCCGTCCGTCTTCTGGAATGCACGTTCGCTCAGGTCGTTGCCGAGCGTGTAGCCGCAGATGCAATCGAGCGCATTGGCTTCGGTCAGGTGCTTCGCTTTTTTACCCACTACCGCGACCAGCTCGCCCTCGAACTCGATCGCGCCGGTCGAGCCGCGCGGTATCACGATGTCGGCGCCGCTGCCGATCAGCGCGCTCGGCGAACGGGTGCCTATGTCGGCCTGGTGCGGCACCTTCAGCGCCATGCCATGGTATTCGTTGGCCCAGTCGATGTGTGCTGCGTAATTGCGGCCTGCGGCATAGAAGTTGGACGGCATCACCGGCGGCAGCAGTGTCAGCGACTCCAGCCGCAGGGTCTGCCCGGTGCGTTCGATGCGATCGAACGGCGCCTGACGCAACACTGACACTTCCGTTCCCTCGACCAGTCCATACGCTGGCCCGTCAGCCAGCTCGAATCGGCACCATGTCATCGCGTCACTCCATCTTGATGTTCGCGGCCCGTATCACCTGGCCGACCCGCCCCGACATCGAGCGCACATATTGGGCAAACTCTTCTGGCGTATTTCCGCCCGCGTCGAGCATCTGGTCTTCCAGGCGCTTCTTGAAATCGGGGCTCTTGATTACCGCCGCCAGCTCGCGGTTGAGAACGGCCACGACGTCCGGCGGTGTGCTGGCCGGGACGAAGGCGCCTACCCAGCCCGTCAGCTCAAAGCCGGGCAGTACTTCGGCCAGCGCTGGCACATCGGGCAGCTTGGGGTTGCGCTTCGTGCTCACCACGGCCAGCGGACGCAATCGTTCAAGATTGCCGACCACCACCAGCGGCGACTCGAACATCATGTCGACCCGTCCAGACATGACGTCCGTCAGCGGCGAATTTTTATACGGCACATGCAAAAGGTTGATGCCGGCCGCGCTTTTGAACATCTCGCCGAGGAGGTGCGAGATATGGCCGGAGCCATAGGTGGCGAAGCTGAGTTTCCCAGGCTCCTTGCGCGCGGCATCGATCAGTTCCTGAAGCGACTTGGGGCCGGTTTTCGAATTGACCACGAGGAAGGGCGCGCCGGAGTAGACCAGGGTAACCGGCGTGAAATCCTTCTGCGGATCAAACGTCAGTTTGTACAGATGCTCATTGGCCGTGAAAACGCCGCTGGAGGCCATCAGCACGGTGTAGCCGTCAGCAGGTGCTTTAGCGGCGTAGTCGGCACCGATATTGCCGCCGGCGCCGGTACGGTTTTCAACCAGGACCGGCTGCTTAATGCGTGTGCTGAGCTTTTCCGCCAGAAAGCGCGCGATGATGTCCCCCGCATTGCCGGGAGGGACGGGAACGATGAAGCGGATGGGCTTTGCCGGGTAGGCGGGATCGGCGGCAGCCGCCGGAACGGCGCTGAAGCAGCCAAGAAGGGGAAGGGCGCATGCGAGCAAGCGATAGAGTTTCATTTTGCGGCTCCTGTTTGTGTTTTCAACCAATTGTCGGCATTGATCCATTCTCCCTGGCGCTCGCATGACGGCAATGCCAGCTCCACAAACAGAGGCGCAATTTGCGCCGGCGTCTTGAGTGTCATCGGATCTTCCGTCGGCGCAGCCCTGGCGCGCATCTCGGTGCGTGTTGCCATCGGACTGACGGTATTGACCCTGATCGCCGATCCGCTGCCTTCGATCATGTATACCCGGGCCAGCGCCTCGAGCGCGGCTTTGCTTACCGCATAGGAGCCGGTGCCGGCCTTGGCGACCGTGGCCACTTGCGCGCTGAGGAAAATAACGCGGCCGGCGTCGGATTTTTTAAGCAGCGGGTCCAGTCCCTGCAGCATGAGCAGGTTCGCATGCACGTTGATCTGGAAGGTCTGCTTCCACACGTCAAGCGGATAGCTGGTAACAGGCAAGCGCGCGCCCAGCGATGCGGCGTTGGCGACAAAAGTGTCCAGGCGGGGAAACCGGCTGGCGATGGTGGCGATACCGGCCCGGATCGAGTCGTCGTTTTCCATGTCGATCGAAATGGCTTCCGCCTTTGCGCCGGCGGCCCTAAGGCGCGACACAAGCGCCTCCAGGGCCTTCATGTTACGGCCGGCCAGCAGGCAGATGGCGCCTTCGCGCGCATACTCTTCCGCGATCGCCAGGCCTATGCCGCGGTTGGCGCCGGTAATCAGGGCAATTCGTCCTTCAAGTTGTCTGCTCATGGTCGGTCCTTTCAAGGAATCGTCAATCGGGGAGCGACCGCCGGCCGCATCGTTCATCAAATCAAATTAAAACACAATCAAAACCCGAACAGCCGCGCCGGGTTCTCGGTCAAAATCATCTTCCGGACCTTGTCATCGCCGGTCCAGCGTGCCAGCAGGTTGTAAAGGTCGACGGAATGGTTCTCGCTGAACGACAGATGCGGATAGTCGCTCCCCCAGATCAACCGGTCCGGCGCGGCGGCGATCAAGGCCCGGGCCAGCGGATCGGCATCAATGAAACCCGCAACTTTGGAGATCCGGTAGATGCCCGTGAATTTTACGTATGCCATCCGGTCGCCATGCCGTACCAGTTCCAGCAGCGCCTGAAACCCCGGCGCGTCGACACCGTCACGGGCCAGGTTCATGCCCATGTGCGCGAGGGAGAATGGCAGCTGCAAATTCCTGAGCACCGGCATCAGTTCCGCCGTCAGCCAGCCCGGCAGCAGGAAGTCGAGGTGCCATCCCAGTTCCGCGCAGCGCGCGGCAAGGCGCTCGATCCGGGGTAGCAGGCGATCGACCAGTCCGGCTTCTTGCGGATGCACGGGACTGACGTTGATGCGCACGCCGCGCACTCCGCGGGCGTTCATGTCGGCCAGGTCCGCATCCGGCGCGTGCTCATCGATATCGACAATGCCGCGGCAGCTGGCAATCCCCATTTCGCGCATTGCATCGAGCATGCACCGGTTGTCGCGGCCATAGGCGCTGGGCTGCACAAAAACATGGCGTGTCAGGCCCAGCGACCTGGCATGCTGCAGGTAGTCGGACAAGGTGGCAACCGGCGGCGCATAACGCAACTGCGAAGAGCCGTAAGGATATTGTCCGGCCGGGCCGAACACATGAAAGTGGGCGTCGCAAGCGTCGGCTGGCGCGGCGAACTGCGGGGTTGGCGTACGTTGTTCAGTCAATTGCAGAAACCAGTCTGAAGGTTGGAGCGGAAGGCCAGAGTAGCGGCCCTGTCCCGCCTCAGCGAAACATGGCCGCTGACATTACTGTATCTTGATGTCGGCACGCTTGATGACATCCGCCCACAGCGCGGTTTCCTCACGCACCATGGCGCCGAACGCCGAAGAGCTATTGGCCGTCGGACGCACGCCGGCGCCCGAGAATACGTCGCGCACCTTTTGGGTCGTGACTGCCTTCGCGATTTCCTTCTGCATGCGGTCGACAATGGCGACCGGGGTGCCCGTCGGCGCCATCACGCCGAACCAGTATTTCATCTTGTAATTCGGATAGCCTGCTTCCGCAAAAGTCGGTACGTTCGGAAACAGCGGCTGGCGGGCGTCGCCGCTTACCGCCAGGCCAAGCAGCCGGCCATCCTTGATATACGCGGAAGTCGATCCCACGCTGCCGATGGCAAGGTCGACGCGGTCTGCCGCGACGTCGACGATGGCAGCGGCAATGCCCTTGAACGGTACATGCACCATCTGTACATTGTTTTGCGTCAGGAACGCTTCCATCGCCAGATGGGCCGACGAGCCCTGGCCGCCGGAGCCGAACGTCAGCTTGGCGGGCGTTTTACCTGCCGCCTGCATCGTCTCCTTCAAGGTCTTGTTCGGGAGGTTGGGGCGGCCGACGAGGATCGCGGGCGAGTCCGCCACCAGCGAGACCGGTACGAGGTCCTTCGTCGGCGAGTAGGGGAGTTTGTCGTACAGGGCGGTGGACACTGCAAACGAATTGTCCGTCAGCAGAAAGGTGTAACCGTCGGGTGCGGCCTTGGCGACGGTGTCGGTGCCCAGGGTGCTGCCGGCGCCACCCTTGTTTTCGACGATGACGGTCTGGCCCAGTTGCGCGCTCAGTTCGGCGCCGACAACTCTGGCCGCGGTATCGGTGAACGAGCCGGCGGCAAAAGGAACGACTATGCGGATCACCTTGGCTGGCCACGGATTAGCCGGGGCTTGTGCCTGGGCCGGGATGCTGATCAGGCCACTCATGGCAAGAAAAGCGGTACTCCAGATTGTTCTGTGCATTCTCGTGTCTCCTCGTTGCGTCGCAAAACGCATGCATTTTTTTAAGTTGCCTGTTCCCGGGATTACATCGGGCGCCACTGTGGCGTTTTTTCATGGAAAAATGGATTTTCACTCAAGCGGAGTAATGTTGTCTAGCATTATGAGAAAGTTTAACGATTTAATCTTGGATTCCTGCTTTTTTTAGTGCAAGCTTCCGGCTTTGAATGACGTGGCGTATGTGCAGGTTTTCGTAACGTGTGAACTATCTGAATGGGTCGGGTGACGGATGAGTAGTTTGGAAAAGATGCTGGGTTTGCTTGATCTGTTCACCACTGAGCAGCCGATCTGGTCTTCGGAAGATTTGATCCTGCATCTGGGCGCGCCAGCGTCGACGTGCTACCGCTACCTGAAAGTGCTTCACCGTGCGGGGTATCTGTCGCGTGTGGCCAGCAATTCTTATGTGCTCGGACCGCGCATCATGGAGCTGGATCGCGTTTCACGCGAAAGCGATCCGGTCTATCTGGCCGGGTCTCCGGCAGGGCAGCGCCTGACGCTCGAGACCGGTCACAGTTCGCTGCTGTGCATCCTGTTCAGCGATTCCGTGATGTGCATTCAGCAGGCCCGTGGGCGTGATGTACCAGCAAGCCTGTTCACGCGCGGTCAGCGCAGGCCGCTGGTGGCGGGCGCTTCGGCCAAAAGCATACTGGCGCATTTGCCGATGCATCAGTTGCGCATTCTTTACGCGCGCCACACTGCCGCGATCGCCGAGGTCGGGCTGGGTCGCAACTGGGAGGAATTCAAGGCCGCGCTCAAGCTGATTCGCCAGACGGGATATTCAATGAGCGTCGGTGAATACCACGCCGGTATCGTCTCGATTGCCGCGCCCCTGTTTAACCGCGAGGGTGAAGTCCTCGGCAGTCTCGCGCTGACGGCGTCGGCGGCACTCGTGGAGCCGGAGACCTTCAGGAATTTTGCGCCGCAAGTCGTCGCGGCCGGCAAGGAAATCAGCACGCAGATCGCATTGAATGAAACCTTCATCGCACTTCCCGCCAGGGCGCTTGGATAGGCGCCTGCGGGGCAGCGCTAAGTTGCTTCAGTTGCCGGGCGACCGGCCAGTGCTGCCATCGCATAAAACGCCGTCACCTGGATCGACGACAGTACCGGTTTTCCCCAGGCGCTGCCGAGCGGGCCCAGCACATCCAGCGTCGGCAGCTGCGAGCATGCAATGAACAGCGCATCGACATCGTCCTTGCACAGCTTGTGCGCCGAGGCTGCCACTTCATCCGCAGTAATTCTTCCGAGAGCAATCACGTCGGCGGCATAAAAGCTGTCGAAGTGACCCACGGTCACGTCACCGGACTGCAGGAACGCCATCAGCCGCTGATTGACATCATCCTGATACGGCGTCAGCAGTGAAATGGATTTCAGGTTCATGTCCTGCAACGCCAGCATCATCGAACGTGCGGTGGTGACTACCGGCTTGCCGCTGGTGGCGGCGAGTTGGCGGGCGATGTCGTTGTCTCCCGCCGGGCCCAGGATGAAGCCGGCGGCAGTGCAGCCGTAGGCGATGACATCGACCGGGAGGCCGGCAAACTGCTTGCAGAGTTCGATGGCCGCTTCCTTGTAAGCCGGCAGGGTCTCATCGGTAAGTAGCCCCTGGCCGCGCGGGATGCGCAGGGTATGGCAGGTCGAACCGGGCGGCAGCCATCCGAGCAACTCTGCCTCCATGGTCGTGTTGTTGGCCGGGACCATCAGGCCCACGTGTACGGGTCCGGTGACGGGCTGCGCTCTGTCTGATGCGGCAAGTTTCATGTGATCTCGAATGACTATGAAAGTTGGGAAACCCTGTGAAGGACGCTTATAAAGTGACGGACAGCATTATTTGTTTTTGATTAGCAAATGGTACTATTTGAGAATAAATCATTATAACTGTTCATATGCAAGCTTTTGCAGCCTGTCCGGTTGCTGAATTGTTTGCTTGACACCCCCCTTAGTCCGGAGATATCCAGTGAAGAAAAAATTCAAGACACTTATAGCAGCCGCGTTGTTTTGTTCAGGCGTCAACGCCATGGCGCAGGTATACCCGTCGAAGCCGATTCATATCGTCATCGGCTTTCCGCCCGGTGGCGCCATCGATATCATCGCCCGGGTCATGGCGCCCAAGCTTGCGGCCGATCTGGGCCAGCCGGTGGTGGTCGAGAACAAGCCCGGTGCGGGCGGCGTGATCGGCATGCAGTCCGTGGCGCGAGCCGATCCGGACGGACATACGCTGTTCATGGGCACGATGGGCAATTTCAGCATCACGCCCGGACTGGTCAAGGACTTGCCGTATAACGTGCAAAAGGATTTTGCACCGGTTACCCAGGTGGCTTCGGCCGGGTTCGTTCTGTATGTGAATCCAAAGGTACCTGTCAAAAATGTGGCCGAACTGGTGGCCTACGCAAAGGCCAATCCTCAGGGCATGAATTTTTCTTCCAGCGGCAACGGCGGATTGCCGCACATGGCGGGCGAGATGTTCAACGCCGCGGCAGGCCTGAAGATGACCCACGTGCCTTACAAGGGCAGCGCGCCGAGCGTCAACGACGTGATGGGCGGGCAGGTGCAGCTGACGTTTGAGTCGGTGGCTGTCGGCATCCAGAACGTGAAAAGCGAACGGTTGCGCGCGCTGGCAACCACCGGCACGCAGCGCATGTCGGTCTTGCCTGACACGCCGACCGTGGCTGAAACCATTCCTGGCTTCAACGTCAAGAACTGGTTCGGCATCGCCGTGCCGGCGGGAACACCTGTGGACCGGATCAATCGCCTGCAGAAAAGCATTGCCGCCGCGCTGCGCCAGCCAGATATGGGAAAGACGCTGGCCGGGCTGGGTGTCGATCCTGTGGGCGACACGCCCACGCAGTTTGGCGCCTACATCAAGGCCGAGACCGACCGCTGGCAAAAACTGATTAACGATTCTGGCATCAAGGTCGAGTAGCGGCACTGCCGGTATCGCAAACCGAACCCGCCGGATGAAAGGCGCCGCAACAACACTCTACAGATCAGGTATATGCAATCACTCAAGGACCTACGCAATGATGTCAAGGACAAGCTTGCCCGCGATGAAGTCGTCTCGTCCGTTACGGTAAGGCTGGTGCGCGGCGTCGAGATCGCGCAGATCGCCAAGGCCGCCGGGTTCGATACCTTGTACGTCGACATGGAGCACAGCAGTCTTTCGCTCGAGACCACAGGCCAGATCTGCATCGCTGCCCAGAACGTCGGCATCACGCCCTTCGTGCGGGTGCCGGCCAACACGCCTGAATACATCACCCGCGCGCTGGATGGCGGCGCAATGGGCGTGATTGCCCCGCACGTGCGTTCGGCCGAAGAAGCCCGTGCAGTCGTGCGCGCAGCCAAGTTCCAGCCGCAGGGCGACCGTTCAGCCAACGGCAGCCTGCCGCATCTGCACTATCGCAGCTTTCCCGCCGACGAGGCAAACAGGGCGATGAACGATGTGACGATGGTCATCGTGATGATGGAAGCAGTCGATGCGCTTGAACGGGTCGAAGAGATCGCGGCGGTCGACGGCATCGACATGATGCTGATCGGCACCAACGACCTGACGGCTGAATGGGGCATTCCGGGCCAGTACGACGATCCGCGCGTCGCCGCCGCATACGAAAGGACGATCGCCGCCTGCCGCAAGTTCGGCAAACATGTGGGAGTAGGGGGCCTGGCGTCGCGTCCCGACCTGGTCGAGCGTTTTGTGCAGATGGGCGCCCGTTATGTGTCGACCGGGACGGACCTGGGATTTCTGGTTGCGGCCTGCACGGCGAAAGCGAAGGCGGTGGCGGGGATTAAGATAGAAAAGTGAACGGCGGGGAGAGAGTAGGTTAGGGATATGCTCAAAACCCCTTTTCCTGCTCCACTCAGCCGTTTCCTGCATTGCCATAATTCCGTTTAGCGCTCGGCGCAAGTCATCTTGTCCGCTTGAATCTTCGTTGCGCTTAAATCGGAGGTCGTGATCAACCTCGTGCCACGCCTCTTTCAAAATACGCCACTGTTGAACCTCAAAAGTGATGTCTCAATTTGAACTGAATTTCTATTTCATTTGTCAGAAAAATGTGATATTTTTTCTGACATGACATCCGCATCAGCCACGCCAACACGCCCAAAAAAGGCGACCAAATCTCCAACGATCAAAGCTCCTGTCAGCATTGACGCCGCGATTCGCGCGCAAGTAAAGATGGCAAAAGACGGGAAAATTTTCAGTCCTGTGGACTTTGCTGGTCTTGGAAGCCGCGCAGCAGTAGATAAGGTGCTATCGCGTTTAACTGCCAGTGGCGAATTACGACGCATCGCACGAGGCCTGTATGATCAGCCCCGCACACATCCCTTGCTCGGCTCTCTCTTGCCTGCAGCCGATGAGATCGCTCGTGCGCTTGCGGGCAAAGGCAGTCTGCGGCTGCAACCTTCCGGCGCGTATGCCGCCAACTTATTGGGCCTTTCCGAACAAGTACCGTTAAAACTGGTATTTCTAACCGATGGTGCTTCACGTAAGGTAAAGGTAGGTAATCAGCAAATCACTCTTAAACACACCACGCCACGTAATATGGCGACAGCTGGACGCATCAGCGGACTCGTGATTCAGGCGTTGCGATACCTGAAACAATCGAATATTGATGAACAAGTTGTTGTGCAGTTACGCAAGCGCCTATCGAAAAAACAGAAGGTTGAGATACTGGCAGATGCACCGCTCGCACCAATATGGATCGCGGACATCATGCGCCAAATTGCAAACGGCGAAGGCTGAACCATGCAACGCTTCTTGCAACTGACGCCAGACGATCAGAAATTGACCATCGAGCAAACAGCCGCACGTATCGGTTGGGCTGCATCCAGCGTGGAAAAGGATTTTTGGGTGTGCTGGACCCTGCAACAGTTATTTGCGATGCCTGAGTTGGCGCCACATCTGACCTTCAAGGGGGGCACATCGCTTTCCAAAGCATGGGGGCTCATCGATCGATTTTCTGAAGACATCGATCTGACGATCAATCGCGAGGCATTGGGGTTTGGTGGGGAAGACAGCCCGGGCCAAGCACCGAGCAAAAAGCAGACAGGCAAACGACTCAAGGAACTCAAGGCAGCGTGCAAAGAATTTGTACACGCCGTCGTGCTGCCGAATTTGAGCGCAACAATGCAAACGGTTCTAGGAAAGCAGCATTGGAAATTGCAGCCAGATCAGAACGATCCAGATTCTCAAACAGTGCTGTTTGAATATCCGACATATTTCCAGGTGCAACCAGATCGCTATGTTAGTTCGGTGGTGAAAATTGAATTCGGTGCGCGCTCCGATCCGTGGCCCGCTCATGCGGTGCAGATCATCCCCATCATGGCAAAGGAATTTCCACAAGCATTCGCAGCACCAGAATGCACGGTGCTGGCGTTAGCGCCAGAACGTACCTTTTGGGAAAAAGCCATGCTACTGCATGAAGAAACTTATCGGCCTGCAGACAAAAAACGAGGCGCACGTATGGCTCGTCATTACTACGACCTCTATCGGCTGATTGAGCAAGGTGTTGGCGCCAATGCAGCGGCGGATTTGTCCCTGTTTGAAAAAGTGGCTGAGCATCGGAAAATATTTTTCCCGCAAACCTGGGTCGACTACGCAACAATCCGAGCCGGTACCTTGCGCCTATCGCCACTCCCGGAACAGGAAGCTGGCTGGCGCCAGGATTATGCAGACATGCAAGGTGAAATGTTCAGCAACTTGCCACCAGCATTCGATACGCTGCTCTTCGCCATCCATATATTCGAGCTAACGTTCAATCAACGTATTCCCCGATAAACCACGGCCGGGAGAGGGTAGGAGAAGGGAGATCCTCAGCCCTACTTATCCTGCGCCACTCAGCCGTTTCATAAGCAACTTCGTTGTTGTCCGATATCCAGTCCTTGTGAGGTGGACGGTCCGGTTGCGTGATCATCGCAAGAACCGGATATCGGGATTCATTCTTTCAGCATCGTCAATTCGAGGTGCGTCCATCTTGCGTCGGCTATTTTTTCTGCCGATGGATCAGCCTTCTCCTGAACGTACAAGATCGTCGACGTCACAAGACAAATCCCGTACCTCCAGGATTTCAATGAACTGGACCTTGTTGAACGGGAGCTCGACTTCCACGACCCTGCCTTCCTTTTGGCCAATCAGCGCCATCGCGAGCGGCGCGAGAACCGATATATGCGCCAGAGTGCTATCGACATTCTGCGGGCAAACGATGACTATCGAATGTTCGTCATTCGAGTGTACGTTGCGGTATCGGACAGTTGAGTTGAGAGAAACATAGCCTTTTTTCTGGATATTTTCCGGAAGCAGAATCGATGTCGAAATCAGATCGATAAGGTTTTCCGCCGGATTGACTTTGACATCTCTGACGCGCAGCAATTGCTCGGCAAGTTTGCTAAGTGTGGAAGCATCATGTTGGGTGAGATAACGGTCGATTTTCATGGCAAAGATTCTCCATTGCTCATTACCTGTACAGGTTTTTGGCAATAAATAGGAATACGGTATCAAGCGCCGCAGGGGCGCTGACACAATGATGGAAGTTGAAACGGGGTGGCTCGGGAGTGCTGTGAAAATCCGGTGAAGGATTTCTCTCAGGCGCTCACCGAGCCTAAGAGAGGCAGGCGAGGTCTCGGGTGGACAACTGCACGCGACGGATACTCATGGCGAAGTATGCGTGCGACGAACTGCATTGAATGCAAACGCAATCGGATTGAACGGCCATACGCAACTCTCCCTCGTTCAGGGTAGAACAAAATCGATTCGACAGAATGATAGTGTTGTTCAATTGGTGTATGGGTGCAGGTTGATTACGTGAGTCGAGTATATATGCCTGGAATTTTTAGTCAACCTACGCATGCAGTAAATGACGTGAGGCCGGCAACGGCAGACGCAGATTGAAATTGAAACGCACGCGTGTCAATTCAGACTCTACCTGACTATTCAGGTCAAGAATGATTTGCCCTGCAACGGTCCTGGAAGTTCCAGTTCGCCCGTTTGCGATATTGGTACAATCACCCGCCGCGAGCGATAACGCCAGATTTCATTAAAAAGCGAAGACTGAAAAACAGCGTTGCCCTCAGTCCTGCCGTCGGGTAATTTTGGCATGCTCCATAATGAACGCACATGAATAACAAAGACACTTCCGCCCCTTTTGGATTCCGCCGAGACCTGCACAGATGGCAGCAGCTTGTCACCCCGGCGTGGGTGGCAGGGCTCATCACGGAAGCGGCGACTATCGCTGCGCCGGCCAGGGACTGGCGTTTGCTGGAGATTGGATTCGGCGTTTTGGAGTCATTCCTGATTGATCACATTCCTGGCGCCGGCTACCTGGACACCATGCAACTGGAGAATGGCCCGCTGTGGAATAAAGTGTCAGACAGGTCGCTGCTTCAGCTGCTACTACGCTACGGGATTCGGCATGACACAACCGTTGTGCTGTATGGCCGACATTCATTGGCAGCAGCACGTGCGGCGCATCTCATGCTGTATGCCGGCGTCAAGGATGTCCGCCTGCTCGATGGCGGTTATGCGGCCTGGCGTGGCTTGGGTTTTCCGGTCGCGCAAGGCATGCCGCGTCAGTATCCGGCCGCCAGCGATTTCGGTACTGACTTTCCGGCACATCCTGAGTATCTGGCCGATATTCACCAGGTCCGGAAACTGTTGCGGCAGGCGGATGGATCCCTGGTCAGTATTCGCACCTGGAGCGAATTTATTGGTCAAACATCGGGCTATAGCTATATTCAAGCCAAGGGTGATATTCCGGGCGCTCGCTGGGGGCGCTCAGGCCCCGGCCACGACATCAACAGCATGAGCGAATTCCACGATGCCGGCAGCACGATGAAATCTGCCGCTGAAAATTGCCACATGTGGAGCGCAAACGGAATCCGGCCAGACCAGCAGACGGTGTTCTACTGTGGCACCGGCTGGCGCGCCTCACTCGCTTTTTTCTATTCCTGGCTCATGAACTGGCAGCGTATCGGCGTGTATGACGGCGGCTGGTGCGAATGGAGCCGCGATCCGGACAACCCGGTGGTTTGCCGGGTAAATGCTTCCCGCGAAGATTCATGCATCACCTGAATCAGCGAGGTCTTTTGTGTGCAAGGCCCTGGCAGAAGGGGAAGCAATGTGCGGTTTGAACCGCGCTTTTTAAAATCGGTACGTGATGCCAACGCCGAACTGACGATCCGCTTCAGCTGCCTTCAATCCAAACTTCAGTCCTGCATCGACATCGACTTTTTTGGTTGGTGCGTAGATCAGACCGACAAGGAAAAAGGCAGGATTTGTCCGAATCGTTTTCTCGATATTTCGACTCGCGCCAATATCGGCTAACAAATTGACCTGCGGCGTAACTTCATACACTGCGGCAGCTGATACCCGCCACAATAAGCGTTGGTTCGCATCACGCAATACCGCAGAACGATAATTGTTGACCTGGACGCCGATGTTGCCATGAAAAGTCCATGGCGCGTGTTCGGAGCTTGCCAGAAGGGTCAGCGCTCCACTCGTCCGTCCATTCCCCAACTGCTTGCTTTCGTCTCCCGTGGCAAGAATTAACTCGGGTTTGAGTGCCAGCGAGGTTTGCTCATTTTTCCAAAAACGCCACTTGATGCCGAGCGCTGCATCGTTCATGCCCGATGGGCCGGACAATGTAGCTGGCAGATTTCCAAAGACATCCACATTGCTGCGTATGCCATAGGTATAGGTAAAGGCGGCAACGCGAGAGCGGACACCGGCGGAGCGGATGTGGTCAGTGTTGAGCTCGATCTGGCTGTTGCCCTGGTCCTGCGTTCCCGTATCGTCGGTAACGAGCGGATGTACAGCCTGGACATCGTTCATCATCATCACGCTGAGTGACAACGCGGCAAGGGGTGGCGAAAAAACAGAGAGTCTCATTTTTAATTGTTTTAATGAACCTCGCACTTCGATCCTGGAGCCCCGGATTTCTGCATGCAGAGCGAAATAATTTGCCAATAACCGGGTCTTTTCCCGTTAGCGGGCAGTAATGCTTGCGTCAACCAACTTTAACACGGGAATTTACCGCGTGCTATTGAGGGGCGGCTCCTCTGACTCTTCGGGTGTCTTACTTCTTGTGCGATGGAGGCACTTTCGTCCACCCCAGACTGACGACAACAGACAAAGTGATGATGACGCCGACCACGGCAAGCGACAGCAGTACCGGAATCTTGAAAAAATCCACGACCAGCATTTTGGCGCCAACGAATATCAGAATCATTGCCAGGCCGTACTCCAGGAAACGGAATCGGTCTGCCATATCCTTGAGCAGGAAGTACATCGCCCGCAGGCCGAGGATTGCGAACACGTTCGATGTCAGCACGATGAACGGGTCGCTAGTGACAGCGAGGATGGCCGGGATGCTGTCTAACGCAAAAATCAGGTCAGTGATTTCCACCAGCACCAGTACCAGAAACAGCGGTGTTGCATAGCGTATTCCCTCTCGCACGACAAAGAATAGTTCGTCATGGCAGGTTTCTGTGACCGTCATGTGGGTGCGCATCCAGCGCAGTGCCGGGTTATTCCAAAGGTCGGGCGGCTTGTTGGCAAAGATCAGCATCTTGATGCCGGTTACCACCAGCATGAGTCCGAACAGATAGAGGAGCCAGTGGAATTCGCTAAGCAGCCACACGCCTGCCACGACCATGATGGTGCGCATCACAATGGCAACAAGCACGCCGTATAACAACACCCGGCGCTGATACTGGGCAGGTACCTCGAAGTAGTTGAAGATCAATAGCCAGACAAAAATATTGTCAAGTGCCAGCGCCTTTTCAATCATGTAACCGGTCAGGAATTCAAGCGCTTTCTGATTGGCGATCTCCCGGCCGGCCGAAGTGTCAAGGTACCACCAGAGCATGCCGTCAAACACCAGCGAGGCCGCCACCCATACCATGGACCAGCCAGCGGCTTCGCGAAACGATACCTTGTGTGCGGTTCTGCCGCCCAGGAGCAACAGGTCGGCTGCAATCATTGCAAGGATGATGGCAAAGAAGCCTGCCCACATCCACCATGCACCAATACTCTCCACCATGATCAGGAAAGCTCACTTGCAGCCTATCCTCTTCCGGTGGCGTTCACCGTACTCCCAATACCAGGACGCGAAACAGGCTCCCGACATGGGTTTTCCAATATAAAAGCCTGGTGCCTGGTGAACGCCATGCGAACAGATATAGTCGAACACACCTTCAGTCTCCACGCCTTCTGCCGCTACTTTCAGATCCAGTGTACGGCCAAGAGTAATCATTGCATCCGTGACCGCACGGCTTGCACCACCACAAATCTTCCCGCTTGCGGTGATGGCCCAGCGAGCATGGATAACGTTCCGGGCCTAGTGCAAAACTGGCAGCATCGTTGAAGAACTGAATTTAGTCCGGCCCCGAACCGCACCAGTGATCGTCCACAGGATTCGCACTACATGAACTGTTGCATCGAGGTGAAACAAATTTTAGGAAACTATTGAATCCCAGGAAAAAGTGAACTCGGCCTGAATACTGAGACAATCAGTGCCGGCCTCTCGTTCCTGTTTGAATTGTCGAGGGAGCGGAACGATAAGGACTATTTACTTAAGAGCCTCACGTCGGTATCGTCTATTCCGCATGGGTACTTGAGTATCGCGCAGCCATAGGTGAGAGGGGCTGGCTGCGTGTGCAAGCGGCCGCCTGTTTCAGGAAACAGGCGGCAATCGCCAGGCTACTTGCCAAGTATATTCAATTCAGCCTTCGACGGCAGATACTTTGAGTCAAATATAGCCGACGGGTCGATGCGGGTCTTCGTTCCGAAGGCATCACTGACTTGGGTCGCCATCAGTGCAATTCGCGGCGGTGAAACCTGACCGAATCCTTCTTTTCGTGCGTCCGGGCTGATGAGCGTTTGGGTGACCAGCTGTTTTAATTTTTCGAGCTCGAGTTTCTCGTCGACCAGCGGCTCCCGCTGCTTCAAATATCTGGCCGCTTCGGCCGGATTGTTGATCGTGTCGCGATAACCCTTCGCCACCGCCCTCAGGAATGCCTTGACTGTTTCTGGATTGTTTTTGGCGAATTCGCTATTGGCAATAATCGAATTGCCATAGAGTTTTACACCGAAATCCGAATAGGGCAGGATAAGTAATTCATCCTGCTTGATACCGCGCGCAAACAAGCTTGCCGGGCTATAGAAGGTAAAGCCCGAGATTGCATCCACGTCTCCCCGGACCAGCATGGTTTCGCGCAAGGTCGGATCCATTGCGATCCAATTGATTTTTGCATTATCGATGTTGTTCGCTTTCGCAAAGACCGGGAACGCCCGGCGCGCCGCATCAAAAGTGGGAGCGCCCAGTTTTTTTCCGATCAAATCGGATGGTTGTTTTATGCCGGATTTCTTGAGCGCGAAAATGGCTGACGGCGTATTGTTGTAGACCATCATCACGCCGACTGGCCTTTGAGGACTGGTGGGATTATTGCCGACAAATTCCATCACAGCGACAAGATCCGCAAACCCCATGTCATAGGTCCCTGCCGCGACGCGTGTCGCGGAGATGCCGGAACCGCTTCCTGAATCGATGGTGACATCTAATTTTTCTTGCGTAAAATAGCCCTTGCCCAGCGCAAGCAGGAATGGGGCAGCCGGCGCCTCGAAACGCCAGTCGAGTGTGAATTTGATTTTGTTTGTTTGAGCGGATGCCGATGTTGTAGCGGCGGCGGCGATCAGCGTTGTAGTAACGATGCGGCGCAACAGGTGAAATGCATTCATTCAAGAACTCCAGTCAGTAAATTAAATTTTTTGAGTCGCGCCGCTCATTAAATCTGCTGCACGCCTATGTAACTCCGAGCTTGCAAAAAACATGAAACGCATTTCGCATGCCTTGCCAATCAACAGGCTTGGACGGACATGCAATTCCAACGTGGTGACATCAAGTGCAACATTGCACCTTCCTGGTGCTTCAGCACGTCAAGCGCAGGCCTCGCGTGCCGGCTATGGAAAAGCGCTGCATCCCGCTTTGACCTGGGCCGACAATATTTTTGCTTCGTTGCGTATCCATTCCGCGATGGCCACATTCTGTTCAAACAGCGAGTATCTTGCGTTTTCGCCGTAGTCAGGCATGTCGATCATATCGGTCGTGATATACCGTAAAACGCTATCCGGATTCGAGAAGTGACTGCATAGCGCTTTGCGGACGACTTCCTTGCATGGCTGTAAGCGATAAGCGTGCCAATCGGAATGCCATTCGCCTGCCGCGGGCCGTACGAATGGATATTGGCAGGCGCGTCCCCATCCGCCACCGCCTTCTCTTTGCGCCCAACGATTTTTCGGTCCGTTGGGCGATGCTGGTCGCACTTGCAGCCACGGCGTCATGTTCATTGATAGCCAGCGGTCGATTACATTGCCGGTTTCGTAAGGGTCGATCGGAAATGCGCCGGACTCGACCTCCTCCCGAAGTCCACTGGCATCCAACTCTTCCGGATTGTCGATCTTCAGTAAAACATGGCTATGGTCGAGCACAAAATTAAAGGGAATACCGCGCTCCCGGACAGCAGCGGCGACGCGCTCGACCCTTCGGAAATCTTCCGACCACATGTTGATATGGACTTCAAATCCGACGCCCACTCCTGTGCGTATGCCGCTGTTGAAAGCGTCAAGGTAAGCTGTCACCACCTGTTCATCGGATATGCGCGTGCCGGCGGAATCATGGGCAAAGAGCAGCACGTTGTGGAATTCGCCTCCAGCTGCTTTGGCGATGTGCAAATTGCTTTCCAGCGTGTCCATATTTGCACCGATACGATACATGCCCAGGCCGGTGCGTATTGGAATTCCATATTTTTCAGAAGCACGCAGGTACTCGGCCTCCTCTCCCGGTTGCGGCAGGCGGTCAAAATGGTCATATACCCCTGCATCGCGCACCATGCTGAACATGGACGCCACATCCAACGGTGCCGTGTGGCGAACGCCGCGACCGCTGCACCCAAGTGAAATGTTCGCAAGTGCGTCCATTTATTTCCCGTAACTTTGCTGGAACTTCATTTTGAAATGATCTGCCACAGTGCTTGGCGCATAGCGCGGCGGATTCGTGGTGTCGGTACAGGTCGGCAGGCACTCCAACGCCATGTCGGGATCGCCGGACAGGAAGTAGGGGATTGAATAGCGCTCCCGTCCGGATAAATTGATCACCCGGTGCAGCGTCGAGCGATAGCGGTCATTGGTCCAGCATCCCATCATGTCGCCCAGGTTCACGACGAAGGTGCCTGGGATCGGTGGTGCATCGATCCAGGTTTTTGTCCCTTCATTCCAGACCTGCAAGCCGCCGGCGTCATCCTGTAGCAAGACGGTAATGCCGCCGAAATCGGTATGTTCGCCGCAGCCTTTTTCATTGGGCAAAGGCTGGGCCGGCTGAGGGGGGTAATGCAAAAGCCGGACAATCGCCATTGGCCCCGCAGTGAAAGCGTCAAAATGCTGTTCCGGAAGATCGAGAGACAGTGCAAGGCCACGCATGATCGTGACGCACAGCTCTCTCATTGCGTCGTGATACACCTTCATCACGGTGCCGAAATTTACCGGCTCCGTGGGGATCTGGTTCGGTCCGAGGCTGAATACGCCCGCTTTCACCCGCGGGTCGGTTTCGGGAATATCGACGCCGAAGTAGAAC
The DNA here is from genome assembly GCA_040387375.1 of Pseudomonadota bacterium. Taxonomy (GTDB): domain Bacteria; phylum Pseudomonadota; class Gammaproteobacteria; order Burkholderiales; family Burkholderiaceae_D; genus JAZKDW01. Next base: position 124,931 of record JAZKDW010000008.1, read on the forward strand.
CCTTCCTTCAAATCCGGCGGAGCGCCGATCTCCAGGGTTTGTCCTTGCAAGTTCTCGTAGCCGCGACTGCAAATCCAGTTGTCTTTCGTAACCCGCATCTTGGTTTCAAGATCTAAAGCGAAAAACGCCTTTGATGCGGCCATCGCATTTTCAATGATCTCCGGGGATACGCCGTGATCTGAGACATAAAAGAATCCCTTGTCCTCGCACGCGTTACGCAGCTCGGCCACTGCTTTTCGACGTTTCTCATTGTTTGTCGAGGAAAGTGCCTCGACATTGATAATCGGAAGGTCAAGACCACCTGCATTCAGCGCCATACAGACCCCTTTTCACTCTTAAGTAGAAGAAGTTATAAGATTAATTAAAGTTAATTGGAAAGCGTCCAATTTTATAGACAAGAGTTGCGTAGAGATAATTGCAGGGAATTCTATGGGTGTCAATTAATTGAATAGGCGAATGGAAAATATTTAACGGTTCAGAAGGCGAAGGCGCCCTTTACTTTAACGTTGCAGACGTCTGCCATGCATGCAATAGCGAACTTTGGCTTGCTAATGCAATTGATTGGCGTTGGCCGGTTATTGACGTATGTGACGGATCGGGTTCGACCCTGAGCTCCCATGCGGCAAGTCAGAAAGCTGCCGTGCGGGCCAGCGTAAATTAACATGAGCTGAAATATTTCCTATATGCAATAATCATCAGGCGCTGATGTATGCGATTTATTTGACCCTGAGCACAACCTGAGAAAACATGAAAAAAATAAGTCTTGTCTGCTTGCTTGCACTAGGGGTAGGGCTACATGCCAAAGCACAGAATACGAATGGAATACAAAAATGTGTCTCGCATGGCAAAACCATTTATTCGGATACCGAATGTCCTCGGGGCACCACATCAAAAAACCTTGAAATTAGCCATGCCAGGGGCATTACTAGCCCGGACAGGCAAACCATCAATGAAACCAGAGCGCGTATTCAAGACGAAATGTGGGTTGATGCAGTACCTGGCCGAAGCATTACGCGGACAGTGACGAAGAAGGGGATTGCAAATACTTCTACAATAGAAAATCCGCTCCCAATACAAGCAAAAAATATTTCGAATAAAAAAGCGGACTGCGCGGCAATTACAGGACGGATAAGCTCACTGGAATCCATGGCTAGACAACCGCAAAGCGGGGAGATGCAGGACTGGATCAAGCTGGAAAAAGCAAAAGAGCAATCGCGTAGCTATGACATCAAATGTTAGTTCCAATAGCTTGTCATTGAAAACCACAACAGATGGAATTCAGCGAGAAACGCTTCTCTGGAAGCTGTGCCCTGCAAGAACAGGCTGCCTGGCCTTGATAACGAAAAAGCGAAGCGTCACTCAGGGCTGGAAAGTTTCATCAGAACGAGACCGCAGACAATAAGCGCCGCCGCAATGACTCGGGTCGCGTTCAGCGGTTCATCCAGTACAGTAATTCCCACGATAAATGCGCCAATCGCTCCGATGCCAGTCCAGACCATGTAAGCAGTACCGAGAGGGAGCGTTCGCATGGATATTGATAGCAAACCAAAGCTTGCGATCATCATGACGATCGTAACCAGAGATGGGACAAGTTTGGTAAAGCCGTGTGACTGCTTCATGGAAAATGCCCAGACAACTTCCAATATTCCTGCAATCACCAACAGAATCCAGACCATGACGGTGCTCCTTTACAAGAGCCGGGCCGTCCCGGACATTATTTCCAAATGGGGAGGCCGTTCCTCCTGGATAGATACTAGATACAATGCCTCGCGACAGATTGACCTGCGGAGTCGTCAGGATTGTGGTGGGCATCATTTTAGCCGGCTGCGCCGCCCTCCGCTCCAGCTTGGGAGCCACCTCCCCGGCACTCTGGAAACATCAAATCCGATCGTTAATCGGGAGAAGCGGCAAACATGCTTGCCGTCATGCGCGCATAACTTGCCGCTTCTACCCTGAGACTATCTGCCATGGCTTCTGCAGCTGGCGTGAGAGGCAGGCCTTTGCGTTTGATCAGACAGATGGTCCGTGCACTGATTTTCTCGCGGACGCGTATTTCAGACAGTACCCCGGCCGTGATGGGCGTTTCGACCCATTGATGAGGCAGCAGCGCAAGGAGGTCTGTGCTTGCGAGCAAGGCCAGAAGTCCGATGAGGGATTCACACTGGATGTTGGCTGCCGGCGGCGCAAAGCCATTTTCGGTAAATACGTTGTCGAGTTCGGTTCGTTTGGGGCCTGCACCGCCAGTTAATAACCAAGTTGCCGTCGTTAACTCCCCAAGAGATTGGGCGCCAGCAAGTGGATGGCCACGCCGGCCAACTACGGAGCGAGTACTTGCGAAAACACGCTCAACAACAAATTCAGCACCAAGCGCCTTTATTGGCTCAGGCACCATCGAAAAATCAAGCGAACCATCCCGCAGGCCCGCAATGGAAATGGGGTGCGCGCCCTCGACGATTCGCACTTGCGCTTCCGAAAATCGCTTGCGAAATCGCTGAAGCGCATTTGGAACAAACAACAAAGAAGGCGTGCCTGAAGCGCCAAAGCTGACACGCCCGCCACCGCCACCTTTGAGCTGGTGAATTTCATCTCGCGCGCGTTCGATTTCCGTAATGACATGTTCTGCTCGCATCAGGAAGGCTTCGCCGTAGTTATTGAGAATTGAGCCTGTGCCGGTGCGTTCGAACAGAGGAGTGCCCAGTTCCGCCTCCAGTGCGTTGACGCTTTTAGATAGCGAAGGCTGTGACAGGTCGAGCTTTCTGGCCGCCGCCCGTATCCCGCCTTCCTGGGCAATCGCGATGAAATCTCTGAGCTGGTGAATTTTCATTTGCTGATAGCCATTGGTTTGCACCAAGGGAAAAATAGCATCTATCTGCTATTACCGTCAATCCCTATACTCCGGCTTGTTACCTCCCCATCAGACGGTCCTCAATTAACCAGGAGACAAGCTTGAATACTAATATGGATGCCGAAGTCATCATCGTCGGCGCAGGGCCGGTCGGCCTCGGCCTGGCTATCGAATTGGGAATGCGCTCCATACGCTGCATCGTGATCGAACAAAACGATCGTGTCGGCTATAACCCGCGCGCCAAGCTCACCAACGTCCGCTCGATGGAACTGCTGCGCCGTTGGGGCGTGGCTTCTCGTCTTCGCGCTGCGTCGCCTATGCCAAAAGGCTATCCATCAAATGTGGTGTTCGCCACGAGCCTTGCCGGTTTTCCCCTGGCCAAGTTCGAGAACGCGTTTTTTACCTATCCCGACGGAAGCGTCCTGTATTCCGAATCGGCCGTGTGGGTGCCCCAGTACACGCTTGAACAGGTGTTGCTTGAGCGTGCGCAAGAACTGCCAACGGTTTCCATCCAGTTCGGACGACGGCTGGAGTCACTGACCAACCATGCGGACCATGTTGAGGTGACGGACTGTAGCGTGAGCGATTCCGGGCAGCGGCGCCTGGCTGCCCGTTATGTGGTCGGAGCCGACGGGGCGCGCAGCACGGTGCGACAGCTCCTTGACATCCGCATGACGGGGCCAGGTGCAATGTCACCCAATTTTAATGTCCTTTTCCGCGCGCCCGGATTGGCTGCCATGCACGACAAGGGCCTTGCCGTGCAGTACTGGAACATCAATACCGAGGTGCCTTCATTGATGGGACCGATGGACGACCGTGGACTGTGGTACATCATTGCGACGCGGCTGGGCGCCGAAACGTCGAGCGCCGCCATCGATCCGAAGGACCTGATTCGCAGGGCTACCGGACTGGATTTCGAGATGGAGATCATCAGCACGGATCCATGGACGGCGCTTCGTCTTATTGCCGACACTTATCGCAAGGGGCGCGTTTTCCTGGCCGGAGATGCATGCCATCTTCACCCCCCATTTGGCGGCTACGGCATGAACATGGGGCTCGGCGACGCGGTCGATCTTGGCTGGAAACTGGTTGCCACGCTCGAGGGTTGGGCTGGGGGTGATCTTTTGGACAGCTATGAAGCCGAACGCAAGCCGGTGCACAACCGGGTGATGGACGAAGCAGTCATCAATCATTCCATAGTTGGCAACCAACTGGCTCGCGAAGGCCTTGACGAGGACACGCCTGCCGCAGCAAGTGCGCGCGAGGAGCTCGGCGCCTTCATCTCCGACGTGAAGCTGCGTGAGTTCAAGAGCCTGGGCCTGGTGCTGGGCTACCGTTACAACGCCTCGCCGATCATCGTTAGCGATGGAACCGAGCCACCGCAAGAAGAAGTGATCAACTATAAGCCGTCCGCATTTCCGGGCAGCCTGGCACCCCATTTCTGGCTCGACGACGGCAGCTCCCTGTTTGACGGATTTGGCGAGGGGTTCACCTTGCTTGCTGCGGACGACGTCATGCCGGTTGAATTTGCCGCATTGGTCAAGGCCGCAGGTGAGGACAGCGTGCCCCTAAGCGTGATGACTCTGCCTCGCGGTTCGTTCAAAAAGCACTATGGAATGCGAATGGCGATTATCCGACCCGATCAGCACGTCGCATGGCGCGGCAACGAGTTGCCTCCCAACGTGTTTGCCTTGCTCGACAAGGTGCGCGGCGCTGCGAACCACGAAGCTGCAAGTGCAGCAGGAGAACTTCAGCACGTTTGAACCCAAGGCGATTCCAGTCAGTATCTATGCCGCGTCGAACAACAAGAGGAGACAAAACATGAAAACACCGTTTACACTTTCACGAGCCCTGTGGGCGATGGCGATAGCATGCGTCTGCGTATTGCCTGCAGTCGCGCAAGCGCAAGCCGTGACCGCCGGCAGTCCGCTTTTGCTCGTGGTCCCATTTACACCTGGCAGTGGGGGCGACATCATTGCACGCCTCATCGCGCCAAAGCTGGGCGAAAAGTGGAGCCGCCCAGTCGTGGTCGAGAACCGTGCCGGCGCAAGCGGCAATATTGGCGCTGACTTTGTTGCCAAAGCCGCCCCTGATGGCAACACGCTGCTGCTGGCAATCAATACGCTTACCATGACGCCCAGCCTGTACAAACGCGTGCCGTTTGACATCTTTCGCGACTTCACACCGGTGAGCAAGCTTGCAGTATCGAGCTTCGGACTCGTTCTCAACTCTCACCTTCCAGTCAAGGACGTTCCTTCGCTGATTGCCTATGCAAAAGCCAATCCTGGAAAGTTGAATTACGCTTCACCCGGCAACGGCACGCCACACCATCTCGCAATGGAACTGCTCAAACTGGGCGTCCAGGTGGACATGACTCATGTTCCTTATAAAGGTCTGGCGGGCGGCATTACCGATTTGCTCGGCGGCCATGTTCAGCTCATGTTCAGCGCCATCCCGTCGTTATTGCCGCATGTCAGTGGAGAAAAGTTGCGGTTCCTCGCGGTGACGGGCAACAACCGCTCGCCGCTTACACCGTCAACACCAACATTCCGGGAGCAAGGCATAACGTTCATGGATGGAGTGGATGCCTGGTTTGCAGTTTTTGCGCCCGCTAATACGCCTAAAGACACCGTCGCAAGGCTGCATCGCGACATCGTTGCCGTCATGAGCCAGCCCGATATCAAAAAGCAGCTGGCCTCCCAAGGCATTAGCGTCGAAACCAGTACGCCCGATGAACTGGCAGCACTGATCAAAAACGATTACATGCGCTGGAAAAAAGTCATTGAAGACGCGAAAATTTCCGCCGATTAAAACTTAAAAAGGACACTACATGAATGTTATTAACTTTCATTCCCATATTATCAAGCCGGAATTACTTGACGTTTGCTGGCCTCATAGCGTGCAGACTGGTTTTGGCGCACGACCATCACCACGGCTGGACGATCCGTCGGGAAAAGGTGCCGTATATGCAAGAATGGCCGATGCGGCCGCGCACATTACCTACATGGATACCTACGGCATTGATGCAACGGTCATATCGCTCAGCACGGTCTTGCAGAATTCAGCGTGGGCTGATGCCGATCAGGACGGCGCCATCAACCATCAAATCAACGAGTCGATTGCGCAATGGGTCTCGCAGTCGCCAACGCGTTTCATCGGCAGCTTTACCCTGCCGCTGCAGGATATGCCGGCTAGCCTGGCGGAACTGAACCACGCGGTGAACGTACTCGGCATGCGAGTGCTCAATCTGCCGTCCAATGTGGACGGAAAATATTTAGGCGATACGTACTTCGATCCGATGTGGAAGGTGGTGGAAGAAGCGGGAGTAACGGTCTTTTTGCATCCCAGCGGTATCAGTGATCCGTGGTTCCAGGAGTACCGAATGTGGAATTCGATCGGCCAGTCGATTGAAGAAGTGAAAGCCATGACCTCCCTGATTTACGGTGGCACGCTGGATCGCTTTCCGGGTCTGAAGATCGTCGTTGCACATGGCGGCGGTTACTTTCCACATTACATGGGACGATTGGACCGCAACGTTTCCAATTATCCCGACAGCGCGCGCAACATCAAGGGCATGCCAAGCGACTACTTGCGGCGTTTTTACTACGATACCTGTGTTTACGATCCGCGCGTCATCGACTCGCTGATCGAGCGGGTGGGAGCCGACCGGCTCATTCTGGGTAGTGATTATCCGGTAGGCGAGCCTGACCCGGTAGCGTTTTTACGTAGATGCTCCTCGATCACTGACGAAAATTTGAAAGCGATTGCTGGTGGCACGGCTGCATCGCTACTGGCTGTCTGATTCATATCGACGACAACTCTATTAGCCGTTCAATTGGATGCCGATCGCCCGAGACAGGCTCGCCGAACTGTATGGTGCGAGGATTTGCCTGGTGTGTATCGAGGCAATTGTGTGCGCTTTTCGAGAATGACAACCATAACAGCGAGTAGCAAGCTCGCACTTTCAATCAGGAGACATATCGTATGAAATCAGCTCTTATCGCAATCTGCGCGCTGGCGTTGGCTTTGCCCCTGCATGCACAGGAATCCGGGCCTATCCGCATGGTGGTCAATGCCGCGCCCGGAGGGGTGGCAGACAAGGCCATACGTCTTATCGGTCAGCGTCTGCATGCCAGCCTGGGGCAGCCCGTCGTGGTCGAAAACCGGGCCGGTGGCGAGGGTTATATCGGGCAGCAGGAAGTCGCCCGTGCCAAGCCCGATGGCCACACCTTTCTGTTTACGGCGGGCAGCATGGTGGTCATCACTCCCCAGTTGGTGCCGCAGGCTGATTTCGATCCCAGAAAGGCCCTGACACCGGTTGCACCTGCGGTGCGCATCTCCATGAATCTGGTGGTCAACCCGTCAGTACCGGTGGATTCGGCTGTCGAACTGATCCGTTATGCCAAGGCAAACCCGGGCAAGCTGAACTACGGTTCCGCGGGATCGGGCACGGCCCTGCATATTGCGGGTGAAACTTTCAGCCGTGAAGCCGGTACCCAGTTACGTCACATTCCCTACAAGGGCGCTGGTGATGCCATGAAGGATTTGCTGGGCGGTCATTTCGAGATCATGTTTGACCCGGGTCTGGCCGTCGAATTGGTAAAGGCGGGAAAGCTCCGGCTGCTGGCGGTCGCCGCATCTCAGCGAAACCCGGAGTTCCCGAACGCGCCTACCTTGGAAGAACTAGGCATCAAAGGCGTTGACGGTGGTCCGTTTTTCGGACTGTATGCGCCTAACGGAATGCGTCCTGAGCTGATCCAGCGCATGAATACAGCGTTTGCCGCAGCGCTGGCACAGCCCGACCTGCGAAAGCAACTGGCCGCGATGAATCTGGAGATCTCGTCGGCGATGAGTCCGGAGGCTTTTGCCAATTACATGCGCCAGGAAAATGCGCGTTACACCAAGCTGCTGCCGGAACTCGGCATCCGTCCACAATAAGCGCCGTTTTCATGGACTCGGCTGCGCTGCAGCACCCACGTGGCGGCACTCAGGGTTTTGGTTGCACAACCCCGATGGCACTGCCTTGCTGTTGGCGGTCGACTCCACGCTCGACTTTGATCCCTTGAGGGGCGCAGACAGGCATGCAAGCCTGCTCAGACTACGCTTCGCCGGTTCCCCTTGGCGAACATCAAACCGCTCAAGTGAGTGGGCGAGCGTGATTTAGCTAAAGTACCGAGACGGGATCATCTGCGCAGTCTATCCCCAGAGTACGCACTACTTGTAGACTTTGGCAAACGCTTCGAGCGCCTTTACGCTCGGGTTGTCAAGGCAGTAGTCCATGAAGTCATCCGTCACTTTGCTCAGAAAATCGCGATCAAAGCTCGTTGCATTCTTCTTGCCCAGGAAATAGCCATGCAGAATGCCCAAAGCGATCGCGCGCTCTTCTCCGCTCTTCAGCATGATGTCCTTGCAACGATAGCTGTTCATATCCGTAACACTGCCCTTGGATTTGGCGGCATTTCCCTTTTCCTGAGACGCCGCATCTGAGGCCAACGTCAAGGAAGAGGTGGCGATCATGCAGGCCATCACGATGCGAACCATTTTATTCATGCTGTTCCCCAAGCATTCGGTTTCTTGACGGCCCGTTGTTCATTTTCCGCTCATGCAAGCGTTGTAAATTTGTCGGTAAGCGGAATCTTTGGTCTTTGCCTTGCGCGCGCCGCTAGCGACGACTCCTACACCGGCACCACGGCCAGCCGAATCGCTTCCATCCACAATGGCGCCGAATGCAGCACCTCGTACCGCGCCGCGCGCTACCTCGCCCCCAGGCGAGCTGTTCCGGGCGGCGTAGTCTGCCTCCGCGGCGCAATCGGCTGGAGAGCGTGCCGCCGCATAGGCACTCGGCATCGCAACCAGAACGCTCAAAAAAGTCAACCCGCAGATTTTGAGAAATGGCGACATCTAATTTCTCCTTTTACTCGCAACTTCCAACCGTGTGTGTTGCGCTGAACCGTGCGGCGCAACCTATCGCGGCAAAACGGGCGAAGAGTACATTTATGCGCAACTACAGTCTAATCGCACGGTCATGGAAGCGCTATAGGCCCAAAGGTCATATCGCTTAATGAACAACTACAATGTGACCTGAAGCAAACCTCATACTGACATTACAATCTGGCGGCCTCGTCCAATGGCGAACGCAGCTTGCGATCGAGTAACGGGCCAAGGCTCTGCAACCTTTCATTTGTCATGATGTCTTTATTATGGTTTGAAACTTCTTTCTTGAAGCTTCTTTTGTTGGAATCAAAAACCAATAGCAAGGTTCCTTTCTCAGCGACCTGAAAGACATACTGTTGGAAGAGAATGAGGTTCCCCTGAAATTTAGTCTGCCACAGGTGACGTAAAATTAACGTTACTTGGGAAAGACAGGAAATGAAAAAAATACCGTAGCAGGCCTGTGAAGCATAACTGGAATGAGTACGCATGACTTTTCTTATCTTGACGCGCGCGAGTTTCGAGGACCTTGATACGAGAGGCGCGTTGCCACGCTCATTACTTTACGTGAATCCAGGCGTACTGGCGCCCGCCGAGATATCTGCGCTCCGCGCACAAGGTGCCGATCTGCGGGTACTGCCGGAGGCGGTTGATCCGCAAGCATCCGAAGAAGTGAGCGCCGCAATCCGGCTGATAGAAAGCGAGAGCCCGGCCCCAGTGTGGGTGACTCAGGAATCATCTCGATCCCAAGCGGGGCAGCCCACTACAACACCGGCAGCCGGTCCGGTCACGGATCAAACGCACCGAGTGTTGGCAAGTCACGCTGGAAGGTTGGCAGCCTGGGCGTTTCGGCAGATCAGGCAGCGCGCCCTCTCTGATACGCCGCTCCTCATCATCCCCTATCTTGGATACGGCAATGCTCACCGGATATCATTGCGCGGACGTGTGCTGCTGGACGAGGGATTCGCTCAGCAAGGGCCGGAGGACAGCGGCTGGCGCAACCTGGTTGAGTTCTACAAGCGACTTGAATCGGATGAGGTTTCAGAAGCCCGTGTACGTGCGCGGTTCGCCGGCATCGAGCAAGAAACCGTGACAGACCGTGGAGGATATTTCTCGTTCGAGATCGTGCCGGCTACACCGCTGACCACGGTTGGCTGGCATACCGTTGCGCTTGAGCTGGTCGAGCCCTCGCGCGCGGGCGGCAATGCGGTACAAACATCGGCCGAAGTCCTGATCCCGCCGGCCACCGCACGCTTTGGCGTCATCAGCGATATCGATGACACCATCCTGTGGACCAATGTCACCAATCGACTGAACATGCTGCTTATGCTGGGACGTTCGAATGCGCATACGCGCAAGCCGTTCAAGGGTGTGGCAGCGTTTTACCGGGCCCTGCGCGATGGCGCGGGTGGCGCCGAGAACAACCCGCTGTTCTACGTGTCAAGCAGCCCATGGCATTTATTTACGCCATTGATCACGTTTCTCCGGCTGCAGGACATTCCGGTCGGGCCGCTGATGCTCAGGGAGCTGAGCGTGAGAACGCTATTAGGCAGGCACCGGCACCAGTCGCACAAGTTGAATGCAATAGAAAAAATCTTGCGCCTTTATCCGCATTTGCAGTTCGTCCTGATCGGCGACAGCGGAGAAAAAGATCCGGAAATTTATGCGGAAGTCGTCAAGCGCCATCCCCAGGCAATACGCGCAATCTACATTCGCAACGTCGACCCTGACCCGGCGCGGATAGAGGCGCTGGATCGGCTGATCGACGAAGTACGTGCAAGCGGTGCGCAGCTGATCCTGGCTCCGGATAGCGAGTTTGCGGCAGCGCACGCAGCGGCCGAAGGACTGATCCGGCCGGCCAACATGGCGCAGGTGCGTGCGGACAAGAAGGCGGACGACAATAAAACGGATTAAGATACGAGAAATGCCGGATTACCACCTTGACGTGCGCGAGTGCGGTCACCCTGTTCTGCGTCCCGAGAATAATACGGCGGGAATATCAAGGTCATTCACATCCCCCTGCCATTAAGATTTAATGAAGGTGCGTTTCATATTGCCTCCAGTCTATTGCAGATATCAAATAAGCGGCCAATGCGATAAACTTAATGCAATACATTTAGTCCGCCAGCTTATTCCGGCGACCCTTCTCATAGGTAATAGTAATGAATTCAGACCAAATCCTTTCGCGCAAGAATCTGGAAGCGGAAAGGTTTCGCCTCTTTGTCGCCGGCGTGAGCGATTACGCAATTTACATGCTCTCGACCGAAGGCATCGTCGATAGCTGGAATGCGGGAGCCCAGCGTTTCAAAGGTTATGTGCCGGATGAAATTATCGGGCGACATTTTTCCTTGTTTTACACCGAAGAAGACCGCCTGACTGATTTGCCCGCGACGGCATTGCAGACTGCCATAAACGAAGGAAAATTCGAGGATGAGGGATGGCGGGTGCGCAAGGATGGCAGCCGCTTCTGGGCCAGCGTCGTGATCGACGCCATTCATGATGAACAAGGCAAGCTCATCGGCTTTGCCAAGGTCACACGCGACATTACCGAGCGCAAAAAAGCCCAGGAAGCTTTGCATGCGAGTGAAGAGCAGTTTCGGCTGTTGGTGCAGGGCGTCAGGGACTATGCGATTTACATGCTGTCGCCGGAAGGCATGGTGACCAATTGGAATGCAGGGGGGCGTCGTATCAAGGGCTTTGAAGCTGGCGAAGTGGTGGGAACGCATTTTTCCCGGTTTTACAGCGAGGAAGATCAGTTGAACGGCATGCCGCGCAAGGCATTGGACATTGCTACCCGCGAGGGGCGCTTCGAGAGCGAAGGCTGGCGCGTGCGCAAGGACGGCACTCAATTTTGGGCTCATGTGGTGATCGACCCGATCAAAAACCAGCTTGGCGACTTGATCGGGTTTGCCAAAGTCACACGGGATATTACCGAACGGCGGCAAACCTCGCTGGAACTTGAAAAGGCCAAGGAAGCGCTGTTCCAGAGCCAGAAATTGGAATCCATCGGCAAGCTGACCGGCGGCGTGGCCCACGACTTTAACAATATTCTCAATGTCATTGTCACCGGCATCGACCTGTTGGCCAAGGAAATACAGACACCCGGCGGCGTCAAGATTCTCGCTAGCATGCAGCGCTCCGCCACGCAGGGCGGCAAGCTCACGCAACAGCTCCTGACATTTGGGCGGCAACAACCGTTGAAGCAGGAGCGCCACAATATCAACCGGGTCATCAGGTCTTTCGAAGCGGTGCTGCGCCGGGCCAACACCGTCGGCGTCGAGTTTGTCATCGATCTCGAGCCTGATCTGACGCCGACAATGATAGACGCCACCCAGTTCGAGGCGGCATTATTGAACTTGATCGTCAATGCGGGGGACGCCATGCCGAATGGCGGATGCATCACCGTTTCAACCAGCATGGCGACATTGATAACCAACCAGGTGCCGTCCGTGCCAGCTGGACGCTATGTCAAAGTTTCAGTCAAGGACACGGGCACCGGCATGTCGGCAGAGATTGTCAGCCGCGCAGTTGAACCGTTTTTTACGACCAAAGGTATTGGCAAAGGCACCGGATTGGGCTTGAGCCAGGTGTACGGTGCGGTACATCAGTGTGGAGGGACGTTGTTGATCGACTCCACTGTGGGACAAGGCACCACAATCAATATGTATTTCCCGGCTTTGCAAAATGATGCCACGCAGGACGCTGCATTGTTTTATGAAGACGCCGGCAATGAAAAAGCCCTGATCGTCGACGATCAGCCGGACGTGTTGAGCCTGGCAAGTGAACTGTTTCACGATCTGGGTTACGACGTCTTGACGGCAAATAGCGGCGAGGACGCATTGGATATATTGAACAGGGTTCCCAATATTGATGTGCTGTTACCGATATCGTCATGCCCGGCATGAGCGGCATCACGCTGGCGCAGCGAGCACGCGCCATAACTCCTGGCATAAAAGTAATCCTGGCGTCAGGATATGCAGCGGCGGCACTCAAGGCCGAAAACGCCCACGTCGACGATTTTCAATTGATATCGAAACCTTACCGCATGGCGGAAATCGTTAAAAAGCTGCGAACCGCCGCCTAGTGAACGCCATGCGGGGATTGCAACTTCAACCCCGACGCGCCGCCTCGATTGCCGCGATGTTGATCTTTTTCATCTCCATCATCGCAT
>JAZKDW010000009.1:0-31689 GCA_040387375.1 Pseudomonadota bacterium
CGCTTTTCCACCCTACGTTCTTTGTTCATCGTGTTCCAGGCATTTTCCAGCAGCCTTGTTTTCGAAGGAAAACCTGTAGGGTGGAAAAGCGCAGCGCCTTCCACCGGAAGACTGTGTGCCAGTGTCCACATTCGGTGGAAGGCGCTGCGCTTTTCCACTCTACGGATCTTCCGCATGCTAGGCTGGCTTCTGTCTTTTTGCCGACCGATCCAATGTCTGCTTACCTGCGCAATCGTGTCCCCGGAGGAACGTATTTTTTTACGGTCAATTTGCTTGACCGCCGCAGCCGCCTGTTGGTAGATCATATCGATGCGTTGCGCGCAGCGGTGCGGCAAGTGCGCGCACGGCGTCCGTTTCATATCGACGCCTGGGTCGTCCTCCCCGATCACATGCATTGCGTCTGGACCTTGCCGCTCGGCGACACCGATTATTCCGCCCGCTGGAAAGCCATCAAGATCGCATTCGCAAAATCCTTGCCAAAAACCGAACGCCTGTCGGCGGTTCGTACACGCCGAGGCGAACGCGGCATCTGGCAAAGACGGTTCTGGAAGCACACGATTCGCGATGAACGCGATTACGCGGCACATGTCGATTATGTACATGTCAATCCATTCAAGCATGAACTGGTAACACAAGTCGCGGAGTGGCCCTACTCTTCATTCCATCGACTGGTCAAAGCAGGAATTTACCCAAACAACTGGGCAGCCGCCATCGACAATCTGCCCGCCGGCGAACACAACGCCTGATCAAACACCCGTCGCCGTCCACACCGCTACCCGGGCAAATTTGATTCACATCAAAGTTTTTCCGAACTGAAACCCGTACTCTCGCTGCACATATCGTTGCATTCCGGGAGAGCATTTGTGGACACCGCAGTAAACTACAACTACAAGATTGTCAGGCAGTTCACAATCGCGACCGTCGTCTGGGGCGTGATCGGCATGCTGGCCGGTGTTTTCATCGCCGCCCAGCTGGCATGGCCGGCCCTGAATTTCGACATACCCTGGCTGAGCTACGGACGCCTGCGCCCCCTGCATACCAATGCCGTCATTTTTGCATTCGGCGTGTGCGGCCTGTTCGCGACCTCGTATTACGTCGTCCAGCGCACCTGCCAGGTGCGGCTGTTCTCCGACAAGCTGGCTGCCTTCACCTTCTGGGGCTGGCAACTGGTGCTGGTCTCGGCTGCGATCACGCTGCCGATGGGCTTCACGCGCGGCAAGGAATATGCGGAGCTGGAATGGCCGATCGCGATCCTGATCGCCATCGTCTGGGTGACGTACGCGGTGGTCTTCTTCGGCACCCTCATCAAGCGCAAGGTGCAGCATATCTATGTGGCGAACTGGTTCTTCGGCGCTTATATCATCGCCGTCGCCCTGCTGCATATCGTCAACGGCGCCAGCATGCCGGCCTCGCTCACCAAATCCTATTCGGCCTACTCGGGCGTGCAGGACGCGATGATCCAGTGGTGGTATGGCCATAACGCGGTAGGTTTCATCCTCACCGCGGGTTACCTGGGCATGGTGTATTACTTCATTCCGAAACAGGCCGAACGTCCGGTGTATTCCTACCGGCTGTCGATCGTGCACTTCTGGGCCCTGATCTTCACGTACATGTGGGCCGGCCCGCATCATCTGCACTACACCGCATTGCCGGACTGGACACAATCGATCGGCATGGTGTTCTCGCTGATCCTGCTGGCGCCATCCTGGGGCGGCATGATCAACGGCATGATGACGCTGTCGGGCGCATGGCACAAGCTGCGCTCGGACCCGATCCTGAAGTTCCTGATCGTGTCGCTGTCGTTTTACGGCATGGCCACCTTCGAAGGTCCGATGATGTCGATCAAGACCATCAATTCCCTGTCGCATTACACGGACTGGGGCATCGCCCACGTGCATGCCGGCGCATTGGGCTGGGTCGGCTTCATCACGATGGGCTCGATCTATTACCTGATTCCCCGCCTGTCCGGCAAGAAGGAAATGTGGAGCATCCGCCTGATCGACACCCACTTCTGGGTGGCGACCATCGGCATCGTGCTGTACATCTCCTCGATGTGGATCGCCGGTGTGATGCAGGGCCTGATGTGGCGCGCGGTCAATGACGACGGCACGCTGACCTACGCGTTTGTCGAAAGCGTCAAGGCAACCTATCCCTATTACGTGATTCGTTTTGGCGGTGGCTTGCTGTACCTGACCGGCATGGTGATCATGGCCTACAACACGTTCATGACGATGCGCGACGGCACCACGGTCGACGCACGCATTCCTTCCCTGTTACCCGCACACGCCTGATCCGAGGATCTGAACATGAAATTTTCCCATGAGTGGATCGAAAAAAGCCCGTGGCTCCTGATCGCGCTGGTGCTGCTGGTCGTGAGCGTCGGCGGCCTGGTCGAGATCGTGCCGCTATTCTTCCAGAAGTCGACCACCGAGCCGATCGCAGGCCTGAAGCCTTACTCGGCATTGCGGCTGGTCGGGCGCGACATCTATGTCCGCGAAGGCTGCTACAACTGCCATTCGCAGATGATCCGTCCGTTCCGCGCCGAGACCGAACGGTATGGCCATTATTCGGTCGCGGGTGAATTTGTGTATGACCGGCCGTTCCAGTGGGGCTCGAAGCGTACCGGCCCGGACCTGGCGCGGGTCGGCGGCCGTTACAGCGACGAGTGGCATCGTACCCATCTGGATAACCCGCGCGACGTGGTGCCGGAATCGAACATGCCTGCTTATCCATGGCTGGCTGCCACCAAGCTGGTGCCGGCGGATGTGGTGCCGAAAATGCGCGCCCTGCAGCGGCTCAGCGTGCCATATTCGGAAGAGGATGTCCGCCAGGGCCCGGCCACGCTGGCCGGCAAGACCGAGCAGGATGCGCTGATCGCCTATCTGCAGGGCCTCGGCATTTTGATCAAGACAAGGAACTGACCATGGCAATCGCACACATGCTACCCGACCCCAGCAGCATCATGACGGTGATCAGCCTGGCCACCTTCCTCGGCATTCTGTGGTGGACCTTCTTCACCAAACGCAGCGCCGATTTTGATGTGGCGGCGAACCTGCCGTTCGCCGATGAGACAGAAGCCGAGAAACAGAGCGCGGAGCAGCATCATGTCTGATTTTACAAGCGGCTTCTGGAATATCTATATCACGGTCCTGACCTTGCTCGGCATCGCCGGCTGCGGCTTGCTGCTGTGGTCGCAGTCGAAACATAAAGTCATTCGCCAGCCCGGCGTGAACGCCGAAACCGAAACCACCGGCCATGTCTGGGATGAAGACCTGACCGAACTCAACACGCCGATGCCGCGCTGGTGGATGTGGCTGTTTTATATCACCATCGTGTTCTCGCTGGCCTATCTTTCCCTGTATCCGGGACTCGGCACCTACGCCGGCAAGCTGGGCTGGAAATCGAGCGGCGAATACCAGAAAGAGCTGAAGAAGGCCGAGGCCGATTACGGCCCGCTGTTCAACAAATACCTGCAGCAGGACCTGAAGGCGATTGCCGCCGACCCGCAGGCGCATGCGATCGGCGAACGCCTGTTCCTGACCTACTGCGCGCAATGCCACGGCTCGGACGCGCGCGGCAGCAAGGGTTACCCGAACCTGGCCGACAAGGATTGGCTGTATGGCGGCGAGCCGGATGTCATCAAGGCCACCATCATGCGCGGGCGCAATGGCCAGATGCCGCCGATGGGAGCGGCGCTCGGCTCCGACAAGGATGTGGAAAACGTCGCCCATTACGTTTTGAGCCTGTCGGGTTCGACCGCCGATCCGATCAAGACGGTCTTCGGCAAAACCAAATTCGCCGCCTGCGCTGCCTGTCACGGCGCCGGCGGGCATGGCAATCAGGCGCTCGGCGCGCCAAACCTGAGCGACAAGATCTGGCTCTATGGCGGCAGCGCCGAAACCATCATGGAAAGCATCCGCAAAGGCCGCGCCAACGCGATGCCCGCGTTCGATGATTTCCTCGGCGAGGCCAAGGTCCAGGTGCTGTCCGCCTATGTCTGGAGCTTGTCGAATGACAAACCGGAGGCGGCGAAAAAATGATCACGCATCGCCTCGTCCGCTTGTAAACAAAGATGAATAAAACCGACCCCCAGGTTTCCGTCATCAAGATGTACGCCGCGCGCGAGGAAATCTATCCGCGCGAGGCGAAGGGACGTTATGCCACCCTGCGCTGGCTATGCGTGTGGCTGACGCAGCTGGTGTTCTATGGCCTGCCATGGCTGGAGTGGAATGAACGCCAGGCGGTGCTGTTCGACCTGGGGGCGCGCAAATTCTACATTTTCGGCATCGTGCTGTGGCCGCAGGATTTCATCTATCTGGCGGCGTTGCTGATCATCGCCGCGTTTGCGCTGTTTCTGCTGACCGCGGTGGCCGGCCGGGTCTGGTGCGGATTCGCTTGTCCGCAAACGGTGTACACCGAGCTGTTCATGTGGATCGAGCGCAAGATCGAAGGACCACGCAGCGCACGCATGCGTCTCGACAGGCAGCCATGGTCGGCCGACAAGATCGCCCGCAAGACCGCCAAGCATGCAGCCTGGGGCGCGGTTGCGCTGTGGACGGGATTTACCTTCGTCGGTTATTTCACGCCGATCGCCAGCCTGCTGCATGCGGTGGTCTCGCTTGGTCTCGGACCATGGGAATGGTTCTGGATCCTGTTCTATTCGCTGGCAACCTATGGCAATGCCGGCTGGATGCGCGAGCAGGTGTGCAAATACATGTGTCCGTATGCGCGCTTCCAGAGTTCGATGTTCGACAAGGACACGCTGATCATTACCTACGACGAGGAACGCGGTGAACCGCGTGGCGCCCGTGGCCGCAAGGATCAGGCGCCGGCCGTGCCGGCAGCGCGCGTGGGCGACTGCATCGATTGTTCGATGTGCGTGCAGGTGTGCCCGACCGGCATCGATATACGCAATGGCCTGCAGTATGAATGCATAGGCTGCGCCGCCTGTATCGACGCCTGCGATTCGGTGATGGACAAGGTCGGCACGCCGCGCGGGCTGATACGCTATTCGACCGACAACGCGATCACCAACCATTTCACGGCGGAACAGATCGTCAGGCGCGCGCTGCGTCCGCGCGTGTTGATTTACAGCGCCCTGCTGCTGGCGATCGTCGTGCTGTTTTTCGGCGCGCTGTTCATGCGCACTCCGCTGAAGCTCGACGTTCTGCGTGACCGCGGCGCGCTGGGGCGCGAGGTCGAGGAAGGCATGATCGAAAATGTCTACCGCCTGCAGATCATGAACACCGCCGAAGTGCCGCACCGTTACAGGATCAGCGTCGCCGGCATCGACACCATCACGCTGGCGACGGAAGATGAGGTGACGCTGCAGGGAGCCGATGCCCGCGCCGTGCCGGTACGGGTCCGGATCGCGCCGGGCAAGGGCCAGCCCGGCTCCAACCCGATCGTATTTGAATTGAAGGCGCTCGATGACGAGCGTTTGCAGGTTCGCGAAAAAGCGGTATTTTTCGTGCCTCGCTAGAGCCAGGAAAATGGAGCAAGCCATGCAGTCACAATCATCGCCAGTCAAGCGCACTGACAAACCCCGGCCCTGGTATACCCATCGCTGGCCGTGGCTGCTGATGCTCGGCCCGGCGCTCGTGATCCTGGCCGGAGGCTACACCACCTGGCTCGCTTTTTCGCGGCCGGATGCGCTGGTGGTCGACGACTATTACACGCAAGGCAAGGCGATCAACCAGGACTTGCGGCGCGACCGTGCCGCCGCCGCGCTTGGCCTGGTGTCGACCCTGGCTTACGAGCCGGCGGCCGGCAAGCTGACCGGCACGCTGCTCGGCAAAGGTGTGCCGGTTGGCGGAAAAATCCGGCTGCGCATGGTGCACTCGACGCTGCCGGAAAAGGACTTCAGCCTGGACGTGCAGCCGGATCAGCGTGGCGGGTTTGCTGTTGCATTGCCGATGCTGGAGAAGGCGCGCTGGCAGGTGCTGATCGAGAATGAACGGCGCGACTGGCGCCTGAGCGGCGCGTGGATCTGGCCGCAGCAACAAGGCATAACGATCAAGGCTGATCTGCCTCCACTCGACTGACAGGAAGGATGTGTGATGGTGCGACTTGCGATGATGATCTTATGGCCGTCTTTCCTGATGGCGGCGATTGCCGCAGGATGTTTTTTTTCGCTGTTCGACCCGCCTGAGATGCTGGTCGGCGGTCGGCATATCGAGGTGTCGCCGCTGGCGGCGTACACCATTGGCTTTTTCATCTTCTGGCTGTTTGGCTCGCTGGCGAGTCTGCTGACTTCTTATCTGATCCGTGTGCCGAATGACAAGGGTTAGCGGCAGGCGTCGGTGCCGGCAGCCATTGATTTCAACAAGACCGGGTCCAGCAATTCAATCTCGCGGTTGTTGACCCTGATCCAGCCCTGCTTCTTGAACTTGTTCAGCAGACGGCTGATGCTTTCAATCGTCAGGCCCAGGTAATTGCCTATGTCTTCACGCGACATGCGCAGCTGGAAACTGGTCGGCGAATAACCGCGCGCCGCATAACGCGATCCAAGGTTGACCAGGAATACCGCAAACCGCTGTTCCGCGCGCATGTTCCCCAGCAACAGCATCACACTCTGTTCGCGCGTGATTTCCTGGCTCATCATTCTGTGAAAGTGATGCAGCAGCGTTGGTATGTGGCCGAACAATTCTTCCAGCCGCGGAAAGGGAATCTCGCAGACCTCGCTGTCTTCCAGCGCCACCGCGTCGCAATGGTGGCGATCGGTGCTGATTGCATCCATGCCCAGCAGCTCGCCGGCCATTTGAAAACCCGTGATTTGCTGTTCGCCGCCGGCATTGACTTGATAGGTCTTGAAATGCCCGAACCGGATCGCGTACAGATTGGTAAACGGATCATCCATCCGGTACAGCGTACCGTCGCGCGGAATGCGGCGGCGGCGGCCAATGATCTGGTCAAGCTTCTGGATGTCCGCGTCACCCAGGCCCATAGGCAAGCAGAGCTGGTGCATGCTGCAGGCTGAACAGCTGGCCCGCAAGGCCTGTACATCTATTGGTGGCGGTGGAATTGCAAAAGAGATGGATTGCGTCATGAGGAAATCCATTGAAGAGGTTCGGAATTATATAAGATCGGTTTGTGTTGCACTGTACAGCATATACCAATCGGCTGGATTGACAAAAATGAAATAGCCGGGCTTGAGCGTGCCGGCAAGCGAATGTTTGCCTGGCTCGCCATCAGACAAGTCAAGGCGCCGCCAATCGCCGGAGTTTGATTGTTGTCAGAGGAACGGCCGGCGCACGGCGTAGATTGCAGGAACGGCGCACCGCGCCATACCCCGATGGAGCACAACAATGAGTCGATCATGGGCGGCAACCGCCATTGTTATCAGTCTTCTGGCAATCCAGGCATGTGACAGGAAAGAAGGCGTGCTGCCAAAAACAGAAGACAACCCACAGCAGCAAGCACCGCAAGCCGACGAAAAAAAGAATGCAGTCTCACAGGCTGAACGCGACCAGTACCTGGAAAGCGCACGTCGCGAAATCAACCAGTTGCGCGTCCAGATCGATGCCTTGGCAGAAAGGGCAAAAATTTCAAGCGGTGAACTGAAGGCGAAACTGGAAGCGAAAATCGCGGACTACCGGGAGCAACTGCAAGTCATAGAACAGAGGTGGCAGAACTTGAAAGGCGCCGGCGAAAATGTGTGGCACGGCTTGAAAAATTCATTACAGGAGTCGATAGAGGCGCTGCGGAAATCAGTTGAACGGGAAACCGGCTGAGTTTGGCTGAACTAAAAACCCTGCAGGCGCTGCCCCGCCGGCGCGCTGCATTCATCAGGACCTCAATAATTGTTCAATTCACATATCCGTTTCCATTAGGAAACGATAGAATTGCTCAACGCCAAGTGAGCTACTTCGCGGACGAGATAGTAACCAGACATTCCACCTTATTCGGGAAAAATCATGATGAAAAAACTTGTCTTTGCTGTAGCCGCAACCCTTTTCTCTGCAAGCGCTGCTTTTGCCCAGAGCCCCGCTCCTTCCTCCGCCGCTAAAGCGGCAACGCCACCAGCCGGCAGTTGCGAATCGAAGGCAATCGACAAGAATGGCAAGCCACTGGCCGGCGCCGCAAAAGCCTCTTCCATTAAAAAATGCACCGCCGGGAATAATGATGGAAAGGCGGCCGCCTGTGCAGCCAAAGCCATCGACAAAAACGGGAAAGCATTGGGCGGCGCGGCGAAGAACTCGTTCATGAAAAAATGCGAGGCAGCTGCCTGATAAAGTGACAACATTGTAGCGTGACGGACCACTACAAAAGCACCGAGGCCGCCTCCTGCATTCCGTATCGCGGGTGCAAGCGGCCTCAATTCTGGAATAGTTTCGTAGGGTGGAAAAGCGCAGCGCCTTCCACCACCTCCGATCACAGGGTCCGCTGCCGCAGGACGCTGAGTACCGGCTCGCATCGATTCCGGATGTCTTCCCTATCCATGCCAGTTTCGCTGTCGATCACAATCACATTCGCCTTTTCCTCCTCCGCCAGCACGTCATGCCGCGCCTGCTGATGCGCAAGGACCTGCAGCCCGGCATCCGACGGTTCATTCTCCTGTTGCGCACGCGCGGCCAGGCGCCTTTTCATCGCGGATTCCGTCGCCAGCACATCGAAAATAAAGAACGGCAAACCAAGCTCATGCGCCAGTTCTTGAAACCGGGCGCGCTGCTCCTTGCGCAAAAATGCCGCATCCACGATCACCGGCATGCCGGCATTGAGCACATGGCGCGCCAGCACGAGCAACCGGTCGTATGTCTTTCTTGTCGCTGCGGCATCGTAGAGTCCCCTGTCCGGCGCGGCAAGCGCCCTCGACGTCGCCGCCATGCCATGCAAGCGCTTTCGTTCAACATCGGAGCGAATCCGGATCGCACCGGCAAGCCCGGCCAGGCATTTTGAAAACGTCGATTTTCCGCTGCCGGCGTAGCCGTGCGTGATCAAGATCGCCGCTGGCGCCGGCCGTATGACCCGTGCCGGGAACGCCAGGTAGCGGGCTGCCTCTTCTTCCTGCGTGGATGCCTCTTGCGCCAACTGGCGTGCACGCAGCAGCGCAACCTTGGATCTGACCAGTGCGCGCTGGATCTGGAAATACCGCAGCACCGCCAGGCCTTCATGATCGCCGGTGATTTCAAGATAATGACTGAGCAGCCGCGATGCCAGATCATGTCGTCCGTGAGATTCCAGATCCATGCAAATGAACGCAATATCGTTCATCACGTCGATCCAGCGCAGGCTCTCGTTAAATTCGATACAGTCGAATATTTCGACCTGATCATTGTGTGTGAAAATATTGCCGCCATGGAGATCGCCATGGCATTCCCTGATAGAACCTTGCGTTTTCCGATGGTCGAAGATGACATCCAGATTTTGCTGGTGCATGTCCATCCAGGCCCGCACATCCCGTAGCTGCTTTTTTTCAGAAGGAGAATTTGTCAAGGCATCAAGCTCCGCCAGATTATCCTCCGCAATTTTCCGGATCGCATGGGAAGTGCCCCAGCCGCTTTTTTCCGATGCGATGGCTGCGTGCTGATGAAAGTCCGCCAGCTTCCCGGCGAGGGCATCCATCTCCTGTTCCGAGATACTGCCGCTGCTGATGCGGTGACGCCATAAGGATTGCTGAGGGAAGCTACGCATCCTGACCGCATATTCAAGCGGCGGGCCGGGACCGTCAAGCCGCGGATGTTCCGGGCTTCCCGTGATGGGCACAACATCCAGATATAGATCCGGCGCCAGGCGGCGATTCAGACGCAATTCTTCCTGACAGTAAAACTGCCGTGCATCCAGCGTGGAAAAATCGGCAAAATCAAATCGCACTGCCTTCTTGATTTTGCAGGCCACATCGCCGGCGACCAGAACCCAGGACATGTGGGTTTCGAAAATCTCAACACCCGGAACCTTCTCTTCCATCAAAAGGGCAAGGCTGCGCACCAACGTCCCTTGCGTATCTGGCACATCCTGATTTTTCATATGGACCTGACTGCGGTTGCCGCGTGCATTCTTGTATGCTGGCGCCGGATCGACGCGATGAATTGATACGGCACAAACCGCGGCCATTTGCGCGAAACACTATTGCCCGAGTCCGATCTGATTTTTCAATTCATCACTGACGGGCGCTCCCGATGGACCAATCCGGCAACTCGCCGCAAACGTCTGAGCAATCCCTGCTGGCCCAGGCCTTGACCGCCACTGCCAATGCCATCTTCATCACGGATCAGGCGGGCCGGATCGTCTGGACCAACAACGCCTTCAGCCGGCTCAGCGGCTATTCGCGTGAGGATGCGATCGGATGCACGCCTGCCATCCTGCAGTCGGGACAACAGAGTCAGACCTTTTACAGGCACCTCTGGCAGACCATCCATGCCGGGAAAGTCTGGCAGGGCGAAGTCGTCGATCAGCGCAAGGATGGCTCACCTTATACAGTCGATGAAGTCATCACGCCGCTGTTCGACAAACAAGGCAGGATCACCCATTTCATCGCCATCCAGCACGACATTACCCGACAAAAACAGGAAAGCGATCATGACCGCTATCTGGCCTCGCATGACGTCCTGACCGGGTTGCCCAACCGGGCGCATTTCCTCGATGTGCAGCAGCAAGCCATATGGCATGCCAGGCGCACGCAGCACATGCTCGCCACACTATTTCTGGACCTGGACAAATTCAAGCCGATCAATGACACGCTGGGACATCACATTGGCGATCAGCTGCTTGCGGCAGTGGCGGAAAGATTGCGCGCGGCGGTACGGCAAGCGGATGTCGTGGCCCGGATCGGCGGCGATGAATTTGCCATTCTGTTGACCAGCCTCCCCTCCACCGACATCGCCACCACCCTCGCGCGCAAGCTGCTCGATACCTTGTCAAGACCATTCGTTTTGCGCGGCCAGAAAATCGAGATCAGCGCCAGCATCGGCATCGCGCTATACCCGGCCGACGGCGACGATCCGCAAGCCTTGCTGATGCATGCGGACAAGGCAATGTACCAGGCGAAATGCGCCGGTGGCAACCGCTACCAGCTTTACAGCGATGTCCTGGCTGCTACCCAGTGAAGCAAGGATTATTTTGAGGCGGCGATCATGTCCGCCGTTAAATGCAGGCATTCAGGAAAGTGAAATCATCAGACGCCTTTGCTGACCGGATTGATGCCGCGGAACGGCTGGCGACGCGCCTGCATGAATACCAGGGCCGCAATCCACTGATACTTGCCATTCCGCGCGGTGCGGTGCCGATGGCGAGCGTGCTTGCGCAGCGGCTCGGCGGAGAACTGGACGTTGTCCTGGTCCACAAGCTTGGCGCGCCATTCGATCCGGAATTCGCGATTGGCGCAATCGACGAAACGGGCTGGACTTACCTGTCTCCCGACATCGAAGGGAGTGTCGGAACGAGCACCCTGATCGAACGGGTAAAGACACGGCAACTGGAGGCGCTGAAAAAGCGGCGCGCGCAATACACGCCGTTCATGCATCCGGTCGATCCGCGGGGCCGTATCGTGATCGTGGTGGACGATGGCCTGGCGACCGGCGCGACGATGATTGCCGCCTTGCATGCGGTGCGCGCCAGGGAGCCTGCCGAACTGGTGTGTGCGGTCCCGGTGGCGGCATCGGACAGCCTGGAAAAGATTTTCCCGCTGGCCGACAAGGTTGTCTGTCTTCATGCCTCGCCGCATTTCGGAGCGGTCAGCGAATACTACCGGCACTTCACCGCGGTGGAGGATGAGGAAGTCATCCGGATATTAAGCGCACCGGCGTAGAGCCTGTCATCCCTCCATTTTGAAAGGCGGGCAATAGCCGGAACGAATCAGGAGACTACTGGTCTTCCTTGAACGCGGCTTTCCAAATTCAACGTGGAGGATGACGCGCAATGAGCCTGAGCCTGACTTCCACCGCCTTTACCGATGGCGGAAATATTCCGGCACTGCACACCTGCGACGGCAGCGACATGTCTCCGGCCTTATGCTGGTCGCAGGTACCGGCCGCGGCAAAAAGCCTGGTGCTGATCGTTGATGATCCCGACGCGCCTGACCCGGCGGCGCCGCAGAGGACTTGGGTACACTGGGTGCTCTACAACATACCGCCCGATGCCGGCGGGCTGGAGCTAGGCGTCACGCCACCTGCGCTGCCAGCAGGGACGCGCGAAGGCATCAACGATTGGCAGAATACCGGCTATGGCGGCCCCTGCCCGCCGATCGGCCGCCATCGTTATTTTTTCAAGCTCTACGCGCTCGATACCGTTCTTCCGGACCTGGGCCATCCGGGCAAGATGAAACTCGAAAAGGCAATGCACGACCATGTGATCGGCAAGACGGAACTGGTCGGCCGGTATCAGCGTTAAGCTCGCATGATAAAACGAATCGATATAGTCGGACGTTGTGTAAAGTCGTCGCGATGCAAGCTCAGTATGGATTCCCGCCTGCGCGGGAATGACGGTGGTAAGAGTGGAAATCGACCCAATTACTACCGTCGTTCCCGCGAAAGGTGTAGCAGGGGTTTCGTGAGGCATTGCCTCACGCCTGCGTAACGGCACAGGCTTACAAGCCTGTGCGCGCCCTGCAAGCGGGAACCCAGACTGAGCTGGCATCACGATGTCATCATGCCGCGGTTTCCTTCCATCAGACCGCCGGGCAGAAAAATGCCAGAAAAACCGTTACGGTCCGTCGTTCCGATTTTCCTGATCAGGCCGCAAGGTAATGGTTGGCTGACCGGTCAGGATGCCCTGATAGTGGGTCAATGGCTCACCGATCGCGATCTCATCGTTGTCGATGTCGAAGAAGCGGATATCCTTGCTGTGTGTACTGCCGCGCATTTTTACGACCGAGAGGACACGCTTGAATTGCCCGCCAATCTCGACATATCGCTGCACCAGGATCGCGTCGGCAAGAAAAGCATTGCCATACGAGCTGAAGCGCAAATCCGTGTAACGGTCTTCCAGTTCAGCCGTCATCAGGACAGTCACGCCCATGCCGGTCAGCACCGCAATCATCCGGTACAGCGCTTCACGGAAGTCTTCGCGGAAGACCGACGCCAGCGCCAGTTCGAAGCCCGACAGGGAGTCGATCACGACGCGTTTTGCCTTCATGCGGTTGATCATTTCCACCAAATCATGCAGGGTTTCGTCGATCGACAAATCCAGGGTGCGGGTATTGATCAGGCCGACATTGCCGCTTTCTACCATCTGGTTGAGTGAATAGCTGAGCAGCTGATTGGGGCTTTTTTCAAACGCCGCAATGACACCCGGCTCACCGGCGCGCACGCCTTCGGACAGGAATTTTGTCGCCAGCACGGTTTTTCCCGAACCGGATGGACCGGCCACCAGCAGGGAATAACCGACAGGCACACCGCCGCCCATCATCTCATCCAGTGCCGGCACCCCCGTCGACATGCGTTTATCCCCTGGTATCCGCAGCGTGCCGGTTGTTCCGGACGTGAGAATCGCGCGCGGGAAAACCTGCACGCCGTCATCGCTGATGCGGAAGGTATGCAGCCCGGGGCTCTGGGCCTGGCCGCGCATCTTGACGACCTGAATCTTGCGCACCATGGCGTCGCGGTGCACCAGCTGGGACATCCATATGATGCCGTCGGCGACCGTAAAGACCGGACTGGCCTCGGCTTCGGGCGCCAGATATTCGCCTATCAGGAACGTGGTCGCCTGCCAGCTGGTCATCTGCATGCCCAGCTGCTGCACAAAATGCTGCAGGCCGGAGGCGCCCGCTTCCTTTGTTTTTGCCGACTGCACGACCGAGCGGAATGAATCGACGAATACCAGGCTGGGCGAAAAATGTTGCACCTCTTCGGCGATGCGCGCCAATACGCGGTCGAAATTTCCATCCAGGAGGTCTGACGCCAGGTTGACGAACTTGATCGAATGGTTGACCTTGTCGACGTCAAAGAACGGAAACTGCTGCTGATACCGCAGCATCTTCAGTGGCGACTCTCCCAGCACGGTGAAAAACAGCGCCCGGCGCTCCGGATTTGCCAGCGAAAACATGATCTGGTGCGCCATCGTGGTCTTGCCGCTGCCAGGTGTGCCCGCCAGCAGGTTGAACGAAAATTCAGGAAGACCGCCGCCCAGCAGGTCATCCAAACCAGGGACGCCCGTTTCCAGACGACGTATGGTCACTTTGTTACTCATTATCGAAGCTCCTTTACAGCTATATCCGAAACGTCATCACCCCAGGCCGAACGTAGAATGCTGGTCGTTAAGAGCTCGCCAATCAACAAGGCTAATATGTCGATGAAAGTGGTCAGCAAAGCGATACTGGCTTCACCGGCTTCTGTGAAATTGCGCTCTTCAAGAGCGGCTTGCAAACCCGCGAATCGGGCATCTGGCTGTTGCGAAGGATGGTTTTTCAGCATCCAGGGGAAACTGGCGCTGGTGAGGTGAACGCTCCTCGAATAGAGGGACTGAAACCCGCCATCGCCAATGATGGAGATGAGTTCAGCAGCCAGCCGTTCCAAGAGATCAATGGTGACCGCCACGACTGCTTCAGGCCGTTGCATGACGGCCCTTGTTACCATTTCGTGCCGTTGAGCGTTGATTATTGCCATAAATTAGTTTTAGCAGAACAGCAAATTACTGTGGGACGCTTGATGCAAGCAGGTTCAGCAGGGTATCGATTGCAATCGGCTTCACCAGATAATGATCAAAACCCGCCTCAGTAGCAAGGTGTCGGTTTTGCTCTTGATTATAGCCGCTGAGGGCAATGAAGCAAGGCATGGGTTTCAAGGCAAGGTGCCGCAACTGCTTGACTACTTCATATCCGTTCATGCCAGGCAAACCAATATCGCAAATAATGATGTCGTAGGAATTTTCTTTTGCCAGCGCGACGCCGCTCGGGCCGTCAAACGCGGCGCTTGTTGCATGTCCTTCCAGCGTCAGCAAGTCGCTCAATGTGTCATTTGCGTCCGCATTATCCTCGATTACCAGGATTTGGTAGTAGCGGGCCTGTGACACCTTTGCTGCGGAGGGATTCTGGTTTGCCGCCGCTTCCGCGGCAATTGGCAGCTGCACCGTGAATTCGCTTCCAAACCCTGTGCCGGCGCTGCGGACCGTGGCAGTGCCACCGTGAATTTCGGCGATGGTGCGCACCAGCGCCAGCCCGATACCCAGCCCACCCTGCGAGCGATCCAGCGCGCGAAAGCCTTGCGTGAACAGGTCGAAAATGAAGGGCTGGATTTCCGGCGCGATTCCCATGCCGTTATCCTTTACGGAGATGGCGACGGCATTGCCCAGTTTGCGTGCGGAGACAGTAATCAGTTCGAATTCCGGCGTAAATTTTGTCGCATTGATCAGCAGATTCGAAAATACCTGCGACAGTCTTACCAGGTCGCCGTAGATCACGACCGGTTCCACTGGCAGGTCGATGGATAAGCGCTGATTCCGCTTGTCGATGAAGGGCCGGCTGGTCTCGACGGCGCTATCGATGATTTGCGACAGCGGCAGCGCGCTCTTTTTCAGTTCGATCTTGCCGGTGACAACGCGCGAAGCATCGAGCAAGTCATCGACGAGACGCGTCATGTGGTTTACCTGCCGGGTAATGATGCCATGCAGTTTGGGGATTTGCGGATGCGCCCCCATGATCTTGCCCAGCAGTTCGGCAGCCATTGCCACCGGCGCCAGCGGGTTGCGCAGCTCGTGCGCCAGCATGGACAGGAATTCTTCCTGACGGTGATGTGATGCCTCCGCTGCGGCCTGCAGCTCCTGCGCACTGAGGGTCGCGATGACCAGATTCTGGTTTGCTTCCCGCAAGCGGACAACGAGGTCTTCGAGGACATCCTTGTTTTTCCCGGCTTCATGCAGTTCCGCTACCTGCGCCAGAAGCTCGGTGATCCGCTGCTGCAGTTGTTCTGATTCGTGCGCAGGCAGGGAAGTTTGCCCGCCATCATTTGCCGATGGCGTAGAGGAAAGCCCGGCTTGGTTTTCATCAGTCATTTTTAGAATCACCCGGCCGATTGGATTTGCCTGATTCTGTCGAAACCGCAGAAAAGAAGCGTTATTTCCAGACACGATACTCTTAATTGTTTTCAATAGTTAACTATTTGTTGGCATCGATTGAATACTCCCGGTTTCTGGAAGGATCGGCAGCATGTGGCCAATTTTTCGCGCGTGGCGTGGCGGGATGATGCTTGCCATGTCGACATCATAAGGATCGCGTTCCAGGATCAGGCGGCCCGATGGATGCGCCAGCAGCGTAAAACAGGGATGGTCCATGGCGCGCAGAATGCGCTCGGTCTGCCGCTCCCGTCGGCGCCTATCCCCGGCAACTCCTGCAGGTCGCGCTTTTCGTCGACCATGGTTTGCACGCTGGGCGCCAGCGTGTTGAGCAGCCTGGCGGCATTGCGGTAGGCGCGGATGCGAAACGGGTTGTCGCCATTGATTTCAAGCAGGTCGGCGATCTGGCTGAAGGTGGTCGCCACATCCGTATCATGGATAAACATTCGGCACTCCTCCTGCGGCATCAGATACCGTGATCCATATTTTTCCGCCCTCGTGTTGCACCTGCGTCCCCATTTCGCTGCACAGCGTTTTCATCCATGTGGCGATATGGCTGGCCTGTTTCCCTGTGGCGAGACGGGTCTGGCAATCCTCGATGAATACCGGATGAAGATCGATGCGCCGCAACGCGCTGCGGGTGAGTTCCATCTCGAACAGCAATTGATGATCGTTCCTGAAATCCGGATCGACATAGTAATCGTCGACCAGATCGCCGGCCGCGTACACGATCGGACATCCGCGATGGATTTCGATTCCCTGAAACACGTGGGCGCTGTGGCCGAACAGTATTTTCCATCCCATGCCGATGGCGGCATGCGCCAACCGGCGGAATGTCATCGAGGGCCGGAATACCATGTTCGGCCCCCAGTGCAGCGACAGGATGGGCCAGTCGACCGCCGCGCGCTGCAAGGGTTCGAGCGCACGGCGCAGGGTGCCGAGCGCCGCCGGTTCATCGCCGAGATCGAGGTAGGCCATGCCGGGCCGATCCGCTTGCGCGGAAAAATCGGCCTGATGATCGCAGAATGCCGCCATGCCGAACCGGACGCCATGGCGATCATCCATCATCGCCGGCGAAAACGCTTCATCGCTATCGGCGCCGGCGCCGGCGTAACGTATGCCGTGCAAGCGCAGCAGTTGCAGCGTGTCGAGCAAACCGCCGACGCCGTAATCCAGCGTATGGTTATTGGCGAGACTGACCATGTCGATGCCGGCGCCGCTCAGGGTTTGCACCGCCTGCGGCGGTGCACCGAAGTAGAACGCCTTGGGCGCCCCCGGCCAGAGATGGGCGGACGAGGTCATCGCACATTCCAGGTTGACGATCGCGAGATCCGCCCGCCGCAGCAGGCCGGCGATCGGCGCCAGCGGATAGCCGGGGCCGAAACGCAAGATCGCTTCCCTGACAAGGCGTCCGAGCATGACGTCTCCTCCCAGCATCAGACGGGAGGATGGCGTGTTTTCCGATTGCGCTTGCATGATGCGAATCCGCCGCGTGGGATTGATCAAGCTTAGATGGAAATCAGACAGCAAGACTGATGCAGCGCAAAGCTGCGAACAGAACCCGCATCTTGAAGCTGGTGTTGAAAGGTTTGCGGTTAACGAAGGATAAGGTTAGCAAGGAAAAACCTGCCAGATCAATCCGAACTCAGCCGATGCCGCCCCAACGCCGCCGTCCCCGGAACCTGCACGAACTCGAGCGCCGTATCGGTAACACGTTGCGCCCTCCCCCGTTCACCCGAGCCCTTGAATACCGTCTCTCCGAACAGCTCGGACAAATTGAGCGATATGCCCGCGTACACATAACGCGACCGTTCGCCAGCGCGCGACGGATCATCGTGATAACCGCGCACCCCATACCCGATCGCCACCTCCACATAACGCAACCATGGATGGTTACGCAAGGCAGGCACGCCGCTGGCCTTTGCGACGAGCAAATAGGTCTGGGCCGAATAGTCGCTGAACGGCGCAAACCTGTCCGAGTCGGACTTTGACGGCCGGTAAAGAAAACGCAGATCCAGCAAGCGATCGAGTTGCGGATTTTTTTCAAATAACAATGCCGCGCCGACTCCCGCGACATTGATCAGCGCATCCTCCCTGCTGAAGTGCCATTTTTTAGAAAATCCATCCACGATTTCAACTGCCGTATAGGTGCCTAATGTCAGCCATGCACCCAGTTCAAGCGAATGTGCCGGACTGTTGCCCACCCATTCGAATACGCGGGAAAGCAAACGTGTACCCGCGTAATTCATGTAGAAATGCCCCAGCTTGTCGGCACCGCCGCTATAAGTATTCTGCCCGAACCAGCCTTCGTTGACGGTACGGAAATCATTGGTGAATCCGTCCCGCCACCAATTATTCCTGCCATACAGACCGACCGCGAAGGCATTGCCGAGAATGATCGTCAGATTGCGCCGCCGCACCAGATCGGGATCCGGATAGACATCAGGATGGCGACCGCTGCGCCAATCGGATGGTTCACGGAGCACGGTATTGGCAAGATGGATACGGACGATGGAACTGCGCTCCACCAGGTCTCCGGCTTGCGCAAGAGGACTCGACAGCGTCATTGCGGAAATCAACAACAGCCGCTTCTTGTAGGCACGCAAAGCGGCATATGCGCCCAGGACAACAGGATCTCCAGTGCTTTGCATTCCTGATGGGTATCGTCTATTTTTTATTTAGGTGGGATCTGGGGTGGTCAAACAAGCCGCAACTGACGCCAGAATAAAAGACTGCCTGCATCCAGAGGCTGATCCACGATAAGGATCGTGACCGCACACCGAATTCAATTGTGATGAAATCTGTCCATTGACAGTCGTCCAGGAAAACGTCACGCCTGCCTGCTGGAAAATGCCGGCCGCTTCACAGATAAGGATATCCCGCAATGTGTACACAATTCATAACCTGGACTATCACATGTCTCCTGCCGAACGGGTAGTGGACATCGTGCGGCAACTGATGCAAGAAACCCGCCCGGGCAGCTCGCATGCGGTCACGCTGGATACGTCCTTTGAGCGCGACCTGGCGCTCGACAGCCTGGCGCGGGTGGAACTGATGCTGCGGGTGGGAAAGGCGTTCGGCCTTGTCCTGCCCGCTGAAGCGGTGGCGCAAGCCGATACACCGCGCGAGCTGCTGCGCTTGCTGGGACAGGTGCTGCAAGAGCCTGCGGCCATGCCCGCGGCAGCGCTGGGTATGACACCTACCGCCGGCATTCCGGAGCGCGCGCAAACGCTGCCGGAAGTCCTGGCGTGGCACGCGGCGCAGCAGCCGGACAGGACCCACATACTGCTGCATGGCGAACAGCATGCGGAGCAAACAATCCGCTACCGCGATCTGCATGAGGCCGCGCAAGCCATCGCCACCGGCCTGGCCGCGCGCGGACTGCTGCCCCGGCAAACGGTGGCGCTGATGCTGCCGACCGGGCGCGATTATCTGGCGAGTTTCTTCGGTGTCATGCTGGCCGGCGGCATTCCGGTGCCGATCTATCCGCCGGCACGTCTGGCGCAGATCACGGACCACTTGCAGCGCCATGCGCGCATCCTGTCCAACGCCGAAGCGGTCCTCATCATCACCGTGGAAGAAGCCAAACAGGTCGCCGTACTGCTTCAAGCCGCGGTGCCCAGCCTGGGCGCCATCGTCACGCCGCGCGAGATCAGCGCGGCGCCAATGCCGCTGCGCTACCGGCCACAGGGCGGCGACATCGCATTCCTGCAATACACATCGGGCAGCACCGGCGATCCGAAGGGCGTGGTGCTGACGCACGCCAACCTGCTCGCCAATATCCGCGCACTGGGACAAGCGTCACAGGTCGCAGCGGACGACGTGTTTGTATCCTGGCTGCCGCTGTACCATGACATGGGCCTGATCGGCGCCTGGTTCGGTTCGCTCTACCACGGCATCCCGCTGGTACTGATGTCGCCGCTGGCGTTTCTTGCGCAGCCCGCGCTCTGGCTGCAGACCATCGCACGCCATCGCGGCAGCATCTCCGGCGCGCCCAACTTCGCCTACGAGTTGTGCGTGCGTCATGTCGACGATACTGCGCTGGCCGCACTCGACCTGTCGAGCTGGCGGCTGGCGTTCAACGGCGCGGAGCCGGTGAGTCCTGCCACGCTGGAATCGTTCGCCGCCCGTTTCGCGCCCTGCGGGCTGCGCCGCGCAGCCATCACGCCGGTATATGGTCTTGCGGAATCCTCGGTCGGACTGGCATTTCCTCCTGTAGGGCGCGGACCATGGATCGATGTGATCGAAAGCACGCCGTTTGCCCGCGAGGCCAGGGCCGTGCCGTCTAGCGCAACAGCTGCCGATACGCTATCGATTGCCTCGTGCGGACGCGCGTTGCCGGGGCACGAGATCCGGATCGTCGACGACATCGGCGTTGAAATACCGGAACGCCGGATCGGACGTCTCGAGTTTCGCGGCCCCTCCGCGACAGCGGGTTATTACCGCAATCCGCAAGCCACGGCCGGACTGTTGCGCAACGGCTGGCTCGATTCGGGCGATCATGCGTATCTGGTGCAAGGGGAAGTTTTCATCACCGGGCGCGTCAAGGACCTGATCAAGCGCGGCGGCCGCAATCTTTATCCGTACGATCTGGAACAGGCGGCCGGAAATTTGCCGGGCATACGCAAGGGATGCGTGGCCGTATTCGCCAGCGCCGATCCAGCCACCGGCAGCGAGCGCCTGGTAATCATGGCCGAGACCCGCGAACACAACGAGCCGGTGCAGGTGGAACTGCGCCGCAGGCTCAACCAGACCGCAATCGATGTGATCGGCATGCCCGCCGACGATGTTGTCCTGGTGCCGCCGCATACGGTGTTGAAAACATCGAGCGGCAAGATCCGCCGCCTCGCCTGCCGGCAAGCCTATGAGAGCGGCAGCATCCGGCAACATGCCGTGGCGCCCTGGCTGCAAGCCGCGCGCCTGATGGCCACCGGTGCGCGGGCACACATGACGCTGATCCTGCGGCGGACTGGCGCCTGGGTCTACGGCGCTTATGCATGGGTCGTCTTCGGCATACTGGCGTTGTCCTGCGGCGGGCTGATCGCGCTGCTGCAGCGGCCTGCGCAGGGGCGGCGCATCGCCCACCGCGCGGCGCAACTGCTGTTGCGCCTGACGTTCGTGCCGCTCGCCGCCGATGGCCTCGAGCGCTTGCCGCAGCGGCCGCATGTGCTGGTGGTCAATCACGCCAGCTACCTGGACGCCATCCTCCTCATTGCCCTGCTGCCGCCTGGTCCCGGCTACACGTTCGCCGCCAAGCGCGAATTTGCGGATCAGCGCTGGATGCGTGCGCTGCTCACCGGAATGGGCGCCATTTTCATCGAACGTTTTGATGTCATGCGCAGCACGGAAGAGGTGGATGCGATGGCTGCGGCGCTGGATCGAGGTGACAATCTGCTGGTTTTCCCGGAGGGCACCTTGAGTCGTGAAGCAGGATTGAAACCTTTCCATGCCGGCGCTTTCGCGGCAGCGGCCAGGGCCGCCGCGCCGGTTGTTGTCGCGGGCTTGCGCGGTGTACGCAGCGCATTGCGCGACGGTACCTGGATGCCGCGCCGCGTGCCCATCGAATTCGAGCTTGGCCAGGTGTTCGCCCCGCCCGGCGCCGGCTGGAGCGCGGCCCTCCAGCTGAGCAATGCCGCGCGCGCTGCAATGGCGGCATTGGCTGGTGAATTCGCCGCTCCCGCACCAGTACTTAGCCGACACTGAGCTGTGTCAAGCGCACCCGAACGCAGCTTGAAACCTGTCCCTCTGTCGATCAAGATGAAAGCTGGGTTTGTTACGGCTGCCCGCGCCATCGGGCAAGCAAGCATTGGAGAAAACATCATGCAAACATTCATTTTGCTGACCCGCATGACACCCGAGGTATTGCGGTCGCCGGCATCGATGGAAGATCTGGAAAAGCGCGCGGTTGAACATATCGAGCAGGAATGCCCGGAGGTGAAATGGCTGCACAGTTATGTCTTGCTGGGACCCTATGATTATCTGGACATATTCAGGGCGCCGGACATCGATACGGCATTGAAGGTATCGGCGATGATCCGTACCTTCGGCCGCGCCCATTCGGAAATCTGGGGGGCGACTGAATGGGGAAACTTCAAGAACATCATTCACTCGCTGCCGACGCATTAAACAGCGCCGTGATCGACCCGTCTGCGTGCATCCTGTGTATCGCTTCGGCAAACAATGCCGTGCTGTTCAATGTTACCGTCTTCGCCTTGACCGGACCTTCTTCCAGCCGGAATGGCGGCACGGTGTCGGTGATGACAATCCCTTCCAGCGCGCCGTCCGCCAGCACGGCGTTGGCATCGCCCATGAACAAGCCATGCGTAGCCGCGGCAAACACCCTGGCCGCACCGCGGTCGCGGCATGCGCGAGCGGTGCGGATGATCGTGGTGCCGGTGCTGATCAGGTCATCAATAATGATGGCATCCTTGCCCTTGACATCGCCGACCAGGAGATCGCCGCTGACCACACCGCCGCTGCGATATTTCTCCGCGAAGGCGGCACCCACCGGCCCACCCAGCACATGCGCCAGTTGTTGCCTGAACGACTCCGCCCGCTTTATGCCGCCGGCGTCCGGCGACACCACGACCACCTCGCGCTTTTTCAGCAGCGGCAGGAAATGCGCGACGAACAATGGGTTGGCTTCCAGATGTTCGGCGCGGCAGCGAAAGGCATTCTGGTAGGCGGCCAGATTGTGCACATCCATCGTCACCACCACATCGGCGCCCACCGCTTCAAACAGGGTGGCCACATAACGAGTGGTGACCGGATCGCGCGCCTTGCTTTTCCTGTCCTTGCGCGAATACGCCAGGTAAGGAACGATCGCCGTCACCCGTGCGGCGGCAGCGTCTTTTAGCGCGCCGATAAAAAACAGCAAGCGGCACAGCTTGTCATTGCCGCTCTGCTGCTGGTCGGCATACAGCGACAGCAGCACGTAGACATCCTTGCCGCGCACACTGGACAATGGACGCGCCTTGTGCTCGCCATCTTCAAACTCACGCTCCTCGTGCGGGCTCAGGGCAATGCCCAGATGCCGGCTCACCTGCACGCCGAAAGCGCGGCTGCCGTCGAGCGCAAAAAGCATCAATGTGTGATCCTCGTTGGAAGAAGGATGAAGTACTGGTTCGGCCACTGACATTCTCCCGCCTGCGTCATTCTTACGCAGGCGCTACAGCGACGACTTTCGCAATCTTTCTTCCCTCACCCGCTGCTCCGCCATGACGTCCGTCACCATTGACAATTCCGTCGCCAGCATCCGGGCAATATCATCGGCAGTGACTATGCCGAACAATGTGCCGTCAGACCGGACAACCGGCATCCTGCGCACCCTGTGATTGCGCATCAGGCGCAACGTATCGACAAACCCCGCATCTTCCCGCACCGTCGCCACCGGCGCACTCATCAGATCGCCGGCCGTAAAGCCATCGGCGTCGATATCCAGCGCCACGGTTTCAATCACGATATCACGGTCGGTCACGATGCCGATCGGCACCCTGTTCGCATTCTCATCCTCCACCACAACAACATCGCCGACATGATGTTTGCGCATCAATGCAGCCACGTCCGGAATCAGCGTGTCGGCTTCGCAGCAGACGACGTCGATGTTGCAGCATTCGTTGATTGGCATGGTGATTCTCCTGGGTGTTTTCTGATGGTGTGTATCGTACCTCTACCTGCTTGTCCCTTGACGATGTTTGGCAATGCCCGAATTGCAGTGCCCGTGATTGCGGAAACACAAATTTTCAGA
This sequence comes from Pseudomonadota bacterium, assembly GCA_040387375.1. Taxonomy (GTDB): domain Bacteria; phylum Pseudomonadota; class Gammaproteobacteria; order Burkholderiales; family Burkholderiaceae_D; genus JAZKDW01. The sequence goes on from JAZKDW010000009.1 coordinate 23,732, forward strand.
AGCATGGCAAGCATGCTCGGCTTTCCGAATCCTTCATTTTTAATCATGATTTGATTGTTCACTCACTTTCATCAATTTCATTTGACCTGAATCACACGCGGCGGGGAAGCAATGATCATTGGCGATGAGCAAAGCGATTGTCATGACGAAAGCTTTTCGGATAGGCCAACATGGGGAGTGGTGTTATTCCGATCCTGGGCGTGAAAAACGCCGCCCGGCACAGGCCAGGGCGGCGTCCTTTTGTCGAAAAGAGCGGTATTGACGCACGGCGGCGTCAGTCTTGCCGAACGCGGCAAGGCCTCCGTGCTGCATCCTCAATTAGTTAGAGCGTCATATGGAAATAAAAATTTGGGTGGCGTTAGTTTCGCCTCTTGCGGGCCAATATGAAAAGCTTGTTTGAAGCAGTGGCAGCAAGACCGGGACAGACCACCGGTGCGAATAAATTTTTCCTTGTCAGCACATCAATTTTTAGTCCTGATGACCATACATAACTGTGCGGTAGTATTCGTAGAATCCGCGGATTGGACCTTCAGTGACCATGCTTCCATCCGCAGATGGCAGCGATCCCGTACCGCCCAGGTACAGCACTGCAGTGCTGCCAGGATTGGCCTGGATGCCGGCGCATGAATACTCCAGCACTTCAGTGTCGTCGATCGATACGAAGCCGGACGGTCCGGTGAGGTTGGCCTGGCGCAGTCTGCGCAAGGTCGTTTCCTCATCGTCATCTTCATAACCGAAGTAAGTCCACAGCAGCTCGAACTCGTTCGGCCCCATCGGGATGACGTACCGAAGCTGAAGGCTGTTGCCCTGCTGCTGCAGCACCAGATCGGGAAAGATGGTCTGGATCTGGATGGTCACTTCATCTTCATACTCTTTCTCTGACTTGACCAGCTGCATGTCGTTGAGCTTGAAGTCCGGGCGGTAAGATTTCATTTCCAGCGTGCCGGTGCTTTCGCCGGTGTTTCTGACGGAAGCGAAAACATTATGTGCCCGGGTACGCTCGTCGGTCACCGTGATGCCTTTCTGGTCGATCCGGTACAAGCCAAAACTGATCAGAAATACATGGAGCAAGGACGCGTGATATGGATCCTTGATGTTCTCCATGTACAGCTTCCAGTTGCCCTTGATACGCTGGCGCTGTGTGCCAAGAACCTTGACCTTGCGGCCATTGAAAATCCGCTTGAGATAGAAATAATTTTCCTCCCCGAGATATTCTTCCATCGCCGGTACGGCATGATTGAATGAAGCGAAGACGGCGCCGTTGATGGTTTCCACCTTGAGGACACGCAAGCCATTCTGCTTCATGTCGAAATCTTCCGGAAAGCCGCCCTTGCCCTTGATGCCCCTCAGGAAAGGCACGCCGATCAATTCGCCTTTCAGGTCGTAAGTCCATTGATGATACGGACACATTATCTCCTTCTGGTGCCCGAATTTCGCCTGACAGATCTCGACGCCGCGGTGGGCGCAACTGTTCAGCAGGACGCTAATTTCACCATCCGTGTTGCGTGTCATCAGGACCGAGCGCTCGCCGATGGCTGCGCGCTTGAAGTCGCCGGGATTCGGTATTTCGGTATCGATGCCGACGAAATGCCAGAACGGGCCATAAAAGATTCGTTCAAGCTCCTGGCGATAATTGTCCTTGTCGGTATAAACCCAAAAAGGCACGCGCGCGGAATCTTCCTGCGGCCATTTTTTCGCCGGGTTCAATTCAGTATCGTTGGTGTTCATGTCCATTACGGCTGCTCCAGTCGATTCGGTTCGTCAGAGCCGGCATTGCCGGCGTACCTTCATGCGTTCCCTTTTGATCCGCTTTCCGCTAGACCGGGTACACCAGCGCACCCGCCAGCAACTCCGAGTCGAACACAACAATGCGCTCGGCAAATTTCAAATCGGGCCCGTCGCTCTCGATCAGATCGAAGGTGCGCGCAGTCAGCAGCAGCCGGGTGGTGCCATCGACCAGAGTCTGATGGACAGTGATCATGGTGCGGGCATGCAGCAGCGTTCCGTCGATGGATACAATGCGCACGCCGCTCACCGTGTGATTCAGGCTGCGATAGGCATGCACCAGGGTTTCCTTGATCGCAGTGACGCGGTCGATCAGGGCGCCTTTGCTTTCGGCGAACATCGGACCGATTCTCAGACCGCGATCGTGATTCGTGCGCGGCACGATCCGATACAGGCATTTGTCCTGGAAAAATTGCGGCCACTGCGCGATATCGCCATCGCAAATGCACTCGGCATAAGTTGCGTACAGGTCCGCGACCTTCGCTCTCAACTCCAGTTCGGTCATTGATGCCTCCCTTTTTCGAGGTTGCCGCCTGTCTCTTCACGATACAGGCCGATCGATTCGAGCAGCGGTGAATCGCTGACGGAAAACAGCACGGCGCGTGATCCCGAGGACAGATTATGGTGCTCATACCAGGCCCAGCTCGGAATCGAAAAAACATCTCTTGGCCCCCATTTGAGTTCGATGTCGCCAACGATGCTCGAGCCTTCGCCTTCAACTACGTAGAACACGGTGCTGGATGTCTTGCGGTGCCGCTTGCCCGCGAACCCCGGACGCAGGTTTTGTATCGCGCAGCCAAGCGTCGCCAGGGTCGGACCGCCGGTGGCCGGATTGGCATATTCAAGAATCACGCCGTCGTGCGGGCTGCCGTCGACCGCCGCGAAACGTCGCAGTTGCTCTTCGACACTCCGCCATGCATAGCGATAAGGAACAATATCGCGGCTTGGCGGCTCCCATTGAGGGCGAATCGGGTTGGCCCGCGCGCTCGGGAACTGCTCGGGCCGAATCAGCGGCTGGGTACTCTCCCCGAGCGGCTCATAAGCCATTTGCCCGAGCGCCTTCACCAGCGGCACATCCAGCACGTCGAGCCAGATGCCGAGCTTGTCGCTTTCATTATGGTGGTCGTGCCAGGTCCAGGTAGGCGTGAGCACCAGGTCGTTTGTTTGCATCTCGAACGGTTCGCCGTTGACCACGGTATAGAGCTTTTCGTCGCCTTCGATGATAAAGCGCAGCGCGGAAATCGGATGACGGTGAGCCCAGGCCACTTCACCCGGCTTTACTATTTGCATGCCGGCCAGAATGGTTTGCGTGGTGCCGCCGACTTCCGGATTCGGATTGATGAACGATACATTGCGGCGCGCGGTCAGGCTTTCCGGCATCAGGTGCAGCATCTCTGTCAACTTCGCGTTCACCGCATCCCAACGCCACAGATGCGCCTTGCCGGACGGATTCGGCCCGCCAATCAGGCGCTCCAGCATGGCGTCATATACCCACTGTCCGCGCAGGGATATCGCGGCCAGCTCCGCGTCAAACTCCGCCATGGTTTTGCCGGCGGTTGTCGTTGACTGAGGTTTCATGTGCCTATTCCTTTCACTTGGTGAAAACGATGACTTCAGGCGCGCGCCGCAGGCGCGACCGACGCAAACTCGCTTTGCAGCGTGGCCCATCGGCGTCCGCACTCCAGCGATCCGGCGACATATTCCGCCGGTGCTTCGAGATACGGAGGACGGCACGGACCCGGATCGATCAGGCCGGCCGCGCTAAAGCGGGCATGGCCAAGCGGAATGCTGTAATCCATGAACTTGGCCATGTCCCCGCCCGGGAACATCGGCCCCACGGCCCAGCGCAATTTCACGGTAAGCGCCTGTGCCCGCTGCCAGTCCCGGACACGTATCGCATCGGCCAGCGCGACGATCGGCGCCGGTGCGCAGGCAACGCTGCCCGACCAGCAGGCGCGCGCCAGATCCGGGTGAGCTTGCGCGACGTCATACCAGTCGGTTTCCAGTGGCAGGATGCGCAACCTCTTTCCTACCGCCAGGATGTCGCTAATCAGGGCAGGACCGCCGACATGTTTGGCGGCGATTACCTCGGGGATGTCGGCCAGCGCCTCGTAGGCGGCGGCGGAAATCTTTCCCTTGAATGCGGATGGATTGTCATATACGACCAGCGGGACGCCCGGCAGCGCTTCGGCCACGTCCCGGTAGAACCGCACGATGGCCACGTCGTCCATCGCCAACCACATCGGACGGCCGACGAAAAGGCCGTCGGCGCCGATCGCGATCAGATCGCGGCCGCGCTGTATGGTGTCGCGCGTATTCAGGGTCGTCACACCGGCGAACACAGGCACCGCGCCGTGCACGGTGCGCACGACGCAGTCGACGAAGTCGCGTAGTTCATCCCAGGTTAATGTCGCGCATTCGCCGAAGGTCCCGGTCGTCATCAGCAGATCGACACCCGCATCGAGCACGACGCGCACCATTTTTTCGGTTTCAGTCAGGTTGACGGTATTTTGAGCACGCCAGTGCGCCGCATCGGGCGTGGCCGGTGTGGGCAAAATGCCCACGATGCCGGAGATATCGTCGACAGTAATTTTCATCTGCTTGTCCTTAAAGTCTACCGACAGGAGCGCCGCCTTTGTCGGAGCGAGCCTGTCATGAATTGTTCGCAGTCCAGGCAATTGCCCGCACGCCTGTTACTTCATTGCACACTGCGCATGATAGGAATCGGCCCGCGCTTTCAGTGGCGTGCTGATGGTCTTCAAATTAATCCGGCCCTTGGCGTCCTTGGCAACTTCATGGATGTGATAATCCTGAATCGGAAAGTTATTGTTGCCAAATTTGAAGCTGCCGCGGACGGATTCAAACTTCGCATCCTTCAGCGCTGCGCCGAATGCCTTCTTGTCGGCGACATTTCCGTTGACTTTGGCAATAGCGGAGTCGATCAGCAACGCCGCGTCGTAACTTTGCGCGGCGAACGGCGACGGCAGGCGTTTGTATTTGGCTTCGAACTCCTCGACAAACCGGCGGTTGGCAGCATTCGGCAGGTCCGGGCTCCATGGGAACGCACCCAGCACACCGAGCGCCGAATCCTTCAGCGCCGGCAGAACGGTAGAGTCGGCGATACCGCCGGACATCAAAGGAATCTTGCCGAGCAACCCGTTTTGCTGGAACTGACGCACGAAATTGATGCCGAGGCCGCCCGGATAGAACACGAAAATCGCATCCGGCTTTGCTGCGGCGATCGCTGTCATCTCGGTTGAAAAATCCGGCTGATTCAAAGGGGTGTAGACCTCGTTGACAATCACGCCATTGAAGGCGCGCTTGAAGCCGGACAGGAAATCCTTGCCGGCCTGATAGTTCGGGGCCATCAGGTAGACTCGCTTGTAGTCTTTTTCATTGGAGTATTTGCCGAACACTTCAGCCAACATATCCACCTGCCAGGAGACGATGAACTGATACGGCGAACAAAGCGCACCGGCAATCGGCGACGGTCCGGCATTCGAGCCGATCAGGAATACCTCCTTGTCGGTCACCGGCTTGTGGATCGCCATCATGATATTGGAGAACGTCACGCCGGTGATGATCTGCACCTTGTCGCGCTCAATCAATTTTTGCGCCGCCATTACACCCACTTCCGGCTTGAGCTGGGAATCTTCCTTGATGATCTGCACCGGGTATCCGCCGAGCTTGCCGCCATTACGCTCGACGACCATCATCAATGCGTCGTACTGGTCCAGCCCGAGGGCGCCTTGCGGTCCTGACAATTCACCAATGAACCCGATCTTGATCGGCGTTTGACCATAGCTGCATGAAGCGGCCAGCAACGCTGCCGTAGCGACCAGAGTTTTAAATGCGTGCATCATGTCTCCTAATGTAATTGTTTGACTTTTACGTATCGCCACAATGGCCACGCAGTCAATTCTTGTTATGTCGGATCGAACTCTGGTTACGCTCAATTACCGCGTTTTAACCACACACAGCATGAACAGCGATGATCAAGCAAATACCAATAAAGAAATTTATGAAAAATTTAATTAGGAACCTATTATATTTTTACGGCTTTGATTGTCAACGGATATTTAATTATCGTCAGCGGCAGGCTGATATCCTCAGTCGGTTTCAATGCAGCTTCACCTAGCGCCATCCTGTGAATATTTAGCTGGTACAAGTTCAACTTTAGCGGTAAGAATGTGTGTATGAAAGAAATATTGAGTTCGCTCTGCTATCTCAATATAATTCGGAACCAATTTAAATTATTGAATATGAAGCGCTATTTATCAGGTGAGTCCCCCGCCGCGCCGGAACGCCGCTTTAATGATGAGCTCAACGAAAGCATGGGCTTTCTCATTTCGGACACCGCTCGTTTCGTAAAACGCGCGCTATATGCGCGGATAGCGCAACATGGGATTCGAGGCGGTCATTGGTTCTGCCTGCGCTCTCTTTTGAAGGAGGACGGCGTGACCCAGCGGGAGCTTAGCCAGCGATTAGGAATCACGGACCCTTCGACGGTTGAAATGCTGCGAGCGATGGAAAAAGAAGGATTGGTGCGCAGGGAAAGGGATGCCGGGGACCGGCGCAAGATGCGGGTCTACCTGACCGAACATGCACGCTCCATTCAGCCTCTCCTGATGAAAATCGCAAAGGACGTCAATCAAATCATGCGCGCCAATATGTCGGACGCGGAAGAAGCATTGCTCAAACTGTTACTTCGGCAAACGCGGGATACTCTGCGGGCAGATCTGGCGCAGTTTCCCGAGTTGATCAGCGACGATGATGACCTGGCGGCCAGCGCAGCCGTGGACACGAAGCTCTCAAGCAATTCCGTTGGGCGAAAGCCGCGTTCCCCAAGCAAGAAATAGGCACTCGGCAATTTCGGATCGACGGGGATTTTGAATCACAAGTGTGGATTGACTGAATTTGATCGCACGCAACCTGGGAGCGATTCGCAAGGTTTGCTTCGCTTTTCCAAACCAATGCGCCGGCGTTCAGGAACGGTTTGCCCCTGACCTCATCCAAATAAAATGTCAGGAGGATGGGCCTGCCGGGAGCAGGTGCCGCCGAAGCCAGGTTCGTTATTCTGGGCATGGCACGCACCGCATGTCTGCCAGAAACAATCCTTTATCGATACCGTGCAATGGTATTGGCAAACGCTGGATGATCTTACAGACGGCAAATCGCGCCTCAATCCAGACTTTCATGCAGGAGGCAAGCATGGCTGCACAATCCGGATCGCACATCATTCAACACTGGCCGGAGGACTCACGGGAAGCCGCCCAACTGGTCATCGACAAGTATGGTGAGCCGCATGAGACGACCGAGTCGTTCCTTGTCTGGCACAAGCCGGGACCCTGGAAGCGCATCGTTGCATCGAAGATATCCTACCAGCACGACTTCCCCGTTCCGCATACGGACTGTGTCGAATCGTTCATCGATTACCGGGTTCCGGTTGATAAATTCAATGCCATTGCAGAGTTCGATGGCAGCGTGGTCGTGGAGAGAACAGCAGGCGAAGTTTCCGCCCGATGCCATGACGAAGAAGCGAACTCCCTGGCGCTGAACCTGATGCATGACATTGTTTCCGGCACCAGGACCGCAGCAGAAGCAAGGGCGTATTACGGCAAGGAATTTCTTGACTACCGCCGGAAGAAGCCTACCCCTTACATGGAGGGACTGCGGTTCACGGCAAACGCCGGCAATACCAACGACCCTGACACGCGCATCCTGTCTGATGAAGACCTCAAGCGTGCTGCCAGTGAAGGAGAAACGCGCGCCTGAAGTCGCGCTTGTGCCGCCGCTGATCAGTATTATCTATTGCCAATCCCGAATAATCGGCGGTGCCGGGGGAGCCCCCTTCAGAAAAAAGGGGGAGCATGAAACGACAATGGGTTAGCTCCGAAGAGCTAACCCATTGATTTAATATGGAGGCGGGGGTCGGGATCGAACCGGCGTAAACGGCTTTGCAGGCCGCTGCATAACCACTTTGCTACCCCGCCAGGGGAGGCTATTGTAACCGCGAAATAAAACCGTTGCTGCTCGCGATGACTCAGTCGTTGCACAACTTTAAAACACACATTCTATCAATAAAAAAGGGAAGCCTTGTGAGCTTCCCTTCTGAATTTTTGGAGCGGGAGAAGAGTCTCGAACTCTCGACCTCAACCTTGGCAAGGTTGCGC
>JAZKDW010000010.1:0-94194 GCA_040387375.1 Pseudomonadota bacterium
GCGACGGCGTCAAGCAAACCGTCGTGCGCTACACCGATTTCGACCAGCTCGGCAACGTGATGGCGTACCAGATCGAGGTATTGACCGGGACGCCGTACACCAACAAGTACCGCTACGAATACGCCCGATACGACAGCTACAAGGAAAAGGTGGTGCACGGCAGCAGCAGCCATTTCCAGCCGGGCGACACGACCAGCGACTACGACGTCAACGGCAACCTGGTTGCGGTGACCGACCGCTTTAATGCCAGCAGCAGCCGCAGCTTCGTCAACGACCAGGCCGGGCACATCCTGAACAAGACCGAAAACGGCGTCACACATTACAACTTCTATGTCAACGGCAAGCCAGGCGGTTCGACGGGCGCTGCCGGCAATGCCGATTTCGACTTCAACTACACGCCGGTATCGGAGCAGTATCCGGCCGCCACGCCGGGCAAGTACGTGGCCAGCGCGGGCGAGACGCTGCGCTCGATTGCGCAGGCGGTGTATGGGGATGCGCAGCTGTGGTACCTGATCGCCGACGCCAACGGGATCCGGTCCGATGACGAGCTGCGGGCCGGCAAGAACCTGACGATCCCCAACCGGATCACCAACCTGCACAACGACACCGGCACCTTCAAGCCGTATGCGCCGGGGGCGATCGTGGGGGATACGACGCCGACGCTGCCGGAACCGCCGCCACCGCCGGTGCGGCAGCAGGGCGATAGCGGCTGCGGCACGCTGGGGATCATCATCATGGTGGTGGTGACGATCGTGGTCGCCATCTATGCCAGGGAAGCGCTCTCATCGCTGGAACCGTTATGGGCGGCGGTGCTGGGCAGCATGGCCGGCAGCGCGGCGGGGCAGATGGTCGGCATGGCGCTGGGCGTGCAGGAAGATTTCTCATGGAAAGCCGTGGCACTGGCGGGGCTGAGCGCCGGCGTGACCCAGGGGGTAGGGAGCGGGTCGATCGATCCGTGGGTGAAAGGGTTGGAGGCGGCCGCCGGCAGCGTGGCGACGCAGGGCATCGCGGTGATCACTGGCTTGCAGGAGAAATTCGACTGGCGCGCGGTGACGGCATTGGCCGTGGCGGCCGGGATGGGGGAGTGGGCTGGCCAGCAGCTTGCGCCGGCGGCAGGACAGGCCTTGACAGAGACGGAACGTGCCGCCCGCCGGATCCTCACCGGACTGGCGTCGAACGTGTCGCGCCAGATGGTGAAGGGCGGGGCGGTGACCTGGACTGACGTCGCCGCGGATGCGTTTGGCAATGCGCTGGGAAGTTCGGTGGCGCAGAACAGGAGTCAGAGTCAGCAGGAAGAACTGGCTTCCACATGGAATGCGCAAAACCAGGCGGCATTGGATCGGGCAGTCGCCGGTCCGGGCTACTCTGAGGGGGATTACTGGAATAGCGCGGCGAGGACAACAGCCGATCAGTATGCTGACACGTTTGGCGGTGACGCGGTCAATACAGGCGACCGCCTGCGCTTGTCGTCAGGCTCCGCCAACGGTGTGGATGCCAAACATGCGGGTGTGTTGGATGACGCCGAACTTGGACGACTGCAGGCCAGAGAATTGGACTTGATAGCTCAAAATATCCGGCTAGGAAATCTGCTCGCAGATCAGAGAGAACAAGACTACATCGCCAATTCGGATTATCGAGAGGGGCGCAGGCTGGAGAATTTGAATGTCGGGGACTCGCCAATCTATCCTGGATACGATGAGTTTGGGATATTGACCAATCCGGCAGCGGCGCCAATTGGAAATTCCATTGGCTATCCATTGGCACGGGCACTCGGCAATACCGTGGAGGGCATGCACGATTTCAAATACGGTGCAATGTCGTCAATCGATATAGAGGGACAGATAGCCGTACATGCGGGCGATGATGCGGCATTGCTCAATGCCGGCCTGCGGCATACGATGCTAGACTTGATGTTGCCCGGTACGCCGCAAGAGGTGGGGCTCGGTGTGGCTGGTGGGCCCGTGATTGGGAAAGCTTTCAGTTGGGCTGGTTCAACCATCACCCGGATTGCGGCCGAGTCCGGCAATTTCCAGTTTCTCACGCGCGATATCGGCTCGGCGGTAGGTGAGTATGCTGATGGTTTGTGGTCAAGAGTTGGCTCGGAATTTGGAGGGGGAAGTGGCTTACGCGCAGGTGCTTCGGCTGATACAGGTTCCGTTCTCGCCTCTGGTTCCAAAGGCACCGTTTTTAGCGGGCATGGTGGATACGAGATTGGTCGCGGGATAACTGTCGTGCCGGAAGGCACGTCTCTTACGGTCTATTCCAAGTTTGGCGGAACGATCACGGATAGACTGGGGAATGTTGTTGAGACAGGCGGAGATCTTTCCAAGGTTTACAGCCGCACCTATGGAGCCGGTGACCGCATGCCGAACTACACGCTTTACGCACCGGATGGATTGGCTTTACAAGGAAGTCCCGTCACTGTTTCAAGGCCAACGCGCTTGTCAGATTTGCTCAAACCAGGCATGGGCCAGTGCCAATGGGCGGCTTGTACATATAACTGGCGGGCATCAAATGCCAACACGGTGTTCGACACAGTAGGAATCGGTAATAGGCAAACCAAGCAATGGATAACAATTTATTCAAAGGATTGAAGTGATGACACTAAACGAATACATCATCCAGAATGCGGGGCGTGGGAACGATGATGAATTCCTGCGACGATTCGGTTTGACCGAAGTGTTCTTCGCGATTGATACCCCAAGCGAGAACTTGAAGGATGGCCCGCTTGCAGAGTCTCCTGACGTTGCCTTGCAAATGCAAACGGCCCGATTGGAGATTGGTAACATGGCGCTGTTCTACACTACCAGGAATGATGTCAGGCTTTCCCAGAGATTTGGAGGTTTGCCATTAATTAAGGCCGCTGAAATGATTTGTGATCTGCCGGGGGTCGAAGGGATGCTTATTCAGAGTGATGGCGATGCTTGGTTCGCTGCTGATAAGCAGACATTAAAACATGTACTTGGTCAAGTACGCACCCCCAATTTTGGTCAGGCTTGATAATACTTTGATGTAGGGCGCATCATGATGTGGGGGAAATGGAGCCTGACTGTGAACTCGACTTTATCCATTCATGCGGCGTAGTTGAGCGTATCGCTCAAGCGGTCGAATGGTTCCCGCGGCATTTCACCATATCGGAGATGGCAGGTTCACACTCGAACTCGGGAACGTGCCGGAGATGACGTAGGTACAATTATCGAGGTCAAGCCTGGCGGGATCGGCATGAAGACATCGTGATGCAAGCGCAGTCTGGGTTCCCTCTTGCGAGGGAACGACGGTAGTAAATGGGTCGATCTCCCATCCAGCCACCGTCATTCCCTCGCAAGAGGGAATCCATAACCCCCTCGAAAGAGAAGCACGTCGGTATCCCCCAGGCTCGATTGATCCATTCTGTATGCGATGACTCAACGACAAAGTCGAGCTTGGTGGGCTGCTTGGCAAATTGCATTCGCGGCCACGACACCTGGCGCGGAAAACATTGGGCGTCAGGGAGCTTGCGCTTTGCATGCGGCGCAATGCGCTGCGCTTATTGACGCCCTACCAGTCGCTGGGGATCGATGCCCTTTTCTTACGCAACGGTCATCAAAAACACCCCATAGGCCGCGATGCCGCCACCGGCCACACGCAATGCCATTTTTTTATTGGCGAATGCACCGGCAGACAAACCGGCCAAATGCAGCAAGCCCGTCGCCACAATAAAACCAAGCCCATACAGTCCTGCCGATGCCTGCTGCGGCAACTCCGCGCCATGCGCATAGCCATGCACGACCGCGAATGCGGCAACGAGCGTGGCGCCCGCCCAGGCCGGTACCCGTACCGCAAATGCGATCAACATCCCCAGCAATGCAACCGAAGAGGCAATGCCGATTTCAATGCCCGGCAGGACCAGACCCATGAACCCGGGCACTGCGCCCGCAACCATCATCAGCGGAAAGGTCAGCGGCAGCACCCACCTGCCATTGCCCTGCATCTGCGCGGCCCACACACCCACCGCAATCATCGCCAGCAAATGATCGAGGCCGGAAAATGGATGGGCAAATCCGGCGCTTAGCGCCATAACGCCATGCGCGCCGTCGTGGGCGAAGGCGGGACTGGCGGCAAGGCACAGCAGGCCAAAGCTTGTGAGGAGCGCGCCAACTCTGGCGACTTTAGTTTTTGAATCATGAGGCATATTTTTCCCTTGAACGGTCAATCAAAATTGGCTCTTCTTTGGCCTAAGCGGCCTGGTCCAGCAAACCCTGCTTGCGGATAAATTCGATCACGGTGTCAACCCCGTCGCCAGTACGCAAATTGGTGAATACAAACGGCCGCTCACCACGCATGCGTTTGGCGTCGACGGCCATCACCCCCAGATCTGCGCCGACGTACGGCGCCAGATCGGTCTTGTTGATGATCAGCAGGTCGGAGCGGGTAATGCCGGGTCCGCCCTTGCGTGGAATCTTCTCGCCGCCGGCGACGTCGATCACGTAGATGGTCAAGTCGGACAATTCCGGACTGAAGGTCGCCGCCAGATTGTCGCCGCCGGACTCGACCAGGATCAGCTCGAGATCCGGGAAATCCGCGCACATGCGCGCAATCGCTTCCAGGTTGATCGACGCGTCTTCACGGATCGCCGTGTGCGGACAGCCGCCGGTCTCGACGCCCATCAGGCGCTCGGCCGGCAGCGCGTCGGCGCGCAGCAGGATTTCCATGTCTTCCTTGGTGTAGATGTCGTTGGTGATGACGGCCATGTCGTATTGGTCGCGCATCGCCTTGCATAGCATTTCGCACAGGGCGGTTTTGCCGGAACCGACCGGGCCGCCGATGCCGACGCGCAGGGGATTGGATGAGTTGTTCATAGGTGCCTGATTGGATGATTCATGAAATTAATAAAGGGCGCATGGCGGGTTCACGACCGGTATAGCCGGCTGTACTGCACCTCATGCTGCATCGACAGCAGCGACAGCCCAGGTGACCAGTTCGACAATTCGTCATCAGCCAGTTGCTGCGCCTGCTGCACCGCGGCTTCCAGTTCCGGCCGCAGCGATAACAATAAACGCTGGCCGGCAACCTGGCCCAGCGGCACCGACTTGACGCAGACCAGCACCTGGTTTTCCGCCCACGAAAACAGCATGCCGAGCAGCGCCGCTTCGTGCGGCACCTCGAGCGCGACCGCGGCACAGGCCAGCGCGCACGGCAGCGGTATCTCTGCCTGGCTGTGCAGAATACTCAGCAAGTTTTCATCGGCGATCTGCAAATCCGCTACCAGCTTGCCCAGCGAATATCCCATCTGGATCGTCTCGGCGCGAAACTCGGCGGTGTCGCGGGCGGCGATGAAACGCTCGGTCCAGTCGCTGACCGCCTGTTGATCGCGCGCGTCGAACGCCTGCAGCAGACGCCAGAAAACCGGCGCTTCGAAATGGGCCACCACCTGATGCAGCTGATCTGCTATCCAGCGCCGGGCCGATGCCGCGTCCCTGACCATGCCGTTTTCAATCGCCGCTTCCAGGCCCTGCGAATAGCTGTAGGCGCCGATCGGCAGCGATGGGCTGGCGAGCTGGAGCAGATGGAGGAGGGCGGCCGATTGCATGTGTTTTACTTCTTGTCGGATGGACGGTGTATCTTTTGCCGCAGCGGTATCGGCGCCAGCGGATTGTGCGGATGGCCATCGTCACCGTGGTGATGACCGCCACCCTGATAGGCGCCGGATTCCGGTTCGAACGCGGCGCTTTCCTCGGTCACGGTGGCGCCCAGTCCTTCCAGCATTTCCTTCAGCACGCTGTCCTTGCGGATGCGCAGGAAGCCGCTGCCGGCATCACCTCCAACCTGCGCCTGCGTGTGCCGGTTCCCGAGATGAAAGGCGCAGCGCAGCAGGTCGCGTGCGGTCGGGCATTCGACCCGGTAGGTCGGTTCCTGCGCGGCGACGATCTGCACCACACGCCCGTCGTCGCCCTTGAGCAGGTCGCCATCGCGCAATATGGTGCCGCGCACGGTGAACACACCGACATCTTCGCCGGAAGTCAGGGTGGCGCGCTGGCGGCTTTTTTCGCGCAGCTCGTAGGGCAGCACAAGCTGGCCGCTGATTGATTCCGCATGGTCTATTTTTGTATGGAGTGTCAGCATGGTTTTTTACTTCAGAAAAGGAAATATCGTTGCGCCATCGGCAGGATCACGGCCGGTTCGCACACCAGCAATTCGCCATTCGCGCGTACTTCATAGGTTTCGGGATCGACTTCCATCTTCGGCGCCAGGTCATTGTGGATCATGTCGCGCTTGCGCAGATTGCGCATGTTCCTGACCGGGATCAGGGTCTTGTTCAGCTTCAGTTGCTCGCCGATGCCGAGGTCGAATGCGGCTTGCGACACAAAGGTAAACGATTTTTTCAAACCGCCGCCAAAGGCGCCGAACATCATCCGGTAATGCACCGGCTGCGGTGTCGGAATCGAGGCATTCGGGTCACCCATCTGCGCGGCGGCGATCATGCCGCCTTTCAGGATCATCGATGGCTTGACACCGAAAAATGCAGGCCTCCACAAGACGATGTCGGCAATCTTGCCCACTTCCAGCGAACCGACCACATGCGAAATCCCATGCGTGATTGCCGGGTTGATCGTGTATTTCGCGATGTAGCGTTTGGCGCGGAAGTTGTCGTTGCCGGACTTGTCCTGCGCGCCGGATCCGGGCGTGGGGGGCGTCAGCCAGCCTCGTTGCGTTTTCATCTTGTGCGCGGTTTGCCAGGTGCGCATGATGACTTCGCCGACCCGGCCCATCGCCTGCGAATCGGACGACATCATGCTGATCGCGCCGAGGTCGTGCAGTATGTCTTCGGCGGCGATGGTCTCGCGCCGGATGCGCGATTCGGCGAAGGCGATGTCTTCCGCGATGGCCGGGTCGAGGTGGTGGCAGACCATCAGCATGTCCAGATGTTCGTCCAGCGTGTTGACCGTATAAGGCCGGGTCGGGTTGGTGGAGGAGGGCAGCACATTGTCCTGCCCCACCGCCGCGATGATGTCCGGCGCGTGGCCGCCGCCGGCGCCTTCGGTATGGAAGGTGTGGATCGTGCGGTCCTTGAACGCGGCCAGCGTGTGTTCCAGGAAGCCGCCTTCATTGAGCGTGTCGGAATGGATCGCGACCTGCACATCCATCCGGTCCGCCACCGACAGGCAATTGTCGATCGCGGCCGGTGTCGTGCCCCAGTCTTCATGCAGCTTCAGCCCGATCGCGCCGGCGTTGACCTGTTCTTCCAGCGGTGTCGGCAGGCTGACATTGCCCTTGCCGAGAAACCCCAGATTCATCGGGAAGGCATCGGCGGCCATCAGCATCGAATGCAGGTGCCATGGTCCCGGCGTGCAGGTCGTCGCCGCGGTGCCGACCGCCGGCCCGGTGCCGCCGCCCAGCATGGTGGTCACACCCGACATCAGCGCTTCCTCGATCTGCTGCGGGCAGATGAAGTGGATGTGAGAATCGATGCCGCCGGCGGTCACGATCAAACCTTCTCCGGCGATGATTTCGGTGGCGCCGCCGATGGCCATCGTGACGTTGGACTGGATGTCGGGATTGCCGGCCTTGCCGATGGCGGCGATCAGGCCGTTCTTCAGGCCGATGTCGGCCTTGACGATGCCCCAGTGGTCGAGGATCACCGCGTTGGTGATGACGGTGTCCATCACGTCCGCATGATTGCGCTGCGACTGCCCCATGCCGTCGCGGATCACCTTGCCGCCGCCGAATTTGACTTCTTCGCCATAGGTGGCGAAATCTTTTTCAATCTCGATGAAAAGTTCGGTATCGGCCAGGCGGATGCGGTCGCCAGTGGTAGGGCCGAACATTTCCGCGTACGCCTGGCGGGAAATCTTGCTCATGTCCGGTCCTTGTCGAGTGCGCCCATTACCCTGGCGTTAAATCCATACACCTTCCGGTCGCCCGCGAGAGCGGCCAGTTCGATCGTGCGTTGCTGTCCCGGTTCGAAGCGGACCGCGGTGCCGGCCGCGATATTGAGGCGCATGCCATAAGCAAGGCCACGATCGAATTGCAGGGCCGGATTGGTTTCATGAAAATGGAAGTGCGAACCGACCTGGATCGGCCGGTCGCCGCTATTGGCGACCGTCACCACGGCCGTCCTCAGGCCGACGTTGAGTTCGATGTCGCCTGCTTCAATCAGCATTTCGCCTGGGATCATGGGAAACCTCTTCAGGGGATAGGATGGTGGACGGTGACGAGCTTGGTGCCGTCCGGGAAGGTCGCTTCGACCTGAATGTCGGGGATCATCTCGGCGATGCCATCCATCACGTCGGCGCGCGTCAGGATGCGGGTGCCTTCCGACATCAGTTCGGCGACCGTCCTGCCGTCGCGCGCGCCTTCCATGATGGCGGCCGTAATCAGGGCGATCGCCTCCGGATAGTTGAGCTTCAGGCCGCGTGCCTTGCGGCGTTCCGCCAGCAGGCCGGCGGTGAAGATCAGCAGTTTGTCTTTTTCTCTTGGGGTCAGATCCATCTTGTCTCCGCTTGCAGTTCAGGTGTTCCAGATGCGCGGCACAACAGCCGCGCGTCCCATGTGTTCCGGCCGGAGATGCTGCCATACGCACAGCATCACCCGGCGTGCGATCTCGCTGGAGTCGCCGAGGTAGCGTGCCACCAGCACCGATTTCAATTGGCTGATGCCGAAAGCGCCGCCGCTGATGACGCCAACTTCTTCCCGTATCGTGTTCAGCAGCGATGCCGGCAGCGGTTTGCCTGCCGCGATCAGCGTTGCACACACTGTCCTCCCGGACAAGCCCAGCGGGCTCAGCATCGATGTGCTGCCGCCCGCCAGCGCGCCTTGCTCCCACCAGATCAGCTTGCCGTCGCGCCGGATGCTGGTGCGTTGCATCACCTTGCCGCTGTTGAACGACTCGCCCGACGCCGTGCGGCCAAAGCATAATATTTCACAGCCAATGTAGCTGGCGTCCCTGGCCAGCGAGACCGACTGCGTCAGCTGCACCTGCGCCGCATCGAAAAATATGGTTTCCTGCGGCAGCCATTCCAGCCTGGCGCCCGCAGCGATGTCGAGCGTAATGTGCTGGCGCGAGATGCGGCCATTGGACTTGTACCATTTGGCGGCGCCGGGTGTGGTGATGAAGGCATGTGCGGCGGCACCGACCTTTGCCGTGATTGCCAGCTCGTCGCCGCCGACGACACCGCCGGGCGGGTGCACGACGATTGTGTGGCACACCTGGGGACCTTCCGGGTACAGCGGTTTTTGCACACGCAGGGGGCCGAAGTGGGTTCGATCGGTCAGTCGGGTGGTGCCGGCGTCGTCGGTAAACCCCAATGCCAGCCGCGCGTGCCAGTTCGGCGCGCGCAGCGGATCGGGATTCGACAAGTCCGTGGCTTCGTTCAGTTTCATGCTCAGACTATACCGCCAAGTGCCGCTTCACGTCCTCACTATCCATCTCGTCGTGCGTGCCGGCGGCCACCACTTCGCCGCGCGACAGCACGACAAATCTGTCAGCCAGCGCACGCGCAAAATCGAAGTATTGTTCACACAGCAGGATGCCGATATCACCGCGCTGCCGCAGCAGGCGGATCACACGTTCGATATCCTTGATGATGGATGGCTGGATGCCTTCGGTCGGTTCGTCGAGGATGATCAGCTGCGGTTCCGCCAGCAGCGCCCGCGCAATCGCCAGCTGCTGCTGCTGGCCGCCGGACAGGTCGCCGCCACGGCGCTGCAGCATTTCCTTCAATACCGGGAACAGCTCGTACACCTCGCCATTGATGACCGATGCCTTCCTGCCGGATTTTGCCGCCATGCCCATCATCAGGTTTTCCTCGACGGTCAGGCGGGCGAAAATCTCTCTCCCCTGCGGCACATACGCGATGCCCAGCTTCGCACGTTCATGCGGCTTCAGGCGGGTGATCTCGCGGCCGTTCAGCGTCACGCTGCCTTTGGCGACCGGCAGCACGCCGGTCAGGCATTTGAGCAGGGTTGTCTTGCCGACGCCATTGCGTCCCAGCAGCGCCAGGCACTGGCCTTTTTCAACCGCGAGCGACACACCGCGCAGCGTGTGCGACGATCCGTAATACTGGTTCAATTTTTCTACTTGCAGCATGGTGTTTGTCCTCAGCGGCCCAGATATACTTCGATCACACGTTCGTCGGCTTGCACCTGTTGCATCGTGCCTTGCGCCAGCACCGAACCCTCATGCAGCACGGTGACCTTGCCCTGTTGCGCAATCTCGGTGACGAAGCCCATGTCGTGTTCGACCACCATGATCGAATGTTTGCCGCGCAGTTCATTGAGCAGCTCGGCGGTGCGTGCGGTCTCGGCGTCGGACATGCCGGCGACCGGCTCATCGAGCAGGATCAGCTGCGGCTCCTGCATCAGCAGCATGCCGATTTCCAGCCATTGTTTCTGCCCGTGCGACAACAGGCCGGCAAGGCGTGTTTCCTCGCCATGCAGGCGGATCAGTTTCAGGATCTCGTCGATCTTGCCTTTTTGCTCCGACGACAGGCGGAAGAAAAGCGTCGGCCTGACACGCTTGTCCATTTTCATCGCCAGTTCCAGGTTTTCAAACACGGTATGCTGTTCGAATACCGTGGGACGCTGGAACTTGCGGCCGATGCCGGCATGCGCGATATCGTATTCGGTCATTCGCGCCAGGTCCATGGTCTGGCCAAAATACGCGGTGCCCGCACTCGGCCGGGTCTTGCCGGTGATGACATCCATCATCGTGGTTTTGCCGGCGCCGTTGGGACCGATGATGCAGCGCAGTTCACCGACCGAAATATCCAGGCTCAGCTTGTTGAGCGCCTTGAATCCATCGAAGGAAACGGTGATCTCTTCCAGATAAAGGATCGCGCCATGGCTGGCATCGAGCCCTTCACCCTTCATGCGGCCGTAGGGCACACCTTGCTCGCCAGGTTCGCCGCTGATGTATTTCTGGCCGTGGGCCAATACTTCAGTCATGGCGTTTCCTCCTTCACAATGCCGATGTTGCCGCCGCGCCGGCTGGCGGTCAGTTTTTGCGCCAGGCCGAGGATGCCCTTCTGCATGAACAGCGTGACCAGGATGAACAGCAAGCCGAGGGCGAATAACCATAGGTCCGGGAAGGCCGCGGTAAACCAGCTCTTCAAGCCGTTCACCGTAAAGGCGCCGATGATCGGGCCGATCAGCGTGCCGCGTCCGCCGACTGCGGCCCAGATCACCATTTCAATCGAATTTGCCGGTGACATTTCGGACGGATTGATGATGCCCACTTGCGGCACATACAGGGCGCCGGCAATGCCGCACAAAACCGCCGACAGGGTCCACACGAACAGCTTGAACCACAGCGGGTTGTAACCGATGAACATCAGCCGGCTTTCCGAATCGCGCACCGCCTGCAGCACTCGGCCAAGCTTGGACTTGACGATGGAGCGGCACAGCACCAGCGCGCCGATCAGGAACGCCAGCGTCACCAGATACAGCACCGCCTTGGTCGATGCCGCGGTAATGCTGAAGCCGAGGATGCGCTTGAAATCGGTGAAACCGTTATTGCCGCCGAAGCCGGTATCGTTGCGGAAGAAAAGCAGCATGAACGCAAAGGTCATGGCCTGGGTAATGATCGAGAAGTACACACCCTTGATGCGCGAACGGAAGGCGAAAAATCCGAACACGAAGGCCAGCGTGCCCGGCACCAGCACCACCAGCAGCATGCAATACCAGAAATTGTCGGTCAGCGACCAGAACCACGGATACGTCTTCCAATCCAGAAAAACCATGAAGTCCGGCAGATTGCTCTGATACACACCGTCACGCCCGATGGCCCGCATCAGGTACATGCCGTGCGCATAACCGCCGAGCGCAAAAAACACGCCGTGGCCGAGCGACAGGATGCCGGTATATCCCCACACCAGATCGAGCGCCAGCGCCGCCAGCGCATAACACATGAACTTGCCGACCAGCGAAATCGTGTAGCTCGACACATGCAGCGCATGCCCCTCGGGAAAGCTGAGGTTGAGGATAGGCAGCAGCGCCGCGACCACGGCGCACACCACGATGCCGATCCAGGCCGGACGCGAGAAGAGGGTTGTTTGTGAAGCGGACAAGTTGACCATTATTCGACGCTCCGTCCCTTCAGCGCAAACAGCCCTTGCGGACGGCGCTGGATGAAGATGATGATGAACACCAGGATGAAGATTTTTGCCATCACGGCGCCGGCGACCGGTTCCAGAAATTTGTTCACTTCGCCCAGTCCGATCGCGGCGATCACGGTGCCGGCCAGCTGGCCGACGCCGCCCAATACCACCACCATGAACGAATCGACGATATAACCTTGTCCGAGATCGGGGCCGACATTGCCGAGCTGCGACAAGGCGACGCCGCCCAGGCCGGCGATGCCGGAGCCGAGGCCGAAGGTCATCATGTCGATCTTGCCGGTCGAGACGCCGACACAATCGGCCATGCGGCGGTTCTGCGTGACCGCGCGCACGAACAGGCCGAGCCGGGTCTTGTTGAGGATCAGCCATACCGCAATGACGACAAACAGGGCAAAGAAAATGATGACGATGCGGTTGTAGGACAGCACCAGCGAACCGAATACCGTGATGCCGCCCGACATCCACGAGGGATTGGCGACCTCGACGTTCTGCGCGCCGAAAATCGTGCGTACCAGCTGCATCAGCATCAGGCTGAT
The DNA here is from genome assembly GCA_040387375.1 of Pseudomonadota bacterium. Taxonomy (GTDB): domain Bacteria; phylum Pseudomonadota; class Gammaproteobacteria; order Burkholderiales; family Burkholderiaceae_D; genus JAZKDW01. Next base: position 12,632 of record JAZKDW010000010.1, read on the forward strand.
GCCCCAGGTCGCCAGCAGGGTTTCCAGCGGCCTGCCATATAACCAGCGGATCACCGTGCGTTCCAGCGCGATGCCGACGGCGCCGGCGACGATGAAGGCGGCCGGCAGGGCCACCAGCAGGTAGGCATCCACCGCGCCGGGCAGGTATTGCCTGAACAGCAGCTGGCAGACATAGGTGGTGTAGGCGCCGATCATCAGCAGCTCGCCGTGCGCCATGTTGATGATGCCCATCAGGCCAAAGGTGATCGCCAGGCCCAGCGCGGCCAGCAGCAGTACGCTGCCCAGCGAGATGCCGTAGAACAGGTTGCCGGCAAATTCGGTGCGCTGCATGCGGCTTGAGATCTCGTCCAGCGTCCCGACCACGGCGATGCGCACCGATTCATCCGGCTCGATGTAGCTGCCGTCGGGATTTTTTTCCAGCATTTTTTGCAATACGGGCTTGAGGCTGGCATTGGTGCTGCCGGCCAGGCCGAGCACGGCGGCCTTGCGCAGCGCCGGATCGGATGACTGCAGGTTGGCGGTCGAGAGCAGCAATTGCAGGATCGCCTTGATGGCGGCGTCGCTTTCCTTGTCGAATGCCTTCTGGATCAGCGGCGCTTGCGCCGGCGAGGTCGACTTTTGCAGTTCGAGCGCCGCCGCCATGCGCAGCTTCGGGTCTTCCGAAAACAGTTTTAGTCCTGATAGCGCACCTTCCACCGCACCACGCAAGCGGTTGTTGACAACGATGCCATCTGTGCCTTCGGGCACCTCGCCGGTCATGCCAGTGGCAGGGTCGAAGGCCTTGTCGTCCGTGACAATCAATACCTTGCCATCGGGGAGCGCAACCAGTGTGTCATCCATGAGTGCCCGCAGCACTTTGAATGCATCTGGATTTGCGAGGGCGGCGATCTTGCCGACCGCTTCGATACGCGCGTCGGGGTCATCACCTGCCAGTGGCGCCAGCATCGTGGCATCGATCGTGGCGTGGGCGGCGAGCGATTGCAGACACAGGAAGCCCATGACCAATAGTGTTTTTATCAGCCTCATTTTCATCAATTCTTTTCAGGCAGACGTAAATAGCAGTGGGAGGGGGCACGGTTACCGCGCCGTGCTCGTCATTCCCGCGAAAGCGGGAATCCAAAAGCCCGCCAATCTGGCACGCGCCGTATGGATTCCCGCCTTCGCGGGAACGACAGGACACCAGGACATCAGGAACGATAGGACAACACGCAGTCACCCTACCGAAACAAGCTCGTGAAAATTACATCTTCTGCTTGGCTTCATTCCCCGCGATGAACGGGCTCCATGGTTGCGCGCGGATCGGGCCCTTGGTTTTCCAGACTACGCTGAACTGGCCGTCACCCTTGATTTCGCCAATCATGACCGGCTTGTGCAAATGATGGTTGGTCTTGTCCATCGTCAGGGTAAAGCCGGACGGCGACTTGAATGTCTGTCCACCCATCGCAGCGATGACTTTATCGGTGTCGGTGGATTTTGCTTTCTCGACTGCCTGCTTCCACATATGGATGCCGACGTAGGTGGCTTCCATCGGATCGTTGGTCACGACCGTGTTTGCATTAGGCAGTTTTTTCGCAATTGCATACGCCTTCCACTTCTTGATGAAATCGGCGTTCGCCGGATTCTTCACCGACTGGAAGTAATTCCAGGCAGCCAGGTGGCCGAGCAATGGCTTGGTGTCGACGCCGCGCAATTCTTCCTCGCCGACCGAGAACGCGACGACCGGCACATCGGTTGCCTTCAGGCCGGCATTGCCGAGTTCCTTGTAGAACGGCACGTTGGAATCGCCATTGATCGTAGAGATCACGGCAGTCTTGCCGCCCGCGGAGAATTTCTTGATGTTGGCAACGATGGTCTGGTAATCGGAATGGCCGAACGGTGTGTAGACTTCATCGATGTCGCTATCCTTCACACCTTTGCTTTTCAGGAAAGCGCGCAGGATCTTGTTGGTCGTGCGTGGATAGACATAGTCGGTGCCGAGCAGCACAAACCGCTTGGCGCCGCCGCCTTCCTTGCTCATCAAATATTCGGTGGCCGGAATCGCCTGCTGGTTCGGTGCGGCGCCGGTGTAGAACACATTCTTTTCCAGCTCTTCGCCTTCGTATTGCACCGGATAGAACAGCAGGCTGTTGAGTTCCTTGAATACCGGCAGCGTGGATTTGCGCGAGACCGAAGTCCAGCAGCCAAATACAACCGCGACCTTGTCCTGCGAAATCAGCTGGCGCGCTTTTTCAGCGAACAGCGGCCAGTTCGAAGCCGGGTCAACAATGACTGCCTCCAGCTTCTTGCCCATTACACCGCCCTTGGCATTGATCTCGTCGATCGTCATCAGGGCCACATCTTTCAAGGACGTTTCGGAGATTGCCATCGTGCCCGACAGGGAATGCAGAATACCGACCTTGATGGTGTCCGCAGCAAAAGCCGCGCTTACGTAGGACGAGGTCGCTAAGGTCAAAGCGCCGAGTGCGGTCGCTTTCAGAACAGTACGTCGGGACATGGTTGCTCCTGGTATGGGTAAAGTTAAAGGGCTTGCAAGAAATTGGTGCTGCGCAAACTCTTTAGCAGAATGCGTGCCAGCATTGTGCGATGCGCAATGCCACCAGACGTATGGTGGGGGAATGACATGACCCGAAACGGGTAGGGGCGCGGATCAAGTTGGTGCGCTGCCTGCCTGATTGCGGTGCTTTTTTGATTGCAATGGCGAGTGCTTGCATCGGAATGGTGCGTTGCGGCGGTTTTCTGCACGACAAAGTGGAGCCTTAGTAATTTCGCCGGACATTACCAAACTAGCCTTGATATGGCTCAAATTGCGTCGTCCTGCAAGGACCATGCTGCAGGAATCCAAACTGCATGCATCGTATGGAGACCGCCATGTTCAAGACGATACTCGTGCCGACAGACGGCTCGCCTCTGGCCGAGAAAGCGGTTGCGGCCGCTGTGCAATTCGCCCGGCAGGTGGGCGCGAAGATTGTCGGCATCTCGGTTGCCGAACCGCATCCGTCGGCACTGCTTTCCGACAGCGATTTTTTCGGCAGCACCTCGCATGCCGCTGCCGAAAAAGCGCACGACCTCGCCAGGGAACATGTGCAGAAAATCGCCGACGCGGCCGCCGTCGAACACGTGCCATGCGAAACAGTCTCCATGCATTCTTCCCGGCCGGATGAGGAAATCATAAAAACCGCGCAACAGCACCACTGCGACCTGATCTTCATGGGCTCGCACGGGCGCAAGGGTTTGTCCGCACTGTTCGCCGGCAGCGTCACGCAAAAAGTCTTGGCGCACTCGACCATTCCCGTCCTGGTTCATCGTTGAACGCAACCAATCCGACTCATTGAGCTATCTCAAATGATGGCGATCAATTTCTAATATCTTGGAATAAGTTCGGGTCCCTGCACTGCGACTCCCGAAAGACACATTCGGAGCAGACATGAGCGGTTTCAAACAGCATATCGGTTGGGGGATGCTTGCCATCCTGGGGGCGTTTTCATTGGGGACCATCGCTCTGCAGCGGGGCGAGGCGATCAGCGCGATCTGGATCGTGATTGCCGCCATATGCATCTATCTGATCGCCTACCGTTACTACAGTCTGTTCCTTGCCAAACGCGTGATGATGCTGGACCCGCAGCGGATGACGCCGGCCGTCAAGTTCAACGATGGCCTCGACTACGTCCCCACCAACAAGTACATCCTGTTCGGCCATCACTTCGCCGCCATCGCCGGCGCGGGGCCGCTGGTCGGTCCGGTGCTGGCGGCGCAGATGGGTTATCTGCCCGGCATGCTGTGGATCCTGGTCGGCGTGGTGTTCGCGGGCGCGGTGCAGGACGCCATGATCCTGTTCATTTCGATGCGCCGCAACGGGCGCTCGCTGGGCGACCTGATCAAATCCGAGATGGGCCCGGTGGCGGGCATCATCAGCCTGTTCGGCGCCTTCCTGATCATGGTCATCATCCTGGCCGTGCTGGCGCTGATTGTCGTCAAGGCACTGGCGGGCTCTCCGTGGGGCACCTTCACCGTGATGGCAACCATACCGATTGCCATGTTGATGGGCCTCTACCTGCGGTTTTTCCGGGTCGGCAGCATCGGCGAGGTATCGGTGATCGGATTTGTGCTGCTGATGCTGGCCATCGTGCTGGGCCAGTATGTGCAGAACGACCCGGTGCTGGGGCCGATGTTCAGCTTCACCGGCACACAGCTGACCTGGATGCTGATCGGCTATGGCTTCGTGGCGTCGGTGTTGCCGATCTGGCTGCTGCTGGCGCCGCGCGACTATCTGTCCACGTTCCTGAAGATCGGCACCATTGTCGGATTGGCAATCGGGATCCTGATCGTGATGCCGGAACTGAAGATGCCGGCCACCACCAGATTCATTGACGGCAGCGGGCCGGTATGGTCAGGCAACTTGTTTCCTTTCCTGTTCATCACCATTGCCTGTGGCGCGGTATCCGGCTTTCATGCATTGATTGCCTCCGGCACCACACCGAAGCTGCTCGAAAACGAAACCCATGTGCGATTCATCGGTTATGGCGCGATGCTGATGGAATCCTTTGTCGCCATCATGGCGCTGGTCGCTGCCTCGTGCATCGAGCCCGGCGTGTATTTTGCGATGAACAGTCCGCCCGCAATCATTGGCAGCACGGCCGAAAGCGCCTCCAGGATCATTTCCGAATGGGGCTTCGTGCTGACCCCGGAGATGTTGACACAGACCGCGCAGAATGTCGGAGAGAACACGATTCTTTCCCGTGCCGGCGGCGCACCCACGCTGGCGGTCGGCATGGCGCAAATCCTGTCGGGTGTGATCGGCGGCACGGCCATGATGGCATTCTGGTATCACTTCGCCATCCTGTTCGAAGCGCTCTTCATCCTGACGGCGGTGGATGCGGGAACGCGGGCCGGCCGCTTCATGCTGCAGGATTTGCTGGGCACCTTCGTGCCCGCAATGCAGCGGACCGACTTGGTGGTATCCAGCTTTATCGCCACCGCCATTTGCGTTTCCGCCTGGGGGTATTTCCTGTACCAGGGTGTGGTCGATCCGCTGGGCGGCATCAACACGCTGTGGCCGCTGTTCGGCATCTCGAACCAGATGTTGGCCGGGATCGCACTGATTCTTGCGACCTGCGTGCTGTTCAAGATGAAGCGCGACCGGTATGCCTGGGTGACGATTTTGCCGGCTGCCTGGCTGCTGGTGTGCACACTCACCGCCGGCTGGCAAAAAGTGTTCGACAGCGATCCGAAGGTCGGCTTCCTGACACATGCGCGCCGCTACCAGAATGCGCTTGCGGACGGACAGCTGCTGGCGCCCGCAAAATCCGTCGCCGAAATGCGGCAGATCATATTCAATGATTATATCGATGCGTCGCTGGCCTTCCTGTTCATGCTGGTGGTCGTCAGCATCCTGTTTTTCGGCATCCGCACGATCATCGCCGCCCGCAAGGGGCCGCGGCCGAGCGTGTCGGAGACGACGGCCGAGGCGCTCCCACCCGGCACCTTGCCCCAGGGCTAAGTCATGTTCGATAAATTAGGCGAGGCCGGGCGTTATCTGGGGCAGACGATGCGCAGCATGGTCGGTCTGCCCGAGTACGACCAGTACCTGAACCACATGGAAACCACTCATCCCGGCGAACCTGTGCTGAGTTATGAAGCGTTTTTCAGGGACCGGCAGGACGCGCGTTACGGCGGCGGTAACGGCAGGATTGGCCGCTGCTGCTGAAACTTCCATTTGCTGCGGCACACATGAAAACGCAGCCCGCAGCAAAATCCCTCTGTCCTTCGCTCACTACCAGGCCTTCCGGCCCCAGGCGCATTAGCGCGCTTTCCGCGTTCAAGACGATCCTTTGATTCATTCAACCGAAGTCGGCTGGACCGCGGAAGGCGCCCAGCCAGCACATCGTCGCGAACCAGCTTCATGGCATGGCCGGCCAAGGCTTATCCGGCGATGCCGGCTGGCTGGATGGCCGAGAAAAATGCTTGATATTTAGATAGTTTAGACTTAAAGTAATGTTTCCGGCCGGATCCGCGCGATCCCACTGGCGCAAGAAAACTGCAAAAACACGAAACCCGCAAAAACCGTCTGGCCGGAGAGAACATGAGCGCGACCGCATATCTGGATACCTACGCGAACGACAATCTGCCGCCGCGCGCACTGTGGCCGGAACTGGTCTTCGATCTCGATGAACTGGCCTACCCGGAGCGTTTGAACTGCGCCACCGAACTGCTCGACAATATGGTGGCAGGCGGCCATGCCGATTCGCCGGCGATTCATGGCGCCAATGGCAATTGGACCTACCGCCAGCTGCTCGACCAGGTCAACCGCATCGCGCACGTGCTGCGCGACGAGCTGCAACTGGTGACCGGCAACCGGGTGCTGCTGCGCGGCGCGAACAACCCGATGATGGCGGCTTGCGTGCTCGCCGTATGGAAGGCCGGTTACATCGCGGTGCCGACCATGCCGCTGCTGCGCGCAAAGGAATTGAACACGATCATGGACCTTGCGAAGGTCAATGCGGTTCTGTGCGCGGGCGACCTGAAGGAAGAGATGGAGCTGGCGCGAGACCAGTCGCCGGTGCCGCCCGCAGTCCTGTACTTCAACGACAGCGCGCCCGGCGCGCTCGATCAGCTGATGGCGTCCAAACCGTCCGATTTCGAATCCGTCGATACGTCCGCCGAGGATGTCTGCATCCTGGGTTTTACCTCGGGCACCACCGGCAAACCAAAAGGCACGATGCATTTCCACCGCGACGTGATGGCGATCTGCGATTGCTTCCCGCGCTCGACGCTGCGCGTGCGCCCGGACGATATCTTCATCGGCACGCCGCCGCTGGCCTTCACCTTCGGTCTTGGCGGCCTGCTGCTGTTTCCGATGCGTTTTGGCGCCTCCACGGTGCTGCTCGAGAAGATGACACCGGACGGCCTGCTCAAGGCGATCGCCGATTACCGCGCGACGATCTGCTTTACCGCGCCCACCTTCTACAGGCACATGGCGCCGCTGGCAAAAAACCATGACCTGAGCAGCCTGAAACAGACCGTGTCGGCTGGCGAAGCATTGCCGCTGGAGACCCGCGAGCGCTGGCAGCAGGCGACCGGACTGGCGATGATCGACGGTATCGGCGCCACCGAGATGCTGCATATTTTCATATCCGCCGCCGGCGGCGACATCCGTCCCGGCGCAACCGGCAAGCCGATCCCGGGATACCAGGCCTGCATCCTGGATGAGCAGGGCGCGCCAGTCGGGCCGGGCGTGACCGGGCGGCTCGCGGTCAAGGGACCGACCGGCTGCCGCTACCTGGCCGATCCGCGTCAGCATGATTATGTTTGTAATGGCTGGAACGTCACCGGCGATGCCTATGAAATGGATGCCGATGGTTATTTCTGGTACAAGGCGCGCACCGATGACATGATCATCTCGGCCGGCTATAACATCGCCGGTCCGGAAGTTGAGGATGCGCTGCTCCAGCATCCATCAGTGGCCGAGTGCGCCGTGGTGGCCTGTCCCGATGAAGAGCGCGGCCAGATCGTGATGGCCTACGTGGTCCTGAAGCCGGGCCTGGAGCCGACGCCCGAGGCAGCGAAGGACTTGCAGGACTTCGTCAAGAAGACGGTCGCCCCTTACAAATATCCTCGCAAGATCGAGTTCCGCAGCACCTTGCCGCGTACCGAAAGTGGTAAGCTGCAACGCTTCAAGCTGCGGATCGAAGCCAGCAGCAAATAGAATAAAAACGCTTTGCCTGCGGACGTCCGGGCCAATCTTTATTTTTTAACAAGGAGTCGATCTTGAAATTATTACGCCTTTCCGCATGTGCACTTGCGTTAGCCGCTTCATGCAGCGCGCACAGCGCCGACAGTGTCAAAGTCGGCATGCTCACCACCCTGTCTGGCGCCGGCGCGGGCCTAGGTGTCGATATTCGCGATGGCTTCTCGCTCGCCATGAAACACCTGGATAACAAGTTCGGCACGCTGCCGGTCGAAGTGCTGAGCGGCGACGACCAGCAAAATCCGGACGTGGCCAAACAACTGGTGGATCGCATGGTCAAGCGCGACAAGGTCGATTTCATGACCGGCATCGTGTTTTCAAATGTGATGCTGGCGGTAGGACCGACGGTATTCGCGTCGAAGACCCATTTCATCAGCGCCAATGCCGGTCCGTCGCAATATGCGGGCGACCAGTGCAATCCGTACTTCTTCAACGTCGCCTGGCAGAACGATAACCTGCATGAAGCAGTCGGCAAGCAGGTCGCGGAAAAAGGCTTCAAGAACGTCGTGCTGGTGGCGCCGAATTACCCCGCAGGCAAGGATGCGCTGACCGGATTCAAGCGCTATTACAAGGGCAAGGTCGCCGACGAGATTTATACCAAGCTGGGACAACTGGACTACGGCGTCGAGCTGTCGCAGATCCGTTCGGCGAAGCCGGATGCGGTATATATTTTCCTGCCGGGCGGCATGGGCATCAACTTCATCAAGCAGTTCGTGGATGCGGGCCTGTCGAATACGTCGCAGCTGTTCGGACCTGGTTTCTCCGCCGATGAAGACATCATCAAGGCAGTGGGCGCGCCGATGCTCGGCATGTTCAACTCGTCGCAGTGGGGACATGACATGAACAATGCGCAGAACAAGCGTTTTGTCGCCGACTTCTCGAAAGAGTATGGCCGCCTGCCGTCGCTGTATGCATCGCAGGGTTATGACGCGGCGATGCTGATGGATTCGGCCGTGCGCGGCGTCAAGGGCAAGATCGAGAACAAGGAAGCGCTGGGCAAGGCATTGAAGGCGGCGAACTTCAAATCGGTCCGCGGTGACTTCAAGTTCAATAACAACAATTACCCGATCCAGAATTACTACACGCGCGTGATTGGCAAGGATGCGCAGGGTCGGATTACCAACCGCACGCTGGGCGCGGTGTTTACCAATCATGGCGATGCGTATGCGTCGGCTTGCAAGATGAAATGATTTTCTGACGATGCGGCTGCATGGCTGCATTGTTTGAAATGATGAACGGCCAGGGCATCGGATTTCCGGTGGCCTGGCCGTTTTTACGCAGGGGCTGGTCTGCCTTTCCTTCACCCGTGTTTTCTCGCAAGCTGTCATACTGTCGCCTGTCGTCGCAAACCGACTTTCTCTCGCCGCTTGTCACGTCATAAATCGTTGCTGATGCAACATATTCCATGTAAATAAAGTTGCACTTGAAACGAAATATCTTTCTATTGGAGTAATGGATGGCAACCCGATCGCTCAGTAATCTTTGGACCTACAAGCTGCACAGGCTGAAAAGGATTATAGATAAGCATATCGCCGAAGAATATCTGGTTGGTACCGGGCTGGCACTCAGGGAAGCGCGCACACTTGCCGCAATTGGCGCTTTTGGCCCGCTGTCGCTGGGCGATGTCGCACGTGGAGCCAATCTGGATAAAAGCCAGGCCAGCCGGGGGGTCGACGCCTTATTGTCCCGCAAGCTGGTGGCCCGGAAGGTCGACGCACACGATGCACGCGCAGTCAGCCTGACGGTCACCGCCGAAGGGGAAAAGGCTTATAAAGTGGCGCTCAAAACCGCTGCCGAATGGCATTACCGCTTGAGCAAGGCACTCACTGCGGAAGAGCGTGTGGTATTTGAAGGAATGCTGGATCGCATAATCAAGGTGGCGGAGGAATGGCCGCCTGCCGAATAACATCGCCCTGATCGCACGGCACGGAAAAGCGCGAGAAAAATAGTTCGTAGGGTGTAATAAGCGCAGCGCATTACACCATTCGGCGTTCGCATATTCCAACCGTGATCGACCATGGTGGAAGGGTGTAGCAGGGGTTTCGTGAGGCATCGCCTCACGCCTGCGAAACGATATTCGCTTGCAAGCGAATATGCGCGCTGCAAGCGCTTCGTTTTTCCACCCTACGTTTGTTTCGCCCAAAAGCGCAAGAAAAATAGTTGCATCAGCAACCAATTGGAATTATAGTTGCGGCCTTGGTTACAACAGTTGAAAGCCGCAATGTCCCTCTCTTTTTCCGTAACGCCGGCCAGGTCGCCGGTGCTGATTGCCGGCGGCGGCCCGGTCGGATTGGCGCTCGCCGCGCTTTTGGCGGAACAAGGCGTGGCCTCGCTGGTAATAGAGGCCGATGACGCTTATTGCAGCGGCAGCCGCGCCATCTGCATCTCGCGCCGTTCGCAGGAAATCCTCGGGTGGATCGGCGCCGACCGTCCGCTGGGCGAAAAGGGTCTGTCGTGGGTGGGCGGGCGCAGCTACTTCCGCGATCGCGAAGTATTGCACTTTCGCATGCCGAGCGAACCGAGCGAACGTTTTTCGCCGATGGTCAACATCCAGCAATACTACGTGGAGCAATTTGCGCACGAAGCGATGCAGCGCCATGCCGGACTGTGCGCGATACGCTGGTCAACCAGGGTGGTGGCGGTGCGGCAGAACGACGACGGCGTCGAGGTCGATGTCATCGCGGCCGGCGGTGAGCGCGAAACCTTGCATGGCGCATGGCTCGTGGGCTGCGATGGGGGCCGCAGCACGGTGCGCGAACAGCTGGGCCTGCAGTTGAAAGGCATGGAATATGACGGCCGTTATGTCATCGTCGACATTGAGCAGGAAACCAGCCGTGAGGTGGAGCGCCTGGCGTGGTTCGATCCCCCTTCCAATCCCGGATCGACCATCCTGATGCATCGGCAGCCCGATAATGTCTGGCGGATCGACTATCAGATCCGCGACGATGAAGATCCGGTCGAAGCGGTCAAGCCGGAAAATGTTTTGCCGCGCGTGCAAAGCCATCTGGAGATGATAGGCGAGACTGCGCCCTGGAATCCGCTCTGGATTACCATTTATAACGCCAAATGCCTGACGCTGGACAGCTACCGTCATGGCCGCGTCCTGTTCGCCGGCGATGCGGGACACCTCGTGCCAATCTTCGGCGTGCGCGGGCTCAACTCCGGACTCGACGACGCCGGCAACCTGGCCTGGAAGCTTGCTCTCGTGCTGCAAGGCCGGGCTTCGGACGCGCTGCTAGATTCGTATTCGATCGAACGTGTGCATGCCACGCGCGAGAACCTCGCTTATGGCGCCAAAAGCACGGAATTCATGGCGCCGCCCGATTTCGGTTTCAAGCTCATGCGCGAAGCAGCGTTGCGCCTGGCTGAAGAGGACGAACGTGTGCGGTCACTGGTGAATCCACGTCAGTCGACCCCAATTAGTTATGCCGGTTCACCGCTGAATGTGCCTTCCCGGGACGGCGCTTTTGCCGGCGGCGCGTCCGCTGGCGACACCGCACCGGAAGCCCTGCTGCAAACGGCTGCCGGTCCCGGCCACCTCAGCCGATATTTTGGCGACTGTTTTGTCGCGCTGCACTTCAGCGAGCATGATGCGCTGCCGCCGTCACTTGTGCAATTGGCCGCCGCTGTCGAGTCCGGTCCCGCGCGGCTCAAGATATTGCGCATTTCGCGCAATAGCGGCGCCGGTCCGCAGGCGCTGGTCGACGGGCTCGGGCAAGCCTGGGAGCGCTATGACGCGATCGAGGGTAGCCTATACCTGATTCGCCCCGACGGTTATGTGCTTGGCCGCTGGCGTGCAGCCGACTGCCATGATGTTGCCGCGGCGCTGGCGCCGTATCGGATGCGGGCAGTGCTGCCGGCGGCCGGCATCAGTTCTTCCACCATGGAGTCTCGAACATGACCGATTACGACCTCGATCAATCCTATAGCGCGCTGAGCAATGCGCTGGCCCGCGTGGGCGAAGACAAGGCCTCGCTGCTTCTGGCTACGTTAAGCCTGGCGCTGCTGGCGCGCCAGCCCGATGCAGGCGCAGTGTTGCCTTTGATCGCCCAGGCCGAACGCCTGGCGCTCACCTGATAGTCGTCACAAAATAAAAAGCCCGGTTTCGCACTGCAAGGTGACATCGCCGGGCACCCTGGCAAACCTGCGATAGAAAGGCAAGGAAAACCATGAATGAAGCCAAGAGGATCGATGTTCATCACCACATTCTGCCAGCGGAATATGTGGACCGCGTCGGGTATGACAATGTTGGAGCGCAGGGGTCGTCGGGCCGCGTCCCGGCCTGGAGCATTCAGGATGCGCTCGAGGGAATGGATAAGGCAGGAATTTCCACCGCCATTACTTCGGTTTCGTCGCCTGGCCTGGTGCCGCTGAACGCGCGTGACGCTGTCGATGCGGCCAGATGGTGCAATGAATTCGCCGCCGCCATGACACAGCAGCACCCGGGCCGATTTGGCATGTTTGCCACTGTGGCTGCGCAGGATATGGATGCCGCGCTGAACGAAGCAACTCGCGCATTCGATGAGCTGGCTGCGGACGGGATCTGCCTGCTTAGCAATTACAACGGAACCTATCTCGGCGATCAGGATTTTCATCCGCTATATGAAGAACTGAACAGGCGCAAGGCGGTGGTGTTCGTGCACCCGACTTCGCCGCGTGATCTGGTGCGGATCAATGCCTTGTCGGCATCCACGCTGGAATTCCCGTTCGATACGACGAGAACCGTTGCATCGCTGATCTTCGGTGGCGTAATTAACCGGTTCCCCGACATCAAATGGATTTTTTCGCACGCCGGCGGTGCGATTCCTTACCTGAGCGGGCGTGTTGAAGTCTTGAGCACCAATAACCCTGCGCTGCGCGAGCATATCCCCAACGGCTTTGCCGCCGAATTGGCGAAGCTGTATTTTGACTGCGCACTGTCAGCCAACCAGACGGCAATCGCGGCAATGGCAAGCGTCGTGACTATGGACCGCATTCTTTTCGGCACGGATTATCCGTTCGGTCCGAAAGGGCAGATGAGTGGAACAGTCGATGGATTGAAGGGGTTGGGACTGGCGGCGGACGAGTTACAGAAGATCGGACACGGCAATGCGCTGAAGCTGTTTCCTCGCTTTGCATAGATCCTGGCTGCCTTGCCTTTTTGTTTTTTATTTAAAATTCAGGAGTAATACATGAAGTTAAAAAATCTGCTCAAATTTGGGCTGCCTGCCATTCTTTCCCTGGTCTCACTGACTACTGCGGCGCAAGACAAATTCCCGTCAAAAACCGTTCGCCTGGTTGTGCCGTTCGCCGCCGGCGGCGGCAACGATGCCGTCGCGCGTATCATGGCGGAAGCGATTTCCCCGCTGCTCGGGCAGCAGGTCATCGTCGATAATCGCGCCGGCGCCGGTGGAAATATCGGCACCGATCATGTCGCCAAATCCGCCCCGGACGGCTATACGATCGCGCACGTGGCAAACACAGTGGTCGTTAATCCTTACCTGTACAAGAAGCTGCCGTTCGATATCCAGAAGGATTTGCAGCCTATCGGGCTGATCGCGACATCGCCTTTATTAATTGTTTCGCATCCAAAATCCGGCGTCGATTCGCTAGGCGCGCTGGTGCAGCAGATGAAAGACCCGAAATCCACGCTTTCCTTCGCTACACCGGGCGCAGGCACGCCGCATCATTTTGGAATGGAGCTGTTGTCCTCGAAATTGAAGTCGACCATTCTGCATGTCCCTTACAAGGGCGCGGCGCCGGCACTTCAGGATACGCTCGGCGGTCAGGTCCCGGTCCTCGTGTCAACCCCGCAATCGGTCCATAGTTTTATCGCTTCCGGCCGTTTGCGTGCAATCGCGATCATGGATAAAAACCGCTTGCCCGAATTCAAGGATGTGCCTGCCGTATCGGAGCTGGTGCCTGGCTTCGATGTGTCGATCTGGCACGGGCTGATGGTGCCGGCGGCAACATCGCCGGCCATCGTCGGCACGCTCGCCCAGGCGGTTTCCAGGGCGCTTGAGGATCCTGCTGTGCAGAAGCGGCTTGCCGCTGTCGGATTCAGTGCGAAATTCGAATCGGCGCAACAGATGAAAAGCCGGATCGGCAGCGATCTGGAACTCTGGAAAAAAGTCGCCGAGTCGGCGAAGATAATTCCTGACTGATCCGTGTTTAACCGGCCCGCCTGGCGCGGGCTTGGGTCGCTCGACTTTATGCGCCTGCTATCCCCGATATGGTGGAATGCCGCGGGAACTGTTCGACCGCTTGGCCGATACGCTCAGCTACGCCGCATGATTGGATAAAGTCCGGACGAAGGAGGTTTCGGAAGTGGCAATGAAGCGGGCTTCCCGCGCAGCCTGGGTCCTGGGCAGGGCGTCATTTCACTGCATTCAATGACGCCCTTGTTACGCTTGCCGTCTGCTCGCCACCGAAGTTGCCGCCACATTATTGTAAACATCCACCGTGGCATGCACCCGGCCAAGAATCAGGTCGCCCGGCTGCAATTCGAACAGGCTGGACAAATTGGCGATGGTTTCGCTGATCGATCAGATCAGGTGGGTCAGATCGCTTTTCTGGCGCACCTAGCCGTCCACTTCCAGCACGATTTCGCCTTCGATGATTTCACCGGCTTGTGCGATCGGATGCAATACGCGGATATCAGCCATGGGGATCCCCTTTGTCATCGAGCAGACGGACATGCTCGTCACCTTGCCCGAACGGCTGGCTGACCTGCTTGAGGGTCAAGGCAGCTTCCGCAGCTTGCCCTTGCCATTTCACACTCCCGGATTTGTCATCAAGCAGCATTGGCATGAGCGGTATCACTACGAACCAGGCAATCGGTGGCTGCGGCGGACGATCTCGGATTTGCTGTCGGATACAACGGCGGACGACATCGGCGCAGGGAAGAAAAAATAATGGTCACCGGAGAGATGATGAACTGCTGCATCATAAAAAAGTTGGAACTTTTTAAAAAAATGATGCTCTACATCAACAGATTAAAATTTACCCGCCGCGCGGCGCCTGCCGGCAGCGGACAAAAAACGAAAAAAAGCCTTGACGGCCTGCCTCCTCACTCTCCCTGGTGCGGAGATGCTTGCGCTTTCCGTTTGTAAGACAAACTCCTACAAATAAGTACGCATACTTCTGACGGAAAATACAGCACACGCCCTCTATCCGCATTTCGATCTCCACCTCAGAATGTGCACTATGGACAAAGCCCGCAACGGGCCCGCAAATCACACGGACAAGGGTTGAACAGTGAACACGAACGATATGATGGCTGAAATTCGCGATGCCAATCTCGGATACCTGATGCTTGCGCAGCAAATGATCCGATCCGATAAGCCGACCGCCATTTTCCGCCTCGGGATCAGCCTGGAAATCGCAGAGCTGCTGGAAAAATTAAGCAATGCGCAGCTGCTGAAGCTGGCCAGCGCCAACATGATGCTGGCCCGCTTCCGCTTCGATGATGGCGCGATCCTCGGCATGTTGACCGACCATGGCAAAGACTTTGCGCTGGCGCGTTCGCATGCCGCGATTGTCATGGCAGGGCAAGCAGTCGAAACAATTGCCTGAGCGCGCCGCCGATGATCGTCCAGGAAAAAGAAAAGCGTCAGGCGTCCAGGAAAAGCGTGGTCGCGGAATCCCGTGAAATTCAGCTCGCGATTGAACTGATCAACCTGGGTGCGCGCCTGCAGCTGCTCGAGTCCGAAACGTCGCTCTCGCGCGAGCGGCTGCTGAAGCTGTACAAGGAACTCAAGGGCGTGTCGCCGCCGAAGGGCATGCTGCCGTTTTCGCTGGACTGGTTTATTACCTGGCAGCCCAATATTCACGCGTCCGTCTTCATGAGCATTCACAAGTATCTGCTTGCGCATGCCCGGATTGGCGGCATAGAGGCAGTGCTGAAGGCTTATAAACTCTACCTCGAACAGATGCGGCCCGCGCCGGATGAAGAGCCGGTGCTGTCGCTGACACGCGCATGGACCCTGGTGCGCTTCTTCAACAGCAGGATGCTGATGACCGCAGCCTGCTGCGCATGCGGCGGCGAGTTTGTTGTCAATCGGCTTGATCTTAACACCAACTATGTCTGCGGCTTGTGCCACATGCCGTCGAGGGCAGGCAAGACCAGGAAGGCGAGGGAAGAAGCCAGCGCAGGCGCGTCACAGCCGCCGCAGTCCCTCACCTGATACGTCAACCCATCCGGCTTCGGAGAAACGCAAATTTCCATCTGACGTCCAGTAAAGTTTTCGCGCTGCCTGCCGTAACCTGAATGAAAGCCGTCGCACAAAATGTGCGCGGCCATTTGCCGCCGCACGGGGCTTGTTCCCCGGCTGGCGGATTGAAAAGGCCGGTAATCTGGAGTGAGCGAATTTGTTAGTCATCCTTGGATATGTCGTAGTCCTGCTGTCGGTCTTTGGCGGTTTTGCGCTGGCCGGAGGGCATCTGGCGGCGCTGATACAGCCGGTCGAGTTCCTGATGATCGGCGGCGCTGCGGTGGGCGCTTTTTTGGTTGGCAATAATCTGGCCGCGCTGAAAGCGACGATGAAAGCGCTGCCCAGTGTCTTCAAGGGCGCGCGTTACACCAAGGCGCTGTACATGGAGCTGATGACCCTGCTGTTTGAAATCCTGACCAAGGTGCGCAAGGAAGGGCTGATGTCGATTGAAGGAGAAATCGAAAAGCCGGAAGAAAGTCCGATCTTCAGCAAATATCCGAGCGTGATGAGCGATCCGCACACGCTCGAATTCATCACCGATTATCTGCGCCTCATGGTGTCCGGGAACATGGATGCGTTTCAGATTGAAAATCTGATGGACAACGAGATAGAGACCCATCACAGCGAAGGTGAAGTGCCGGTGCATTGCATCGCCAAGATCGGCGATGCAATGCCGGCGTTCGGTATTGTGGCGGCGGTGATGGGTGTCGTGCACACGATGGAGTCGGTCGGTTTGCCGCCGGCAGAACTGGGCGCGCTGATCGCCCATGCGCTGGTGGGAACTTTCCTCGGGATTTTGCTTTCGTATGGGTTTGTCGGGCCGCTGTCGACCCTGCTGGAGCAGAAGCTGAACGAATCCTCGAAGATGCTCCAGTGCGTCAAGGTGACTCTGGTAGCGAGCCTGAACGGTTATGCGCCGGTGCTGGCAGTCGAGTTCGGCCGCAAGGTCCTGTTCTCGACGGAGCGTCCGTCGTTCATCGAACTCGAATCGCATATCAGGAAATCCAGGTCGCGATAACAGGCCGAAAGCGCAGGCCGAAACAAATTATTCAAGAAACCACCTGAGCGACTACCCACATGGCCGAAGAAGAGCGCCGTCCGATCATCATCAAGCGCATCCGGAAAACCCGCGCCGCGCATTCCGGCGGCACGTGGAAGATCGCCTACGCCGATTTCGTGACGGCGATGATGGCGTTTTTCCTGTTGATGTGGCTTATCGGCTCGACCGATAAAGGCACACTCAAGGGCATTGAGGAATACTTCAAGACGCCGCTCAAGGTTGCGCTGGCAGGCGGTGCGAATAGCGGCGATCGGGTGAGTGTCATCCCGGGCGGCGGCCGGGACCCGAGCGAAAAGGATGGCCAGGTCAGGAAGGAGCCGCAGGAGCAGTCGGAGATGGCGCGTCTGAAAGCGCTGAAGGCGCGTATAGAAACCGGCATCGAAACCCTGCCGGCGCTGAAGGCATTCAAGAAGCAGTTATTAATCGACATCACGACCGAGGGTTTGCGCATCCAGATCGTCGATGAAAAAAACCGGCCGATGTTTGCGCTGGCGCGCGCCGACCTGGAGCCCTACGCGAGGTCCATCCTGCATGAGCTGGGGCGCATGCTTAATGACATGCCGAACAAGATCAGCCTCTCCGGGCACACCGATGCCACGCCTTACACGAGCGGCGAGAAGGGTTACAGCAATTGGGAGTTGTCCGCGGACCGTGCGGGCGCGTCGCGCCGGGCGCTGGTGGCTGGCGGCATGGATGACACCAAGGTACTGCGGGTGGTCGGTTTGTCATCGGCGGTCCTGCTCGACACGCAGGATCCGGTCAATCCGATCAACCGCCGCATCAGCATCATCCTGATGACCGGCAAAGCCGAGGAAGCGGCGCTCAATGAAGGCAAGACAGTCGCCGCGGCCAGGGACTCGTCGGCCAAACCAGTGTCTGCCGGCGCAACAACCAGGTAACTTATGCATGCGCAGCCGCTATAATCCTTCCCGGCTGACGCGACAAAGAATAAAGGTAAATAATTGGCATGATGCGTGAACGGATGCAGACGGTTTTCAGCGAAATTTATCTGGTCGATGGCGATACCTTGCGTTTTGTGCAAGTCAATGATGCGGCGTGTGAGAATCTGCAGTACGAAGCGCATGAGCTGACCGGCATGTCGCCTGCGAGCATTGCCCGCAACGTTGACCAGAAGACGATCGAGCGCATGCTCCAGCCGCTGCGCAACGGGCAAAAATCGCAGGTCGCCCTCGATCTCATCCATGTGCGCAAGGACGGCAGCTCCTATCCGGTCGAACTCCAGTTGTTCCGCTGCACGTCGGGATCGTCGCCGGTTTTCATCGCCCTCGGCAATGACGTCAGCACGCGCCAGGAATCGGCCGATGCCGCATCGCGCATCGAGTCGCGTCTGCACAAAATTCTGTCGCAAGTGCCGGGCCTGGTTTACCAATTCCGCCTGCAGCGCGACGGCCTGGTCTCGTTTCCTTTCCTGAGCGAAGCCTGCCTCGCCTTGCTGGGCCTGACTGGAAACCAGTTGCGCGCCGACCCGGCGCAATTCCTTGCGCTCATCCTGCCGGAGCACCGGGAACACTACCTCGAATCGATGGCCGTTTCCGCCGCCAAGCTCAGCGCCTGGAACTGGGAGGGCCGGATCTGGGTCCGCGGATGGGAAGACATGAAATGGATCAATCTTCGCGCAAGCCCGCAGGCGCTGGTTGACGGCAGCGTGCAGTGGGAGGGGATCATGACCAACATCACGCAGAGCAAACTGGAAGCCGCCGAACTGGCGCGCTCGCGTACCCGGCTGGCCGAACTGTCCGCGCATGTGGAAACCGTGAAGGAACAGGAGCGCATGCGTATCGCGCGGGAGATCCACGATGACCTGGGCGGCAACCTGACCGCCATCAAGATGTCGCTGGCTCTGTTGACGCGCAAGCTGCCCGCCGCCGAGCCGGCGCTGACCGAAAAAGCGCTGTATATCGACGCCCTGGTCGACCGCAGCATTGATGCGGTCAGCCGCATCGCCGAGGATCTGCGGCCCGGCCTGCTTGACGTTGGCCTGGTGGCTGCGATCGACTGGCAAAAAAAGGAATTCGAGAAGCAGCTCGGCATCCGATGCGAGTTTTCCTCGAACCGTGAAAACATTACCTTGCACCTTGATCAGGCCACCGCGCTGTTCCGCATTTTCCAGGAGGCGCTGACCAATGTAGGCAAACATGCGCAGGCCAGTCAGGTTGTCGTGCGGCTGGTGTGCACAAACCGCAGCGTCCTGCTCGAGATCGCCGATAATGGGCTTGGTTTTACCGCGGCGGATCGCTTCAAGCCGAACTCGTTTGGCATACGCGGCATGGAAGAACGCGCGGTCGCGATGCGAGGAAAACTGACGATCAGCATTGCGCCGGAGGGCGGCAGTGTGGTGGCCGTCAGGATTCCGCTGCGCCCGATGAACTGATGTAACCAGGTAATTTGCAGGTCCGCGCCCGCTGTGGCGGCGAATTGGATATCCATTGATCTCATGACAAAAAAGAAATTGCTGCGAGTGCTGATCGCGGACGATCATGCCATCGTGCGTGAAGGACTCAAACAGATCCTGGCTGACACGGACGACATCGTGGTGGCCGGCGAGGCGGAAAACGGCAACGATGCCACCAGGCTGTGCCGCGAGGTGCATGGGGACGTGCTGCTGCTCGACATTTCCCTGCCGGACCGCAGCGGCATCGATGTGCTGAAACAGATCCGCAATGAATTCCCGAAGCTCGCGACACTGATGCTGTCGATGCATCGCGAAGACCAGTATGCGATCCGCTCGCTCAAGGCTGGCGCCGCGGGTTATCTCAGCAAGCAGAGCGCGCCGGCGGAACTGGTGGGCGCGATCCGCCAGGTCGCGGCGGGGAAAAAATACATCAGCCCGGCGGTGGCGCAGGAACTCGCCAACCAGGTCGGCGATGAACGCGAGGTGCAGCCGCATGAAACGCTGTCAGACCGCGAATACCAGACGCTGACGATGATCGCCTCCGGCAAGTCGGTCAGCGAAATCGCGGCCGAACTGACACTCTCGGTCAAGACCATCAGCATGTACCGCTCGCGTCTGCTGCAGAAGATGGGCATGCGGCACAACGCCGAACTGACGCATTACGCGATAAAAAACCTGTTGGTGGAATAAGTACCCGCTTCGAACTCGGGAACGTGCCGGAGATGACGTGGATACAGTTATCGAGGTCAGGCCTGGTGGGATCGGCATGAAGACATCGTGATGCAAGCTCAGCCTGGATTCCCGCGTTCGCGGGAATGACGGTAGTGATAGTGGAGATCGACCCAATTACTACCGTCATTCCCGCGCAGGGTGAAGCAGGGGTTTCGTGAGGCATTGCCTCACGCCTGCGTAACGGCACAGGCTTACAAGCTTGTGCGCGCGCTGCAAGCGGGAATCCATAACCCGCTAGCACGGGAAGAACGCCGATAGCCCAAGCTCGCTGAGCTTGGTCCCTGCCAGGCCCCTCACGAAGAAGGGGCGGTTTACACACCTGTTCCGCCGATGGCGGCGCGCCATTCTCCCTAATAATCGACCCTGATTGGCCCATAGCGCCATGCCAACAGGAGTCGGCGATGGCCGAAGACAGCGATCTCGAAAAAACAGAACCAGCATCGGCACGGCGCCTTGAACAGGCGCGCGAGGAAGGCGATGTGCCGCGCTCTCGCGAACTGGCTACCTGTACATTGCTGCTGGCGGCTGGCGGCGGTTTCTGGTTCATGGGCGACAGCCTGGTACGCCAACTCAACCGGGTGCTGGTGTCGGGCCTGACGTTCGAACGTGCGCAGGCCTTCGATTCCGATCTGCTGCTGGCGCGTCTTGCCGGCAGTCTCGGCGGCGTGCTGTTGGCGCTGGCGCCGCTGGCCGTGCTGCTGATACTGGTGGCGCTGGCGTCGCCGCTGCTGATCGGCGGCTGGCTGTTCAGCGCGCAGTCGCTGCAGCCGAAATTCGAGCGCATGAATCCGCTCAAGGGACTGGGCAACATGGTGTCGATGCGCGCCCTGACGGAACTCGCCAAGGCGATCGCCAAGACGATCCTGGTCGGCAGCATCGCCTGGATGGTGATATCGAGCCAGATCGACGAGGTGCTCGAGCTCAGCGTCGAACCCCTGGCCACCGGCATAACCCATCTGGGCGAGCTGATGCTGGTCAGCTTTCTCTCGATCGTCAGCGCGCTGATCCTGATCGCGCTGGTCGATGCGCCTTACCAGATGTGGCAGTACGCGAACAAACTCAAGATGACAAAACAGGAAGTGCGCCAGGAAAGCAAGGAGTCCGACGGCAACCCGGAAATCAAGGCCAAGATCCGCGCGCAGCAACGCGAGATGGCGCGCCGCCGCATGATGTCCGAAGTGCCCGGCGCCGATGTCGTGATCACCAATCCTACCCATTATGCGGTCGCGCTCAAGTATGCCGATGGCGCGATGCGGGCGCCGAAAGTGGTGGCCAAGGGCGCTGATGAGGTGGCGGCGCGGATACGCGAAATCGCCGGCGCCAGCGCGGTGCCGCTGCTGGAAGCGCCGGCGCTGGCGCGCGCGCTGTACCGGCATGCGGAACTGGGCGACGAGATTCCGGAAGCGCTGTACACCGCGGTGGCCGAAGTGCTGGCCTACGTATTCCAGCTGCGGACCTTTGGCGAGCACGGCGGCACGCGTCCGCAAGCGCCGCGCGAAGTGGCGGTGCCGCCTGAATTCGATCCGCTCAACCAGGCCAGCGCCGGGCAGAGCGCATGAATGGCCTGAAACTGCCCGCCTGGATGACCGGCCAAGGTGTAAAGCCGATGATCGCGCCGATCATTGTCATCATCATGCTGGCCATGATGGTGCTGCCGGTGCCGGCCTTCGCGCTCGATATTTTCTTCAGCTTCAATATCGCGCTCTCGGTCATCGTGCTGCTGACGGCGCTGTACACCGTCAAGCCACTCGACTTCATGGTGTTCCCTACCGTGCTGCTGATGACCACGATGCTGCGCCTGTCGCTCAACGTCGCGTCGACCCGGGTGGTGCTGACCGAAGGACATACAGGCACCGATGCCGCCGGCAAGGTGATCGAGGCGTTCGGCCACTTCCTGATCGGCGGCAATTACCTGGTCGGCATCGTGGTGTTCATCATCCTGACCATCATCAACTTCACCGTCGTCACCAAGGGCGCCGGCCGCATCGCCGAAGTCGGCGCGCGTTTTGCGCTGGACGCGATGCCGGGCAAGCAGATGGCGATCGACGCCGATCTTAATGCCGGCATGATCGGCGAACCGGAAGCGCGCCGGCGCCGCGGCGAAGTCGCGCAGGAAGCGGAATTCTACGGCGCCATGGATGGCGCCAGCAAGTATGTGCGCGGCGATGCGGTGGCCGGCATCATCATCACCATCATCAATATGGTCGGCGGCCTGCTGGTCGGCATGCTGCAGCACGACATGGACTTTTCCAGCGCGATGAAAACCTACACGCTGCTGGCGATCGGCGATGGCCTGGTGGCGCAGATTCCGTCGCTCATCATTTCCACCGCCGCCGGTGTGGTGGTGTCGCGGGTTGCCAGCGATCGCGATATCGGCGGCCAGCTGGTCGACCAGCTGTTCGGCAAACCGCAGGTGCTATACATCGCCGGCGCGGTGATCGGCGCCATGGGCCTGATTCCGGGCATGCCGAACATTGCCTTCCTGATGCTGGCGGCGGCGCTCTGCGGGGGCGCCTACATGATTTCGCAACGCGCGGAAAAACCTGCGGACGAACCGGCGCAGTTGACAGCGGTGGCGGCGCCGGAACTGGAAGAAGCGGGCTGGCAGGATATCGTTCCCGTCGACACGCTGGGTCTGGAAGTCGGCTATCGCCTGATACCGCTGGTCGACAAGGGGCAGGGCGGCGAACTGCTGCGCCGGATCAAGGGCCTGCGCAAAAAATTCGCGCAGGAGGTCGGCTTCCTGTCGCCGCCTGTGCATATCCGCGACAACCTCGAACTGAAACCGTCGGCCTACCGGATCACGCTCAAGGGCGTTGAAGTCGGCAGCGGCGAAGCGCATGCGGGCCAGTTCCTGGCGATCAATCCCGGCATGGTCACCGGCAGCCTGCCGGGCCCGCTCACCAGCGATCCGGCATTCGGCTTGCCGGCCACCTGGGTTGACGCATCGCTGCGCGAGCAGGCGCAGACCATGGGTTATACCGTGGTCGATGCGGGCACGGTGGTCGCCACCCACCTCAACCATCTGATCACCAGCCATGCGGCCGAACTGCTGGGACGGCAAGAGGTGCAGCAGCTGCTCGAACATCTGGCAACCGAGTCGCCCAAGCTGGGAGAAGACCTGACGCCCAAGCTGATCCCGCTTTCCACGCTGCAGAAGGTGCTGCAGAACCTGCTTGCCGAAGGTGTGCATATCCGCGACATGCGCAGCATCATCGAAACGCTGACCGAACATGCGGGCCATACGCAGGATGCCAACGAACTGACGGCGCTGGTGCGCATCGCGCTCGGACGCGCAATCGTGCAGCAGCTGTTCCCGGCGATGAACGAACTGGCCGTCATGACGCTCGACAGCCGGCTCGAGCGCCTGCTGATGCAAGCCCTGCACACCAGCGGGCCGGACGGCGCCGGCATCGAGCCTGGCCTGGCCGATACGCTGGCAACGCAGGCCGGAGAAGCGACCCGCCAGCAGGAACAACTCGGGCGTACCCCGGTGCTGCTGGTGCCGGGGCCGCTGCGCGCGCTGCTGGCGCGTTTCCTGCGCCGCGCGCTGCCACAGCTCAAGGTGCTGTCGCACGCCGAACTTCCCGATTCAAAGACCATTAAAGTTACCAGCCTGGTTGGAGGCCATACATGAATGTAAGAAAATTTACCGCGCAGACCTCGCGTGAAGCGCTGCGCCTGGTGCGCGAGGCGCTCGGTCCCGACGCGCTGATCCTTTCCAACCGCAACATCGATGGCAATGTCGAAATCATGGCCTTGACAGGCGAGGAGTTGCCGGCCCCGGTCGAACCGCGGGACCAGCCAGTCGCGGCGGCGCATGTCGGCGACCTGAGCGCGGTGATGAGCGAGATTCGCTCGATGCGCAGCATGCTGGAAACGCAATTCACTGAAATGGCGGGCGGCGTCCCGGCGCAGCGGGAGCCGAAAAAACCGCTGCTTGTGCGCGAGCTGCTGGCCGCGGGTTTCAGCCCCGGCCTGGCACAGCACCTGAGCGAACAATTGCCGGCGCGCGAATCCGGCAAGGGTGACCTGGCCCGCGCGCAAACCATCCTGGCGCGCAACCTGATGAGCACCGGCGGCAAGAACAAGTTCCTGGAAAAGGGCGGCACGTATGCGCTGGTCGGCCCGACCGGCGTCGGCAAGACCACCACCACCGCCAAACTGGCGGCCCGCTGCGTGATGCGCCACGGCAGCGGCAAGCTGGCGCTGATCACGACCGACAGCTATCGTATCGGCGCTTACGAACAGTTGCGCATCTACGGAAAAATCCTCGGCGTGATGGTGCATGCGGTGAAGGACGAGGCCGATCTGCGCATCGCGCTGGCCGAATTGAAAAACAAACACACGATCCTGATCGATACGGTCGGCATGAGCCAGCGCGACCGCATGGTGGCCGAGCAGGTGGCGTTGCTGTCGGGCGCCGGCACCGAGGTAAAACGCCTGCTGTGCCTGAACGCCACCTCCACCGCCGAGACGCTCAATGAAGTGGTGCGTGCTTATGAAGGAACGGGACTGGCCGGCTGCATCATCACCAAGCTTGACGAAGCCGCGAGCATCGGCGCCGTGCTCGATGTCATCATCCGCCACAAGCTGAACCTGTATTGCGTGGCGGACGGCCAGCGCGTGCCGGAAGACCTGCACCTTGCCAATCCGCGCGATCTGGTGAAACGCGCCTTTGCGCTGAAGAACGAGGCCGTGCCAGCCGCGCCGGGAGACGCCGGACTGTCGCTGGTGATCGCCCGCAAGAGCAGCAGGAAAAACTTGCACGAGGTGCATCTTGGCTAGCTTCCAGATGGACCAGGCGGAAGGCTTGCGGCGTTTGGTCGATGGGCCCAGGCCGCGCATCTTCACATTTTTGTCGGCCGCGACGGAAGAAGAAAAAAATGCCACGCTGGTGAACCTGGGGGCGACCCTCGCCAGCACAGGCAGCACGGTGCTGCTGCTTGATGCCTGCCCGGGCGCGCGCGGTGTTGCGGCCAGCCTGGGCGCGGCCGACGGCGCGAGCCTGCTGCAGGTGGCGTGCCAGGAGCGCGCGCTGAATGAGGCGATCGAGCTGATGCCGCAAGGTTTCGGCATCGCCACGCTCACGCATGACGCGCTGGAAGCGGCGTTGCGGGAGCCCGGCCAGGCACGCCGCCTGGCGAAAGTCTTTGACGTGCTTGCCACACAAACCGACATCATGCTGGTGGACGCCGAGCTGGGCGCCGACGACAGCTTGCCCTTGCCCGCGATGGCCGCCGCCGACATCGTGGTGCAGGTATCGGCCAGCGCCGCATCGATCAAGGCCGCGTATTCGATCATCAAGCGGCTGCACGAGCGGCTAGGACGCAGGTCGTACAGCGTGCTGGTGACCGGCGCTTCCGAGCCGGTCGCGCAACAGGTATATCAGAACATGATGCAGACCGCAAAGCGCTATCTGTCGGTGCCGCTGGTTTGCCTCGGCACGGTGCCGGACGACGAACACCTGGCGCGTGCCGCCGGTCTCGGGCGCCCGGTGGTCGATGCCTTTCCGACGGCTGGCGCGTCGATCGCGTTGCGGCACGTGGCGGGGCGCCTGGCCTTGTCGGAACCGAGAGCCTGACCATGTATACCGCCGCCGGAAAATCGGACAAGAACCAGCTCCTTGCGCAGCACGCGCCGCTGGTGAAGAAACTCGCGCACCAGATGAAAGCGCGGCTGCCGCCGAGCGTCGAAGTCGACGACCTGATCCAGACCGGCATGATCGGATTGCTGGATGCGGTCAACCGGTATGAGGAAATGCTCGGCGCGCAGTTCGAGACCTATGCGGTGCAGAGAATCCGCGGCGCGATGCTGGACGAGTTGCGCAGCACCGACTGGCTGCCGCGCAAGATGCGCCAGGACATGCGCAAGATAGAACTGGCGATGACCACGCTGCAGCAGCGTCTGGTGCGGCCGCCGACCGAAACCGAAGTCGCCGCCGAACTCAAGCTGACTCTGGCCAGCTATCAGGAGATGCTGGCGGACTGCGGCGGGCACCAGCTTCTTTACTACGAGGATTTCCATGAAGCCGGCGAGGGGGAACATTTCCTCGACCGCTACACCGGCAGCGACGATAGCGATCCGTTGCGTGGCCTGCTCGACAACGGCTTTCGCGCCGCCGTGGTCGACGCCATCGAGGCTCTGCCGGAGCGCGACCGGATCATGATGGGTTTGTACTACGAACAGGAAATGAACCTGAAGGAAATCGGCGCCGTGCTGGGCGTGTCGGAATCGCGCGTGTGCCAGCTGCATGGCCAGGCGATCGCCCGCCTGCGCGCCACCTTGAAGGAAAAGGCATGGACTGGGGTAGCGTAGCCGGGCTGGTCCTGGCGCTGGGTGCGATCCTGGTTGGCCAGGGTCTGGACGGCGGCCAGCTCGGATGGCTGGTGCAGCCGTCCGCATTTGCCATCGTGGCCGGCGCCACCACCGGCGCGGTCCTTCTGCAAAGCGGACACCGCTGCTTCCTGCGCGGGGTGCGCCTGGTGCGGCTGGTTTTTTTTGCGCCGCCTGACAATCATCGGACCCAGCTGCGTGACATTACCGCCTGGAGCGGCTCGGCGCGGCGTGAAGGTTTGCTCAGCCTGGAACGCTACATGCTGGCGGCGCATGACCGTTTCACCGCCAAGGGCTTGCGCCTGATCGTCGACGGTGTCGACGCCGGGCAGCTGCGCGAGATACTCGAGATCGACATCTCGTCTTACGAAACCGAACAGCGGCAGGCGATCAGGGTGTGGGAAGCCGCCGGCGGATATGCGCCGACCATCGGCATCCTGGGCGCCGTGCTGGGCCTGATCCAGGTGATGGAAAACCTGACCGATCCGTCGCGGCTCGGCGCCGGGGTTGCCGTTGCATTTGTCTCCACCGTGTATGGCGTCGGCCTCGCCAACCTGGTATTTCTGCCGATCGGGAACAAGCTCAAGGCGCTGTTAGACCGGGAAATCATGACACGCGAGATGCTGACCGATGTCTTCGCCGGCATCGCCGCCGGCGACCGGCCGCGGGTGATAGAAGAGCGTTTGTCCAGCTACCGGCGCTGACCGCCATGGCCCGCAAAAAATACCGCGAGGAGCCTGACAATCACGATCGGTGGATGGTCTCGTATGCGGATTTCATCACGCTGCTGCTGGCGTTTTTTGTTGTCATGTATGCGGTATCGTCGGTGAATCAGGGCAAGTACCGGATGGTTTCACATGCGCTCGGCAGCGCCTTCTCGGGAGGGACGCCGGTATTGCCGCTCCAGGTTGAGAAAGAAGCGATTCCGCTGCCCGTGCTGCCGTCGCAAAAGCAGCGCGCGCGCCAGGCTGCGCTGCGGCGCGAACGGGAACAGATGACCGGCATGGCGCGTGAACTGATGCAGGCCTTGTCGCCGCTGGTGGGGCAGGGCAAGGTGCGGGTCACACAAAACAGCCGTGGCGTCAGCGTGGAGATCAATGCCAGCGTGCTGTTCGCACCGGCGGACGCCAGGCTGGGCGATGAGGCCGGCGTGGCCTTGAAGGCGGTGGCGCAGGTGCTGCTGGATTATCCCCATGCGTTGCAGGTGGAGGGGCATACGGATGACGTCCCGATCACTAGTCCGATGTTTCCTTCCAACTGGGAACTGTCGGCGGTGCGCGCCGGCAGTGTGGTCCGGCTGTTCATCGAACAGGGCATCGCCGGCAAGCGGCTAGTGGCCATCGGTCATGGGCCGAACCAGCCGGTCGCGTCCAATGAAAGTGCGGAGGGCCGGACGCGCAACCGGCGGGTGCAGGTGATGATTTTGTCGGGAATTGCGGAGCAGGTTACGGAAGTGACGGTGAAATGAAAACAAGCCGGTGAACGTCAACCGACAACCAGGCGCCGGCCGACACTCGTTATCGTTGCCTGGCCATTCGGCCCATAAAAATTGCCGGCCTGCGCTCCTCCCTGCAGCACCTTCAAGGCCTGCTGGTTACGGGCCATCTGTTTATTGATCAGCAAGCCATTGGTGCGATTCAGTTCTTGCGCAGACCGCATCACGGACAAAAGCTCCCGCCATGTCTCGCGACCATCCGCCTGCACTGCCGGGTTATCCAGCCACGCCAGCATGCCAGCTTCGCTGGCTGCGAACCCGGCAAGGGCCAATGTGCGATGGCGCTGGTGTGCCAGTGCCGACATGCGCGCCACCAGCTTTGTTTTCTCCGCGGTCAGTGCCGCCAGGCCGTCGGTGTCGGCGTCGACAAGACTTTGCTGCTCCTGCGTCAGGACGGTTAGCAGCGACAGTGCCGCCTGGTGTTCTTCATGCATGCAGGCGTCCAGGGAATTCATGTTCATCCCTTGCGTGACTGAAGCAGGTCTTTTACGGCATCCATCAAACCGTCCGCCACTTTTTCGCTATTGACCTGGAAACGTCCGGCGGCAATCGCGGCCTTGATCTCTTCGACTTTTTCCGCATTGAATACCTCGGCGCCGGTGATCTGGCCGCCCAGCGCCTGCAGTTGCGAAGAGAGATGCACCTGGTCCGAAGCGACTTTGCCGGCGGCGCTTTGCCCTACCTGACCAACTTGTTTTGGCGTTACGGCAACGCCAGGGCCCGTGGCTTTCTTGATTGAGTCATCGATTTTCACGACATGATCCTCGTCTGGTTTTCGGCGAAAAGCCTTTGTATTCGTACTATATCGGCAGCTCTGCCGAAAACTTTAGCCATTAATGGTTAACTTCGACTATGGCGCCCGCCCTGGCCACGCCGCTGACCACCTGGCCCGACGGCGTGCGCACCTGGGCCATCTGGCCTTCGCCGGCATTGTTGAGCGCGCGCGCCTCGCTCGATACGCTGAAGCCGGCGCCGCTCGACACCAGCCGCACCGTCTGGCCCTGCTGCACCGCCTGCTGGAGGCGCAAGGCATCCTGGCGCAATGGCGTCCCCGCCGGCACCGAGTTGGCCAGCGTGCGGCCGATTGCCTGCGCAGGATCGGTGATGATGCCCGGCGGCAGGGTGGTGAGGTCGCCCTTTACCTGCGCCAGATCGGCGGCGGTGATGCTCTGGCCTTGCGCCAGCGGCAGCGCGGCAGCGATGTAGTCCGCCTGCACCCGCACGGTGGCCGGCAGATAGACGGTCCACGGACTCGGCACGGTGCAGCGCACGCCGACCGTGGTTTTACCCCAGGCCCGGCTGCCGTTGGGCAGGAAGGGCTGCGGCGCGGCGCAGGCCGGCAGCTTCAGGCGCGGGTCCAGCGGGCTCACCACGATGCTGACCTGGCCGGGCAATCCCAGCGCCTGCGTCTGCAGGAATTGCGCGGCAGCCTGGCTTAATGCCTCCTTGTCCTGATGCTGGGCGGTCGCCTGAAGTGGCAGTGCGGCGAGCGTGAACAAAATAGCGAGAGGTAAATTCATGATGGCCGGCAGGATTATTTTTGACTCGATGATACGGATAGGCTCGGCACGCAAAGCAAGGAACAGGCTGGCGTTTTATACCCTTATCGGCTGATCGGACCAATTCCCGCTTCCGTATTATCCAGTCATGCAAAAAAGGAGAATGCCATGATCGGAAAACTGGACGACACCTTGCGCTTTCACCAGACGGCATTGTCGGTGCGCGCCGAGCGCCAGCAGTTGCTTGCTTCGAATATTGCCAACGCCGATACCCCCAACTACAAGGCGCGTGACCTTGATTTCAACAAGGCGCTGGCAGGCGCGCTGGGCGCGGCCGCCGTGGCGCCGGTCGGACTGGCCAGGACCTCGGCCGCGCATCTGGGGCGCAACGGCAGCCAGGCTGCGACCCAGGCATCTCCTCTCTACCGGCCAGAACAACAGGGCAGCGTCGATGGCAATACCGTCGACATGGACATCGAACGCAACCAGTTTGCCGAGAACGCGCTGCGTTATGAAGCCGGACTCACACTCGTCGGGGCGCAGGTCAAAGGCCTGCTCACCGCCATCCAGGGGCAATAAGCATGTCGTTATTTAATATTTTCAATGTCGCCGGTTCGGCCATGAGCGCGCAAGGCCAGCGGCTCAATGCAGTGGCCAGCAATGTCGCCAATGCCGACAGCAGCACCAGCGCCACCGGTCAAGCCTATCGCGCCAAACATGTGTTGTTCGCCGCGGTGCCGGGCGCGTCAGCCGCCTCGACTGGCGTGCGGGTCCAGCAAGTGGTCGAAAGCACGGCGCCGCCGAAGATGGTGTACGACCCCAAACATCCGCAGGCCGATGACAAGGGTTATGTCGCCATGCCCGACGTCAACGTGGTGGAGGAAATGGTCAACATGCTGTCGGCCTCGCGCTCCTATCAGACCAATGTCGAAACCATGAACGCGGCAAAGACGATGCTGCTGAAAACGCTCACGCTCGGCCAATAAGAGAGGATTGTTCAATGAGTACCGTAGATAACATCGGCGCCGCAAGCGCGCCGAGCACGACCAGGGCCAGCGCGAAGGAAGATCCGGCGGCAGCGCAGGACCGCTTCATGACGCTGCTGATCACGCAGATGAAAAACCAGGATCCGCTGAATCCGCTCGATAACGCCCAGGTCACGAGCCAGCTCGCGCAACTGTCGACCGTGACCGGCATCGACAAGATGAACGCGACCCTGGAAGCCTTGATCGGCAGTTACCAGTCGAGCCAGTCGCTGCAGGCGGCCGGCATGATCGGCAATGGCGTGTTCACCCCGGGCGACACGGTGGCGCTCGCCGAGGGCCAGGCGCTGTTCGGTTTTGAGCTGGCGGAGCCGGTCGACATGGTGGAAATGACCATCCTCGATGCCAGTGGAAAAGCGGTGCGTACCATGCGCCTCGAGTCGCAAGGCGAGGGCACCCATCCGTTGGCATGGGACGGCAAGGATAACAACGGCGTGGCAGTGGCCAACGGTGATTACCGTTTTGAAGTCACCGCCACACGCGGCGAAAAGGAAGTCGCGGTGACGCCGCTGGCATTCGGTGTGGTGGCGAGCGTATCGACCGGCGCGCAAGGCGTGAAGCTCAACGTGCCAGGTGTCGGCGCAGTCAATCTGGCGGACATCCGCCAGATACTTTGAATCGCAAACCAAGTATTCAATCAGGGAGAGATAAATGGGCTTTCAGACCGGTTTAAGCGGACTCAATTCAGCGGCCAAGCAGCTGGATGTGATCGGCAGTAATGTCGCCAACACCAACACCGTTGGTTTCAAGCAGTCGCAGGTCCAGTTCGCCGATGTCTTCGCCGGTTCGCTGGCGGGTGGCGGCTCCAAGGTTGCCGCGGCCGGCCAGCAATTCTCGCAAGGGAACATCAGCACGACGAGCAATGTGCTGGACCTGGCAATCAGCGGCAATGGCTTTTTCAGGATGAGCAACAATGGCGCGGTGTCGTATACCCGCAATGGCCAGTTCAATCTGGACAAGGACGGCATGATCGTCAATTCGGCCGGCATGCAGCTGACCGGGTATCTGGCCGATGCCACCGGCGCCATCGCGCCTGGGGCGCCGGTGCCGCTGTCAGTCAGCGGACTGGAAAATCCGCCGGCGGCGACGCAGAACGTAGCCGTGCTGCTGAACCTGGATTCACGCGCGGCCGTGCATCCGGCGCTGCCGGCATTCAGCGCGGCCGATTCGACCACCTACGATTACACGACCGCGGTCGGCGTTTATGACAGCCTGGGTAATGTGCACACGATGCAGACCTATTTCGTGAAGAGCGCTGCCAATACCTGGGATGTCTACGCCACCAGCAACGATGTGGTTCCGGCCGTCACATCTATGGGTCAGCTGACCTTCGACACCAATGGCAATCTCACCGCCCCGGTGCCCGCCAGTTTCAACAGCACCTATACGGTTGGAACGGGCGCGGCGAACATCAACATCAACGTCAATTTTACCGGCACCTTGCAATACGGCTCGAGCTTCGGCGTCAACAAGCTGGGGCAGGACGGTTATGCGTCGGGCCGTCTGGCGGGATTTAACGTCGAGACAGATGGCAAGATCGTGGGCCGGTACACGAATGGCCAGACGGCGGTGCTGGGGCAGGTCGCGCTGACGAATTTCGGCAATCCGGGCGGGCTGGCGGTACAGGGCGGCAATCAGTGGACTGAAACCGCGGAATCGGGAACTGCCGTGGTGGGCGCGCCCAATACCGGCGGACTGGGTGTGCTGCAGTCGTCCGCGGTCGAGGACTCGAATGTCGACATGACCGCCGAGCTGGTCAGCATGATTACCGCGCAACGCTTCTATCAAGCCAATGCGCAGTCGATCAAGACGCAGGACCAGGTGCTGCAGTCCCTGCTGAACATGCGCTGAGCGGCGACCGGAGAAACAGATGGACCGTCTGATTTACACCGCCATGACTGGCGCCAAACATATCCTGGAGAAGCAGGCTACCACCGCGCACAACCTGGCGAATGCCGGCACCACCGGCTTTCGCGCCCAGGTCGATTCATTCCGCGCGGTGCCGGTGGTCAGCGAAGGTTTGCCTACCCGCGCTTTTGTGGTCGACGCCACCGTGGGCGCTGATTTTACGCCGGGACCGTTGCAGCAAACCGGGCGCGCGTTGGATGTCGCCGTCAGCGGCGATGGCTGGTTTGCCGTGCAGCTGGAAGATGGATCGGAAGCCTATACCCGCAACGGCAGCTTCAAGCTGTCGGAGAACGGCGTGCTGCAGACGCAGTCGGGATTGAATGTGCAGGGCGACGGTGGACCGATCGGCGTGCCGCCGGATGTCGGCATCACGATCGGCAAGGACGGCACGGTATCGGCAATTGCGAGCGGCAATACGCCCGGCGTCAGCACCGTGCTGGGGCGGCTGAAGCTGGTCAATCCGGCGCCGGGATCGATGACACGCGGCGACGACGGCCTGTTCCGCGTCGCGGGTGGCGAGCCGGTGGAAGCCGATGCCGGCGTGAGTGTGATCGGCAGCATGCTCGAAGGCAGCAACGTCAATGTGGTCGATGCGATGGTGAGCATGATCAGCCTTGCACGGCAGTTTGAAATCCAGCAGAGCCTGTTGAAAAATGCCGAGAGTAATGCGGCGAGGGCGACGCAGATTCTTGCGTTGAGTTAGAGGCCCCCCGTCATTCCCGCGCAGGCGGGAATCCAGGCGGCATCGGCATGAGCGAGCGGGTTATGGATTCCCGCCTGCGCGGGAATGACGGAAGTAATTGGGTCGATCTCCATTCTCACTACCGTCATTCCCGCGCAGGCGGGAATCCATGCGGCACCCGCACGAGCGAGCGGGTTATAGGTTCCCGCGCAGGCGGGAATCCAGGCGGCATCCGCACGAGCGAGCAGGTTATGGGTTCCCGCTTGCGCGGGAACGACAGGGAAGTGCGCTTAATTGTAAGTATCAGGAGAAAAAAATGATTCGTTCCTTATGGATTTCAAAGACCGGCCTCGATGCGCAGCAGACGCAGATGGACGTCATCTCCAACAACCTCGCGAATGTCAGCACCACCGGCTTCAAGCGTTCGCGTGCCGTGTTCGAGGACCTGCTGTACCAGACGATACGCCAACCCGGCGCGCAGTCTTCACAGCAGACGCAATTGCCGACCGGCCTGCAACTCGGCACCGGCGTGCGTCCGGTGGCGACCGAGCGCATTTTCACGCAGGGGAACCTGCAGCAGACCGGCAATGACAAGGACGTCGCGATCCAGGGCGCGGGTTTCTTCCAGGTCCTGCTGCCCGATGGCAGCACCGCGTACACGCGGGATGGTTCCTTCCATGTCGACAGCCAGGGCCAGCTCGTGACATCGAGCGGTTTCACGGTGCAGCCCGCGATCACCATCCCGATCGACGCGCAAAAAATTGCGATCGGCCGCGACGGCACCGTATCGGTGACGCAAAACGGCGTGGCGCAGCCGACGCAGGTCGGCACACTGCAGCTGGCAACCTTCATGAATCCGGCCGGACTGGAAAGCAAGGGTGAAAACCTGTATGTCGAAACCGGCGCGTCCGGCAATGCCAATGCCAGCACCCCGGGCCTCAACGGCGCCGGCCTGCTGACCCAGGGTTATGTCGAAACCTCCAACGTCAACGTGGTCGAGGAACTGGTCAACATGATCCAGACCCAGCGTGCGTACGAAATCAACAGCAAGGCGATCCAGACTTCGGACCAGATGCTGCAACGCCTGTCACAGCTATGAAAACATTGTTCCGCATGATGCTGGTGCCGGCGGCGGCAGCCCTGTCAGCCTGCGCTACCGTGCCGGAGTCGATCGTGATGCAGCCCACCACGGCGCCCGCGCAACCGATTGCCGCCACACCCGCGGCCAACGGCGCGATCTTCCAGGCCGCCGCCTATCGGCCAATGTTCGAAGACCGGCGCGCGCGTTTGGTGGGCGACCTGCTGATCATCAGCGTGAATGAGAAAACCAACGCCGGCAAGCAGGCCGCCAGTTCGGGCAGCAAGAACGGCAGCGTCGAAGCATCGGTTCCGCTGTTGCTGAACCGGCCGCTGAATTTCCTCGGCGCGTCGGCATCGACGGCGACCAAATTCGAAGACAAGATGAGCGGCAGCGCGGGTAATAATTTCAGCAGCGCGATCAGTGTCACCGTGGTCAAGGTCCTGGCCAACGGCAATCTTGCGGTCAGCGGAGAAAAACAGATCGCCCTCGACAAGGGCACCGAGTTCATCCGCTTCTCGGGCGTGGTCAATCCGGCCACCATAGGCGCCGGCAACGTGGTGTCGTCGACCCAGG
The DNA here is from genome assembly GCA_040387375.1 of Pseudomonadota bacterium. Taxonomy (GTDB): domain Bacteria; phylum Pseudomonadota; class Gammaproteobacteria; order Burkholderiales; family Burkholderiaceae_D; genus JAZKDW01. Next base: position 47,390 of record JAZKDW010000010.1, read on the forward strand.
TCGCCGATGCACGGATCGAATACCGCGCCAACACCCGCATCGACCCGGCGGAGCTGATGAGCGGGCTGGCGCGTTTCTTCCTGAGCGTGCTGCCCTTGTGACATGACATTCAATAAACCGGATCGATGATGAATATTGCCAAGCTCGCCAGACTGCTGTGCATGGCCTGCCTGCTGGCGCCATCCACCAGCCATGCCGAACGCCTGAAGGACCTCACCAGCATCCAGGGCGTGAGGCAGAATCAGCTGATCGGGTATGGACTGGTGGTCGGCCTCGACGGCAGCGGCGACCAGACCACGCAGACGCCGTTTACCGTGCAGAGCGTGGTCAGCATGCTGCAGCAGCTGGGCGTCACCCTGCCGCCGGGCACGACCCTGCAACTGAAGAATGTCGCCGCCGTGATGGTCACCAGTTCGCTGGCGCCGTTCGCGCAGCCGGGACAGACCATGGATGTCACCGTGTCCTCGATGGGCAATGCCAAGAGCCTGCGCGGCGGCACGCTGTTGATGACGCCGCTGAAAGGGGCCGACGGCCAGATTTACGGCATCGCGCAGGGCAACGTGCTGGTCGGCGGCGCCGGTGCGGCGGCGGGCGGCAGCAGGGCGCAGATCAATCACCTGAGCGTCGGCCGCATTTCCGCCGGCGCCACTGTCGAACGGGCGCTGACCAATGCGCTCGGCCAGGGCAATGTGATCCTGCTCGAATTGAAGGACAGCGATTTTTCAACCGCCGGGCGGGTCGCCGATGCGATCAACCGGCGTTTCGGCAGCGCGACGGCGGAGGCGCAGGATGGCCGCGTGATACGGGTGCGGGTGCCGGAAAGCAGCGGCGAACGTGTTGCTTTCCTGGGTGCGCTCGAGAGCATCAGCGTCACGCCGGCCCAGGTCGCCGCCAGGGTAATCCTCAATGCGCGCACCGGCTCGGTCGTCATGAACCAGATGGTGACGCTCGATGCCTGCGCCATCTCCCACGGCAATCTTTCGGTCGTCATCAACAGCGAACCGGTGATCAGCCAGCCGGCTCCGCTTTCCCGCGGACAGACTGTAGTGGCGCAGCGCTCGCAGATCGACATCAGCAAGGAGCCGGGCCAGATGCTGTTGCTGAAAAGCGGCGCCTCGCTGGCCGAGGTTGTCAAGGCGCTGAATGCGATCGGCGCCACGCCGCAAGACCTGCTGGCAATCTTGCAGGCGATGAAGGCCGCCGGCTCGCTGCGCGCGGAACTGGAAATCATCTAGATGGCGACTCCCCTCAATTCCAGCAGCAGCCTGGCGATCGACCTCAAGGACCTGAGCCAGTTGCGGCAGTCGGCGCAGCAGAAATCGCCGGACGCGCTCAAGGCCGCCGCCCGCCAGTTCGAGGCGCTGTTCCTGAACATGGTCATGAAGAGCATGCGCGAGGCCACGCCGCAGGACGGCATGTTCGATAGTCAGCAGGGCAAGATGTATACCTCGATGCTGGACCAGCAGGTCAGCCAGAGCCTGGCCGCCCGTGGCGTCGGCTTGGCCGATGTGCTGCTGAGGCAGCTTTCCAGTCATGCGATGGGCCAGCTTGCGCCGGGCGCGGCCGCCCCGGCCAGCCCGCCGCCTCCGCCAGCCATGAGCTCATCCACGGCGCAGGCATTCCAGGCGCGCCTGCTGCCGCATGCCGAAGAAGCCAGCCGCAGCACCGGCATTCCCGCCAGATTCATGCTGGGACAGGCGGCGCTGGAAAGCGGCTGGGGCAAACGCGAGATTATCGCCGCCGATGGCACGGCCAGCCATAACCTGTTCGGCATCAAGGCGACTGGCGGCTGGAAGGGCAGGGTGGTGGAAACAGCCACCACTGAATATGTCGACGGTCTGCCGCAAAAAAGAATCGAGAAATTCCGCGCCTATGACTCCTACGCCGATTCCTTCCGCGATTACGCCGCCATGATGCGCAATAACCCGCGCTACCGGAACGTCATCGACAACGCGCACACCGCCTCCGGTTTTGCCAACGGCTTGCAGCGCGCGGGTTATGCCACCGATCCGGAGTACGCGGCCAAGCTGATGCGCATCATCGGGCATTCGCAGGGTTGAATCCCTCAAGTTTTCCGGCGCGCTGCCGTTAACACTGTTATCGCAATAGAGAAAACATCATGGCCAACATCTTCACCATCGGTCAGGGCGCGCTGCTCGCGGCACAGACGGGACTGACCACCACCGGACACAATATCGCCAATGCGGCAACGCCCGGCTTCAGCCGCCAGGCGGTGACGCAGACCTCGGCAACGCCGCAACAGACCGGATTCGGTTTCATCGGCGGCGGCACGCAGGTCACGGACGTCCGGCGACTGTACAACGAGCAGCTCGGGCAACAGGTGCTTTCCGCGCAGAGCGCAAAAAGCGCACTCGACAGTTATTATTCGCAAATCAGCCGGATCGACAACCTGCTGGCCGATCCGGCCGCCGGCCTGTCGCCGGCGCTCCAGGGTTTCTTCAAGGGCATGCAGGACCTGGCCGGCAATCCGTCCTCCGCGCCCGCGCGCCAGTCGGCCTTGTCGGCGGCTGAAACGCTTGCCACACGCTTCCAGAGCATGGACGGCCAGTTGAACGAACTGCGCCAGAATGTCAACAGTGAAATCACGTCCAGCGTCAGCAGCATCAATTTCTACGGCAGCCAGATTGCGCAGCTCAATAATACGATCCTGCAGGCGCAGGCGGGAAGCGATGGCAAGGCGGCCAACGACTTGCTGGACCAGCGCGATCAGCTGATCGCCGACCTTGGCAAGGAGACCAGGGTGTCGGTGGTCAGGCAAGACGGCAACGTCAATATTTTCATCGGCAACGGCCAGCCGCTGGTGCTCGGCGCGCAAACCTTTACGCTGGTGGCGCAGCCGTCGGTGACCGACCCGGGCCGGGTCGAAGTCGGTGTGCTGAGCAACGGCATCACGACCATGCTGGCCGAGAGCAGCCTGCCCGGCGGCAGGTTGGGCGGATCGCTAGCCTTCCGTTCCGGTACGCTGGACCCGGCGCAAACTTCTCTCGCCACGATGGCCACCACGCTGGCCGCCACGTTCAATGCCCAGCACCGCCTGGGACAGGACCAGAACGGCAATCCGGGCGGCGATTTTTTTACTGTCAGCGGCACTACCGCTTCGGGATTCACCGTCGCGATCGCCGATACCGCCGCGATTGCGGCGGCGGCGCCGGTGCGGACCGCCGCGCTGGCGGCCAACACCGGGTCCGGCACGATCAGCGCCGGTGTCGTTGATGCCGCCTATCCGGCCGCGCCGCTGAGCGCGCCGGTCACGCTGGTTTATGACGCGCTGGCGAACACGCTCGATACCATTCCCGCCGGCGCACTCGCCGGCTTTCCGCAGGCGTACAGCAGCGGCGCCACGATCAGCAGCGGCGGCATCACCTTTGCGATTTCCGGCGCGCCGGGCGACCAGGACAAGTTCACGATCGGCCCCAATACCGGCGGCGTGGGCGACAACCGCAATGCATTGCTGCTGGGCGCACTGCAAACCGCCAAAACCATGGAAGGCGGCACCACCAGCTTCCAGGGCAGTTATGCACGGCTGGTCAACCTGGTCGGCAACAAGACGCGCGAACTGGAGGTCACCAGCCGTGCCGAAACCCAGCTGCTGGCGCAGGCAATCCAGGCGCAGCAGTCGGTGTCGGGTGTCAACCTGGATGAAGAGGCGACCAACCTGCTGCGTTATCAACAGGCCTACCAGGCGGCGGGCAAAGTGATGCAGGTAGCGAACGAACTGTTCGATGTCGTGCTGTCCATCAATCGATAAGGAACGCCGGTCATGCGTATCAGCACCAATACAATGTTTGAAATGGGCAGCGCCCGCCTGAGCGATTTGCAGACCAGCCTGGTGAAAACCCAGCAGCAGCTATCAGCCGGACGGCGCATTCTTACGCCAGCCGACGATCCGGTCGGCGCAGCGCGCGCGCTTGAAGTCACACAGGCGCAATCGATGGTCGAGCAGTTTGCCACCAACCGCCAGTACGCGAGGAATTCGCTGAGCCAGGTCGAGACCGCGCTGACCAGCGTCACCGGGCTGTTGCAGGATGCGAAGGTGCTGGTCGTGAATGCCGGCAACGCGACACTGACCGATGCCAACCGCGCTTCGCTCGCGATTGAATTGCGTGGCCGGCTGGATGACCTGCTGGGTCTGGCCAACGCCGGGGATGGCATGGGCAACCATCTGTTTTCCGGCTACCAGTCCGGCACGGCGCCGTTCGCTGCAACAGCCGGCGGCGCGCAATACAATGGCGACCAGGGCCAGCTATTGATGCAGGTGAGTTCGTCGCGGCAGATTGCGATGAGCATTCCGGGCAAAGCGATTTTTCAGCAGAACGACGGCAGCCTGGATGTGTTCAAGACCTTCACGGATGTGATCGCGGCACTGGAAGCGCCCGCTGGCCCCACGCTGTCGGCCAGCTTGGCCAGCGCCAACGCCAATCTCGACCAGTCGATCGATACGGTGCTGAATGCGCGTGCATCGGTCGGGTCGCGGTTGAAGGAACTCGATTCGCTGGACAGCGCCGGCGCCGATCTGGATGTGCAGTATCAGCAGACGCTGTCGGATCTGCAGAGTCTTGATTATGCGAAGGCGATCTCCGATTTGACGCAGCAGCAGTTCACGCTGGAGGCGGCGCAGAAATCGTTCATGATTGTTTCGGGGATGTCGCTGTTCAAAATGCTGTGAGGCGTCAATCGCGCATGGCGGAATCTGGCCGGGTACTTGAAGTGCTGCTCGACAGGCGGCTCATCAGCATGCCGGCATCCTCTACGGACATCGGACGGCCAAATAAATATCCCTGCGATTCATCACATTTCATCTCTCGCAGCTTGCTGCATTGCTGCTCGGTTTCCACTCCCTCGGCGACGACAGTCAGATTGAGCGAATGCGCAAGCTTGATCATGGTTGACACGATGGTATGGTGGCGCGGCCCGGTCGTCAGGTTCTGGATGAAGGAACGATCGATCTTGATGGCAGTGAGCGGGATTTGGGCCAGATAGCTGAACGACGAATATCCGGTGCCGAAATCATCGATAGCCACGCCGTAACCGGTATTCCTGAGTTTCCACAACGAAGGAATGATGCGGTTAATGTCTTCCATCAAAACAGATTCCGTGATCTCCAGATCGATCGTGGCCTGCGGCTCCTTTCCATGTCCGCACATCTTCCAGACGGTTTCGACAAAATCGGGCCGCCGTATCTGGATCGCAGAAATGTTGACAGCGATAGGAGGCGGCTCAAGTCCGTCTCTGCACCACATGCGGAAGTCGTCGGCAGCCTGTTTGAGCACCCATTTTCCAACCTCGAGAATCATCCCGGTCTCTTCCAGGATCGGAATGAATTCGTTTGGCGGCACCAGACCCCGCTTCGGGTGGTTCCAGCGAATCAGCGCTTCAAAACCGGTGAGGCGGCCGGTCTCTGAATTGACCTTGGGCTGATAGTGCAAGATAAACTGCTGCTCCGCGATGGCCTTGCGCAATTCAGCTTCAAGGGTGATCTGGTCCGCGACACGCGCATTGAGGCCGGGTGTATAAAAAAGATATTCTTCACCCTGCGTCTTGGCGCTTTTCAAAGCCGCTTCCGCGTTGCCGAATAATTCCTCAATGCCGAGGCCGTCTCCGGGAAACAGCGCAATTCCGCAGCGGGTGCCGAACGTGATTTCGCGACCCTGGAAAACAAAGGCCTGGCTGAGTGTATCCAATACATATCTTTTCAGCGCCTGCGCTACATCGCCATCGCTTTGCAAATCGGATAATGCAATCGCAAACGTATTGCCGCCGATCCGTGCGCAACCGAATTGTGAATTCTCGCTTATCCGCCTCGCGATGAGGGCCAGCACTTCGTCACCGGCCGCCTTGCCGAACGAGTCATTGATCCTGCCAAAATGCCGGATGTCCAGCACAACCAGCGCGAGCCGCGAATTCGTGCGTGCATGGGATTGCAGCACACGATGCAGCGTTTGAAGAAAAAATGTCCGATTCGGCAAGCCCGTCAGGACGTCGAACATGGCGATGTAGTTCAATGCCGCCTGTTGCTCCTCGTTGCTGGCTTCGAGACGCTGCGCACGTTCGGCGAGTCCTGCATTCAGCCTCTGGATTTCCTTTTCCATCTCTATGCGTTCCGTAATATCTTCGGAGACGGCCAGGATATGACGGAGCTCGCCATGCTGATCGAATAACGGAATTTTCCTGGTGTGCAGGATGCGCGTGCCCTTGTCATGCGTGTGAATCGCTTGTTCGGCAATATCCAGAACCGATCTTGTGTTCAACACTTGATTGTCGGTGGTAGAAAAGAGATTGGCTTCTTCCTGTGGGAAAATTTCGAAACCTGTTTTTCCGATAAGCGCATCGCGAGAATATCCGAGCAGCTCTTCGCCGGCGCGATTCATGCGCACAAGGCCCAGGTCGTGTGCGCTCTTGACAAAGATCATGCTGGGGATGTTCTCGATCAGCGAACTCATGAAATAGTTTGCCGAAGCCAGCTCCGCAGAACGCGCGATCAGCGCATCTTGAGACGCCAGCAGCTGATTGTTCAGCAGCCGGAGCGCAAGCATATTGCGTAGCCGCGAGACAACCTCGGCGTTATCGAAGGGTTTGCTGATGAAGTCCTTCGCCCCCGCCGCAAGCGCGCGCAATTTGTGATCCGGCTGCGCGGTGATGACCAGGATGGGGAGGGAATATTCCGATTCTATCGTCTGCAGCGCTTCCATGACCGCGAACCCATCCAGGTGCGGCATGTGCAGATCCAGCAGGACCGCATCATAACGATTGGCCTGGTACAGGTCGAACACCTTGCGCGAATCGGTGGTGGCAGATACCGACTGGTAACCGGCGTCGGCGAGTATGCATTTCAGGAGCGTTACATTGACCTCCTGATCGTCGACGACAAGAATTTTTGCATTCAGGATTTCGTGAGACATGTTCACGTATTCATGTTCCTTTCCGATGTGACGGTGTCCGGTTGCGCCGCTGTTCCTGAAAATTCGAGTGCTCCATTCAATACTTCAAAGAACTCGTCGATGTCAATCGGCTTGGTAAGGTAACGGAAAAAGCCTTGATTCATGCTTCTTGCTATATCCGTCGCCATCGCGTTTGCGCTCAACGCGATGACCGGGATGTGGGCAGTGCGGGGGTCGTTGCGCAGCAACCTGAGTGCTTCATTGCCGCTGATGCCCGGGAGATTGATATCCATCAGGATCACGTCGGGCTGATGTTCGCGCGCCAGTGCAACGCCAAGGTTGCCATCAGCAGCCGTCAACAACAGAAGATCCTCCCGGTACGAAATGATTTCCTGCACCAGGCTCAGGTTCGCCGGATTGTCTTCCACATACAGCATGGTGCGAAGGTGGCCGCCTGGCGTCAGGTCGTGGTGCTGCGAGCGCCATCCGCTAAAGTGGCTTGCGGTGGCAAAACGGGCGTCGGTCGTGGTCTCCAGTTCGATCCAGAACACGCTGCCGGTGCCGGGAATGCTGGACACGCCGATCCGGCCGCCCATCAGTTCAACCAGGCGCCTGGTCAGGACCAGGCCAATGCCGGTGCCTTCCTCGACGCCAGTCTCCTGTCCGAGCCGGTTGAACGGCTGGAAGATCTGTTCCAGTTGCGCGGGCGTCAATCCTGCGCCGGTGTCCCGGATCGAAATGCGCACCTGACCTGAATCAATGCCTTCGAACGAGACATCGACCACACCGGCATCCCGGTTGTACTTGATCGCGTTGGACAGCAGGTTAAGCAGAACCTGCTTCAGCCTGACCCGGTCCGACATGACATGCAAACGATCGTCTTGCGGAAAGTGAATATGAATGCCGCGATTGTTCGCCAGCGGCGCCATCATTTGCTGGCATTCGCGCATGACTTCGGCGAGGGAGACCGGTTCCAGCGATAGCGTCATCGTTCCCGACTCTACTTTTGACAGATCGAGAATTTCATTGATCAGATGCAGCAGATGTTTTCCCGCCTTTAAGATATGCGCTGTGAAATCGGCGATCTTCTCGGCTGTCATTGGCCGGGATCTGTTCGCCAGAAGCTGCGTGAAGCCAAGGATGGCATTGAGCGGGGTGCGCAGTTCATGGCTCATGTTCGACAAAAACGTTGACTTCGCCAGGTTGGCCTGGTCCGCTGTTTCCTTGGCCCGCGCCAGTTCGGTGTTGCTCGCCTCAAGCTGTGCGGTGCGTTCGAGAACCCTGCCTTCAAGTTCAGCGTTTAGCCGCATCACTTCCTGCTGGGCGCGGCTTCGTTCGGTCACTTCCCGGGCGATCTCCCGGTTTGAATTTTCCAGGGCCTCGGCCCTGCGTTCGATCTGCGTCAGCATGTCGTTGAACGACTCCACCAGCAGGCCTACTTCGTCATCGCTGGTTTTGCTTGCGCGGCGCGAATAGTCCTGTTGATCCACGACTTCCCGCGAAATCTTCGCGATGTCGAGGATCGGCCCTGTCAGGATTTTCTGCAGCCGCATCGACATCAGGAAGGCGATCAGCATGGCGGCAATCATTACCAGCAGGGCAATGCCGGTATAGTCCATTGCGCGAGCCGACAGCTCGTGGTCGACGCGCAGGTACATCGTCCCGAGGATCTCATCGTTGACGGCGATGCGTTTGAAGACGATCAGGTTGGAACCCTCGATGCGCTTCACGTCCTCCTCCGGCGAGCCCGGGGGAGGGGACTGCTCTTCCAGCGACATGTAGGTTGCGAACAGGTCGCCCTGCGCGGAGTAAATTGCGGCGGCACGAACGTTGTGCCGCAGTCGCAGCAGGCTGAGATTATGCGTTGCCAGGCGCTTGTCATCGAAACTCAGGGCGGCGGCGGTCATATGGCCGATCAGTTCAGACTGCGTCTCCATATCGGCGATCAGGGCCTCGCGATCCGCGCGCAGATTGTAGCCGGCGAACGCACCGACGGCGACGACCAATGCCACAAACGTGGTCGTCATGACGATCCAGAGAAGCTTTTGCCTGACCGTGCGCGGAACCGGCCGCGTCATGATAGCCACACTGCCACTTTATACGCCGCTGCAAGCAGGCGCGCACTGATGGCAATGCTTTCCAGTTCGGCTGCTTTTGGCGCCACCTCAAAGCGCAGTTTTCCATCGATCGTCACAAAATTGATCATGCCGCCAAGTTCCAGGCCCTTGTCTGATTCGGTGACCGTCAGCGTCGCTTTTCCTTTCACGGCAGCGAGGATGTCGGCCAGGTGACTGTTGTGGGAACGCCCCACGAATAGCACATTGATGCCTCCCATCGGATCGCCGGTGCGAAGCTTGCGGATGACCACTGGCAGGCCCATGACACTGCGCCCGGCCACGATTTTTTTCAGTTCATCAGCGAGTCCATCCTCGCTGATGATGCCGATTGTGAAAACCTTGCCGGTCGTATCCTGCGACCTTGCCGGCCAATGGACGAAGTTCCCGAATTTATAAAGGTAGGCCGCTTTGATCGCCGCAGCGGCAGGTTCCGCAGGCTCCGTTGTCTGTGTGTAGGTATTGCCAGATACGAAAAGCGCCGCGAAGAATATACAGGCCACGGCCAGCCATCGTATTACGCATGGCCTGGGACGTCTCACTGTGCCGCCCATCACAGTTTCCATAGCAGCTTCAGGTAGACGCTGGTCGGAATCTCGCTACGCGTTGCCAGGGGGCCGTACTCGGCATGCCGCGTTCCGAACAAGTTCTGTCCTGTGATTGACAGTTCCAGGTCGCGCCGCAGTTTCCATCCAAATCGCGCGTCCACTGCGGTGTAGGCCGGCACTGCCGGATTTGAAAGAGCCGCGGCATGGCGCACTGAGATATCCAGTTCGCGATCCGGTGCCATCGTGAAACTGGAGCGCAGTTGCCAGGTATGTGCTGGATCCTTGCCGGCTGAACCTGGCCCGTTGAGATCGTTGCTTCCCGACTTGAGCCGGAAGTTTTCCCTGAGGGCGGTATAACCGGCGCTCAGACGCCAGCCGGGCGTTGCCTGATAGGTGCCCCAGGTTTCAACGCCGCTTGCCGTGCCTTCCATTTCATTTGCAAAAATCAGAAACGTCCGGCCTGGATCGACTTCCTGCGTACGAAGGTGATCGTAGACATTGTGAAATGCGGTGATGGAGTAGGAGGTCTTGTTGCCGAACTGCCCGCGGTAGCCAAGCTCGTAGACATTCGCCACCTCGCTGCGTACGGTCCGGCCGCCATTCAGCAAATAGGGCGGCACGCCCGGGATGAATGCATCGCTGTCCAGCCGCGACGGTGCGCGCACCGCGCGTGACGCTGCGGTCCACAACAGGTGGTCCGGTGCAAACTTCCAGGCCAGCCGCAGGTTCGGCAAGATCTCGTTGCCGGTATAGTCATTGCGTTCCAGCCGGGCGCCAATGGTCAGTTCCAGGTTTTTGCGCAGCGTGATTTCATCCTGAACGAACAGGCTCGCCCATTTCTGATTCACTTTCCCGGGCAGGATGGCGAAGATGGCGCTATTGCTTACATGATCCATGCCGTAGCGGTAGTTCGCCCCCCAGACCACGGCGTGCCCGCCGGAGGGGCGCAACGAGTGCTGGAACTCCATGTCAACGATGTTGAGCGTCTCGCTGAACGTTGGCGGGACGCGGCGCCTGGTATGGTCGAGATACACCTGGAAACTCAGGCTCGAATCGTCTTCCAGCAGATGCTGCCAGCGGGTGGTGAGGTTGGCGCCCGACGTGTCAATTGGCCCGAGCGCCAGATTGGTGCCCGTAATGTTGATCGCACCGGGCGCAGGCTGATCCGCACTGCCGGTGTACGCATTGCCATGCACTGTCACCTGATTGCGCGGGCGCCTCCAGTCGGCGCGGAAACCGATCTGGTTGTTATGCCCGGCATCGTTCACCGTGGCGCCGCTTTCCGTTGATGTATGTTTGCGGTCGAAGCGCTTGCCGTAAATGCGATAGCTGCCATCGTCGCCGAATGTTCCGCCGTAACGAAACGCCGTGTCGTTTCCGCGATTTCCGCCACCGATGGAAACCAGGCCGCCCTGCGTCTGGCTGGCTGGACGCGTAATGACGTTGATGACGCCGTTGACGGCGTTGACTCCCCACAGCGTTCCTCCCGGCCCGCTGATGACTTCGATACGCTCGATGTCATCCAGCATGACGTCCTGCACATCCCAGAATACTCCTGAAAAGAGGGGCGAATAAACAGAACGGCCGTCGATCAATACGAGCAGCTTGTTGGGGGCGCTGTTGTTGCTGCCGTTGAGTCCCCGCGCACTGATTGCATAACCGCCGCCACTGACCTGCGCAACGTTCAGGTTGGGCGCCCGCCGCAATACTTCCGGCAGGCTTGTGGCGCCGGAGCGGCGGATATCGTCGGCCGTGATGATGAAGACGGACGCCGCCGCGTCGGCGAGTTTTTCCGGTTTTTTTGAAACGGAAGTAATGCGGATACTTCCCAGTTCCTCGAACGACATGTCGGCATAGCTGAGCACCGGGACTGGCGCGGCGCAGGCGGGGACGAGAGAAAACAGCAGGCCGGCGCCGAAAAAAATATGCTGGCAGGCGCTGCCGCTACGGCCTGCAACGCAGCGTTGTGATCCGAACAGGCGATAGAGCATAGTTGTCTTCATGAGCGCAATATGTCCACTTGATGGTGTCAACGAAGTGATGCGTGGGAGGCCACGCAATTTGCGGCGAGCAAAATTGTGACTTCTTTATTGCCAGTAAGGATACATCATTCTTAGGGGAAACAATTGTATTATTGCATCATCTTGGTTTCCCGGATGGCAATGAGTCGATACTGTGGCCGAAGTCAAGCCTGGTGATATCTGCATGCAGGCATCGTGATGTGGGGTCACTCTGGATTCCCGCCTTCGCGGGAATGACGGTGGTCTGTAGGGTGTAATAAGCGAAGCGCATTACACCGTGTTCGATCACTTATGGCAATTGCGAATGCTGCACTATGAAGCCCTGCGTAAGCTTGCTCACACCGCATCCTGCTCCGGAAAATCCAGCAGCACCGAGCCATCCGGCCCCCAGTTGACTTTCGTAATCCCCGGTTCGCTTTCCTCCAGGCGCCGCAGTTCGGCTTCCTCCGCGCTCAACTGCGCGCTGGCGACACGCGCCTCGTCGGCCAGTTGCCGGGCGCGTGTTGCCTGGTCCTTGCGCGCGATCCCCATATCGATAATGTTCAGCAGGTCCGCGCTATCCCACGGCTTGCTGACATAACGAAACACCTCCGCCTCGTTGATCGCACCGAGCACGGTCTCGAAATCGTCCGAGCTGCTCAGCATCAGGCGCACCGCATCCGGTTGCAGGTCCTTGACCCGCTTGAGGAAGTCGATGCCGTTCATGTGCGGCATCCTGTAATCCGACACGATCAGATCGAAGGATACTTCGCTCATCCGGGACAGCGCTTGCGTGGCCTCGGTGTACACCTCGACGCGCACGTTTTTTTCGCGCATGTGCGGATGCAAGGTGCGCCGCAACGCATGCAATATATTGATCTCATCGTCAACCAGCAGATAGCGCCGCATCATTTTCTCATTTCCCGCCGTACGCAGATCGTCAGCTCTTCCTGTCCAGCCGCCTCGAAGTCGAGGATCTTCCTGATCAGGTGTTCGTCCAGCATGCGCTCGGCAGGCAGCATCATGATGCCTTCACGCGTCAGCAGGTCGCGTGCCAGGATCATGCCGGCGCGCAGGCCGGTCGACGCCACCACGAACTCACCCAGGGTCTCCTGCGCGATGTCGCCGAGCACGGACTTGAACGCGGTGACCACCTGCGGGTCATAACGCTTTCCGGCGCTGCGCACGATCAGGTCCTTTGCTTCCGGCGCGGTGAAGCGGCGCTCCACCATTGCGCCGATCTGCAGGTTGTCGTAATCGGTTGCGAGCGCGAGAATGCGGGCGCCGGCTGGAATCGCCGTGTCGGCCAGGCTGTCCGGATAACCCAGGCCGTCGTAGCGTTCGGATTGCGAACGAAGGATTTTTGCCGTGCCGCGCAAGTCTTCCAGCGGCAGCAGCAACTGCTCGGCGCGCAGCGGATGTTTGCGGTAGTGGCCAAGGTCGTCGCCGCTCATCAGATCGACCGGCGTCGACAGAAGCTCATCGGAAAAGCCGATCTTGCCGATGTCCTTTAGCAGCGCCGCGATGAATATCTCTTGCGATTGTGCTTCATTCAGCTTCATCTTCGCGGCCAGCTTGCGTGCCAGATCGGCAACGCGGGCGGAATGGCCGGCCGGACGCGCTTCCCGCATTTCAATCAGGCTCGAAAAAATCTTGATCGAGGTGATGAAACTGCTCTTCAGCTTTTCATTGGTGAGCAGCAGCTCGTCGTGTGCCTGGGTGAGCGCCGCGGTGCGCTCCTCGACTTTCACCTCGAGGCTTGCATTGAGCGTTTTCAGTTCTTCATTCTGGCGCTGCGTCAACTCTTCCAGGCGCTGCTTCTCCCGTTCGAGGAACTTGCGCTCGAGCGCCTGCTGCACGATCAGGATCAGGTCGTTGTCATTCCATGGCTTGGAAATGTAGCGGTAGATCTCACCGCGGTTGATGGCGTCGATGGTGGACTGGATATCGGCGTAACCGGTCAGCAGCAGGCGCATGGTATCCGGCCAGCGTGCCTGCACATGTTCGAGGAAGCAGGCGCCATCCATTTCTGGCATGCGCATGTCGGAAATCACCAGGTCGACCGATTCTGTTTCCAGAAGCCGCAGACCGGCCTTGCCGCTGTCAGCCGTCAGCACCTGGTATCCCCGGGTGCGAAACAGGCGCCGCAGCGACGATACGATATTCGGCTCGTCATCGACGCACAAAATTCTTACCGGCTCCGTGGCTTTGAGGTCAAGTTCGAATGCTGCGTCGTTCATGCTGGATGATCCTCATCAGTGTCTGTTGGGGCGGGATGGCGCACGGGCAGCGTGACGCGGAAGCGGGAGCCTTTGCCGATTGCGGTGTCCACATCGATATGTCCGTGATGTTTTTGCACGATGCCGTAGGAGAGCGACAGGCCGAGTCCCGTGCCTTTTCCTACCGGCTTGGAGGTATAGAAGGGATCGAAGATGCGCGACAAGCTCTCCTTCGGAATGCCCGAGCCGGTGTCGGCTACTTCGATCCAGACCTTCGCTCCTTCCATTCCCGTGCTGATGGTGATGGTGCCGCGTTCGGGGCCGATCGCATGCGCGGCATTGACGACCAGGTTCATCACCACCTGGTTGATCTGCGACGGCAGGCATTCGATGTTGGGAATATTGCCGTAGTTGCGGATGATGTCGGCCTTGTATTTGGTTTCGTTGCTGACGATGTTCAGTGTCGAGTCGATGCCGTCATGCACGTTCGCCCATTGCCATTCCTGGGTCGATTCCACGCGCGAGAAATCCTTCAGGTCCTGCACGATTTTTCGTACGCGCACAATGCCTTCCTTGGATTCGCGCATCAGGATCGGGATATCTTCCTTGAGAAAATCAAGCTCGACCTGTTCCCGCATGTTCTTGAGCCGCGCGGCTACATCTGGCGCGCTGACGTTCTGCTCCGCCTCCTCGTAAGCGGAAAGCATCTCGAACAGGCTTTGCAGATACAGTTCCAGCGTGCCGAAGTTCGAAAAAATATAACCGACCGGATTATTGATCTCATGCGCGACACCTGCGGCGAGCTGGCCGATGGATGCCAGCTTCTCCGACTGCACCAGTTGCTCCTGGGCTCGCGAATATTGGGCATTCAAGGCCGTCAGTTCGGCATTGCGGCAGTGCAGTTCGGTATCGGTTTTTTCGCGCTGCCGGATATCTTCCTCGAGCCGGCGATTCGCTTCCGCAAGCTGGGCAGTGCGCTTTTCAACCAGTTGCTCCAGGTCGAGCTGCGTGCGCTGCGGATCGGCCACCACCAGCTTCTTTTGTGTCACGTCCTGCAGGACCTCCATCGCGCCTACGATATGTCCGTCCAGGTCATGCAAGGGGGCGGCGGAAAAAAAGATCCAGCGTCCGCTTCCTTCTTCCTGCGAAATGAATTCCTCGGCCTCCCAGGCGCCCGGGATCAGGGGCGCGGGCCGGAACTGATGCGAATAAAAGTCGGAGGCGATTTGCGTCACCGTGCCGTCGACAATCAGGTCGGCCAGCACCGGACGCTGCTCGGGGTAGAAGGGCTGCCACTGGTTGCTGGTCCCGATCATTTGCGCCGCCGGTTTGCCCAGCACCCGTTCGCAAGCCTGGTTCCAGTGCGTGATGACATGATCGGCGTCGATCGCGAAGGTCGGCATCGGATTGTCCGCGATGAATGCGGCGAGGGCGGGCGTCATGCGTGCGTTAGGGAAAAACATGGATGCACTCATGTGATCGACACCAGTATCTGGCATGCCTCTTCAAATTGCATTTCGGTTTCGCGGAACACCCGCATCCTGGCTTCCTGGTCCAGCTCCAGGCCGTGCCAGGCAAGCGAGGAAACGGGCGGCACCAGGTCCTTGTCGTCGCCGGACAAGTCAAGCGCGTGCGCGATGCAGTCGGCGACATGCACGATGGCCGCCAGCGAGCCGGGGCCTTGCAGCTCCGGCGCGTGATGGCCCTCGATTGCCTTCTGCATCAGCACCGGAAATTTCCAGTATTCCGCCAGCGCCCGTCCAACCATCGCATGATCCAGCCCGAGCACCGAGCGCTCGGCCTCGATCAGATAACAATCCTGTGTCGACTGGTACGCGAGGACTTCTTCATAATGCTGCGGCGCGCGCGTCACCAGGACCAGCCGCCCGATGTCGTGCAGCAGGCCGAGCATGAAGGCATGGTCTTCATTGGCGCGCAGCTGGCGGGCCAGCGCCTTGGCGCACAGCGCGGTGGCGACGGAATGCCGCCAGAATGCCTCGAACCGGAACGTGGCATGCTTGCTGCCGGAGAAGGTGCCATTCACCGATGCCGCAATCACCAGCGTGCGCACGCTGTCGTAGCCGAGAATCGCAATCGCCTGCTGGATCGAGGTGACCTTGCTCGGCATGCCGTAGAAGGAAGAGTTCGCCAGACGCAGCGTCTTCGCGGTCAGCGCCTGGTCATGCGACACTTTTTCCGCCAGCACGCGCGTGCTTGTGTTTTCATCTTCCAGGGTGCTCAGCAATTCGATCACGACCACCGGCAGCGCGGGCAGGTCGCGGATATTCTTGATGACGTCGTTGAGTGTCAGTGTAGTCATGACTGGCCGCCTGAGCGGTACTGCATGATGCTGGTCAATAGCAAGGCACTCGCTCCCTGGTCGCCGCAGCGTCGGAACAGCAGCGTCAGGCGTTGCCGCATCCGCTCGCGTTGTTCCGCCAGTTCGGCCTCGGACACCGAATCGTCCAGCACCACCAGGTGATCGATGCCGCGGCGGCGGACGGATACCAGCATGGCGTCGGACAATACGGTCCCGCGCGGCAAAAGCACACCGCCAAGGCCATCTAATACGGGCTCGGCCAGGGTCATCCCCGGGGCCACGTCTTCGAGATCGAGTTCCAGAAAATGAACGATCATGATCGCCCCCCTAATTGAATGTCTTGCGTCAAAGTCATCAGCTTGCCCCGCGATTGCGATCCATGCCCCATGCTGCGCGCCACCACCTTGAAGCGGGCGCCTTGCAGCTCGACGGTGCAGCGCTCATCCTTGCCGGAGTCCTGCGTCGCATGCAGCAGCTCCGGCATCAGTTGTGTCGCATCGCTGCCCAGTATCGGTCCGGCATTTTCGAACAGGGCGTGCGCCGCATCATTGGCAAAGGCAACCATGTTGTCCTCGTCCAGGCCGATTACCGGCAATGGGACCTGCTGCAGCGCCTCGCGCACGATGTCGAGGCTGGCTTCATCGCGGATGATCTGCTGGCGCTGCTGCGTGAGGACTTCCTCCAGCTGCCGGTTGGCGGTGGCGAGGCTGTGATTGGCGGTGCGCACCTGAAGATTCAGGCGCCGGTTTTCATCCGCCATTTCCTTGTGCTGAAAGGCCTCTTCAATATGGTCCCGCAGTTGCTGGTCTTCCCACGGTTTGGTGAGAAACCGGTACACCGCGCCTTCATTGATGGCGTCGGTGACCGATTGCAATTCGGTGTAACCGGACAGCACGATGCGCACCGTGTCGGGATAGGTGATCTTCGCGGTGCGCAGGAACTCGACACCATTCATGCCGGGCATGCGCTGATCCGACAGGATGACGTCAACCTGGTTGCGGGCCAGGACTTCCAATCCTTCCTGGGCGCTGTTGGCGGTCAGGATATGGTAACCGTCGCGCCGCAGCAGGCGCTTCAGTGCCGACAGGATGTTGTGTTCGTCGTCGACCAGGAGCAGGGTGCGGGATGCCTTCTGCAGACGCAGCAGGTGATCCGACAGGCGGCGGTCTTCGCGCAGCGCGGCCATGATCTCAGCCGGGGCAATCGGTTTTGAGAACAGGTAACCCTGTATTTCATCGCACATGTGCTGGCGCAGGAATTCACATTGCGCTTCGGTTTCGACGCCTTTTGCCACCACCTGGATGCCAAGGCTGTGGGCCATCGAAATGATGGCATTGGCAATCGCCGCATCATTGTTGTCGGTCACGATGTTCTTGACGAAGGACTGCTCGATCTTGACCTTGTCGAACGGAAAACGCCGCAGGTAGCTGAGCGATGAGTAGCCGGTGCCGAAGTCGTCCAGCGCCAGCGTGACGCCGAGCGCCTTCAGTTTGCGCAGCGTGGCCTCGATCGCCTGCGCATCGATCATCAGCACGCCTTCGGTGATTTCAAAGGAGATCATGGCGGGGTCGATCTGCCCTTCGGACAGGGTCTGCTCGATTTTCTGCACCAGCAGGGGATCGCGGAACTGGCTGGGCGAGACATTGATCGCGACCCGCGGCACCCGGAGGCCGGCCTCCATCCAGGTGCGGATATGGCGGCAGGTCTGGCGCAGCACCCATTCGCCGATGCTGACGATCAGCCCGGATTCTTCGGCAATCGGGATGAAGCGGCCCGGCGCGACGGCGCCCAGCTCCGGATGCTGCCAGCGCAGCAGGGCCTCGAGGCCAATGATGCGCCCGGTCTGCAGGTCGACCTGCGGCTGGTACTCCAGATAGAGCTGCTCGTTGTGTATCGCGGAGCGCAGGGCGCCTTCGAGTGTCATCCGTTCCACCATGCGTGCATTCATTTCGCTGGAAAAAAACTGGTGATTCTTGTGCCCGAGGTCCCTTGCGTGGTGTTGTGCCATGCCGGCATATTTCGACAAAGTCGGCCCATCGCTGCTGTCCTGCGGACAGAGGGCGATGCCGATATGGCAGGCGACCCGGAACACCTGGTCGTCGACCGTCAGTGGCTCGGCAATCGCGTGCGAGATCCGGTCGCAGCTGGCAGCCACCTGCGCCGCGCCCCCGGCATCGTTGAGGATCAATGCAAACTTGCCGCTGCCGTAGTGCGACAGCGTGTCCGCTTCCTGTACGCATGAGCGCAGCCGCGCGGCGATGTCCTTGAGTATGCGGTTCGTGGCGTCGCGGCCGATGCCGGCGCTGAGTTGCTGGAAATGGTCGATGTCGATGAACAGCAGGGCGGCGCTGCTGGCCCGCTGCTGCGCCCGGCGCACGGCTTGCCGCAGATGGTCCATGAGCAGCGTGCGATTGGGCAGTCCGGTCAGGTCGTCATGGGTCATCTGGAACACCATCTGTTCCTGATCGCGCTTCAGTTCGCTGATATCCGACTGCACGCCAATGTAGCGGGTGACCACGCCGTGCTCGTCCGGCAGCGGCGAAATGAACAGATCGTTCCAGAACAGCGTGCCGTCCTTGCGGTAATTGCGCATCACGACATGCACTTCCGTCCCCGCCGCGAGGGCGCTGCGGACGGCGGCAAGCGCCTCCTGGTCAGTCTCGCCGCCTTGCAGGAAGCGGCAATTGCGTCCGATCACTTCATCCAGCTTGTAGCCGGTGATGTGAAGGAAGGCCGGATTCGCGAATACGATAGGGCACGATGGCCGGGTGGCGTCACAGATCACGATGCCTCTGCTGCTGGAGGCCGGTATGGTCGACATCATTGGTTGGTCTTTACGGTCATTCGAGAAAATGCTTTTTGCAGGGGGAGCACACTCTTAACGGCCTGTTTGCGCGGAACTTTAGCCCTGTCACCTTGGCGCCGGCGCGCCGATCTGACGCGCCATCCCGATCCCATCCAGCAGCAATCGTTCCAGCGGTGTCGCCAGATACGGCAACGCCAGTGCGATCATGATGAAACCGACGCCGATGGTGACCGGGAAGCCGATGCCGAACAGGTTCAGCTGCGGCGCCGCGCGGGTCAGTATGCCGAGCGCGATGTTGGTGATCAGCAGGGCGGCGACCATCGGCAGCGCAAGCTGGACGCCGGCGCTGAAGATCTGCGCGCCCCATTGTGCGAGCTGCTGGAAACGGAGCGCGCCGGCCGGCGTTGCCGATATCGGCATCGTGGTGAAGCTGTCGGCCAGCGTGGCGAGCAGGGCCAGATGGATGTTCGCGGCCAGGAACACCAGGATCGCCAGCAGCGACAGAAACTGGCTGATCGCCGAGGACTGTCCGCGTGTCATAGGATCGAAGAAAGTGGCGAAACCCAGACCCATGGTCAGGCCGGTGAGTTCACCCGCCATTTCGACGGCGGTAAAGACGATGCGCATCGCGAAGCCCATGGCAAGGCCGATGATGAATTGCTGGACCAGGATCAGCAGGCCGGCGGCCGACATCGGATCCAGCGCCGGCAGCGCCGGCACGCCCGGCGCGATCACCAGCGTCAGCATCACGCCCAGCGCCAGCTTGATCCTGACCGGCACGCTGCGGTTGCCGAACACCGGCGCGGCGCTGACCAGTCCGAGGATGCGGGTCAGCGGCCACAGCAGGGCGGCGATCCAGGTCTGCAGTTCGGCGCTGGTGACGGTGATCATCCGACCATGGATGGGATGCCGGTCAGCACCTGCCGCATGTAGTCGAGCATGACCGACAGCATCCACGGCCCGGCGACGATCAGGGCGATGAAGATGCCAACCAGCTTGGGGATGAAGGAAAGTGTCATCTCATTGATTTGCGTGGCCGCCTGAAAGATGCTGACCAGCAGGCCGATGGCCAGCGCCACCAGCAGCATTGGGGCCGCCACCATCAGCGTGGTTTCCATCGCGTGGCGGCCCAGGGTCATGACGCTTTCGGGTGTCATCGGTCAGTCCTCAGTAAAAACTTTGGGCCAGCGAGCCGATCAGCAGCTGCCAGCCATCGACCAGCACGAACAGCATCAGCTTGAAAGGCAGCGACACGATCGCGGGCGACATCATCATCATGCCCATCGACATGAGGACGCTGGCCACGACCATGTCGATGATCAGGAACGGAATGAAGATCGAGAAACTGATCTGGAAAGCGGTCTTCAGCTCGCTGGTGATGAAGGCCGGGATCAGCACCCGCAAAGGCACATCTTCCGGGCCTTGCAGCTGCGGACCGCGGGAGAGCTTGACGAACAGGGCGAGGTCGGTCTGGCGGGTTTGCCGGAGCATGAATTCCTTCAGCGGGACCACGCCTTTTTCCAGCGCGCTGGTGATCGAAATCTTGTTTTCGGAGAAGGGCTTATAGGCCTCGGCATGAATGCGGTCGAATACCGGACCCATGACGAACAGCGTCAGGAACAGCGCCAGCGCCACCAGCACCTGGTTAGGCGGCACGCTCTGGGTGCCCAGCGCCTGCCGCAGCAGCGACAGCACGATGATGATGCGCGTGAAGCTGGTCATCACCAGCATCGCCGCCGGCAGGAACGACAGCGAGGTCAGCAGAAGCAGGGTCTGCAGGCTGAGCGAGTAAGCCTGGCCGCCGCCGGCAGTGGGTGTGCTGGTCAGCGCCGGCAATCCCTGCGCGGCGGCGGCCAGCGGCAGGCCGCACAGGACTACCGGCAGGCAGCGCCACAGCAGCCGCGCGGCGCTTGTCATCCGACCTGTTTCAATTGCCATGGCGCTGTTCGATTGCTCGCTTGAAGCGGGCCGCGAAATGATCCCGCGGCACTGATGCGGCTTCCGGCGCATGCGCCTGCCGCGGCATGGTGGACAGCGCGCTGACGCGTCCCGCCGCCACGCCGACGACGATCCATTGCTCGCCGACTTCGACCACCATGACACGCTCGCGGTTGCCGACCGAGACGCCGCCGACGATCCTGACCGTGGCGCCGCCCGCCGGCCGGGCGACACCGAAACGCTTCAGCGCCCATGCGGCGGCGGCCATCAGGCCGAGCACAACGGCCAGGCCCAGCACCACCTGCAGCAGGCTGCCGGTGGTACCCGGGCCGGTTTGTGCCGCGGCGCTGCTGCAGACCAGCAGTGCCGCGCCGGCCAGGCAACGCTGCTTCATTTGTTGAGTTTCCGGATGCGGTCGGCGGGCGTGACGATATCAGTCAGGCGCAGCCCGAATTTGTCGTTGACGACCACCACTTCGCCTTGTGCGATCAGGCAGCCGTTGACCAGCACATCGAGCGGTTCGCCCGCCAGCCGGTCGAGCTCGACCACCGAACCGTGAGCCAGTTGCAGCAGGTTCTTGATCGCGATCTTGGTGCGTCCGAGTTCGACCGTCAGCTGCACCGGGATGTCGAGGATGAAATCGATATCGTTCTGCGTGCTTTTTGTGCCGGCGCCGGCAAAATCCTGGAACACGCCGGCGCTTGCGGGCTGCGGCTGCGCCGCCATCGTCGTCCAGTCGTCATCCGCCTGTGCCTGTGGCTCATTGTGCTCAGCCATGTTTATCTCCTTGCGTGGTTTCATCCGTGCCATGGATCAGTTTCTCGACGCGTAATGCGTACTGGCCATTCAGCTTGCCGTAACTGCAGGCCATCACCGGCACGCCGTCGACGGTGGCTTGCACGGTGTCGGCGATGGAGAGCGGAAGCACGTCGCCTGCCTTGAGGTCGAGGATCGCGCCCAGCGTCGATCTTGCGGTGCCGAGGTCGGCCACCAGCTCGACTTCCGCGGTCTGTATCTGTTGTGTCATCAGACGGATCCAGCGCTTGTCCATGTCCACCGTTTCATCTTTCAGATTGCTGGCGAGCAGGTTGCGTATCGGTTCGATCATCGAGTACGGCGTGCAGAAATGCATCTGGCCGCTGACCGGACCGAGCTGGATCGTGAAGGTGGTGGCCACTACAACTTCATTGGTTGGCGTGATATTGGCGAACAGGGTATTCATTTCGGAACGCATGTACTCGAACTGGACCGGATACACCGGCTGCCACGACTTGGCATACGTTTCCAGCACAATGCCCAGGATGCGGCGGATGATGCGTTGTTCCGCCTGCGTGAAATCGCGGCCCTCGACCCGGGTATGGAAGCGGCCGTCGCCGCCGAACAGGTTGTCGACGAACAGGAAGACCAGGTTCGAGTCGAACACAACCAGCCCGGTGCCGCGCAGCGGTTTCATCTGGACCAGGTTGATGTTGGCCGGGATGGTCAGGTCGCTGATGAATTCACTATATTTGTAAACCCGTACCGGTCCCATCGATATGTCGACGCTGCAGTGCAGGAAATTGAGCAGCGCGGTCTGCAGCAGACGGCCAAAACGCTCGTTGATAATTTCCAGCATCGGCATCCGGCCGCGCACGATGCGTTCCTGGTTGGCGAGGTCGTAGGGACGCACGCCGGCGCTGCTGGCCGGCGCGGGCCATGGGTCGGCCGGCGCCGGCAGCGGCACATCCGGCGTGACGATATTGCCGACGCCCTGGAGCAGCGCGTCGACTTCATCCTGCGAGAGAAAATTGTCGGCCATGGCGCTACTGGATGACAAAGGACGTGAAAAACACGTTAGACACTTTGTGCGGCTTGCCTTGCGGCGTGAACGGCAGCGTGCTTTGCGCGGCGATGTCCGCCGCCAGCTTTTTCTTGCCTTCCACTGTCGTGATCTCGGACGAGGTCTGGCTGGACAGCAGGAACAGCAGGCGGCTGCGCAGTTGCGGCAAATATAGCTTCAGCTGATCGGCCTGGGCGGTGTCGGTGACTTGCAGCGTGATGGAAAGATGCAGGTATTCGCCGCCGCCGTCCTGCAAATTGACAGTGAACGGTTCCAGCACGACAAAGACCGGAGGCGGCAGCGGCGCCGGCTTGCTGCTCTGGCTGAGCAGGTACCAGGTGCCGGCGGCGCCGCCTGCCAGCAGCAGAATGGCGATCAGGATCCACAGGAAAATGCGGGCCGGCTTTTTTTCGGCTGGCGGTTCGGGACTGATGGCCGGTGCGGGACGGACGGGGCGGGGAGCGGATCGGGGGGCGGATGTCGCCATGATGTTTCCTGTGGTGCGGCGTTAGAGTGGACTGCGCCTATTATCGGAAAAAGCGGGCGCCCGGGATCGCTCGAAAAGAGGGGCGATTAGGGTGCATATCGGCGCATCTTGCGGACCCGGAACGGGGTTCAGGCGAAGGTATCGACCAGTCCTTGCGTGCCGCCGGCCTGCTGGCCGCGCATGATGGGGAGTGGCGCCTCGACGACACTGCCGGACGCGGCCGAGCTGCGCGACAACTGGTGCGTGTCGGCATGTCCGCCGTGCTGTTGCTGTGTGCCCGCATTGACGCTGGTCTGGCCCATCCGGATGCCGGCATCGTCCAGCATCTCGCGCAGTTTCGGCAGCGCCGCTTCCAGCGCCTGGCGCACTTCCGGCTGTGCCGCCGTAAAGCTGATCGTGGCTTGATTGTTGACTACCGACAGCGCGACCTGCAGCGGGCCGAGATCGGGCGGATTGAGCGTCAGCGATGCGCTCGATTGCGCGCCTGCGGCCATCCAGACTACCTTTTGTCCGACCGCCTGGTCCCATCCGCTGGCGCCGACTTGCGGTCCGATCCGGTCGGCCTGAGGCACGTTGGCGGCCGGTGCGGTATTCATCGCTGCCTGCGGAACGGCCGGCGGCACGGCGGCAGGCTGGTTGCTGGCAGCGAGTTGCACGTCCGGCTCGCTGGCGCTGCTGCGCACGGCGGAAACCGGTGGCGAAACGGTGGTGGATTCCGCAGGCGTTGCGGTGTCGGAGAGCGCCGGCGCTGCGCTGGAAAGAGCGGGCTGGAAAGGCGTTGCGGGGGCAGAGCGGTGTCCCGAATCGGACACCGTGTTGTTTGTCAGCTTGGGCGTACTCCCTGGTATCGATGGCGTCACGGGCGCCGGTTCGTCTGCCTGCCGGGCGAGCCCGGATGCGGCAGCGATGGCGGGCGCGGGCAGGGCGGTTGCCGGTTCGTGCGCCGGCAATGCCGCGGCCGTCGCCGGAGTGATCAGGGTAGTGGCGGGATCCGCGGCGCTGGGTTCTGGCCGCAATTCCACCGGCAGCGCGGCCACTGCCGCAGCGGCGCCGGCTGTCACCGCCGCTGCTGTCGGCTGGACTTCGGCGCCGCTCAGGTTCGTTACCAGCATGAGCAATTCCGCTGAAGCGCTTGCTGCCTCCACGTGATCCTCCCGGGTGTCCCACTCGTTCGTTTTGCCGGGCTTGCCGGCGGCATCGGCCTTGCCGCCTTCCGCCGGCTGGCGCTTGCCGGCGGCATCGAGCGCATCTTTTTTTGAAATCTGGCGCGACAGCACCTCGCCAAACGGCGCACCGCCCGCATTCTGTCTTGACGCCGGCGCGGCGGCTGGCGGGCTGCCGATCGGATTCAGTATCGCGGGTGTCATCATGGTTTACCGTCTGTAAAGATGCCGTCTGGCGGCGTGTTCGTCGGTTTGTTTCTGGTCGTGCCGGATTTCCTGGTGCTGCCGCACCGTGCGGGCACGGGTGGCCAGCGTGCGGTAGGACATGCGCTTGCGTTCGCTGGCTTGCCACGCGCTGCGCTCCTGCTCGATACGCCTGCGCGCATCGCGCACCACCAACTGCTGGCCGACAATTGCATCGTCGAGCTTGACCAGGAACAGCTGGAAATTGCGGCATTCCATTGCGGCCAGTCCGGCCGCCAGCTTTTCCTGCAGGCGCGCGCCGTACTCGTCGCGGTACTGCACCAGCAGGATGTGCTTCTGCTCGGCCTCGTCGGCGGCGGCGATGGCCCGTCCCAGCCGGCGGGCAGCGTCGTCGGTGTCTTTGGACGCCAGTTCGATCAGGGTCTCGATTGCGGAAGGGATGGCCATATTCGTCGATTATATTGTCGTCCGCACGCGGCCCATCACTCGAATAGCGCGGCAAGTTGCCCCAAGCTCTCGGCTACGCCGGCCTGTTCATGTATGCCCTGCTGCAGGAAAGTCTCGATCCGCGGGTGCAGGGCGATTGCCTGGTCCAGCACCGGATCGCTGCCCGCGCTGTAGGCGCCGACGCTGATCAGGTCGCGGTTGCGCTGGTAGCGCGAGGTGAGCTGCTTCAGGCGGCGTGTGTGTTTCTGATGCTCCGCCGTCGTGATGTTGTGCATGGCGCGGCTGATCGATTGTTCGATGTCGATCGCCGGGTAGTGTCCGCTTTCGGCCAGCGTGCGATCGAGCACGATATGGCCGTCGAGGATGGCGCGCGCGGCGTCAGCGATCGGATCCTGCTGGTCATCGCCTTCGGTCAGCACGGTATAAAACGCGGTGATCGAACCGCCACCGCTCTTGCCGTTGCCGGCGCGTTCAACCAGGGCCGGCAGCTTGGCGAACACCGATGGCGGATAACCCTTGGTGGCGGGCGGTTCGCCGATGGCAAGCGCGATCTCGCGCTGCGCCATCGCGTAGCGCGTCAGCGAATCCATGATCAGAAGCACATGCTGGCCCTGGTCGCGGAAATGTTCGGCGATCGTGCTTGCATAAGCGGCACCCTGCAGCCGCATCAGCGCCGGCGTGTCGGCCGGCGCGGCTACCACCACCGAGCGCGCCAGGCCTTCCGGCCCGAGGATCTGTTCTATGAATTCCTTGACCTCGCGGCCGCGTTCGCCGATCAGCCCGACCACGATCACGTCGGCGCTGGTGTAGCGCGCCATCATGCCGAGCAAAACGCTCTTGCCGACGCCGGAACCGGCAAACAGTCCCATGCGCTGTCCGCGTCCCACCGTCAGCATGCTGTTGATGGCACGCACGCCGACATCGAGAATATCCGTGATCGGCGCGCGCGCCAGCGGATTGCCGGCGCGGACGCTGAGCGGGCCGGTGTGCGCCGCGTGCAGCGGGTCAAGGTTGTCGAGCGGGCGGCCGGCGCCGTCCAGCACCCGGCCCAGTAATTCCGGACCTACCGGCAGATGCCGGCCGCGGTCGCTCATGCGGCGCCGCGCATGGGTGACGGCGCCGGGCGGCGGCAGCCTGTTGGCGGTGTCCGCCGGAAATACCTGGGCGCCGGGAACGATGCCTTCGACATCGCTGTGCGGCATCAGCAGCAGGCGGTCATTTTCGAAACCGACGACTTCCGCTTCCAGCGCCGCGCCATTGGCCAGCGGTATGGTGCAGGCGCTGCCGACCGCGAGCTTGAGACCCACGGCCTCCATCACCAGGCCGGCAACACGGGTGACGCGCCCCGAAACCCGCATCGGCTCGGCCAGCGCGAGCAGCGCGGAGCAATCGCGCAGGTAAGTTTGCCAGTGCGGGCCGGCGGGCGTGGATGTCACGGCGCCAGCCAGTCCGCGTTCTGGCCCAATGCCGCGGCCAGGCGTTGCCAGCGTGTCGCCAGCGTGCCGTCGATCTGGTTGCTGGCGGTTTCGACCCGGCAACCGCCGCGTTCGAGATGGGTATCTTCGACCAGCCGCCAGCCGGCCATGCCGAGTTCGTTGCCCATGTGTTCCCTGACTAGCGCCGCATCGTCCGGATGCAGGAACAGCAGGGCCGGTAGTTGCAGACTGGGCAGGTAATGCACGGCTTCGCCGACGATGGGCAGCACCAGTTCCGGACGTACGGCGAGCGCCGATTTCAGCATTGCGCGCGCCAGGTCGAGCGCCAGCGTCAACAGCTCCTCGGCCATCCGCTGCCCGGATTGCGCGACGGCGGAGCCGAGGCTGGCGGCGATCTGCTGCAGATGGATTTGTTCCTGCGCGGCCTGGGCGCGGCCTTGCTCCAGCCCTTCGGCCAGCCCGGCCGCATGGCCTTCCGCCAAGCCTTCAAGGCGCGCCAGTTCGCGTACGATTGCCATCTGTTGCGCGGCCATCGCCAGCGCTTGCGCATGTGCCGCCGCCACGCCGGGATCGGCCTTGACCGGCGCCGGCGCCGGCGGTTCGGTATCGAAGGAGGCCATTTCCCAGCGCTGGTAGGCGCTCTGCTGCGCTTTCGGCAGTGCGTTAGACATAAGCGTCGGTGCCTCTTGCGCCTAGCGTGATCTTGCCTTCGTCGGCCATGGTGCGCACGATCTGCATGATGGCTTTCTGCTGCGTTTCGACTTCGGACAACAGCACCGGTCCCTTCGCTTCTAGATCCTCGCGCATCATTTCGGCGGCGCGTTCCGACATGTTCTTGAATATCTTGTCGCGCAACTCCTGGCTTGCGCCCTTGAGGGCGGTGATCAGCGAATCGGATTCGACTTCGCGCAGGATCAGCTGGATGTTGCGGTCCTCGATGTTGACGATGCTGTCGAAGATGAACATCTCGTCCATGATTTTCTGCGCCATGTCGGCGTCATAATTCTTGAGCGTGTTCATCACCGAGGTTTCGCTTTCGCCGCTCAGGAAGTTGAGGATTTCCGCGGTTGCCTGGATGCCGCCCATCGGTTTCTTGAAACCCTTGTTCCCGGTCAGCAGGCGGGTCAGCGCTTCGTTCAGTTCATCCAGCGCCGCTGGCTGGACACCATCGAGCGTGGCGATGCGCAGCACCGCGTCATTGCGCAGGCTTTCGCTGAAATGGTTCATCACCTCGCATGCATGATAGGGCTCGAGATGGACCAGGATGGTGGCGATGATTTGCGGATGTTCGTTGCGTATCAGTTCCGACACTGATTTTGCATCCATCCACTTCAGGCTTTCGATGCCGCCGGTCTCGCGCGTGCCGAGGATCCGGTTCAGCAGCGAGGCGGCCTTGTCGTCTCCCAGCGCCTTGATCAGCACATTGCGGATATAGTCGTCCGAGTTGAGGCCGAACGAGGTATTCTGCGCGGTCTCGGTATAAAAATCATCGAGCACTTCTTCCAGTTCGTCGCTCATCACCGATTTCATCGACGACATGGAAACGCCCAGCTTCTGCACTTCGCGCGGGTCGAGAAATTTCATGACTTCCGCCGCCTCATCCTCGCCCAGCGCGAGCATCAGGATGGCTGCCTTCTTGATGCCGATCTCACTCAATTCCGCCCACCCATTCCTTGATCACGTTGGCCACTACTTTCGGGTCCTGCCTTGCCAGCCGCCGGGCCGCGTCCAGGTTTTCCTGGTAGGTGCGCGGCGGGACGGGTGGTTCCGGCGCGATCGCCGGCACCGGTTCCGGCTGCTGGAGTTGCACCACGGCGTCACTGTGGTCGACTAATGCGGGCTGCATGGCGGTGCTGTCCGACAGCGTTTTCAGCATCGGCTTCAGATGGCCCAGGTAAAGATAGAGCAACACCAGCGCAGCGATCAGGTATTTGCCGATGGTGATGGCGAGGTCGGTTGCGCCCGGCCGTTCCCACAGCGGCAGGTTGGCGATTTTTTCCGGTTCGGCGCGGGCGAAGGGGCTGTTTGCGACACTGAGCGTATCGCCCCGTGCCTGGCTGTAGCCCATCGCCTGTTTCACCAGTTCCGTGATCTGCGCTTTTTCCGGCTCGGTCAAGGCTTTCATCACAAGCTTGCCGGCCTTGTCGGTTTCCTGCCTGTAGTTGACGACTACCGCCACCGAAAGGCGCTTCAGGCCGCCCATGGGCTGCTGCACGTAGCGGATGGTCTTGTCGACTTCATAGTTGACGGTGGTGTCCTTTTGCATCGGACCCGATGGCGCCAGCGCGGCAGGGGTGGCCGGCGCGGCGGTCAGCGGTGCGGATGCCGGCGCAGGCGGCTGGTTGGAGAGCGCGCCCGGCACGCCGGCGGCCTGCGTGCGTCCGCCACTCTGCGACTCGCTCGATTGCTGGCTGCGGATCGCGGCCGCATCGGCCGCCTGGTTGGGCTTGTAGATTTCCGCCGCCTGTTCGGTATGCGAAAAATCGACTTCGGCGGTGGCTTCCGCGCGCACGTTATCGGGGCCGACGAGCGGGGCGATGATGGATTCGATGCGCCGACTGATGTTCTGCTGCAGCTCCTGCACGTATTTCAGCTGCGACGGATCGAGCGTATTGGTGCTGGCCGGCTTGTCGGGCGACGAGATCAGGCTGCCGTTCTGGTCGACCACAGTGACGTTGCGGGCCGGCAGGTCGGGGACGCTGCTGGCGACCAGATGCACGATGGCGCTGACCTGCTGCTGGTCCAGCGTACGGCCGGGATGCAGGTTCAGCAGCACCGATGCGGTGGGTTTCTGCTGGTCGCGCACAAATACCGATGCCTTGGGCAGCGCCAGGTGCACGCGCGCTGACTGCACCGCCGCGATCGACTGAATCGATCGCGCCAGCTCGCCTTCCAGCGCGCGCTGGAAATTCACCTGTTCGAGGAACTGGGACACGCCAAGCTTCTGGTTTTCCATCAGCTCGAAGCCGACGCTGCCGCCCTTGGGCAATCCTTGCGACGCCAGTTTCAGGCGCGCGTCGTGCACATCGGTAGCTGGCACCAGGATGGCGCCGCCGCCTTCGGCGAACTTGTACGGTATGTTCAACTGCTGCAGGGAAGCGACGATCGCGCCGCCGTCGCGGTCCGAGAAATTCGAGAACAGCACGCGGTAGTCGGGCTTCTGGCTCCACATCAGTATGGCGGCCATGATCGCGATCACGCCGGCTACGCCCAGCATCAGGAATATTTTCCGGGCGCCCGGCGTGCGCGCAAGCTGCATCAGGCCGGGCGCCGGGGCGAAGTCGGCTTCTACCGCCATGGCTTGCTTGCGGCGTTGCGGCCGTTCAGGATGATTGTCGGGTTCAATTGCTTCTCGTTGATTCCAGAGTTTAGTGGCCACTGGCATTATCGAGGTGCGCCCGATTTTCAATCGTCCGATCAGAGCGTTATTCCCGCGCCTTATCGCCGGCCGGCCGGCGGGCCTGCATGCTATCGTCACCGTTCATGATTTGAATGGAGCAGTGCGACATGACAGGGATCGATACCAGCAGGATCGAGGCGATGGTGGGGCAATTGAAGGCGGCCGCGGCGCGCGCGCAGGGGGCGATTGATCCGCTGCAGGGGGAAAAAACGGCAGGCAAGCTGGACTTCGCCGCTGCGCTGAAGGCCTCGCTCGATCAGGTCAGCGACACGCAGCAGAAGGCGCAGCAGCTCGGCCAGCGCTTTGTGCTCGGGGATGACAGCGTGAATTTGTCGGACGTGATGATTTCGATGCAGAAGGCCAGCATTTCATTCCAGGCCACCGTGCAGGTGCGTAACAAGCTGGTGTCTGCTTATCAGGACATGATGAACATGCAGGTATAGGTGAAACTTCAGGATCGCCTCCGGCAGGTCGGCTTTGCCGTCTTTGCCCCGGGCCAGGCGGGCTTCCCATGCATGCTTCAGGTACGGCAGCATGATCCCGCCGAACTCAGCCGCGACGTCCGTCAGCGCGATGAAGCCGACGTCGCTGGCCACTTCCGGCTTTTCCTTCGGGCACGCTCCTAACCCGTCATCAGCGCCAGGGCAAGCCATAACGCGCGTTCGTTGCCGTTCCCGGGGATGGCATGCGTGTGTCCGGCGCCCATCGTCATGCTCCCTTGCCCGAGACCGACCAGCGCCATCTTTTCCACAGCGCAGGCCGCTTGACCGGCTGGTGAAGGCCGAGGTCGTCGACGACCTCTTCCGGGTCACGACGATGCGCCAGTTGATACAGCAGCGGCAATACCAGCAAGGTCAGGATCGTCGACGACAGGATGCCGCCGATGACAACCGTCGCCAGCGGGCGCTGGACCTCGGCGCCGGTGCCGGTCGCAATCGCCATCGGCACGAAGCCGAGCGACGCGACCAGCGCCGTCATCAGAACCGGTCGCAAGCGGGTCAGCGCACCTTCATGAATGGCGCTGTCCAGCGAGCGTCCTTCTTCGCGCAGGTTGCGAATGAAAGAAATCATGACCAGGCCGTTGAGCACCGCCACCCCGGACAGCGCAATGAAACCGACGGCCGCCGAGATCGACAGCGGAATCCCCCGCATCCACAGGGCAATGATGCCGCCGGTCAGCGCAAACGGAATGCCGGTGAATACGAGGATGCCATCCTTGAGGTTGTTGAACATCGCAAACAGCAGCGTCAACACCAGCAGCAAGGCGACCGGTACCACGATCTGCAGGCGCTTGGCAGCCGACTGCAGGTTTTCGAACTGGCCGCCCCATGTGGTCCAATACCCGGCAGGCACCTTCACCTGCTGCCGGATCTGCTGTTCTGCATCGGCGACAAATGAACCGAGGTCACGCCCGCGTACATTGGCGCTGACGACAATGCGTCGTTTTCCGTTTTCGCGGCTGATCTGGTTCGGGCCCGGCGCCAGTTCGATACTGGCGATTTCGCCCAGCGGAAGGTAACTGGTCTGCTGGCCATTGCCCGCCGCCGACGGCAATGGAATCGGCAAGCGCTTGAGTGCTTCGAGGTCGCTGCGCAGGTATTCGGGCAAGCGCACGATGATGTCGAAGCGCCGATCGCCCTGGAACAGCGTGCCGGTTTCCCGGCCGCCGATCGCCATTGCGATGTTGTCTTGCACATCGCCGATGTTGAGTCCGTAGCGTGCGGTCTTTTCCCGATCGATGTTTACCGTCAGCATCGGCAGGCCGGTGGTTTGCTCGACCTTGACTTCGGCCGCGCCCGGGATCTTTTGCATCACTGCCGCGATGGAATTGGCCGTGGCGTTGAGCGTTTCCATTTCATCGCCAAACACCTTGACCGCGACATCGCTGCGCACGCCGGAAATCAATTCATTGAAGCGCAGCTGAATCGGCTGGGAAAATTCGTAATTGCTGCCCGGGATCTTGTTCACGGTCGCCTGCACGGCGGCGAGCAATTCGTCGCGCGTCTTCCGCGGCGCCGGCCATTGATCGACCGGCTTCAACATGATGTAGCCGTCTGAAATATTGGGCGGCATCGGATCGGACGCGACTTCTGCGGTGCCGGTGCGGGCGAACACCCGTTCAATTTCCGGAAACTCGGCCTTGAGCGTGCGTTCCAGTTGCTGCTGCATCGCCACCGACTGCGACAGGCTGGTGCCCGGAATGCGCAGCGCCTGGATCGCAAAGTCGCCTTCATTGAGGTTCGGCACGAACTCGCTGCCCAGCCGCGAGCCGATCAATGCCGACAGGACCAGCACCGCGGCCACGAACGTCAGCACCACCGGCTTGTTGGCCATGACCCGCGCCAGCAGCGGTTCATAGGCGCGCGTGGCCACCCGCATCAACGGGTTTTCCTTTTCATTCACCTTGTTGCCGATGAACAGCGCGACGGCCGCGGGAATGAAGGTCACCGACAGAATCATCGCACCCAGCAAGGCAAGCACCACCGTGAATGCCATCGGGTGAAACATCTTCCCTTCGACCCCGGTCAGCGCAAAGATCGGCAGGTACACGATCATGATGATCAGCTGGCCGAACAGCAGCGGTCGCCTTGCCTCGCGCGACGCCGCAAACACTTCATGAAACCGTTCGGCTCGGGTGAGCGGCCGGCCGAGGCGCGACTGCGCATGCGCCAGTCGTCGCACGCAGTTTTCGACAATCACCACGGCGCCGTCGATGATGATGCCGAAGTCCAGTGCACCCAGGCTCAGCAGGTTGGCGCTGATGTGGTTCGACACCATGCCGGTGAAGGTGAACAGCATCGCCAGCGGAATGACGGCGGCGGTGATCAGCGCGGCGCGGATATTGCCGAGAAACAGGAACAGCACCGCGATGACCAGTACCGCTCCTTCGACCAGGTTTTTCTTGACGGTATTGATCGCCTTGTCCACCAGCACGGTGCGGTCATAGACGGTGATCGCATGGATACCGTCGGGCAGTGTGCGGTTGATCTCGACCATTTTCCTGTCGACCGCTTGCGATACCGCGCGGCTGTTTTGCCCGATCAGCATGAACACCGTGCCGAGCACTACTTCACGGCCATTCTCGGTGGCGGCGCCCGTGCGCAATTCCCGGCCGACCTCGACCTCGGCCACATCGCGAATGCGGATCGGCACACCCTGGACAGTGCCGAGGATGATGTTGCGGATATCTTCCATCGAGCGTACCTGGCCCGGCGCGCGGATCAGGTATTGTTCACCGCGCTTTTCGATGTAGCCGGCGCCGACGTTGCCGTTGTTGCGTTCCAGTGCGGTCACCACATGCTGCAGGGTCAGGCCGTACGACGCGAGCTTTTCCGGCGTTGGCGCAACATGGTATTGCTTCGCGTAGCCGCCGATCGAGTTGATCTCCGTGACGCCGGCGACGTTGCGCAGCTGCGGCTTGATCAGCCAGTCCTGAATCTCGCGCAGATCGGTCGGCGTGTACGGTGTGCCGTCGGGCTTTTTGGCGCCCTCCCTGGCTTCGACGGTCCACAGGTAGATTTCACCCAGGCCGGTCGAGATCGGCCCCATCGCCGGGTCGATGCCGGCCGGCAGGCGGCTCTTCGCGTCCTGGATGCGCTCATTGACCAGCTGGCGGGCAAAGTAGATGTCGGTGCCATCCTTGAAGATCACCGTAACTTGTGACAGGCCGTAGCGCGACAGTGAGCGCGTTTGATCCAGGTGCGGCAGGCCGGCCATGACAGTCTCGATCGGAAAGCTGATGCGCTGCTCGGTTTCCAGCGGTGAATAGCCGGGCGCCGACGTATTGATCTGCACCTGGACGTTGGTGATGTCGGGTACTGCGTCGATCGGCAGCTGCGAATAGCTGTAGACGCCGTAGCCGGCCATGCCCAGCACGGCCAGCAGCACCAGCCAGCGGTGCTCGATGGCGAATTGAATGAGGCGTTCAAACATGATGGTGTCTTTCCCGCATTAATGCGTGTGTTCGGCGCTGGCCTTGCCAAGCTCCGACTTGACCACGAAGCTGCCGGCGCCCGCGTATTGCGCGCCCGGCTGCAAGCCCTTGACGATCTCGACCTGCTTGCCGTCGCTGCGCCCGGTCGTGACCGGTTGGGCGATAAACCCGCCCGGCACGCGCAGGAAAACGACGGTCTTGTCGTTAACCGTCTGGATAGCATCGGCCGCCACCGCTACCGGGACATCGGCGTCGCCGGCATTGATGTCGACATTGACGAAGAGTCCGGGCCGCCATGCCCCCTGCGGGTTGGCCAGCACGATGCGGGCCTTGGCGGTGCGAGTTTGTTCGCCCAGCAAGGCGCCGACATACGACACCTTGCCGCCGGTCTGCGCATCGAATGCCGTTGCCTTGACGCTCGCGTCTGCGCCCACGCGCACCAGAATGAGCTGATTGGCCGGCACCGCGATCTCGGCCCACACGGTTGAGAGGTCGGAGATCGTAAACACGTTGGCGTCTTCCTTCACGGATTCCCCCAGCGCGATGTGTTTTTCCACCACCATGCCATCGAACGGTGCACGGATGGCATAGCGACTCAGCGCGCCCTGGGTGGCGCCGCCGGCGCCGAGCGCATTGAGTTTTTGCTGTGCGTTGCGGGTGGCGATTTCCGCTTCCCGCAGGGCCTGCTGCGCTTGCTGGTAATCCTGTTGCGCCGAGATCTTTTCTTCCCACAGTTTTTTTTCACGCGCGTGGGTGATCTGTGCCAGTGCCAAACGCTGCTGTGCCGTCATTAACGCGCTGCGTTGCTCGGAGACGTCGCCGCTGGTGATGACGGCGATGACTTGTCCTTTCTTGACCGGCTGGCCCAGACTGGCCTGGACTGATTCGACCACGCCGGCAAAGCGTGGCACGACGTGCGCGGTGCGGTCTTCGTTGAACTTGATTTCACCGGGAAATTGCGCACTGTTCCGGATGTGCGCCGGACCGGCGGTCTGGACCGTGACGCCGCTGCTGCGCATTTGGGCATCCGACAGCGCGATTTTGCCTTCCTGCTGCGAGAACGTGAAGACGTGCTGCGCATTGCCGACCTGCGCTGTGATCGTTGCTTCGAACACATGGGGCTCGGGAATCGGCAGCGTACTCTTGAGCGCCTCCTTTTCCGGTACGAATGGAATGTCCTGTTTCGACCCATCGGGCCTGGCCAGGGTCACCGATACCTGGCCGGCCGCCGGTGCCAGCGGCTTGCCACCTTTGTTCAGATAGGCCAGGAAACGGGCGCTGCCGCCTTCTTCGGCGAGCACCATCTCGATACTGACATCGTCCTTTGTGAACAGCTGGCCACCATGCGGTCCTTTGAACGCGGCACTTTCAGGATGTCCGGTGTCGGTGTGGTCTGCGGCCTCCTTGTGTCCGGCCTCGGCATCGGCGTGCGCCTTTTCGTCGTCGTGCCCGTGGCTCGCTTCCGCTTGGACGGCATGGTCATCGCCGGCGGGTGCCGGCTTGTCGACCATCAGGATCAGTGCGGCAAGCAACGCTGCAACGATGATGATGACGGCGATGCTTGTTTTTTGTCTGGTATTCATCTTCTCTCCGGCTACTTCTTGATGTCGCTGATGCCGACGATGCGATCGACGTCGGTGGCGGCGCGGTGGGTTTCTGATAGCGCGCGCAAATATTGGGATTGGGCTTGCAGGAGCGTGCGTTGTGCATCGAGCACTTCCAAAAAGCTGAACTTGCCGAACTCAAAGCCCGTGGTCGCCGCGTCATAGGCGCTTTGTGCGCCCGGCAAGATGTCACCGCGCAGCAAATGAACTTCCTGGCGTGCGGTATTGAGCCGTTCATGGGCCTGCGTCAGGTCGGCGCCCAGACGTATTTCGATCGCAGTCAGCTCGTCGTGTGCCTTGGCTGTCCGGCTGACCGCTTCCTGCAGATTGCCCTGGTTGC
Source organism: Pseudomonadota bacterium (assembly GCA_040387375.1). Lineage (GTDB taxonomy): Bacteria > Pseudomonadota > Gammaproteobacteria > Burkholderiales > Burkholderiaceae_D > JAZKDW01. The sequence continues at coordinate 83,068 of JAZKDW010000010.1, forward strand.
GGTCGAACAATGGCAGCGGAATGAATACGCCGAAAATGGCTTGCGTGCGTCCCAGCTGCTCGTCGCGCTTGGCGCCGACGCTGAGCGTGATGTCCGGTGTCTGCCGCCCCCGTTCGACCTGCGATAGCGCCTGGCGTCGCTCAACCTCGATGCGGGCGCGTATCAGATGCGGCGATTGCCGCAGCCGTTGCACCAGCTCGCTCAGGTTGGGTAAGTCAGGCAGCCTGTCAACTTCGCCCTCGACACGTTCGAAGCCGGGCCGGAGGCTTCCCCAAGTCGCGGCGAGCCGCTTGCGGGAGTTGGCCAGCTCGCTCGCGGCCTGCGCCAGTTCGATCCGCACGCCCGATTGCGCGACACGGGCCCGGGTCTCTTCTACCGGCGAGATCTTGCCGGCGATGACACGCCTGGACGCCGCAGAGGTAGCCTGTTGTGCGAGTGCCACCGATGACTGTGCCAGGCGGTGGCGTTCCTGCGCAATCAGCACTTCATGGAAGGCTGAAATGACTGCCGCACGCACATCCGACCGCTTGGCCGCGAGTTCAGCCCGGGCCGCGTCGCGGCTGCGTTCGGCCGCGGTCACGCGTGCCTGGCGCTTGCCGCCCAGTTCGATCGGCTGGTTTAGTTGCAGCGTGGTGGTGCGGGTGGCCTTTTGGGTATCCTCGACGGCAGCGGCCAGTTCGGGATTGCGCCACAAGCCCGCCTGGTGCACCGCGCCATCGTTGGCGTCGACTTCACGCCTGGCCACCGCAATTTCCGGATTGGCTTCGAATGCCAGGTCCAGTGCCGCTGGCAAGGACAGGATGCCGGCGGGAGAAATGGCGGATGCGGCAACAAAAACGGGGGCCGTGCGCCCGGGACTAACGGTTTGCGCTTGCGCAAACGCGGCAACGTGTACCAGCGCCGCCAATGAAAGCGGCCAAAACAACTTGTGCATCGAATTCTCCTTGTTGAATGGACAAAGGAATCCGGCAACACGCGCTAGTGCCTACTGGGAATGAGGGGAAGTAGAGAAGGAGAGCGAGCGTGCCGGATCAGACGGCACGCATCCACTTGGGCCGCTCGGGCCTGTCAGGTCGAATTGACGCCAGAAAAACCGTTTTGGCAAACGCCGGTGCTGCTTGCGGTACATCTGCCGACGCGGTAGTCGACTGCACGGTGATCATGCCAAATGCGCTGGCGAAACAAAACGTGCAATCCATATCGACCTGGATCGGCGCATCGGCGGACGTTTTGTCGGCAGCCTTGATTTTATGCTGATGATAGTGATGACCGAAGTGCTGCGCTGCCGTCCCGCTTTCATGCTTGCAATAGCTGCTCACCGCAGCCCAGGAAACCTGGAGCGGGAGAACCAGCAGCATGAGAATGAGGCACAGACGTCGCATAAATCGCATTATAGCTGCTGCAGAGTGGTCACGGTTGCGGATGACGTTTCACCCCAATCCGCTCATCCGCGCATTCTGCTCCCGCTCCAGATTGAGAATATACCGCTGCACCGCCGCCATCATCGGCCGCGGCAGATCGAGGAACAGGCAGCCGAGCCGCCGCACTGTCTTGCCATTCGCCAGCCTGACGTTACGCGAATTTCTGATCTGCAGGTTGGTGACGATCGGGCTGGCGCCGGGCAGGTCGATCCGGCACTGTTCATAAATGCGCCCGACGGTGTCGTCCAGCGCCATCGTCTCGTCGATGAGCGCAATCCCGCCACCGCTTACATTCTGCAAGGCCAGGGTGATTTGCGCGCTGTCCGGGCCATTGTCATTCTGCAGCCGAATGGTGCAGCGGACCGGCTCGGTGACCGGTATCGGCACGCGAAAACTTTCGCGCCGCTGCAAGCGGATCAGGCTGGCCGGGATCTCCATGCGCAGGGCGGGGCGGCTCTGGTATTCGCAGATTTCCGCACGTTTGACTGAAAATACGATACGCACGCGGTCCAGCACGGTTTCAAATGTGATCTCGCGGCTTTCCGCGATACGCTGGTAACCGAGCACGCCGGGTGCGCCGCTGACGATCAGGCTGCCGTCGGGTTCATGCACTTTCAGGATGGCGGTAACCAGGCTTTCTTCGCCGCCGTCAAAGTTCATGTGCAGCAACTGCTGGCGCACCGCCAGGCTGCGCAGCAAGGTGATGATTTCCTGGCGCAAACGGATCCGGTAGGGCTCCAGTTCGTCGGTTTCCGGCTCGATATTAAACATCATCTTCTTTGGTTTTATTGTGATTGACTCTTGATTCCGTGCCATCCGGCTGCTGCGCAGCTTCGATATGATATAGCCATGCAAGCAATTCCGCCACGGCTCGATACAAGGCGGGCGGAATGTCCTGGTCCAGTTCGACCTGCATCAGCAGCGCGACCAGTTCTTTCGATTCATGCACGAAGACGCCGTGCTCCCTGGCGCGCGCAATGATTTCCTCGGCAATCAGCCCGCGGCCCCTGGCCACCACCTTCGGAGCGGCGTCGCCGGCCTGGTAGGCGAGCGCGACGGCATGCTGCGGCGGTTTATTCGGCTGCATGCTGTTTTACCCGCAGTGCGTCCAGCGGCAATCCGGCCGCTTCCATCGAGGCGGCGAGTGCGGCGCCGTGCGTGCGCAAGGTCTCGGCCGCGGCATCGGACGCGGTGTGTACCTGCACCTGCACATGTCCTGCGGCCAGCCGTATCGTGGCCGATACCGGGCCCAGCGATGGCAGCGAAAAATGCACGGTGCTCTGCCACGACGGGAGCGCTTCCGGGGCATCCCGGTCTGGCGCGTGTTCGCTGACTTCCCATGACAGCGGCTGGTTGGGCCAGAGTTCGCCTTGCCATGCCACCCGGCGGTGTTCCAGCGTGTCCAGTTGCAGGTTGATCAGGCGCGCCGACTCGGGGCCGGGCGCGGATAGCTGCGACACGCTGTCAGGCTCATGGTTTTCCGCTGCCGGACTGCGCGGCGCGGCCGGCTGGGGAGCCTCTTCCGGCGGCAGGTCGGGCGCGCCGCTGGCAGGGACGGCAAGCTTGTCCGCGGCGCTGGCATGCGGCACGGGGGGAGGCGGCGTTTCGCTTGCAGGCGCTGTTGACGCCGTGGTGGCGGTCTGGTTTTGCGGCTCCAGCAGCAGCACTGCCAGCGGGCGGGAGCCGGCGGCCCACTGGCCGACATGCGATTCGTAGAACAGGCCGCTGCGCGCCAGCGTGTTTTCCAGAGCGCTTGCGATCACTGCGGTGCCGGCTGCGGGCGAGGCCACCAGCGGCGCCTTGCCGACCAGCGTGGCGGGCGCGCTGTCCTGCCGGACTGTCTGCAGCAGGTTGCCGATCAGGCGGCCGGTGTTGCTGAGCGTGGTGGTGTCAGCGCCGGCCTGCCGGATGGGGGCGGCGCTCGCCTGCTGTAGAAGGAAAGTCGGGCGCGGCTGTTTTGCGACCAGTGTCAGGTCGAGGGAAGCGCCGACCCGGGTGCCGGCCGGCAGGCGCATGCGGGCGTCCGGAAGCGGGCTCTTGTCGCTTTGGGAATCGGCAAGCCGTACCAGGAAGCTGCCATCGTTCAGGCGCGACAATATCTCGGCCTGGAACTGCTTGCCAACAGCAATCCTGCTCAGGCGCTCGAATGCTTCCTGGCGTGGATCCGCCACCGATGCCGCTGGTGCCAGCGGCTCGAGCCAGGCCACCGGCCGGCTGCCGCTTGTGATCCGGTCAACCATCGGCGTCAGTTGCGCGGCGCGGCGCCGTAGGCTTTGGAAAGCTTGTGTTCGGCGCCGGCGCTATTGATCATTGCCGACAACTGCGCCATCCACGGTTCGGTGATGTCGCGGATCGCGCGGTCGTGCGCCAGGATCTGGTGGATGATGCGTACCTTCTGTTCCCGCACCGGATCGGGCAGCGCTACCGCGGTGTCCTGGTTCCTGATGATTTCCACATGGCTGGCGCAGTTCGATTCGAGCTCGCAGAACTGTTCCCAGTCACGCGCCCTGGCGGCGACCAGCATCTGGTCCGTGAGGTCGGAAACCGCCTGGTAAAGGGTAATGACTTCTTCAATTCTCATGATGGACGGGCGTTCAGGGAATGGGTCGGTGGAGCGGAACGATAGCCTGGCTGCCTGGCGGCGCGCCGATGCCGTCCCAGGCGGATTTCAGTTCCGACAGCAGACGGTATACCTCTTCCAGCATGTCTGGCTGGTTCTTCAGGTTGGCCATCAGCAGCCGCCGGTTCATGTAGTCATACAGTGCGTCGAGACTGTGGGCAATGTCGCCGCCAGCCTCCTTGTCCAGGCTCGCGCGCAAGCCATTGTCAATGATCGAGATGGCCCTGGATATCGACTGCCCCCGGTGCTGGATGTCGCCGGCGCGCATGCCCTGGAGGGCGGAAGATACCGCCACCAGCGCACCTTCGAACAGCATGACGATCAGTTGATGCGGGCTGGCCGCCGCAACACCGGTTTCGATGCCGACCCTGGCGTAGGCGTTCGCACCATTCTTGGCTGCTCCGAACATGGTGGGATTTCCTTATTGGTTGTTTTTGGACAGGTTGGCCAGCTGCTGTGTCAGGAAATTTCCGGTCGACAGCATGCTGCTGATGGAAACGTCAAGCGCGGTAAATTGGGCGCGGTAACGCTTCTCCGTATTGGCCAGGCGATCGGATACGCGCGTCATGCTTTCGGCCAGGGTCTTGAGCGAGGCATTGATGCCCTCGGTGCGGGAGGCGATGGTGCCGACCGTGCCCAGCTGCGCATCGACCAGCTTGTCGAAGCGATACGCATATCCCTGGGTGTCGCTGGTGGCGCCGTCGGCGGCGAACAGGGTCGCGATGTCGCTGAAATTCTTGTCGATCGCGCCTTGCAGTTTGGTGCTGTCAATCGCCATCAGACCGTCTTTTTGCAGGCTGACACCGACTTGCGACAGCAGCGTGAAGGCGCCGGCGCCGGCGGCAACGGGGGTCGACAGGACGCTGCGTATCTGCGATTCGATCGTGCGTACCGAGGACTCGCCATTCAGGATCGCGGCCTGTTTTGTGGCCGGGTTGTAGGCGGTGGCTTCCTTGAATATCTTCGTAATGTCGTTGTAGGCCTTGACGAAGGCTTCGACGCCGGCGGTCACCGCCGCGGTGTCACGCGCCACGGTGATATTGGTCGGACTTCCGGTATTGGCTTTTAACAGGTTCAGGGTCACACCCTGGATCACATCGGCGACGGTGTTGGTGGCCTTGGTGACGTTAATGCCGTCGACTTTGAAAGCGGCATTCTGAGCGCTGGCTGTTTGCGTGAAACCCTGACCGAGATCGTTGTCCGGCGCGTGACTGAGCAGGCTGGAGATGGCTGCATCGCCTGTCACCGATATGTTCAGGCTGTTGGCCTCACCGGTCGCCTTTACCGTCAATGCCAGGCGATAAGGGGTCGCGCCGCCGTCGTTGACGATCGTCGCGCTGACGCCGATATCGGCCTTGTTGATCGCATCCCGGATATCGGAAAGGGAACTGTTGCCGGCGACGGTGACGGTCTTCGCAGTTGCGCCGTTGCTGGCGTAGGCGGCGCCCGTGTAGCGGCCGCTCGCGGCATCGAAGCTGCCGCCGTTGATGGTGCCGAAGCCAAAGCTGATGACCGTGGTGGCGCCAGTGCCGATTGCGGCCGTGCTGCTGGCCTGGCCGGCGCTCGCCAGTTTTTGCGCCTGCGCGAGTTTGCTGACTTCCAGCGTGTAGACACCGGCCGTGGCGCTGACGCCGGCGCTGGCGGTGGCTATGCTGGTATCGGCGGGCACGACGCGCATGCCCTGGAATTTGCTGGAATCGGACAGGCCGCGCATCGCGGTCTGGAATTGCGACAGCGCGCCCTTGAGCGTGCCGAAACCGGACAGCTTGGCCTGGAAGCTCGCTTCTTTTTTTGCCAGCAGCGTGAGCGGCCGTTGCTCGATCGACATCAATTGACTGACGATGCTGTTGACGTCGAGGTTGGAACCGATACCCGGGGATGAAATTGCCACGTGCGACTCCTGCGAAAAACAAACTATCCGTAATGTACCTACCGGAGCGCCAGCCTGAACCCGAGTCTAGGGGGGGATTTGCCGCTCTGTTTCAGGCAAGCGGAGACGGTGATCTGAATAATGCGGCTTGCCGCTCAGGCTTGTTGCCTGATCAGTTTGCCGAGCACCTGGTCCAGCGACCTGGCAATTTCCAGCGCTTCAGCCGAGGGGATCTGGCGGATCAATTCACGCGTTTCGAGATCAACCACTCTGACCACAGGCCGCTCGCTATCCGCATCAAGCGTAAATTCGAGGCCTTGCGACAGCGATTGCATGGATTTGTTTATGTCTTGTACTGCCTGCTTCACGTCGTCTGCCGAAATTGCCGGCGCCGCTGTTGTTACCGCGTCAACGGTTTGTACCGCGACCGCCGGCACAGGAATTGTTGCGGGCGCTGCGATCGTGTGCGCATTGTCGGCTGGCCGCTGAAGATTGATGGTGTTGTTGCCGGTTGCTGCGATATCCATGATGGTGCTCCTAAAATTTCCCGCAGCCGGATACTGCCAGCCGCGGGAAAATCACATCAAGCTACTGATTAACCGCGCAGCAGGGCGAGCACGCCGTTCGGCAACGAGTTGGCTTGCGCCAGCATCGCGGTGCCTGCCTGTTGCAAGATCTGGCCGCGTGTCAGGTTGGCCGTTTCCGCCGCGAAGTCGGTATCGAGGATACGGCTGCGGGCGCCGGTCAGGTTCTCTGCCGTCGTTTGCAGGTTGGCGATCGTCGATTCGAAACGGCTCTGGATGGCGCCGAAGGTGCTGCGCAAGGTGCTGACCGAGGTCAGTGCCGCATCGATGCGGTTCATCGCGTCGACCGCGCCGTTCACGCTGAGCACGTTAACGCTGGTGAGCGTTGTTGAGTCCACTGCGTAGGTCTGTGCGCTCATGCCGAACTTGGCAACGTCCGCGCCAGCCAGCGTCAGTGCCGATGTCGACTTCAGCGTGATCGTGCCTTGGGTCGTCGTCGCCGTGCCGGTGTTGTCGGATGCGATGTTGGTGGACAGGCCTGCGCCCGTGCCGCCGGTGCCTGCCGTGACGGTTTCAGCAACCGTGATATTGCGCGCGTCGACCGAGCTCATCGTGATCTTGCCGCTGGTCGCATCCTTGGTGGCGGTCACGCCGGTGGTGGAGGAATTGGCGTTGATCGCCGAGACCACGTCGTCGGCCGTGATCACGGCGCTGGCGGTGGAATTGTTGATGACGGTCGTGCCGTTGATCGCCAGCGTGTAGGCAGGGGCGCCGGTGCCGTTGGTGACGGTGCCGAAGGCCGTGGTTTCTGTAACGGTGTTGCTTGCGCTTGCGGTCACGCCGGAGATGCCGGATGCATTGATCGCGGCCAGCTTGGCGAATGCGCTGGTGCCGTCCATTGCCGTGGTGGCGCCGGCATTGGCGCCCACACCTGCGTATGACGACGACGCGGCAACCGCAACGGCGCTGCCATTGCCGACCTGGATGGTAAACCCGCCGGCAGCCGACGCGCTTGCTGTCACGGCGGTGCCGGCAGCGGTGGAGATCTGGCCGATCTGGTTGGCCTTGACGCCCGATGACAGGTTGACCGAAATCGTTTCGCCGGAATTGGCGCCGACCTGGAAGGCGGCGGTGCCGAAGCTGCCGTCGAGGACGCGGGTGCCGTTGAACGAAGTCTGGGAAGAGATACGGTCGATTTCGGCGATACGCTGCTGGACTTCCTGGTCGAGCGCGGCACGGTCGGCGGCGTTATTGGTCGCGTTGGCGGATTGGACCGCCAGTTCGCGGATGCGCTGCAGGTTGTTGGTGACTTCGGACAGCGCGCCTTCAGCGGTCTGCGCCAGCGAGATGCCGTCGTTGGCATTGCGCGATGCCTGGCTCAGGCCACGGATCTGCGTGGTCATTTTTTCGGAAATCGCCAGGCCGGCGGCATCGTCCTTGGCGCTGTTGATGCGCAGGCCGGAGGACAGGCGTTGCAGCGATGTCGCCAGTTGCGATTGCGAGGTGGTGAGGTTGCGCTGCGCATTCAGCGAAGCGATGTTGGTATTGATGACTGCTGCCATGATGATTCTCCTGTTGGTGCTGGGGTTCGATGAACTTCGGCTTCACTGCCGTCAACGTTGGTCGCCTTTGAATGTTGACCGCTGTTGTTGGTATTAACGGAGGGTTTTGGCGAAAGTTTAGAGTCCGCACCAGATTTTTTTCCCGCCGCCGCCTGCGCCGAAGCTGGCTACCCCTTCATAACGGCCGGGGTTTCGGGAACTTTAATGGTGGCGGATGAGTCCGGATCGGCAGGGGAGCTGCCGGGCAGGTTCGGGATGTGTGTGAAGAACTGGCGTTCCGCTGCTTCGGGAACGCCAGGTTTGATCCGGCTATGTAGTCCGCGGCGGCACGGCCGCCGTTGCGGTGCGAATCAGCCGTTCACGATGTCGTTCCGCAAAATCGATCCAGCGCGTGCCCGGCCGGCCGGTAACCTGTTGCACGGTATCGAAGGTATCGCCAATGCCAGGCGCTTCGCCGGCGGCGATCGCGATCGTTGCCGCGGCCAGGCTGTTGGCGTAAGTCGGTTCCATGCCCGCTTTCAGCAGGATCGGCGCGAGCGCATGCGGATCGCGCGCCGCGTAGGTAAATGGCAGGCCGGTCACTTGCGCAAGTATCGCGGCGACTTCCGCGCCGGAACGCGCGTCCTCGGCAAGCTGGTAAGTCTGGCCGCCGTGCGCGGCAGGCTCCAGCAATGCTGCCGCGGCCACCGCCGCGATGTCTGCCGGATCGATCCAGCCCACCTTGGTATCGCCATAAAACTGCATCAATGTCGTGCTGCCTGGCCGCAAGGCGGTGAGGACATTACGCATGAAGGTCTTGGGTTGCAAATGTGTCCAGCTGAAGCCGAGCGCCTCGATGTAACGTTCAACAAACGCATGCCAGATCAGGTGCTGGTGCGGCGAGGTGTCGGAGCCCCATGCGCCCAGGTGCACGACATGGCGCACGCCAGCCTTGCGGGCCGCATCGAGAACGGTCTTGCTCTGGATCAGCATCGATACGCTGTAGCCGGTCGTCAGGAACAGGCAGTCCACGCCCTCCATCGCGGCAGCGACGCTGGCCGGGTCGTCGAAATCGAGCGGCACGGCGTCAATGCCGTCGCTCGTCATCTGCTCCCGTTTGGCGGCATTGCGCACACCCGCGACCACGGTGCAGCGGTCGTCGGAAGAAGGCGCCTTCAGGGCGCGCATCACCGCGCCGCCGATGGTTCCGGTTGCGCCCGTCACAAGAATCCTTGTGTTCATGTATTTATCCTTTATAAACCATTTTCAAGTCAATCCCGCAAAGTTTCATCTATCGGTACCGGAACCGTCAAGTGAAATTTTAGTTGATCATTGCGATCAATTGATTAATAATTGGCCGCATGATTCAACGTCGCGACATGTGCGGCAAAACTTTGGGTGGCGAGCTCGCCATGCAACCTTTATCGGAGCAGAAAAATAATGAGCGCGATTGACTACGACCGCTATGAACACCTGAAAATCGAGAAGCGCGGCAAGATCGCGATCCTCACCCTGAACCGCCCGGACCAGCGCAATGCGCTGAATCCGGCGGCGCAACTGGAGCTCGAACACGTCTGGCTCGACCTCGCCAGCGACACCGAAGTCAATGCGATCATCCTCACCGGCGCCGGCAAGGCGTTTTCGGCTGGCGGCGACATCCGCAGCATGATCGACCGCTTCGGCACCGTCGAAGGGTTCCAGTTTACGCTGAACGTTCCAGGCGGCACCAAGCGCCTGCTGCAGAACATCCTCGACGTGCCGCAGCCCATCATTGCCGCCGTCAACGGCGACGCCATCGGCCTGGGTGCCACGCTGGCGCTGTTTTCCGACGTCAGCATCATTTCCGACACCGCAAAATTCGGCGACACGCATGTCAAGGTCGGCCTGGTGGCGGGTGATGGCGGCACGGTGATTTGGCCGATGCTGATCGGCGCCAACCGCGCCAAGGAATTCCTGATGCTGGGTCGCCTGGCCAGTGGCGCCGAATGCGCGCAGATGGGCCTGATCAACCATGCGGTGCCGCGGGAGCAGGTGATGGACAAGGCGCTGGAAATGGCGAATCAGCTTGCGGAAATGCCGATCTGGGCCGTGCGCTGGACCAAGCTGTCGATCAACAAGAGCATCAAGGACCAGTTGAACCTGCTGCTCGATGCCGCCATCGCATTCGAAATGCTGTCGATGAATACTCAGGACCACAACGAAGCCGCGCGCGCTTTCTTCGAAAAACGCAGCCCCGAATTCAAGGGTTATTAAAGGGCGACATTACATGGATTTCGATTTTACCGACGAACAGAACATGCTGCGTGAAAGCGTGCGCCGCATGATGGACAAGGTTGCCACCCCGGCTTACATCCGGGATCACGACCGTGAGCAAAAATATCCGCACGCACTGTATCAGGCCTGGGCCGACCTGGGCCTCTTCGCCATGCCTTTTCCCGAGGACTGCGGCGGCCTGGGTGGCGGGCCGGTCGACATGATGATCATCGCGGAGGAAATCGCGCGCAAAGGCTACGACTTTTACGCAGCCTATGCGGCCGGCGTTTTCACCGCCCAGACCTTGCTCAACAAAGGCACGCCGGAACAGGCACGGCACTGGCTGCCGCGTTTTTTCAACGGCGAAATCAAGCTCAGCACCTCGATTTCGGAACCGGGTGCGGGTTCGGATGTCGGCGCACTGCGCACCAGCGCGCGGCGCGACGGCGATGACTGGATCATCAACGGACAAAAGCTGTGGGCCACCGGCGCCGGCGCCGCCGGCAACGTGATCAGCCTTTACGCAAAAACGGATACGTCGGTGCATTACCGGCAAGGCCTGTCGCTGTTCCTGATCGATAACGACATGCCGGGCGTTACCTGCCGCAAGCTGGACATGCTGGGCCGCTATTGCGTCGGCACCTACGAGATTTTCCTGGACAATGTGCGGGTGCCGGCCGGGCGCATGGTAGGCGCCGAGAACAAAGGCTGGGAGTGCCTGCTGTCCGGACTGCAATACGAGCGTCTGACGTCGGCGGCCGGTTACTACGGTTGCTCGCAGGAAGTGATCGACACCGCATTGGCTTATTCCAAGGAGCGCAAGCAGTTCGGCAAGGCCATCGGCACCAATCAGGTGATTGCGCACACCTTTGCCGACCTGCAAACCGAAGTCGACGCC
>JAZKDW010000010.1:94204-169756 GCA_040387375.1 Pseudomonadota bacterium
GTCTGCTCACCTGGCGCGCGGCGTCGATGATCGAAAAAGGCAAGGATGCGTTACGCGAGATTACGATGGCCAAGCTGATGGGTTCCGAAACCTTCGTCAAGGTGGCCGCCGCCGGCATGCAGATCATGGGTGGATATGGCTACAACATGGAATACGACATGCAGCGCCTGTTCCGCGATTCGCGCAGTGTGACCATCGGCGCCGGGACCTCGCAGATCCAGCGCAACCTGATCGCCAATCTGATGGGCTTGAAAATTCAGTGAAGCACTGCCTGCTGTGGCGGCGAGGAGATTGCTCGGATGGACAGACGTGTAAAATTTTCCATGACCGGCGCCATATGCAGACAATCGGCACATCTAGCTGTGGTATAAAGGCCGGGCGGCCGGGTTCATCCAGTGGCAATCCCGCCGCCCCCCGATGTCTGACAGCGGGGGCGCATCAACTGCCCTGCCGCATGCTTTCCGGAGTTTTACAATGATTCGTGCCGTGGTCCGCGCGCTGGCCATTTTCGACGCGTTCGACGAACAGAGCCTAAGCCTCACGCTACAGGAAATAGGTCAACGCATCGCCATGCCGAAGGCTACCGCCTTCCGGCTGGTGAATACACTGGAGCGGGCCGGCTTCCTGATCCGGCTCGAAAATAACCACTACTGCCTGTCGCTCAAGCTGGTACGTCTGGCCGGCCTGGTGCGCAGCACCGTGACGCTGCGCGACGTGGCGCGGCCGGTGATGATCGACGTCAATCGCCGCACTGGCGAAACCATTACGCTCAACACCATCGATGGCGCGAGCCGCATCTGCCTTGAAGTCGTGGACACGCCCGCGCCGCTGATGACGATCGCGCGACCGGGCGAACGGGTCTCGCTTCTGTATGGGGCCACCAGCCGCATCCTGTTGGCGTACATGTCGGCGCAAGAGCGGGCGGCCGTGATCGCCGCGCATCCCGACGGCTCGGACATCGACATGGAGGCGCTGGAACGTGAGCTGCAGCGCTACCGCCGCCAGGGTTATGCGATCACGCGCAGCCAGCGTGTGCAGGGCGTGACCGCGATCGCCGTACCGGTGACCAACGTCGACGGCACCGTGCGCGAATGCCTTGCGCTCACCGGGCCGAGCGGGCGGGTCGATGCGCGAGAAGGGGATTTCATCGAGATCCTGCTGGCTGCCGGCCACGATATTTCGACCCGGCTGGGCGGACCGCCGCAGGCGCGCATGGCGGAGGAGGGCGACACGCCTGTTCCATCCCGTGCGGACGCTGACGCCGTTGAAACGGCGCCGGCAGCAAAAAAGAGCCGTGCCCGGAAAACACCTGCGGCGGCAGAAGCGAAGCCCAAGGTGAAAGCCAGGCGCTGATTCGAGCAGGGCACCTTGCGTGCCCTCTGCCGCCATCGCCCGCGGGTGTGGCACGCGGGCGAACCGGGATTTACTCCATGGCGATATTCATCGCCTTGATCATCACGCCATAACGATCACGATCGGACTTGAACATGTCGATCGTCTGTTCCGGTGTCGTCCATTGGGCGACGGTTGCATCCGGACTCAGGCGCGCCAGCAGTTCTTCGCTTGCCAACGCTTTTTTCATTGCCGCATTGAGCTTGTCGACCACATCCTTTGGTGTCTTGGCTGGCGCGAACAGACCGATCAATGTGTAGGCGACCATCTTCGGATAACCCGCTTCGATGAAGGTCGGCACGTCTGGCGCTGCCGAGGCGCGTTTTTCGCTCGTGATGGCGAGCACCTTGATCTTGCCGGATTTGTACAGTGGCAGCGAGGTTGCTGCGCTGTCCACATGCAGCGGCAATTGTCCGCCCATGACGTCGGTCAGTGCCGGGGCCGAGCCGCGATAGGGAATGTCGAGCATCTTGATGCCAAGCACGTTGGAAACCATTTCACCCGTCAGGTGCGACATGCCGCCGCGGCCCGTTGTGCCATAACTGACCTGGCCGGGACGTGCCTTGGCGTACGCAGTGAATTCGGCCAGGTTCTTGACCGGCAGTGCCGGGCCCACCGCGAGCACGAGCGGGCTCTTGGCGATCATCGAAACCCCGACGAAGTCGTCGATGCTGTAGCTCATCTTCTTGAACAGGTGCGGATTGGTCGCAAAAGTCGTCGAACTGGCGATCAGCAAGGTATAACCGTCGGCCGCCGAGCGTGCCACACGTTCCGCGCCGATCATCGTGCTGGCGCCGCCAATGTTTTCGACCACAACCGATTGGCCGATCGCATCCGATAGCCGCTGCGCTACCGCACGTCCGATCACGTCGGTCGAGCCGCCCGCCGGGAAAGGCACAATCACGCGTATCGGCTTGGTGGGATACGGGTCGGCGGCATAGGCCTGCCCGGTAGCGGCGGCGAGCAAGGTCACGGCGGTGGCGAGTGCGATCCTGTTGAAGCTGGTGCGTATTTTCATTCTTCTATCTCCTGATTGATTCCGAGGCTTGATAAAACCTCGTCATGATTGCCTTGATAGTCCTGCGTCTGACTCCAAGTTTCCGTCCATCGAAACTAATTCCAAAATACATCCGAATCCTGATCTGCTTTGCTTCAAGTGTCAATCTAAAACAGGACCCGGAGGGTAAAAAATCAGTAAATTCCGCGGCGCTCATCGCTCATGCTGCCAGAAATGCTGAGATAATTCATTATGATTTCACACAGCGGATCCATGTATGGTTTCTTGTGTATTGTGCGACCCTTATCATCAGGAGAATCCATGAGCATTGAATGCGAAACCCGCGACGGACTGGCAACGGTACGCATCAACCGGCCCGAAAAGCGCAATGCCCTCAACGTCGACATGCGGATCCAGCTAGCCGACACCTTTGAAGCGCTGGGGCAGGACCGCTCGGTCCGCGCGGTAGTGTTATGTGGCGCCGGCAAAGGCTTTTGCGCAGGCGCCGACGTCGAACTGATGGGTGGGCGCGATATCGCCGCCGGCCGCAACCGGATGCGCCACCTGCACCGCATGGTGCGCTCGATCTACCATCTGGAAAAACCGGTGGTGGCGGCGGTGCAGGGCGCGGCGGTCGGTGTCGGCTGGAGCCTGGCCATGTGCTGTGACGCGGTCATCGCTGCCGACAATGCGCGCTTCTCGCAGATATTCAAGCGTCTTGCGCTGGCGCCCGATGGCGGTGCGGTGTATCTGCTTGCCCGTCAACTCGGCTTCGCCCGCGCCAAGGAGCTGGTGCTGTCCGGCCGCTTCCTGAATGCCGCGGAAGCGCACACGCTCGGCCTGGTGCAGCAGGTCGTTACCGAAGATAAATTGCTGGGCACGGCCGAGGCGCTGGCACGCGAATACGGATCGGCATCGACGCTGGCCGTCGGCCTCACCAAACGCCTGTTCGAAGCCGCGCTGGCGCCCTCGTTCGATGAATTCCTCGATCTTGAACTGATGGTGCAGCCGGCACTGACGCAGACTCCGGATCATGCCGAGGGCAAGCTGGCCTTCCAGGAAAAACGGGACCCGGTTTTCGGAGGCGTGTAATCCTGGCGGCGCCGGCCATGCGCTTTAATCTGGCGTCGCGATTTCAGCCTTGCCGTTGTCCAGCACCCTGGCATTGCGCGCGCTGACCCAGGCGCGGAACGATACGGTGCCGCCATCGCGCCAGAGTTCAACCGTGATCGTTTCGCCCGGAAATACCGGCGCCGAAAAGCGGGCGGCAAACGAGCGCAGCGCGGCGGGGTCGCCGCCGCAGCATTCGCGTAGCACCGCCCAGGCAGCGATGCCGAAGGTGCACAAGCCATGCAGAATGGGTCGCTCGAAACCGGCTTTGGCGGCATAACCGGGATCGGCATGCAGCGCATTGAGGTCGCCGCTCAGCCGGTAGATCAGCGCGGCTTGCGCCAGTGTCGGCAGATGAGCCACCACATCGGGGCTGCGATCCGGTATGGCATGGACTGGCTTGACCGGGCCGGTGGGCCCGCCGAAGCCGCCATCGCCACGGCAGAAGGAAGTTGAGCTCAGGGTCGCGACCGGTTCGCCGCTCTCGTCGTCGACCAGCAGGCGTTCGGTGTACAGCAGCGCGCCGCGTCCCGCGCCCTTGTCGACCACGCCGGTCACGCGCGTGCGGCCGCGCAGCCGGCCTGCCGGCTGCAGCGGGCGATGGATGACGATGCCTTGTTCGCCATGCACCTGCTGCGCGCGCGCGATGCCCGTCGCCGGGTCGGCGGTCCACATGCCTGGATGTCCGAGCACCACCGCCATGGTGGGAAATGCGGCCGGCGCGTCACCGCCTTCGTAAACAAAACGCAGCTGCGCCGGATCGAGAGGGTCCTGGCCCAAACCGATCCCGAGCGCGTACAGCATGCTGTCGCGGGCGGTGTAGGTTTGCACGACGTCCTCGAACGGCCATTGCATCAGGCGTTCCACATTCATCACAGCGGATCCCAGCCGAACACGTCGCGGTTACGTTCCAGGGGCACGAAGGAGGGCTTCCATGCCGGCACCATCTGATCCTGCAAGCTCTGCACCGACCAACCCTCGCTGCGGTGCAGGGTGCGTACCGGACGGTGCTGGCTGTAAAGGTAGATTTCCGTGCCGCGCAGCCCGATGATCTGGCCGTTGACCGCGCTGGCGGCATCGCTGGCCAGGAACACCGCAAGCGGTGCGATCTGGTCGGGGCGGGTTTTCTTTTGCTTCATTTCCTGCAGCGCCTGCTGCTCGGGCGTGAGGCCGGGCACGGTTTCCGTCATGCGGCTGAAGGCGGCCGGGGAAATGCAGTTGGAGCGTATGTTGTAGCGCGCCATGTCGAGGGCGATTGACTTCGAGAGGCCGACGATGCCGAGCTTGGCCGCCGCGTAATTCGATTGTCCCAGCTGTCCGATCAGTCCGCTCGACGACGTCATGTGCACGTAGGCGCCGCTCTGCTGCTTGCGGAAATGCGGGGCCGCGGCGCGACTGACATTGAAGGTGCCGTACAGATGGACCTTGATGACGCTGTCCCATTCGGCGAAGTCCATGTTGTGAAACATGCGGTCGCGCAGGATGCCGGCGTTGTTGACCACGATATCGATGCGCCCGAAGCTGTCGACCGCCGAGGCGATCATGCGTTCGGCCTCGGGCCACTCGGACACGCTGTCGGTATTGGCAATCGCCTCGCCGCCCAGCGCGCGGATCTCGCGCACGACTTCGGCCGCGGGGCCGTTGTCATTGCCTTCGCCACTGACCGATGTGCCGACGTCGTTGACCACCACGCGCGCGCCCTGCGCCGCCATTTGCAATGCGATCTCGCGCCCTATGCCGCGCCCGGAGCCGGTGATCAGCGCGACCTTGCCTTCAAGCAGGCGGGGATGTTGATTTGATGTCTGGTTCATTATGTTTTCTCGTGTGTAGTTTGAAGGAGTGGATGCCGGCTTACAGAGCCGCCTCTGTTCCAAGAATGACCGTGCTCTGGCTCGACAGCACGCCGCCGCTGCCGTGCGCGATCGCCGTTTCGCAACCCGCCGCCTGACGGGCTCCGCCTTCGCCGCGCAATTGCCGTGTCGCCTCGATCAGCAAATGCAGGCCATACTGGCCGGGGTGACAGAAGGACAGGCCGCCGCCGTTGGTATTGACGGGCAGGGCGCCGCCCGGGGCAATCGCGCCATTCATCACAAAACGCCCGCCTTCGCCCTTGGGGCAGAAGCCCAGGTCTTCCAGAAACAGGATGGTGTTGATCGTGAATGCATCATACAGCTCAACGACGTCGATCTCGCCCGGCGTCAGGCCCGCCATCGCATACGCGGCCTGCCCGGACTGCAGGGCGCCGGTTTCCGTGAGCTCTGGCATATTGGAAATCGACAGATGACTCAGCCACTCGCCCACGCCCAGCACATAAGCCGGCTTCTTCTTCAAATCCCTGGCACGCTCGGCGGAGACCAGCACGATCGCGCCGCCGCCGTCGGTGACGAGGCAGCAGTCGCGCACGGTCAGCGGATGGCTGACCATGCGTGCGTCCAGCACCTGTTCGATTGTCAGCGCTTCCTTTTCCCAGGCGGCCGGGTTCAACAGCGCCCATTGCCGCGCGGCCACCGCCACCTCGGCCAATTGTTCGCGCGTGGTGCCGTACAAATGCATGTGGCGCGACGCCGCCAGCGCATAGGCGCTGGCGGGCAGCACGGGCCGGAATGGCGATTCGTAGGGATTGTTCTCGCGCAGCACGACGTTGTTGCGGCCCGCCGAGCGCTGGGTGCTGGCATAGGTGATCACGGCCACCTCGCACAGCCCCGCTTCGATGGCGGCCTGGGCATGCGCGACCAGCGTCATGTACGACGATCCGCCCATGTAGGTCACGTCGTGGTATCGCGGCTGGATCTTCAGGTATTCGCACAGGCCCATGGTGGCCATGCGGGTCTGCGTGGCGACCGCAAACACGCCGTCGACATCGTGCAGGCTGAGGCCGCAATCGTCGAGTGCGCGCACGGTAGCCTGGGCCATCAGGTCGAGCGCGCTCATGCCGTCCGCAACCAGGCCAAGATCGCTTTCGGCCGCGCCGACGATGGCGACCGAGCCGCGCCGGTTCGGCAGCGGGCTCATGCGGCACCGCCTGTGCGGGGCGCCGGATCCAGGCGTTCAAAAACCGGAAAAGGCGGTTTGCCCTCCGGATGCTCGATGCGCACCCGAACCCGCTCGCCAATGCGTATTTCCGCGGCCGGCGCCAAGGTGACATTGCTCATCAGGCGAAAACCTTCGTCCATGTCGATCAGGGCGACGTTGTACGGCGCGGCGTCACGCACCGGTATCCAGGTCGTCGCATAAACTGTGCCCAGGCCCTTGCTGATGCGCCATTCGAGCTCGTCGCCATAGGGCGATACGGCGCGCGGGAAAAATACCGGGACGCCTTGCGCCGGGCTGTACTGGTAGGCAAGCTCCCCGGCTTCAAGATGGCACAGGTACTGGTTCAGCGGCGAGGCCGCCAAAGGCTGGTCCATTTGTTTTGATATTCCACTAGTTGAAACTGATTTCATTTAATTTTGCCCTTACGATAGTAATTTGATCGCGGCGTGGTGTCAATTGTGCCTCGCCCCTCTACGCTGGATGACAGATTTTTTCGTTTATGAAGAGGTTCATTGTGCGGAATCGGTTTTATTATAGTATGATTTTACAAGTGCTGAAACATGCAGCATCCACTATTCGGCCTCGAAAACAAAACCGGAGAACAAATGAATTTCAATCTGAATGAAGAGCAAAGCATGTTCCGTGACGCCGTTCGTGCGTTCGGTCAGAAAGAGCTCAGTCCACGCGCGCTGGAGCGGGCGCATGCCGACGAATACCCTTGGGACGTGGCGCGCAGCATGGCTGCGCAGGGTTTGCTCGGCATCACGATCCCCGAAGCCGATGGCGGTGTCGGCGGCAATCTGATGGATGCCGTGATCGCGATCCAGGAAACGGCCGCGGCCTGCCCGCGCAGCGCCGACGTGATCCAGGCCGGGAACTTCGGGGCAATCCGGGTGCTGGCGCAATTCGCGACGCCGGATCAAAAGGAACGTTACCTGAAACCGCTGCTGACGGGCGATGCGCTGATCGCCGTTGCCATGACCGAAGCCAACGCCGGTTCCGCCGTCACCGAGCTGACAACAACGGCGCGCCCCGACGGCAAGGGCTTTCGCATCAGCGGCAGCAAGATCTTCACCACGCATGGTTTGCATGCCACCGTGTTTCTGGTCTATGTCCGGTACGGCCCGGGTGTCGGCAATATCGGCTCGGTGCTGATCGAGCGCGGCACGCCCGGCCTGACTTTCGGCAAGCCAGCGCGGTTTCTGTCGGGCGAGGAATGGAATCCGCTATTTTTCGACGACGTGTATGTGCCTCCCGAAAACGTGTTGCTCGGGCCGGGCGGCTTCAAGAAACAGATCGCGGGTTTTAACGTCGAGCGCCTGGGCAACAGCTCGCGCGCGCTGGCGCTGGGGCGTTATGCGTTCAACGTCGCGCGCGAACATGCGATGACTCGGGAGCAGTTCGGCCGCCCGTTGTGCGATTTCCAGGGTTTGCAATGGAAATTCGCCAACATGAAGATCCAGCTCGACGCCGCGCAATTGCTGCTGTACCGCGCGGCCCTCAACGCCGATGGCGGCTTTCCATCGGCCGAGGAAACGGCAATCGCCAAGGCGCATTGCAATCGCACCGGTTTCGACTGCGCCAACGAAGCCATGCAGATCATGGGCGGCGCCGGTTATAGCGACGATTCGCTGGTCGAATACTGTTTCCGCCGCACGCGCGGCTGGATGATCGCGGGCGGCACGCCGGAAATACTGCTCAACCGTATCGCCGAACACGTCTTCGATCGCCGCTTTCCACAACGCCCGGACGAGGCAGCAAAGGGCAGGGAATGAGCGCTCTTACCGGACTGGCGCAAGCACTGATGGCGCCGGACAGCATTGCGCTGATCGGCGCCTCGGGCGTGATCGGCAAACACACCTCGCTGCCCCAGCGTTTCCTGCGCTCGCACGGCTACGCTGGGCCGATCTATCCGGTCAATCCCGGGCGCGCCGAAATCTTCGGCGAAAAAGCCTTCGTTTCAGCGTGCGCGATTGGTCAGCCGGTTGATCATGCATTGATCATGGTGCCGACGGCGGGCGTCGAAGCGGCGGTCGCGGATTGCGCGGCGGCAGGCGTGCGCTGCGCAACGATCCTGGCAAACGGATTTGCCGAAGCCGGCGCGGCGGGCCTGGCGCGTCAGCAGCATTTGCTTGCGCTGGCGGGAGGCATGCGATTGCTCGGACCGAACAGCCTGGGCATCATCAATCCGCTCGACGGGGTCGCGCTGTCGGCCAATGAAGTGTTATCGATCCCGACTCTGACGAGGGGCTCGAACGCGCTGATTTCGCAAAGCGGCAGCATGCTCGGCGCGCTGCTGTCACGCGGCTCGTCACGCGGAATCGGTTTCTCGCGCATGCTTTCCGTCGGCAGCGAAGCCGACATCAGTCTGGCAGAAATCGGCAACATGCTGATCGATGACGAGCACACCGAAACCATCCTGCTGTTCATCGAAACCATACGCGATGCCGATGCCTTTGCCGCCATGGCGCGGCGCGCCTACGCGGCAGGCAAGCCGGTGGTTGCGTTTCGCCTGGGCCGCTCCGATATCGGCGCCGAGCTCGGCGCGTCGCACACCGGCGCCATGATCGGGAATGGCGCCGCGGTAGACAGTTTCCTGCGTGACCTGGGTGTGGTGCGCGTGCAGTTGATTGACACCCTGCTCGACATGGGGCCCTTGCTTGCGGGCCGTCGCCCTCCTTCAGGCAAACGTGTCAGCGTCATGACCACCACCGGCGGCGGCGGCGCGCTGGTCGTCGACAGCTTGTGCGAGCGTGGCGCGGCGATCGCTGCGCCCGATGCCGCGCTGATCGAAAAACTTGCGGGTGACGGGATTGCCATTTCCGATTCCCCGCTGATCGACCTGACCCTGGCCGGCGCCAATGCGGCTACCTATGGCGCGGTATTGCGCGCGCTGATGGACTCGGCGCATTGCGATATGGTAGTCGCGGTGGTCGGCTCGTCAGCCCAGTTCCGTCCGGACCGTGCCATCGAGCCCATCGCCGCCGCGTGCGCGACGCCGCCGGGCAAGCCGACGATGGCGTTCATCGTGCCGGAGGCCGAGGCGTCGTACACATTGCTGAAAGAGGCGCGCATTCCGGTGTTCCGGACGCCGGAGGCGTGCGCCGACGCGGCTGCGGCCTACCTCGACTGGCGCGCGCCGCGCACGGCGCCGCCAGCATCCGCGCCCGCCGCGGCGGCCGAGGCCCTGGCCCGCTTGCCGGGCGAGGCGCTGAATGCGGCGCAATCGCGTAGCGTGTTTGCCGCCCTCGGCATCCCCCAGGCCGGAGAAATGCTGCTCGACGCCGATCCCGCGGGCTGGGATGATGCCAGCCTGGGCCGGCTCGGTTTTCCCGTCGTGGCGAAAATTTTGTCGCGCGACATCCTGCATAAAACCGAAGCCGGTGGCATTGCGCTCGGCCTCGGCTCGGCCGACGCATTGCGCAGCGCGGGCCGTCTGATACTGGAGCGGGTCGCACAGCACTTTCCGCAAGCACGTATCGACGGCATCCAGGTCGAGACCATGGAACAGGGACTGGCCGAAGTCATGCTCGGGTATCGCCACGATCCGGGAGTAGGGCCTACAATCACCGTCGCGACTGGTGGCGTGATGGCCGAGCTGTTCCGCGACTTCTCGATCCGGACAGCGCCGGTCGGCGTGGATACCGCGCATGAAATGATCGCCGAAGTGAAGAGCCTGGCGATCGTGCGCGGCTACCGCGGACTGCCGCGCGGCGACGTCGATGCGCTGGCGCGGGCCATCGTTGCGCTGTCGGCGCTGGCCTGCCTGCCGGGCCAGCCGATTGCCGACGCCGAGATCAATCCGGTGCTGGTGAAGGGCGAGGGCAAGGGCATCGCCGCCGTCGACGGCCTGATCGTGCGGCGTCCATGCAATCAAAATGATGAAGAGGAGACAACGGCGTGAAAGTTCTTGAAGGTATACGGGTGCTTGACCTCGGCAGTTACATCACGGCGCCCTACACGGCAATGCTGCTCGGCGAACTGGGCGCCGATGTGGTCAAGATCGAGCGGCCAGGCGCGGCCGACCCGTTTCGCAACCACGCGGCGGACAAGAAGGCGCCATTCTTTTTCGCCTTCAACCGCAACAAGCGCAGCCTGACGCTCGATTATGCCAAGCCCGAGGGGTTGGCCGTGCTCGAGAAAATGGTGCTGGACACCGATGTGCTGCTGATCAATGTGCGCCCCGGCGTGGAACAGAAGCTCGGCATTGACGCTGCGCGCCTGCAGGCGCTCAATCCGCGCCTGATCTACTGCTCGATCACCGGTTTCGGCGCCAGCGGTCCTTACGCCAAACGGCCTGCCTACGACCTGGTGGGCCAGGCCCTGTCCGGCCTGCTGTCGCGTTTTCATCAGGACGACGACCCGCGCATCGCCGGTCCGGCGATCACCGATTCGCTGACCGGGATGCAGGCCTGCATCGGCGTGCTCGGCGCGCTGCACGAGCGTTCGCGCACTTGCAAGGGACGCAAAGTCGAAGTCAACATGCTGGAGTCCGCGATTTCGTTTGCCATCGAGCCGCTGACGCACTACCTGTTTTCCGGCGAGGACCAGCCCTTCCATTATCGTGGGGCGTCGTCGCAGGCTTACATCCTGCGCTGCCGGGATGGCAAACGCATCGGCCTGCACATGTCCTCGCCTGATAAATTCTGGCTGGCGCTGGCGAATTCGATCGGCCGGCCCGACCTTGCCGAGACCTACCCTACCAGCAAATCCAGACTGGAACACTATGACGACATCGCGCAGATATTGGCAACGGTCTTTGCCACCCGCGATCGTGATGAGTGGCTGCCCGTGCTGGAAGCCAACGACGTTCCCTTCGCGCCCGAACGCACGCTGAATGAACTCGAAACCGACGCCCAGGTGCAGCATCTCGGCACCTTCGCGGCGGTTGACGAGGCGGCTTATGGAAGCAGCCGCGTGCCGAACCGCGCCCAGCGTTACGATGGCGACAACCGGTCGGTGTTCAGGCCGCCGCCTGATATCGGCGAGCACAGCGACGAAGTGCTGACGGAACTGGGCATGGACGCTGCGGCGATCGCCGCATTGCGCGCCAGGGGCATCGTTTGAACCTGTTCCGGGAATCACCGGAAACGGAATTTGGCATCAGCGGGGAGCGGCAATGCGCAAATCGGTGCGGCAAGTGAATGCGGCGGGCGGCGGGACATCGGGCGCGGCGGATCTGCACGACAAGGTCATCATGATCACCGGCGCATCGCGCGGCCTTGGCCGGGCGATGGCGGAAGGGCTGGCGCGGCGCGGCGCGATGCTGGTGCTGATTGCAAGGGCCGGCAGCGAGGCCACGATGCAGGCGACGCTGGATTGCATCGCCGCGGCGCAGCCCGATTGTCCCACGCTCGCACTGTATGGCGACATCAGCAACGACAACGATTGCGCGCGTTTTGTGCATGACGCCCGGGCCCGTTTTGGCCGCCTCGACGCCTTGATCAACAATGCGGGGCAGGGGATGGATGCCGCCGGCGCGCTGGCGGCAGGCAAGCGGCGCTTCGATCAGATCGACCCCGCGCTGTGGCGCAGCATGATCGACATCAACATCAACGGCACCTGGCTGATGACACGCGCGGCCCTGCCTGGCATGCTGGAGCAAGGCTGGGGCAGGATCATCAATCTTTCGACCAGCTATGCCACCATGACCAAGCCCGGATTCGCGCCGTATGGGCCGTCGAAGGCGGCGGTTGAATCGATGACCGTGATCTGGGCCAGGGAACTGGAGGGCAGCGGTGTGACCGCCAACCTGCTGTTGCCGGGCGGCGGTTCAGATACCGACATGATGCCCGCCCAGGATTGGCCCGACCGCTCCTTGCTCATTCCGCCGGTGGCGATGGTTGCCCCCGCGGCATGGTTGTGTTCGGACGCCTCGCGCGCCGTGACCGGCATGCGTGTGGTGGCCAAGAGCTGGGATGCCACGCTGCCGGACGATCAGGCAGCGGCGGCGGCGATCGCGCCGGGCGCCTGGTGATCAGCCGCGGCCCAGCAGGTGATACCCGAGCCGATGTCCCAGCGCGCAGATCGTCAGCGACGGATTGACGCTGCCGGCGGTGGGAAAAACCGAGCCGTCGCAGACCCAGAGATTGTTGACCTCGAACACTTTCAGATCGGTGTCCACCACGCCGGTGGAGGACGACGCCGCCATGCGCGCAGTGCCCAGATGATGGGCCGCGGAACTGACCGAGCCTAGCCAATCGGCAAGCGTATCCCTGCGCAATGAACTCACGGCCGGATGCCGCTCCATGCTTTTCATCAGCAGATTGACGAAACGTCCCAAGCGATCGATATCATTGCGGCTGAGCTGCCAATTGACCCGCGCCACCGGATAACCGAAGCGGTCGTGTTTGTGTTCGGACAGATCGATCCGGCTGACCGGGTTGGGCAGCTGTTCGGTCATGATAAACAGGTCGCCGTAGGGGGTCCTGCTCTTGCGCTTCAGGCGCTGGTGCATGATGCGCCAGCGGATGTAGCGGTCGGTCAGCATCGCTTTCAGATGACCGCTGCCGAGGTCGCGTAGGCCGCGTACGCCGATGAATGACATCAATGCCCGGTTGGGGACTTTTTTTCCATCCAGTCCCGGACGGATGAACACGGTGTGGTTCGGCAGTTCGCGCTCGCGCTGGAGCGCAGGCTTGAGGATGAAGCCGGGCAGCGCATTGACCTCGAGGCCGAGTTCGAAGCCCGAAAACAAGTCCGTCGCAACCGGTTCACGGAACACCACTTGCGACAGATAAGCTGCCGGATGGTCGATCAGGTTGCGGCCGGTCCACCAGTTGCCGATGCCCGTTCCGAATTCCGCCCTGGCCTCGGAATTGAGCAGCAGCCGCGGTGTCTCCAGCGCGCCGGCGGCAATGATGAACAGGTCCGCTTCGACGGTGAAGGTGCGGTTGCCACTGCCGGCGATCAGGTGGCGCACCGTGCCGTCTTTCTCTACCAGTTGCAGCGCGGTGGCATGGGTCACGCAGCGGACCAGGCCTTGCTTGCACCAGTCCAGGAGCAGGTCCTTGCCGCGGAAGGGCTGCGTGCGGAACTGGTAGACCTTGTTCTCCAGAATATCCGCTGCCGCCGGTTGTTGCGCCAGGCCCTCGCTCAGGCGCGGAACACCGGAGCGGTCTCCGCCGCACAGGAAATTCCAGGCGATCTGGTAGTGCCGGGCAAGATCCCTGCCGCCGATGGGCCAGCCGCTATGCGGTATCCATGTGCGCTGCTGGAAATCACTCTCGTCAAGCTGGGCGCACACGCCATGCCAGAAGGCAGTGCCGCCGCCCAGTTCAAGTCCACGGCTGCGCGCAAGACGAAAAGGACGCCCGATTTCGTCGATCTCGATGGCGGGGCGGTCGCGCACGGCCGCG
The DNA here is from genome assembly GCA_040387375.1 of Pseudomonadota bacterium. Taxonomy (GTDB): domain Bacteria; phylum Pseudomonadota; class Gammaproteobacteria; order Burkholderiales; family Burkholderiaceae_D; genus JAZKDW01. Next base: position 108,095 of record JAZKDW010000010.1, read on the forward strand.
GTGACCGGACCGGCCTCGATCAACAGTACGTCGGTGCCGGCCTGCACCAATACGCGGGCAACCGATAACGCGCCCATGCCGGTGCCGACTATGCATGTCCGGGCCCGCAGGCATGTTCCCGGGGCCAGTGATCTTCCGTCTAGCAGCATGGTTGTACCCGCCCACAGAATGCGGCGTCCGAATCAAGGTTGGCGTATCGATAGGGCGCCAGATGGCAGCCGAGTGGCGGCATCGTAGCTTTTGTTGATGGGGTCTTGCGGTCTTTGGTGATGGTGCCGGGGCCGGCCATAAACGGAGCGCGTGAAAGCTTCCGATATGTCTGTTTTTATCCTCTAAGCTGGACTTTATCCATTAAAGCGGCGTAGCTGAGCGTTTTGGTCGAGCCTGGTGGGATCATCGGCATCACGACGACTTCACACAACGCCCGACTTCATCGATTCGCTTTGTCATGCGAGCTGAATGGATAAAGTCGAGCCAAGTACCCGCCGAGGGCCGCAGACACTCACAATTTATTCCGGGCGGATACTTAAGACGGTGCTTTCTGCGCTGGCGATGTTCAATTCCACTGACCGCAACTGCCTTGATTATGACCATTGGCGATAAACCATTTGCAATCATGTGCTTACGGAATACTTTGCATAGTTATCCACAGTCTTTTCCACCGTTGACGGGGATAAGTTTCTGTGGGGATCTTCCTTGCCGGCTTGTGAATCCGGGTAGCGGCTGCACACGCTACTGATGGTTTCGATCGCAGCGTGTGACCGGTTTCACGTCGTTTCGACAACTTCCTGGATGAGTTGCTGCCACAGCTAAAGGATGGCCTGCGCGTTATTATCAGGCGTCGGGACAATTGCGGCTGCTTCCGTTGCCGATTCAACGGCACAATTATGTGGGTGTGCTGTGGCGCAAGGACAGTGCTGGCGGTGAGCTGCGGGACGGGTTCCTGCGTTCGCTGAAAACCGCCGCGGGCGCGCTCAATTAATTCGTGTCAGAAAAATTCGCTCATCAGGAAGGTTTCCAGCTCCGAGGTGTCCGCAGGCCGAGCGGAGAGCACGATCAGACGGCCGAGCCGGTGCGAGTCCCAGTTGAAGTCCCCTTTGTGATAAGTCCGGATCAGTTCGATGATGCGGCGCACGGTGGCCAGCTCGATATTGCCATCCGGCCCGGCCTCGACTTCGATGGACTGGCTGATCGGCCGCTGCGACCCTTGCTGCCAGCCGCGGAACAGGAATTGCGATCGCCGTGCTCCCTTGTACGTGATCTTGAAGACGCCGCTGGCATCGCCGCGGGTCTTTGATTGCGTCTTCAGGCTGTGCTGGATATTGGCCACCGCGATGTCGTTCTTGCCCGCAGGCTCGCCCGGCTCTGAAACTGATGGCTGCCCCGCACTCCGGCGGCGCTCGCGTGCGGCGTCCAGCATCGCCATCATGTCGGTGGGCGGTGCGGTCTCGGCTGGTGCCGGCGATGGCGGCGGCGATGACTTCGGTTCCGTCGGCGTCAACGGCTTTTCCAGGATCGGGCGCGTTGATGCGATCACGGGTTTTTGTGGCGCTGGCTTGCGTTGTTCAGGTTTTTTCGGGATCACCGCTGGTGGCGGTGGTGTTGTGGGGGCAGGCGCGGGCACCGGCGCAGGCGCCCGATCCATGAGCCGCACGGTAAGCTGCTCCTGCATGGGCTGGCTGGCCTCGTTGGCAGGTGTCTGGTTGTCCCGGAGTACCGAAAAAAGCAGCAGTGAATGTACAAGCAAGGATACTAAAATTGACAGTAAAACACGATGGTTTTTTAACATAAGCTGGTCATGGCTGCCAGGCCCGGCGCATACCCGGGGCAGCGGATCACGCTGTAAATAAAAAATAGTTTTTAATGGTATCGCATATCGGCATTTCAGGACGGAATCTGTCCGGTTTTGTTTACCCGGATCAGCACTTCATTGTCTTCCGGGAAAGGGATAGGCAGGCGCGACAAACGCAGCGGCGCGCGCGGCTGCGCGCGCCGCATCGCACACATGGTGCCATCCGGACGCTGGCTGCAATCGGGAGTATCCATATCGGCATGCTAGCCGACCCGACGGCGCAGCATAAGGCGGCAGGTCAAACTGTGTTTATCAACCGCGGCATCAACCTGCCTGTGAAATTGCTTTTTCCGTTATGGCACGTCGATAATGTCGCCGTCCGGCCGGCCGTGATGCGGCTGGGGCTGGTGCGCCGGATGTACCGGATCGCCGCCTGGCGGCACCGCCCTGGACAGGAACTCGATCACCGATTTCCCGAACAAATCGTTGCGGTCTCCGGCCACCATATGCCCCGCATTCAGCACATTGACGTACTCCGCGTGAGGGCAACGCCGCAGGAAATCCTGGGCGCCCGCTTCACTCAATACATCCGACAATCCGCCGCGCACCAGCAGCGTCGGCAAGGTCAGATTGGCGGCACAGGCTTCCAGCCGCGCCTGCCGTTTGACAAGGTCATGCCGCCCCGGCCGGAATTTCGGATCCCAGTGCCAGCGATAGGTGCCATCCGCGCTCAGACGCACGTTCTTGGCCAGGCCATCGAGGCTGGCGCGGCGTCCCCGATGCGGCTGGTAGGCGTCGATGGCGTCCGCGACTTCCTGCAGCGAATTGAAACCTTCCGGTTTTTGCGTCATGAATGCCTGAATCTTGTCCAGGCCTTCCAGCTCGATTTTCGGCGCGATATCCACCATGACCAGCGCGGTGGCATCCACCTGATCCTCACCCACGGCAACCAGGCTGGTGCCGCCTCCCATCGACGCGCCCACCAGAACCGGGCGCCCGCCGCCAAGCGCGGTTATCACACATTTCAAATCCTCGACCATGACATTCTGGCCATACAGTCCGTCGGGTGCCCAGTCGGAATCGCCGTGGCCCCGCGCATCGAAGGCAACGACGTGATAACCGCGCTCGCCCAGCAGTTCGCCGGTGCCTTTCCACGCATGCCGGGTCTGGCCGCCGCCATGTTGAAGCAGTACCAGCGGTCCCTTGGGATCGCCCCAGGAGTCACCCGCCAACCGGACGCCGCCGACGCCTTCCCAGAAATGCATGGGATCGGGCGTCCCCGGAAGTCTTGTGCCTGTGCTCATTAAGTCACTCCTCTGTCAAATATTGTCGTAATGAAGCATATCATTATCCCGGAAGAACGCGGTATGCGGTGTGGACGAATGCATGCGGCGCTAACTGTTAAAAGCAGTCGAGTGGGGAGGTTGGAGGTTGGCGCTTGATCGCGATCCAGCCTGGTTTGTTTTCTATAAGGCTGCTGTCGGGGCTCTTTGCATCAAAATCGCGGCAAGAAGCGTTCGACATGATAACCTTTCTCCCGGAGAAGTTTATTAAAAGGACCTGCGCATGCATCTTTACCGGGAAATGACCGAGCAACGGGCACATGGTCCGCTGGCATAAAAAATGAAAAACAGCATGACGGGTATCCATCAAATACACAAACGCGCCGGCCGCGAAACCGAAAAGCTTGAATTCTTGCGCGGCAGTCTCCGTACTGTCCTGATCTGGCCCGTTATCGGCTTGTTCCTCGCCGCCATGATGTGGACCCTGGCTTTTTCGAGGCTAGATGAAACGAGGCAGGGTTTGAAAAAAGAGGGGATCGCGGACGTGACTTCGCTCTCCAAGGTATACGCCGAGCAGCTGCAGCGCTCGCTTGAGCAGATAGACCAGATCACACTTAACCTCAGGCATTACTGGAAAAGCAGCGGCGGCACGCTCAGGCTGGAAAATCAGTTGCGGGAAGGCCTATATCCCATCAGCGCCTTGTTGTACGTAACAATCGTTGACCGCGACGGCGAAATAATCACCACCACGCTTTCCAGGAAAAATAAAAGCACGTTGGCCGATCGGGATTATTTTCTGAAACATAAAAATAGCATTTCCGATGAGTTGCAGATCACCAAGCCGCGCATCGGCCTCGGCTCCGGAAAACTGGTCATCCGTTTTTCGCGCCGCCTGGTTGCCGATGACGGCACGTTCGCCGGCATCGTGATGGTGTCGGTCGAACCTGACTATTTTGCCGCGTTCAATGCCGATGCCGGGCTTGGCGGCGCCGGTTTCCTGTCGATGGTCGGCGATGATGGCGAGGTGCTTGCGACGAAAAGGGGCGATGCCATTCGCCCGCTCCCCGCGATTTTCAACGCGCCCCCGGTTTTTGATGCCGCCACCGGCTTCCTCACGATGGGCGCAGAAAAGTTCGCGGATCGTCAGCCGCGTGCCGTTGCATGGCAAGCGGTGGAAAACTATCCGGTGTTTGCCGTGGCCGGGTTGACGGAAGCGGAGATGCTTTTGCCGCTGGAAACGATTTCAAGCCAGTCGGTCAGGTGGGTACTGGGGCGAACCATCGTGCTGATGCTCTTTGTCCTGACGGGCATGTTTTTTTCAGCCCGGCTGGCCTGGCGCAAGCATCAGGCCGCGCAGGTACGCGAGGTTTACGGCATTGCGACCGAAGGCGGCAGCGAAGGTTTTTTCATGTGGGACGCGTTGCGCGATCCGCAGGGCGTGGTCAACGACTTTATTATTACGGACTGCAATGAACGCGGCGCCAGCCTGTACGGTTTGAGAAAAAGCGAGATGCTCGGACGCCGGCTCTCGAGCGTATATGAAAGCCGCGCTTATTTCGAACAGTTGATGCGTACTTACATCAGTGCGATCGAAGCGGGCTTTTATGAAGACGACTTTCCGATACCGCCGCATAGTCCGATGAAGCTGGCATGGCTGCATCGCAAGATGATGCGCTCGAACACGGGACTGGTGCTTATCCTGCGCGACATCAGCGATAGCAAGGCGCATGAGCATGCATTGTCGAGCATGGCCAATTCGGATGCATTGACCTCGCTGCCCAACCGCCACTGGATGATGGGGTTCCTGCCGTTCGCGCTCGAGCGCGCGCGCTCCAGCAATACGATACTTGCCTTGCTGTTCGTCGATCTGGACGACTTCAAGAACATCAACGACACCCTGGGACACGCTGCCGGCGACGAATTGCTGCAGGCAGTCGCGGCGCGCCTGCGTTCTGTCATACGTCCGACCGATAGTGTCGTGCGTCTCGGCGGCGATGAATTCACCTTCATCCTGGAGCGCCCGGACAGCGCGCATGCGGTGGCGCGGGTCAGCGAGCGAATCATCGCCGTGCTGAACCAGCCCTTCCTGCTTGCCGGCGAGAGCAGCCATGTCGTGCATGCGTCGATAGGCATCAGCATCTTTCCGAAAGACGGCGACGATGTCGAAACCCTGCTCAAGCACGCCGATATCGCCATGTATGCCGCCAAGGAAAACGGCAAGGCCGGCTACCAGTTTTTTCAGCCGCAGCTATCGGAGGGGCTGATCGCCAGGCTGAGCAATGAGCAGGCTTTGCGCGCGGCCATCGCCAAGGATGAGTTCGAGCTGGTCTACCAGCCGCGCGTGGACGCCGCCAGCGGCGAGCTGCGCAGCATGGAAGCGCTGGTGCGCTGGGTGCATCCGCAGCGCGGCATCGTGTTGCCCGGGGAATTCATCACGCTGGCGGAAGACACTGGATTGATCGTCAGGCTGGGCGAACTGGTGATTGAAAAAGCATGTTCGCAGATGGGGCGCTGGAGAGCCGACAAAGTGCCGCTGGTGCCGGTATCGATTAATGTGTCGCCGCGCCAGTTCAGCCAGGGCAATATCGCGCAGCTGTTCAAATTGCACATGACGCGGCACGGCATCACCTCGTCGCAGGTGGAAATGGAGCTGACCGAATCATGCATGATGGGCGACGACCTTGCCATAGCCGAACAACTGGCGGCGATCAAGTCGCTCGGCGTCAAGCTGCTGATCGATGACTTTGGCACGGGTTACTCATCGCTGTCGCAGTTGCAGCGGCTTCATCCCGATATTTTGAAAGTCGACAAGGCTTTCACTTCCGAGCTGGGCAAGGGCAAGGAAGGGGAAGTCTTCTTCCAGGCCATCATATCGATGGCGCAGGTGCTCAATATCAGCGTGGTCGCGGAGGGTGTCGAGACGCTGGAGCAACTGCGCATCCTGCAGGCCCTGTGCTGCAATGAGATACAGGGCTATTACGTTTCAATGCCGCTGTCGGCCGACGATATGGCGGCGCTGATGCGCAAGCGTTTCCTTTTCCCTGAATATCGCGCGGCCTTGTTAGCTGAACCGGGCTAACATCTTTTTCAAGCGGCAGGATAGCCGGGGGGTGCCACCACCGCACCTTTGATCTGGTGGCGGGCGAGCGAGGCCGCCACAAATCCGCTTTCCTTCATTTCCTCGATAAATTCAACGAGCAGTTTCACGGCTTCGGCGCTGCGGCTTTTTGGCGTTCCCATTGCCTGGTGAATGACCATGAAACGTCCATCCAGCAGACGCATGCCGGGTACACGGAGCGCATCCGATTCCAGCTGTTGCCGCACACCCGCGGCGACTTCGAGATTATTTTCAACAAACGTATCGATCACTGCCGGTGACGTCGGCGCCCTGACGATATCCGCATGCTGGAGAGTGCGTGTGAGGTACAGGTCATAGGCGCTGCCGGCGCCCACCGCGACCCGGATGCCTGGCTGGTCGACCTGCGCATTTTTGGTAATGGCGGATTCATTCCGGACCATGTAGCTGCCTTCGATCTGTACGTACGGCGGCGTGAAACTGATGCCATCGCTGCGCAGCGGGTCAATGGCGACGAAGCCGATATCAACCTCGTTGCCTTTGAGCGCATTCGCGGACTTGAGCGCTGTGTCAAACACCACCAGTTCAATGCCGGTGCCAAGGCGCCTGGCAAGCTCATTCGCCAGATCGATGGATACGCCCACCGGCGCACCGGTGTCTGGATGTTGATTGGCGAGGATCGGATTGCCCAGGTTGATCGATGCGCGCAACTTGCCTTTGGGCGCCAGTTCCGCAATGAGGGTGCTGTTCAGGTTCATGTTCGTTCTTTCTTGAGGGTCAAGTTTTGATGATGAATTTTATACGACCGGCAATCTTGGTCGGTTTTTTTTACATCGAAAAATTGGAAAAATTGAGCAGCTAAAACTAATCGGTTGCCGCTGCGATTTCTTTCTCGTGGCGAGTTCGGCGTTGAGGGTTTGAAGCGCTTTTCAGCCTGCCTTTTTCCCTTGACAAGTATGTTTTTTTAATCCGGAACAATATACCAACGGTCGATTTTCTGCTCGTTTTTTTAGTCGCATTCCTGCAGTTAATATTGGTCGAAATTTTTTACAAGTGCGCGGGTTGATGCAGTGGAAGCCTAACTGAATCAACAGCTTGCGTCTTCTCCCATACCTTGGCGCGCTCCATGCTAATCAGGCATTGGGCATTTGTTGTTTTGTTAATTGGTGTGTACCCAATGTTTTTTACAGGAGAAGCAAAATGAAATTATTCAAAAAAATATTACTGGCAGTTGCATGCACGCTGGCCATCGCGGAGTCGGCGCAAGCGGTGGTGGTGAATGTCGGCGGTGTGGTGTGGGACACGGATGCCGTGAGCCTTACGGACAGTGACTTCACCGCCCGCTTCGAATTCAACCAGTTCTTTACCAGCGCCGTCAACGCGGTTCCTGATGTGCCCAACGCGCCTGCCAACTATGCCAATGCAATTGATCCGACCACGACGACTCTTGGAGACGTGCTGCAAGGTGTTGGTGAAGTATTCAGATTTAATGGCGTGAATTACGGCGATACCTCATCGCCGACCGGCGGCACATTTTGTCCGTCATGCGAACTGACCTTTACGTTCGGTGGGTTCTCGGTGACCGGGCCGGACACCCTGTCCAATGGATGGCTGCGCCTGTATGTGGACGACGCTCCTGATTTCGACGTCAGCACCAGCCCGGCCGCGAATGCCGCGGATGGCACGCTGTTCCTGGAGTTGAGAGGCGTGGCAAATGAATTCAGCACCTCGGGCGGATTCCAGTCCGGTTCACTGTTCAACTATTTTGCGGTGGCGGGTGGCATCGCCGCTCCCAACTTCGATACCAACACGCAGCTATTTGCCAGCGACCTCCTGTCTTCGGCATCAGCGACTTTTTTTGGTGGCCAGTCAGTCGCTACCTCGACTGGTCAGATTTTCGGTGACTCGGTTGCCGCACCGGTACCGGTTCCCGAACCGGCTCCTATCTTCCTGCTGGGTATTGCGATGCTAGGCTTCGCTTGGTTGCGGCGCAAGGGTTTGAAGTAATCGCCGGTTATTTCGCACCGGACTCGAAGGGCCCGCGATCGCGGGCCATTTTTTTTTGCCTGTGGCGCATGCATAATCGGGGGGTGGACTTTCATCGGAAAAAACAATGAAGGAAGATTTTTTCATCATCACTTGCGAGCATGGCGGAAACCGGATCCCGGCTGAATTCAGGCATTTCTTTCGTGGGCACGAGTCCTTGCTCGACACCCATCGAGGCTACGATCCGGGCGCGCTGACGATGGCGCGGGACCTGGCGCAGACGCTTGATGCGCCGCTGGTGTCTTCGGTTACCAGCCGCCTTCTGATCGATTTGAACCGTTCGATCGGGCATCCTGATTTGTACTCGGAGGTGATCCGCGTTCAGGACCAGGCTACACGCAGAGACATCCTCGATCGCTTTTATCTGCCGTACCGGAGTCGGGTGGAGGATGTGGTGGAGACTGCGGTAGCGGCAGGGCGGCGGGTAGTGCATATTTCATCTCACAGCTTTGCGCCGCTCATGAATGGGGAGCTGCGCAATGCGGATGTCGGTCTTTTGTATGATCCGGCGCGGGATGGTGAACTTGTTTTGTGCAAGCGCTGGCAGGAGGCTATTCGCGGGCGGATGCCTGAGGTCCGGGTGCGCAGAAATTATCCTTATACAGGGAAAAGCGATGGATTTACTTCGTTGTTGCGGCGGCGTTTTGAGGCGGGGGCGTATGTCGGGATCGAGCTGGAGATCAATCAGGCGATTGTTGGCAATGGGGGGGGCGGGTGGGTGAATTTGCGGAAGGCGATTATTGGCGCATTGGGGGGTCTGCGATAGCGGTGCTGCCCTCGATTCAGGAAGCAATACCACCTCTACCCAGCCCGAGCCGCCCTCTGCGCCAGCACCACCTCATGTATGAACCGCAGCTTCTCCATCACCGCCGCCGACAGGGTAAACGGATAGGCGTCAGGCATGCCCACACTGCGATTAAGGCTGTTCAGCACATAGGTCAGCGCAAACCAGCTGTCCGTCATTTCACTGAAGGAGCCGGTTCTCAGCGGCCGCTGCTCCTGCGCCAGCGAAGGTTCACCGGGTTTGCGCGGGTCGAGCGTCATGCCGCAGGCATAGGCGGTATCGAGCGTGTCGATCATGTGCATGTAATGCGCCCAGGTTTCGGCCCAGTCTTCCCACGGGTGCGAACTGGCATAGCCGCTGACAAAACGCTGTTCCCATTCCGCGGCCGGGCCGGTTTGATAATAGGCTTCAAGCGAGCTGCCGTAATCCCGCTGTTCATCGCCGAATAGTTCCCTGAATCTTTCCAGCCACTGTGTCCCCATGATCAGGCGGTCGAGATAATAATGGCCGCTCTCATGACGAAAATGCCCGAGCAGCGTGCGATACGGTTCGCGCATGTTCTCGCGCGCCTGCTCGCGGCTGGCCGGGTCGGCTTCGGCAATATTGATGACGATGACGCCGTTGTCGTGACCGGTCATGACTTTCTTGTCCGGCATGTCCTCCAGGAATTCGAACGCCAGGCCGCCATCGTCATCAGCCAGTTGCGGGGACGGCTGCAACGCCATTTCCCATAACGAAAACAGGAGCCGGCGTTTGGCGGCTTCCAGGCGTTTCCAGTAGACGCGGTTTTTTTCGCTCGACAGGTTGGGGATGATGCGGGTCAGCTGGCAGGACGCGCACAACGCATGCGCGGAGCCGGCCGGCAGCATCCAGTTGCACGCATCTTCCATCGCGTAGTTGACGCACTGTTTGTAGAGCAGGCCGGCATTGGCGGCAAACAGGCTACGCCACATCCCATCGCCATTCGGCTCGAACGCGCCGAGCGTGCGCTCATCCGGCAGGTAACCAAGCATGCCTGCGCAACGCTCGCAACGCACGTTTTCATAAAATACTTGTTGGCCGCATTTATCACAGTGGAAGGTTTTCATTCGGCCCGGGCGCGCTTGCGCAAAAATGGTATGTCAATCCTGGAAAGGTTGATCGCCTGGAATCAGGGTCGTTCCCTTCAAATCGGTGACGGTGACGCTGACCAGCAGCCCATGCTTGCCGCCACCGAGCACAATGCCGCGCATGGGCGTGACATCGCTGAAGTCGCGGCCCCATCCTAGCGTGATGTGCTCATGCTGCACCAGACAGCGGTTGGTAGGGTCGAAATCGACCCAGCCGAACTCGGGGCAAAACACCGACACCCAGGCATGCGATGCGTCGGCGCCGATCAAACGCGGCTGGCCGGCGGGCGGATGTGTCAGGATGTAGCCGCTGACATAACGCGCGGGCAGGCCAAGGCTGCGCAGGCAGCCGATCATCAGCTGCGCAAAGTCCTGGCACACGCCGCGCCGGCCGGCGAGCACCTCGGCCAGCGGCGTGGAGATGTCGGTCGCTTCACCATCGAATTCGAAGTCGTCGTAAATGCGCTGCGTCAGATCGAGCGCGGCGTCGAGATGCGGCCGGCCCGGCGTGAAGCTGTCCTGCGCGTACGCTGCCAGCTCGGCGTTGCAAACCACATGCGGTGACGTGTAGAGGAAATGCATCGGTTCCAGCGACACCCCGGACCTGTACCGGCGCAGGTCATCACGCACCGTTTCCCACGGCAGGGTGGCGGCAATGCCGGCAAGGTTGCGCCGCGGCCGCAGGGCGACGGTGGACTCGGCGTGCACCAGCAACTCCTGGTGCGGCACGGCGATGGTGATGTTCTGGGTGCTGTTGCCAAAATAGTCGGTGCCATGCGAGCATTCCGCCGGCAGCGGTTCTATCTGTACCGCATGGGACAGCACTTGCTGGTAGCGGAACGAGCGCGGCAGCATGTGCAGGTACTGCTGCGATAGCGTCACGATGCTCTGGTAGGCGTAGCGCGTCTGATGCACGACCCGGTAATGTGCGGCCGGATCGGCCTGGTGCGGGCCGCTCATGCTGCCAGCCCCGATGGGTGACTGTCGCCGGTATAGCTGAAAAAACGCAGGCCGATCTGTTCCGAGACTTCGATGCTGGCGGCATTGATCCGTGTCAGCAAGCCGATCAGATGCGGATTGCCGATCCGCAGATCGGTCCTCGGCGACAGCGCGCCCAATTCTTCCATCATTGGCGCCAGCAGTTGTTCGCCACAGGCGCCGTAGGTACGCGCGAGTTTGTTCTGGTACTTCAGGATGCCCTCCATCTGAAACACGATGGAGCGCGGATTGCTCTCGTCGAGCAGCAGCAGGTCCAGCGTGCGCACCCATTCCGGACGCGCCTTGTAGCGCGAACGGTAGGTCATGCTGCTGTCAGTCAGTTCGAGCAGCCAGTCGAGGCTGCCGCCCGTATTCATCCGCAACGCATGCAGCAGCGTGGCGCAGAGAAATTGCAGGCGTTCGATGCGCCGGCCGATCGACAGGAAACGCCAGCTGTTGTCGCGCGTCATGCCGTCGGTGGCGAAGCCGGCCAGCGTCATCAGCGCGGTTACGGTCTCATCGAGCATCGCGGTGGCGTCGGCCAGCGCCGGCGGCGCGGCGCCGTTCGTGCGCTCCACCATCCGGTTCAGGATGCGCCAGTTATCCTGGGACAAACGTCCCCGCAAATGGCCGCCGATGCGGTACAGGTGTTGCAGGTAGCAGGCCGGTCCCGGCAACTCGGGCGATATGACCGACCGCACCAGTGCCGCTTCGATCGTGGTGTCGTCCAGCAAGGCGGTGTTGTCCTCGTCAGGTTTCTCCACCAGGCCAAACGACTGGCACAAGTCCTGGATCACGGTCCATTCGCTGCCGCGGTATTCGGGCTGGATGTTGAGCAGGAAGTCCAGTGTCGTGCGCATCAGGCGCGAAACCGAATTGCAGCGTTCGGTGTAGCGGCCGAACCAGTAGAGGTTTTCCGCCAGGCGGCTTGACAGGTGTGTGTCTTCGCGCAGCAGGTCATCGTTGCCGGCCGCGAATTGCTGAATGAGTTGCGCGTTGGTCTTGCTGGCTCCCTCCACCCAGGTATCCTTGCTGCCGCCGCCGCGCTGCATCGTCAAAACCCGTGCATCGGGGCCGGTGGCCACGCGCGTCAGGCCGCCCGGCATGACCGCATAACCATCGGGCGTGGCGCACGCATACACGCGCAGGCCGATGGCCGATGCCCGCAGTCCGGGACGTGCCGCGGATTTCCATACCGGCGCCTGGGACAGCTGCACCAGGTCCTGCGCCACGAAGTTGGCCGGTTCGGCGCGCATCCGGGCGATGAACGCGGCGCGTGCCTCGCCCTTCAGGTCCTTCCCGAAAACCGGCGCTTGCCGCAGTTGGGGAAAGCTCGGCTTGATGATCAACTGGTCCAGGTTCTCGATCACTTCCTCGAGCGCGGCCGGTTCGCCGCACCACCAGGTGCCGACCGATGGCATCTTCAGCGGTTCATCCAGCAGATGCTGGCAAAGGTTCGGCAGAAAACCCAGCAATGCGCCCGACTCCAGCAGGTTGGAACCAAGGCTGTTCGCGATCAGCACGTTGCCGCGCCTTGCGGCGTCGATCAGTCCGGCCACGCCCAGGGTGGAATCGGTGCGCAGTTCCAGCGGATCGCAGAAATCGTCATCGACCCGGCGCATGATGACATGCACGCGCTGCAGGCCGGACAGGGTCTTGAACCACACCATGCCGTTGCGCACCGTCAGGTCGCTGCCTTCGACCAGCGGGAAGCCGAGGTAACGCGCAAGGAAAGTCTGCTCGTAATAGGTCTCGTTATACGGACCCGGCGTCAGCAGCACGATCAGCGGCGACTCGCCGTCGCTGCTGGCGGCGCACTGCCGGCCCCAGCTGGCCAGGCTGTCGCGCATGGTGGCAAAAAAGCCGGCCAGGTGCTGCACCTTCAGCTCGCGAAACAGGTCGGGAAAGGCGCGTGCGATCACGAAGCGGTTTTCCAGCGCATAACCGGCGCCGGCCGGCGCCTGCGTGCGGTCGCCCACCACCCACCATTTCCCGTTTGGCGCCCGCGCCAGGTCGACCGCATAAAAATGCAGGGCAATGCCGTCGCGATGCGGAATGTCGTGGCAGGCACGCAGGAAACCGGCATGGCCGTGCACCAGTGCCGGCGGCAGCATGCCTTCGGTCAGCAATGTCTGCTGGCCGTACACATCGACCAGGATGCGGTTGAGCAGCGTGGCGCGCTGGATTACCGCCGCTTCGATGCCCAGCCATTCATCGTGCGGCAGGATCAGCGGCAGTACATTCAGGTCCCACGGACGGTGCACGCCGCTGGCGTCGTCATACACGTTGTAGGTGACGCCGTTGCCGTGCAGCCGGCGTTGCACCGTATCGATGCGCTGGCGCATCACATCGGGCGGCTCCGCGGCCAGGTGCTCCAGCATGGTGCGCCAGTGCGCACGCGGCTGGTCGGAGGCATCGCGCATTTCATCAAAGCTGCCTTGTGCCGCAGGATAGTCGGCGAGCAGTCGTTTTAGCATGTCGTCTGTATCTTCAAGGTTGCCAGCGCAGATCGAGTGTCATCGGAAAGGCCGGATTCAAGTCTTCCTTGTACACTGTTATCGGCCCGGGCGTGTGCCCATGTTCCCAGAAACGGGCAAACCGGCGTGCTTCGGCGGCGTTGGCATTGACCGGCGAACTCTCTTCGCTGCGTCCGCCCGGATGCGACACATGGTAGGTGCAGCCGCCGATGGCGCGTCCGCTCCAGGCATCGACCAGATCGAAGATCAGCGGTGCGTGGACGCCGATCGTCGGATGCAGCGCCGACCACGGATTCCAGGCCTTGAAGCGGACGCCGGCGACATATTCTCCCGGTATGCCGGTCGGGTGCAGCGGCAGCCGGCGGCCGTTGCAGGCGACGATGTGGCGGCTGTCGGTCATGCCGCGCACCCGCAGCTGCATGCGCTCGACCGACGAATCGACATAACGCGCGGTGCCGCCGCTGCTGACTTCCTCTCCCAGCACGTTCCATGGCTCGATCGCCTGCCGCAATTCCATCTCCATGCCCTGGTAGACGACGGTGCCGAAGCGCGGAAAGCGGAATTCAATGAACGGATCGAACCAGCGCTCTTCAAACGCATAACCCCACGACCGCACATCCCTGACGACGTCACGGATGTCCTGCGCCACAAAATGGGGCAGCATCCAGCGGTCATGCAGCGCAACGCCCCATGGCACCAGCTTGCACGGATAGGGCTCGCGCCAGAAACGCGCGACCAGCGCCCGCAGCAGCAGCATCTGCAGCAGGCTCATGCGCTCGTGCGGCGGCATTTCGAAGGCGCGGAACTCGACCAGGCCGAGGCGGCCGGTCGCGCTGTCGGGCGAGTACAGCTTGTCGATCGAAAATTCGGCGCGATGGGTATTGCCGGTCAGGTCGACCAGCAGATTGCGCAGCAGGCGGTCGACGATCCAGGGCCGTTCGCTCTCGTGCATGTTTGACAAGACCCTAAGCAGAAAGTGTACCCGGATCGATTTTGAAAAATATGCTTGACTGAAAAATACTTCAGGTGTCAAATAGATTGCATGAATATTCATGGGTTAAATATTAATCGCACAATCGTCGGCTAAGACGATGCGGACTGGAGACACAAGATGGCTGAGCGTTCCTTCAAAAAAGAAGTAGAGAAACTGCGGCTTGGCGCCGGTGAGGAATTCCATGGCGAGGGCATCCTGGCCGTGACCAAGGCGCTGCTCCAGTCCGGCGTCTCGTACGTGGCCGGCTACCAGGGCTCGCCGATCTCGCACCTGATGGATGTGCTGACCGATGCCAACGAGATCCTTGAGGAGCTGGGCGCGCATTTCGAACACAGCGCGTCGGAAGCGACTGCCGCCGCCACGCTGGCCGCCTCGGTCAATTATCCTTTGCGCGGCGCGATCACCTTCAAGTCCACCGTGGGCACCAACGTCGCTTCCGACGCCCTGGCCAACCTGGCCTCGGGCGGCGTCACCGGCGGCGCGCTGATCATCGTGGGCGAAGATTATGGCGAAGGTTCCAGCATCATGCAGGAGCGCTCGCATGCGTTTGCGATGAAGTCGCAGATATGGCTGCTCGATCCGCGTCCCAACCTGCCGTCGATTGTCGACGCTGTTGAAAAGGGCTTTGAACTGTCCGAGGCCAGCAATACGCCGGTCATGCTGGAGCTGCGCATACGCGCCTGCCACGTGCACGGCCGCTTCATCGCCAAGGACAATGTGCGCCCGAAGTTCACGTTGAAGGATGCGATTGAAAGCCCGGTGCGCGACGTCAGCCGCATCGTGCTGCCGCCGGCCA
The DNA here is from genome assembly GCA_040387375.1 of Pseudomonadota bacterium. Lineage (GTDB taxonomy): Bacteria > Pseudomonadota > Gammaproteobacteria > Burkholderiales > Burkholderiaceae_D > JAZKDW01. The sequence continues at coordinate 123,430 of JAZKDW010000010.1, forward strand.
GCTTCCTGCATGAGCAGGAAAAGGTCACCCGCCGCTGGCCCGCCGCGGTCAAGTTCATCCAGGACAACAAGCTCAACGAATTTTTCGGCGAAGACCAGGATTTCGGCCTGGTGCTGCAGGGCGGCCTGTACAACACCGTCATCAATGCGCTGGTGCCGCTGGGCCTGTCGGACGCCTTTGGCAACAGCAAGATACCGCTCTATGTGCTTAACGTCACCTATCCGATCGTCGATCAGGAAGTCACCGCTTTCTGCGCCGGCAAGCGCGCGATCCTGATGATCGAGGAAGGCCAGCCTGATTTCATCGAGCAGAACTTCCATTCCGTGCTGCGCCGCGCCGATGTCCAGACCAAATTGCATGGCAAGGACATGCTGCCGCTGGCGGGTGAATACACCGCCGCGGCGATGCTGAAAGGGATTGTGCGTTTTGTCGAGCAGTATGCACCGCACCTGATCAACCAGGAGCAGCTGCCGGTCGCGGCGCGGCCTGTGACGGCGGGATCGAAACCGTTCCCTGTCCAGGTCGTCGACAATGAAGTGCACGGCAGGCCGCCGTCATTTTGCACCGGCTGTCCGGAGCGGCCGATTTTCACCGCGCTCAAGCTGGTCGAGCGCGAGCTGGGCTCACATCATGTCAGCTGCGACATCGGCTGCCATCTGTTTTCCATCCTGCCGCCATTCAACCTGGGCGCCACCACGATGGGCTACGGTCTGGGCGCGGCGGGCGCGGCGGCGTTCAACACCCGGGAGACGTCAAAGCGCACCATCAGCTTCATGGGTGACGGCGGTTTCTGGCACAACGGCCTGACCAGCGGCGTCGGCAATGCGGTCTTCAACAAGAGCGACAACGTGCTGGTGATTGTCGATAACAACTACAGCGCCGCCACCGGTGGCCAGGACCTGCTGTCGTCGAAGGCCGACAACCCGTTGCGCGTGACGCAGGTGCCGATCGAAAACGCGGTGCGCGGCGTCGGTGTGAAATGGGTGCGCACGATTACCGATACCTACAAGCTGGCCGACATGCGCGATACGCTGCGCGAGGCGCTCACCACCACCGAGCGCGGACCCAAGGTCATCATCGCGCAGAGCGAATGCATGCTCAACAAGCAGCGTCGCGAGAAACCGCTGATGCGCAAGCTTCTGAAGGACGGCAATCGCCAGGTGCGCGAGCGCTTCGGCGTCGACTCCGATACCTGCACCGGCGACCACTCCTGCGTGCGCTTGTCCGGCTGTCCGTCGCTGACGATCAAGCCCAATCCCGATCCACTGCGCAAGGATCCGGTGGTCACGGTGCTCAACAGCTGCGTCGGCTGCGGCCTGTGCGGCGAGGTTGCGCATGCGGCGGTGCTGTGTCCGTCGTTCTATCGCGCCGAGCTGATCAGCAATCCAAGCCGCTGGGATACGGTCAAAACGACGCTGCGGCGCAAGGTGATCGGCTACCTGCAGGACCGCATCGAACGTCGCCTGGCCGGCATTGAAGCCTGATCCATCGAGAGAGACTGCGAAACCATGAACATTACAGAAACATCATTTCAGCGCAAAACGCCCGCGCCGAAGGTTATCACGATTGCCGTCCTGGCCATGGGCGGCGAGGGCGGCGGCGTGCTCGCCGACTGGATGGTCGACCTGGCCGAACATGCCGGTTATTACGCGCAAACCACCTCGGTGCCCGGCGTCGCGCAACGCACCGGCGCCACCATTTATTACGTCGAGATGTTCCCCGAGGGACCGGGCAAGGCGCCGGTGCTGGGCATGATGCCGACACCGGGGGAACTCGACATCGTGCTGGCGTCGGAACTGATGGAAGCCGGGCGCGCCATCCAGCGCGGACTGGTGACGGCCGACAAGACGCTGCTGATCGCGTCCACGCACCGGGTCTATTCGATGACCGAAAAGACCGCGATGGCCGATGGCCGTGTCGATGCGCAAAAGCTGATCGACGCCGGTTACGCGGCGGCGCAGAGATTTGTACATGCCGATTTCGCGCAGCTGGCGGAAAGCAGCGGCAGTGTCATCAGCGCCGCCCTGTTCGGTGCGCTGGCCGGCGCCGGCAAGCTGCCGTTCACGCGAGAACAATTCGAAGAAGCGATCCGGCGCGGCGGTGTCGGCATCGGCACCAGCCTGGCGGCGTTCAATGCCGGCCACGAAGTCGGAGCGGGCAAGCAGACGGCTGCGAAGGCGCAAATTATCGTGCCTGTCATCGAGGCAGCCGGCGCCGTCGGCAAGCGCCTGCAAGGTCAGGCGCAACGCATAGAACAGAATTTCCCGGCCGCGGCGGCAGCGATGCTGGTGGCCGGCATCAAGCGCATGGCCGATTACCAGGATGTGCATTACGCGACCGAATACCTCGATCGGCTTGAGACGATCCGCGATCTCGACCAGCGCCACGGCGACGGCAACTGTCGTCTGCTTAACGAAACCGCGCGTTACCTCGCATTGTGGATGAGTTACGAGGACACGATACGGGTGGCCGACCTGAAGACCCGCCGCGCGCGTTTCAACCGCGTCAGCCAGGAAGTCGAGACCGGCAAGGCGCAGATTTTGCAGATCAATGAATTCCTGCATCCGCGGGTGGAGGAAATTGCCGATACGCTGCCGGCCGGACTTGGCCGCTGGCTGCTGGCGACCGGTTGGGCGCGCGGCCTGGTCGGTCGCTTTGCGAAAAAGGGACGCATCGTGCAGACCACGTCGCTGCGCGGCTACCTGCTGCTGTATTGTGTGGCCAGCCTGAAGGGCATGCGCCGCAAGTCGCTGCGCTTCCAGGTAGAGCAGGCGAAGATCGCGGAATGGCTGGTTCACATCCGGGACCAGGCAGGCGTCGATTATGCGCTGGCGCTGGAAGTGGCGGAATCGCAGCGGCTGGTGAAGGGGTATGGCGACACGCATATCCGCGGGTCGCGCAACTTCGACACCATCATGGCGGCATTGCCGGCACTGCGCGCCGGCGGCGATCCGGCGCGGCGCCTGCGCCAGTTGCGCGAGGCGGCGCTGGCCGACGAGAGCGGACAGCAGCTGGCCGCGGCGATGAAGACCATGACGGTACAGCACGCATAAGGCACTGGCGGGGTCCGGCAGGCGGCATGCGCACGGTCATGAAGACGGAGATAAAAATGGAAAACAAGAAGCGCCACTCCGTGATCGAACTGCGCCATTTTTATGGCGCAGTTCGATAAACAGCGACATAACTGCGCCAACTTTTGAATTAACTCCGCCAGACGATGCCATGTCCTCCGCCCGCCGGGTTGTCACTTGCCAATTTACATTGCGTGTTTTATTACCGGCCGTGCAAGGCAATCAGCTTCTGCAGCACCTCGATCAACACCCGCGCATGCTCTTCCCCCAGCGGTCCCAGCACTTCCTGCTCGTGCTGCTTCGCCAGCTTCAGCATCGGCTTGACCACCCGCGTTCCTTCTGCCGTAATAGTCACCAGCGTACTGCGTCGATCCGCTACCCCAGGTTGCCGCCGCACCAGCTCCAGCATTTCCATGCGGTCGATGATCTTGCTCATCGTCGGTTGTTTTTCCAGCGCGATTTTCGCGAGGTCGGTCACGTGCATCGGACCATCGACCAGCGCGACCAGCACACGCCAGTGCAGGATGGGAATCTGGCGCTCGATGAGAGCCTGGTGAAATTCTTCCGAAATCAGGCGGCTCGTCCTGGCTAGCAGGTAGGGGATATAGCTGTCGACGAAGCGCTGCGGTTCATCAGGTGCGGCGGATCGGACTGGTTTTTTAGCTGCCATTCTTTTTTCGGAAAAAGGGCCGGCCGGAAAGTCCGGTGTCTATACCCCTACATATCGGTGCCAGATGTCCGGCGAGGCGCGCAACTGGCCGCTGCTGCCCGACCAGACTACCCGTCCTCGTTCAATGACAGTGTGACGGTCCGCCAAGGATAGCAGGCGGTCGACGTACTTGTCGATCACCAGGATGGTCTGACCGTGCTCGCGCAGGCGCCTGAGGCAAGTCCAGATCTCTTCGCGGATCAGCGGCGACAGTCCTTCAGTCGCTTCATCCAGGATCAGCAGGTGCGGGTTGGTCATCAGCGCGCGCCCGATCGCCAGCATCTGCTGCTCGCCGCCGGACAGTTGATTGCCCAGGTTGCCGGCGCGTTCCAGAAGCCGCGGGAACAGTTGATATACACGGGCCAGCGTCCATGGTTCCCTGGTGTTGCTGCGGTTGGCGGCGAAGGCGACCAGGTTTTCCCGCACCGTCAGGTTGGGGAAAATCTGCCGGCCTTCGGGCACGATCGCGACCCCGAGGCGGGCGATGCGGTCGGTCGCCATCGTATCGATGCGCTGCTCGAAAAAATGCACTTCGCCGCTCCTGACCGGGGTCAGGCCCAGGATCGAACGCAAGGTGGTTGTCTTGCCGACGCCATTGCGTCCCAGCAGCGTGGCGGTCTCGCCTTCCCTGATGTCGAGGCTGATGCCGAACAGTACCTGGCTGGTGCCATAGGCGGTTTCAATATTGTCTACGCGCAGAACTGTTTTCATGCGATTGCCTCGTCACCCAGGTAGGCTTTTTTAACTTCGGTGTCATTGCGGATCTGCTCCGGCGTGCCGGTGGCGATGATGCGGCCCGACACCAGCACCGAAATGCGATCGGCGAGCTGGAATACGGCATCCATGTCATGTTCGATCAGCACCACGCCGATCTCGTTGCGCAAGTTCCTGATCAGCGGAATCAGGCGCGCGGATTCGTCCGGACCCATGCCGGCCATCGGCTCATCGAGCAGCAATAATTTGGGCAGCGTCGCCAGGGCCAGGCCGACTTCCAGCTGGCGCTGCTCGCCATGCGCAAGATTGCCGGCGATGACGTCAAGTCGTGCGCCCAGTCCAACCCGCTCTCCGATGGCGGCTGCTTCATCGAATAGCGCGCGGTCGGAGACGGCCTTCTTCCAGAAGCGCATGCTGCTGCCGCGCCGTGCCTGCACCGCCAGCGCGATATTGTCGAGCACGGAATAGGTTTGAAAGATATTGGTGATCTGGTAAGAACGCGCCAGGCCCAGTTTCACCCTCTCGTGCATGGTCACACCGGTGATGTCCTCGCCATTGAACAGGATGCTGCCTTCATTTGGCGCGATGGCGCCGGAAATCTGGTGGATCAGCGTTGTTTTGCCGGCGCCGTTAGGGCCGATGATGGCGTGTATCTCCCCTTTTGTGACAGTCAGGTTCAGATGGTCGGTGGCGACCAGGCCGCCGTAACGTTTTACCAGATTGCGCAGATCCAGCAGGTTTCCCGTTGCAGTCGTTGTCATGCTTTGCTCCCACGCTTGCTGAAGCGGTCAAATAAACTCGCCAGTCCGTTCGGCAAGAGCAGCACGACGCCGAGCAGGATGGCGCCCAGTATCAACTGCCAGTGTATGGTGTATCCCGACAGGATTTCCTCTAACATCAGCATCACGACCGCACCGACGACGCCGCCGAAAAAGTAGCCGGTGCCGCCCAGGATCACCATCACCATCAGGCTGCCCGACTGTGTCCAGTGCACCAGGCTGGGGCTGACCATCATGTTCTGGTTTGCCAGCAGCGCGCCGCCCAGGCTGGCAAGCGCGCCGGCAATGACAAAGGCAACCAGCTTGTAGCGGAACACAGGATAGCCGATCGCTTCCATCCGGATTTCATTCTGGCTTACCGCCTGTAGCACGCGGCCGAAGTGCGAGTTGATCAGGCGATAGACGAAGAACAGCGATGTGCCGATCAGGGCCAGCACCACATAATAGAACGTCGTGTCGGAGGCCAGGTCGAGGCCGGTTGCCGAGCGCTGAGACAACGGCATGCCGTCCTCGCCGCCGTACGCTTTAAGGCCGATGAAGATGTAGTAGATCATTTGCGCAAAGGCGAGCGTGATCATGATGAAATACACGCCCTTCGTGCGTAGCGAGATAAGGCCGATGAACAGCGCCAGCACGGCGCCCACCAGCACGGCGGCCGGCCAGCTGATCCATGCCGACAATACGCCATGCTGCATCAGGATGCCGACCGTGTAGGCGCCGGCGCCGAAGTAGGCGGCATGCCCGAGGCTGACCATGCCGCCGAAGCCCAGGATCAGGTTCAGGCTGGTGGCAACCAGCGCGAAGATCATCAGGCGGCTGACCACGCCGACATAAAATTCCTGGCCCAGTGCGTTGGCCGCAAGCGGGAAAGCCAGCATGAGGACGATTAAAACAGCGACCCAAAGCGCCGATAATGGATGATGCATTTTGCTGATCATGAATTGATGCTCCTTAACCGCGTGCCGGGAACAGGCCCTGGGGTTTGAAAAACAGTACGGCAGCCATCAATATGTAAATAAGGATGGATGCCAGGGCAGGACCGACACTGGACGCAAAGTCCGCTGGCATGATGAGCCGCAGGATGGTTGGAAGCAGGCTGCGGCTGAGCGTATCGACCACACCAACCAGCAGCGCGCCCACCAGGGCGCCGCGGATGGAGCCGATGCCGCCGATGACAATCACCACGAAGGCCAGGATCAGGATGCTTTCGCCCATGCCGACCTGCACTGCCAGGATCGATCCGAGCAACGTGCCGGCGACCGCGCACAGGGCGGCGCCAAACGCGAACAGCAGCGTGAACACCCGTTTGATGTTGACGCCCATCGTGACCGCCATTTCACGGTTCGAGGCGCCTGCGCGCACCAGCATGCCGAGCCGGGTCTTGACCACGATCAGGTACATCATGACGGCGACCGCAAGACCGGCGCCTATGATGAACAGGCGGAATGAAGAATAGAAAAAGCCGGGGAGGAGTTCGACAGGCTTGGAGAAAATCGGCGGCGTGTTAAGCGTCAGCGGCTGTACGCCCCAGATCATGCGCACGCCTTCATTGAATATGAGGATCAGTGCGAAGGTGGCAAGAACCTGCGACATGTGATCGCGGCGGTAAAGACGGCGCAGCACCAGCACTTCGAGCACCACACCGACCGCGGCGGTGGCCGCAATCGACAACAGCAGTCCGAGCCAGAACGAACCGGTCAATATGGTGAAGGTCGCCGCGAAATAGGCGCCCACCATATAAAGCGAGCCATGAGCCAGGTTGATGAAGTCCATGATGCCGAATACGAGGGTCAGCCCCGCCGCCAGCAAAAAAAGCATCAGACCGAATTGCAGCCCGTTGAGCACATTTTCAAATATGAATGTAAGGTCCAAACCCGCCTCCAAATTTCCTTGACATCTAAAATATTTAGGTATGTAATATAATACATTAACTGCAATCGGTTGCGAATGTCCCGGTGAAATTAATTTGCTCGAAAAATTCACGTGGGCAGGCCCGGCCAGGAAAGGCCCGGCCAGGAAAGGCCCGGCCAGGAAAGGCCCGGCCAGGACAGGCCCGGACCGGCTGATTGAGGTGGCGGAACAGACAACGGATCAAGGAGCGGTAATGAAGATTGTATGCGTAGGAGGCGGCCCGTCGGGCCTGTATTTCGGCCTGTTGATGAAAAAGCAGGATCCTGCGCATGAGATCACCGTGATCGAGCGCAATCGTCCTTATGACACGTTTGGCTGGGGTGTGGTGTTTTCCGATCAAACCCTGGGCAATCTGGTCAATGCCGATGAGCAGTCCGCGCGCGCGATCCTGCAGTCTTTCAATCACTGGGACGATATCGACGTCCATTTCAAAGGCAATACCGTCACCTCCGGCGGACACGGCTTCTGCGGCATCGGTCGCAAGCGCCTGCTGAACATACTGCAGCAGCGCTGTGAAGAGCTGGGCGTGAAACTGGTTTTTGAAACCGACGTCACCGACGACCAGGCGCTCACCGCCGAGTACGACGCCGATCTCGTGATCGCCTGTGACGGCCTCAACAGCCGCATCCGCACCCGCTACGCGGACACTTATCAACCCGACATCGATACGCGCCTGTGCCGTTTTGTGTGGCTCGGCACCAAGAAAAAATTCGAGGCATTCACCTTTGCATTCGAAGAGACCGAACACGGCTGGTTCCAGGCGCATGCCTACCAGTACGACGGCGATACCTCCACCTTCATCATCGAAACGCCCGAGGAAGTCTGGCTCAAGGCCGGCATCGACCAGATGAGCCAGGAGGAGGGTGTTGCCTGGTGTGAGAAACTGTTTGCAAAATACCTGGACGGCAATCCGCTGATGAGCAATGCGTCGCACTTGCGCGGCTCGGCAATGTGGATCAAGTTCCCCCGCATTATCTGCAACGACTGGGTGCACTGGAATCAGGTCAACAACAAGCGTGTGCCGGTAGTGCTGATGGGCGACGCCGTGCATACCGCCCATTTTTCGATCGGTTCCGGCACCAAGCTGGCGCTGGAAGATGCGATCGAACTGGCGCGTTGTTTTGAACAGCACGGCGCTGCCGGCATGGAGAAGGTGATGGCGGCTTACCAGGAAGTGCGTGCCATCGAAGTGATCAAGATCCAGAGTTCCGCGCGCAACTCGATGGAATGGTTCGAGAACGTGCAGCGCTACATCGGGATGGAGGCGGAGCAGTTCGCCTATTCGATGCTGACCCGCAGCCAGCGCCTGTCGCACGAAAACCTGCGCGTGCGCGATGCCGGTTATATAGAACGTTATGAAAACTGGATCAGCGAGCGTGCGTTTGCGCAGGCCGGATTGCCGGTCCCGAAAACGACGCGCAGCATCCCGCCGATGCTGACGCCATTCAAATTGCGCGGCACGGTGCTCAAGAACCGCATCGTGGTGTCGCCGATGGCGCAGTATTCGGCCGTCGATGGCGTGGCTGGCGATTACCATCTGGTGCACCTTGGCAGCCGCGCGATGGGCGGCGCCGCGATGGTGTTCGCGGAAATGACCTGCGTATCGGCGGACGCCCGCATCACGCCGGCTTGTCCCGGGCTGTACACGCCGGAACATACGCAGGCATGGAAACGCATCGTCGATTTTTTCCACCAGAGCACCGATGCAAAAATCGCAATACAGATCGGACATGCCGGCGCCAAGGGATCCACGCGCACCGCATGGGATGGCACCGACCTGCCGCTGGAGGAAGGCAACTGGCCGCTGGTCTCGGCATCCGAGCAGCAATATCTGGCCGGTGTGTCGCAGCTCGCGCGCGCCGCGACCGCCGGGGACATGCAGCGCATCAAGGATGATTTCGTGCGCTCCACCGTGGAAGCGGCCAGGGCCGGCTTCGACTGGCTGGAGCTGCACTGCGCGCATGGATATTTATTGTCGAGTTTTATTTCGCCGCTGACCAATCAGCGCACTGACGAATACGGCGGCTCGCTGGAAAACCGTTGCCGCTATCCGCTGGAAATATTCGCCGCCATCCGCGCCGTCTGGCCGCAGGACAAGCCGATCAGCGTGCGTCTGTCGGCCCATGACTGGGTCGAGGGCGGCATTACGCCGGATGACGCGGTGTTGATTTCCCGGCTGTTCAAGGACGCCGGCGCCGACATGATCGACTGTTCGTCCGGCCAGGTCAGCAAGAAAGAGAAGCCGGTTTACGGTCGCATGTACCAGACGCCGTTTTCGGACCGCATCCGCAACGAGGTTGGCATTCCGACCATCGCCGTCGGCGCCATTTCCGAAGCGGACCATGCCAACAGCATCATCGCTTCCGGCCGCGCGGATCTGTGCGCGGTGGCGCGCCCGCATCTTGCCAATCCGGCATGGACCCTGGGTGAAGCGGCCAAGATCGGCTACACCGACCTCGCATGGCCGAAACAGTATTACGCCGCCAAGATGCAGCTCGAACGCAATCTCGAACGCGAGCGGAAGATGGCGGCGGCCAATAGTGGCCTGACGCCGCAGCAGGTCGCGGCCAAGCTGCTCGAAGGCTGATCATGGACTCCACGCAGGCAAGCCTGTCCGGAAAACACGCGCTGGTCACCGGCGGCGGGCGCGGCATCGGCGCCGCGATTGCGAAGCAGTTGCTGTTGCATGGCGCGCGCGTCAGCATCGTCGGACGCAATCAGCTGGCACTCGCGAGCACGGTTGCCGAACTCAAGCTCTTTGGCGAAGTGGATTATTTCACCGTCGATGTCACGCAGCGGACCTCGGTGACACAGGCCTTCGGCAAGGCACGCGCGCGCTTCGGCAAGATCGCCATCCTGATCAACAATGCCGGCCAGGCGGCATCGGCGCCGTTCGTCAAGACCGATGAAGCAGTCTGGCGGCAAATGCTGGAGGTCAATCTCACCGGCACCTTCCATTGCACGCAGGAGGCGCTGGCCGACATGCTCTCCACCAGATGGGGAAGAGTCGTTAATGTGGTGAGTACCGCGGGGCTGACCGGTTATGCTTATGTGTCGGCGTATTGCGCGGCCAAGCATGGCGTGATCGGCCTGACCCGTTCGCTGGCGCTGGAAGTGGCGGCCAAGGGCATCACGGTCAACGCCGTATGTCCGGGATATACCGAGACCGATATCGTCAAGGATACGGTCGCCAACATCGTCGCCAAGACCGGGCGCACGGAAGAGCAGGCACGGGCCGAGCTCGCGGCCGGCAACCCGCAGAATCGGCTGGTGCAGCCGGACGAGGTGGCCAATGCCGTGCTGTGGTTATGCCTGCCGGGGTCGGAAGCAATGAATGGACAGTCGCTGGCGGTAGCCGGCGGCGAAGTGATGTAATGGCGCATGGAGAAATTGCGCAGGTATTCAAAGGAGAATCGACATGCCCCGCAAACCAGCTGTTAAATCCAGCGGCAAGACCGAGAGCGCAAGCCCGCCGGCGGCGCCGGTATTCGACCTGGAGAGCCGGCTCACGCAGGACCATCATCAGTCCCTGAAGTTATGGCTGCGCATGTTGTCCTGCACGACCCTGATCGAGGCGGAAATCCGCACCCGCCTGCGTAACGAATTCGGCATTACCCTGCCGCGTTTCGACCTGATGTCGCAACTGGACCGGCACCCGCAAGGCCTGCGCATGGGGGAGCTGTCCAAGCGGATGATGGTCACCGGCGGTAATATTACGGGCATCACCGATCAGCTGGAGCAGGAAAAGCTGGTCGTGCGCACACCGGTCGCCGATGACCGCAGGGCATACAGCGTCAAGCTGACACCCGCAGGCAGGCGTGCATTCGACCGCATGGCATCGGTGCACGAAGGCTGGATCACGGAACTGATGGGCGGCCTGTCGGCAAATGACAAGGGCACGCTGATCCAGCTGCTGTCGGAAATGAAAAGCCACCTCAACGATCCATCGGAAAATGAACAGGAATAGGGCCACAACATGCGATATTTAACAGGCGAATCACACCAGCTCCCTTCCAGCCGCAACACGCTGGCCGATTACCAGGCGCAGAATTTCCTGTTCAAGGTAGAACAAGGCGTCGCCACGCTGACGCTCAACCGCCCTGAACGCAAGAATCCGCTGACCTTCGATTCCTACGCCGAACTGCGGGACCTGTTTCGCGCGCTGTCTTATGCCGACGATGTCAAAGCGATCGTCATTGCCGGCGCCGGCGACAACTTCTGCTCCGGCGGCGACGTGCATGAAATTATCGGCCCGCTGACCAAGCTCGACATGCCGGGCCTGCTGGCCTTTACCCGCATGACTGGCGACGTCGTCAAGGCAATGCGCGCCTGCCCGCAACCGATCGTCGCCGCCATCGACGGCATCTGCGCCGGCGCCGGCGCCTTGCTGGCGCTGGCATCCGACATCCGATACGGCACCGTGCGCAGCAAGACCGCCTTCCTGTTTACGCGGGTCGGCCTGGCCGGTTGCGACATGGGCGCCTGCGCGCTGCTGCCGCGTGTGATCGGGCAGGGACGGGCATCGGACCTGCTGTACAGCGGACGCAGCCTGGGCGGTGAAGAAGCGGAACGCTGGGGTTTCTACAACCGGCTGTGCGCGCCCGAGACCTTGCTGGCGGATGCACAGGCCTTCGCCGCATCGCTGGCGGAAGGACCAACCTTCGCCCACAGCATGACGAAAAAAATGCTGCAGCAGGAGTGGAACATGGGCGTCGACGAAGCGATCGAGGCAGAAGCGCAATCGCAGGCGATCTGCATGGTGAGCAACGATTTCCACCGCGCCTATCACGCCTTCGTGACGAAGCAAAAACCGGTATTCGAAGGCGACTGAGGGCAGATCATGGCAGACCGGAATTACCTGAAGTGGCCTTTCCTGGAAGCGCGGCACCGGGAACTGGCGCTGGCGCTGGATGTGTGGGCGACGGAAAATATCGCGCAGCGGCATGACCACGATGTCGACGCCGCCTGCCGCGGCCTGGTCAGGCAGCTGGGCGACGGCGGCTGGCTGAAATACGCGATTGGCGGCACCGCTTACGGCGCCGCCAGCGAGGCCATCGATACCCGCGCCGTTTGCCTGATCCGCGAAACGCTGGCGCGCCATTCCGGCCTCGCTGATTTTGCCTTCGCGATGCAGGGCCTGGGCACCGGCGCGATCACGCTGTTCGGCAGCGAAGCCAACAAGCGGCAGTACCTGGCGCCGGTCGGCCGCGGCGATGCGATCTCGGCATTTGCCTTGTCGGAGCCGGATGCCGGATCGGACGTCGCAGCGATGCAGTGCGCGGCGGTGCGCGACGGTGACGATTATGTTTTGAACGGCGAAAAGACCTGGATTTCCAATGGCGGGATCGCCGACCTGTACGTGGTGTTCGCACGCACCGGCGAAGCGCCCGGCGCCCGCGGCATTTCGGCATTCATCGTCGACGCCGGCTTGCCGGGATTCGAGATCGCCGAGCGCATCGACGTCATCGCGCCGCATCCGCTGGCCCGCCTGCAATTTACCGATTGCCGCGTCTCTGCCGCCAACCGACTGGGGGAGGCAGGGCAGGGTTTCAAGGTGGCGATGGCAACGCTCGATATTTTCCGCACCTCGGTGGCGGCAGCGGCGCTGGGCTTTGCGCGCCGCGCACTGGACGAAGCCTTGCAGCGTGCGACCTCACGCAAGATGTTTGGCAAAACGCTGGCGGATTTCCAGCTGACGCAGGCCAAGCTGGCGCAGATGGCGACCGGCATCGATGCGGCGGCATTGCTGACCTATCGCGCGGCATGGCAGCGCGATCAGGGTGAAGGTGTGACCAAGGAAGCGGCGATGGCCAAGCTGACCGCGACCGAAACCGCGCAGCAGGTGATCGACGCCGCGGTGCAGATGTTCGGCGGCCTCGGGGTCGTCAGTGAACAGCCGGTGGAGCGGCTGTATCGCGAAATCCGTTCGTTGCGGATCTATGAGGGCGCAACCGAAGTGCAGCAGCTGATCATTGCACGCGAGCTGCTGCGCGATTTTCCGAAAGCGCAGGCGCCGGATGCATGACACGATCCAGGCGCAGGCCGGCACGGTTTTCCGCACCAGCGTGATGGTGCGTTTCGGCGATTGCGATCCGGCCGGCATCGTTTTCTATCCGCGTTACTTCGAAATGTTCAATAATCTGGTCGAAGACTGGTGCGCAATTGGCCTCGGTGTCAGCTTCGGCGAACTGATCAATGGGCGCGGGTTTGGCCTGCCGACCGTGAGCATCCAGACCGATTTTGTCGCCGCCAGCAAGCTGGGTGATCTCCTGACGGCGGAACTGTCGGTGCTCAAGCTCGGCACCGCATCGATCAAGGTAGCGATCCGGCTGATCGGCGCTGAAGGCGGCGACCGTGTCCGCACCACGCTGGTGCTGGTACTGATGGATTTGAAGAAAGAATGTGCGGCGCGGATACCGGAGTCCATGCGGGCCAGAATCACGGAGTTCAGCGTCGAAGAATAACGGGCCTGCCGGATACACCGGACCAGGCTGACCATCAAAAACAATCGAGAAAGGTTATATCATGGATTTTCTGCAACCACCCGACTGGCCACGTCCCAAGGGCTATTCCAACGGTATCGCAGCGTCTGGTCGCACGGTCAGTGTCAGCGGCATGGTCGGCTGGGACGTGGACTGCAAGTTTCATACAGATGACTTTGCCGGCCAGACCAGGCAGGCGCTGGAAAACATCGTCGCGGTGCTGGCGCAGGCCAATGCCGGTCCGGAGCACATCGTGCGCATGACCTGGTATGTGGTCGACAAGAAGGAATATGTCAACGCCTACCCGGAAATCGGTGTCGCGTATCGTGATGTGATCGGACGCCATTTCCCGACCATGACCGCGGTGCAGGTGGTCGCGCTGATCGAGGACCGGGCACGCGTCGAGATTGAAGTCACCGCCATCGTTCCGGAGTAAATATCCCATGCAATCCACATTAAATCCACTGGTGCTCGGCGTGGTCGGCGCCGGTGCAATGGGCCGCGGCATCGCGCAGATCGCTGCGCAGGCCGGCGTGCGTGTCCGGCTGTTCGACGTCCAGGCTGGCGCCGCCGCAAATGCGCGCGACGCGGTTCTCCTGCAATGGAAGAAATTACAGGAAAAGGGCAGGCTCACCGAAGCCATGGTGGCAGACGCCGCGCTGGCGCTCGAGCCGGCGCAGTCGCTTGACGCGTTCGCCGATTGCGACATCGTGATCGAAGCGATTGTCGAGCGGCTGGATGTCAAGCGCGAGCTGCTTTCCGCACTCGAAAAAATCGTGCGTGCCGACTGCGTGCTGGCGACCAATACGTCATCGCTGTCGGTCACCGCGATTGCCGCCGGCACCGCACATCCCGAGCGTGTCGCCGGATTCCATTTCTTCAATCCCGTGCCGCTGATGAAAGTCGTCGAAGTCATTTCGGGCGCGATGACCGACGACGGCACCGCACAATGCCTGACCGATTTTGCGCAACGCATCGGCCATCGGCCGGTACGCGCGAAAGACACGCCGGGCTTTATCGTCAACCATGCGGGACGCGGTTACCTGACCGAGGCCTTGCGCATCGTGCAGGAATCGGCGGCGGGCTTCACGCAGGTGGACGAGGTGCTGCGGGAAGCGGCCGGATTCCGGCTCGGGCCCTTCCAGTTGCTGGACTTGACCGGCCTCGATGTCTCCCATCCGGTCATGGAATCGATCTACGAACAGTATTACCAGGAGCCGCGCTATCGGCCGAGCGTCATTACCGCGCGCCGTCTGAGCGCAGGTTTGCTGGGACGTAAAAGCGGGCGCGGATTTTATAATTACGAGAGCGAGGCCAGCGCCGCCGCGCCGCCGCCGGCGGACGCCGCGCCATGGAGCGGCCCGGTATGGATAGCAGCCGGCGACGCCCAGGCGAGATCGCAGGTAACCGCGCTGATCGAGCGCTGCGGCGCGATCCTGGAAACCGGCGCGTTGCCATCGGCGGATGCCTTGTGCGTAGTCGTGCCGCTGGGTGAAGACGTGTCGACATGCGTGGCGCGGGAAGGACTGGACGCCACGCGCACGATCGGCATCGATACCCTGACCGATTGCGCGGGCCGCCTGACGTTGATGACCAATCCGGCGACCGCCAGGGCGCTGGCCGAACAGGCCAAAAGCCTGTTTTCCAAAAGCGGGCAAGCGGTGACGCTGATCGAGGACAGCAGCGGTTTTATCGTGCAGCGGGTGCTGGCGACCATCGTCAATATCGGTTGCGACATCGTGCAGCAAGGCGTTTGCAGCCCTGGCGATCTCGACAGCGCCGTGGTGCTGGGGCTAGGTTATCCGCGCGGGCCGCTGGCCTGGGGCGACCAGATTGGCCCACGCCGCGTGCTCGAAATCCTGCATAATCTCCATCGCACCAGCGGCGACCCGCGTTATCGCCCCAGCCCGTGGCTGGCGCGGCGCGCGCAGCTCGGCCTGTCCCTGCTGCATGTATCCGGCTGAACTTGCCAACTTATTCAACCATTAACCTGATTATTAAACCGAGGAGATTCACATGGCATCAACCAAAGCGGCATTCCATTGGGACGATCCGCTGCTGCTGTCGGCGCAACTGACCGATGAAGAGCGCATGGTGCGCGACGCCGCCCATGCCTATAGCCAGGACAAGCTGGCGCCGCGTGTGCTGGAAGCATTTCGCCATGAAAAAATGGATAGTTCGATTTTCCGCGAGATGGGTGAACTGGGTTTGCTGGGCGTGACGATTCCGACCGAATACGGCGGTTCAGGCCTGAACTATGTCAGCTACGGGCTGATCGCGCGTGAAGTCGAGCGTGTCGATTCCGGCTACCGTTCGATGATGAGCGTGCAGAGTTCGCTGGTCATGGTGCCGATCAATGAATTCGGCACCGAGGCGCAGAAGCAGAAGTACCTGCCCAAGCTGGCGAGCGGGGAATGGATAGGGTGCTTCGGCCTGACCGAACCGGATCACGGTTCCGACCCCGGCAGCATGGTCACGCGCGCCAAGACCGTGCCCGGCGGTTATTCGCTGACCGGGGCCAAGATGTGGATCACCAACAGCCCGGTGGCCGATGTGTTTGTGGTGTGGGCAAAAACCGATGACGGCCGCATCCGAGGTTTCATCCTCGAGAAGGGCTGGAAAGGCCTGACGGCGCCGGCAATCCATGGCAAGTTCGGCCTGCGTGCGTCGGTGACCGGCGAAATCGTGATGAACGATGTCTTCGTGCCGGAAGAAAACCTGCTGCCGCACGTGACCGGTCTCAAGGGCCCGTTCACCTGTCTCGATTCGGCGCGTTTCGGGATTTCTTGGGGCGCGCTGGGCGCGGCGGAGTTCTGCTGGCATGCGGCGCGCCAGTACACGCTGGACCGCAAGCAGTTCGGCCGTCCGCTGGCCGCCAACCAGCTGGTGCAGAAGAAGCTGGCCGACATGCAGACCGAAATCACGCTGGCGCTGCAAGGCTGCCTGCGCCTCGGCCGCATGAAGGATGACGGTACGGCATCGGTGGAAATCACGTCGATCATGAAACGCAATTCCTGCGGCAAGTCGCTCGACATCGCCCGCACTGCGCGCGACATGTTGGGTGGTAACGGCATCTCCGACGAGTTCGGCGTGATCCGCCACATGGTCAACCTGGAAGTGGTGAATACCTATGAAGGTACCCATGACGTACATGCATTGATCCTGGGCCGCGCCCAGACCGGTATTGCCGCCTTCGGCAATTGAGATCCACTTTCGCCATTGGAAAAAAACATGAACCAGGCTTTTATCTGTGATGCGATCCGTACCCCCATCGGACGCTACGGCGGCGCGCTCAAGGATGTGCGCGCCGATGATCTCGGCGCGGTGCCGCTGCGCGCGCTGATGCTGCGCAATCCCGACCTCGACTGGAGTGTGATCGATGATGTGATCTTTGGCTGCGCCAACCAGGCCGGCGAAGACAACCGCAACGTCGCCCGCATGTCGGCGCTGCTGGCCGGCCTGCCGCAGGAAGTGCCGGGCGCCACCATCAATCGGCTGTGCGGTTCCGGCATGGATGCGATCGGTGTCGCGGCACGCGGCATCAAGGCCGGCGAAACCAGCCTGATGATTGCCGGCGGCGTCGAGTCGATGACACGTGCGCCGTTCGTGATGGGCAAGGCCGACAGCGCTTTTTCACGCAATGGCAATATCTACGACACCACCATCGGATGGCGTTTTGTCAATGCGCTGATGAAGGCAAAGTACGGTGTCGATTCGATGCCGGAGACGGCCGAGAATGTCGCGACCGACTACAACATCAGCCGCGCCGACCAGGACCTGTTTGCGATGAACAGCCAGGCGCGGGCCGCGGCGGCACAGCAGGGCGGCGTGTTGGCGCAGGAAATCACCCCAGTGTTCATCGCGCAAAAGAAGGGTGAACCGCTGGTGGTCGAGCAGGATGAACATCCGCGCGTCACCAGCATGGAAGCGCTGGCCCGGCTGAAAGGCATTGTGCGCGCCGACGGCACGGTCACCGCCGGCAACGCCTCCGGTGTCAATGATGGCGCCTGCGCATTGCTGCTGGCCAGCGAAGCAGCGGCACAACGGCATGGCCTGACGCCGAAAGCGCGCATCCTTGGCATGGCAACCAGCGGCGTCGCGCCGCGCGTGATGGGCATCGGCCCGGCGCCGGCGGCGCAAAAGCTGTTGGCGCAACTGGGCATGAACATCGGGCAGATGGACGTCATTGAATTGAACGAAGCGTTTGCTGCGCAGGGTCTGGCAGTGCAACGGATGCTGGGCATCGAGGACAACGATCCGCGCGTCAATCCGAACGGCGGCGCGATCGCTCTTGGCCATCCGCTCGGCATGAGCGGCGCGCGGCTGGTGACGACGGCGATGTATCAGCTGCACCGGACCGGCGGCCGCTTTGCGCTGTGCACGATGTGTATCGGTGTCGGCCAGGGAATCGCGATGATCATTGAACGTGTCTGAGATGACAATGCAGGCGTAGCGGTCACGGTGCCTGTCACCGTGCCGTATCAGCTTTATTCGACACATGGCGTGCACTGGATTCCTGGTCAGGCCCTGGTGCGCGACTTGGACATGCTTCTGGCCGGCAGGCCGCGAAATTTAGTACGCCATCGCAGGGCCGGTCTTGATCAAATGTGCTACTCTCGTCCGCCAATTGGCTCCGGCGGATATCTTCCATCACGAGGAGTCCTGTTGAATCGACCTTGCCACGAAATAAACGATGTTGACGCCAAAATTGACCCGATACCTGATCGCCTGCTGCATTCTGGCCGCCGTGGTAGGAAGCGCAGTATTTCAAATCTGGTCTGATTACCGCGAAACCCAGCGGCTGCAGGAAACCACGGTGCGTGACATTTCGATTGTGGTCGATGCCCAGATTCACACCAGCGTTCAGCAGGCGGAGACCATGCTTGGACTGCTCGCCGATTTGATCCAGGCGAACAAGGAACTGGAGAACCTTCGCCAGCCAGCCAGCTACCGAAATCTGAAGTCTTACTGCGCGGGCCTCACAGGGTGCAAATCGATCGTTGTAGCCGACCCGGCCGGCCGCGTTGTCGCCTTGTCGGATACCCCGGATGTCCCGAATTTCAACGTCGCTGACCGGGTTTACTTCCAGCTTGCAAAAAAAACAGGAAAGCTGTTCGTGGGCCCGGCTGTAGTCTCGCGGGTCGCGGGTTCGCCTATCCTTTTTTCCATCGCCAGGCCTGTGTATGACACGTCGGGAACGTTATTGGCGATCATCACCGCCGGCATGACAACCTCTCACCTGACGGAGTTCTACGGCTTGTTGGGATTTAATGTGAGCCCCGCAATCACCGTGTTCAAGGGCAATGGCGATATGGTGGCTCACCAGCCCGATATAAATAAATACGTGGGCGGCAATTTCGCGAGCGATTCACTTTTTACAAAGCAGTTGCCGCAAAGTCCCGCCGGGATCTATCGGTCGGCGTCGAGTCTGGATGGGAAGATGCGCATTGCTTCGTACCGGTCCATTCCGGACTGGGACCTGGTTGTGTATTCCGGCATTGGGATTGATGATGCGTTTCAGCAGTGGCGAGTGCGCACCTGGAGAACAGTCGTAACCGGTTTTCTTGCGCTCTGCCTGATTTACCTGATCCTGTACTTTGGCTTTCGCTCAACGTACCGAGAGTACAAGTTGCGGAAAAAGAATGTGGAACTCAACCGCCTGACCAACCTCGATGGACTGACCGCCATAGGCAACCGGCGTTTTTTTGATGCGACGCTGAAAAAGGAATGGGCAAGGTATCTGGAAGAAGGGAATGAACTTTCGTTGCTGCTGATCGACGTCGATTATTTCAAGCTGTTTAATGACACCTACGGTCATCAAAGCGGAGACGAGTGTCTGAAGCAGGTCGCCGCCGCCTTGAAGGCCTCTTATCATCGGGATATTGATATGGTTGCAAGATATGGAGGGGAGGAATTTGCCGCCATCCTGACGACCGATCTGATGGGGGCAAGCGCAGTGGGCGAGCGCATGCGCCGGGCGGTCGAAGCATTGGCAATCCCGCACTCGGCGTCGCCGGCCGATCCTGTCGTGACCATCAGTATCGGCGTGGCAAGCGTGTCCTCAAGCAAAGCGCGCAATCCGGCTGAACTGATCAAGGCGGCGGACGCGGCGCTGTACAAGGCCAAGCAATGCGGGCGCAATCAAATACAGTGGGAACAAGCGTGACAAGGCGATACGAGAATATCCTGACAACCTGTCGGCCCTGTCTTCCCCATGCAATCGCATCATTAACCGGAGCACCATGCGTTATTCTTCTCAAACCGATTACGGCAAGCTGATCCGCCTGCATGATGAAGCGGACTTCGTCGCCATGCGGATCGCAGGAATGATCGCTGCCGACACTCTGGATTTCATTGAGCCGTTTGTGCAGCAAGGCATCTCGACAGCCGAACTGGATAAACTCTGCGAGCAGTTCATGCGTGCCGCCGGCAGCATTCCTGCCACCATTGATTATCATGGCTACAAACATGCGACTTGTATTTCGATCAACCATGTGGTCACCCACGGCATTCCGTCCTTATCGGTCATCCTGAAACCGGGCGACATACTGAATATCGATGTGACGCCCAGGATCGACGGCTGGCATGGCGATTCGAGCCGCACCTTCAAGGTTGGCGCGGTCTCGGTACTGGCCGATCGCCTTGTCAAAAGTGCGTACGACGCAATGATGGCCGGCATAGCACAAGTCCGGCCCGGCGCCAGATTGGGCGATATAGGTGCGGCGATTGAAGCGGTTGCCCGGCCCGCGGGATTTACGTCGGTGCGCGATTTTTGCGGCCATGGAGTAGGGCAGGTTTTTCATGATACGCCGCAAGTCCTCCACTACGGCATGCGAGGCACGGGAATCGTGCTGGAGCCAGGCATGTTTTTCACCATCGAGCCCATGCTCAATGCGGGTGGTCACCAGGTCAAGGTGCTGGACGATGGATGGACGACCGTGACCATGGACCATTCGCTGTCAGCACAGTTCGAACACAGTATTGGCGTCACTGAAACTGGCGCCGAGATTTTTACTTCCTCGCGCGCTTTGCGTGATACTCAATTATTCAATCGGACCTGAAAAATCCATGCACCTTTCCCGCAACGAAGCGGATGCCGCCGGTATGGCGGCGGCGCCTGACCAAGCAGCCGTGACCGTCACCGAACACAAGAATGTTCGCTACCTGCACCTGGGAACCGAATGGGTGCAAGGCGCAATGAACATGCGCGAGCCGGATGCGATCGAACTCGAATATGTGCAGCAGATGATGATGTGGATGCTGTTCAATCAGACGCCCCAACATATTGTCCAGCTCGGACTCGGTACCGGCGCGTTGACGAAATTCTGCTATCGCCAGTTTGCCGAAGCGCGGGTGACGGCGGTGGAGCTCAATCCGTCTGTCATCGCCATCTGTGAATCGATGTTCGCGTTGCCGCCCAACGACGGCCGGCTCAATGTGCTTGCAATGGACGCGCTCGATTTTGTAATGGACCCGGGCAATCACGGCACCGTTGATGTCCTGCAGGTTGACCTGTATGACGCCGATGCGCGCGGCCCGGTGCTGGACTCGCCAGAGTTTTACCAGGCGTGCGCGGATTGCCTGACGCCGGATGGCATGATGACCACAAATCTGTTCGGCGATTTCCTGAATTATGGGAAAAACCTGCAGGCGATGGAAATGGTGTTTGACGCCGTGGTGTCGTTACCGGAAGTACATGACGCCAATGTTGTCGTGATCGCGTTCAAACTTGCTCCCCAGGTTGAATTCAGCACCTTGTATGAACGGGCGGCGACCATCCGTCGCAAGATGAAACTGCCGGCAAAATCCTGGGTGGATGGAATGAAAGTCTGGATGCTGGAAAAATAAACCGACCGCTCCAGGCCATGGCAGCCTGCCATGGCCTGGAAGCGTAGGCGTGTTAGCGCTTGATCATCCGATATGCAAGCAACAGGATGATCGATCCAACCAGCGCAGCCAGGAACCCGGCGGATTCGCCGACCTGGTACCAGCCCATTGCGCGTCCGAGATAGGTGGCAATCAGCGAACCTGCGATGCCGATTGCGGCAGTGATGAAGAAGCCTCCCGGATCGCGGCCAGGGGTGAGGAATTTGGCGACCAGACCGACAATAAAACCGATCAGGATTGTCCAGATGAGTGACATGAATTTCCTTTGAAAAAAGTGGGGGCAGCGCGACACGCATCACGCTGCCACTGGCATTAAATGTTTATGCGGACTCGGGAGGCACGCGCAGCATCTGGCCCGGATAGATGCGATCCGGATTTTTCAGCATCGGCTTGTTGGCTTCGAAGATGACATTGTATTTATTGGCATCGCCGTACATTTCCTTCGAAATTTTCGACAGCGTATCGCCGCTCTTCACGGTGTAGTAGCGCGCTTCTTCTGACGCGGCAGCCACGGTCATCTGATCGTCGACATGCTCAACCGAACCGACGTTACCGCAGCACAGCACGATTTTCTCGCGTGTGGCCTGATCGGCTGCGGTGCCCGATACGGTGACCGTCTGTGTGGCGCCGTCGAAAGAGACCGCCAGATCCTGCGCATCCAGATTCTGGGTCTTGATATAACCCTTGATCGCGTCGGCGGCCTTTTGGTTGAGCGCTTCCAGATCCTGCGGCGCGGCGGCGGCGACTTCTTCCGGTTTGCCCATCTGGAAAAGTTTTTCGCCGGCTTCGCGGATGAAGGTTAATAAACCCATGATGTACTCCTATGTAAGTGAATCGCTTTTGATGCCGGAGGTCGGCTTGTCATTCGTCGCGTAAGCCTGAAAACGTGGCATCGTTTGACGCCAGCGATGCACGATTGCAAAACTGACAACGCAGGATAGCGCAGCCTGGCGCCGGCGCTCTGTGCGTCATCGAACATTGGGTGTGTAATCAGACGTGTCCTTGCTTTGCGCGGGAGCAGGCGGTTTGCTCGACTGGCGCAAACCAGATTTCCGAGTAAATGATAGACTTCGCGGCGCAGCCGAAAAATATTTCCTGAGCCTGCCCGCGCGCGCCATCGGACCAGATGGGATCAATCCTGAAAGCCCCACTTTGAACAAGGGAATCGCAATGACCATGAATGATGATGCGAATCGCATCAGCGCAATAATCGGCAAGTTTCAGTCCGAGCTCCTGGAAGACTGGGTTGCCAACATCCGGCAGCAGGTGGTTCGCTTCGATTCCGTGGCAGAACAAGCGACGCGCCGTCATTGCAGCCAGCTGCTGGACCTGCTGGCGGCGGCGATTCGCACCGGACATACCGAAAGCATCGATGGCCGCGGCTGGGATGAAGTGCGTCATCTGCTTGCCGAGATTTCCCAGGAACGGGCGAAACAGGGTTCGACGCCGAGCGAGACCGCTACCTTCATATTCTCGCTGAAGCTGCCGCTGTTCACGCGCCTGCGCGCGGAGCTGGCGCAGAAGCCCGAATTGCTGGCGGAAGACATCTGGACCATCAGTACGCTGTTCGACATGCTGGGATTGTTCACCGTCGAGATTTTCCAGAAGAGCCGTAACCTGATCATCGCGCGTCAGCAGCAGGAATTGCTGGAACTGTCGACTCCGGTAGTCAAGCTGTGGAAGAACGTGCTGGCGCTGCCGCTAATCGGCACGCTCGACAGCGCGCGCACCCAGGTCGTGATGGAAAACCTGCTGCAGAAAATCATCGATACCGGCGCCGAGATTGCCATCATCGACATAACGGGCGTGCCGACGGTCGATACGCTGGTCGCGCAGCATCTGCTGAAGACGATTGCGGCGGCGCGCCTGATGGGCGCGGACTGCATCATCAGCGGCATTCGTCCGCAAATTGCGCAGACCATCGTCCACCTCGGCGTCAACCTGGAAGACGTGATCACCAAGGCCACGCTCGCGGATGCCTTCCTGGTCGCGCTGGAACGTACCGGAGCGACGATCCAAAGCGGTCCCCGGGGCTGAGACCGGCATGGAACGCATCCCTATTCTTCGCATCGGCGATCTGCTGCTGGTGACGATCCAGGTCGACATGCATGACCGGCTTGCCATGACCTTGCAGGACGATCTGACGACACGCATCGTCGAGGACGAGGCGAAAGGCGTGCTGATCGATATCTCCGCGCTCGACATTGTCGATTCGTTCATCGGACGCATGATCAGCAATACCGCTGCAATGGCGCGTGTGCTGGATGCGGCGACCGTGGTAGTCGGCATGCAGCCGGCGGTGGCCATCACGCTGGTGGAGCTCGGCCTCACGCTGCATGGCGTCAAGACCGCGCTGAATGTCGAAAAAGGCATGGCGCTGCTGGGTAAGAAATATCTGTAATGGCTGATGATCCTGCACCATCAGGTGCTTCCGCCGCCAGTTTCGGAAGGTTCGGGGAGCCGGCCGCTGCGGCCGCGCCCTTGATTTTTCCGCTGCGGCTGGACGAGCATGTGGTGGCCTTGCGCAAGCTGGTGCGGGACCGTGCGCTCGAGCTGAAATTGAGCCTGATCGACCAGACCAAACTGGTCACCGCAGCGAGCGAGCTGGCGCGCAATACCCTGAAGTATGGCGGTGGCGGCGAGGTGCTGTTGTCGTCCCTGACTAGCGGAGGAAAGCAGGGAATACGCTTGAGCTTCGTCGACCAGGGACCTGGCATACCGGATATCGCGCGCGCCATGACCGACGGCTTCACTTCCGGCGGCGGGCTCGGCCTGGGACTGGGCGGCTCGAAGCGGCTGGTGGATGAATTCGAGATCATCAGCAGCCCGGGCGCCGGCACCACGGTCACGATCGGCAAGTGGCAGCGATGACCGACTGGACCGCACAAAAAATGTTCGCGATCGAGCACGCGAGCGAGATCTCGGCGGCGCGGCGCCACAGCCAGCAGCTGGCCGACGTGCTTGGATTCGCGGCAACCGAAGCCGGCAAGCTGGCGATCGTGGTGACCGAAGCGGCCACCAATATCCTCAAGCACGCCACGGGAGGCTTGCTGCTGGTGACGCCGGTGCGGCGCGCTAACCGCAACGGCATTGAAATTGTCGCGCTGGATCGAGGACCGGGCATCGCCAACCTGGCGCAGAGCCTGCGTGATGGCATTTCGACCGCGGGCACAGCGGGCACCGGGCTGGGCGCGATGCGGCGGCTGGCCGATGACTTCGACGTTTATTCGACGCCCGGCCACGGCACCGCGTTCTACCTGTGCATCTGGGCCGGACTGCCGGCTGCCGGCGCGGCCGCCAGCCCCGACGATCGTCTGCTGTGCGGCACCGTATGCCTGCCGGTGGCCGGCGAAGAAATGTGCGGCGACGCCTGGGCCATCATGTCGAACCAGGACGGCGCTGCCGTCGTGGTGGCCGACGGACTCGGGCACGGACCGGAAGCGGCGCTGGCATCGCAGATGGCAGTGCGGACGCTGCAGCAGCGTCCGCTGCTGCAGGCTGCGCCGCTGCTCGAGGCCATGCATCTGGCGCTGCGGCCGACGCGCGGCGCCGCCGCCGCAGTGGCCACGCTGGACGCCCCGGCAAGCCGCGTCACCTTCGCCGGCATCGGCAACATCGCCGCGAGTGTGGTGGACGGCGAGAGCCGCAAGCAACTGATATCGCACAACGGCATCGTCGGCAACAACCTGCGCAAGATGCAGGAGTTCGAGTTTGCCTGGCCGGTGGGGTCGCTGTTGATCCTGTGCTCGGACGGCATCGGCACGCAATGGGACCTGAACGCCCGCGCCGGATTGCGCTTTTGCCATCCGGCGCTGATCGCAGGCGTTCTCTATCGCGATTTCCTGCGCGCGCGCGATGACGCCACGGTGGTTGTCATCAAGCGCCTTTTTTAGGAGGCCGACATGCACTATCGCATCAGCAACATCGGCATCAGCAGCGAACAGGATGTGGTAAGCGTGCGCCAGCGTTCCCGGCAGATTGCCGCCTTTCTCGGCTTCAGTGCGCAGGATCAGGTGCGGATCGCGACCGCCGTGTCCGAACTGTCGCGCTCGGCCTTCGCTTATGCGTCCGGCGGCAATGTCGAATTTTCGGCGGACCGGACCGGCAGCGGCGCGTCGCTGCTGATCCGGATCAAAAGCACCGGCGGCGAGTTCCGTGAAGTGGTCGACTCGAGAAGCGCGGAGCGGGTGCGGCAGAGCGGTCTGGAGCAGGCGCTGGCCAGCGCGCGGCGCCTGATGGATGCTTGCAGCGTCGAAGACGAGGCCGGGCGGGCGACGGTGATTACCTTGCGCAAGGCCCTGGCAGCAACCACCGTGATCACGACCGACGCCTTGGCCGATCTGGCCGATCAGATTTCGTCCAGCCCGGTGGCCAACTCGTTCATGGAAGTCAGACTCCAGAACAAGGAACTGCTCGATACCCTGGCCGAATTGCGGAACAGGCAGGATGACTTGCTGGCGTTGACCAGGGAACTGGAAGACACCAATCGCGGTGTGGTAGCGCTGTACGCCGAAATCGAGGAAAAGGCAGACCGGCTGCGCCAGGCCGATGAGATGAAATCCCGCTTCCTGTCGAACACCAGCCATGAACTGCGCACGCCGCTCAGCTCGATCCGGGCCCTGTCCAGGCTGTTGCTCGATCGGGTCGACGGCGAGTTGACGGTCGAACAGGAAATGCAGGTCGGTTTCATCAACCAGGCCGCGAAAGAACTGTCCGAACTGGTCAACGACTTGCTCGACCTGGCGAAAATCGAGTCGGGGCGGATCGACGTGCATGAGGCTCCGTTCTCTGTCGGCGATCTGTTCAGCGGCTTGCGCGGGTTATTGCGGCCGCTGGCGGTGAACCCGGGGGTGGAGCTGGTGTTCGAAGCGCCGCCGGAACACATGAACCTGTATTCGGACGAGATCAAGGTGTCGCAGATAGTGCGCAATTTCATTTCGAACGCGCTCAAGTTCACGGAACACGGCAGTGTCAGGGTCGCGGCCATGCACGATCCCGCCAGCGGCAACATCTGCCTGTCGGTCACCGATACCGGGATCGGCATCGCGCCGGAAAACCAGCAATTCGTCTTCGAGGAATTCAGCCAGATCGAGAGCCCGCTGCAGCGGCGTGTGAAGGGCACCGGACTTGGATTGCCGCTCTGCCGCAAGCTCGCCCATCTGCTCGGCGGCAAGGCCACGCTGTCCAGTGCGCCCGGCGCCGGCTCGACTTTCTCGCTGATTTTGCCGATGCAACGAACGCCGCTGCAGGATGCCGGCAATGTTGTGCAACAGTCTGCCTGATTCAACATCATCTGCTCCCTGGAAAGCAAGGTCACAATGGATGCCTCAACTACCCTGATTCTCAATGTCGACGACAACGACGGCGCACGTTACGCCAAGACCCGCATCCTCCGGGTCGCCGGCTTCGACGTGATCGAAGCGGCAAATGGCACCGATGCGCTGGCCATGGTCAGCGAGCGATTGCCGGACCTGGTTCTGCTGGACGTCAAGCTGCCCGACATCAACGGCATCGAAGTGTGCCGCCGGATCAAGGCGGATCCGGTGTCGGCGGACGTGATGGTGTTGCAGACCTCGGCTGCGCTGACCGGGCGGGCTGACCGGATCAGGGGGCTGGAGGGCGGGGCCGACAGCTATCTGGCGGCGCCGATCGATGCGGATGAACTGATCGCCAATGTGAACGCGCTGCTGCGGCTGCGCCGCATCCAGGCTGCATTGCGCGAGAGCGAAGAGCGTTTTCGGCAGATGGCCGAGAACATTCACGACGTGTTCTGGATCTTCTCGATCGCCGACCGGCAGATGTTGTACGTCAGTCCGGCCTATGAAATATCGTGGGGCCGCAGCACGAGCGGTCTGGCAGACCGTCCGCTGGCCTGGCTGGATTTCGTGCATGCGGATGACCGGGAACGGATCCGCCTCAGTTTCGAACAGATGTTCGAAGGCCGGGCCTACGATGAGCAATACCAGCTCACCCTTCCTGACGGCGCGGTGCGCTGGATCCGCGACCGCTGCTTTTTCGTGCGCAACACGGAACAGGAAATCTACCGGATTGCGCGCATTTCCAGCGACATATCGGCGGCCAAGCGTGCCGAGCGCGCATTGCAGCTGGCCGACAGCCACAAGGACGAATTCCTGGCGACGCTGGCGCACGAGTTGCGCAATCCGCTCGGCCCGATTCGCAATGCGGTGCAATTGATGCGCCACGCCGGGCCATCGAATCTTGCGCTGCAGGCCCAGGCGCAGCAGGTGATTTCGCGCCAGGTCGATCACCTCGCGCGCCTGGTCGACGACCTGCTCGACGTCGCGCGGATTTCGGAAGGCAAGATCACGCTGCAGCGTATACCGGTCGAACTCGGCATGTTCATCCACACCGCGGTCGAGACCACCCGGCCGCTGATCGACATTCGCAACCACTCGCTGGAAGTGGTGCTGCCGGAGGAGAAGGTCTGGATGACGGGCGATCCGGTGCGGCTGGCGCAGATCGTCGGCAATCTCCTGAACAATGCGGCCAAATACACTACGCGCGGCGGCAAGATCCGGCTGGAAGCTGAACGCATCGGCGCCAGCAAGCTGCGCATCGCGGTGCAGGATAACGGTATCGGCATTCCACAGGATCGCATGGCGACGATATTCGATCTATTCACTCAGGGTGAGCCGGCGCCGGATCGGGCGCAGGACGGCCTTGGCATCGGACTGTCGCTGGTGAGGCAACTGATCGGGTTGCACGGGGGTGAGATCCGCGTCGAGAGCAACGGCGCGGGCGAGGGTAGCAGGTTCATTCTCGGACTGCCGATTCTGGAGGGCTGCTTCGATGGCAAGCTGGTCGAGGATGCCGAAGCTGCCGCGGATATGGTGCCCAAGGCGTTGAAGATTCTGATCGTCGATGACAATTTAGACTCCGTCAGCATTACCGGCATGTTGCTGGACAGTCTGGGATACCAGACCTATATTGCGCAGGATGCGTTGGCCGCCATGGCGCTGGCCAAGCAACACTTGCCCGATATTATTCTGCTGGACATCGGCTTGCCGGGCGAGGATGGTTATCAGGTAGCGCGCATGCTCAGGCAACAGCCCGATCTGCGCAAAGCCAAGCTGATTGCCGTTACCGGCTATGGCACGGCACAGGACAAGGAAAAAGCGATGGAAGCGGGATTCGACCATCACCTGGTCAAGCCGGCGAATATCGATAATCTTCTGTCGCTCATCGAGTCGTCAGCGGGACCAGTCTGATCGCAAAGAGCCAATTGGTTGGCGGGAAAATAAAAAATGGCCCTTCGTTTCCGAAGGGCCATTGATGACTTTCCGAGCCGGTCCGATTTAATCCCGGCTACCGCCGAAAATTCCCAGCAGCGACAACAAATGCACGAATACGTTAAAGACATCCAGATAAATGCTGAGCGTAGCCGTAATGTAATTTGTCTCGCCGCCATTGATGATTTGTTGCACGTCATACAAGATGTAGGCGGAAAAAATGCCGATCGCGATGACCGAGATGGCCAGTTGGAGCGCCGGTAACTGCAGGAAGATATTTGCCACCATGGCAACCAGAAGGACGATCACGCCGGCAAACAGCCATTTTCCCATGCTGGAAAAATCGCGCTTGGAAACGGTCGCGACGGTAGCCATGACGACAAACACGGTCGCCGTTCCACCAAACGCGGTCATGATCAGCGTCGGCCCGTTGGAAAAACCTAAAGTCTGGGTGATGAGGCGGGACAGCATCAAGCCCATGAAAAAGGTAAAGCCAAGCAGGACTGCCACGCCGAGGCCGGAATCCTTGGTTTTTTGTATCGCATAGAAAAAGCCGAATGCAATCCCCATGAACACCATGAAACCGATGAACGGGCTACCCGGGAAGAACGACAACTTCATCTGCACACCCAGCCAGGCGCCCAGAATCGTGGGAATCATGGAAAGTGCAAGCAGCCAGTAAGTATTGCGAAGCACCCGATGGCGAACCGACAGAATGTCGCTGGGTGCGGCGTAAGTGTGTTGCAGGTCTTGTTGCATATGCCCTCCGTTATTGGTTCACTACATATAAATGTGCCAAAATCTTAACACGTCTTCGGCGCGACCAGCACTGCATGTCTCATCAATGGCCAGATCGTCACAAGGGGCCGAAGTCCACCTTCAGGCCCATATATAAGGGCTTTCATGTTAAAATCCAAGGTTAGTCGAATTCTCAATTAGTAGTCTTAACCCTTTCTTTTTATTGGAGTTTTTACCGATGGCCATCGAACGCACCCTATCGATTATCAAACCTGACGCAGTCGCAAAAAACGTGATTGGCCAAATTTATAGCCGCTTCGAGAGCGCCGGTCTGAAAATCATCGCCGCCCGCATGATGCAGTTGTCCCGCGCCGAAGCGGAAGGTTTCTACGCGGTGCACCGCGAACGGCCGTTCTTCAAGGACCTGGTTGATTTCATGATCTCCGGCCCAGTGATTGTTCAGGCGCTTGAAGGCGAGAACGCCATTCTGAAACATCGCGATCTGATGGGTGCCACCGACCCGAAGAAAGCCGACAAAGGCACCATCCGCGCCGATTTCGCCGACTCCATCGATGCCAACGCCGTCCATGGTTCCGATGCAGCGGAAACCGCCCAGGTCGAAATTGCTTATTTTTTCCCTGGCCTGAACGTTTATTCCCGGTAATTGAACTGCCGTTCATTTGAAAGAGATTGATCGCTTGAAAAATGGTCGGCATGAAGAAAAACTTTTATGACGCAACTCACCAATTTGCTGGACCTGGATCCCGCGCAACTCGTTGCTTACTGTAGCGAGTTGGGTGAGAAGCAGTTTCGCGCAAAGCAGTTACAACGCTGGATCCACCAATTTGGCGCCAGTGATTTTGATTCGATGACGGATCTGGCGAAATCGCTGCGCGACAAGCTCGCCACGCGCGCCATCATCGCCGCGCCTGCAGTGATCAGCGATCACACCTCCACCGACGGCACGCGAAAATGGCTGGTTGATGTGGGGCAGGGCAATGCAGTCGAGACCGTTTTTATCCCTGAAGAAAATCGCGGCACGCTCTGCATTTCCACGCAAGCGGGCTGTGCGGTCAATTGCCGGTTCTGTTCGACCGGCAAGCAAGGTTTTAACCGGAATTTGTCGGTAAGTGAAATCATCGGTCAGTTGTGGATGGCCGAATTTGAATTGCGCCGGACCAAAGGCATCGAGCCTGGCCCCAGAGGCGAACGTCAAATCACCAATGTCGTCATGATGGGCATGGGCGAACCGCTGCTGAATTACGAGCCGACCGTCACCGCCCTCAAACTCATGCTCGATGACAATGCTTACGGGCTGTCACGCCGCCGTGTCACTTTGTCCACCAGCGGTGTTGTGCCGATGATCGACAAGCTGTCGCAGGATTGCCCGGTTGCGCTGGCAGTGTCCCTGCACGCCTCCAACGATGCGTTGCGGGATGGCCTGGTGCCTCTCAATAAAAAATATCCGCTGGTGGAGTTGATGGCCGCATGCAAGCGTTATCTCGAGTTTGCGCCGCGTGACTTCGTGACATTCGAGTATTGCATGCTCGAAGGCGTCAACGATACCGACCAGCATGCACGCGAACTGGTGGCGCTGGTGCAGAATGGCGCCGGTGCCGTGCCCTGCAAATTCAATCTGATCCCTTTCAATCCATTCCCGGAATCCGGCCTCAAGCGCTCCAACAATCAGCGCATCAAGGGCTTCGCGCAAATCCTGCTCGATGCCGGCATTGTCACCACCGTGCGCAAGACGCGCGGCGATGATATCGATGCGGCCTGCGGCCAGTTGGCCGGTGAGGTCCAGGACAGAACAAGGGTGCAGGAACGCATGCAAAAAATGACGGAATACCAGAAAAAATTCGGCAAGGATTTTGGTCGTATCGTGGAGGTGCCTTCATGAAGTCAGCCAGCGGCAAAATCGGGATCGCTGTCGTTGTTGTCATTGCGGCATTGCTGAGCGGATGCGCGTCGACACAAACCGGCGGTTCCCAGGCTGAACTGGCCACCACGTCCGATCAAACCGAATTGCAAAGACGCGCACAGATCCGCTTGCAGCTGGGTACAGGTTATTACCAGCAGGGCCAGATGAATATCGCGCTTGACGAGATCAAGCAGGCATTGCAGATGGATCCGAATTTCGCCGACGCCTACAGCATGCGCGCGATCATTTACATGGACATGGGCGAAGCGCGCCTGGCAGAAGAGAATTTTTCGCGGGCGATGAAACTGGCGCCAAACAATCCGGACCTGAGCAATAATTATGGCTGGTTTCTGTGTCAGAACGGACGCGAACGCCAGTCGATTGCCTACTTCGAGGCCGCGCTCAAGAACCGGTCTTATCAATCTCCCGCCAAGGCGCTCAACAACGCCGGGATGTGCAGCCTGAAGTTAAAAGACCATGTTGCCGCCGAAGCCTATTTTGTGCGGGCATTCCAGTTTGAGCCGGGTAACCTGGACACCAACCTGAACCTGGCAAAGTCACATTACGCGCGCGGCGATTATCAGCGCGCCCGTTTTTATATCACCCGCGTGACCAAGGCTGACAGGCTCACCGCAGACGTGCTGTGGACGGCCATCAAGGTAGAGCGCAAGGTCGGCGACAAGCTTGGCGAAACAGCGCTGGTCACGCAATTGCGCCGACGGCATCCGGATTCGCCGGAATATGCGGCTTATGTACGTGGGGCGTTTGATGAGTAATACGGAAATGAATGAGTCCGGCGAAAACACGGAAGTGACACCTCAGGACGACGCAAGCCAACGCGCTTTGACGCCGGGCGAGCAACTTGCAGCGAGACGCCAGGAGTTGAACCTGTCGATTGATCAGGTGGCGACGCAGCTCAATCTCGCGCCGCGCCAGATACTCGCAATTGAAGCCGATAACCATGCGGCCTTGCCTGGCATTGCCAGCGTGCGCGGTTTCATACGATCATACGCCAAACTGCTGCGCATCGATGCCGCTCCGCTGTTGGAGATGATCGTCACGACACCACCCGTGTTGTACGATGCGGCGCCATTGCATCAGGCCTTGCCGCAAACGACGTTTTCAGCGAACCGCTTTTCGACCAGCACCGGTTTTCGGATGCCGGCAAGATCGATTGCCGTACTCTCTATTCTGGTTCTGGTAGTCGCTGTGGTAGTGGCTGGTCAGCAGTTAGGCTGGAATTCAATGGTGGTGCAATCCTTGTCTTCACAGGTCGACAATGGCATGTCACTGTTAACAGGCGCGAAAGGAAATGCCTCCCCGGCCAATGCAGGCGGCGATGCACCAGCGGCCAAACCGAATGACGCGGTTAAAACCAATGCCGATGCCGTATCGCAGACCTCAGTGACCGTGCTTGCGGTGCCTCAGATTCAGGATGGCGCCGCGGCCGCTACCGCTGCATCCCCCGCAACTGCTCCGCTTGCGGCAGCCGCGCCTGTGTCGAGCCCGGTTGCCATTCCCGCTCCACAAGCTGCTGCCGATGCCGATGTGACAGACATGCTGGTATTGAAGGTGCGTGAGGACTCCTGGATTGAGGTCAGGCGGGCTGACAAGAGCCCGATGATTTCGCGCCTGGTCAAGGCTGGCGCAACCGAGTCCTTCAAGCTCACGGGGCCGGTTTCGATGACGATCGGAAATGCCAGTGGCGTGGACGCGACTCTGCGCGGTGAGCCGCTTGCATTGCCGGGCGACGGCAAGGGCAATATAGCCCGCCTTAATCTCAAGTAATGGAATCTATGTCATCCGAGAGTCTTCCCATTGCTTCCGGGCTGCTTGCGCGGCGCAATAGCCGCAGCACCGTAGTGCGTCATGGCGCACGTGAAATCCTGATTGGCGGCAATGCGCCGGTCGTGGTGCAGTCCATGACCAACACCGATACAGCTGACGTGATCGGCACGGCAATACAGGTCAAGGAACTGGCGCGTGCCGGTTCCGAGATGGTGCGTATTACCGTCAACAATCCGGAAGCGGCAGCCGCGGTACCGGCAATTCGCGAGCAGCTGGACAAGATGGATATCGACGTGCCGCTGGTCGGCGATTTTCATTACAACGGCCACAAGCTGCTGCTTGATTATCCGGACTGCGCGCGTGCGCTGTCGAAATATCGCATCAACCCTGGCAACGTCGGGCAGGGCGCCAAACGGGATACGCAGTTTGCGCAAATGATCGAAGCCGCCTGCAAGTATGACAAGCCGGTCCGTATCGGCGTCAACTGGGGCAGTCTCGATCAGGCGCTGCTGGCGCGCATCATGGATGAAAACGCCCAACGGGCAGTGCCGTGGAGCGCCCAGTCCGTCATGTATGAAGCTCTGGTGACCTCGGCGGTTGAAAACGCGAGGCGGGCGGAAGAGCTGGGTCTCGCCGGTGACCGGATCATCTTGTCCTGCAAGGTATCGGGCGTGCAGGATTTGATCGCGGTCTATCGCGAACTTGCCCGCCGCTGCGACTATCCACTGCACCTGGGCCTGACTGAAGCCGGCATGGGCAGCAAGGGTATCGTGGCATCCACTGCCGCGCTGTCGGTGCTGCTGCAGGAAGGCATAGGCGACACCATCCGCATTTCGCTGACGCCGGAGCCCGGTGGCGACCGCACCAGGGAAGTGATCGTCGGACAAGAAATTCTGCAGACCATGGGACTGCGCAAATTCACGCCCATGGTCATTGCCTGCCCCGGCTGCGGACGCACCACGTCGACTGTTTTCCAGGAGCTCGCCGACAGCATCCAGACGTTTTTGCGTGACCAGATGCCGGCCTGGAAAAAGCAGTACCCCGGTGTGGAAGCAATGAATGTCGCGGTCATGGGATGTATCGTGAACGGCCCCGGCGAGTCCAGGCACGCCAACATCGGCATCAGCTTGCCCGGCACCGGCGAATCGCCGGCGGCGCCTGTGTTTGTCGATGGCGAGAAAACGGTCACGCTGCGCGGTGAACACATCTCCGAAGAATTCCAGGCGCTTGTGCTCGACTACGTCAAGACCCGTTATGGAAAAGAAGCGGCTGCCGCCTGAGCATGCCGCTGTGAACAAGACCTGAATCCAGGTTTTAACCAGGTTGTTGAAGAAAATGTCAGATACAAAAAAAATAGAAAAAATCGTCGGCGTAAAAGGGATGAACGATATTCTCCCGGCCGATGCAGCGTTATGGGAATTGTTTGAAAATACCGTGCAGACGGTATTGAAGAGCTACGGTTTCCAGCAGATTCGCACGCCGATCGTCGAGCCCACGGCGTTATTCTCGCGCGCGCTGGGCGAGGTCACCGATATCGTTGAAAAGGAAATGTATTCCTTCACCGATTCCATGAATGGCGACCAGCTGACGCTGCGGCCCGAGAGCACCGCCGGCGTCGTGCGCGCCGCGCTGGAACATAACCTGACCTATGACGGCCCGAAGCGCCTCTGGTATTCAGGCCCGATGTTTCGCCATGAAAGACCGCAGCGCGGCCGTTATCGGCAGTTTCACCAGGTCGGTGCGGAAGCGATCGGCTTTACCGGTCCCGACATCGATGCGGAACTGATCATGCTGTGCCAGCGCTTGTGGGACGATCTGGGCCTGCCCAACGTCAGGCTGGAACTGAATTCGATCGGCGACGCCAGTGAACGCAACCGGCATCGCGCCGATCTGGTCGCTTATTTAGAGCAGCACAAGGATTTGCTCGATACCGATGCCCAACGCCGCCTGCACACCAATCCGCTGCGCATTCTCGACACCAAGAATCCCGCAATGCAGGAGATGGTCAACGCCGCGCCCAAACTGCTTGATTACCTGGGTGAGGAATCGCGCGCGCATTTTGATGGCGTCCAGAATATCCTGCGCCACAGCAATATTCCTTTCACGATCAATCCGCGGCTGGTGCGCGGCATGGATTACTACAACCGCACGGTATTTGAATGGGTGACCACCGAGCTGGGCTCGCAAGGCACGGTATGTGGCGGCGGCCGTTATGATCCGCTGGTCGAAATGTTTGGCGGCAAGCCGACTCCGGCCTGCGGTTTTGCGATCGGTGTCGAGCGTATTCTCGAACTGATGAAAGCGGCGGGCGAACAGGCGGCGACAAGCCAGTGTGATGTCTACATGGTGCATCAGGGCGACGCCGCCCAGCTGCGTGCATTCGTGCTGGCCGAACGATTACGCGATGCGGGACTGGATGTTGTGCTACATTGCGCATCGGCTAATGCAGGCGGCAGCTTCAAGGCGCAAA
The DNA here is from genome assembly GCA_040387375.1 of Pseudomonadota bacterium. GTDB lineage: Bacteria > Pseudomonadota > Gammaproteobacteria > Burkholderiales > Burkholderiaceae_D > JAZKDW01. Next base: position 159,150 of record JAZKDW010000010.1, read on the forward strand.
TGAAACGGGCCGACTCCAGCGGCGCCGCTTACGCCGTCATTATCGGCGACGATGAAGTCGCCAACGACACTGCTTCGGTGAAAGAGCTGCGCTCCGGCGATGCCGCGAAAAAGCAGGCTGCCGTCGCCTTTGATGGCGTCGCCGATTACCTGGTTGACCAGATTATTGGCGGTGACGATCATGACCATTCCGACCACGTGCACTATAAACATTAAAACGACATCATCATGGCATACGATCTAGAAGAGCAGGAACAGATAGACACCTTCAAGGCTTGGTGGAAGCAATACGGAAACCTGATAACGTGGGTGCTCATCATTGCGCTGACGGCTTATGCTTCCTGGTCCGGCTGGAAATATTATCAGCGCAACCAGTCAGCCCAGGCATCGCAGCTGTATGACGAATTGCAAAAAGCGGTTGTGGCGAAAGACAACGCCAAGGTGCAACGCGCGGCGGCCGACATGCAGGCAAAGTTCGCTCGCAGCGCCTACGCGCAGATGAGCGCGCTGACCGCCGCCAAGGTGGCGTTCGATGCGAATGACCTGAAGACCGCCAAGGCACAGTTGCAGTGGGTGAGCGAGAATGGCCGCGATGACGAGTACAAGGCCATCGCCCGCATTCGCCTGGCCGGCATACTGCTGGACGAAAAAGCCTATGACGAAGGACTGAAGATACTGGCAACGGATATGCCGCCGCAATTTGCAGGTGTAGTTGCCGATCGCAAGGGCGATATCCTGGTCGCGCAGAACAAGCTTGACGAGGCGCGGGCGGCCTACCAGCAGGCGCTGGAAAAAACAGATCAAAAAAGTCCGGGTCGGCAATTGATCCAGTTGAAACTAGATGCCATTGGCGGCGCTCCCGCCAAGGCCGCGGCGTGATCAGGCAAAGGGAAAAAATGCGTATCGAAGCAAAACTTGCATGTGTAGGGCTGGTGGCTTTGTTGAGCGGATGCTCCACGCTATCGTCATTAAACCCTTTTTCAAAGAAAGAGGCGCCGCGTAATCCGCCGGCCGCGCTGGTGACTTTTCAGCCGACAATGGCAGTGCGGTCCGCATGGTCGGCGCCCATCGGTAGTTCGGGCGCTTACGCTTTTTCACCCGCCGCCGTCAACAGCAGCCTCTTCGTTGCGGCCGCCGATGGCTCCCTGGCGCGCATGGAAGCAGCGACTGGCCGCACCTTGTGGCGGATTAATGCCGGCACGCCGCTGACTGCAGGTGTCGGCAGTGATGGCAACACGGTCGCCGTAGGCGGCGCGAATGGTGTTCTGCTGGCATTTGATGGCGAAGGAAAACTGCGCTGGAAAGCGCAAGCCTCCAGCGAAATTCTCTCCGCCCCCGCTGTAGCGCAGGGCCTGGTGATCGTACGCAGCCTGGATAACCAGATTGCAGCCTATGACGCGGAATCCGGCGTACGGCGCTGGTTTGTGCAGCGTACCGCGCCAGCCCTGACATTGCGCACTGCGCCGGGCATCGTGATTTCAGGACAAACTGCCTACGTCGCGTTGCCGGGCGGCAGAATGCTGGCCCTGGCCATCACCAATGGTGGTCCGCGCTGGGAAGTTGCCGTGGGCGATCCACGCGGTACGACAGAGCTGGAACGCATCGCCGACGTTTCGGGGACGCCAGTGGTGGTCGGAAATGATGTCTGCGCGGTCGCATACCAGGGCCGTGTCGCCTGTTTTGACGCTGCTACCGGGGCGTCTCGCTGGGCCAAGGAATTTTCCAGCACTGTCGGGGTCGGAGCCGATCAGCGTTTTGTGTTTGCGGCGGATGACCGCGGCAATATAAATGCCTTTGCCCGCGAAGGCGGCGCCAGCGTCTGGCGCAACACCCAGCTGGCCAATCGCCGCCTGTCCGTTCCGGTGTCGTTTGGCAGAGCCGTAGTGGTTGGCGATGGTCAGGGTTATATCCACTTTCTTTCGCGTGAAGAGGGTGCTTTTCTAGCGCGTGTCGCTACCGACGGGAGCCCGTTTGTCGGAACGCCCGTGGTGGCAGGTACGAATTTGATTTTTCAAACACAAGCAGGGGCTGTGGTTGCATTAGCGGCCGAGTAAGAATTTGATGAAGCCGGTTATTGCATTAGTAGGTCGACCCAACGTCGGCAAATCCACCCTGTTCAACCGGATGACACGCTCGCGCGATGCGCTGGTTGCGGATATTCCCGGTTTGACGCGTGATCGGCATTACGGCGAAGGCCGCATGGGCGAACGCCCTTTCCTGGTCATCGATACCGGCGGTTTTGAGCCGGTCGCCAAAGAAGGCATCATGCACGAAATGGCGAAGCAGACCAGGCAGGCCGTTGCTGAAGCCGATATCGTCATTTTCATCGTTGACGGCCGGCAGGGACTGACGCCGCACGACAAGACCATCACCGACTACCTGCGCAAATCGGGCCGCTCGGTGATGCTCGTCGTGAACAAGTCCGAAGGCATGAAATACACCTCGGTGGCGGCAGAATTCTATGAGCTTGGCCTCGGTGATCCTTATGTGATCTCGGCGGCGCACGGTGACGGTGTGATGGATCTGGTCGACGAGGCGCTCAATATAACGCTGGCCAGTCAGCCGGAAACCGAGGAGCAGGCCGCCAAGGAGGAGCGTGGCATCAAGCTCGCCATCGTGGGCCGTCCAAACGTCGGCAAATCGACCCTGGTCAACACGCTGCTGGGCGAAGAGCGTGTGATTGCGTTCGACATGCCGGGCACAACCCGCGACTCGATCGAGATTCCGTTCGAACGCGACGGCAAGCAATACACGCTGATCGATACCGCGGGCATACGCCGGCGCGGCAAGGTATTTGAGGCGATCGAGAAATTTTCTGTTGTTAAAACCTTGCAGTCGATCTCCGAAGCCAATGTTGTCCTGCTGCTGCTGGATGCACAGCAGGATATCTCGGAGCAGGACGCGCATATCGCCGGCTTCGTGCTGGAAACGGGCAGGGCGCTGGTCGTCGGCATCAATAAATGGGATGGTCTCACCAGCGATGTGCGCGATGAGATCAAGATCGATATTGAACGCAAGCTGAATTTCTTGTCCTTCGCCAAGTTTCATTTCATTTCGGCGCTCAAGTCCACCGGTATCGGACCGCTGATGAAGTCCGTCGATTCGGCCTACGCAGCGGCAATGGCGGACCTGTCGACGCCGAGGCTGACGCGGGCGTTGATTGAAGCCGTGGAGCATCAGCAGCCGCGCCGCAAGGGATCGATACGGCCTAAGCTGCGTTATGCACATCAGGGCGGCATGAATCCCCCCATTATCGTTATCCACGGCAATGCGCTCGATGCGATCGACGACAACTATAAACGTTTTCTTGAAAAGCACTTTCGCGAAACTTTTTCCCTGGTTGGGACTCCATTACGTATCGAATTGCGTTCTGGTAAAAACCCATTCGCAAGGCCAGAAAAAAAATAGCTGGAAAATGAATCTTTAGCTGGCCATGATTTGGCAGAAATGCCAAAATTCGATTACATTGCCATATCTGCATCATGCTGTACTTGAAAATCATCGAGTTGCCACCAACTCCTCATCACAACAACACAATGGAGCTTCCATGAGCAACAAAGGGCAATTGTTACAAGACCCCTTCCTGAACGCCTTACGTAAAGAGCATGTTCCGGTTTCTATTTACCTCGTCAACGGGATCAAACTTCAAGGTCACATTGAATCGTTTGACCAGTATGTTGTCCTGCTGCGTAATACTGTTACGCAAATGGTCTACAAACACGCCATTTCCACCGTTGTTCCCGCTCGCGCCGTCAATCTGAATCTTGAAACAGAAGCAGAATAGTGTATCGAATGCGGACAACCTGATGCGCGGAATCTGATATGCGCGCGGTCCTGGTCGGCGTTGATTTCGGCAAAGGGGATTTTGCCGCTAGTCTTGAAGAATTGTCCTTGCTGGCTAAATCGGCAGGGGCCAATCCCGTCACAACTATCGTCGGCAAACGCCCGAGTCCGGACGCGGCATTTTTTGTCGGCTCGGGCAAGGCGGATGAAATCAGGCAGGTGATCGCCGATCTTGATCTGGAAATCGTGATTTTCAATCATGCGCTGTCGCCTGCGCAGCAGCGCAATCTTGAGCGCCACCTGAATGCGCGGGTGGTGGATCGCACCAGTCTGATCCTGGATATCTTCGCGCAGCGCGCCAAAAGCCACGAAGGCAAGATTCAGGTCGAACTCGCCCAGTTGCAGCATCTGGCGACCCGGCTGATACGGGGCTGGACCCACCTGGAACGCCAAAAGGGTGGTATCGGCTTGCGCGGACCAGGTGAAACCCAGCTCGAAACCGACCGGCGCCTGTTGGGCGATCGGGTCAAGGCATTGCGCGCCAAGCTGGAAAAGCTGCATCGCCAGCGTGCGACACAGCGTCGCGCGCGCGGCCGCAGCCATACATTTTCAGTATCGCTGGTCGGCTACACCAATGCCGGGAAATCGACGATGTTCAATGCGCTAACCAAGGCGCAGGCATACGCGGCCGATCAGTTATTTGCCACGCTGGACACGACGTCGCGCCGCATTTACCTGGGTGATGTAGGCAATGTGGTGATTTCGGATACTGTAGGCTTCATCCGTGAATTGCCGCACCAGCTGGTTGAGGCTTTCCGCGCCACTCTCGAAGAGACGATCCACGCGGACCTGCTTTTGCACGTCGTGGACGCGGCAAGCCCGGTGCGTATGGAACAGGTCGAGCAGGTCAACATGGTGCTGAAGGAGATCGGTGCGGATCACATTCCCCAGATTCTCGTCTGGAACAAGATTGATGCTGCAGGTTTGGATCCGGCTTTGGAACGTGACGAATATGATAAAATCCGTCGTGTTTTCACCAGCGCCCGAAGTGGCGCCGGCGTAGACCAATTGCGACAGGCTATTGCGGAATTTGCGGGAGTGCTGCATACCGCGCGCCTCGATGGCATGCAGCTTGTGGACTCTGACAACGTACAACATCACGAACCCGAATAGCATTCCACCCTATAACTCATCAGCCGGATCGCGACAGAATGCTTGTTTCCCTACTCAAAAGAATTGGCTTGACGTTTTCCCTGAACGATCCCCAGTGGGGCCGTGGTTCAGGCAATAACGATAGGCCGCCGAACCAGGACGGCAAAAAGCCCAATGACGGGCCGCCTGATCTTGACCAGTTATGGCGCGATTTCAATCAGCGCCTGAATCAGATGCTCGGCCGGCTTTCAGGCAAGAAGAACAGCGGCGATTCCGGCGGCGGTTTTGAGCCAGGCGCCAGAGGTGCCGGCATCGGCGCCGGCGTGATTGCCGTGATTGTGCTTTTCCTGTGGCTTGTCAGCGGCTTTTTCATCGTCCAGGAAGGCCAGACCGGCGTGGTCATGACCTTTGGCAAATACAGTCATACGACAGGAGCCGGTTTTAACTGGCGCTGGCCGACACCGATCCAGAGCCACGAGATTGTCAACGTATCGCAGGTCCGTACGGTTGAAGTCGGCTATCGCTCAAGCGTAAAAAACAAGCAGCCCAAAGAGGCGCTGATGCTGACCGACGACGAAAACATCATCGACATCCAGTTCGCTGTCCAGTACAGGCTCAAGAATCCCGCCGACTGGATTTTTAATAATCGCGATCAGGAAGAGATGGTCAAGCAAGTTGCGGAGACGGCGATCCGTGAAATCGTCGGCAAGAGCAAAATGGATTTTGTGCTCTACGAAGGGCGCGAAAAAGTGGCCTTCGATGTCAGCCAGTTAATGCAGCAGATAGTCGACCGCTATAAATCCGGCGTCCAGATCACCAATGTCACGATGCAGGGTGTGCAGCCACCGGAGCAGGTACAGGCGTCGTTTGATGATGCGGTCAAGGCCGGACAGGATCGTGAGCGGCTGAAGAATGAAGGCCAGGCGTACGCCAACGACGTGGTGCCCAAGGCCCGCGGCGCGGCATCCCGCCTCATGCAGGAATCGGAAGGTTACCGGGCCAGAGTGGTAGCCAACGCGGAAGGTGAGGCATCACGCTTCAAACAGGTGCTGTCCGAATATCAGAAAGCGCCAGCCGTGACCCGTGACCGTCTGTATCTGGACACCATGCAGCAGATTTTCTCTAATACGACCAAAGTGATGGTAGACGCGAAAAACAACAACAGCCTGATGTATTTGCCGCTCGATAAACTCATCGCACAATCGGCCAGTGACGCCGCTGCCACCGGTACCAACAGAGCGGGCGCCGCGCCGGCGCCGGTAATTCCGCCGGTCGATCCTTTGCAGGCGCTCGAGGCGCAACGTCAGAATGATGCGCGCAGCCGCGATAGCCGCAGCTCGCGTGATCGGGAGGTACGGTAATGAACCGCATCGTTTCCTATGCCATCGTCGCGCTGATCGCGCTGTGGATTCTTTTTTCGACCCTGTTTGTAGTCGACCAGCGTCAATATGCGATCGTATTTGCGCTGGGTGAAGTGAAGCAGGTCATTTCCGAGCCTGGCCTGCACTTCAAATTGCCGCCGCCTTTTCAGAACGTGATCTTCCTTGATAAACGTATCCTGACGCTCGATACGCCAGAGGCTGACCGTTTCATCACGGCGGAGAAAAAGAATATCCTGGTGGACGCCTTCGTGAAGTGGCGTATCGTTGATCCAAAACTGTTTTTCATCAGCTTTGGCGGCGATGAGCGCCGTGCGCAGGATCGTATGGCACAGATCGTGAAAGCTGCGCTCAATGACGAAATCACCAAGCGTACCGTGCGTGAAGTGATCTCGGGCGAGCGCGGCAAGGTGATGGACGCGATTCGCAACAAAGTGGCTGACGAAGCAAAGGCAATTGGTGGCGAGATCATTGACGTTCGCCTGAAGCGGGTCGATTACGTCGACCAGATCAATGCTTCGGTCTACGAGCGCATGAAGTCCGAACGCGCCCGGGTTGCGAATGAATTACGTTCCACCGGTTCCGCCGAGTCCGAAAAAATCCGGGCCGATGCCGACCGCCAGCGTACCGTGATTCTGGCGGAAGCCTATCGTGATGCAGAGAATATCCGCGGCGACGGCGATGCAAAGGCTACCCGGATTTATGGTCAGGCTTTCGGTCAGAGCCCGGAGTTCTACAAGTTTTATCGCAGCCTGGAAGCCTATCGTGCCAGCTTCAAGAACCGCAGCGACCTGCTTGTAGTCGATCCTAATTCCGAGTTCTTCAAGTATTTCCGGGGAACGGGCGGCAGTGCGGCGCCTGCCGCCGCCCCCGCCAAAAAGTAATACGGGTGCGTTTTGACGAGCTCGCAGGTGATTGAATGTGGATTGGTGGCGTTAACCAAAGCTGCCAATCCACTTCTCTGTGCGACGCACAGGCTCCCGGCACAAGGGGACCAGCCGTTTTTTCGTCTTGCCCGAATTGTTGATGATCGATTCCTGACTCCCGGATTGCCGGTTTTGCCGTGCGGGCTCGCGGTGTCCGGGTTCGGCCCCTATTTTTTCTGACCATTTTTCCTTCTTTCATGCCCAACTGGCTTCTTCCTGAAAACATCGCCGATGTCTTGCCGTCCGAAGCGCGCAAGATTGAGGAACTGCGTCGCGGCATACTCGATAATTTCCGTCTGTACGGGTATGAGCTGGTGATGCCGCCGATGCTGGAATACCTCGAATCCTTGTTGAGCGTCGCAGGACCGGACATGGATCTGCGCATGTTCAAGCTGGTTGACCAGCTGTCCGGCCGCACGATGGGCGTACGCGCCGACATGACCACTCAAGTCGCGCGCATCGATGCGCATCTGCTCAACAGGGCCTCGGTGACGCGCTTGTGTTATGCCGGCAGCGTGCTGCATACCCGTCCTTCGGGCCTGCATGCGACGCGGGAGCCGCTGCAGATCGGCGCCGAGATCTACGGCCACGCCGGACTGGAAGCAGATGCGGAAATTCAGGAGCTGGCCCTGGCGTCGCTGGCGCTGGCCGGCTTTTCCCGCGTGCGCCTGGATTTGTCCCATGTCGGCGTGCTGCGCGCGATCCTTGCCAAGGACGCCAGGGCGCAAAAGCACCAGGCCGAGCTATACACACTGCTGCGCGCCAAGGATAGTCCGGCTCTCGAAGTCCTGACCGCTGGCTTTGACAAGACTACCCGTGACGCATTGCTGGCACTGCCGGGTCTGTACGGCGACATCGGCGTCCTGGCGCAAGCGCGCCGGGTTTTGCCGGCCGATCCGCAGATCGGCAAGGCGCTCGATGAGCTCGAGTCTCTGGTCATGCTGGCCGGCAGTGCCAGCGTGACGATAGACCTGGCGGATCTGAGCGGGTACCAATACGAAAGCGGTGCGATGTTCTCGCTCTTTGTTCCGGGCTTGCCGAATGCGGTTGCCCGTGGCGGTCGTTACGACCATGTCGGTGAAGCCTTCGGGCGTGCCCGTCCGGCGACAGGATTTTCGATGGACTTGCGTGAACTGGCCAGGCTGCTGCCCGGCGCGGAACGCAAACGCTCGATTCGTGCGCCCTGGGGGCAAGAGCCGGCGCTGCGCGCCAAAATCACTGAATTGCGACTGGCAGGTGAAGTCGTGATTCAAAATTTGCCTGGTCATGAAAATGATCAGGACGAGTTTGATTGCGACCGTGCAATCGTGCTCGACAGCGGAAACTGGATCCTTAAAAAGTTAGGTTAAGTAATGTCACAGAAAAGCATGGCTAAAAATGTCGTTGTCATCGGCACCCAGTGGGGCGATGAAGGCAAAGGGAAGATCGTCGACTGGCTGACCGATCACGCGCAAGGCGTCGTGCGTTTTCAGGGCGGCCATAACGCGGGTCATACCCTGGTGATTGGCGGGCAAAAGACGGCTCTGCAATTGATCCCCTCCGGGATCATGCGGCCGGGCGTAGCCTGCTATATCGGTAACGGTGTTGTACTGTCCGTGCCGGACCTGCTGCGTGAAATCGACAAGTTGCACGCGAACGGCGTGGAAGTCGCATCGCGGCTGAAGATATCGGAAGCGTGTCCGCTGATCCTGCCATACCATACCGCGCTGGATGGCGCGCGTGAGGCGGCGCGTGGCGCCGCCAAGATCGGCACCACCGGCAAGGGCATCGGCCCTGCCTATGAAGACAAGGTTGCGCGCCGCGCGATTCGTGTCGCCGACTTGCTGAATGAAAAACGCTTCGCCGAAAAGCTGCTTGAAAATCTTGATTATCATAATTTTGTCCTGACGCAGTACCTGAAGGCGCCGGCTGTCGATTATCAGAAAACGTTGGATGACGCGCTTGCCAATGTGCCGCGGATCCGGCCCATGGTGGCGGACGTGTCGAGCGCGCTGCATGCGGCTTACAAGGCTGGTGCGCACCTGCTGTTCGAGGGCGCGCAGGGCAGTCTGCTCGACGTTGATCATGGAACCTATCCATTCGTCACATCGAGCAATTGTGTGGCCGGGAATGCCTCTGCAGGCACGGGTGTAGGCCCGAACATGCTGCACTACATCATGGGCATTACCAAGGCTTACACCACCCGCGTCGGCTCCGGTCCATTTCCATCCGAGTTGACGACAGACGAGGGCGTAGGCAAACATTTGTCGAGTATGGGACACGAGTTCGGCACGGTGACCGGACGTCCGCGCCGCTGCGGCTGGTTCGACGCGGCATTGCTGCGCCGCTCGGTGCAAATCAATGGTGTCTCCGGCATGTGCCTGACCAAGCTGGATGTGCTGGATGGGCTGGAATCGCTCAAGCTGTGCACCGGCTACAAGCTGGATGGCAAAACCGTTGATATTTTCCCGGTCGGCGCTGAAGATGCGTCGCGCTGCGAGCCCATCTATGAAGAAATGCCGGGCTGGAAGGACAGCACGGTCGGCGCAAAATCGCTGGCGGCCTTGCCCGATAATGCACGCGCTTATATCAAACGCATCGAGCAGCTGGTCGGTGTGCCGATCGACATGGTATCGACCGGGCCCGATCGTGAAGAGACCATCGTATTGCGTCATCCATTCCAATAAACATACCTGAATAAAAAAGATGAACGTATCCGACGACAAGAATCTCTGGGTCAGCTGGGATCAATATAATCATGCGATCGAGTCGCTCGCCCTGATGGTGCATGAATCGGGATGGAAATTCGACCAGGTGCTGTGCCTGGCGCGCGGAGGCTTGCGGATCGGCGACGTGTTTTCCCGCATCTTCAATGTGCCTCTGGCGATCCTGTCCACCAGTTCGTATCGTGAAGAAGCGGGCACGGTGCAGGGCAGCCTGGATATCGCCAGGCACATCACGATGACAAAAGGTCCGTTGGCGGGCAGGGTGCTGCTGGTCGATGACCTGGTGGACTCCGGCGTCACGCTGGAAAAAGTGCAGCATCATCTGAAGGAACATTTTTCGGCGGTGACCGAGGTGAAATCGGCGGTAATCTGGTGCAAGGCGTGTTCAGCGGTACGTCCCGACTTTTCCCACGAATACCTGGCGACCAATCCGTGGATACACCAGCCTTTTGAAGAGTATGACGGACTGCGTCCGGAGCAACTCGCGGCATGGATGAAAAAGGGCGCGATCGGCTAAGCTCGACTTTATCCATTCAGCTTGCATGACAAAACGAATCGATAAAGCCGGGCTTGGGAGAGATTGACGTTCTTCTCGTGCTGGCGGGTTATGGATTCCCGCTTTCGAGGGTGTCGCAAATACCCCCATCCCTCGTTAAAATACTG
>JAZKDW010000011.1:0-92788 GCA_040387375.1 Pseudomonadota bacterium
GAGCAGAAGCTTCCCAAGCTTACGACGAGGGTTCGATTCCCTTCACCCGCTCCAGTAAATTTGAAAGAATCACCATGGTCACTCTTTCATGGTTTTTTCGAAAATATTATGGCTAAAGATTAGCCAGACCAAGTCCGCGCTCGAATTGATCGATGAAACGGGAAGGAATGGCAGAATCGGCTGCTATCGACCGGTCCATATGTACAACCAGACGGTCCCGCTTGACTGGGTCGCCAAGTACATCCAGCAAAGCCTGGCGTGTAGTTTGTTCGAGGATCAGCCTGGTATCGTAACCGAGCAAGGTGGCGCCGGCGAAATCTATCTCGTAGCTGCAACTTTCCAAGATTGAGAATGCCTCAGCATAAAGACGGTCAACATTGCCCGCTTGATGGTAATGCCTGAGCAGGAAGAAGAGATCCTGCGCGTCCTTGTTGTCGAGCAAACCGCGATCGTTCCAGGCCAATAGCTTGAGGGCAGCCAGCGCGGGTATCGAAACGACGTTCGCTATAAGGCCCTCGCCCACATCGACCTGTATTGCCGATTCCAACGATTCGGCGTACCCCGTCACATTCATCACCACGGCCATATCCGGTGGCCATGCGATCGTGTTTCCGGGTTGTTCGATTCCGCCGAAGGGAATTAGATCAAGGGGATACGCGGTTCCGAATTCATTCGGTCGATAGTACAATCGATGCGCCTCATCCGCCGCTGTCTGGAAGTCACCGCAATCGATAAACTCCTTCTTGATGATTTCGAACCGGTGCCAATCCTTTAGCGCGATGGCAAAGTCGACATCGCGTGTCGCACGCCCGGCGCCGATCCCGAATACGTGGGTCATGAGAATGTCCCTGGCGGTCGCGCCGATTATGAAGTAGCTGGCCTTGTGTTTTGCGGCGATCAGGTGAAGGGCCTTGAGGACGGCAAGCGTAATTCGATCGAGTGGTTTATCGCGTCGGGTTGTGTACACGGTCGATTACCTCACGAGAGATTTGTTTCGCTACGGCGAGATTCCGTGTGTCGTGTGTACCAAGCAGGTCCGCATAAACCAGATGCAGTGGTACCGTCGGGAAGGATTCGGCAAAGTAATCCATATTCCAGAACGATTGCACGACCTCAATGGTGCCATGAGGATCTGATCGCAACCGGAACCGCTGCACCAATTCGGAAAGCGCTCCGGGTTTTTCCATATCCATGTAGATGGTGTACGTTGCCGGGTTCAGATGCTTTGTGAGAATTTCCGCGGCTACTTCACCGCCCCATGCAGAGATCCGAAATTCAGGGCTCCAAACATTACGGAGATCATCAGCATCGAACGCCGTAAAGCGAATCGATTTGAGTGTCGGTCGTAGACGGCTCATGTACCCTGTGGCCCACTCGCTTAACATCAGCTCAGGTGAATTCATGATGCGATTTCCGCCAGGCGCGGTGCCAATGAAGGCCCTTGCTTGCAGAGTCTCGAAAATTTTGCCGATTGCGCCAGTCGCCACCTGTACGGACTTGGAGATGTCGCGATAGGGCGCGTTCATCATTGATGGATCGGCCAGGAACGCAAACATCATGCGCAAGGCTGCGGGTGTGATAGTCATCTCGCGAGGTGTGATCAGCGATTCTTTTCCTGGCTTGCGACCCGTCACATGGATCAGCACCCCCTCCCTGTCAGTAATGTAGGCGTTGCCAGCTGTATCGATGAACTGTATGTCGAGCTCGTGGCAGCGCGCTGCCATTGCATTGGTAAGCGGGTTACAAATGAGGAGGGTCGATTGATTCACGACGGATCTGGCTTTCAGATCGTCCAAAATGAGGGATCGGTCAATTTTTTGTTTGACCTCGCAAACGTACTGCAGCGACTTTCCTGCCGCCTGGAGCGACACTTTGGCGCCGGCGGAGCTAACGTGGCTGAGGAGTCGGCCGGTGATTCCGGTGGACTCGCGCAACCCATCCAAGGCCTCCGTTATTAGCTGCGTTTCCGAGCTCGATGCGGGAAAAATCTGGTGAACGTTCATAATTTAGCTTCTTTCACGGAACGTGAACGATGCTAAATTATGAACAATTTTTTGACAATGTTCAAGTATTTGTTGCGTTCACGTAACGTGAACGCAACAAAAAAGTGAACAAAGGGGTGCTCATGCTCTTCAGAAGCCCCCTGCCCCCGGCGCTCCCTCCCTCCAGGCTCATTCGGCCGCAGCTCGCTCGCGCGCAATGATCGCCTGCACCAGCCTGCGGGCGCGGATCGGACCGGCATCGGTTTTCAAGGCCACCGGAAACGCCGTGCCTCCCTGCGCTCCCAGGGAACGTTGCTGCGCTTCCAGCATGACCGCGTCTTCATCGAAGGTTTTGCTCGTCTGCTCGAAAATGAACTGGTCCAGCTCGGCATCGTCCTTCTGGTAAGACCGGGCTACCCCCCAGAAGTAATGGGAGCTGGTCGCGGTTTCCGGCGTCACCAGATGAATGACACGCCGCTCCAGCGCGTCGGCGATCGTTCCAGTGGCGGGATAAGAGCCGTTTTCGATCAGGTTGTAACTCGGCGGCGTGAAAATCGTCGTATGCCAGCGGTTGATCGGTTCCGTGAAGCCGGTAACCTTGACATAGAACGGCGGCGGTTCGCAGTTGAACATGTCGCGATGCACCCGCACTTCGGCATCGTTGCCGGTGGTTGTCACGGGCGCTTCCGCCACCGCTTCGTTGCCTATGGTTTTATCGTGAAGAAAAGACTCATGCGAGAGGTCGAGCAGGTTGTCGTTGAGCAGCTCATAGTGTGCGCCGACGTGATGGTAACCTGCACAGGCCGTCCATTCCTCGTCATCCATCCAGTAGACATCGGGAATCAATGACACATCGGCGGCGTCGCGCTCGCCCATCCAGATCCAGGTGAGATTGTATTTGTCATGCAGCGGATAGGTCTGCACGGCTGCCTGAGCGGGAATCATGTCCTGACAGGGTATGTGTTTGCATTTGCCATCGGCGCCGATGCGCAAGCCATGATAGGTGCATCTGACGACATCACCTATCAGCTTGCCCAAGGAGAGCGGCACACCGCGATGCGGGCAGCGGTCGGCCATTGCAACCGGTTTTCCTTCGCTGTCCCTGAACATCACCACCGCCTGTTCCAGAAAGGTCCGGGCCAGCAAAGAGTCCTTTACGTCGCGGCTGAATGCAGCCACGTACCACGCGTTCCTGATCCACATTCTCATTCACCTTTTACATTAGTCAGCAGTGATTTTTGCGTCGGTAACAATCTTTCTGTAGTACGCCGTTTCACGCGCGATCATCTCCGCAAGATACGAAGGAGTTCCGCCCAGCGGCTCGAGGAAACCGGCGGCCAGTGTCTTTTTGACTTCGTCGTCAGCCAGCGCCTTGTTCAAAGAGGCGTTGAGGCGATTGATCCTTGCCGCCGGTGTTCCAGGGGGCGCCATGATGGCGTACCAGCCGTCGAAGTCGTAGTTCTTCACGCCGGCCGAAGTCACGGTCGGTACGCCTGGCAGGAGCCCCGATGGCTTGGCGCTGGTGACCGCGAGTGCCTTGACTTTATTGCTGCTGATGTAGGAAGCCGCTGAAGTCAGGCTGATGAAACCCACATCAACCTGCCCGCCGGCCAGGTCCAGAATACCGGGACTGCAACCTTTGTAAGGGACGTGCAGCATGTTGATGCCCGCGGATGCCTTGAGCTGTTCTGCCGAAAGATGATGAATCGATCCCTGGCCGCAAGTGGAAAACGACAGCTTGCCGGGGTTGGCCTTCGCATGGCTGAGCATCCCCGCCATATCATTGAAGGGCGCATCGCGCTTGGCCAGCACAACAACCGGGGAATGCGCCAGCGCGATAATCGGCGTAAAACTTTTTTGCGGATCGAACTTCACTGTCCGGTCAACGAGGGGCGCGATGACCAGGCTATTGGTAGTGAACAGAATCGTCTTGCCGTCGGCTGGCGAGGCTGCCACAAAATCATGCGCGATATTGCCGCCTGCGCCGGGGCGGTTTTCCACAATGACTGTTTCACCCAGGTCCTGCTGAAGGAAACGCCCGAAGATCCGTCCCAGGTTATCGGTGCCGCCGCCAGCGGGAAACGGAATGATCACTTTGGTCACATTGCTCTGCGCATGGGCGGCGCCCAGGCCAAGCCCGACGCAGCAAAGCGCGGCAATGCCGGTCAGCTTCATTTTTTTTATCATGATGTTCACGAGGTGTCTCCTGTTGGATTAGATAACAAACTGTTCGAGTGAAGAAGGAGCGAATAAATCATCGGCGGCAAGCTGCGTGGCCGACAATCCCTGCCGATGGTGATAACGCAGGAAGGTGTCGAGCGTATCCCTGTTTCCGTCCAGTCCATAGCGCCAGAAATCCTTGCCCATCAGGGCTACCGTATCGTCGTATTCGCTGGTCAGCCACGGCAGCGACGTCTTCAGCGCACCCACTTCCGAAAGCTCGGCGAGCGCATGGTTTTTTGCCTGCACAAAGGCCTTGAAGACGCTGGCGGCAAGCCACGGATATTGCTCAACCAGATCATTGCGAATGCCGACGACATGCATGATGGGGAAAATGCCGGTTCTGGAAAAATAGGATTTTTCCACTGACCTGAGGTCAGTAACCAGTCTTCTGGCGCGGCCATCCACAAACGTACTCGGCGCCCTGGGAGCGAGGATGGCGTCGACTTTCCCCGCAAGCAGCCACTCGTTGAGCGTTTCGCTGGCGGGTATCGCCTGGACATCCACGTTGGCCGGCGGGACAAAACTCACCTTTTCATGCCTTCCCGGTTTTTCGACGCCGCCGGTACGCCACTTGACGTCATGCGGCGCAACGCCGTATTCATCCTCTAACAGACCGCGTACCCAGACTGGCGCCGTCAACTGATATTCAGGCACGCCTATCGTCTTGCCTTTCAGGTCGGCCGGCGAACGTAATGTGCTGTCCGCCCGCACATACAGGGCGGAATGCCGGAACATGCGCGACAGGAAGACAGGGATTGCCACGTAAGGGCACTGCCCTCTCGAGCGCAGCATGGTGTAGCTGCTCAGGGAGAGCTCGGCGACGTCAAATTCGGCAGTCCGAAGCGCCCTGAAAAAGGTTTCTTCAACCGGCAATGCCAGGAAATTCGCGTCGCAACCCTCGATCGATATGCGCCCGTCAATAAGCGCCTGGGTGCGGTCGTAATCCCAGCAGGCAAGGGTAAGCGGTAGTTTCATGTAATGGTTTTCTGGCCGAGTCAGTTTGTGGATGTCATCGAAATGTTGGAGGACAATACCGGACACGGCCTGGATGGACAATCACATTGGCGCGACCTCTGCTATGCATAATTTGCATATCCGGGTACGATTCGCGGCTGCGGCCTGGCAAACCAATGCGTATCATCCCCTCTGCTATGCAGCACTGACATAACCGAATGAAGGTTTGACCGTGGATCTCAAACAGCTGGAGTATTTTGTCCGGGTTGCCGAGTTGGGCAGCTTCGTCAAGGCAGCCGAATTGCTCGGCATTGCACAACCCACCCTCAGCCGCCGCATTCGTGCGCTCGAGATTGAACTCGGCCACAGCTTTTTACACCGCAATGGCCGCGGTGTCGTGCTGACATCAGAGGGCAGCAGATTCGTCGAGCAGGCACAGGCCGTGCTGCATGCCGCGGATGCGGCGGTGCAAGGGCTGCGCACGAGCAGCCAGCGATTGACCGGGCATGTCACCTGCGGCCTGACACCCAGCGTTGGCAGCCTGATGGTGCCCCTGTATGTGCAGCGGTTCAGGAAATTGCTGCCCGATGCCACACTCTCGATCGTGAACCATCTGTCGAACACCCTGCACGATCAGTTGCGTGCCAACCGGCTTGATTTTGCGGTTTATCACAATGTACCGCTCAGCTCCACGCTGACGGTGACGCCACTGAGTTCGGAAAAGCTCTATCTGGTCGGATCGAACAGAATCGGGAGCCAGAAGAATACCGTCGATTTTGCAGAGTTCGATGGGCTGCCGATTGTCATGCCGTCGCGCCTGCATGCAATCCGGGCACCGGTCGAGGCCGAAGCGTCGCGCCAGGGAATCCGTCTCAACATCGTGATTGAAATTGATGACATGGCCTCGGTATTCCAGCTGACCAGGGATGGCGTCGGCCACACCATTTCTACCCGCCTTCCTTTGTTAGGCCTGCGCGGGACGTCAAAACTGGCAGTGCAACAGATCATTAGTCCTCAGCTGTTTACCCACCTTGCATTAGTCACGCCGCCGCAGGCCGGGCTGACGCCTTTGCAGCGCGCGGCCGCGGATCTGGCGCGCACGACATACCTGGATATGATACTGCCCGCCAGATAGCGCCGGGCGCACAGCCGGGCAGGCTCCCTGCCCATCTTCACGGCACGGAAAACGCCCAATACCATAGCGTATGGAAAACTGGCGGCGGCAGGATCAAAGACCGTGCAGAGCCTGAAAATTTCTGGCATCATCATTTCAAGAAACCATTCTGTTCCGACCGCGGGTCTGGCAGCAAGCCCGAAGCATGCGGACGAGACGAATCAATAAGGCGCAGAAAAAAGCCTGAATGACAGGCATCGATGTTCTTACACGGAGACAAAAAAATGAGACCGCTTTTTTTACTTCACGCCAAGGCAATCCTTGCCGGCGCCATCATCGCCGCTGCCAGCACCGCAGTCGCTCAGGAAACCATCAGGATCGGCCTCATTACCGACCGCATCGGCCCGGCCAAGCCGTGGTCGGAGCCGATTACCGTGGGCGCCGTCTATGCGGTCAAGGAACTCAACGCCAAGGGCGGCCTGCTCGGGAAAAAAGTCGAACTTCTCATCGAGGACGACCAGGGCAAGCCCGACGTGTCAGCCAGCGCCGCGCGCAAGCTAGACGAAGCGGGCGCGGCGTTCATCCTCTCGACCACACATACGCCGGCGGCGCTGCAGGCGCAGTCGGTGACGCTGGAAACCAAGACACCTCATCTGGCGCCATCGCTGACCGTCGATACCTTGACCACACAGATTCAGAATCCGAATTTCTGGCAAACCGGGCCGTTGGCGTCGACCCAGATCGCAACGCTGCTGGCCTATGCGAAGAACAAGAATTACAAGCGGGTAGCGCTGATCGCGGATAACTCGGCGATCAGCCAGGCAACCGCGAAGGCTTTCAGGGCCGAGCTGGAAAAGAACAATATCCAGGTCGTCAGCGACGAGATGGTGCCGGCCGGATCGACCTCGGCCGAAGCGCAGATGCAGAAGGTGCGCCAGGCCAGGCCGGACGCCATCTTCCTCGCCACGCTGCTGACATCGGAAAACCTGCTGATCCTGAAAGCGTATCGCCAGAATGGCATGAATACACCGATTCTCGGCAATTACAACCTGTCGGTTCCAATCTACATGTCGGTCGCCAAAGGCTTGCTGAATGGCGTGACCTTCGTCGATGCGTGGGACCCCGCCAAGCCGAACGTCCAGCGCTTCCTGGCCGAATACAAGAAGGACATGGGCGTCGAACCGCACAGCATGCAGGGATACGGCTACGATGGTGTCATGCTCGCCGCCGATGCGATCCGGCGCGCCGGCAGCACCGACAAGGAAAAGGTGCGTCTGGCGATGCAGGCCACCAGAGGCGTCACGGGGCTGATGGGCAGCGCCAAGGCAACCTATGGATTCGCGGACGGGCGCCGCACCGGCTTCGACAACGAAGGCATGGTGGTGCGTGTTTATGAAGGTGACCTGCAGGGCAAGGTGCTCCACGTCGGCACCAAATAACGCAGGGATGCCGGCGAGCGTTGCAGCCGGTCCGGACGCCGTCGGCTTTTGAAGACGCAGGCGGCGCAAGGCCGCCATCACAGGAGGACTTGATGGAAAAATTCGTGACGATCCAGGGCCTGCACCACTGGGCGTACCGCTGCCGGGATGCGGAAGAAACTCGCCATTTTTACGAAGACATCCTCGGCTTGCCGCTGATTCATTTCATCCGCGCCGACAACTATGTCGGCACCACGGGCGATCATGTCGATGTCTACTGCCATCTGTTTTTCCAGATGGCCGATGGCAGTTCGGTGGCATTCTTTGACCTTGGCGACAACCTGATCTCCGATCCGTCGGCCAACACGCCGCGCTGGTGCAACCACATGGCCCTGAAGGTCAATTCGGTTGACGAGTTGGAAAAGGCGCACCGGCGGCTGGAGGCCGAAGGCGTCGAGGTCGTCGGTCCGCTCGATCATGACGGTTATGTCAGGTCGATTTATTTCTTCGACCCGAATGGCGCGCGGATGGAATTGACGACGGAAGTCGCCAGTGCGGAAAAGCTGGCCGGCTACCGCCGCGATGCGCGTGGACTGTGCGATGCGTGGACCGCGGAAAAGCGGCGCAACGAGAAGGCCAGGGCGGCTTAGAGCAATTTGCGGACGAGGGTGCGGCGGGCTGATTCTGGGCGCGAGGAGCACCGTGTGGCGAGCCACAAGTGCATGCTCCAGGCAGGGACCGAAATTACAGCGTTGCCAGGTATTCGTCGTATTGGTCGTACATGCCGCCGAAGCCCTGATGCATCGACGGGTGCCCGGCCAGGAATGCCTGTCGCTCCGCTTCGCTTGCATTGAGCGGTTGCGAGCGCAGCATGAGCACGGTCTTGCCGTCCTGCTCGAGTAGCGTGGTGGTGTTGAGCACGTCGAGCGGCCAGACCGGGCTCATCGGATTGGGAATGGTATTGCCTTCCGCATCGGCAAAGCCGTTGATGTACACGATGCGCCCGGGCGCGGTGATCTCGCGGTACTGGAACTTGCCCCACATGTTGAAGCCGCCGGGAAAAACCATCTGGTAGTGAAACACGCCGCCTGCATGCGGCTCGTGCCTGGCCACCTTGATCGTGCAGCCTTTGGGCCCCCACCATTTTTGCAGGTGTTCAGTGTCGGTCATGGTCTTGAATACCAGATCGCGCGGCGCGTTGAATACGCGCGTGATGACTAAATCGACGTTGCTTTCAGGGCTGGTCATTGTTCTTTTCCTTGGTTGGCGTCAAGCGCGATGACATTTTTAAGGACTGCGCGTGCATGGCAAGTATATCGTCCTGATTCTGCCATTTGCGCCAGCAATAAAGCAATGACCTTTTCAACGGCGCCCCAGTCCGCCTGATGTGACGCCATCGATTTGAACAGCTCGACAAACATCCGGAGCGGCATCAGGCGATGAACCAGCGCACCGCCTGGTCGGATATGTCGGGCGGGATGATGTGCGCACCTTCGAACTCGTGATAAGTCACGTCGTATGCCAGCTTCTCCAGACGCGGCACGATCTTGCGGCTGCACGCGTCTATCGGCAACACCGGGTCCTGAATCCCATGCGAGATAAAGATCCGCGGTTTCCCGCGCATCGACACCGGCGCGATGAAGCCCGGCGAAAACGCGATGATGTGGGTGAACAGATCGCCGTTGCTTATGCCGAGCGACAATGCATAGGACGCACCATCCGAAAATCCACCGATCGCAACATGGGTGGCATCGATCGCATGACGGTCGAAAGCATGCAGCAAGGCCAGATCGATCGCCGCCACGTCGGGACCGTATCCGCCGCCGGTAATGACATCCCATGTCGACGCTTTCGAAGCGGGCGCAACGATGATGATGTTGGCCGCGTCGGCCAGATGTTGCAGCAGCTTGATGCCGTGATGCGCATGGCCGCCCGCGCCGTGCAGCATCAGCGCCAGCGCGCATGGCCGGTTGGAGGAACAGCCAGCGGGGACATAAAGATAACTGTCGCGGCCCAATCCCTCGGCAAGCGGCATCAGCCCCGTTGCGACCGGGCTTTGGAGCTTGCCGCCGGTGCGCGCAGGCCGCGCATGCAGGTGAGCGTCGTAAGGCATGATTGTTTGCGCTCTGAAAATGTTCTGTCCGGACTCCCTGCCCAAGTCCGGAGGTGAGCAAAATTTATTCCAGCAACGATCACTCTTGTGTCCACTCCCTCAATAACAACAAGCAAACACCTTGGCTGGACAGCAATTGCAATCTGGCCTTAGACTACTTTTTGTTTTTATTGTAAAACTTCCGGTTACTTTCAAGTAACGCCAGTCAATTACTGCAGCGATTTCTGTATTGATTTCAAAAAATTTTTGGTAACCGGGCACACAAACCATAGTGCCGGTTTGAACTAAAAAATAGCAGAACAAAAGGGAGGGTTCACCCATGTTTCGAAGAGTCATTTTTTTCTCGCTCATCCTCGCGGTCCTGTCTTCACTATCAGGCTGTGCGGTCAACCGCGCGACGGCGATGGTTACACCTGGATCCGACCTGAAAGAAATGAAATCCTTTTATGTCGTCCAGGGGCCGGACGAAAAAAACAATACACATCAGTTGATCAAGGACTACCTGATTAAGAGCGGTTATACGGCAACGACAGGCCCGGCATTAACACCGCCGTACTCTACCGATGCCGTTGTCACATATATAGACAAGTGGTTTTGGGACATCACGATGTACATGCTTGAGCTGACAATCAACATCAGGAATCCATCCAATAATTTCCCGATGGCTGTCGGCAATTCCTTTCATACCTCGCTTACCAGACTGTCGCCCACTGAAATGGTGAATGAGGTCATGACCAATATTTATCATGAAGCCAAATAATTTCCAGGAGGTATAAATGAATTCGTTAATCCATGCTTTTTTTTCCAATAAATTCCTGTCCATCCCGGCACTGGTGGTTGTTGTTTCCATGCTGGGTGGCTGCGCAACACCCACGACCTCGCAAGGCATGACCCCGGCGTCGATCAAAACCACAAACCAGCATGCCAAGTCTGCGAGTGTGGCTGTTGCAGGCGGCCAGGAAACTGATGCAACGGGCAAATCGAAGATTTCGAATGTGGTATTTACGCAGGCACTGACCGACTCGATCAAGAACTCAAAAGTTTTTTCAAGCATCATCCAGGGCAAGGGTGCAGATTATTTATTAACGGTGACCATGTTCAACATGGATCAGCCCTCTTTTGGCGCTTCGTTCACCGTTAAAATGGAAGCCGGGTGGACACTCCAACGCGCAGATACGGGCGCCGTAGTCTGGCAGGAATCGATCAAGTCGGAACACACTGCCATGATGAGCGATGCATTTGTTGGAGTGGAACGACTGCGCCTGGCGACCGAAGGTGCTGCCAAGAATAATATCTCGCTAGGTCTGAGCAAGATCTCAACGCTAAAGTTGTAATGTTCCTGAAACCGTTTTACAGGACCGGTGCGAAAGCGCCGGTCCTTTTTTGTTTACCGGACAGATCATGTCCAGTCGACGGATGTTGGTTTAACGCAACGCGGGTGGCGTCCAATAATCCGAACACTCTCGGGGATGAAGCACGAAAAAGAAAAGGCACCCAAAGGTGCCTTTTACACTAAAGGACTATTTTTCGCGTTCAGTCATCAGGGGTTAGCAGATGGCTGTGAAGCCGCTGTAGTGCAACCGGCAGGCCTGTACTTTTCTTCCGCCACAGCAGTTGTGACGCAACTATATTGGCCTGTTCCTGAACGATGCAAGGCAATCGTTGAAGAAGGACCAGCACGCCCAGGATTTCTGATTGTGCAAGTTATCACTGCTGCGGTTGCCGCCCCGACAGCCGAAGGAGCGACAACATCAATGGCTGAACAATTTCCGGTGCTGGCCGCCAAACCTGATTTTGTCATGTACCCTGCGGCGTCAGATGCTGTTCCCTCTACGACAGCTAATTCATATCCGGTTTTACCACCAGCAATATCCGCATAAGCTGCGGCCACTTTTGACTTTGCAACATAATCTTGATAAGCCGGAATCGCTATTGCGGCAAGAATGCCGATGATCGCAACAACAATCATCAACTCGATCAGCGTAAAGCCTTTTTGCGCTTGTTTGTAATACGCGGATTTCATATTTCTCCCTGAGGTTTGTAAGATAAAAAATTGGAATGGAACATTCCACTCAGGATTTGATAGAGCAATCTGCATGCCACGAAAAATAGTGGAATGCGCTATGAAAAATCCTCTTTTTCAGGGGCAGATCAGCAATCTGGCAGTACCAGGCGCAGTGCCATTTTTGGCGTGACACTCCTGCCGTAGTGCCAGTATTTTTGGCACGCAAAAAGGCAGTGCCACGAGAGAAGGATTTTTCAGAGCCAGCGCTGAAAATTCAGACACGCGTACGCAGGGATTCGGCTCCTCAATGGGGAAAACGCGATGTGCACGTCAGCGTTTTTCGATATCAGACGCGGCCGAGTGGACGGTGTTCTTGCAAAGAAATATCAGGAGAATTTCGGATGCCGATCGGCATGCCATTCGGCTACCCGGCGATAATTTCACGCGCGTTTTGAAGGCAGCTTGAAATGCCTATTCGTGCAGGCAAAGGCCGCAAGAATTTTTAATAAATCCATCGCGCAGAACCTGCATCTGGGCTTGTGAAATCCCGTGGCTGATCGCAGCCGCTTTGGAAAGCCACATGATGCCCATGTTTTCTTCTTTCGCCACACCTTTGCCTTCAAGGTAACAGCGCCCAAGCCAATGCATGGCATCACCATACTCTTGTTTTGCGGCCAGCTTCAGCCAGTACACGGCGCTTTTTGGTTTCTCATTTTCCAGAAAGAACAAACCCAGATCATTTTGCGCTTCTGCATTTCCGGCATCGGCACTGAGGACAAGATCAAAATCTTCGGGCGCCAGCGGAACACAAAAATGCGGCTTGACCGAATCCAGGCAAACCGCTGTTTTCCCCCTGCCGATTTCATTATTGGAACGCAGTAAAGTGCCGTCCGTAACCCAACGCCATAAAGTACGTTCGCTCTTGCCCGTTAACGTCGTTGCGGAAATAAGGCTGATAATTTTCAGGACTGCAGTGCTCACAATACCGCGACGGTGATTGAGGTGTTTATGAAAAATCGCAGTGCCGGTAGACTGCTGGACACAGGGGGAAAATACCGTTGGATGCATCCATGAATGTGTGTCAGGCGTTCGCTGCGGAGAGGTCGAACAGTGATCAAGGCAGTTTCCGATGGCACGTAAAAATTGTTGAATTAATATTTATATTTAGACAACGAATCGTATCAACAAATCGCAGCCGGATCAAAACATTACTGCGTTTTTAACGATGCTGACGCCATCAGGCGACACGATAATCCCATACCGCCACGCATGGATAACCTTGTCGTTGCCCGATCTGCGCTGCCACTCTTCCATGCATGCTCGTTCATTGCCGAATAACAACACTTGCCTTGACCGAGTTTCCCAAACAACATAACCTCGATTTTCCTTCGATCGAGACTCAATGGAGTTGCTCTCAAGTTTCCCGTCAAAGGACGGCGGTCCGGCTCTCCTCCCACAAAGGATGGCATATCGACTTTCCCCCACTCAACGGGGCGCACTTCAGCAGACGGTTTCTTGCTAGACGTTTTTGCAAGAAACCTGCGAACGGGGGAATTGTCATGAAACGCCATGCATCGCTGAATCACGTATACCGGCTCGTCTGGAGCCAGGTCCGCAAGGCCTGGGTCGCGGTAGGGGAAACAGGCCGGGGACGAGGCAAGGGATCGGGCCGTAAGCTGATCGCCGCCGCCCTGTCGCTTTCCGCAGCCCTGGCGCAGGCCGCACCAGCCGATGGACAAGTCACCTCCGGGACCGGCAGCATTGTTCAGTCCGGCGCCAGCACCACCATTCACCAGTCCAGCCAGAACCTCTCCTTGCACTGGAAAAGTTTCAATATCGCAGCGCAGGAAACGGTGAACTTCGTGCAGCCATCGGCTGCCGCCATCGCGGTCAACCGCATCTTCGACACCAACGGCACGCAAATCCTGGGGCAGTTGAACGCCAACGGACAGGTGTACCTGATCAACCCGAACGGCATCCTGTTCGGGCAAGGCGCCCAGGTCAATGTCGGGGGATTGGTCGCCTCGACCCTGAACCTGAATGATGGCAGCCTGAACGCCGATGCGAGAACCTTCAGCGGCAACGGTTCGGGCAGCGTCGTCAACCGTGGCACCATCAACGCCGCCAGCGGCGGGTATGTCGCGCTGATCGGCAATGAGGTCGGCAACCAGGGAACAATTACCGCCCGGCTTGGCGCGGTGGCGCTCGGCGCCGGCAGTGCCGTAACACTCACCTTCAGCGGCAGCAGCCTGGTGCGGATGCAGGTGGACCAGAGCGTGGTGAACAGCCTTGCCGACAACGGCGGCTTGATCCGGGCCGACGGCGGAAGGGTGATCATGAACGCGGGCGCGAAGGAGGTTTTGCTCGCCAGCGTTGTGAACAACACAGGGGTGATCGAAGCACGCACGGTAGAAAACCAGGAAGGCGCCATTATCCTGCTCGGTGGCATGAAGGCTGGCACCACCCATGTCGGCGGCACACTCGATGCGTCCGCGCCGGACGACGGCAACGGCGGTTTCATCGAAACCTCGGCTGCCCAGGTGAAGATCGCCGACCTTGCCAGGGTCACCACCGGCTCGGCCAACGGTCTGACCGGCACCTGGCTGATCGACCCGTCTGACTTTACGATTGCCGCGACGGGTGGCGACATGACCGGCGCGGCACTCGCGGCCGGCCTGGGCGGCGGCAACGTCATTATCCAGAGCACCAGCGGTGGCGCCGGCACGGCCGGGGACGTGAACGTCAATGACACTGTGGCATGGAGCGCCAACAAGCTCACCCTCAATGTCGAGCGCAACATCAACATCAACGCCAATCTGGACGCCTCGGGCACCGCCAGCCTCGCCCTTGAATATGGGCAGAACGCCGTCGCTGCAGGAAACGCCGGCACCTACACAATCGCGCCCACGGTGCAAGTCAACCTTCCTGCCGGGCCCAACTTCAGCACCAGGCTGGGTTCGGATGGTGCGACAGCAAATTACACCGTGATCACCAGCCTCGGCACGGAAAGCAGCACCACCGCCACCGATTTGCAGGGCATGCGGGGCGACCTGGCCGGCAAATACGCGCTCGGCAGCAACATCGATGCGACGGCAACCGCCGCATGGAACAGCAACGCGGGCCTGACCCCAGTCGGGACCGCAGCCACCAAATTCACAGGGTCTTTCGACGGTTTGGGCCATACCGTCAGCAACCTCTCCATCAATCTCCCGGCGACGGATCATGTCGGTCTGTTCGGCTACACCGCGGGCTCCACAATCCAGAACGTCGGGATGGCGGGCGGATCCGTGAACGGCTCCTGGTTCGTCGGCATGCTGGTGGGACTCAACACCGGCACGGTCAACAACAGCTACGCCACCGGCAATGTGAGCGGGATTAAAAACGTCGGCGGGCTGGCGGGGAGCACGCTCGGTCCGATGAATAACGTGTGGGCCACCGGCAATGTGAGCAATACGATGGCGGGAGTGGGCTTCGTTGGCGGACTGGTCGGCAACAGCGCTACCGGCGGCACGATCACCAATGCCTACGCCACCGGCGATGTAAGCGCGGCGGGCCCTAACGCAGGCGGGCTGGTAGGGTTCAATTCGAACAGCACGATCAGCAAGGCCTACGCCACCGGATCCGTGACCGGAACCACCATCGTTGGCGGCCTGGTCGGGTACGGCTTTGGCGCCATCAGTGACGCCTACGCCACGGGAACCGTGACCGGGACTGGCAACTATGTCGGCGGACTGCTGGGGTACAACGACATCGGCCACACAGTCACCAATGCCTATGCCACCGGCAGCGTGAGCGGACTCGGCAACGTCGGCGGCCTGGTCGGGCGCAACCTCGGCACGGTCAGCAACAGCTACTGGAATACCGAGACCTCGGGGCAGGTAACCGGGATTGGCACTGGCACGACGACGGGCAGCACCGGATACACCTCTGCCCAGATGATGTCGGCGGCAAGCTATACCGGCTTCGACGTCGCCAACACCGGCGGCAGCAGTGCCGTGTGGCGCATCTACGAAGGCAGCACCACGCCATGGCTAAAATGGTTTCTTGCGCCGCTGACGGTGACGGCCAACAGTCAAACCATAAGCTATGACGGGCTGCCTTATTCCGGCGGCAATGGCGTGACGTATTCCGTGGCCCCGAGTCCGGCGCCTTCTGGTGTGCCGGTCTACGGCGGCACCTCGCAGTCGGGGGTCAATCCGGGCAGCTACACCATCACCGCGTCCGGCCTTTCTTCCGTCCAGCAGGGCTACGACATCAGCTACGTGAACGGCGTCCTGACCATCGACCCCGCCGCGCTGCCGCCGGCGCCGGCCACAGTGCCGCCGACACCCGCCGTGCCGCCTGCTCCGGTTCAAACGGCGTCATCCCAGCTGGTGTCCGACTTCGCTTCATTCAGCGTATCCGATCAACATCACACGCTGTTGATATCTCCCACCATCGGCGAAGAAGCCAACACGTATTTGCAAGAGGTGGTGGTGGTTGGCAACAAGGAGACAAGAATCCATATCGGAGGACTGGGTCCGGTCCTGCAAGTGGTCAACGGCGGCGTCAAGCCTGCGGACAATATGGTCAACCAGAATGAGAGAGACAGGCCATGAGGTTTTTTCCGCAAACGCTGCGCATCGTGAAACCGATGCCAGCAATATTATCTGCCGTCCTTTGCCCGCTTGCCGCCCAGGCCGCCGATGCCGCTGCTCCCGGCACAGGCGCTATCCTGCAGCAGATCCAGCCTGTGATGCCCGCCATCCCCTCACCCACAGGCACCAAGCTGACGATTGAACGGCAAGACAGCGCCGGGCTGCCGCCGAGCGCACCTTTTGAAGTGAAAACGATCCGCATCACCGGCCATACGGTGTTCGATACGCCGACCCTGCACGCGCTGATCGCGGATGGGGAAGGAAAATCCCTCATCCTTTCCCAACTGGGCGAACTGGCCGCGCGCATCACCGGCTACTACCATCGCCACGGCTACCCTCTGGCGCGGGCCATCATCCCGGCGCAGGCGATTCGGGCCGGCGTGGTGGACATCGAAGTCAGCGAAGCGCGTTACGGCAAAATCAGTCTCGGCAATAACAGCCGTGTGAATGATCCATTGCTGCAGGATACGCTCGCCTCCCTGCAGGTCGGGCAAGTGATCGAGCAGGAAAAGCTGGACCATGCCCTGCTGCTGCTCTCCGATATTCCAGGGGTCGTGATTGCCGCGACCTTGAAGCCGGGCGAAACCGTCGGGACGTCAGACCTGCTGGTCAACACCACGCATGGCCCGTCTGTTACGGGCCAGGTGGTCGCGGACAATTACGGTAACCGCTACACAGGGAGGGCGCGCATCGGCGCGATGCTCAATATTTTCAATGCGCTGCAGCGCGGCGATGTCATCAGCGTCAGCGGTCTTGGCGCCGGCAGCGGGATGAATTACGGCCGCATGACTTACGAAACGCTGTTGAATGGACGAGGCACCCGGGTGGGCGGTGCGTATTCGGCGCTGCATTATGTCCTGGGCGATACGCTTGCATCCCTGAATGCCCACGGCACGGCCAAAGTCGCCAGTCTGTGGGTAAAACATCCGCTGGTGCGCAGCCGGGATCTGAACCTGTACGGGCATATCCAGCATGACCGGCTGCAACTGCGCGATCACATCGACACCGGCGCGCTCGAGACCGATCGCAGCCTTAAAAACTGGACGGCCAGCCTGGCGGGAGATTCGCGCGACCTGTTCTTGTCTGGCGCCGTCAATGCCTGGAACGTGAGCTGGACATCCGGGCATGTCGGCTTCGACAACCGCGCGGCGCAGGTAGCCGATGCGGGGACGGCAAAAACGCAGGGCAGCTTCTCGAAATGGAACGCCAACTTCGCCCGCCTGCAAACCCTGAGTCCGAAGAACGGGCTGTATCTTGCCCTCTCCGGCCAGTGGACCGGCGACAACCTGGACGCATCACAAAAAATGACCGCGGGCGGGCCTTACACAGTGCGCGCCTATGACATGGGCGTGATATCGGGCGATTCCGGGTATCTGGCGACGATCGAACTCCGGCACGATCTGGTCTCGGGCTGGCACGGGTCATGGCAGGCGGTGGCCTTCGTCGACAGCGCGCGTGTCACGGTCAACACCACGCCCTGGGTCGCCGGCGTGAATAGCGCGACCTTGAGCGGCGCGGGCGTGGGAATCAACTGGACCGGACCCTACCTGTGGAGCGCCAGGGCTTATATCGCCAGGCCGATTGGTGCGGTTCCTGTCTTGTTGGCGGGCACGGAGTCGACTCGGGCCTGGATCGAGATTGGCAAAAGGTTTTGAGTGGGACTGGCGGGATCGGCATGAAGACATCGAGATGCGAGCTCAGTCTGGATTCCCGCTTGCGCGAGAATGACGGTAGTAATTGGTACGGTCTCCACTCTCACCACCGTCATTCCCTCGAAAGAGGGAATCCATAACCCCCTAGCACGGGAAGAACGTCGATATCCACAAAGCCCGCATGATCACCCCAACGACCGGAACAACCGCACCAGCCCTCACCGCCCCATCCGATTCACCTTCCCCCGTCCTGACAAAATCTCGCTCGCAATAATAATCCGCTGCATCTCCGACGAGCCCTCGGTAATCGTCCTGCTGCGCGCATCCCGGTAAATCAATTCCAGCGGCAGCTCGCGCGACAATCCCATCCCGCCATGAATCTGGATCGCCCGATCCACCACCCGCATCAGCATGTCGTCCGCATACAGCTTGACCGCCGACGCCTCCATATGAAAATCCAGTCCCTGGTCCGCTTTCCACGCCGCGTGATAAGTCATCAGCCGCGCCGAGTGCAGTTCCACCGTCGAGTCGGCAATCATCCACTGGATGGCCTGTCGTTTCGCCAGCGGCTGGCCGAAGGTCTTGCGCTCGTTGGCATATGCGACCGCCAGCTCCAGCGCCCGTTCCGCGCGGCCGATGGCCTTGGGACCGTGGACCAGGCGGCCGACATCGAGGAATTCGCGCGCCAGGTCCCAGCCCTTGCCCACTTCACCGACCATTTGCGACGCCGGGATCACGACGTTGTCGAACACCAGTTCCCACGGACGGTCCGGCGTCATCAGTTCGAAGTTCTGGCCCAGGCGCATGCCGGGCGTGCCGCGGTCGATCAGGAAGCACGATACGCCGTTGCCCGCGCCCGCCTCGCCGGTGCGCGCGAACAGCTGCACGAAGTCGGCCTTGTCGGCGCCGGTGATGAAAATCTTGTTGCCGTTGATACGGTAGTGGTCGCCTTCACGCACGGCGACCGTGCCCATCTGCGACGGATCGGAACCGCCATTGGCTTCGGTCAGCGCAAAGCAGGTGCGCTTCTCGCCGCGGATCACCGGCATCAGGTATTTTTCCTTTTGCGCCGGTGTGCCGTGGAACAGCACCGGGCCGAGGTAAGGCGTGAACACCGTGGGCGCGCGAAACGATGGCACGTTGCAGCGCGCCAGCTCCTCGAACACCAGGCAGGCGCCGAGCTTGCCGATGCCGCCGCCGCCGTATTCCTCGGGCAGGTCGAAAATCCAGAAGCCGAGTTGTTTGGCCTTCTCCTGCAAGCTGGCGCGCAGTTCGTCGGGCAGGTCTGCCTCGTTCGCATATGACGCTTCCAGCGGCATCAGTTCCTGCTGCACGAAGCGGCGCACCGAGTCGCGCAGCATGCGCAAATCCTCATCAATCGCAAAGTCCATCAGATCAGCCCTTGTACACGCAAGGCGTCGATTTTTTCAGTGCCGAGTCCGGCTGCGCGCAGCACTTCCTCGGTGTGTTCCCCCAGCGCCGGCGGCGGCAGGAAATTGCTGTGGTTGTCGCCGTCGTAGCGGATCGGCCGGTTGGCCGCCTTGACCTTGCCAAGCTGCGGATGGTCGGTCTCGAAAAACACGCCAAGGTGCTGCACCTGCGGATCATCGGCCAGCTCTTCCAGCCGCCGTTCCGGCGCGAACGGCACGTCGTTCTGCTCCAGCAGCGGCAGCCAGGCATCACGCTCGCGGCTGGCGAAGGTAGCGGCCAGGTCGCGCGCCAGCGCATCGTATCCGCGCACGCGCGCGCCGCGATCGGGATATTTTTGCGCCAGGTCCATGCGGTCGATTGCCTGCAGCAGGCCGATCCAGAATTTCTCCGGCGAAGACAGGTGCAGGCCGATGCGATGGCCGTCCTTGCAGGTCAGGATAAACGATTGGGAGGCCGCCGCGCGCGAGTACATCGGCACCCCGGCGCCGGTGGCGAACATCTTGCCCAGCGGTTCGGTGGCGAAGGCGATCGTCGCTTCCAGCATGCTCACCTCGACCCGCCGTCCACGTCCGGTGCGCGCGCGCTCGACTACCGCGCCCAGGATACCCATTGCCGCATACATGCCGGTCAGCGCATCGGACACGGCCGGACCGGGCACGCGGGCGTCGCTGCCTTCATGGAACATGGACAGCCAGCCCGACAGCGCCTGGCCGACATTGTCGTAAGCAGGCCGCTCGGAGTATGGGCCGTCGGCGCCGTAGCCCGTGATGGTGCAGTACACCAGGCGCGGGTTGATCTGCTGCAGTCGTTCGGGGCCGATGCCAAGCTTTTCTTCGACCCCTGGCCTGACATTAATCAGCAGCACATCGGCGCCGGCGATCAGCGCATCGAGCGCTTCACGGCCGGCCACTTTGGTGTAGTCCAGCGCGACGCTGCGCTTGTTGCGGTTGTGCGCCTGGAAATGCGAGCTGTAGAGGCCGCCGTTGAAGGCACGAAACGGATCGCCTGTCACCGGTCTCTCCACCTTGATTACATCGGCGCCCATTTCACCCAGCAGCATCGCGGCATACGGCGCCGTGATGAAACTGCCGAGATCGAGCACACGAATTCCCGCGAGTACCTGTTCCATGCTGTATTGCTCCTGTGCTGTCAGTTTGCCGGCTTGATTTTTACATCGGCGGTTTTGATGATGTTTGACCACTGCGTGACCGAGCGGCCGATGAAGGTGCTGGCTTCCATCGGCGAGGAAGGCGTGCCGACATTGCCCAGCGTCGCCAGCCTTGCCTTCACATCCGGCAGCGCCAGCGCAGCGGCGATTTCCTGGTTGAGGCGGGTTATGATCTCCCGCGGCACGCCGGCCGGCGCCACGATCGCGTAGTAGGTTGTCACATCAAATGCGGACAGGCCCTGCTCGGCGACCGATGGCGTGTCCGGGAACGATGGCTGGCGTTTGGCGCTGGACACCGCGAGTGCATTCAGCCTGCCGTTCTTGACAAACTGTTCGGCCGATGAGGTGCCGGTAAACATCAGGTCCACCTGTCCACCGACCAGGTCGTTCAGCGCCGGCGCCACACCTTTGTACGGAATGTGCGCCATCTGGATGCCGGCCAGCGACTTGAGCCATTCCATCGACAGATGATGCGGCGAGCCGTCACCGATCGATGCGTAATTCAACTTGCCCTGGCGAGCCTTGGCCAGCGCAATCAGTTCAGGGACATTCTTGACATTCAGGGACGGATGGGCAACCAGAACCAGCGGCACCGAAACAAGTTGCGACACCGTCTCGAAATCCTTCAGCGTGTCGTATGGCAGCTTGGGGAAAAATACCTGATTGATTGCATGCGAATCGGTGATGAGGCCGATCGTGTAACCATCCGGCGCCGACCTGGCCAGCATCTCGGTGCCGATGATGGTGCTGGCGCCCGGCTTGTTTTCGATGATGATCGGCTGGCCGAGACTGACGCTCATTTTCGAGGCGACCAGGCGCGACACGATATCAGTGCCGCCGCCTGGCGGATAAGGCACGATCAGCCGGATCGGCTTGTTCGGGTAGGCTTGCGCGGCGGCGCCGGTAACAACGGCGCAGGCGCTCACGCCCACCAGGCCGGCGAGCAGCAGGCGGCGGACGCGGGACACTGCGCTGGTGGTAATCTTGCTTGGGGTAGTCATGGATTTGTCTCCTTAAGGGGCTGGCCAATATTATTTACTGCATGCGCGGCGGTTGGGCCATCTGCCGCGCAGCGGGAATGATGAAGCTTTGATTCATTTTGCAGTGCGGCGTTCATGGCGTCAGGCGCGCGACCCGGTTCCAGTCAATCAGCGCGGCGCTGCCGGCAACCGCCGGCAGCCGGATCATGCCGTCTTGGATCTCGATCGGCGTGCTGACAATCTGCTCGGTCATCGCCAGGAACCAGGTGACTTCCGCCGGCAGCGACGCCGGCGGCAGGGTCGCCGACAACTGCAGCGCAGCCAGCGTTCCCAGCATGCTTTCACCAAACATGCCGACCACGGTCTTGCAACCGGCCTGCTGCGCAAGCGTGCTCATGAAGCGTGTATCCGACAAGCCGAAACGTCCCGGCTTCAGGCTCAGCGCGCGGGCGCCGGCATCGATGAACAGCCTGGCATCGCGGCGCGACCCGCAGCCGAAATCCACTAGCACCGGCGTCGGCGCCGATTGCTGCAGTTGCCGGAAGGCGGCGTCGGGCGCCAGCGCGCACGGGTCCTCGACCACTTCGGCGCCGGCATCGGCCATCGCCTGCACATAACGCGCCGCGTCCGCCAACGCATAGGCGCCATTGGCATCGACGTACATGCGGGAAGTGTTACCCACCGCGGCGCGCAACTCGCGCATTGCCGCGACATCCACATCGATGCCCTGGCCGCCCTTGATCTTGAGTGTCGTGAAGCCGTAGCGTTCCGCCATCAGCGCCGCTTCCGCCGCCATCAGCGCGGGCGCCTGGCGCGTGACGGTAAACGACACCGGCACTGTTTCAGCCCCGCCCCAGGTTTGCCACAAGGGTTTGCCCGCGGCCGCGGCGTGCAAGTCCCACAGCGCGTTGTCGATCAGCGCCTTGGCCGCGTGGTTTTCCGGAATGCCGTCGAGGCTGCTGCGTACCGCTTCGACATCCGACAGCTCAAGTGTCTGCAGCAGCGGAAGGAAAACATCCTCGAGCGCCGCGATCAGGCTGCGTTGCGAGGCGCCGGTCCAGGTCGGTTTGAGCGTCATTTCGGCGACGCCTGTGTGACCGCTATCAGCGTCGAGGCGCAGCAGCAGGAACTGCGCGCCATCCTCAACGATATCGCTCCAGCGCACCGGCCTCTCATAGGGCAGCCGGACCACATGCAATGATGAATGGGCAAGACGCATCGCGGGCTCAGTTGACGGTGGCGCCGGAATCACGGATCACCTTGCCCCACTTGGCGGAATCCCTGAGCATGAAGTCGACGAATGCCTGCCCGGTGACAAAGCTGGGCTCCGCGCCCAGCGTCTGCAACCGTTCCAGCGTCGCCGGCTCTTTCATGATCCGGGCGAGCTCACCCGTCAGCCGCGCAGCGATATCCGGCGCCACGCTTTTTGGCGCCGATACGCTGTACCAGCCCAGCACTTCGAAATCGGGAAAACCGGATTGCGCCACTGTCGGCACATCGGGGGCCAGTGCGCTGCGTGCCTTGCTGCTGATGGCGATCGCACGCAGGCGGCCGGCAGTCACATGCTGCAGCGTGCCCGGGATCGTCACGAACGCGAAGGCGACATCACCGCGAATGACGCCGGTGATCGCATCGGCCTGCCCCTTGTAAGGCACATGCTGGATATCGATGCGTGCCTGATTGTGCAACAGTTCACCAGCCAGATGCCCGCTGGTGCCGTTGCCGGCGGACGAGTAGCTGATCGAACCCGGCTTGCTGCGCGCCAGCTTGACCAGGTCATCGACGGAGTTGATCGGCAAGGCGGGATTGACCACCAGCAGATTTGGCGCTGACGCGATCAGTGCGATCGGCGCCAGGTCCTGGATCGGGTTGTAGCTCAGGTTCTTGTACAGATGCGGATTGACGACGTGGGTCGGACTGCCGCTGATCAGTAACGTGTATCCATCGCCCGGCGCGCGCACCACTGCTTCGGTGCCGATGTTGCCGCCAGCGCCGGGACGATTTTCCACCACCAATGTCTGTCCGAACGCGGTGCCCAGCTGGTGCGACAGGTAGCGCGCCAGGATGTCGACCGTGCCGCCGGGTGCGAACGGCACGATGACCTTGACCGGTTTGGCCGGCCATGCCGGGGCTTGTGCGGAGGCGACGGCGGCGCTGCCGAGAAAAAGGGCGGCGGCCAGTATGCACTTCAGGGTTGCATGCATGCTATTTCCTTTTCGAAGAATTCAATTGGCGAAGCGCCGGTTGCGCAGGCTGCATTCACTCTTGCTCAATCCAGCTTCACGCCGATATCCTTGACATGGCGTGCATACGCTTCACGATCCTTCTTCAGGAATTCCGCGTACTGGTCCGGTCCCTGGTTCAGCAATTCGAGCCCGACGCCGGAGATGAATTTTTTCTGGAAGTCGGGGCGCACGATGATTTTCGATACGGCGGCGGCGATCTTGTCGACCACGGGACGCGGCGTGGCGGCCGGCGCGACCAGGCCGAACCAGGCGCTGGCCTCAAAACCCTTCAGCCCGGCTTCGGTAAAGGTGGGGACGTCCGGCAGCAGCGCTGACCGTTTGGGCGCCGCGATGGCGATCGCGTGTAGCCTGCCGGTCTGGACCAGTTGCAGCGATGGAGGCACGCCGGTAATCGCAATCTGGATCTGACCGCTCAGCAGCGCCGGCACGACGTCGGCGACGCCCTTGTAAGGAACGTGCAGGAAACTCACGCCCGCCTGGCGCGCAAACGCCTCGGAATCGATATGCGCCTTGCTGCCGGGGCCATAGGTGCCGTAGCTGATCTGTCCGGGCTTGCTTTTCGCCGCGGTGATCACCTCGGACAACGTGCGCGCCGGGAAGGACGGACTGGCCACCAGCAACTGCAAGGTCTCGGCGACGTTAATGACGGGCACGAAATCCTTTTCGGGGTTATACGGCAGCTTCGTATACAGAAACTGGTTGGAAGAGAGCGTAGGATCATTCGCCATCAGCAACGTGTAGCCGTCGGCCGGCGACTTTGCAGTGGCTTCGGCGGCGATGATGGTGTTGGCGCCGGGCCGGTTCTCGACGATGACCGTCTGGCCCCAGTCCTTGGTCAACTCCTGCGCGATGCCGCGCGCCAGCGTATCGGCCAGGCCGCCTGCCGAGAACGGCACGATGATTTTCACCACCCTGGACGGATAGCTCTGCGCACTTTGCGCCAGTGCCGTGCCCGCAATCAATGCGCTGCTCACCGCGGCAATTCCCATCATCAGCTTTGCTATTTTCATTTTGTCTCCGTTATGATTTTTTATGATCGATCGCTCATGAAACCTGACGCTCGTGCGCCGCCCAATACGGCGCGCGCAACGCACGCTTGTCAATCTTGTTGGTGCTCGTCACGCGTGGCATGACGTCGACGAACTGGAAAATCTTCGGCTTCTTGTAGCTGGCGATCAGGTTACGCACATGCGCGGTCAATTCTTCCTCGCCGACCTCGGCGCCGGGCTTGCGCACGATGACCGCCACCACCGATTCGCCCCACTGCGGATCGGGCGCGCCAATCACCGCCGCTTCGGCCACCGCGGGATGCAGCAGCAATGCTTCTTCCACTTCACGCGAATAGATATTCTCGCCACCCGAGACCACCATGTCCTTCTTGCGGTCGACGATGAAGAGATAATTCTCGTCGTCCAGGAAACCCATGTCGCCAGTGCGCAGGTAGCCGGTGCCGATGGCATCGCGGGTCAGTTCCGGCTTGCGCCAGTACGCCTGCATCAGCGATTTTGCGCGCATCCATACTTCACCGATTTCACCGATGGCGCAATCGGCGCCGTCGTCGCGCACGATGCGCATGTCGGTGCCGAGATAAGGTTGTCCGGCCGACGCCAGCCGGCCGACTTCCCTGGCGCTGCCGTCGAGAATATGCTGATGTTTGAGCAGCGTGCTGCCCAGGCCGATCTCGGTCATGCCGTAAATCTGCATGAAGATCGGCCCGAAGGTTGCACGCGCGCGCTTCGACAACGCCACCGACATCGGCGCCGACGCATAACAGATCGTATGCAGGCTGGAGACGTCGAATGGCGTGTTCTCCTGCACCTCAAGCATCATCAGGATCATGGTCGGCGCCAGGTGCGCGGCAGTGACACGCTCGGACTGTATGCTTTGCAGGATGGCCACCGCATCGAAGGTCCGGTGCAGCACGATGGTGGCGCCGGCCACCATGTAAGTCAGTAGTTCGGTCGGGCCGCCGATGTGATAGAACGGCATCACGATCAGCATCCGGTCGGTTTGCGTCGCCGCATGCGAAATCGCCTGCGTGCACGCCTGTTCCAGCTGGCCCTCGTTGCCCAGCATGACACCCTTCGGCGTGCCGGTGGTGCCACTGGTATAAATCAGGAACAGGGTATCGTCGGGGAGCGCACGCAGCACGGGCTTGCTGTCGGCGCCGCTGGCCACCAGCGCCTCGTAATCCTGCGCCCAGTCCGGGCCCGGGCCGATGCAGATGAGCCGCACCGCCGCGGGTAGTTGCGCGCGCAATTCTGCGGCGCGCCCGGCGTATTCGGATTCGAATATCAGGATGGCCGGCTCGGCATCGGCAAGAATGCCGGCCTGTTCGATTGCCGACAAACGGTAATTGAGGCCGACGCCGATAAAACCGCCCAGCGCCGCCGCGCCGTAAATCTCGAGGTATTCCGTGCTGTTGCGCGACAGGATGGCGATCCGGTCCTGGCGCTGGCAACCGAGCCCCGCCAGCGCATTGATCAGCTTGCGCACCCGCGCCGCATACGCGGCGTGGGTGGTGGTGCGGCCCTCGAAGATGACTGCCGGATGGTTGCCGAAGCAGCGCGCATTGCGCTCGATCACGTCTCCCAGAATCATGCTGTGTTCCCTTCCCTTGCGGCGAGCATCGTCGTGACACCCTCCTGTACCACGTCGCCTGTCTGCTTCAGCACGCGGATCCGGCGCTCGATCACACCGCGCTTGCCATCCGAGGTCGGGCGTTTGGAAACAATGTCAACTTCCACGTGCAGCGTGTCGCCGATGAATACCGCCTGCAGAAACTTCCACTCGCTGAATCCCAGTCCGGCAATGACCGCATTGCCCAGATTGGGAAAATGGGTTGCGATGCCGAATGCGACATGCATGCAAAACGTGGCGTGAAAAATGCGCTGCCCGATCGGTGTTCCTTTTGCAAATTCCTGGTCCGCATGGATCGGGTGCCAGTCGCTGCTCGTCATGCACGACACGGTCAGGTCGGCCTCGGTCAACGTGCGGCCGGGGCTGCTCCAGCGGGCGCCGACTTGCAGGTCATCGAACGTGGTCAGCTGGTTCATGCGGCAACCGCGCCGAGCATGTCCTGCAGGAACTGGTTGGTCCGCGCACGCGCAAGCTGAATCGTTTCCGGCGCGCCGCGCGTGTAGAAGCCATGGTCGGCGCCTGCATACAGATGCGACACCACATCCGGCTTGCCTTCGAGCGCCTTGCTGATCTGCGCGCGAGCTTCTTCGGGAGCGTACTTGTCGAGATCGCCGAAATGCAGCATCAGCGGGCAATGCAGGCGCTCCGCATCGGCCAGATCCTTCTCGATGCCGACGCCGTAAAACGCGACCGCGGCGTCGACCTCGATGCGGGCCGCCGCGAGGTAAGCCAGCTTGCCGCCCAGGCACATGCCGGCCGCCGCCACCTTGCCCGCGAAACCGGGCAGCGCGCGGATGAAGGCGGCGGTGCGCGCGATGTCCTCCATGCTCTTGTCCACGTCAAACTTGTTCAGCAGGGCGAACGCGCGCGCCATGTCGTCCTTCGAATGGGTCAGCGACAGTCCCGGTTCATCGCGCCAGAACAGGTCCGGCGCGTACGCCAGGTAACCGTCTTCGGCGAAGCGGTCGGCAACACCGCGCACCTGCGGCGTGACGCCGAAAATTTCCTGCAGCACGATGACCGCGTGGCCGTTCGGATTGGCGGGAATGCTGACGTAGGCATCAAAACGCTGGCCGTTGCCGGCGTCGATCTGTTCGGTTCTTGAAGTCATGTGTGTTCCTTTAAAACGTGTAATTTCCATTGATCAGTTCACGTGCGATCGAACTGCGATGAATCTCGGTGGTGCCATAACCGATCGACATGCCGCGGGCATCGCGGAAATGGCGTTCATACGGATATTCTTCCGCCAGGCCATAGGCGCCGGCCAGTTGCATCGCCTCGTTGGTGACCCGCACCGCCATCTGGTTGACGTAGGTCTTGGTGATGGAGGTGTCGACAATGCTGCCGTCGTTCTGGTCGACCCGCGCCGCCGCGCGGTACAGCAACGCGCGCGCGGCTTCGATGTCGATCGCCATGTCGGCCAGCTTCCACTGCAGGCCCTGGTTGTCGGCCAGCGGGCGGCCGAACTGGGTGCGGTCGCGCAGGTGCTGCACGATGTTTTCAAAAGCGGCTTCGGCGATGCCGAGGCAGACCGGCGGGTTGCCGACGATGCGGTCGGCATCGAGCACGCCGAACAATTCACGCATGCGGCCTGCTTCCAGCAGCAGGTTGCCGGCCGGGATGCGGCAATCCTCGAATACCAGTTCGGCCATGCCGGTGCCGCGCAGGCCGAGCAGGTCCAGGTGTTTGCCGACCGTGAAGCCGGGCGTGCCGCGTTCAACCAGCACCGCGCCGACACCGCGCAAGCCGGGTGCCGCGTCGAGCCGCACCAGCACCAGGAACAGGTCCGATACCTGGGCGCCGGTGCACCAGAGCTTGCTGCCGTTGATGACGTAATGGTCGCCGTCGCGTACCGCTTTTGTCTGCACGTTGCCGACGTCGGAGCCAGCGTTCGCTTCCGACATGCTCCAGGCGGCGAATAATTCGCCTTTGGCCAGCTGCGGCAGATAACGTTTTTTCTGTTCGTCGGTGCCAAGGTGCATCAGCGCGCGCGGCGTGGCGCCGTCGGTGCAGGAAAACAGCATCGCGGTGTTGGCGCAGGAGCGCGCAAGCTGTTCGACCACCAGCACGGTTTCCAGCAGCCCGAGTCCGGAACCGCCATATTGCTCCGGCAGGAAAACACCGGAATAACCATGTTTGGCCAGCACCTTGATGTTCTCGATTGGCGGCTTGCGGTCGCGATCCGCCGCGGCGGCATTGGGCGCGAAATGTTCACGCGCCAGCGTGCGCACGGTATCGCGTATCAGGCGCTGTTCTTCAGTCAATCCAAAATCCTGCATCTCCGGTTCCTTTTTTTATATTGTGCCAATGTGTTGCGATCTACAGGGCCGTAGGGTGGAAAAGCGGAGCGCTTGCAGCGCGCATATTCGCTTGCAAGCGAATACCGTTTCGCAGGCGTGAGGCGATGCCTCACGAAACCCCTGCTACACCCTTCCACCGGAAGAATGTGTGCCAGTGTCACGGTTTGGTGGAAGGCGCTGCGCTTTTCCACCCTACGATTTTCTGATCTTTTTGCAGTCGCTCCCGCCTGCGCTGGCCAGGCTAGTCCGCCGCCGGCCGCATATGTGCCGACGATTCTTCTTCCGCGCGCTCCCACATTTCGCGTGCCAGCGGATTGCGCAGTTCCTCGGCCAGATGGCCGACGATGCCGACGGCGCGGCCGATCACGGCGATGCCGCGGCACAGCTTCCATGGGATCGCGAGTTCCGAGGCCAGCGCGCCGATTGCGCCGGTGGCGTTGACCGGCAGCTGGCCCGGTTTGTTGAGAGCGCGCTCCGCTTCCGCCGACACCAGCAGCATCAGCTTGACGTAATTGCCGCTCAGGCCGTTTTCTTCCGCCAGTTGAAACAGGCGCGGCGTGCGCGGATCGATCGGCTTGTGCACCGGGTGGCCGATGCCGGGAAGGGATATTTTCGCGTTAAGGTGATGCGCAACGATTTTTTTGGCGAGCGCGGGCAGATCGTCGGCGGCGCCTTCGACCGCCAGCCCTTCCTGCAGAATGCGCGCCGAGCCTTCGGCGGTGCCGGCGAAGGTAGTGCCCATGCCGCACAGGCCGGCGGCAATCGCGGCCTGCATCGATTCCGGTGCGCCGAGGTAGGTCAGGCGCGCGGCCATCACCATCGGCGTCATGCCGTGTTCAACCAGGGTTGCGAGCATGGCGTTGAAGACGATCGATTCCTGCAGCGTCGGTACGCGCCCCTGGATTTCAAGGAAGGCAAAATCACCGAGATTGAGTTTGCCGATAATCTGGCCCGGCAAGTCCAGCCCGCACACGGTGATACTGCTGGCTGTGCTCGAACCCATATTGGAATACAGCGGTTTGCTCTTGCGGCTCATGTCGAATCCTGTTCAGTTTGGCGTGCGAAGCAAGATATCATGGGCAAACCCGTGCGCCCAATCGATGCGCGGCATACGTGTTATTAGAATTATGAATAATCGGAAATCAGGAATATGAACATCCATAACATCGACCTCAACCTGCTGGTCGCTTTCGACGCCCTGATACAGGAATGCAATGTGACGCGCGCCGGCGTGCGCATCGGCCTGTCGCAGCCATCGATGAGCCATGCGCTGACGCGCCTGCGGCAGATCTGCGGCGATCCGCTGTTCGTGCGCACCCGCACCGGCATGGATCCGACACCGTTCGCCGAGCAGCTGGCGGCGCCGGTGCGCGATGGGCTGGCGATACTGCAGGCAGGACTGGATCACTCTACCGAATTCAATCCGGCCACGTCCGACCGGACCTTCCATGTGCTG
Source organism: Pseudomonadota bacterium (assembly GCA_040387375.1). Classification (GTDB taxonomy): domain Bacteria; phylum Pseudomonadota; class Gammaproteobacteria; order Burkholderiales; family Burkholderiaceae_D; genus JAZKDW01. The sequence goes on from JAZKDW010000011.1 coordinate 30,320, forward strand.
ATGAGCGATATCGGCGAAGTTGCTTACCTGCCACGGCTGATGACCAGGCTCACTGAAGTCGCGCCGCACGTGAACCTGCGGGTGCTGGCGCTGCCGCGGGAACATTATCGCGAAGCATTCGAGTCCGGCGATGCCGATCTGGCAATCGGCTTTCTGCCGTCGCTGCAAGCGGGTTTTTACCAGCAGCGGCTGCTGGGCGACAGCTATGTATGCCTGGTGCGCCGCGACCATCCGCGCATCGGGAAAACACTCAGCGTGAAGAAATTTTCAGAAGAGTCGCATGTGCTGATCGAGCCGGCCGGTTCACGCTACAGCAGTGTCGGCGCGCAATCGTCGACCACAACCCTGATCGAGCGCCATCTGGCGGAGCGCGGGCTGGAACGCCGGATCGCGCTGCGGGTGCCGCATTTCATGGTGGTGCCGGCGATAGTGGCGGCCACCGATCTGTTGGCGACGGTGCCTAGTTATGTGATGTCGTCGATCAGGCCGATGCCGGACCTGAAGATGCTGCCGGTGCCGTTCGATTCGCTGCAGTTCGAGATCAAGCAGTTCTGGCATCGGCGCAATCATCATGATGCGGCAAACCGGTGGCTGCGCAGCTTGGTTGCGGATTTGTTCTTGCGGCCCGGGTTGGCGCGGCAGCCTGCTGTGGGCAAGAAGCGGAGCGTGGCGGCTTTAAAAGGGACAACTCCGCCCAAAATTGCGTAAAATGCTCCATCCGAAGACACCACCCTCCACGCATGTCAGAAAACAATCCCCCCAACGGCTCCGGCAAACCCATGTTCTACGATCCGACCGAACACCGTATTCGCAGCTTTGTGACCCGCGCCGGACGCCTGTCGACAGCCCAGGCACGCGCGATCGAAACCCTGGGCCCTACATTCTGCATCCCCTACGCCAAGGCTCCGCTGGCCTTCGACCAGGTCTTCGGCCGCAGCGCCCCCACCATCTTCGAAATCGGTTTCGGCATGGGCGAAACCACGGCAAAAATTGCGGCCGGCATGCCGGAGAAAAATTTCATCGGGGTCGAGGTACATACGCCGGGTGTCGGCAGCCTGCTCAAGCTGATCGGCGAACAAAACCTCACCAACCTGCGTCTGATCCAGCATGACGCGGTTGAGGTGCTGACCCAGATGATTCCACCGGCGTCACTGGCGGGAGCCCATGTATTTTTCCCCGATCCATGGCACAAGGCGCGGCACAACAAGCGGCGCCTGATCCAGCCGGGTTTCATCACCCTGCTGGCGTCACGTATTGCGCCAGGAGGTTACCTGCATTGCGCAACCGACTGGCAGGAATATGCGGAGCAGATGCTGGAGGTGCTGGGGGGCGAGCCGGCGCTGCAGAACACAGTGGAAAATTATGCGCCGCGGCCGGACTATCGGCCGGTGACGAAGTTCGAGAACCGCGGCTTGCGGCTCGGGCATGGCGTGTGGGATCTGGTGTTTCTGAAGAAGTGAGGCTGAAGGAAGCGGTCAGTTGGCGATTCAATTTCAAGACTGAATACGCATTTTTGCAACATTTCGCCGCCACCGTGCAATGCTGGAAACTTGCAGAGATGTGGGTATAGATTAGCGCGCAGACGGGAGCAATTTGAAGTGACCCCATGAAGACAGAGGCCGTTTCACCAGCCTCAGCTCATCTCCGCAATCAACGCCACAATCTCTTCGCCATAGGTCTCCAGCTTCTTCTCCCCGACCCCGGAAACCCCGCGCAAATCGCCCAGCGACCCCGGCTTTGCCTTCGCGATTTCGCGCATCGTGGCGTCGTGGAAAATCACGTAAGCCGGCACATTATGCTTGCGTGCCGTCTCCACCCGCCACCAGCGCAGCTTGTCGAAGATCGCCTGTTCCACCGCCGACAGATCCGACTCCACATATCCCTTGGATTTGCTGGGCTGGCGCTTCTGCTTGGCGGCCTTGACCGGTTTCTGATATTCCCGCAACTGCACTGTCTGCCCGCCGCGCAATACCGGCCGCGCTTCATCTGTCAGTTTCAGCGCGCTGTAGGCTTCATGATCGACCGCTACCAGGCCCAGTGCGATCGACTGCCGCAGGATCGCCCGCCATTCGGCTTCGCTGCGCTCGGCGCCGATGCTGAAGGTCGACAGCTGGTCGTGGCGCCATTGCTTGACCTTTTCGGAATCGACGCCGCGCAGCACATCGATGACATGCCCGGCGCCAAAACGCTGATCGACGCGGTAAATCGCGGACAGCAGCTTTTGCACCTGCACCGTGCCGTCAAACGATACCGGCGGATTGAGGCAGGTGTCGCAGTTGCCGCAGGGCGTGGCCTTCTGGCCGAAATACTCCAGCAGCCGCATCCGCCGGCAGTTCAGCGTCTCGCACAGGCCGAGCATCGCATCGAGCTTGACGCTTTGCACACGCTTGAAGGTTTCATCGGCTTCGGACTCGTCAATCATGCGGCGCTGCTGCACCACGTCCTGCAAGCCATAGGCCATCCACGCATTGGCGGGTGCGCCGTCGCGGCCGGCGCGGCCGGTTTCCTGGTAATACCCTTCTATGCTTTTCGGCAAATCCAGGTGGGCGACAAAACGTACATCCGGCTTGTCGATGCCCATGCCGAAGGCAATGGTCGCGACCATCACGATGCTTTCTTCGCGCAGGAAACGGGCCTGGTTTTTGGTACGCGTGGCGATGTCCATGCCGGCGTGATACGGCAGCGCGGTGATGCCGCTGCCATTCAGGAACTCGGCAATTTCCTCGACCTTCTTGCGCGACAGGCAATACACGATGCCGGCATCACCCGCATGTTCGCTCTCGATGAAATCAAGCAACTGCTTGCGGCCGTTTGCCTTCTCGACAATCTGGTAGCGGATGTTGGGGCGGTCGAACGAGGAGACGAATTGCCGTGCGTCACCGAGTTGCAGGCGGAGCGCGATTTCGGTGCGCGTCTGCTGGTCGGCGGTGGCGGTCAGCGCAATGCGCGGCACAGCGGGAAAACGCTCGTGCAGCACCGACAGCTTGATATATTCCGGACGGAAATCATGCCCCCACTGCGACACACAATGCGCTTCATCGATGGCGAACAGCGCGATCTTCGAGGCTTCCAGAAGATCCAGGCAGCGTGGTGTCATCAGGCGCTCGGGCGCGACATACACCAGGTCGAGGTCGCCGTTGCGCACGCGGCGCTCGATACGGGACGCTTCTTCGTAGGTCTGGGTTGAATTCAGGAATGCCGCACGCACACCAACTTCGGCCAGCGCATCGACCTGATCCTGCATCAAGGCAATCAGCGGCGAAATCACGACACCGACACCATCGCGCAGCAGCGACGGTATCTGGTAACACAGCGACTTGCCGCCGCCGGTCGGCATCAGCACCAGCGCATCGCCGCCTTGTGCGACCAGATCCACGATCTCGGCTTGCTGGCCGCGAAACGAGGGATAACCAAAAACGGTTTGCAGCAGATGCAGCGCGGGTGCGCTGCCGGAGACTTCATTCATGCAATTTTATTTTTCCGCGATCTGGATCAAATGGGAGCGGGCCGGCAGCAGCGCGATTAGGGCATAAGATCCAAAAATCAAATCAGCCAGCCCAATCGACCATGCCGCTATACGCAGTCACCAGCACAACAATTCCGAAGACGATACGGTACCACGCGAAGACCGTAAAATCGTGGCTGCTTATGTAGCGTAACAACCAGCGCACGCAAAAGAATGCGGAAATAAAGGCGGAAATCGTGCCCACGCTAAACAATGGCAGGTCCGCCACCGATAGCAGCGCGCGCTCCTTGTAAAGCGAGTACACGGTTGCTCCCAGCAAGGTCGGGATTGCAAGATAGAACGAAAACTCTGTCGCGGCCTTGCGCGACATGCCGAACATCATGCCGCCAATGATGGTGGCGCCGGAGCGGCTGGTGCCGGGGATCAATGCGAACGCTTGCGCCAGTCCGATTTTCAAGGCGTCGAGCGGCGTCATTTCATCGACCGACTGTATGCGTGCGGCGACGAGGGTGCTTTTGTGGCGCTTTTCGACCCACAAGATGACAATACCGCCAATAATGAAGGCCAGCGCCACCGGCACTGGCGAGAACAGGACTTCCTTGATGCTCTTGCCAAATACCAGGCCAAGCGCGGCTGCCGGCAAAAACGCGATGATCAGGTTGAGGACAAATTTCTGCTCTTTCGGATCGGTGAATATGCCGGTCATCACGCTGCCGATCTTGACGCGATATTCCCAGCAAACCGCGAAGATGGCGCCGGCCTGGATCACGATTTCAAACAGCTTCACTTTTTCGCCAGTGAAATTGAGCAGGCTGCCGGCGAGAATCAGATGACCAGTCGATGAAATCGGCAGGAATTCCGTCAGGCCTTCCACGATGCCCATGATCGCGGCTTTTAAAATGAGGATGAAGTCCATGCTTGTTGTGTAGTTGGTTTTTTTAATTCAATAAAAAACCCGCTGGTGTCAATCCCTAGCGGGTTGGGGCAACGTTGCGGAAGTTTTCGCCGGCAACGTTATTTTGCAGGCTCAAAGGTTACCACGAGCGCGGTCGATTTTGTGGTGATTTTGGCTGGCACCCAGTTGATGCCAGCGTATCTGAAGTCATTATCTTCAAATGTGTAGAGCGGCACATTCCTTGCAATCTGCTCGGTCAGCAAGCCGATGATGGCGGTCACCTGGCTGCTGCTTGCACCATCGATCGCCACTCGTTCCATGCGCGGTTCGGTCAGCACCACGGCGCGCCGAGCGGAATCGAGCCCGAGCGTGCCAGACAGCGTAAAGCTGCCTTGCCACGACCTGCGCGTGAACGGCGGTGTGATCGATGCGTCCATTGTCGTTATCACACGATTGCTGTCCGGCTGCAGCGCCAGCCGCGGATTGCTGAGACGAACGTCGAATAACTGAAGGTAACGGTGATCGATGGGAAATTTGCGTGACATACCCTCCTGCAGGCGGGCCAGCGGCAATTCGACCTCCCGTGGCCCGAGCAGGGTGGCGCATGAGGCCAATAGCAAAATGATGACAACAAGAATCCCGCTTGCGTATCTCGACTTCATTGATTTCCTTTTTCCGATGCGGTTGCAGCACTGGCCTGGCCGCCACCTTGAACTCCTCGCCGAGTTTGGAGGTTACCAGATGCGGCGCCGGCGATACCTGCGCCACGAACAAGGTCAGGGGAAAGCGAGGATTCGGCTACCCATTACACACATGGGCTTCAGGGCAAGGACCATGTGCGATTGTGACAGAGCACCAGGCTTCCTTGACGACCGCCTGATAGACGCCTATATTACTGACTCGTCAGTAAGTTATTAGGATGTTCCTTGAATACACCCTGCCCCGCCAAAAACAAACCACGTTGGGAACGTCGAAAAGACGCTCGTCCACAGGAATTAATGTCGGCGGCTCTCGACCTGTTCGTCGACCGCGGTTATGCGATGACCCGCCTGGAGGATGTAGCTACGCAAGCTGGTGTGTCAAAAGGAACACTATATTTATATTTCACCAACAAAGAAGAACTATTCAAGGCCGTTGTACGCGAAAATCTTATTCCGGTATTGAGCGAAGCGGAAGAAGCGATTGACCGCTACACAGGCAGCAGTGCGGAATTGTTCAGCGATTTCATACTCGGCTGGTGGCAGCGGATAGGCGCTACCAGGCTGTCCGGCATTACCAAGCTGATGATTGCGGAATCAGGCAATTTTCCGGATCTCTCGAAGTTTTATCACGACGAAGTGATCACGCGGTCCAATGCCCTGATCATTCGCATGCTGGAACGTGGCATATCGCGTGGCGAATTCCGGCCTGTGGCGACCCGCCATGCCAAAAACGTCATCGTGGCGCCGGTCATCATGCTGATGATGTGGAGGCACTCCTTTAACGCGGTCCAGGTCGAACCGATTTCGGCTGAAGAATATCTGAAATGTTTTATTGATTTGCTTTTGCGCGGTTTGCTCGCGGACAGGTAATGGGACCCTCCATGTTAAAACATCAAAAATTATGGATTGCCTTTTTCGTGCTGCTGCTCGTTGCGGGCCTCGGCGCCACTGCATTGAAAAAAAGAAGCGCGCAGGCGGCGCCCGCGACAGCCGCGCCGGCACCCGCCACGCTGGAGTTCCTGGCCAGCGATGTGATCCAGGTACAACCGCGCGACTTGCGGCAGACGCTCGCATTGTCGGGCACGCTGCGCGCGGTCAGCCAGGCCGCCGTCAAGGCCAGGGTTGCGGGCGAAGTGCGTGAAGTGCTGGTGCGCGAAGGCGAAGCGGTGAAAGCAGGACAAGTGCTGATCAGGATGGATGGCAGTGAATACCAGGCCCGCCTCAGCCAGTCCAGCGGCGCCCTGCTGGCAGCCCGCGGACAGCTCGACATCGCGACCAAGAGCCGCGACAACAACCAGGCGTTGCTGTCGAAAGGTTTTATCTCGAAGAATGCGTTCGACAATGCCGCCAGCCAGCTCGACATCGCGCAGGCGAATGTCGCCTCGGCCAAGGGCGCGCTCGACGTGTCGCAAAAATCGTTGAACGATACGATCATCCGCGCGCCGATTTCGGGACTGGTCAGCAACCGCACCGTCCAGCCCGGCGAAAAAGTCTCACCCGACTTTCACATGCTCGATATTGTCGACCTGCAGCGGATGGAAATGGAAGTCGCCGTTCCCACCTCCGACATCATCAACGTCGCGCTCGGCCAGGAAGTAGTGGTAAAGGTAGAAGGCCTGCCAGCCGCCGTTACCGGCAAGGTCGCCCGCATCAGCCCGTCCACGCAGGCCGGTTCGCGCTCGATCCTGGTTTACATGCAACTCGACAACCCGCAAGGCCTGATGCGTGTGGGCATGTTCGGCCAGGCACAACTGACGCTGTCCAAAAAAACCGGCGCCTTGACGGTGCCCCGGTCGGCGCTGCAGAACGATGCCAGCAATGCTTATGTGTACGTAATCGAAAAAAACGTGCTGGTGGCGCAGCCGGTCACGCTCGGCATCAGCGGCACTGATGGCGATGGCGGCGCGGTGGAAATCGTCAAGGGTCTGGAAAGCGGTGCGCAGATTATCAAAACCAATCTGGGCAATTTGCGGGCCGGCGCCAGGGTCAGCTTCGCTCCGGTGTCCAGCCAGGCAAACACGGGCCCACCTAAATGACACGCGGCCCTTGCCGTGCGTCGGCTTGCGGTGCGGCCAATCCGATTCTGTCTCCTGAAGGATTTCCGTAATGTGGTTCACTCGTATCAGCATCGGCAATCCTGTCCTGGCGACCATGATGATGGCCGCTTTCCTTGTATTGGGGCTGTTCTCTTATCAGCAGCTGCGCGTCGATCAGTTTCCGGATGTGACCTTCCCTGTCGTGGTGGTGCAGACCGAATATCCGGGCGCATCGCCAGAATCAGTCGAGTCCGATGTGACGCGCAAGGTGGAAGAAGCGGTCAACACCATCAACGGCATCAACAGCCTGACATCCCGTTCTTATGAAGGTTCATCGGTCGTCATCATCGAGTTCGTGCTGACGGTCGACCCAAGCCAGGCTGCTCAGGATGTGCGCGAAAAAGTCGCGCTGATCAAATCCAGCTTCCGCAAGGAAGTCAAGGAGCCGCGCGTCATGCGCTACGATCCGGCTGATCGTCCGATTTTCTCGATAGCGGTAACCAACGATGCAGGTAGCCGGCAACGCAATCTGCGGGAACTGACCACGATCGCAGACCAGGTCGTGAAGAAGCGCCTGGAAAATGTGCGCGGCGTCGGCTCCGTGACCCTGGTGGGCGGCGTCAAGCGTGAAATCCAGATTTATGTCAAGCCAACCGAGATGGAAGCATTCGGCATCGGCGTCGACCAGATCATCAATGCGGTGCGCAACGAGAACCAGGAATTGCCGACCGGCGCGATCCGCTCGCTCGCCAATGAAAAAGTGGTGCAGGTCCAGGGCAAGATCAAGAATCCGGCAGAATTCGGCAACATCGTCGTGGCGCGGCGCGGCGGGCAGTCGGTGACGCTGGCGCAGATCGCCACCGTCGTCGACAGCCAGCAGGAACAGGAAACGCTGGCGCTGTACAACGGCCAGCGCACGCTGGCGCTCGACATACTGAAAGCGCAGGGGCAGAACACGATTGAAATCGCAGATGGCCTGACCAGGGCGCTGAAAGAACTGGAGCCTGGCCTGAAGGTTCTGTATCCGGGCGTCAAGCTTGAAGTCATCAAGGATGGTTCGCGCCAGATCCGGGTTAGCGTCGAAGGTGTGCGCCGCACCCTGCTGGAAGGCGCGGCGCTGACGGTGCTGATCGTGTTCCTGTTCCTGAACTCGTGGCGCTCGACCGTGATCACCGGCCTGACACTGCCGGTGGCGTTGATCGGCACATTCCTTTTCATGAACATGTTCGGCTTTACCATCAACATGATTACGCTGATGGCGCTGTCGCTGTGCGTCGGCCTGCTGATCGATGATGCCATCGTGGTGCGCGAGAACATCGTGCGTCACGCCGGCATGAAGGTCAACGGCCGCTACAAGAGCCACAAGACCGCCGCCCTCGAAGGCACGGCGGAAATCGGGCTGGCGGTGCTGGCGACGACCCTCTCGATCGTCGCCGTGTTCCTGCCGGTCGGTTTCATGGGCGGCATCATCGGGCGCTTCTTCCACCAGTTCGGCATCACCGTGACGGCCGCCGTGCTGATTTCCATGTTCGTTTCCTTTACGCTCGATCCGATGCTGTCGTCGATCTGGCGCGATCCCGCGGCCCACGGCGCCACGGGGACACGCAAGGGACTGTATGCCAACACGATAGGCCGCGTGCTGGAGCAATTCGAACGCCTGGTGGACTGGCTCTCGAGCGGATATCAGGTCTTGCTGAAATGGTCGCTGCGGCATCGCATCGCGACCGTGTTGATTGCCGTGGTGACCTTCATTGCCGGCCTGGCGATTCCGGCCAGCGGCCTGATCGGCAGCGAATTTGTGCCGCAAGCCGATTATTCCGAGACCGGCATCAACTTTTACACACCAGTCGGCTCCTCGCTGGAATTCACCGAAAGCAAGGTACGCCAGGTCGAGACCGTGCTGCGCGGTTTTCCGGAAGTGCGCGACCTGTACACGTCGGTCAACACCGGCAATTCGCAAGGCAAAAGTTATGCGACGGTGTACGTGCGTCTGGTGCCACGTGCGGAGAGAAAGCGCAGCACGGCGGAAATCAGCGCCCCGCTGCGCGAGCGCCTGTCGCGTATCGCAGGCATCACGATCACCCATATCGGCACGCTCGACGGCGTCGGCGGCGACACCAAGCAGATACGCCTGAGCCTGCTCGGCAGCGACCTGGGCCAGCTGGCCAGACTGTCCGAGGAAGCGCAGCGCAAGATCGCTGCCATTCCCGGCGTGGTCGACCTCGACTCGAGCCTGAAGGCGAACAAGCCGACCATTTCGATCACACCAAAGCGCGAGGCCGGCGCCGACCTGGGCGTAGGCGTGGCGCAGATCGGGAACGCGCTGCGGCCGCTGCTGGCAGGCGAAGCGGCCAGCACCTGGCGCGCGCCGGACGATGAAAACTATGACGTCAATGTGCGCCTGTCGCCGTCGGACCGCAACAATTACGACGATCTGTCGAGCCTGATGCTGAGCAGTTCGCAGAACAATGCCGATGGCACGCCGAAGATGGTGCCCCTGCGCCAGGTGGCGACCATCACGCCGTCGGTCGGCGCCAACCAGATCAACCGGCGCGACCTGAAACGCGAAGTCGAGCTGTCGGCCAACGTGGTCGGCCGTTCCTCCGGCCAGGCCAGCGCCGATGTCAGGGCGGTCCTCAACGGCATGCATTGGCCACCCGGTTACAGCTACCAGATAGGCGGCTCCGAAAAGAGCATGCAGGAGTCTTTCGGCTACGCATTGTCGGCGCTGGCGCTGGCCATCATCTTCATTTACATGATCCTGGCGTCGCAGTTCGGCAGCTTCCTGCAGCCGATCGCGATCATGTCGTCCTTGCCGCTGACACTGATCGGCGTGTTCCTGGCGCTGATGATTTTCCGCTCGACGCTCAACCTGTTTTCGATCATCGGCTTCATCATGCTGATGGGCCTGGTGACAAAAAATGCGATCCTGCTGGTCGATTTTGCCAACCAGGCGCGCAAGGCCGGTTCCGGCCGCACCGCGGCGCTGCTGGAAGCGGCCCATGTGCGCCTGCGTCCGATCCTGATGACGACGCTGGCAATGGTGTTCGGCATGGTGCCGCTGGCGTTCGGCCTCTCGGAAGGCTCGGAGCAGCGCGCGCCGATGGGACAGGCCGTCATTGGCGGCATCATTACCTCATCGCTGCTGACGCTGGTGGTGGTGCCGGTGGTATACACCTATCTGGACGATTTCGGCGCCTGGCTCCAGCGCAAATGGGGGTCCGCCCCCGAGGCGGAACATGCGGAGCCGCTCCATGGCGCCGCCGCCGAGACTGTGCCCCTCGCGCAAAAGAAGGACATCATTTGATAAAATGCCTCTTTTCAACAATTTCCCTTCCCGAGTTTCCGACATGAATATCGAACAAGCCCGCTTCAACATGATCGAACAGCAAATCCGCCCGTGGGACGTGCTGGAGCAGGATGTGCTCGAATTACTGTTGCTGGTAAGGCGCGAAGCCTTTGTTCCCACAGCATACAAAGGACTGGCTTTCGCCGACACCGAAATCCCGCTGCCATGCGGCGAAAACATGCTGCAGCCGAAATTCGAGGCGCGCATCCTGCAGGAGGCGGCGGTCAAGAAACATGAACACGTGCTGGAAATCGGCGCCGGCTCCGGCTACATGGCCGCGCTGCTGGCATACAAGGCGCGCCATGTCACTACCGTCGACATCGAGCCGGCGCTGAAGTTGCTGGCCGAAGAGAACCTGGCCGCCTACGGAATCAGCAATGTCGATGTCGTCCTGGGCAACGGCGCACGGGGCTGGGAAGGCAGCGGCAGCTACAGCGCGCCTTACGACGTGATCGTGATTTCCGGTTCGCTGCCCGCACTGCCCGATGCCTTCCTGTCGCAGATCAAGGTCGGCGGACGGATCCTCGCGGTAATCGGCGAAGCGCCGGTGATGTCAGCCCAGAAGATCACGCGCGTGTCCGAGACCGCCTACCATTCGGTGACGCTGTTTGAAACCAGCGTCAAGCCGCTGCGCGATGCGGCGGCACACTCACACTTCGCCTTCTGAGAATAGCCATGCAACACCTGACAGCTCCCCAACTGGCGGAATGGATCGCCGATACCTCCAGGCCGGCGCCGGTATTGCTGGACGTGCGCGAAGCCTGGGAATACCAGACCTGCCATATCGAAGGCGCGCTGCCGATGCCGATGAATACGGTGCCGGCGCGCCAGGCCGAACTGGATCCGGAGGCGCCGCTGGTGTGCATCTGCCATCACGGCGCGCGCAGCATGCAGGTGGCGGCTTTTCTGGAACGTAATGGCTTTACCCAGGTGACCAACCTGACCGGCGGTGTCCATGCGTGGGCGCAGCAGGTCGACGGCAGCATGCCGACTTATTGACTTATTGATTTGATGATGATCGACCGACTCCACCGGAGAATTTAATGCGCAAGACCTTTATCGCCACGCTGATCACGAGCGCCTTCCTGACGCTCGACGCGCACGCGATCGATCTGCTTCAAGTGTACCGGGAGGCGCTTGCCAATGATGCCGTGTACGCCAGCGCACGGGCAGCCCTGGCTGCCGGGTCGGAAAGGTCAACACAGGGCCGCGCATTATTGCTGCCGACCGTCGGCGTCGGCGGCGCGGTCAACCGGAATTTCGTCGACCCGTCGGTCGGCCCAAATCGCAATTTCAATAACAATGCTTATACGGTGTCGCTGGCACAGCCGCTGTTCCGGCCGGCGAACTGGGAACAGTACGAAAAAAGCAAGCTGGCGGTAGCATCGAGCGAAGCCCTGTTTGCGCAAACGCAGCAGGATTTGATCGTGCGTGTGTCCCAGGCTTACTTCGACGTGCTGACCGCGCAGGATGCGCTGGCGTCGCTGCAGGCGCAGAAGGAGGCGATTACCGAGCAGTTGGCTTCCGCCAAGCGCAACTTTGAAGTGGGCACGGCGACGATTACCGACACGCATGAAGCGCAAGCGCGTTTTGATCTGTCGGTCGCGCAGGAATTCGCGGCCCGCAACGATCTTGAAATCAGGCGCACCGCGCTGCAGCAGATCATCGGCAAACCGCCGGTTGACCTGGCCACGCTGCGCCCGGGCGTGCAACTGAACAGCCCGCAGCCGGCACAGATCGAACGCTGGGTAGACAGCGCCGAAACGCAGAATTTCGGCGTGATCGGACAGCAGCTGGCGGTGGAAAGCGCAAAACGCGACATCAAGATCAACCGCGCCGGCCACCTGCCTACCCTCGATCTGGTCGCCAGCCGCAATTACAATAACCAGAGCGGCGCCGCATCCGCCAGCTCACCCAACGGATCATCAAGTTCAAACGCGATCGGCGTGCAATGGAATATCCCGATCTTCTCGGGTTTCGCCGTCACCAGCCGGGTACGCGAATCGATCGCGCTCGAAGAAAAATCCCGCGCCGACCTCGAGAATGCACGCCGTACCGCGGCGCAGAATGCGCGGCAGTCCTACCTCGGCGTCAACAACGGCCTGGCGCAAGTCAGGGCGCTGGAAGCGGCGGAAATATCGAGCCAGTCCGCGCTTGAATCGAATCGTCTGGGCTATCAGGTGGGCGTGCGGATCAACATCGACGTTCTGAATGCGCAGCAGCAGTTGTTTTCCACGCGCAGGGATCTGTCGAAAGCGCGTTATGACACGCTGGTCAACGGTCTGCGGCTGAAGTCCGCGGCGGGGACCTTGCGGGAAGAGGATCTGGCTGAAGTCAACCAGCTGCTGCAGCAGACCGCCACGAATTAATATCGGCGGACCGGTGAGCGTGCCGTTTCACGGCGCCGCTACCAATAGCACGCTATAACAGGAGACGGTATGGAACGCGACGAATTCATCGGCGTGCTCACCAACGAAGGATTTGAAGAAATCCTGACGCTGGAACGGCAGCCGAATATATTTCTGGATATGCATACACACCCGTTTGAAGCGAAAGCCCTCATTCTCGCTGGAGAGATTCGCCTGCGCGTAGGCGATATTGAACAAGTCTGCCAGGCGGGCCATGTATTCCAGTTGCCTGCGAACATGCCGCATTCGGAAACATACGGTCCCGAAGGCGCCAGGTATGTGGTCGGCCGCAAAGCAGCGGCAACCATCACCAGTAGCAAATCGTCATGATCGCGATCTGAGCTGGCAGGTCAGCTGCGCCTTAACGAAGGCGCATTGCGCAAGGTATCAAGATGCGCATCGATCAGCTTTTCCGCATCCTTGGCAAGGTCAAAACTGGCAGGCGAAAATAGCCAGTTCTTGATCAGCCCAATGACCATTGCATGGATGGCGATGGCGGCCAGGCGCGTGTCCAGATCCGGCGGCAACTGTTTCATGGCAATCGCATTATCGAGTATGCGTTGCATGCGTTCGAGCCCTTGCACATAACACTCATGTTCGCGGATGCGGATCGGGTCGGCAGCATCGCCAAATTCACACTTCAGGAAAATAATATCCAGCACCTTGCGCGAATGCGGATTGGTGGCCGCTTGCTGCAGGAAAAATACCACGGTCTTGCGCAGCTGGCTCAGCGGATCGCTGACACCTTCACCGGCAGTCGCCTCGACCATCGCTTCCATCGGCAGGCGGATACGTTCGCACATCGCTTCGAAGACGTCGCTCTTGTTCTTGAAATGCCAATAAATCGCTCCGCGCGTGACATCGCTGGCGAGTGCGACGTCGGCCAGCGACGTGCGCGACACGCCTTTTTCGTAAAACACATCTTCTGCTGCATCGAGAATCCGGCTGCGGGTTTCGAGCGCGTCTTCCTTGGTGGATCTTGCCATATGCTGTTCAAGCTCTGTTGATGAAACCGGAGGCCTTGCTTCCCAGGCCAATATTCAAACGGACGTTGCATTTATCGGATACTGCCGATTCATGCCCGGATTATACATACATACATTCATGGATGTATGTATAATTCGTGCGGTAGATTTCTTCATAAACATTTTCATGTCCTGTTTGCAGCAGGGCAGTTCGTCCTTTTCCTGATTCAGCCTATGTCCGAACGCGGCCGCAAATCGGCTTGTTGTTCGATTACCGTGCGAGATTATTAATGAGCCCCTTTTTTATGAGCCCCGTTTTTAAAAGTCCCATTCACCGATTCACGCGCATCACCACTTCCATATTGATACTGCTGGCGATTGCAGCCTGTGGAGATAAGAAAGCCGCGGCTCCGGCGCCGGGCGCTGGCATGCCGCCGCCTGAAGTTGCCGTCATTACCATAACACCCAGAAGCCTGGCCTTGACGAGCGAATTGCCAGGCCGTCTGGAAGCCAGCCGGGTGGCGCAGGTCCGGGCGCGTGCCGCGGGCATTGTGCTCAAGCGCGTGTTCCGCGAAGGCAGCGATGTGAAGGCGGGCGATGTCTTGTTCCGTATCGATCCCGCCCCTTTCCGCGCCACCTATGAAAGCACGCAGGCGGTGGTCGCCAAGGCCGAGGCGAATCTGGCGCAAGCCAATCTGAAGGTGCAGCGCTACAAACCGCTGGTCGAGATGAATGCGATCAGCAAGCAGGAATACGACGACGCGGTGACCGGACAGAAACAGGCCAGCGCCGATCTCGCCACCGCCAGGGCGACGCGCCAGACCGCCAGCCTGAACCTGGGTTACGCGACAGTCACCGCGCCGATCCCCGGCCGCATCGGCCGTGCGCAAGTGACTGAAGGCGCGCTGGTTGGCGCCGGCGAAGCAACGGCGCTGGCGACCATCCAGCAAATCGATCCGATCTACGTGAATCTGACCCAGTCCAGTGCTGAAGTGCTGCGCCTGCAGCGCGCGCTGGCCAGCGGCCAGCTGACCAGCGCAGGCAAAGGCCAGGCCAAGGTGACGCTGATCACCGAAGACGGCCAGCCCTATCCGCAGGCCGGCAAGCTGCTGTTCTCCGACCTCGCGGTTGACGAAAGCACGGGGGCTGTTTCCCTGCGCGCCGAATTCCCCAACCCCAACGGCCTGCTGTTGCCCGGCATGTATGTGCGCGCGCAGCTTGAACAAGCGGTGAACCAGCAAGCGATCACCGTGCCGCAGCAAGCGGTCATCCGTAATCCGGGTGGTGCGTCAGTGATGCTGGTAGGCGCCGACGGCAAAGTCACTTCACAGACGATCCAGGCCAATACCGCCCATGGCGATACCTGGGTGGTCAGCGAGGGATTGAAAGCCGGCGATCGGGTGATCGTCGAAGGCATGCAGAAAACCAGGCCCGGCGCGACCGTCAAGCCGGTCGACTGGAAAGGCCCTGTGAACGCTGCTGTGATTCCGGCCGCTGCCACGGCCACACAAAAACCACAGAGCAAATAAGGGAGCGATCAGATGGCAAAGTTTTTTATTGATCGCCCGGTTTTTGCGTGGGTGATCGCCTTGTTTATCCTGCTGGCTGGCGCGCTGTCGATTACCAGCCTGCCGGTATCGCAATACCCGAGCATTGCGCCGCCGACGATTGTCCTGACGGCGGTCTATCCCGGCGCCTCCGCGCAAACCGTGGATGACAGTGTCACCAGCATGATCGAACAGGAAATGAACGGCGCGGAAGGATTGCAGTACGTCGAATCGCAGAGCCAGTCCAACGGACAGGTGCAGATTACCATCGCCTTCAAGCCCGGCACCAATGCCGACCTGGCGGCGGTCGATGTGCAGAACCGGCTCAAGCGGGTCGAGGCGCGGCTGCCGCAGGCGGTTACCCAACAGGGTGTGCAGGTGACCAAGTCGCGCAATAACTTCCTGATGTTTGCGACGCTGTCGTCTACCGACGGACGGCTCGATCCGGTTGCCCTGGGCGACTACCTTTCGCGCAATGTGCTGAATGAACTGAAGCGTGTTCCCGGCGTCGGCCAGGCGCAATTGTTCGGCACCGAGCGGGCGATGCGGATCTGGATTGACCCTGACAAACTGGCGGGCCTGAAGCTCACTCCCGGCGATATTGCGACCGCGGTCAGGGCGCAGAATGCGCAAGTCGCCTCCGGCACGCTGGGCGATTTGCCGAATCCGAATTCACAGCAGATCACGGCCAGCGTGGTGGTGACTGGCCAGCTGACGACGCCGGAAGAATTCGGCAAGATCGTCTTGCGCGCCAATGCGGATGGATCGGTGGTGCGCCTGAGCGACGTCGCCCGCATCGAGATCGGCGGCCAGGCTTATGGGACATCGGCCCGCATCGACGGCAAGCCGACCTCCGCCGTCGGCATCCAGCTGTCCCCGACCGCCAATGCGTTAGGCACCGCCACCGCGGTGCGCGCCAAGTTTGAAGAACTGTCCAAGTTTTTCCCGCCTGGCGTCAAGTATGAAATCCCTTACGACACCTCGAAGTTCGTGCAGATTTCGATCGAGGAAGTGGTCAAGACCCTGCTCGAAGCGGTGGTGCTGGTGTTCCTGGTGATGTTCCTGTTCCTGCAGAATATCCGCTACACCCTGATCCCCGCGATCGTGGTGCCGGTGGCGCTGATGGGTACGCTGGCGACGATGATGCTGTTCGGTTTCTCGATCAACGTGCTGACCATGTTCGGCATGGTGCTGTCGGTCGGCATCCTGGTCGACGATGCGATCGTGGTGGTGGAAAACGTCGAACGCATCATGAGCGAGGAAGGTCTGTCGCCGCGCGACGCAACCCGCAAGGCGATGGGCCAGATCACCGGCGCAATCGTCGGCATGACCGTGGTGCTGATCGCGGTGTTCATCCCGATGGCATTCTTCGGCGGCGCGGTCGGCGCGATCTATCGTCAGTTTTCGATGTCGATGGTGGCGTCGATCCTGTTCTCGGCTTTCCTGGCGATGACACTGACACCGGCGCTGTGCGCCACATTGCTCAAGCCGGTGCAACCGGGTCATCACGAGAAGAAAGGTTTCTTCGGCTGGTTCAACCGCAAGTTTGCCCTGACCTCGCGCAACTACGAAGGTTTTGTCGCCCGCATGTTGCGCCAGACCGGACGCTACATGCTGGTGTACGGCCTGATCATCGTTGTGGTTGGCCTGCTGTATGTGCGCCTGCCGTCGTCTTTCCTGCCGATGGAAGACCAGGGCTTCCTGGTGACCAACATCCAGTTGCCGCCGGGCGCAAGCGCCAACCGCACGCTGGAGGTGATCAAGCAGGTCGAGGATTATTATCTGAAGCAGCCTGCGGTGGAACACGTGGTGGCAGTGTCAGGCTTCAGCTTTTCGGGCAATGGCCAGAACGCCGGTCTTGCATTCGTGCCCCTGAAAGACTGGAGCGTGCGCGGCCCGGGCGAATCTGCCAGCGACATCGCCGGCAAGGCCTTCGGCGCGTTTTCCCAGATTCGCGATGCGATCGTGTTCCCGGTCAATCCGCCGCCGATTCCGGAGTTGGGCAACGCGACCGGCTTCACGTTCCGGCTGCAGGACCGCGGCGGCCTGGGCCATGACGCACTAATCGCCGCCCGCGATCAGCTGCTGGGCCTGGCCGGCAAAAGTCCGTTGCTCGCAGGCGTGCGTCCGGAAGGACTGGAGGATACGCCGCAGCTGCAACTCGACATCGATCGCGACAAGGCCAGCGCCCTGGGCGTCTCGTTTTCCGACATCAGCAGCACGCTGTCAGCCTCGCTCGGTTCTGCGTACCTGAATGACTTCTCGAACCAGGGCCGGCAGCAGCGGGTGATCCTGCAGGCCGAGGCAAAGCAGCGTTTGCAGCCGGCAGACCTGGCCCGCATCCATGTGCGCAGCGCCAAGGGAACGATGGTGCCGTTCTCGGCGTTTTCCAGCTCGCGCTGGATGGTCGGTCCGGTGCAGCTGATCCGTTACAACGGTTATCCGGCGGTAAAAATTTCCGGCGGCGCCGCGCCCGGCGCCAGCACCGGCGATGCCTTGAACGAGATGGAAAAGCTGACCGCGCAACTGCCGCCCGGTTTCGGCTTCGAATGGACTGGCCAGTCGCTGGAAGAAAAGACCTCCGGTTCGCAAGCGCCGGCGCTGTATGCATTGTCCTTGCTGGCGGTGTTCCTGGTGCTGGCGGCACTGTACGAAAGCACCACCATCCCGGTCGCCGTGATGCTGGTGGTGCCGCTCGGTATCCTGGGTGCGCTGCTTGGCGCCACGATGCGCGGCATGCCCAACGATGTGTACTTCAAGGTCGGCATGATTGCGATCATCGGACTGTCGTCTAAAAACGCGATTCTGATCATCGAGTTTGCGAAGGACTTGCAGGCGCAGGGCATGAGCCTGGTCGACGCGACGCTGCAGGCGATCCGCCTGCGCTTCCGGCCGATCCTGATGACCTCGCTTGCGTTCATCCTCGGCGTGCTGCCGCTGGTGATCGCCAATGGCGCCGGCTCGGCCAGCCAGCGTGCGATCGGTACCGGCGTGATGGGCGGCATGATTACCGCCACCCTGCTCGCCGTATTCCTGGTGCCGGTGTTTTTTGTCGTGGTGCGCACAATGTTCAAGGGCAGCGAGCGCCAGCGCAAAATGTACGCCGCCCATCTGAAAGAAAACGTGGAGGACCAGCATGTTTAAATTTTTTCCCCGCCAAATGAGTGTGGCGCTGCTGGCGGCCGGCGTGCTGTCAGGCTGCTCGCTGACGCCGCAATTCGTCCGCCCCGACGCGCCGGTGGCCTCCGCTTATCCGGCGGCCGCCGGTGGCCAGAGCGCACTCGAGGCAAGCGCGCTGGGCTGGCGCCAGTTCTTTCCGGATCAGCGGCTGCAGGGCCTGATTGCCGCCGCGCTGGACAACAACCGTGACTTGCGTATTGCCGCGTCGCGCATCGGCGAGGCGCGCGCGCTGTACAACATACAGTCGGCCGACCTGCTGCCGACCGTCAACGGCATTGCCGGCGCTTCCCGCGCACGCACGGCCGAATCACAGTCGCCGACCGGCCGCGGCATCATCAGCAACAACTACCAGGTCGGTCTCAGCCTGGCGTCATTCGAGTTGGATTTTTTCGGCCGGGTACGCAGTCTCAATGATGCCGCGCTGAGCCAGTACCTGGCGACCGCGGAAGCACGCCAGGCCGTACAGATCAGCCTGGTCGCGGAGGTGGCGAAAGCCTATCTGGCGGAGCGTTCTTTTGCCGAACAGCAGGTGATCGCGCAGCAGACGCTGGAAGGACGGCAGACCGCCTACGGCCTGGCGCAGAAACGTTTTGAAGTCGGCGCCTCGTCGGCACTCGATCTGCGCCTGAACGAAACGCTGGTGCAGTCGGCGCGCGTGTCCACCCTGACGCTGACACGCCAGCGCGCGCAGGCGGAAAATGCATTGACCTTGCTGGTCGGTGCGCCGCTGGTTAACCTGCCGCCGGCGCCGACCTTGTCGGAGCAGAATATCGTCACCGACATTCCAGCGGGCCTGCCGTCCGACCTGCTTACGCGCCGGCCAGACATTCGCGCCGCGGAGCTGAGGCTGAAGGCAACGAACGCCAATATCGGCGCGGCGCGCGCCGCATTCTTTCCACGCATCTCGCTGACCGCCGGCTTCGGCACTGCCAGCAATGCCTTGTCCGGCCTGTTTGACGCCGGTTCGCTGACATGGTCGTTCGGACCGCAACTGCTGCTGCCGATTTTTGACGCGGGCCGCAACAAGAACAATCTGAACCTGGCAGAAGTGCGCAAGGAGATTGCGGTCAGCGATTATGAAAGAACGATACAGGTGGCGTTCCGTGAAGTCGCCGATGCGCTGGTGGCGCGCGGATCGCTGGCGGAACAGGTTGACGCGCAACGGCTGGTGCTGGAAGCACAGGCCGAACGTTTCAAGCTGGCTGACCTCCGTTTCCGCAATGGCGTGTCGAGTTCGCTTGAGGTGCTGGATGCGCAGCGGGAATTGTTCACCGCTCAGCAGTCATTGATCCAGACACGACTGCTGCGGCTGACCAATGCCATCGATCTGTACCGGTCGCTGGGCGGCGGGTTGAATGAAACGACGGCTACGGCAGCGGTGAAATAATCTGGCGGGATTTGTATGGAGACGTCTTGATGCGAGGTCACTCTGGATTCCCGCATGCGCGGGAATGACGGTAGTAATTGGCACGACATCCACTCTTACCACCGTCATTCCCGCGCAGGCGGGAATCCATAACCCGCTCGCGTTTATGACACCCTACGAAACCGCGTTCGGCGCCTCTGTAATCATCGGCTGCAGCATTGCCATCGTACGCAAGGTGGCCCCCCTATGCTGCCGCGCAAACGCCGACGCATTGACGCCCATCACCTCGCGTTCATCCTTGTTGCGCAACAGGCGCCCGGCCTGCTCCAGCATCACCGCTGCATCCTCCACACGCAAGGCCGCGCCCGCGGCAATCGCGTCTTCGCTCACGTCGCTAAAATTGAAAGTGTGCGGACCGATCAGCACCGGCTTGCCCAACGCGCAGGCTTCGATCAGGTTTTGTCCGCCCAGAGGCAGCAGGCTGCCGCCGATAAAGGCGATATCGCAGGCGGCGTAATAAGCGAACATTTCACCCATCGAATCGCCCAGCAGGATGCGTGTATTGGCCGCCATGCCGCCGCCATCGAGCGCCGAGCGGCGGCACATCGGCACACCCCTGGACGCAATCAGCCGCGCCACATCGTCAAAACGTTGCGGATGGCGCGGCACGATGATGATCAAGGCATCCTGCCACTGCGCCGACTGCAGCGCATCGAGGATCAACACCTCTTCACCCTCACGCGTGCTGGCGCACAACAGCACGGGACGCGAACCGGTCTTCGCGCGCAGCGCCGCGCCCTTGATCAGCGCGGCCGGCGGTGGCGTGACGTCGAACTTGATGCTGCCGGTGACCGCGACATGACGCGCGCCGAGCTGGCGCAGCCGCGCGGCATCGGTTTCGGTCTGCGCCGCGATCGCGGTGATGCCGTGTGCCGCCTCTTCCATCAGGCCGGACAGGCGCCGGGCCTTGGCGAGCGAACGTTCCGACAGGCGCGCGTTGACCAGCGCTACCGGAATCTGGTGCCTGACACATTGCGCAATCAGGTTCGGCCACACTTCGGTTTCCATCAGCACGCAGATGCGCGGCGCAAAATGGCGGAGGAAACGCGCCGCCATCCAGCCGGTGTCATACGGCAGATAACATTGCAGCACGCGCGGCGACGCGGCGCCAAACATGTCCTTGCCAGTGGCCCGTCCGGTCGGGGTCATGTGTGTCAGCAGGATCGTGTAGTCCGGATAAGCGCTCAGCAACGCGTCGATCAGCGGTTCGGCGGCACGCGTCTCGCCCACCGATACCGCGTGAATCCAGAGCGCCTTCTGCCGTGCGCGGTCGAACGGCACACCCTTGTAGAAACCAAGCCGTTCAGCCCAGTGTTGCCGGTAACCCGGCTCCTTGCGGCCACGCCACCAGAGCCGTGCCAATACCAGCGGTAATGCGAGCCACCACGCGGCAGAATAAAGAAGGCGCATCATCCCGCCTTGTCCGCAAAATGTTTCGATTCATCCGCCGGCCCCAGCAAACGCCCGATCGCGGCTTCGACTTCGGCTACCCCGGGCGGCTGGCCCTGGTCGCCCAGATTGATGATATTGGAGGACCAGTTCCCCTCGGTTTTCCAGCGCGGCGAATCGCAGTACAGCTCGATGGTCGGCCGCTCATAAGCGGCGGCGATGTGCGTCAGTCCGGTATCCACGCCGATCGCCAGCACTGCCCGCTGCGCCAGGATGACGGCGTCCATCATCGGCAGCTTCGGCAGTACCCGCGCATTCGGCATCTGCGCGGCAAGCTGTTGTGCGGCCTGGTGTTCCGCCGCGCTTCCCCATGGCAGCAACACCGGCAATCCGTATCCATTCAGTACACGTGCGGTCTGCACCCAGTTGGCCTCGCTCCAGCGTTTGGCGTCGCGCGCGGTGCCATGGAAAAAAACCGCATAGGGCCCGGATGGCAGCCATGCGGCATGGGCTCCATCCGGCGCCTGCAAATTGAAGTTTGCGGGAGTGCCGACGGTATAACCCAGCGCGGCGCCCGCCACCAGGCGCCCGCGCAGCACGGCATGGGTACGGGTGTCGACCGGCACGCTCAGCGTATGGAAAACACGCGACACCGCTTCATAGCCGGAACCCTCGGTCCCGTTCGCCAGCCCGATGCGTCTGCCACCCGGCGCCAGACGCGCCATGCCCATCACAGCGCCGGTTTTCAGCAAACCCTGGGTGTCGAACACAAGATCATAGGATTCGCGCCGCAACTCGCGGTAGAACGCCTTCATTTCGGCCCGGGTACGGGCCGACAGCAGGCTTTTGCGCCAGCGCCGCAATGCGAATGGAATCACATGGCGCACTTCGCCGTTGAGCCGCACCAGGCTGGTGTACGCCTCTTCCACCACCCAATCGATATTCGCTTGCGGATAATGCGCGCGGATATCGGCCACCATCGGCATGTTATGCACCACATCGCCCAGCGACGATACACGCACGATCAGGATGTTCAAGTCAGATCCGGTTCTGTGCAGCGACGGCAGGCACGTGCATTAATACGGCAATACCGCATCCGGCTTCGCAGCCAGAATCACACGCTTGAATTCGGCCTGGATGCGCTGCAGCGCGTCCCTGGTTTCCGCCTCGAAGCGCATCACTACCACCGGCGTCGTATTGGACGAACGCGCCAGGCCGAATCCATCCGGATATTCAACCCGCAAGCCATCGATCGTGATGATTTGCTGTGAGCCCGGGAAGCTGGCGTCGCGCTGCAGTTTTTCTATCAGCATGAAATTTTCTCCTTCGCTGAGCTGCAGCTGCAGCTCAGGTGTGCTGATCGATTGCGGCAAGGCATTCAGCAATGCGGAGGGGTCGTCGTGCCGGCTGAGCAATTCCAGCAGGCGCGCACCCGCATACAAACCATCGTCGAAACCATACCAGCGGTCCTTGAAGAAAATATGACCGCTCATCTCGCCGCCCAGCGGCGCGCCGGTCTCGCGCATCTTGGCCTTGACCAGCGAATGCCCGGTTTTCCACATCAGCGGCTCGCCGCCGCGTTCGTTTACCCACGGCGCCAGATGGCGCGTGCATTTGACATCGTACAGAATCTTCTCGCCCGGATGACGGGTCAGCACGTCCTCCGCAAACAGCATCAGCTGGCGGTCGGGAAAGATGATCTGGCCATCCTTGGTGACGACACCTAGACGGTCGCCGTCGCCATCGAAGGCGAGGCCAATTTCCGCGTCACCGGATTGCAGGGCGACAATCAGGTCCTGCAGGTTTTCCGGATGGGCCGGGTCCGGATGGTGATTGGGGAAGGTGCCGTCGACATCGCAAAACAGTTCGGCGACCTCGCAGCCCAGGCCACGATACAACTCGCCGGCGAAGGCGCCAGCGACGCCATTGCCGCAGTCGATCGCGATTTTCATCGGCCGTGCGAGCTTTACATCGCTGATGATGCGCGCAAGATAGGCGGCGCGGATGTCATGGGTGCGGTAGCTGCCGGCGCCCTGCGCAACATCGTTCTTGACGATGGCCTGGTACAAGCCCTGGATGGTATCGCCGTAAATCGCTTCGCCGGCCAATACCATCTTGAAGCCGTTGTAGTCGGGCGGATTATGGCTGCCGGTGACCATGATGCCGGATTGCGCTTCGAGGACATGGGTGCCGAAATAGACCATCGGCGTGGCGACGACACCCAGATCGATCACATCGATGCCGGCAGCCTGCAGGCCGGCGGCCAGCGCGGAGGTCAGCTCGGGACCGGAGAGGCGTCCGTCACGGCCGATGACAACCGTGCTCTCGCCCTTGGCGCGCACGGCGGTGCCGAAGGCCTGGCCGATCTGCCTGGCAATAGTGGCATCGAGTGTGGTGCCGACGATACCGCGGATGTCATAAGCTTTGAAAATGCTTGGGGAGAGAATCAACATGGATTTTGAGTAATAGTCGGAAGTGGTGGAGAGCGTAGCCCATCTGGCGCAGGAACAGGAATGGCCACAATATAACGTGTGGCGGGCAAAATCGGAAATTCCGGGATTCCAGGCATTAAATGGACAGCCGCATCCTTTTATCGTGCCGCCGTTTTCGCGAAACGACAAACGTAATGGACAGGAGCAAGCCCAGGATCATGCTCACCGCGACGGCAACGGCTGGACGCGCAGTCGGGTAGGATGGCAAGCTCGGACCTGCGATGAATCTGCTTTTGTTCAGATATACATCAATGGCGTTTAAATTGTCGAGCGTAATCATGTTGTAAGCCTGTCTGACCACGTTATCGCCCAGGTTCCTGCCCTTGAAAACATCTTCCTTCACGGATTCGAGGTTACGCAAATAAGTTTCTCCTGACTTTGTCGCATCGAGCCTTGATTTTGCTTTTTCGTAAAATTTGAGCAAAAGCGCGGTCTGCTCCAACTCGCGCTTGATTTTTGCAACATCCTGATTCGATTCAGCCGCCAGAACCTCTGCTGTCATCAAAAGCGTCATTGGCGGCAGGTAGCGGGCAGTATCTTCAGTAATCGTGACCACTTGCCGCGTGCCCGGTGCCGCCGCCTGCGGATTGCGCGCGATAATTTCCTTTAAACCCATGACCTGTTGACGATATGCATCTTGCTGCAGTTGTTGCTTGATAATAGTGCTATCGAGTTTTGTCACCCTGGCTTTTAACTCGCTGATCTTGAAGCCTACCTCGTCCTGATAGATCTGATAAACAATACTGTCCATCGTGTAACGGCCCAGCAGTTGCGCCATCTTTTGCGCAATCTCAGGCGAAGGATGCGTGTAGTTGAACCGCAAGCCAAGGACATTGGTATTGCCATCCTTGGGAGGTGTCAATCGCCCCGTTGCCTCAAGTTTCACAAAAGTATAAATAGGTTCGACAATCCTTGAGATGCCATCGCGCGACGTGAATTCCCGTCGCAGATCGTTGATTCCTGGAACCGACTCCAGCTTTTGATCCCGCACGAATTCATTAAACCGCTCGACGGTCGCATACGAACCGGCAAACCGCCTGAAGTCTGCCAGACTAATGCCGGGCATGGACTCTTTTTCCTTCTCTTTTCCCTGCTCTTTGTCCTTATCCTTGTCCCGCGCGGTCTCCCCATCCATCTCGCTTACCGTGGGAATCACACCGCCAAACTGGAAAAGCCCCTGACTCTGATAACTTACGCGCACCAGCGACCACGTCAAACCGCAAACAATCATCAGCCCAGTGATTGTCACGACAAGCCAACGCGAATACCAGATGGCTAACAGAAAATCAACTATCGAAAAAATTTTCCCTGCGCGCATATTTTTAATAGCGCTCTGCTTCAGCATAATGTCTTATCTAAAGGTGGTAAGAAACGGCATCGAACAAGCGCATTCCTGAACCTGGTGAGACGCCTATTCGCAGCGGAGGTCTGGCTGTTAACTAAGGTAAATTCTTGTTTCACATGTAGCACGCAAATTCTCGAATGCCAATTTCTTCGGCAAGCCTCAATAATCTGCTGCAGTATATGATAATTAAATTTTAAAGCATTTGTTATTTATACGCGCAAAGTATCCAGCGACCGCCCTGATTCGATCCAATCCTTAACCCATCCCGGCTGCCTTCCTCGGCCAGACCATTGCAAGGATACATCAGATGGATGACGGTACCGGACGGGCATTTGTCCCTTTTCCTTTTCTCTCCCCTTTTCCTTTGCAG
Source organism: Pseudomonadota bacterium (assembly GCA_040387375.1). Lineage (GTDB taxonomy): Bacteria > Pseudomonadota > Gammaproteobacteria > Burkholderiales > Burkholderiaceae_D > JAZKDW01. The sequence continues at coordinate 55,889 of JAZKDW010000011.1, forward strand.
AACCAGTCTTGGCGCGAATCTGACCGCTGACAAGCTCTTTCAATGGAATGCCTACACTTTGAGCAATCGCCAGTATCTGTTCACGCGCCTTGATGATGTCATCCTGCTGGCGCTTTTTGAGATCCCGCTTGATCTGTTCCTGCAAATCACGCAACTCATCGATTGATAAATTGGATAAATCCATGATTTTCCCTTTGAAGTAGAAAGTGCCATCACCAGTGGGCTATGGCTGTAACGTAAGAACTAAAAATGCGATCGGAAGTGCAACGCCATTCAATCAAATTTCATCCTCTAATGCTCAATTACACAAGAAGAGAGTGATGATAATGAAGCTTGATTCAAATTGATTAGACTCATATCAACATTAACGCCTGGAGCAATGGCGAATCAGCCTGTAAACATGAGTTGAATAGAACATTTGCATGAATACTGCCCGCAATCTTTAGTGGATCTGGCTCCAAAGATTAATGCAATGTCAGATCCGTCTTTAAAACCGCTTTCTTATTCCGCTCCAGCCAGATAAAGTCTTCAATCCCGCATTGCGGCGCATACTCGGTTACCGCCAGCAAGAGCAGGGTCCTCACTTCCTCGTAATCGAACTGGCCGCAGGCAGTCTCCAGTTTCTTCAGCAAATCGTTCAACACCGGCCATGAGAATTCCGCCTCCTGCGCACGCATGATCAACGGATGTTCCGTGCCCTCGACATTCGTGCCGATTAACAGTTCTTCATATAGCTTTTCACCTGGGCGCAGGCCGATCTGTTGAATTTCGATCGCGCCGTCAAGGCTGGTGTGATCACCTTTCACCTCCAGCCCGCTCAGATGCACCATGCGCTTGGCCAGATCGACGATCTTGACCGGCTCGCCCATGTCCAGCACGAATACATCACCACCCTCACCCATCGCTCCAGCCTGCAATACCAGTTGCGCCGCCTCCGGGATAGACATGAAATAGCGGGTGATTTCGGGATGAGTCACCGTGATCGGCCCGCCCGCCATGATCTGCTTGCGGAACAAAGGGACAACCGATCCGGATGAACCGAGCACATTACCAAAACGCACCATGCAAAAACACGTCTTGTCCTGCTCGCGCGCGAGTGCTTGCAAGACCAGTTCGGCCAGGCGTTTGGTCGAACCCATGACATTGGTCGGACGCACTGCCTTGTCGGTAGAAATGAGCACAAAACGTTTGACGTCTGCCGCAATTGCCGCCTGGGCAAGACTGAGCGTGCCGAATACATTGTTACGGATGCCTTCGATCGGATTATGCTCAACCAGCGGAACATGTTTATAAGCCGCCGCGTGGTACAGCGTTTCGACTGAAAAGGTCCGCAGGATTTTTCTGCATTTTTCCTGCTCGAGGATGGAACCGAGAAACGGCATCAACTCGATTTCAGCGCCCAGGGAGCCCGCGAGCGCCTGTAACTCCTGTTCAATTGAATAAAGTGCGTATTCCGACATTTCAAACAGGATGAGCCGGGAGGGGCGCAAATGTATGATCTGGCGGCACAATTCCGAGCCGATCGAGCCGCCGGCGCCGGTCACCATGACCGACTTGCCGGTAATGCAGGAGGCAATCAGGCGCGGATCCGGTTCCACCTGGTCGCGTCCCAGCAAATCCTCCAGTTCCACCTCCCGTATGTCCTGCACACGCAATTCGCCGCTGAGCAGGCTTTTTATCGGCGGGGTCACCTTGATTTTTACCTTGAGCGGCTCAAGCCGGTCCAGGATCTTCTTTTGCTGCGTTTTTGTCAGCGACGGCATGGCTAGCAAAATTACCTTGATGCCTGTCTTGTTGATCAATTCAGGCAAGGCATCGGATGGGAACACCTTGATACCCGCCATTGTCGCGCCGCGCAGTTCTTTTTTATCGTCGATGAATGCCACCGGAAGGAATTCCTGCCCGGAACGCAGGGCACTCGCCAATTGTGTCCCGGCCTGGCCGGCGCCGTAAATCGCCAGCCGCACCGCGTTATTGGCAGCACCTGAACGCAGCAGATAACTGCGCGCCAGAAAGCGGCTGGCCCCCATGTATAAAATCGCACTGACCCAATAGATACCGAAGACCGCGCGCGAAAACCCGGTCATGTGCGTCAAGGCCGCCAGCGACATCAAACCCAATACGGATAACGACACACCTAATACGACCACATAAACAATTTTATGATCAATGAAACGAATGACCGCCCGGTACAAACCAAGCTTGATAAAAATAGGAACGGAAATCAGGGGCGCAGCAATAAGCAGCAACGCATATTGCATTAACAGATACTCGCTCACGACTTCATAGCGCAGAAAAATGGCGATATAAAACGTTAATGGCAAAAAAATCAGGTCCGCGGCGACGGCGACCAGTTGTTTTTGAAAGCGAGGCAAATTCAGAAATAATCTCATTTCAATTCATTCAATTCATTTCGATAGAACGGCATGCAAACCATGCGATGTCGACATTCCGGCATGGCCGAACTAAATTCAAGATAGCACGCAATAGCCGGGATACAAATTATGTCAATGGGCAACACCATTCATCCGCAACACTTTCATAAAAGTGAGGACAATAATTTTTAAATCTAGTAGAAAAGACTGCTTGTTCATGTATTCAATATCCAATTGCACTTTTGCCGGTATAGGTAGCTCATCCCGTCCATTGATTTGTGCCCAGCCGGTTAATCCCGGCAATAAACGATGTACGCCATATTCCGTGCGCAAGGCGATCAGATCATCCTGATTGAATAATGCCGGCCGCGGCCCGACAAAACTCATGTCTCCCCTGATAATGCTCCACAACTGCGGTAATTCATCGAGGCTGGACTTCCTCAGGAATGAGCCTATGGGTGTAAGAAATTGCTCAGGGTCGACCAGCAAATGGGTCGCCTTCGCAGGTGTGCCCACCTTCATCGTCCGGAATTTAGGCATCTGAAACAGGTGATTGCCGCGCCCTACACGATCCGACCAATACACAACGGGCCCTTTTGATGTCAATTTAACCATGATGGCAACGATCAAAAGTGGAAGTGCGAATGCGAGCGTTAATATCAAGCTGAAAAGCAGGTCAAAAGTCCGCTTCACGCCGCACCTGCCCTGGCCAGATAGTGCGCCACCGTAGCCTGTACAGCGGTTTCCGTGCTTGTCACGGGAAGCCACCCCAGGCGTTCCCTGGCCGGCGCAATATCAACCTGCAAGGACCCCAACAGGCGGCTGGCGATGTCCGGTTTCCCGACGACACGCGCACAAAAATTCAACAAGGGCATCGGCACCGGCAACAGCATTACGTCCTTTCCCATCGCCTGTCCCATCAGGGTGACCAAGCGCGGCAAGCTTAGATCATCATCATCGGAAATCATGAAAACCTGGTCCGCGGCCTGGGGATGAGAAACACACAGGATCAGGAAATCAACCAGGTTGTCCAAAGCCACCATGCTGCGGCGATTGTGGATGTTCCGGAATGGCAGCGGCATGCGCAGCTTAACCAGTTGCATCAATCTGAGGAAATTCGCACGCACGCCCGGACCATAGACTAGCGGTGGGCGCACGATCACGAGTTCAAGGCCGCTCTGCCGCGACAACGCAAGCAAGGCAGTTTCCGCCTCCAGCTTCGACTGGCCGTATGGATCTGCAGGCGCCGGGACATCAGCCCCGCTGAATGGCCTGTCCGTCGTCCCCTCGCCGTTAACCTTGACGCTGCTGACAAATACAAAACGCCTGATCCCGTGGGCCACCGCCTGGCGCGCCAGATTCATGGTGGCGTCCACATTCACGGCGCGATAAGCATGAAGCGGGTCAACGGCATTATCTTTCATCACATGGACACGTGCGGCCAGATGAATGACCGTATCGCAGGCGGACAAGGCTTGCGACCAATCGGTCGCCGCGTTCAGATCGCCAGTCTGATATTGCGATGGGCTGGTTTTTTTCCGCACGGCGCCGGCAAACTCCAGGCCGCGCGCCTGCAGCGTATAACACAGCTGCGTCCCGACAAATCCGTTTGCCCCTGTCACGAGTATTTTAGGCATGGTGCAAGACCTCAAACAATCCCGAATTTCCGTAGTACCTCGATGTAGTGGCGTATGACTATTTTTTCATCGAGATTATTAATGACAAACTCGCGGCCGGCTTTAGCCATTGCCTTGCGTTGCTCATCCGACAACAATAACATTTTCTTCAATTTTTTTGTCAGATCGGCCACATTTCTCGGCTCGCACAGAAAGCCGGTGGTACCGGCAATAATCACCTCGCGGCAGCCTGGCACATTGGTCGCCACCAACGGCCTCTCCATTGAGGCCGCCTCCATCAAAATGCGCGACACACCTTCCCGGTAAGACGGCAGCACCACACATTGTGCTGACGCGATGAATGGCCGGACATCCGACGTCGCCCCCAGATATTCCACCACCCCTTCGCGCACCCATGCATCGACCTGGGCTTCGCCAATCTTGCTGGGATTGGATGCGCCGATAACACCCAGCATTTGAAAACGGGCGTTCGGATAACTTTTACGGATTTCACGGGCCGCCGCGACATATTCGCCGACACCTTTATCCCACAGGAGCCGCGCAATCAATAAAAACCGGAATTCCCCTTCCTTGCCGGAATTCGGTTGCGGCAAAAAATGGCTGGTATCAACACCTTCTCCAGGCAGCAGGCGTGTCCTGGACTCGTCGACCAGCCTGAAGTCCAGAAACTCCTTGCGGTCATCCGGATTAAGGAACCATACTTGTTCAGGATAGCGAAACGCGACTTTGTACAGTTGGCGAACAACCTTGGTGACCCAGCTTTCATTGATGAACGAAAAACCCAGGCCGGTAGCAATCGACAGCGACGGTATTCCAGCCAGGCGGGCGGCTATGGAACCGTAAATATTAGGTTTGACGGTGTAATGAAATATCAGGTCCGGCTGACATTTTTTATATAACCGCACCATTTGCCACAGCATGGCAAGATCAGCCAGCGGGTTCACACCCCGAACGGATATGTTCAGATCGATTACTTCACAACCCATGCGTTTTAATAGCGGCGTCACCTCATCGGGAGCCGTCAAAGCGATGACTTTTATCCCTTGATCCAAAAATGCCTTGATGACCCCGCGGCGGAATTGATACAGACACCATGCGGTATTTGCACATAGCAGAACGGTTTTAGCCATGTCGAATTTCATCTCCGCATCTGGCCTTCATTGCGGTGATGTAAAATTTTTTCATATTGTCATTACCTGGATTTCCCATGCAGCCATATTCGGCGGGAAGAATATTCATTTGATAAAACAGTCAAGTTAATGCATGAAAATTTATTGGCGAATCACACGCTTCGCCAGCGTCATCATGGCGCCCAACAACCATCGGGGATCACCCGTCAATACAAAATTGCCCCATTGTGAAGCCGACACAGTGGCATAGGCAAGTTTGGACTTGCGGGCCAATCCGGTTGGCGCCGCCCGGTAACCCAACAATGTGTCGGGAAGATTGGCGAACCTGACCGAGGTATCCCGCGCCATCCGGCACCACAGGTCGTAGTCTTCGCCATGTACGCCCCCCATGTAACCGCCAAAACGCTGTACCGACTCTTTTTTGAACATGACCGTCGGATGCGCCAGCGGATTTTTCCAGTACAGGGCTTGCCGGACATCCTGATTGGACAAGGGAAGCGCACGTGATCCGATGATGTGGTCATTGTCATCAATCAGATCGTATGCGGCGCCACAGACATCCACATCAGGATGCGCCTGGAAGAAGTTGATTTGCTTTTCGAACCGGTCAGGATAGGCAATATCATCGGCATCCATGCGCGCGATCAGCTCCCCCTGGCAGTGATGCAATCCGAGATTGAGGCTGAAGGTCAGGTATTTTACCGAGGTCAGGAACAGACGTACCTTGGGATAGGACGCCGCCAGATCCGCAACGGTTTTCTGATCCGGCCCGGACAGGGTATTACCCACCAAAACGATCTCGAAATTCTGACAGGTTTGCTGGCGCAGGGAATCTATCGCGCGGATAAAAAACCCGTCTATGCGATTGACGCAAATGAGTACCGAAATGAAAGGCGGCATAAGAGAGTGGTTCAGATTTTTTCCCAGGCGGGTGGGTAGAGGTCTTGTGTATCCGAACGGTCGGCAAACCATTTTTCAGGTGCAATGACAATTTTGCCGGGATTCCTGTTCAGCCATGCGCCCCACCAGCTGAAGCTGCTGTTGGCAATGATCTGGTGCTGGCAAAAAGACATCAGGCGCAAATCCTGGAATGCCTTGTCCGGCCCATTATGATTGACATACACGGTCGGTGAGTCGAAATGGAGATTCGCCGAAGTCCACTCCGGATCGTCGGAAAAAACGAAAAATACAGGCGCCTGCACCCGGCGCTGCAACTGGCTGACCGCCGACTTGTAATAGTCGAGTGAACAAAGGCCGTGTGTTTGCGCAGCGGAAGCGAGGCTGACATAGTCACCGCGGCGGACGTGGATGGACACTGCATTGGACGCGCGAATTTTGGCGGCAACCGCTTCATCGGCTTCGGATAACGCTTCAAGCGGTGTCAATTCCTCTAGCAGGATGTCGCGTATGTCGTCGAAATACTTGGGTGATTGCCAGTAGCCGTCGAGATAAACATTGTCCGGCAGGGTCAAAATCCGGGGATCGAAGGGGAAGCTTTTTTCACGGACGAGTTTCAGGCGCCGCGGCAACGGCAAGCGCTTTAGTATCCTATGGGTAAACAGAGCCCGCGAAAAAATTTCCGCCGTGGACATTCCACGTGCCTCGATCCGGTATTGGGACATCTCGTATTTTCTCGGCGTCACATTTTCATGAACGGTGTCATACCAGGAAGTGTCGACAACAAGTTCGACCTTGCGGAAATGTGCCAGACGACGCGCTACTGCGTATTGAAATAGCTGGTTACCAAGCCCGCCATATAAACCGACAATAATCATGTTTTGTTACTTTGCGCGACTGAAATCATAGTGATAATGTTCTTTTTTGCGAAATTTCTGGCGGCAACTGGTTGATTCGATTTACCTCGGGGTGACCTGCCAGACGTGGTCCAGGAAATCATTACCACGACCAATCGACCTCATCGATGCCATATGCTCTGGGAGGCAACAGGTCAGCCGCAGAAAAAAGGACTGTTCCCATGATGCCGATACCAACCCCTATCCAGCGGCTCTTCGGGCTACTCGCTAATGCCATGGCCAGCCAGAATATTAACGGCATCAAATACCGGGGCTGGACATAAGAGCTATACGATATGGCTAAAAGAACAATCCATATCACGGACGCCAGATTTTTCTCATTCTCGCTACCCCGGGCAATTTTGTAAGTTGACCATGCAAGCCCTGCAACGATGACAATGCCCAGTTGCCAAAATCCGACATGGAGCAGATAAAGGCCACCCATCTCATCCAGAAACTGGGGTCGAAGCGCCAGATTGAGGGCATTTCCGAGAATCTTGAAATAGTACCCGATAGGACCGCTGATCAGTTGTTCATAAGACTGATCAATGACGTTACCCAGCGCAATGTTGCGTTCAAGCGAATGGTCTATTTGAGCCAGATAAGCGCTCGGCAAAAAAGCGAGGATTAATGAAAACCCACCTAAAAGCATGGCTGTCGTTTCCCGGGTAGAAAACCAGCTAACATAGACAAAAATGGTGGAAATAACTAAAACAATGCCATATCCATCTCTGAAAAAAAAAGCGGCTGCCGCCGTAAGCAATGCACCAATGATTTTTTGACGAACAATCAAAAAATAAATAAATAGATTGGTCAAGGCAATCAGCGGAATTTCCTTGTTCGGAAACAGAATGACCTCAATCAGGTAAATATTTCCCAGTACCATCAACAAGGTCATGACGGAAACCAGAAATACGGCATTCCTGTTGAGTTCAAAAGCCTTGATTGACTTGACAAAAATAGCGCTGGCAAACATCAGGAGCAAAAAATTTGTCGCGGCAATGCCAGCAGTCCCCCATATCATGCCGGGCCAATAAACGAGCATGACGCCAAACAGGGTCCGGAATGTATTCCATGAGCGCGCGTCTTCCTGCATCAGCCAGTAGACCATTGTTGTACCCTTCAGGCTGACCGCGTCGGGAACAAACAGACCCGAGATGCCTAACTCGGCAAGCCAGTCTACTTGTCCCTGAAAAAATAAAGCCAGCGACAATGAGCATAAAATACCGAAAAAACTCAGGACGAGGAGGCTCCTTGTCATCTCCTCGTCCTGATCGGTAGCGCGCATTTGAATGCGAATTTAATCCGTCTGGCCAGGTCAAGCCGCACAAACCGGCTGAAGGGCGATGCACGGTATCTTGACCAGGTCTTGCTCAGGTAGCGGCTGGAGGCAAAACAACACAAAAACCATTGTTCGCCCAGTACACGGGAAAACGTTTCTTCAGAAAACCAGCCACGTTCCCTGTTTTGCGCCTGCAAATTGGTCAGCCATGCTTCTATTTCATTTAAACGTTCTGCCGACGGATCGAAATTTTGCATGCCAATCTGGCAGTGCAGCGCATGGTCTTGCCCGGTGCCGCGTACATTAAAATGTGCGAGGTTTTCTCGCAAGATGCGCTCCTGCGTACCACGCTGGAGATCCGTATTTTTCTTGCTGGAGCCGCCCGCCGTGATCCGGTATTTCAGCAATACCTTAGGAAGATTTGCCAATTTTGCAACCTTACCGATTTGCTGCCAGAACATCCAGTCTTCCGCATATGGATAGTCTGGCGAGTAACTCAGCAAATGGTCTTGCAGGACTGATCTGCGCATCACAACAGTTGGATGCGCGATTGGATTGTAAAAAAGGAAGCTGCTTACGATTTCTTCATGAGATTGGGGATAGCGATGAGTATAAGACCAGGTTTCGCCGAAGCCCCTGATCCACGAACCGCAGGCACCGACTTCCGGATGATCATCCATCAATCTCAACTGCGTCTGGAGGCGATGCGCTAGGCTGATATCGTCCGCGTCCATGCGCACGATGTATTGCCCTCTTGCTTCTTTCAGGCCCAGATTTAATGCAGCGACTATTTTTAAATTTTTCTCATTCCTGATGATGCGGATTCGGCTGTCGTTGATTTGACTGAGGATTTCAGCGGTACGATCAGTCGACGCATCGTCAATGATCAATAGCTCGAAATCGGTGAAACTCTGACGCAAAATGCTGTCAATGGCGGCGCCGACAAACCGTTCGCCGTTATAGACCGGCATCAAAACTGTGGCTTTGGGTATCTGGCTAGGCATGTTGGTCCAAGGGCTACAGGCCGGATGTGAAAGGCAGATGCCATAGCGGAGCGACCAGAGATCTTTCGACCGCGCAGGACAAATCAGTAAACCTCAATGCAAGGGGAAAGCCATCGGCAACGCAAGACGAATGCATTTATTTCCACACCACTGACTGATATAGCTGCTCATACTGCCCGGCTATGCCTTCCCAGGTGAATCTCTCCCGCCATGCCTCATGGCCGCTGGCGGCCATCTGCTGCCGACCCTTTTTGTCCTCGTAGAATTCTTCAAGCGTCTTGATTGATGCCTGGACATCTGCATGAGAACTGCCGTCGGGCGTTTTTGTGGTTGGCAATAATTGCCCGGCATTTGACCAGGCAAGGATTTCGGCGGCATTGCCGACATCGGTTGTCAGGAACGGTGTCCTCGAGGCCAGGCATTCGAACAGCACCAACGGCGAACACTCGATATTGGAAGGGAAGAGAAACATATCGGCCTGTTGATAGGCGGCGACTGTTTCCGGACGGTTCAGAGTCGTGACAATCAGACGTTTGCCATTCGTCTGGACTTGGGAAGAAAATTTGGTGAAGAAATGTTGCAACTTGCAGGAACGTGAACAGCCACCGCCAAAACTATTCCCGACAATCAAGAATGTGGCATTTTTTATGTTTGCCTTTTTAAACATCTTGATTGCCTCAACATGTCCCTTTACCCCGGTATGGGAACCGACGTGCAATATCAGGAAATGATCGGCAGGAATACCGAATTGGGCCCGAATATCAATCTCTGACCTGGGCGAAAATTCATCGGCTCCAGCGCCGTTTGGAATCAGAACCCGCTCGCGGACACCATGCTGTTCCGCAAAATTGATGTCCCTGTAATCGGCTGACAGAAATACATTCGCATCATACTGACTCATCCAGCCAGCCATTTGGGAAAAATAGCCTTTGTAAGCCGGCCAGTAGAGTCCCGAAAACCCTGTTGGCACGAATATCTTCTTGCTTTTTATCTGGCCAAGGATTGGCAGGGCAAGATCCGTCGCCCACTGCTGCGCGGCAAAGTTCGTAACGACATCGTAGTCTGAATTCACCAGGTATTGCCGGTATTGATCGGTTTCCCCTTTCATGCCGCGCACCGCATTGCCGGAAATGGCAAACTCCTTGATCTTTACGCCGTTGATGACTGGCCCGGTCCGGTCCTTTACCTTGGTGGTCGCCACTGTCACGTCGTGTCCAAGCGTGACGAGACGCTCCGAAAGCTGTTTGACAACTTCCTGCATTCCTCCTACCGAAGGGCTATAAAATTCAACGGTGTGAAGGATTTTCAAGTCCCATCCCCTTTAATGACAAAGCAATTTTTTAAATACCGGGCAGCTCTTTTCAACTTCTGCAAAAGAAGCCGATACTTGCGTGCCATGGCGTTCCAGAATATCAGGCAAAGATAAAACGGCGCGACCGCCGGCCGCTTGGTGAAAATCCATTGCCGGAAGTTGTGCAACACGCGAGATCGCTGAAGATCTTCCGCGACAGATTCAGCCCGCACACTATTGACCGGATCATCCCGATATTCGACCAGTGCAGCATTTACATATGCGAAGTCTGTCTGTGTCGCCACACGCAGCCACAACGAATAATCCTCACCCACCTTTAACGCGTGATCCTCAGGAAAACCTTCACTCAATTCAAGAAGGGATCGGCGAACCAGGACAGAACTGGTAATCACCTTATTGTCATGGAGTAGCGTGATGAAAGTAATGCGTGGTTTATTCCATTCGATCAGCGTGCCGACGATACCTTCCGGCGGTACGTTCCGGAAGGCATTTGAGCACGCCGCCTGGCAGGATCCATTCTTGAGTGCGAGGAACTGCTCAGCAAGTTTATTGGGTAGCCAGCTGTCATCGCTATCGAGAAATGCGAGCCACTCGCCCCGACTCGCGTTGATGCCGCGATTTCTGGGAATGGCAGGACATCCGCCTCGCGGACCCGGAAGCCACTTTACCCGCGGATCGTCAATCGCCCGGACAATCTCTTCAGTCCTATCCGTTGAGCCGTCATCGCATACCAGGATTTCGAGGGGCGCATGGGTCTGGTCGAGCGCACTTGTGATCGCTTTTTCAATTGAATCAGCGCGATTCCAAGTAGGAATTACAATAGAAACACTATCTATCATTAGTCCAGCACAAATCCACGTGTTTACGATAGACATCCAGCCAAGTGTCGAGAAGACTTAATTCACCTTCTGATTCGTCGAGTAAAAATTTGGATAAATAATTTTGTGCGCGTCCTGTCGACTCCTCCAAAGAATATTTATCTGATGTCTTTTGCACGATCAGTTCAAAATTGTAAGTGCCACACCACTTATTCTTCTTTACCTGTACTACCTTAAATCCAAACTCATTCATAAGGTCAGAGAGTGACGCCACTGTATATCCCTCATAGTGCGCGGCCCAATGTGCTTCATGTGAACCGAACAAATGTCTTTCTGCAACCGCTTTTCGCGAACCTGACGTCAGCGGGCTAATTATTGCGAGCGCTGTGCGATAAAAATCGGGGACCTCGATATGCAGCGTGCCACGGGGGGCCAGCCATGAATTCCATCCGGCAACCAAAGCACAAGCTACCGGCCGGGTAAAATGTTCGAAGACATGATGAAGTCTGACCTCCTCAATACTGCCGGATGGGTATTGCAATTTCAAAATATCAGCATGAAGATCGGCCACAGTCTTTTCCTGTACGGAATGTTCAGTTAGTGGAAAATCAATATTGATGTAACCATTAAGGTAACGCTGTCCACACCCAAGATGCAATTTCATCGTTTAGCCCATGCTTCAGAGTCTACAAAAATTGAATTGATATAGGTATCCGCGTATAAAAAATAGTTTTTACTTAACATGTAATCGATAATTTCGGTGATTTTTCTCTCCGTCTTATTCTCGGTGTAAGTTAAAGTTTCTATACAAAATACTGGCGGCCGATATCGTGAAAGGTCGAGCGATTTTAAAATTTGCATATCCCAGCCTTCAACATCTAGGGAAATAAAATCGGGACAATTGGCAAAATTATCTTTAATAACATCATTAACTGTCAGCAGCGGGATTTGAAGCACTTCTTCAATTTTGTGATGTCCATAGCTGGCATATCTTTCCGCTTCCACCTTTGAAAATGTGCTTAATGTTTTTACGGATAATACGTAGAACGGTGCGCTCTTATCTTTCTCGCTCACACCTATACCAATATTCAGGCATTTATCCCTTTTCCTCCTTTTCTTTATACTTTCACAGAGCAGGGGATCTGGTTCCACGCAGACACCCACAGCACCTTTCTTATAGAAAAAATAGGTATTACTTAAATAAGATGCATGATGAGCACCAATGTCCAAATACGAAGGTTTATGTCGGCCTAATTGCTCAAGGATAAAATTGATAATAATATCTTCGCCACATTGGGCAAAAGACATCAAAGGCTTATCAGATCCTCGATTAAGACGATTTATAATTTTGGCTAACATTTTCTCTCTGTCTGTGATCTGTCATTACTCGATTAAAACTCCACCAATGCGAAATCAATTTAACTTATATAAAAATTGTTTTTTCACTTGCCAAATAATCTCATTGCTTTCGATTTACTTATTGCAAGAACAAACTTCAATGCTTCCAATGCACTAAATTGTTTATCAAAAATTTTCATAGAAATTTTTGTCATTCGTATTAAATTTTTATTTTTTTTAAACTCTTGATCAATTTGATAGATAACACGTCGTGTGTATTTTCTTGCTAACAGCATCCGCAATCTTTTCAAGACCTTCTTGTTTGTACCTTTGGTCGACCAGAAAAAATTTTCCAGCATTTCAACTTGATCCTGCGGAAAACTAGCGGAGTCTTGCTCAGCATGTACGCGGCATTCATATAAACATGTCGATTGATAAGCAATCTTGCCTATGTCCGCCATATCGCAAAAAAATACTGCATCGCAGACCTTCCCGAACTCGGTGCGAAAATCAATATTTTTAACTGAGGCCGTCTTATAGACAACTGGGGAAAAAGGTATGCAGCTGTCACTAGCGTATTCCAAAGCGACTTCGCTGCTTGATTCGAATATCTTTGTTTCAGGACGCGTAAATTCCGGGCGCAAAGTTCCGCCACTTCTATGGCCATCTTCATTGATAAAAAACCCATTACATGAAACCGCATCAATATCACGATTGAAATCCAGGAATTTAGTTTGCTGCTCTATGAAGTCAGGACATAATCGATCGTCATCATGCAATACAAGTACATTTTCAGTCGTAACTGAAGATACTGCTCGTTTAAAATTCCAAATAGCCGACTGTGTAGTTTCAGAACCGAACCATTCCACCCCACTTTCAAAATAATCTAAAAGAGCATCTTTAAACCCATTTTCGCTTCCATTGTCAAATATTTTGATTGCAGCAGGTTTTACGGTTTGGTGTAAAGCAGAATCAAGGGCTTCACGCAAGTAAGACAAGCGATTTAAGGACAGAATGCAAATAGTGATGTTAGACATATGGGATTTCAAGGTAATTGAAGGTCTTTTTTAATCAAATTAAAGATACTTTTTGAAAAAACCTCATATGAAAATTGCTTTCCTTTTTCGCTTCTCAGAAATTCTTCGCCCTTTTCAATCATATGGTTGGCTTGAGCTTCCGTCATTTTCTCTAAAAATTCATGGAGCTCATTTAAATTTGCAAAATCTCGAAAGTCGATAAACGCATCGCTATTTATGAAGTCGGTAATATCAGGTGCACCAAGATAGATAGGAATTACTCCTGCGCTCAAACAATCCAATATTTTTTCGGTTACATAACCCGGGTACGCCATATTTTCAAAACACACTGCATATTTGTACTGAACGATGAGTTCAGCTTTATCATCACATTCAACAGGCTTTATATCTTCAAGGACTGGCTTCAGTCTTTTTTGCCACCTGGAAGGTAGTACTGCTAAATCTTGCCACCCCCTACCAAACAGATCCAACTTGCCCAGTTTTCCGAAATATTCAATTAGTTTTAACCTCGTATCATGTAATTGTCCGCGTCTTATTGATCGCCATATCGGCGATGTATAACATTGAAGCGCATCGATACAAAACAATACAAAACGAATTGGCCTTTTCGGAATCTTCCCGATAGGCTCCCAAAATTTATTCGCTGCGACCATGACCATGAATTTTCTTTGATTCCATGGCATGGACCGTCTCTCAAAATTTTGACTAAAGCTGGGGAAAAATAAGGAATTATTTAGATTTTTCGGTGGTGCAAGATCGAAAGCGCCGCTAAATAAGACACGATTACTGTAGCCAGCGGACATCGAATGAAGTTTTTCATAGAATATGCGTGCGTACATGGGCGATTCGAGACACACGAGAACGGAGGTTATCGCACCAAGCTTTACCAATTCATTTCCGATTAAGGAACGCTCTTCTTGGATTACGCAAATGTCCTCCGATTTCCAGATGCCATCTTGAATTTTTTTTAGTGCCACGTCACCTGTCACGACTAGTATTCCAGATGTCGTTGCATGCTGAGCTAGCTTGGTTACCCACAAAGCGCCTGGATACTTCGCAGCAATTTCCTCAATTAAAATTTTATTGCCATTGAGGACGGTTGCATTCGTACAATAAGCGATTATCTTAGGCATAAACAATTGATTATTGTGTAGTCATGCTAATTTGCTTTTTTTGCGAAAAACACAATCCATTTGGATTAACATCATGTTCTCATCGCCCGCCCTATCGGAGTAATACAGATCGGTTATATTTATTAATCTGAATCCGCACTTGTTCAACAAAGCAAAGATGTCGAAAATCCCTTGGTTTTCCCATGATTCGTCACGCATCAAAGATATCTCGATAATAATTACATCGACATTATTTGAAATAAAATCAATCCCGCCTTTCAGGACGTTTAATTCATATCCTTCTACGTCAATTTTTAAAATATCTATCTCGGTGGCGGGCAAACTCGAGGCAAAATCGTCGAGTCGGATCAGCTGAATTTCTTCCTTGCTAATCTCACGCACGTGGGGATTCAGTACTTGATGAAACATCGCTTGCGGCAAAATAGAATTAGCGCCATGAAATGAAGTTATGTTTATTTCACCGCGCATATTTTCTTCGGAAAGTGCCAAATTATACAAATGTGTGCGACCGGTATAAGGTGCCAGTTTTTCTTTCAATATGTCAAAAGTGTGTTTCACGGGCTCAAAACATATAATGTTGCTGCCGGCGTATGTCTGTAACGCGGCATCGGCAACATGGCCTTCATTGGCGCCAACGTCCATAATCCATTTAGGGTTTACATTTAAAGGTAATGCATCAAATGGATGAATCCTTAATGGTGTTATTGGCTTTGGATTTATTTTTCTGTCAGCAAATCTGACCGCTCTATGAAATAGAGGAGGTAAAAAATCCTGAATTCCTATTTTCCACATATGACCATCCGAATTTTTTTCATTTTTTCCTGCATATTTTGTGATAAGTTGTTCTTTGCACATTGAACCAATTCACGTTTCATATTTCGGTAATGCCTGAGTACCAGCATATCCAACCCATACTCAATCCATTTCAAATGTAATAAACAACTCGCTTCCCAGCCGCCAAAATATTTCAACGATGCTCTGCTTTGGAGGTACAAATGGTAATGTGATTGCCTATTTTTATACATATCGACACCATGCCTTCGTAACCACATGTTGGAAAATGTACGAGCTTCGGTTCGCTCAAATAGAGCAACCAGTAATGGCATACACACTTGCGCCAGGGAATAGTCCGTTGGATTTTCCGATGATGGAAAAAAATCTTTATTTATATTCTCTCTATGTAGAAGCCTGATTCTTGCTGTACCTTTTTTTTTCAGAGCTGAGAACGCCACTGCCAAATGTGGAAATGAAGAATTATGAAAATAGAAAGCGTCTTCGATACTGCTTTTAATAGTGTTTACGTTATAAAGACCATCAGAAATCAAGCCCAAACGCCAATCCATTAATTTCTGGCAGCCATTTTTCCATTCAAGGTCGACCTCATTACATTTCGGCGTTGAATCCACGAAACAATAAAAGTCAACTTCATAATTTATAGCATCTAGAATTGTAGTGACTGCTCCCTCAGCGACAATATCGTTATCACTTAAGATCCATAAAAATTCCCCGGCCCGAGCGAATACAAAGCCGAGTGCAATGTTTGCATTCGCGCCTATATTTCCACTGTTTGTTCGAAATTCGATATTTTTGATATGTCTATATTCTTCGGCAAGGTCCTGGAAATTGGCCGAGAGCGAAGAATTATCATTTATAAGAATTCGAAAATTTTCGGGATAATTCAAAGCTTGTGGCGCTAAGGCTTTTAATTGCGCTCTTATGGCCTGAGGGCGATTATAAGTAGGAATATAAACAAATAGCTTTTTCATTTATTCTCGCTATTCGTTGTCCATTTAATGACTGGCGCTAAAATTCCCAATCTATTTTCATGCAAATATGGGTTCAAGTCTGTATCGCAAAAATATTCAAATTTAATTCTTGTTTCATTATCAGGTGGCAGTATCCAACCAGTATGATGTAGACAACTTAATAGCTCTATTTCGTATGCGTTATTTTTAAACAAGTGCGTCGGCATAGGAATCGAAAAACGCACTCGTCCAAGGCCCATCTGCTCAAAGTTAAAATCACCTGTATCGTGTATTTCCGTTGCAAATAATAAGGTTCGTTCGTTTGAATAGAATGCAATCATGAACATTAACCGCGGATCATTTTGCAAAAGAGTGGCTTCGACAATCACGTTATATTTTTTACTAGCAAATAATCGTCCTTGAACTACTTCCTGATCTTCGTGTTCGATATGATATTTTTCTATTGACACAATTTCAGAAAAAGGCCGGACCGTGTTTGCTGAAATCCATTCCATTTTTGTCGTGATAGCCTCCGAACCTTCGAGATATTTTTGGACAGCTTCCGTAGCAGTACCAGCGTACGACACAGCACCTCGATCTAATAGTAAACCGGTGTTACAGATATTTTGTATGGCACTCATATCATGGCTTACGAACAAGACTGTTCTTCCCGAGTTATTTGAAATATCTCTCATTTTCCCAAGACATTTTTTTCTGAAATTCAAGTCTCCTACAGCTAGTACTTCATCAACCAGCAAGATTTCCGCCTCCAAATGTGCAGCGACTGAAAATGCTAGTCTGACCGTCATGCCCGACGAATATCTTTTAACCGGCGTATCTATAAATTTTTCAATTTCTGAAAATGCAACGATTTCATCGAATTTTTTTGCAATCTCTTTAGTTGTCATTCCGAGAATAGCGCCGTTGAGAAAAACGTTTTCTCTTCCGGTAAGTTCCGCATGGAACCCGGTACCTACCTCAAGCAGACTGGCTATTCTGCCTCGAAGCTTGATTTCCCCGGCTGTTGGCGCAGTTATCCTCGATAATATTTTAAGTAGTGTTGATTTTCCGGCGCCATTTCTTCCTATGACGCCCAGCACCTCGCCTTGCTTTACCTTGAAAGACACATCATTCAGCGACAAGAATGACTCTTGCGCACTAGGACTTGCCAGCGAATAGCTCGAGGGGGAAAGCACTTTTGAATTAGGATCTTCCTTGCCGCGAGCTGTTGCCCACCAGCTCTGCAGGTCGCGATATAGCGTTCCATGCCCTATCGTTCCTAGTCGGTATTCTTTTGTTAAATTGTTAACTTCAATTGCAACTTCGGAATTCATTATTTGCCTTCTTGCAATAAGTGCTAAACCGTATCCATAAATGTTTTTTCAGCACGCGAAAACAAAATAATTCCCACGCACAAAATAGCGGCGGTCATTGTTGCGCTTATAAGAATATGTTCAAAAATTACGCCACCGGAACCCAAATATGCATAACGGAATGTCTCAACGATGGAGGACATCGGATTCAGGGCCAGTAATCCCCTCCATTTTTCGCCTACTTGTGAGATCGGGTAGACAATAGGGGTGGCATACATCCACAGCTGTATTCCGAAGCCGATTAAAAATGTCAGATCCCGGTAACGTGTAGTTAAAGATGAAATCACTAATCCTATACCTAGCGCCAAGGCTGCTGTCTGAATTAAAAGCAGCGGGGTCGCAAGTATCCAGATGTTAGGTTTTATATAGGCGCCGGAAAAATAGAAGTAGGCGATGAATGCAAGCAGTGCCGAAAATTGTATGAAAAATGTTAACAGGTTAGTTATGACTATCGAAATTGGAACGGCGAGTCTGGGAAAATAGACCTTACCAAACACCGCAGCATTGTCTGTAAATGTCCTGGCTGATTTGTCCATACAATTCGCGAAATACGTCCAGGGCACGATACCCGCCATGTAAAAGAGAAACGGGGGTACTCCATCAGTCGGTATTTTTGCAATATTTCCAAAAATGATCGTAAAGACAATTGTTGTGATCAGAGGTTGAATAAAAAACCAGAGTGGGCCGAGAATAGTCTGCTTATAAAAGGAAACAAAATCTCTCCGAACGAACAGAAGAATAAGGTCTCGCGCTTTCCATAGGCCAATGAGATCAATATCAAACCAAGATGATTTCGGACTGATGATGGTCGTCCATATTTCCGGGTTTTGTTTCATGAATCCTGATTTTTCCAAATAAAATTTAGTGTTCAAATACAACTTTCTGGCTCCTCTGTATATGGAGACAGACAGATTTTTGATAATGAGGTTAAACGAATTTCAGAGAATTTTTTCAGTTACTCTGCTTATTAACGCTGGCAAATCGATCCCATGCTCCTGTAAGAGATAGTTATAACTTCCGCATTTGGCTGAGAACCGATCTTCTATACCGAGACGAATTACTCGCGCTTGCGCAGTCTCACTGACAATTTCAGCAATCAAGCCGCCGACCCCACCTTCAGTCGTATGCTCTTCCAGAACAAAAATATCCTCAACCTCTTTTGCAATGCCGTAAATCTGTGCCCGATTGATTGGCTTAATCGAAGGAACGCTCCATACTGAAGAATCGTTGAAGTGATGTGCTAACGCTATGGCGGTCTGAACCATAGACCCGGTCGCGAAAAATGCGAATCGCCTGCTGGTTCCTTCTTTCACGGATATCAAGTCACCCAGTGGCACGTCTGGAACAGTCTCGTGAACCGCCCCCAGATCTGACTTACCCATTCTCAGATAAAGCGGCGCATCAAAACGTAGCGCATGCCTCATGGCGTACTCCATCTCGAATGGATCGCAAGGTGAAAGAACGCGAATGCCGGGTATTGCCCGCAGAATTGCGATGTCTTCAGTAGACTGGTGGCTACTGCCGAGGCTGCTATAAACGACTCCTGCGCCATCGCCTATAAATGTAACGGCGAGTCCTTCATAGCATACGTCAAGCTTTATTTGTTCCAGAACTCTAATTGGCACAAACGCATTCAAACCATAAACAATAGGCTTGAAACCTGCCTTGGCCAAACCGGCTGCGACACCGACCATGTTCTGCTCTGCGACACCGGCATTAATAAACTGATCGGGCAGCAATCGGCGAAACTCATCAAACAGTGCATAGCCATGATCGCCGGTCAACATCAGGATTTTGCTGTCGGCCCGCGCGGCATCGACGATAGCCCTGGAAAATATGGATCGCATGATTTACCGCTCCAGCTCGGACATTGCTTGCCTGAAGGTGTCTTCTGACAGTCTGGTGTAATGCCAGAGGTTACTTCCTTCCATGAAGGACACTCCTTTACCTTTGACGGTACGTGCAACAATTGCCTTTGGCACGCCGTTTTTATTTTTTTTCATCCGCGACAACACGTCGTCCAATTCAAGTTCGTCGTGACCGTTGACACTTGCCGTCTCGAAGCCGAACGCCGCAAATTTGTCCTGAAGATTTCCAAGGTCAAGCACCTCGGCGGTTGTTCCCATCGCCTGGAATCCATTTTCGTCGACAATGACAATCAGGTTATCAAGTGCCCGGTGGCTGGCAAACAACATCGCTTCCCACATCGGGCCTTCGTTCATTTCACCATCGCCGACCACCACATAGCAGTATTGATCGGTCTTGTTCAGCTTGGCCGCCAGCGCCATGCCCACACCTACGGGCAAGCCGTGACCGAGCGAGCCGGATGTCACTTCGCAGCCGGTCACGTGGGCATCCGACAGCCCTTTGAGTCTGGAGCCGTCGCTGAAGTAATGTTCGAGGTCACTTTTGGGCAGCCAGCCTTTTTCATGAAGGCATGCATACTGCGCCATCACGCCATGGCCTTTGCTCAGCACGAGATAATCGCGGTCTACCGCTTTGGGGTCATCATTCGGATAGCGCAAATGGTTCCGGTACAGGACGGCTAATATTTCCACAATCGAGAACGCACACGCGATGTGCACGGTCGATCCGGCATAAGCCATCTGAACCACTGCTTTTCGCAGTGCGCGAGGATTAAAGTCAGGCATTTTTTATCCGGCCAGGTTGTGATCAGGGGCTTCTCTGTTTTGAATCACCCAATCGATTGTTTTGCGTAGCGCCGATTGCAAATCGGTATATTCAAGAAGATCCAGCTCGTTTTTTGCCTTGTCATTATTCGGAACGTATCTGTGAGGCGCCGCATCGGGAATCGGTCGTGCGCCAAGCTCCACTTTGTTTTCACCGAATACCATGTCCGAAACTTTCCCGGCCAGCTCATTGATCGTGATACCCGTATCCGATCCAAGGTTGTAGCTTTGTCCGGTGCGGCCATTGGCCAATATGGTCAGCAGCCAGATCGTCATGTCGGCCGCGTACAGATAGGACCGGCAAGCGGTGCCATCACCACTGACCTTGATCGCCTGCCCGTTCAGACCATCCCGGATGAAATTGCCGGCGGCGAAGTGGGCATTCAATGGCAGATAGGGGCCTAACAGCGCGAAACACCTTGCAATCCGTGTTTCCAATCCGTGTTGGTCAGCATGACACTGAACCAGCCACTCCGACACGCGTTTTCCCTGCGCATAGGCGGAACCCGAATCCAGTGTGTCCGGGGCGCCCGGGTAATCCTCCCGGATGTGTTCGATCGCCGCTGGCTGGCGCCCGTATACTGCGCCTGAACTGGTCAGCAGATACCGGCTGGCCTTGCTGCGTGTTGCGAGCGCAAGCGTTTGGGTCGTGCCATTCACAATGTCATCGAACACGGCGCGCGCATTCGCGCCCGGTTTTGCGACGTCGGTCGCCGCATGAATGATAATGCCGTACGGCTGGCTGATGCCGCTCAAGTCATTCACATTCCCCGCAACCAGATTGACGATCGGATGTCCGGCGAGATGCGGCGCCTTGGCACGAAAGGCTTCAGGCCGGCGGGTGAGTACGGACAGGCGCAGCGCAAGCCCCAATTGCTGGTTGGCCCAGATAAAGGCTTCCAACAGCCAGCAGCCGATAAACCCGGTGCCCCCTGTAATGAAAATATGCTGGCCTTGCAATACCGGCCAGACATTCGCCGGCGTTTTTGACAGGATGAGCTGCAGATCATCCACGGCAATTCCGGGCTGGTAGGAGGTCGCGGCTCGCTGCAGAGTGATCATCTCAGTCGAAATTGACACCGAAGAAGGCTTCAATCTTGCCAATCGCGAAATCAAGCATCTCGCGTGACAGGCCAGGATAAACGCCGATCCAGAATGTATCGTTCATCACGCGGTCAGTATTTGTCAGTTCGCCGGAGACGCGGTAGTTACGTCCAATCATATAAGGTTGACGGGTCAGGTTACCGGCAAACAGCAGTCGCGTACCGATCTTGTACTGGTCGAGATAGGTCAGCAAATCAACCCGGTTGACATTCGCTTCCGGCCGCAATGTCATCGGAAAGCCGAACCACGATGGATCGGAATTGGGCGTGGCTTCCGGCAGGATAAGAAATTCTTCACAGCTCTTGAGACGATCCTTCAGGTACGCGAAGTTGTTCTTGCGGGCGTCGACAAATCCTTCCAGCCTGTCCATCTGCGCGAGGCCGCAGGCCGCCTGCATGTCGGTTATCTTGAGGTTGTAGCCCAGATGCGAGTAGGTATATTTATGGTCATAACCTTCAGGCAAATTACCAAGCTTCCAGCAAAAACGCTTGCCACAGGTATTGTCCTTGCCGGGCGGGCAGTAGCAATCGCGGCCCCAGTCTCGGAATGACTCCGCGATTTGCTTCAATTCGTAATTATTGGTGAAGACCGCACCACCCTCGCCCATGGTGATGTGGTGGGCCGGGTAAAAGCTCATGGTACCAATGTCGCCAAAGGTGCCGACCAGCTTGCCGTCGTAGGTGGAACCGAGCGCGTCACAGCAGTCTTCGATCAGCCAGAGATTGTACTTTTTGCACAGCGCCACGATGACATCAAGGTTGTATGGATTACCCAATGTGTGCGCCAACATGATCGCTTTTGTCTTGCCGGAGATTGCAGCCTCAATTTTGGATGGGTCGATATTGTAGGTGCCAAGCTCGACGTCGACAAATACCGGCACCGCGCCAAATTGCAGGATGGGATTTACAGTGGTGGGGAAACCTGCTGCCACGCCGATCACTTCATCGCCGGGCTGGATGGCACGTTCGCCAAGTCTGGGCGAGGTGAGCGTGCTAAAGGCGACCAAGTTGGCGGATGAGCCGGAATTAACGGTGATGAGATGCTTCACGCCGATGAACTTTGCAAGACGCGCTTCAAACTTGTCGTTGAAGTGCCCCGTGGTGAGCCAGCCGTCGAGCGACGCGTCCACCATCAATTGCATTTCTTTCGTACCGATGACCTTGCCCGCCGGCGGGATGACGGTTTTGCCGGGCTCAAATGGAACCGGCTGGCCGGCGATGGCGCCATACTGCGCCACCAGATGGATAATCTGTTCCCTGATCTGATCTTTGTTCATGTGTCGTGCCTTGCTTTAAGTATTTTGATAGGTACTGATCTGAGCGAGCGTCAGATCCCGCATGTCCGCGCGCCGTTCATATGCTTTATGCCATTCGACGATTTTTTCAATCGCCTGGCCGATATCCCAGCGCGGCTGCCAGTCCAGACGAGCGCGCGCCTTGGAACAATCCAGTTTCAGATACGTTGCTTCATGCGGTTGCGGCTGGCCGTCCAGCGACCAGGCCGCCTTTTCACCCCACAATTTTGTCATGTGCCCGACGATCCAGCGCACAGGCCTGGCATCGGCATCATAGGGACCAAAGTTCCACCCTTCAGCATGATCCGGCCCGTCGGCATATAACTTCTCGGCCAGTGTCAGGTAGCCACTCAGAGGTTCGAGCACATGCTGCCATGGCCTGACCGCATCCGGATTGCGGATCAGAACCGCGTGGCCGCATTCGATCGCCCGCATCATATCTGGTATCAGCCGATCCAGTGCCCAGTCACCGCCGCCGATGACATTGCCGGCACGCGCACTTGCAATCGCCACACCGTGTTCCGCATGCTTCTGCGGATTGAAGTAGGAATTCCGATAGGCGGCGGTTACCAGTTCGGCACAGCCCTTGCTATTGCTGTAAGGGTCAAAGCCTCCCATAGGCTCGTCTTCCCGATATCCCCACGGCCATTCCTTGTTCTCGTAGCACTTGTCGCTGGTGACGTTAATCACGGCGCGCACACCGGCAGTGGCACGGACGGCTTCGAGTACATGTACTGAACCCATTACATTGGTGGCGTAGGTTTCCACCGGATTGTCATACGAGTAGCGCACCAGTGCCTGGGCCGCCATATGGATGACGATCTCGGGGCGGGCTTCCGCCATCGCACGCTTGAGATTGGGGCCATCGCAGACATTGCCGATTACAGAACACATGCGGCTGCCAACTGCCGCGACATCAAACAGACTGGGTTGCGTGTGCGGCTGCAATGCGTAACCGGTCACATCAGCACCGAGTTGCTGCAGCCACAGACTAAGCCAGCTTCCCTTGAAGCCGGTGTGCCCGGTCAGGAAGACGCGCTTGCCTTGCCAGAATTGCGGATTCATCGTTACACTTTCCAAGGCGCTTTGCCGGACTGCCACATCTCTTCCAGATGCATCTTGTCACGCAGTGTATCCATCGGCTGCCAGAAGCCGTGATGAAAATAGGCGTTCAGGTGCCCTTCCCGTGCGAGCTTTTCCATTGGCCCTTTTTCCCACGTGGTGCTGTCATCATCAATATAATCGATTACTTTTGGCGAAAGAACAAAAAAACCGCCGTTGATCCAGGCGCCATCACCTTGCGGTTTTTCCTGAAAGCTGTTGATGCGGTTACCATCAAGGTTGAGCGCGCCAAACCGGCCTGGCGGCTGCGTGGCGGTGATTGTAGCGAGCTTGCCATGGCTTTTATGGAATTTGATCAACGCACCTATATCAATGTCACTCACACCGTCACCATAAGTAAAACAAAAATTTTCATCATCCTGCAGATATTGCCGAACACGCTTAAGTCGGCCACCTGTCATGGTTTCATCGCCGGTATCGACAAGTGTCACTTTCCACGGTTCGGCACTGCGCGCATGGACTTCCATTTCATTCTTTTGCATATCAAAGGTGACGTCCGAGGTATGCAGGAAATAATTTGCAAAATATTCCTTAATTACATATCCCTTGTAACCACAACAAATGACAAAATCGTTGATGCCATGTGCGGAATAACTCTTCATGATGTGCCAGAGAATCGGCTTGCCGCCAATTTCCACCATCGGCTTTGGCTTGACGGTGGTTTCTTCACTAAGGCGTGTACCTAGTCCGCCTGCGAGGATGACTGCTTTCATTTTTTCCATTCCAATTCTTGTGAGTCGAACATGATCAGCTTTCGACCTCTTTCCAATACGTAGAGTGTGCCGACTGGAATTGCCCGATTCTTAAAGAATCTGCAGAACGACTTGATTTAATTCGTTTGCAATACGTACAACCAACGTTGGTTCTCAGCGACAATTTCGCGCGTTATCTGCAGCTTGAATCTGAGCGACTTCTCGCTGCAAATTAATTATCTCTTCCTGCAAGGCTTCATATTCTGCCATCTTGAATTTAAGAAACCGGAGTGTCATACGTGCCTTTTCTTCGACGCCAGTTGGAGTGATCAAATAAATGTATCCTCGCTTGTTTTGACTATCGTGAAAATTATTCGCCTTTATCAAACCTTTTTCGACGAGGGCTTTAAGGCAATAATTTGCCTTTCCAAGACTGACTCCTAACTCTTTTGCCAATTCCCGCTGGCTAATTTCAGGCTTCGCTTCGAGCCGTTTCAATATCCGGTAGCGGTATTCTTCATTCAATGCTGTGATTAAAGCCATGATTCGAATTTTTTATTTGCCATCGAGTGTTCACAACCAGCAGTCGCGATTGTTCAACAATTGAACAATAAAGTATTTAACCATCTTTTTAACTTACCATCAAGGAAAAGAGCGTTCGAAACGGGAATGCTCTATTGACAGCTAGTGATTAGGAGATTTTCTGGTGAGATATATAAGAACATCGCGAATCGCCTCAGCTACAGCAATACTTGTTCGTGAACGGCAAAACGCGTACCTCAACGCGATGCTTCACTTAAGTAACTCCGATATGTACTCTCGATTCCGGCTGTCAATCCAACTTTCGCTGTCCAGCCTTTTTTCGCCAATTTCGAAACATCCAGCAACTTTCTTGGCGTGCCATCGGGCTTGCTGGCATCGAACTCGATCTCGCCTTCAAATCCAACCACTTGCATGATGGTTTCCGCAAGCTCCCGAATCGTGACATCCGTCCCAGTACCGACATTAAACAATCCGTCGTCAACGCCTGTCTCCATCACGAACACGCAAGCATCCGCCATGTCATCCACATACAGGAACTCGCGCATGGGTTTCCCCGAGCCCCACACAACAAGCTTTTTATCGCCGCGCACCTTGGCTTCATGCGCCTTCCTGAGTAAGGCTGGCAGAACATGACTGTTATTGAGATCGAAATTATCGTTCGGACCGTACAGGTTGGTCGGCATTACACTGACAAACCGTGTGCCGTATTGCCGGTTGAACGACTCGCATAATTTGACGCCGGCGATCTTCGCAATCGCGTACGGCTCATTAGTTTGCTCCAGCGGACCGGTCAACAAATATTCTTCCTTGATCGGCTGCGGGCAGTCACGCGGGTAAATACAGGACGATCCCAGAAACATCAGGCCCTTGACCTCTGCCTGCTGCGCGGCATGAATGATATTGGCTTCCATCATCAGGTTTTGATAGATGAAGTCGGCCCGGTAAATATTATTGGCCTGTATGCCACCCACCTTGGCCGCAGCAAGAAAAACATAATCAGGCTTTTCCTGCCTGAAAAAATCCTGCACCGCCGTCTGCTCTGTCAGATCAAGTTCGGCATGGGTGCGCGTCAGAATATTGGTATAACCGCCGCCAGTCAGGCGACGAACGATGGCGGATCCCACCATGCCGCGATGGCCAGCTACATAGATCCTGGCATTTTTTTCGATGATCGGCATGTTTATTCGCGGCGATCCAAAACACTGTAACCATGACGCCGGACCAGTTCGTCCCGTTCGGCCGCTTTCAGATCTTCCCGCACCATCTCGGCGACCAGCTCATGGAATGTGGTTTTTGGCGTCCATCCCAGTTTGGTCTTGGCTTTGGTCGCGTCGCCCAACAAAGTCTCGACTTCCGCTGGACGGAAATAACGCGGATCGATGGCTACGATGACCTTGCCGTTCGCGTCGAGTCCTTTTTCTTCCAGGCCTTCTCCCTGCCACTCGATGCTGATGCCAATTTCCTTGGCGGCGGCATTGATGAAATCACGCACGCTATATTGGACGCCGGTCGCGATGACGAAATCTTCGGCTACATCCTGCTGCAGCATCAGCCATTGCATCTCGACGTAATCACGGGCGTGACCCCAGTCACGCTTGGCGTTCAGGTTGCCCAGATAGACACACTCTTGCAAGCCTAGCTTGATACGGGCCAGCGCGCGCGTGATCTTGCGGGTAACGAAGGTTTCGCCGCGAATCGGGCTTTCATGATTGAAAAGGATGCCGTTGCATGCATAGATGCCATAGGCTTCGCGATAATTGACCGTAATCCAGTAGGCATACAGCTTGGCAACCGCGTACGGGCTACGAGGATAAAACGGGGTTGTCTCTTTTTGCGGGGTTTCCTGCACCAGGCCATACAGCTCGGAAGTCGACGCCTGATAGAAGCGGGATTTTTTCTCCAGCCCGAGAATGCGGATGGCTTCGAGGATGCGTAGTGAACCAAGCGCATCGGAATTGGCCGTATACTCCGGCTCTTCGAACGACACCGCAACGTGGCTTTGGGCCGCAAGGTTATAGATTTCATCAGGCTGGACCGCCTGAATGATCCGGATCAGACTGGTCGAATCGGTCAGATCGCCGTGATGCAGCTTGAAGCGCACATTCGATTCGTGAGGATCTTGATACAGGTGGTCGATGCGATCCGTATTAATCAGGGAGGTGCGGCGCTTGATGCCGTGAACCTCATACCCTTTTGATAACAACAGTTCAGCGAGATAAGCGCCGTCCTGCCCGGTAACGCCTGTGATCAATGCTACTTTAGTCATTCATGTTCCTTTTGATTTCAACATCTTGATGCGCTACCACTTCGGGCTGCCCCGATGTTTCAAGTCCGCCCATAATTATCCGTAAACCGCACAATATCATCCTCACCCAGATAACTCCCGCACTGCACCTCAATCATCACCAGATCCAGGATGCCCGGATTCTGCAGCCGGTGTGTGGCCCCGATCGGGATATAGGTGGACTGATTCGGACTGACCAGCGTTGTGGTCGAGTCGATCGTCACATTCGCCGCACCCGACACCACCACCCAATGTTCGCTGCGATGATGATGCATCTGCAAGGACAGCGATTGCCCCGGTTTGACGATGATGCGTTTTATCTTGAAGCTCGGACCGTCTTCCAGCACGGTGTAGGTTCCCCAGGGCCGGGCGACGGTGCGATGCAGCTTGTAGATGTCGTTGCCGGTTTCTTTCAGCAAGCCGACCACTTTGCGCACTTCCTGGCTCTTGCTCTTGTCGGCGACCAGCAAGGCGTCCGGCGTGTCGATGATGATCAGGTTGTTCAGCCCGATCGCGGCGACCAGCCGGTCCTGGCTTTCAATGTGGGTGTTCTGGCTGTCTATCACGATGCTCTGGCCAGTCGTGGTATTGCCGTCCTTGTCTGCCTGCAGCGCATCCGATACGGCGCTCCATGAACCGATGTCGCTCCAGCCGAAATCGCCGGGAATGACCGCGATGTTTTTCGCTTTTTCCATCACGGCATAATCGATGGAGATATTTTCCAGTTCGGCAAAGGCTGACTTCAATTCGGTGCGGTCGCCATCGGCTTCACAGCGTTCCCATACCGCTTTTGCAGCGCTGAGAAGCGCGGGCGCGTGCAGTGCGAGCGCTTCCAGCATGGCGCTGGCCTTGAAGCAGAATATGCCGCTGTTCCAGGCGTAATTGCCTTGGGCGATATAGGTTTGCGCGGTTGCCAGATCGGGTTTTTCCACAAACCGGCGCACGGTATTGGCGTGAGGATTGATGACCTCGCCCATTTCGATATAACCGAAGCCGGTTTCCGGCACAGTGGCGCGGATGCCGAACAGCACCAGCTGGCCGTCTTCGGCCAGCACTTCTGCCTGCTGCACGGCGGTGATGAATGCCGGCCTGTCGGTAATCAGATGATCGGCCGGCATCACCAGCAGGCAAGGGTCGCCGTGCTGCTGCGCCCATAAGGCGGCCAGGGCAATCGCCGGCGCCGTATTGCGCCCGGTCGGCTCGAGCAGGTAATGCGGTTTGGCGGGCTGATCGGCCAGTTCATCGCGCGACAGGAAATAATAGTCGCGGTTGGTAATGATCAGCGGCGCCCTGCCGGTGGCGGCCGTGGCGCGCTCATGGGTCTGGGTAAGCAGGCTCTTGCCGCCACCGATACGCATGAATGGTTTCGGATGGGACTCGCGTGAAACGGGCCACAGTCGGGTACCGGCTCCGCCGGAAAGTATGATTGGAATCAACATAGGGCGTTATTTTAAGTTGTTTGTTTAAATTAATGAGAAACCGGATCAAAACTTTTTAATTGGGCAATATTACCGGCTTTGGCAGAGCGCCAGTGCGCTTTCCCACTCGGGCAAACCACAGAATGTGCTGATCAGCCGTTCGCACGACATCACGGAATAGCCGGGCCGTCTGGCCGGTGTCGGGAAATCCTGTGTGCCGATGGCGGTGACGACGGTTTTGTCGACGATCGAAGGATGTTGCAGGATGGCCTCGGCAAACCCATGCCATGTCGTCTGGCCCTGCGCGGTCAGATGATACAGGCCGGACCTTTCCCGCCACCAATCCACGCTGTGTCGTGCCCCCCTGCCCTGCGCGACGATGTGCGCGGTGGTGTCGGCGATGGTGCGGCACCAGGTCGGCGCGCCATGCTGGTCGCTGACGATGCGCAGTTCGTCCCGCTCCTGCGCCAGCCTCATCACCGTCAGCAGAAAATTCTTACCGCGCATGCCATACACCCAGCTGGTGCGCAGGATCAGGTGCGGTATGCCGGCCGCCTGGATCGCCTGTTCGCCGGCCAGTTTGCTGCGGCCGTAGACATTGATCGGGCCGGTGGCGTCGTCTTCCGTGTACGGCCTGGTGCTGGCGCCGTCGAACACGTAGTCGGTCGAATAATGAATCATTACGCCACCAAGCTTGCGCAGTTCTTCGGCCATCACTGCAGGCGCTTCGGCATTGATGCGCAGCGCCAGCGCCGCTTCGCGCTCGGCCTGGTCGACTGCGGTATAAGCGGCGGCGTTGACCAGCAGATCCGGTTTGACGGTGCGGATGACATCACGCACCTGGTCCAGATTTGCCAGATCCATCTGCGACCGGTCCAGCGCAATGATTTCTCCCAGTCCCTGCAGGCTGCGCTCCAGTTCATGACCGACCTGGCCGGTTTTGCCGGTGATGACGATCTTCATGCAAAAACCTCGGCATCGGCCAGCAGCACGGCGTTCATGTCCTTCCCGGACAGTATGGGCGCCGCGACGAGCGGCCACTCGATGCCGATTGCGGGATCGTTCCACAGGATCGAACGTTCATGTTCAGGCGCCCAGTAATCGGTGGTCTTGTACAGGAACTCGGCCGTGTCGCTGGTGACCAGGAAACCGTGCGCAAATCCCTCGGGGATCCACATCTGGCGCTTGTTGGCGGCGGACAGGGTCACGCCCACCCACTGCCCGAAGGTGGCGGCGCTTTTGCGCAGGTCGACGGCGACGTCGAACACTTCGCCCGCCACCACCCGCACCAGTTTGCCTTGCGGCTGCCGGATCTGGTAATGCAGGCCACGCAGCACGTTCTGGCCGGAGCGCGAATGGTTGTCCTGCACGAAGCGCGTCGCCTGGGGGCGGCCGGTCATTTCCATGAACAGGCGCTCGTTGAAACTCTCGTAAAAAAACCCGCGCTCATCGCCGAACACGGTGGGTTCGATGACAAGGACTTCAGGGATAGACGTGGCAATGATTTTCATATTCAAAAAATTTTATCCTGAAGAATTTGCAGCAGGTAGCGGCCGTAGCCATTTTTCTTCAAGGGTTCTGCGAGGTTTTCCAGTTGCGTGGCGGTGATGTAGCCCTTGCGGTAGGCAATCTCTTCCGGACAGGCGACTTTCAGGCCCTGGCGTTTTTCAATGGTGGCGATGAATTGCGCGGCATCGAGCAGCGACTCATGGGTGCCGGTGTCGAGCCATGCCATGCCTCGTCCCATCACTTCGACATTGAGCTCGTTGCGTTCGAGATAAATGCGATTGACGTCGGTGATTTCCAGCTCGCCGCGGGCCGAGGGCCGAATGCTGGCGGCGATGTCGCACACCTGCTTATCATAAAAATACAAGCCGGTGACGGCGTAGCTGGATTTTGGCACCGCCGGTTTTTCCTCGATGCTGATGGCCCGCCGCTGCGCATCGAAATCCACCACGCCGTACCGTTCGGGATCCTGTACATGATAGGCAAACACGGTGGCGCCGTCCTGCTGCGCGCACGCTAGCCGCAGCTTGGTATCGAACTCATGTCCGTAATAGATGTTATCGCCGAGGATCAGTACCGACGGTTCATTCCGGACAAATTCGCGGCCGATGATGAATGCCTGCGCCAGGCCATCCGGCGACGGCTGCACCGCATAGCTGATATTGATGCCCCACTGGCTGCCGTCACCCAGCAGTTCGCTGAAGCGCGGCGTATCCTGCGGTGTTGAAATCAGCAGGATGTCGCGTATGCCGGCCAGCATCAGCGTCGTCAGCGGGTAATAAATCATCGGCTTGTCGTAGACCGGCAGCAGTTGCTTCGATACCGATGTGGTGACCGGATAAAGCCGCGTGCCGGAACCGCCGGCCAGGATGATGCCCCGGCGGCCCGTACCCTGTGGCTGTGTTGTGTTCATGCGTGCTCTCCGTCTCGTTTGCTGTAGTTCTGATCCAGCCAGTGCAGATAGCCGCCGGACTGTACATTGCGCACCCAATCCTGGTTGTCGAGATACCACTGCACGGTTTTGCGGATGCCGGTATCGAAGGTCTCGGCCGGTTTCCAGCCGAGTTCGCGTTCGATCTTGCGCGCATCAATCGCATAACGCCAGTCGTGGCCGGGACGGTCGGTCACGTAGGTGATCTGCTCGCGGTAGGAATCTTTTTTGGGGGCCAGCTTGTCGAGGATGTCGCACAGCGTGTGGACGACTTCCAGGTTGGTTTTTTCATTCCAGCCGCCGATGTTATAGGTTTCGCCCGGCCTGCCGCCCGCCAGCACCCGGCATATCGCGCTGCAGTGATCGCTCACATAGAGCCAGTCGCGCACTTGCTGTCCATCGCCGTACACCGGCAAGGGTTTGCCGCCGAGCGCATTGGCAATGATCAGCGGGATCAGTTTTTCCGGGAAGTGGTAACGGCCGTAGTTATTGGAGCAATTGGTCGTCAGCGTCGGCAAGCCGTAGGTGTGGTGATAGGCGCGCACCAGATGGTCAGCGGCGGCCTTGGACGCCGAATAGGGGCTGTTAGGCGCATAGGGGGTGGTTTCCGAAAACGGCGCGTCGCCGGGTCCGAGCGTGCCATACACTTCATCGGTCGATACATGCAAAAAGCGGAAGGTGTCATGTTCGGCTTGCGCCAGGCCGGCCCACCAGGTGCGCGTGGCTTCCAGCAAACTGAAGGTGCCGTTCACATTGGTCGTGACGAAGGCGCCGGGGGAATGGATCGAACGGTCAACATGGCTTTCAGCGGCAAAATGCACGATTGCCCGCGGTTGATGGCGCGTCAGCAATGACGTTATCAACGCGGTGTCGCAGATATCGCCTTTCACAAAAACATGCCGCGGGTCTTTCAATACGCTCGCGAGATTGTTGAGATTGCCTGCATACGTCAACTTGTCAATATTGATGACCGGCTCGTCGGATTGCGCAAGCCAGTCGAGCACGAAATTGGAACCTATAAACCCGGCTCCGCCAGTGACAAGAATCATTCGATCATCCTGAAGACAATTAATAGGGAGCAAATGATCAATTTTAAAGGGAAAAGCAAGCCTGGCCCACGATGTTGATCATTACCCGGGGAATTCGCTGGAAAAATCCTGATTGTTGTCATGGGGTTTGGTGCGGGCATTATCGGGTGTTTTGCGATTTATTAATCGTTGGATCGTGAAGTTCAGGTTTCTCGGTCCGGCTCGTGACTTCTTTCTGTTCTCCCCTCGTAGCTAATCAATCACGGTACAAACTCAACCGCCACCATGGAAAGTGTCGCTTCTTTGTGTATTGGCCACAATATTATCTAAATGACATTATATTTACTGTTACTCTCCCTTCAGGCCATAAAGTTGTCTTTTTATAATTAATCTTGACCTGACACCTGCGGCTGCACCAACGGACGGCTGACAAAAAGATGCAGACAACAATTGCAACGCGGTGGCCGGAGTCACCATTACTGGGAGAGGCACGTGTTCAAACAATTCATCCGCATCATCGCAGTGGCTGCTGGCTTGCTGTCATCCGTTGGTGCGCTGGCCAGTCCGGTCGTGGCACTGACCGCGCCCGCCAGCAATACCCGCCATCTGCCGCCAGCCGCCATCACGCTGACAGCGGACGCCAGCGACCCCGTCGACACGATTGCGCGGGTCGACTTCTATGCCGGCACCACGCTGATCGGCACGGCAGCCAGCGCGCCCTACACGGTGCAGTGGAGCGAGGTGCCCACCGGGACGTACACCGTCACCGCCCGGGCGGTCAACAGCCGCAATGTGAGCAAGACATCGGGCGCGATCAAGGTCATTGTCAACACGCCGCCCACGGTCACCCTGACGGCGCCGCTGGCCTCGGATGCTCATGTGGGCCTGGCCAATATCAACCTCGCGGCGAAGGTCAATGACGCCGACGGCACGATCACGAAGGTGCAGTTCTACCGCAGCGGCACGCTGATCGGCACGGCCACGACCCCACCGTACGTGCTGACCTGGGCCAATGCGCCGCCGGGGACGTACCGCATCACTGCCCGCGCCACCGACAACCTGGGCAGCGTGATCACGTCCGAAGCAACGACCATCACGGTGGCCAATCCGGTCACGGTGGCGATGACAGGCCCGGCCACCAATACCCGCTATCTCCCCACGGCAACCATTCCCCTGGGCGCCACCGCCAGCGATGCCAACGGCACCATCACGCACGTGGACTTCTATGCGGGCGCTACACTGATCGGCACGGCCACGACCGCGCCCTATGCCATCGAGTGGAGCCATGCCCCGGTCGGCAAGCATGTGATCACGGCCAGGGCCACCGACAGCCAGGGCCTCAGCAAGACGTCAAGCGCCATCAGGGTCATCGTCAACACGCCACCGACGGTGAGCCTCACCGCGCCGCTGGCCACCGATGCCCATGTCGGTCTTGCCAACATCACCCTGGCAGCCAATGTCAGCGATAACGATGGCACAATCACGAAGGTACAGTTCTACCGCAATGGCACGCTGATTGGCACGGCCACCACCGCACCCTTTGCCGTGACCTGGGCCAATGCCGCACCGGGCACGTACCGCATCACCGCCCGTGCCACCGACGACCTGGGCAGCGTGATCATCTCTGAAGCCACGACGATCACGGTGGCCAACCCGATCACGGTGGCACTCGTTGCCCCGGCCAGCAAGCGGTACTTGCCGGCGGCAACGATCGAACTGGCGGCCACGGCAACCGGCACCCATGGCGCCATCACGCAAGTGGACTTCTTTGCCGGTACAACCCTGCTCGGCAGCAGTACCAGCACGCCCTACGGCATCAGCTGGAGCAATGTCCCGGCAGGTATTCATTCGATCACCGCCAAAGCAACCGACAGCCAAGGCTTGAGCAAGACATCAGCGGCGATGCGCATCGTCGTCGATGCCGCGCCCACCGTGGCATTGAGTGCACCAGCGAATCTTGCCCGCTATGCGGCGCCCGCCGTCATTACCCTCGCCGCCGATGTGGCCGACAGCGACGGCACCATCGCAAAGGTGCAATTCTTCAATGGCAGCACGCTGCTGGCAACACTGACGGCGCCGCCGTACACGCATGACTGGCAGGCCGTTGCCAAAGGTAGTTACACGCTGCGTGCCAAAGCCACCGATAACCTGGGGGTGGTGACGACGTCAGCGGCGGTGACGGTGCAGGTGGCCGACAATGCGACACCGGTTGTAAACCTGACGGCGCCGGCCAATGCGGCAACCTACCCGGCAGGCGCGCCGATCGATCTGGCGGCCACGGCAACGGATGCCGACGGCAGCGTTGCAAAGGTCGAGTTCTTCGATGGCGACACGCTGCTGGGAACCGCGACACAGGCACCGTACACGTGGCGCTGGAACGGTGCGGCGGCAGGCAGCCATGTGATCACGGCCAAGGTGACCGACAATGCGGGCGCACAAGCCACGTCAGCGAACATCACCATTACCGTGGCAGCCAATGTTGCGCCGACTGTCAGCATGATTGCGACGCCGACCGATGCGACCGCGCCGGCGACGGTGCTGCTCAATGCGGCGGCAGGCGATGCAGACGGCAGTGTGATCAGGGTGGAGTTCTTCAGCGGTGACACGCTGCTGGCGAGCGTGAGCGCCCCGCCGTATGTCTACAACTGGATGAACGTGACCGCGGGCACTTACACGATCACGGCGAAGGCAACCGATGACCGGGGCGCGGTGACGGTGTCCGAACCGGTGACCGTCACGGTGACGGCCATCCCGGCGGCAGCCCAGGTGTATTACATCGACAGCGACCATCTCAATACGCCGCGGGTGATCACCGATGCGACCAACAACATTGTCTGGCAATGGGGCAACAGCGATCCGTTCGGCGGCAATCTGCCGGAGGAAGATCCAGGCAATACCGGCAACCGCCTGGAATTCAACCTGCGTTTTCCGGGTCAGTATTTTGACAAGGAGACTGGGTTACATTACAACTACCGTCGGACGTATGATCCCAGCATTGGACGGTATGTGGAAAGCGATCCGATTGGGCTGCAAGGCGGCATTAACACATATGCATATGTCGAAGGCAATCCGATTGCGTATTATGATCCACGCGGACTGCAAAGCGTTTCGCGAACACTAAGATTGCCGGGGCTTCCAGGCTCTTCGAATTCTCAAGAAGAGATAAATCGTGGTGCCGCACAAGAGCTTGATGAGCTAGCTCGCAGAGTAGGAAGAGCGGCACAGAGAGCTTTAAATGCGTGTCTCGATACAATCAGTAATTGGTTCTCTAGCGAGAATTCAGCGCCCTTTCTACCGAATGATCCTTATAGCCCCGAGAATGTAGATAGACGGCGAAGCGAATTGCGTGATCAATTAGGGACGGGAAATTCTGATCCTGACTCTGCAATACCGGACCGGGGGCCAGGTCGGGATATGGGAGGGCATGACTCAAGAGGAAGTACGCCCCATGAAACAGGAGAGCGAAACGTTAACAGTAATGAGGAGCATTCTAGGCGCCCAAAAGGAAATCCAACAGGCAGACAAAGGAGATAAGAATAGTGAATGAATGGAATTTGAATGCGTCTAGCGGACGAGAGAACGTCCACGGTTGTCTCGTGGGTCAATTTAACAGTGCTGGCCGGCAATTGCTCCGACTAGAGATCACAATAACTGGATCCTTCTGGCGCCGGGATACTCCGATTGGTGTTGCTGAAACGGTAAACGATTTTTCGGTGAAATTACCACAGGTAATTTCCCGTAAAGACAACATTGATTTTTTAATTCTGGAACTTTCCGATTGGTTAAAAAACCCAAAAGAGGTATCTGTCGACCTAGCTAGCAACTGCAATAACGATCAGAGCTTTCGATTATCTTTAGGTGTGCGAGATGACTTAATTTCTTCAGTGGATCGGCCTGCTTGTACGATAAATTACACCGGAACTGCTTTTAAATATGGTGAGTGGTGTTTCGTTATTGATCAGTCGTGCGTTCGTAATTGGTATGACGAATTAAAATCCTTCGATATCTCGTAAGGTGTATAAGTAGCCGCCCCGAATAAATTGAGAGATGGATGTGGTTCTGACTGGATGCGATGCAAGGCGCGCGGGCCGGCGCAGCAGTAATAGGAGTAATAGGGGACGGAGTAATAGGGGACAGACCGCGTTTTGGGTTTCCTCGCAATTATTTGTGATAACTTGCTTCAGTCAACGAAGTTATTCTCGGGTTCCCATATGCCTCGTCGTCCCCGCCTTACTTTGCCAAATGTGCCTCTCCACCTGATACAGCGCGGAAACAACCGTCAAGCGTGCTTTTTTTCCGATCAGGATCGCA
>JAZKDW010000011.1:92888-161251 GCA_040387375.1 Pseudomonadota bacterium
ACAGCATTTAACAAACTACCGTAAGGGAAATCGTGGTCTGTCCCCTATTGTTCCCGAACCTTAGGAGCCTCGGCAAGCAGCCCAATTTCACGGAACCGATGGATGACGAATCCCCCATTCGCCAGTATGCTGTGCCCTTCCCTACCCATGCCACCAAGCTCATGACCACATACGCCATCGGCGATCTGCAAGGATGCCACGCACGACTACTTGCGCTATTGGAGCAGGTGCCGACGGCCGACGGCGAACCAACCCTGCTGTTTGCAGGCGACCTGGTCAACCGCGGCCCGCAATCGCTTGCCACGCTGCGGCAGATTCGCGCTTTCGGCTCCCGTGCGCACACGGTGCTGGGCAATCACGACCTGCATCTGCTGGCGGTGGCCCATGGCATCCGCGCACCGCACAACTCCGATACCTTCGACGACATCCTGAATGCGCCGGATCGGGATGAATTGCTGGACTGGCTGCGGCGGCAGCCGCTTGCCCTGTTTGAAGACGGCCATCTGCTGGTGCATGCGGGTGTGGTGCCGCAATGGACCGCGGAACAGACGATGGCGCTGGCGGGGGAAGTAGAGACCGTGCTGCGCGGACCTGACTGGGTCGGCTTTTTGCGGCAGATGTATGGCAATGCGCCGGCGCGGTGGGATGACACGCTGGAAGGCGCCGACCGCTTGCGCTGCATCGTCAATGTGTTGACGCGCATCCGTTTTTGCAGCGCCGACGGCACGATGGCGTTTTCGAACAAGGAGGGTGTCGCTGTCGCGCCGCCGGGGACTGTCGCCTGGTTCGATGCCCCCGATCGTCAGACCGACAACGTGACCGTGGTGTTCGGACACTGGTCAACGCTGGGCCTGACCCTGCGGCCCAACCTGATCGGCATCGATACCGGCTGCGTGTGGGGTGGCCGGCTTACTGCCGTGCGGCTGGAAGATCGTGCGGTGTTTCAGGTCGACTGCCCGCAGTACCAGCAGCCGGGGTGATCGGCTCGATCGGATAACCGAGCGCGCTGCCGATCGACGCCCGCGCGGCACTGGCCAGTTCGCGGCGATGCGCGCCGATGCTTGCCAACGGCGGCAACTGGATGATCTCGGCGGTGAATTTGCGCACGCGCAGAATCGCGATCATGCTTTCCACGAACGTCATGTCGCCGACAAAATCGAGTTCGGGATGAAAACGTCCGGCACTATCGACATACCGCAATGCGTACGGTTGAATCGGCACCTCGGCATCGATCGCCGCTTCAAACAGGTTGGCATGGAAGGACAGCAGCGTACCCTGTGCCGCCGTCGTGCCTTCAGGGAAAAAGGCGACCCGTTCGCCGTCGTGCAGGCTGTTGACCATACCTTCGTAAATCCTGCGCACATCGCGCTGCTTGCCGCGCGCGATGAATATCGTGCCGGACTTTTCGCACAGCCAGCCCATCAGCGGCCAGTCGCGGATGTCCGATTTGGCGACAAAACGGCACGGCTGCAATGAATTGATCACGAAAATATCGAGCCACGATATGTGGTTGGAGACGATCAGCGCGCGTGCCGCCGCCGGTGCGCCGCCCGGATTCCTGAGGTTCACGCGCATGCCGCAGATCGCCAGCAGTTCGATCGACCATTGCCTGATCCGCCGTTGCCGGCCAGCCGCATCGGTAAGCGGGAAAATCACGCCGCATTTAAAGAGCCCGACAAACAGATGCAGCACCATGCGCAGCAGGTGAAACGCGATCATCGGCACGCCTTCCCGCGCATGTCCGACAAACTCACGCGCCTCACCGCTGGAATACGATCTGGCCTGCGACAACGGTCGCCTTGACCTGCCCTGCCAGTTCGTAGCCGAGAAATGGCGTGTGTTTACCCTGGCTGGCGAGTGCTTTCGCTTCGACGGTCCAGCGTGCAGCGGGGTCGAACAGGCAGATATCCGCGACGCTGCCGACGGCCAGCTGGCCGCATGGCAAACCGACCACCCTGGCGGCGTCGGCCGTGATCTTTGCGACTGCCTGGCTGATCGGCTGGCGCTCGGCATCGACACATTCGTCGGCCCATTTCAGCGCCAGAGACAGCAACAATTCGAGACCGGTGGCGCCGGGCGATGCTTCACCGAAGGGCAGGAGTTTTTCATCGTCGTCGACCGGCGTGTGGTCGGAACAGATGGCGTCAATCGTGCCGTCCAGCAGCGCCTGCCGGATCGCGTCGCGGTCGCGCTGGCTGCGCAGCGGCGGCGTCAGGCGCGCGTTCGAATCGAAAAAGCCAATGTCGGCATCCGTGAGGTGGATGTGGTGGGCGCCGACATCGCAGGTGAGCGGCAAGCCATTTTTCTTCGCCGTCCGGACCAGTTCCAGTCCGGCTGCGGAGGATATCCGGCACAAGTGCACCCGCGCGCCGGTCGCGGCCATCAATTCAAAAATCGTGTGCAACGCAATGGTCTCGGCGATCACCGGCACGCCGGACAGTCCGAGGCGGGAGGCCAGCGGGCCGCTATGCGCAATGCCGGTAATGCCGAGGTGCGGATCCTGCGCGCGCAGCCACACCGTGTAGCCAAAGGTCTGCGCGTATTGCATTGCGCGCATCAGCACCGTGGTGTCGAGAATTGGCTGGTCAGCCTGCGAAAATCCGACGCAGCCCGCTTCCGTCAGTTCTGCCATCTCGGTCAGCGCCTGGCCCTTGAGGCCCACCGTCAGCGCTCCCAGCGGATACACATGCGTCTGGTTCAGGGTGCGCGCGCGATGGGTCAGCATTTCGACCAGGCCCGGCTCATCCAGCACCGGATCGGTGTCCGGCGGGCAGATGAGGCTGGTGACGCCGCCTTGTATCGCTGCCTGCAGTTCGGACTCCAGCGTTGCCTTGTATTCGTATCCGGGTTCGCGCAGGCGCGCGCTCAGGTCCACCAGTCCGGGGATCACCATCAGGCCGCTGGCGTCGAGGGTCCGGTCGGCGGTGAAACCGGCCGGCGCCTGGCCGACAGCGGCGATCTTGCCGCCGCTGATGTAGAGGTCTTGCCGGGCGTCGATGCCATTGGCCGGATCGATCAGGTGACCGTTTTTAATGTGGAGATTCATTCGTCAAATTACCTTATTTACAAGCACGAGAAGCAACCGTAGGGTGTAAATGCGAAGCGCCTTCCACCAAACGTTGACACTGGCACACAGTCTTTCGGTGGAAGGCGCTGCGCTTTTCCACCCTACAAAATCGCTCCTGCTCCGTCTCGGAGAAATGACTCAACCGCCAGCCAGAATACTCATCACCGCCATACGCACCGCGATGCCGAAGGTCACCTGCGGCAAGATCACCGCCTGCGCGCCATCGGCCACCGCCGATTCGATTTCGACACCACGATTCATCGGCCCCGGGTGCATCACGATCGCATCCGGCTTGGCCAGCGCCAGCCGCTCGGTCGTCAAGCCATAACTCTTGAAAAACTCCTGCGCCGATGGCAGCAGCGCACCGCTCATGCGCTCGTTCTGCAGCCGCAGCATGATGATGACATCCACCCCTTTCAATCCTTCATTCATGTCGGTGAAGACACGCACGCCCATCTGCTCCAGCCCGCTGGGCAGCAAGGTACGCGGCGCGATGACACGCACCTCCGGCACGCCCAGCGTGGTCAGGGCGTGAATGTCGGAGCGCGCCACGCGGCTGTGCAGGACGTCGCCGACAATCGCGACCGTCAGGTTGGTGAAGTCTTTCTTGTAATGCCGGATCGTGTACATGTCGAGCAGGCCCTGCGTCGGATGCGCGTGGCGGCCATCGCCGGCATTGACGACGTGGACATGCGTCTGCCTGGTATCGATCAGATGTTTGGCGATCAGATAGGGCGCGCCGGATTGCGAATGGCGCACGACAAACATGTCCGCGTGCATCGCGGCGAGGTTGTCGATGGTGTCGAGCAGCGACTCGCCCTTGCTGGCGCTGGACGCCGAGATATTGAGATTGATGACGTCGGCCGACAGGCGCTTGGAGGCGATTTCAAAGGTGGTGCGGGTCCGCGTCGAGTTCTCGAAGAACAGGTTGAAGACGCTTTTGCCGCGCATCAGCGGGACTTTCTTGACTTCGCGATCGCTGACGCTGACGAACGATGAGGCCGTATCCAGAATGCGCGTGATCACTGCCTGCGGCAAACCTTCGATCGTCAGCAAGTGCTGCAATTCGCCATTTTTATTCAGTTGCGGGTTATGCATGGTCCACCGTCAGGGAAAATCGGCCGTCGTCGGCACGTTGCAGTACAAGTGACTGGTCATCGGCAACCATGATCGTGCTAGCCACAAAATCGGCCGCGATCGGCAGCTCGCGCCCGCCACGATCGATCAGCGCCGCCAGCATGATTTTTGCGGGGCGTCCGTAGTCGAACAATTCATTGATGGCGGCACGGGTGGTGCGGCCGGTGTAGAGCACGTCGTCGACCAGCAGGATGGTCGCGCCGTCGACATCGAAGGGGATCTGGCTGGGCTTGACGTCGGCATGCAAGCCTTTTTGCGCATAATCGTCGCGGTAAAAGGAGACGTCGATGAAACCCAGGCGCTCCTTGAGCTGCAGTTCGGCCGCCAGCCGCTCGGCCAGCCACGCGCCGCCCGAATAGATGCCGACGATCGCGACATTGTCGGCCTGCGCCAGGCCGTTCTTGACTTGCTTTGCGAGCACCTGGTACAGGGCTTCGGCATCGAGTTTAGGTGTCGGCATATTCATCGAAATATTGTTGCAGGATTATCGCAGCAGCTTTTGCATCAATCAAATCGCCGCGTTGGTGGGGAATCACAGCGGATGAGTATCGTTCATCCACCAGCACGGTGGCAAGATCAAACCGTCCATGCAGCTGATTTGCAAAACGCCGGCAGCGCACGGTCATCTCGTGCTCGGCGCCATCCGGATGACGCGGCAGACCGACGACACAAATCGCCGGCTGCCATTCCTTTACCAGCTCCGCAATCGTGGTAAATTTTGCATCATTGGTAGCTGCACTGATGATCGTCAGCGGCTGCGCCTGCCGGATCACGGTATTGCCTACTGCGACGCCGATGCGTTTCAAGCCAAAATCAAACGCCAGCACCGTCTTCACCGGGCTGCCTTGTCACGCATGACCCGCCTCGCCGGTCAGCATCATGGGATCGATGCCCAGCAATTTTATGGCGGCGTTGAAGCGCTCTTCTATCGGCAAGTCAAAAATGATGCCGGCATCGGCCTGCACGGTCAGCCAGCCGTTTTTTGCAATTTCCTCTTCCAGTTGTCCGGCGCTCCAGCCCGCGCAACCGAGGCTGACCAGAATCCGGCGCGGCCCCTCGCCCGCGGCTACCGCTTCCAGCACGTCCTTGGAGGTGGTGAGTGAAATATCGTCCGTCACTTTCATCATCGACGAAAACTGGCCCGGCGGCGCATGGAGCACAAAACCGCGCTCGACTTGCACCGGGCCGCCGTACATGACCGGGCTGGCGGAGATCGGCATCCGGCCGGGGATGATTTCAAGGTCAAGATCGATGCGCTCGAACAGCACGTCCATTGTCATGTCGGTCGGCTTGTTGATGATCACGCCGAGCGCGCCGTTGGCGTTATGCTCACAGACGTACACCACCGAGCCGCCGAATGTCGGATCGAGCATCATCGGCATCGCGATCAAAAAATGATTGGAAAAATTCAGTTCAGGTGTGGTCAAAGTATCGGGAGAACCGGAAAAATTGGGCGCCTTCTGGTCAGTACCAGCTTGCGGGGCAGATTTGCAGGTCTTGCCCTGCTGTTTGCCTTGCTTGGCCATGGCGGTCATTTTATCAGTTTTAGGCGGTTTCACCCCGCGTCGCCGGACTGCCGTGATAGCAAACACACAAATCTGTCATGATGTGGCCGGTTAGCCTGCCCACGTCCCCGAACACTTGAAGCAATGATGAGTCATGACCCAATTTAACAAGTCCCTGGTCTGGTTTCGCCGCGATTTGCGCAATTTTGACCACACCGCGCTGTCGCAGGCGCTGCAGCAAAGCCGCACCGTGTACTGCGCATTCATCTTTGACAAGGAAATCCTGCAACCCTTGCTGGACAAGGGGCTGAAGGCGGATCGCCGTGTTGAATTCATTCATGCCAGCATCATCGAACTGGATGCCGAACTGCGCGCCATCGGCGGCTTTCTGATTGTCCGCCATGCCGCGGCAACAACAGCCATCCCGGCGCTGGCTGCCGAACTCGGTGTCGATGCCGTATTTGCCAACCATGATTACGAGCCGGCGGCGATCGCACGCGATGGTCGGATTGCCGCAACGCTGGCGGCGGCCGGACGCACGCTGCAGACGTTCAAGGATCAGGTCATTTTCGAGAAAGAGGAAGTGCTGTCGCTGGCCGGACGGCCCTTTTCCGTTTTCACGCCGTACAAGAATGCCTGGCTGAAGAGACTGCAGGCAGAGCCGCATGAGCGATTCAACGAGTTGCACCTGGCGCCGCATCCGGTAGAACAACATGCGGCGCGGCTGGCGCCACCCATGGCAGGCGAGGCAGCGCCGCCGTCACTGGCGGCATTGGGTTTCGAGAAAACCAACCTGGCGGCGTTGCATATTCCAACCGGCATGTCGGGAGGACAAACCCTGATCGA
Organism: Pseudomonadota bacterium; assembly: GCA_040387375.1. GTDB lineage: Bacteria > Pseudomonadota > Gammaproteobacteria > Burkholderiales > Burkholderiaceae_D > JAZKDW01. The sequence continues at coordinate 99,444 of JAZKDW010000011.1, forward strand.
TGACTTCGTGCTGCGTATCGCGCAGTATGGCAACACCCGTGATTTTCCTGCGGTAAAGGGGCCTTCTTACCTGTCGGTCCACTTGCGCTTCGGCACCGTGTCGATCAGGTCACTGGTGCGGCGCGCGCTGGAGACCATACAATCCGGCGAAGGCGGCGCCGGCGCGCCGGTCTGGTTGTCGGAACTGATCTGGCGCGATTTTTATTTCATGATCCTGCATCATCATCCGCATGTCGCGGAGCGTGCATTCAAACCGGAGTACGACAAGATTCAATGGGAGTCCGGTCCCGCCGCGCAAGCGCTGTTCCAGGCATGGTGTGATGGCCGCACCGGTTTTCCGCTGGTGGATGCGGCGATGAGCCAGCTGAACCAGACCGGCTACATGCATAACCGCTTGCGCATGGTGACGGCCAGCTTCCTGATCAAGGATCTCGGAATTGACTGGCGCTGGGGGGAACGTTATTTTGCGGAACAACTGAATGACTTCGATCTGTCGGCAAATAACGGCGGCTGGCAATGGGCCGCGTCATCGGGCTGCGACGCACAACCGTATTTCCGGATTTTCAATCCGGTCACACAATCGGAAAAATTTGATCCCGAAGGCAAGTTCATTCGCCGTTACCTGCCGCAACTGGCCAGGCTGGACAACAGGAAAATGCACGCGCCATGGCGGCTGACCGCCGCCGAACTGGCGCTGGCCGGGGTCACACTGGGCGGGAACTATCCTGCTCCCATCGTCCTGCATGAGGAAGCGCGCTTGCGTACGCTTGCCCGCTACGCAGTGGTGAAAAAAGTGGCCGAATCTTCAGACGGATAGGGCCGCTGCAGAAAAGCGCTATTTGCTCCGTGCTTTTTGCAGCAGATCCAGCGCGACGTCGACGATCATGTCTTCCTGTCCGCCCACCATGCGACGGCGCCCAAGTTCAACCAGGATGTCGAGCGTTTTGACCCCGTATTTTTCTGCCGCCACTTCGGAATGGCGCAGAAAGCTGGAGTAGACACCGGCATAACCAAGCGCCAGCGTTTCCCGGTCAACCCGCACCGGCCTGTCCTGCATGGGGCGCACGATATCGTCGGCCGCATCCATCAGCTTGAACAGATCGCAGCCATGGTTCCAGCCCATGCGGTCAGCCGCGGCGATAAACACTTCCAGCGGCGCATTGCCGGCGCCCGCCCCCATGCCGGCGAGACTGGCGTCAACCCGGTCACACCCTTCCTCCACGGCGACGATGGAATTGGCGACCCCGAGGCTGAGGTTGTGATGTGCATGCATGCCGGTCTCGGTCTCGGGCTTGAGCACGTCCTTGAACGCGCGGAAGCGGTCGCGCACGTCGTTCATGTTCATCGCCCCGCCGGAGTCGGCCATGTAGCAGCAGGTCGCGCCGTAGCTCTCCATCAGCTTGGCCTGCTGGGCCAGGCCCTGGGGCGTTTGCATGTGGCTCATCATCAGGAAACCCACCGCCTCCATGCCCAGATTGCGGGCGTATTCGATGTGCTGCCTGGAGACATCGGCCTCGGTGCAGTGGGTGGCCACACGCACGGTGCGGACACCGGCGTCATAGGCCGCCTTCAGGTCGTGCACGGTGCCGATGCCCGGGATCAGGAGGGTGGTGATGCGCGCATGCTTGACCACGCTGGCGACGGCTTCGATCCACTCGACGTCGGTATGGGCGCCGAAGCCGTAGTTGAAGCTGCCGCCTTGCAGGCCGTCGCCGTGCGCCACTTCGATGGAATCGACCTTGGCCTCATCGAGCGCCCTGGCAATCGCCTTGGCCTGTTCGAGGCTGTACTGATGGCGGATGGCGTGGCTGCCGTCGCGCAGGGTGACGTCGGAGATATAGAGTTTTTTCTTCATGTTGTGCTCTCCTGTCAGGCCGAAGTTTTTTCGGCGACGTGCTCGGCGCACGCAAGTGCGGCGCTGGTCATGATGTCGAGGTTGCCGGCATATGCAGGCAGGTAATGCGCAGCGCCTTCGACCTCGAGGAAAATGCTGACCTTCAGGCCGGCGAGCTTGCCGACGCCGGGAATATTCAACGGCTGTCCGGCATCGATCAGGTCGAACTGCACTGCCTGCTTGAGACGATAGCCCGGCACATAAGCCTGCACATCGCGCACCATCCTGGCAACCGATTCAACGATCTGGCGTTTGGTCTGTTCCATGTCGGCGCCGGAATCAGCCAGGCAATACACGGTGTCGCGCATGATCAGCGGCGGCTCGGCCGGGTTCATCACGATGATCGCCTTGCCGCGGGTAGCGCCGCCGACCGTCTCGATTGCCTTGGAAGTGGTTTCAGTGAACTCGTCGATATTGGCGCGTGTGCCTGGACCGGCCGACTTGCTGGCGATCGACGCGACGATCTCGCCGTAATGCACCCTGGTCACGCGCGATACTGCCGCCACCATCGGGATCGTCGCCTGGCCACCGCAGGTGACCATGTTCAGGTTGAGCGCGTCTTCATGCGCGCTCAGGTTCACCACCGGCACGCAGTACGGACCGATTGCGGCAGGCGTCAGATCGATGATGCGGATGCCTGGCTTGTGGCGGCGCAGGAATGCGTCATTTTTCACATGGGCGGCGGCGCTGGTGGCATCGAACACGATGTCGATGTCGCCGAATTCCGGCATGTTGACCAGGCCTTCGACACCGTCGTGCGTGGTGGCGACGCCCATGCGCTGGGCGCGGGCCAGTCCGTCGGAGGCGGCATCGATGCCGACCATCACCCCCATCGCAACCGATTTCCCATTGCGCAGGATCTTGATCATCAGGTCGGTGCCGATATTGCCGGAACCGATGATGGCAGCTTTAAGTGTGGACACAGTGATTTCCTTGATGAATGATGCGGCAGGTTCAGCGGCCGAGCGACTTTGCAGTCTTGCCGCCGATGCCCCAATGAGTGCTCGGCAATTCCTCGACCAGCACGCGGATTGTCTCGACCGGTGCGCCAATGCTGCGGTGGATCGCATCGGTGACTTCGTGAATCATGGCTTCGATCTGCTCCGGCGAACGGCCTTCGATGATCGAAATCTGGGCGAATGGCATGGGGTCTCCGTTTTTGTATGAGGGTTAGATGAAGCGCAGCGATAACGAGCCGAGATGCTGATATCGGACGGTGATGTTGTCGCCTTTGGCAACTGAGATGGCTTCGGTGACGCCACCCGTCAGGATCAGCGTGCCGGCCGGGATTTCCTCGCCGCGCGCGCCGAGCATGTTGGCCAGCATCGCGACGCTTTGCGCCGGATGCCCCAGCACCGCCGAGCCGGCGGCAGTTGCCACAACAACGCCGTTTTTTTCCATCACCACACCGAGGTTTTTCAGGTCCAGGTCCATCGCATTGCACGACCTGCCGCCCACCACAAAGCGGGCCGCCGAAGTGTTATCGGCGATCACGCTCTTCATGTCGAAGTTGAAATTCTTGTAGCGCGAGTCAATGACCTCCACCGCAGGCAGCACAAAATCCGTGGCTGCCAGCACGTCGCCAATGTGGCAGCCAGGGCCACGCAGCGCGACCCGGGTAACAAAAGCGATCTCGGCTTCCACCTTGGGATGGATCAGGCCTTTGGTGTCGCACTCGCCGCCATCGGCAACTACGCCGTAATCGGTCAGAAAGCCGCGCACCGGATCAACCACGCCCATCTGCTTCATCTTGGCGAGCGAGGTCAGTCCCATCTTGAGGCCGACTATGCGCGTGCCGCGTGCCTGCTTGATTGCGCGAATCGCATCCTGGATCGCATACGCGTCGTCCCAGTCCAGCTCGGGATGATCATCGGTGATCTTGCTCACCTCCTCGCATTGCATTTCAGCGCGGTCGAGATGCTGCGCGAGCTTTTGTATCGTTGTTTTATCGAGAGCCATGTTATTCCTTTAGACGAAATGCACGCCGGCCGAACCGATGCCGCCGAAGCTCACGCGCAGGTTATCGCCGGCCTTGACCGGCACCATCGCGGCCAGCGATCCGGACAGGATCACTTCTCCCGCGCGCAGCGGAATGCCGCGCCGTCCCAGCTCATTCGCCAGCCAAGCAACCGCGTTGAGCGGATGACCGAGCGCCGCGGCACCGGCGCCGGTGGCGACGATCTCACCGTTTTTTTCCAGCGTCATGCCGACCACGGACAGATCGATCTTGCGCGGATCCGCGGTAGCATCGCCTAACACGAATGCAGCGGAGGAACCGTTATCGGCGACCGTGTCCTGGATCTTGATTTTCCAGTCGCGGATGCGGGAATCGACGATCTCGAAGCAAGGCAATACATATTCGGTAGCGCGCAGCACATCCGCGTTGGTAATGCCGGGGCCGAGCAGGTCGTGTCTGAGCACGAACGCGATCTCGCCTTCCGCTCTGGGGGCGATCATTGAATTGGCAGCAATGGCAGCGCCGTCGGGATAGACCATGCCGGACGTCAGATGACCGAAGTCCGGCTGGTTGACCTTGAGCATGTCCATCACTGCCTGGCTGGTGACGCCGATCTTCTTGCCGATGATACGTTCACCGGTGGCGGCCAGCCTGAGTTCGACCATGCGCAACTGAATGCCGTAGGCGTCGTCGATACTGATGTCCGGATCTGTTTCGGTCAGGGGGGCGATCGCCACACGCTCGACGAGCGCCTTGTACAAGGCATCGCCATGCTGCTGGATTTTTTGAGGGGTCATTTTATTCAGCCTTATAGTTTGATACAGACGTTACGCAATTCCGTGTAGAACTCGAGCGAATGAACACCGCCTTCACGGCCGATACCTGACTGTTTGGCGCCGCCGAATGCTGTACGCAGGTCGCGCAGGAACCAGGAGTTGACCCAGCAGATGCCGACATCGAGCATACTGCCCAAGCGATGTGCGACACCGAGATTCTGTGTCCACACGCTTGCCGCGAGACCGTAAGGAGTCGCATTGGCCAGCGCAAGCACTTCTTCTTCCGTGTCGAATGGCGCGATATGGCAGCACGGACCAAAGATCTCTTCGCGGATCACGGCTGAACTTTCGGGCAGGCCGGTCCAGATGGTGGGCTGGATCCAGGCACCCTCGGCAAGTTCCGCCGGCATCGCCGGCACACCGCCGCCGGTGACGATCGTCGCCCCCTGCGTTTTTGCCAATTCAAAATAGTGAAGCACTTTTTTGCGGTGCTCGAGTGAGACCAGGGGACCGAAGTTCACGCCGGGCGCAGTCGGATGGCCGATCTTGAATGCTTCGGCGCGCTCCTTGAGGGCCGCCACGAAGCGCTCGAAAATCGGCCGCTGCACGTAGACCCGTTCGGTGCCGAGGCAGACCTGGCCACTGTTCTCGAAGGTCGCCCGCGCAATGCCGGCGACTGCCTTGTCGAAGTCGGCGTCAGCAAACACGATGCCGGGATTTTTGCCGCCCAGCTCGAGCGATACCGGGCGCACGCCGTTGGCGGCGGCCTTCATGATTGCCTCGCCGGTGCTGGTCTCGCCGGTGAATGTGATGCCGTCGACCTGCGGATGGGAAGTCAGGAATTCGCCAGCCGACTCGGGACCAAATCCATGCACCACGTTGAAGACGCCGGGCGGCACGCCGACTTCGTTCATCACTTCGCCCAACAAGGTGGTGGTGGCAGGTGTTTCTTCAGATGGCTTGACGACGACCGTGTTGCCGCATGCGAGCGCGGGGCCGACCTTCCATGTCATCAGCAGCAGCGGCAGGTTCCACGGACACACGACGCCGATCACACCCCGTGGCGTGCGCACGGTGTAATTCAGCGCGCGGCCATTGTCGGGTGTATCCATCGCAAAATTTTCGCCGGGCACATTGCGGATCAGGTCGGCAAACACCTTGAAATTGGCGGCGCCGCGCGGAATGTCCAGATGACTGGCCAGCGAGTAAGGTTTGCCGGTATCGGCGATCTCGGCGGCGATGAATTCTTCCGCGCGGCGCAGGATGCCGTTGGCAATCGCATGCAGCATGTCGGCCCGTTCCTGCACCTTCATCTTGCCCCACGGCCCGCTCAATGCGGCGCGCGCCGCCTTGACCGCGGCGTCAACATCCTGCCGGCTCGCTTCATGCACCATGCCGACCAGGCTGTTGTCGGCGGGATTGCGCTTTTCAAATGTTTTGGCGGAAGCGACCCACTGGCCGTTGATGAAATTTTTAAAATCAGTCATTTTCTTTTCTCTGCTTGTCAAATCAGGCCTGCGGCTTCCGGATCGCCGGCCGTAAGGTATTCCCACATCCGTTCATAGATCCGTCCGGTGCCGACCGCGCGCATGAGCGCTTCCTCTGGCGACAGCACGGGTCCGCTTTCTGCCAGGCCCGCGCTGCGCAACTGCAGTTCAATCCGGGCTGCGTCTTCCAGATACCAGGTCAGGACAACTGCCTGTTCGAGCGTGGGCGCAGCAACCACCGCGCCATTGCCGCGCATGACCACCGCCGGCTGTGTGCCCAGCGTCTGCGCCACCCCCGCCGCCTGTGCTTCGGTACGCACCAGTTGCGGATCGTCCCAGAGCGGGACGCCGGGCGAAAAATAGGAACCCATGCCATGCCGCGGACTGGGTGTCACGCGGGCGGCGGAAAGCGTCATCACATCGCGCGGCATGCTGCGCACGATGCCGCCGATGTCGGGCCGGCTGCGATAAATCTGCTGATGAATCCGCACCTCGCCCAGCACACCATCCGGCAGATCGCCATGGACAGCAACGACCGTGCCGTCTTCAAGAGGCGCGATCAGGCTCATCGGCCTGGCGGCGCAGACCAGGAACCGCTCTGCATCAAGACGCATGCTGCAATGGCCATAGGCGTGCACCAGGTTGGCCCTTGCCAGCGCCCGCGCCGCAACACGCACGAGGCACTGCTGACGCGCGTCGGTTTTTGTGGAAACTGTTGCCGTCATTTCTTGAATTCCGGAATATCGGGCTTGGATCCCCACATGCAGAATGAGGAATTCGTGCTGGGAAAATTGCGCGGCCGGTAGGTTTTTTCTTCTTCCGCGGTGATCAGGCGCACGCCGGTCGAGTACTCGAAGATCATGCCGTCCGGGCCGTCGAAGTAAAGGAATCGCGCGCCGGATGTCGGATGCCGGCCAGGGCCGAAGCGGATCGGAATGCCACGCTCGACCAGGATGTAATAGGCGCGCATGACATCATCGATGCTCTCCACCTGATGATTGATGTGCTGGACACCGGCGAAGGTCGACGGAAACAGCGCAATCTTGTGATGGACCTCGTCGATGCGCAACAACGGCGCCTCGCCGATCCTGTCGCTCACCCTGGCGCCGAGCAGCCCGGTCCAGAAAGCCTCGTCGCGCCGGGCATCCAGCGTGCGCAAGCCGATGTGGCTGAAGCCGGTAATGCCGGCGTCGCGCGAGGGGAAATAGCGGCGGCCGCTGTACTGCGCTGCATACACGAGGTCAATGCTGTTGCCGGACAAGTCCTTGAAATTGATGAGGTCGCGCGCGCAGCGCTCTTCCGCTTCATTGGCAGTACCGCGCGTGACCCGGCATCCGTTTTTCTCGAGCAGATCGGCGGCGCGATCCAGCTCTTCCTGCGTATCGACTTCGAAAGCGGAAGTCTGGTCGCGCGGGTCGCCTTCAAAATAGCAAAGCGTGTGGTCGCGGTGATCGGAACGAAAGTAGGCTGTCTTTGCGGTTTTCCGCGCCACTTCGAGGCCAAGCACATCGGTCGCGAAGCGTACCGATGTTTCGAGATCCTTGGTCCCCAGCCTGACATAACGTATGTCATGCAAATGAATCATTTTTCATGGCCTTTCTGGAAAACCTGTCTTGCAGGAAATTGCTCGTAAAAGTGTTATTCAGAATAAACATTAAAAATATCGGCGTCAATATTAAATCTCGAGAATTGCGATTAATCTTGGTTTAATTTATGAATGCGCTTAAAATTCAATGTACAAACTGTCTTCCGGGAAGACGAAAGCCTGACCATCAATGCCCATGCTAGAAAACCTTGCAAAACCAACATCCGAAAAGCAGCCACAGACATCCAGCACCCTGGTAAAAACTGCTTATGCCCATTTACGGCGCGATATCATCGAGGGACGGCTCGCGCCCGGATCAAGGTTGCGCGTCGAGCATTTGAAGGATTCGTACGGGTTGGGAGCAGGCACGTTGCGGGAAGCGTTAACCTTGCTGGTATCGGATGCCCTGGTGGTATCCCACAGCCAGCGCGGCTTCCATGTGACCCCGATTTCCATCTCCGACTTTTTCGATATCACGCAGACTCGGATCGTGCTGGAAACCGATGCGCTGCGTCAATCGATCAGGGATGGCGATGATGTCTGGGAGGGTCGGGTGATCGCGGCGTTTCATCGGCTCACACGCGCGGAGGAGCGCCTGGCGGACAGCCGGGTCGAAGGTTTTAATGAGTGGGAAGAGCGCAACCGTGAATTTCATCACGCACTGATCAGCGCCTGCACCTCACGCTGGACGCATCATTTCCTGGGCCTGCTGTACCAGCAGGCGGAACGTTATCGCCGTCTGGTCGTCACGCGCCAGCCAATTCCGCGCGATGTACATGGCGAGCATCAGATCATCGTCGACGCCACGCTGAATCGGGACGCAGACCGCGCTGCCGACATATTGGCGCAGCACATCTTGATGACTTACGACGCCGTCAAACAGCTGCCGCCGGATTTATTCGAAGGGGCGGCCCAGGTGTCGGACTGAGCTCGATTTTATCCATTCAGCTCGCATGGCAAAGCGAATCGATAAAACGATCCAGCGAAGGGCGGGGAATGTTTATCAGGTCGGGGGTGATGCAGCGTGCCTGGAGGGATATCGACGTAGTTCCCGTGCTAGCGGGTTATGGATTCCCGCTTTCGCTGGAATGACGGTAGTGAGAGTGGAGATCGTACAAATTACCACCGTCATTCCCGCGCAGGCGCTAACCTATACCCATATCTTTGCAACGCATGTCCTATCGCTGAATCAAAGCGGGTATGAGTTGCACGGAAAAAGGAGATGGACATGGTCGCGGCGGCAATGCCAGAGCAAGAGTATTTCATTGGGGAATTTGGAGATAAGCGCTTAAGCAGAACCGGCGCGCTGTTGTACAGCCGGATGGTAGAGCAGGAAACCGTCTGCCTACGACGATTGGGACGGGACTGGGCAACGGAAAAGCGGTTTGGCCGCTGGTTGCATAATCCGAACGTCACCCGACAGGAAATCATCAGAGAAAGCTGCCTGAAAACCGGGAAGTTGGCAACGGGATTGTCGGTGCTGGCCATCCAGGATACGAGCGAGCTGAACTATCAAAAGCACAGCAGGCGCAGCGCCGGTTTGGGCAAGGTGGGAAATAACAAGGATGCGGGGCTGTTCATTCACCCGGTCCTGGTGTTGGATGCCCGAAGTGGGGCGTGCCTGGGTTTGGCGCATCAGCATGCCTGGGTCAGGACCAAGGCCGCCGCGGCCGACTACACGAATTTGCCGATTGAAGAAAAGGAATCGTGGCGCTGGCTACAGGCAGCGCAAGCGGCCAAAAAATGTCTGGACAAGGCAGAGCAGATTACCATTGTTGGGGACAGGGAAAGTGACATTTACGAAGAATGGGATCGGATTCCGGACGGCCGCACCCATTTGCTCACGCGCGTATGCCGGGACCGCAAGCTTGCCGACGGCACCAACCTGTTTGACTGGCTGGAGGCGCAGCCCGCAATGGCCTGTTATGAATTTGAGGTGGCGGCGCGCTCGGCCAATGAGAGTTATGTGTCGGCTGGCGGGCGCAATGGCGGCAGTGGCAAACGCACCGCCCATCGAGCGCAGATGGAAATTCGCTATGGACAGGTAAGCATTGCGCGGCCAGCCAAAAGCAAGGCGGTCCAGAAAAGCATTACTCTGTGCGTTGTTGAAGTGCGGGAGCTAGGGCAAAGTGTGGTGGAAGGCGAAGAGCCGGTCCATTGGCGGTTATTGACGACCCATCCAATTCAAGGAGTGGAAGACGCATTGCAAATAGTGGACTGGTACCGCCAACGCTGGCAAATCGAGCAGTTGTTTCGCACCCTGAAAAAGCAGGGGCTGGATATGGAATCGAGTCAGGTGGAAGAAGGGGAAAACCTGATGAAACTGGCTAGCGCGGCACTGCAGGCGGCGGTCCGCACGCTGCAATTGACGGCGGCGCGGGAAGGAAAAACGGATCGTCCTGCGACGGATGTGTTCGAGAAGGACGATATTGAGGTGCTGGAAAACCTCCAGCCGCAACTGGAAGGGCGCACGGACAAGCAGAAGAACCCCCACCAGCAGGGAAAGTTGGCGTGGGCCGCCTGGATCATCGCCCGATTGGGTGGCTGGAAAGGATATGCCAGCCAGGTCAAGCCTGGACCGATCACTATGCTTGAAGGTCTACAACGCTTTTACGCCATTGCACAGGGCTGGAGACTTGCAAAGATGTGGGTATAGGTTAGCGCGCAGGCGGGAATCCAGGCTGAGCTTGCATCACGATGTCTTCATGCCGATCCCAACAGGCTTGACCGCGACATCACTCAACCGGCGTCTTCTTGTTGGCAAACTCGCCAACAATCCTGAGCAGATCCGCTTCCTGATAAGGCTTGCCGAGATATTCGTTGACCCCAAGCTCCATTGCGTAGTTGCGGTGTTTGGTGGCGGTGCGCGACGTGATCATGATGATGGGAACATGACGCGTGCGTTCATCGCTGCGCACGTTGCGTGTCAGGTCGAAGCCGTCCATGCGCGGCATTTCGATATCGACCAGCATGACGTCAGGCGTGATCGACTGCAATTGCTCCAGCGCGTCGACCCCGTCTTTTGCCAGCACAACCTGATAACCTTCGCGCGCCAGGAAACGCTGCGTGACACGCCGCACTGTCAATGAATCGTCCACGACCATCACGATATGCTGCGTACGCAAGCCTTGCACCGGTTGCGCTTTGGCGACGGCTGCGGTCGGCAAAGCCATCTCGGCAACCGCCCCCATATCACCGGCGGCACCCATGCCTTGTGCACGCGGCAGGCGTGCCGTGTTCTGGTTTGTCCGTTGCGCCAGCGGAACCGGGTCAAGAATCAGCACAATATCGCCCGAGCCCATGACGGTGGCGCCGGCAACACCCACCATGCGCGCCAACTGCGGGCCGATATTCTTCACCACCACCTCGCGGTTGCCGATGACTTCATCGACGTGGATGGCAACACGGTCATGACCACTCTTCAGGATCACCATCGGAGAATACTGCTGCGCCAATGGCGTGGCGTTCAGGTCGCCCAACAATGTCGACAGGTAGAACATGGGCACCCGGTTGTTCTGCCAGGTCACGGCACCCTCATTGTAGGCGGCGGCCAGCGGATTTGCCTTCAGTTGCTGCACCTGCTCCACCAATACGGATGGCACTGCATATGTCGTGCCGCCGGTAGAAAGAAGAACCACCTGCGTGACCGCCAGCGTCAATGGCAGCTGGATCGTGAATTTCGCGCCCTTGCCCTCCTCGCTGACGATGGAAATACGGCCGCCGAGCGCAGCCGCTTCGGAACGCACCACATCCATGCCGACACCCCGTCCCGCCAATTCGGTGACTTCATGCGCCGTTGAGAATCCAGGATGGAAAATCAGGTCCTTCAATTGTGCATCGGATGTTTCCGAGTCGTCGGTCAGCAAGCCGGTAGCCTTGGCTTTCTGGCGAATCCGGTCGAGATGCAAACCCTGGCCATCATCGGAGAATTGAATCACGACTTCATTTCCCTCCTGCCGGATCTCAACCAGCAGCTCACCCGTCTCGCTCTTGCCGGCAGCAAGACGCTCCTCGGCTGATTCGATGCCATGGACTATCGAATTGCGCAACAAATGCTCGAAGGGGCCAGCCATTTTTTCCAGCACGCTGCGGTCGATCTCCACAGCGCTGCCGCGAATATCAAGATTGATACGCTTGCCGATTTCCTTGGAAGCCTGGCGCGTAACACGATACAGGCGCTCCGAAATGCTGGCGAACTGCACCATGCGCACGCGCATCAGGTCCTGTTGCAGATCGCGCGTCAGACGTCCCTGTGCGCTCAGGTCGATGGTGGCGCCGTCGACGGTCCTGCTCAGATTCTGCTGTACGGAGGCCACGTCGTTGACGCTCTCGGCCATCATGCGCGTGAGTTCCTGCAAACGTGTGAAGCGATCAAACTCCAGCGGATCGAATTCGCGGTCTACCGAATGCGCCATCTGCGACGCCATCTGCGATTCCGCCTGAATTTCAATCTCGCGCAACTGGCCGCGCAGGCGCGACACATTTTCAGTCAATTCGGACAAGGATAGTCGCAGCGTGTCGATTTCCGTTTCCACTCTTGAACGGGAGATCGATACTTCACCCGCCTGGTTTACCAACCGGTCCAGGATGTCGGCCCGTACCCGCACCATCGGCACGTTGGCTCCGGAGGGCGCAACACCGCGGACGGAAGCCATGGACTCCAGCGGCGCCGGCGTCACCAGGACATTGCCTGTGACAGCGGCTAACGGTTTGACAGCGTCACGCGGCTGCGGCGCTTCATGCGGCACGCCGCTTTTCCCGGCGGCTGGGTTGACGGCAGCCGGATTCTGCAACTGATCAAACAGATGCAAGCCAAGATCGAGACGGCCAAGCAATTCTTCAATCGCGTCCGGCGAATGTGTCGCCGCATGCGTGATCTTCTCGACGCGGCTTTCCATCTCGTGCATATGCTGGCCGAGCGCCATCGCCCCTGCCATCCTCGCACTGCCCTTGATGGTGTGTAGCAAACGTAATAGCTGAGGCGCAAAATTCGTTGCGGCAGGCTCCTGCTTCCACGACCTCAGCAGTAAGCCCATCTGAGGCAAAATATCACTACCCTCTTCGAGGAATACCGGCAGCAAATCCTTGTCAAGGTCATCTTGCGGCGTCAAGTCCCGCGAGATCATCACTTCTTGCTCTTGTTCCTGCTCCTGCACCGCCAGAGCAGACAACTCTTCCTCTTTGTCATCCGGAGCGGACGAGCCGGGTACCGAATCATCGGCCCTTCTCTCCACCAGAAGCGCAAGGTGTTCGGCATCCGCTTCATTGCTCGCCAAAACAGAAGCACGTGTATCGGATTCGATTTTTTTAGCGCGAATGACAAAATCTTGCCGCAGGCGCTCGAGCTCCCTGACCCGCTGTGGTTCATGCGCCGGCATTTCTCCCAACGCAAACATTTGCAGCATCTGCTTCACGCACGCCACGCCACGCTCAAGCATGTCGTATTCGGCGGCGGTGACCGGCACAGGTTGGCGCGCCAGGGTTTGCAACACCATTTCAAATGCTTGCGCTACTTCTTGCAGGGGCTCGAATCCGATGGTGGCGGAACTGCCAGCCAGGGAGTGGGCGGCGTGAACGGCGAGGATATTGACACCGCGTTCCGGTTCGTGACGCCACTCCGCCAGGTCATTCGACAAAAGCCGCGATAGCTCATCTGTTTCCGCCAAATAAATATTATGCAAGGGCAGACTGATCTCGATAGAGCCTATGCGTTTGATATTGTCGTCATTTTTCTTCTCGAACACCCCTATCTCGGGAAAATGAATCACCTGCGACACCGGAAGCGGGTCCGGCGCGGCAAGTTCAGGCATGGCAACAACAGGAGGCGGCGCCGGTTCGACTGCGAAAGTGGCTTCTTCAATATGGAAAGCGGCCATATCGGCATCGGACATCTGTCCTTCTTCGACCTGCGGCAGCGCCAACGCGCCATCCGCCTCATATGCCAGGGCGGCGGATGGGCTGGCATCAGGCAGCGACGTTTCTATCTCGATCTCGACCTCGATCCCGGATGCGGCAGGCACGTCGACATTCTCTTCAAAAGAGAAGGGTTCTCCTGCCTTGACACGTTCAGCTGCGCTGACCAGCGATGCCGCGGTACGCTCTGAATTGCCGTTCGAGCGAAGCTCCGTTACCCAAGCCCCCAACACCTCGGCCGCCTTGTCGATCAAAGCGAAAATATCCGTTGATCCGCCGAGATTCTCAGACAACCTCAGATTCAGTATTTGCTCAATACTCCAGGCCGCATCGCCAAACGCCATCAGGCCGACCATTCGGCCGCTCCCCTTGAGCGTATGAAATGACCTGCGCAGCGTCGTCAAATGATCCTGGTTGTTCATCGCGTCGCGCAGTGCGGGCATCGTCTGTGTCACGCAGGCCAGCACTTCATCAGCCTCCGACAGAAAGATCTCGAGCAGTTCGGCGTCAATCGCCTCATCCGTGTCGGGCACTACGACCGTGGTGAAGGGTTCGACCACGGCGGCACTGGCGGGCGCAACGGCACTGACCGGCGTAATTTGCGCCGCGGCGGCGGGAGGGGCGTCCGCTTCAGACCTTGTGGTTGCACCTGCAATCGCGGCGCTGATCTCCGTCATGGCCGCTTCGGAAGCGACAAAATCCGGTCCGTTCATGATATTCATCGCGGCTTGCGCCCGTTTGCCGGCGTCGGCATCTTCCACCAGGGCGGCGTCTGAACGGATACGCGCCAGCGATTCTTTCAACTGCTTCTGCAGATCCGGATTGTCCGGGGTGGCATGCAACGACTTGGCCAGCGCGGCGGATAGCTGCTGGTGGCGAAGCATGTCGGCCTCGACAGTGGGCATCTCCCAATCGCCGGAAGCGTCGGGAGGGAGTTCAGAATTCTCGATCGGCGAATCAGAATCCACGTCAATTCCTATACCGGAAGTTGAGTCAAGTACTATGTTTTTTTTTTGAAGATTGGCGTGAAACACACCACTTGCGTCATCGAATAAAAAGCGCTTTTTTACACCTTCCGAATGAAGTTGCAAGGTCTCTATGAAAAAGCTGAGCGCACCGATATTCTGGGCCACATGCTGGAACTCCCCTGAATTCGGGACCGCATCAGCCTCAGCATCGATAAACCTTTTTACAGCGGCGCGGGTATGCCGTACCGCACGAATCGCATCGTTTTCATCGAGTATTGCCAGCGCTCCCTCGATCTGATGCAATATCGCATCGACGGGGCCAAGCGCTGCGCGTCTGGCGGGTGCGCTGAAAAACTCATCGAGCATCTTTTCAACCTGCCCAAGACTCGATTGCATTTCAACGGCCAACACCGTGATGGTTTGCCTTTGTTGCGCTTCGCGCGAGATATCGTCAAGCCATTCAGCTGACTGGGCCGGCTCCTTGCCGGCGACAATCGACGCCAGCCTTGCCGTCATCGCATCTGCGCGTTCGGAAAAATCTTCGGACAGGCGGCTGGGGTGGTTCAACGCATTTTCAATGAATAACAGGCTGGTTGCGATCTCGAGCCCCAGAGTGGCGCCCAAACCTGAACGGGCGGCATGTTGCGCAACCCCGCGAACCTGGTGCAGCAATTTGGAAAGAGAGGATGATCCCAGCTTTGAGCCGGCTTCAGTCAAGCCGTCCATTTCCTGCTCAAATGATTCCGACACCCCTGCTTCCCCACCTGCAAAACGGTTCCAGATGTTCTTCGCCGCCGACAGTTTCTCCTTGGCGATCAGTAATGATTCGGCATCAATTTTTCCGTAGCGTTTTTCTGTGTAATCCCCTGGCACCTGGCCTTCAAGCTGATAAGCGGCGCGGATCTGCTGCGCGCGCAACGGTGGCGCTTTTGCTTGTGCTATGAAAAACAATGCGTCGCGCAGCAGTCGTTCCGCAATGCCGGACGAGCCTTCGCTCATACGCTGAATCTGCAGGTTGATCCGCGCGAAAAGCTGCTTCACATACAGTTCCCTGGATATTTTTCCGGATGCCACAACTTCCGCAAATCCACCCATCACCCACCAGAAGCCCCTTAATGCCTGATTGCTCTGGGCGCGCTCGATTTCAGCAATCACCTTGCCCAACGCGGCTGCGTTCGCGCTTTCGGGGGTGTCCTTGGCCTCTTTGAGAAATGGCAACAGCGCCTTCTCAAAACTGCGGCGCAATGCGGCGTAGTCAAGCGCTTGATCAGAAGGGGGCGCCAGCGGCAGTTGCGGCCGGATCGCCAGGTTAGGGAAAAACAGGTCGGCAGGATGAATCCGTTCCGCGCCACGGAATTCCAGCAAGGATTTGTAATAGGGGAACAGGCGAACCGGTTGATGGGCCTCACCTGCCAATAATTCTTCCAGATACTCAAGCACTGCCTGATAGGTATTGGAAATTGACTGCGCCAGTTCCTGTGTCAGCTTGAGCTTGCCTGACTCCAGCCTGTCGAGCATCTCCTCCACCGTTTCGGTAAGGATCGCAACGCCATCCACATCGACCATTTGCAGCGCGCCGTGCGCCTGATGTAAATAGGTCTTTGCATGGCGCAGTGCAGTCGACTGCGCTTCGCTGTCCAGAGGCACAGCATCCTGGATCGTCGTCATTGAGCGGGTGAGCGCTTCGCGAATTTCACCCATCACCCAGGACAACGGGCCAGTATCGAAATTGTCCCGAACATTTTGATCGGAAGCATTGGTAGTCATGACTGCCTCGTGGGTTCAAAAGATGACAAGCCCGACCAGCAGCTGATCACCACGCACACTTAATGGGCCATACACATGGAACCAAAAGCCCATGCGAAACGAAAACAAAACTAAAATCTGATGCCAGTATATTGCCCTAAAGTAACATACAACGCCATATTTTCCCGCCAGGCCAGCCAACGCTTCATTGCCATGGCGGTTATGCTCCGAAGACAGTCATCTTTGTCAGTTCCGCTACTTCATGGCTCGCCTGACTGAATGATCGGCCCATCTCCATAGGATGGCGGCAGAGTCGACGATCAGGCAGCGACCCGGAAACGTGACACGGAATTCTTGAGCTCCTCAGCCAGCTTGGAAAGTTCTCGAATTGAATGTGCTGTCTGCTGCGTACCCTGCTGCGTTTGTTCGGTTACGGTCAGAATATTCTGAATATTCTGCGCGACGCCGCTAGCCGAGGTCGCCTGCTGTTCGGTCGCCGATGATATTCCCTGAATCAATTCAGCCAGTTGATTGGACACACGCCGGATATCGGACAGGGCCGCGCCTGCCGCATCGGACAGTTTGGCCCCTTCAACCACACCCTGCGTCGATTTTTCCATAGCGGCGACTGCGTCATGCGTATCCGTCTGAATGGTGCGAACCAGGGCGCCGATCTGCTTGGTCGCTTCGCCGGAACGTTCGGCAAGCCGCTGCACCTCTTCGGCAACCACCGAAAAGCCGCGTCCTGCTTCACCGGCGGATGCTGCCTGAATCGCAGCGTTCAGCGCCAGCACGTTGGTCTGTTCGGTAATGTCGGAAATCAGCTCGGTGATTTCACCAATCTCCTGTGAGGATTCACCCAAACGCTTGATCCGTTTGGACGTCTCCTGGATTTGCTCGCGGATCTCGTTCATGCCCTTGATCGCGTTTTCCACGGCCTTTGAACCCTGCTCCGCGGCAGTCACCGACTGGCGCGCCACCTCCGCCGATTCGTTGGCTGATTTTGAAACATCGGTAATCTGCACCGCCATGTCGAGCACAGCTTGGCCGGTTTCCTGAATCTCCCGCGATTGTTTGTGCGAGGCGGCGAGCAGTTCGGACGAAATATTTTGCGCCTGGTTGGAGGCGAAAGTCACTTGTTCTGCGGTATTGGTCACACGTCCGACCAGACCGCGCAATTCTTCCACCGTGTAGTTCAGCGAATCGGCAATCGCGCCGGTAATATCCTCGGACACCGTCGCCTGGACCGTCAAGTCGCCGTCTGCCACTTCCTGCAATTCATTCATCAGGCGCAAAATCGCAGCCTGGTTCTGGTCATTGGCATTCTTCGCTTCTTCCTCCTGCAGTTGTGCCTGCAGTCGTTGCGCCTCCGCAGCTTCGCGACGCAAGTCCGCTTCCGCCGTTCGATTGCGGCTGTCCTGCACCAGGGCCAGCGCGATGCCTGCAGCGGAAATCAGCGCCAGCAATGCGCATGACAGCATCGCCCAGTATGTCCATGGCAAGGCGTCTTCCTCAGCCCGATAGGCTTTTTGCAACTTGCTCAGTTGTTCCTTCAATGTTTCGTTTTCCGTGAAAATAAGTTGCTCGGATTGTTTGGCGGCGATGAAATTTTGCAGATTTCCAAGAATGCTGGCCACCGATTTCTGGTACTCGGCAAAGACGATCTGCAACTCGCTTAATTTATCGCGTGTATCTTGGTCCTTGGTCGCTGACAGCCGCAAGACATCGCTGCCGGTCAGGAATCCATCGGTGATATCCCGGAATGTATTGGTGTCTTTGCCCAGCAAGAACGCTGTCTCCGGATTCACGCCTTCCGAGGTCAGGAACTCATTGGCACTGCGGCCAAGCCGTTGGGTCAGCATGACGAGTTGTCCGGACGCGGAGATTTCCCTTGGCGATGCGCCGCCCTGCGCCTTCAAGGTGGCAATCTGCTCGGTCAATTCAAGCAGGGCAGGAGAAAGTGAATTGAGTTTTTGCAAGGTTGCGCCAAAACCGGCCAGTTCCTTCTCCAGCTTGAGAATGGTTGCAGAAGCCTTGTCGGAATTGGTCCAGACCTTGCGTGTCTCGTTCAGCATGCCCGTCAACGCACCGGTAGGCGAATCAATCTCACGGCCTTGATATATTCCGCCTTCGGAGAGCACTTTCAAATCGGCGTTAAATTCCTTGCGGCTGTCTGCCAGTTGCGTGAATGCCTTGAGATTGCCCTGAATCGCATTTGGCGCTGCCTTGCCTATCCGCTGCGAATGCATCAGCGCATCACCGGCAATTTGCGTTTGGGTGGACCTGACGGTTGACGCACTGGAATTGAGCCAGACGAAAATCGTGCCCAGAACGAGAGCGCCGCCGAGCAGCAGCAGAAGCAGACGTACTTGTCTCTGCAGCGGCAGGCGGCCGATCAACGGCAGTCGAATCTTGCCGGTCTTTTCTAATGCATCGCCGAGGAAAGTGGCATTTTTAGCAGATGAGGACGCAGTACGCCCGCCATTGGAGGGCTGCTCGGATCCGGATGCATGCCTGGTACTTGCCGCGTTCGCCGGATTGGCGGCCATGGAGAGATCATGGGCAATGACGCCAGCCTGTCCGGCAGATTCTGCACGTTTGCCCTTGGAAAAGAACGGTAGATTAAATGCCATTACTGATTCTCCTAATACCAATTACATTGCGCCCAGGCTTAGAGCGATTTGCGAGTCCGCACACCGACTCGCAAACCGCTCTAGTGCCTATCTTGACAGGCACTTACAACCTGGCAGCTAATAAACCAACATGCAGAAATTGCGGGTCTTGCACGACCAAAGACAGGTTGAGTTCTGTCCAGACTTGCGATTCTTGATCGATATAACGCCGGGTAGCCCATCGCGCACCCTCTTCATCCGGCCCAATGGACTGGACCTCCATTTCGGCAACGTTTCGCAAGCCCATGACACGTGAAACCAGCAAGCCGCTGTTGAAGGACAACGCGGGGGCGAACGCTACGATGCGGCTATTCTTGTCGACAATCGATGGCGCGAGACCTTGAAAACGCGCGAAGTCGATGACACTGATCAGATTGCCCCGCAAGTTGGACAGACCGAGGAACCACTCCTGGGTCAGGGGAACCGGCGTGATTGGGCCGACGGAAACGATTTCACCAGCCTCTTGCAGATTCAGCAGCCAGCGGCTTTGGTCTATCATGATGCCAAGCTGGTTGACGCGCGCGTCAACGCCGCTGCGGGCGGCCTGCATGCGCTCAACCAGTTGGGATTGAAATTCCCGCAGACGCGAGCGGCGCGCAGCCGTATCCGGCTTCCTGAAAACCTTATCCGACAAACCGTCTGAGGGCGTTTGCGTCATGGAAGTGAATTATCCCAATGCCGCAATTTTTGCCAGTAACTCCTGCGGGTCGACCGGCTTGACGATATAGTCGCGCGCACCTTGCCGCAATCCCCAGATGCGGTCAGTTTCCTGACCCTTGCTGGTGCAGATAATGACAGGCACGTCCTGGGTTGCCGGGTCGCGCGTAATGGCACGGGTAACCTGGAAGCCGTTTTGCCCTGGCATGACAATATCCATCAGGATCAGTTGCGGCTTGTCGGCCTTGATTTTTACCAGCGCTTCTTCACCGTTCTCCGCGGTGGAAACCGAAAACCCGTTCTTGATCAGAATGTCCGAAAGAAAATAGCGTTCTGTCGGAGAGTCGTCGACGATGAGAATTTTTTGTATGGCCATAAAAACCTTAGATTCAAAAAATTACCTGGGAAGCGCAGGAGCCGTATGTTCACGCACTGTTTTTAACAGGCTGTCTTTGGTAAATGGTTTGGTGAGATAGGCATTGGAGCCGACCATGGCGCCGCGCGCACGGTCGAATAATCCATCTTTCGAGGAAAGCATGATGACGGGCGTTGTGTGGAATTTGGCGCTTTTTTTTATCAGCGCGCAGGTTTGATACCCATCCAGCCTGGGCATCAATATGTCGCAAAATATCAAGGCTGGCTTGTGGTCATTCATCTTGGCAAGTGCATCGAAACCATCGTCGGCAAGTACGACCTGATAACCTGCCTGCCCCAGAAAAATCTCCGCTGATCGCCGGATCGTGCTGCTATCGTCGATCACCATAATCTTCAGGCTGACATTTTCTGTCAAAGTTGTCATTACGTCACCCCGTTAAACGAACTTCAATATACGGCGCAACTGTAACAAAAAGCAAGATGGTTGAGCACAACGTTGCGCCTATGGTTTCCTACAGCGTGGTTTTTTTGCGAAACATTATCGAAATGCCAGCGAACCATTACGACTGGCAAATTCAATCACGCAAAGACGATTTCAGATGCTGACCATTTCAAAATCTTCCTTGCGCGCACCGCATTCGGGACAAGTCCAGTTCATCGGCACTTGCTCCCAACGGGTGCCGGGTGCAATGCCTTCTTCGGGCAAGCCGGCGGCTTCATCGTAGATCCATCCGCAGATCAAGCACATCCATGTCTTGAATTCTTCATTTGCTGTTTCGTTAGTGCTCACGGCTGACTGCCCTTCAAGTAAAATGCAAAGTCAGTTATCTTAATCTACTCGCTGTGCAAAACCAAACTTCTCCGCTTATTTTGACTTTCGGCGCTGCCGACCCGGTCGGCGCCATCGGCATTCAGGGTGATCTTGCTTCATTTGCCGCAATGGGTTGTCACGGCTTGTCCGTGATCACCGCTCTCCTGATTGGCGACACCACCGGCATTGAAGACGCGCAAATCATCGATCCCGACTGGGTGGCGGACCAGGCCCGCGTGATACTGGAGGACATGCCTGTTTCCGCGTTCAAGGTAGGGGTCGTCGGCAGCATCGAAAACGTGTCGGTCATTGCCGAGATCGTGTCCGACTATCCCGATATTCCGCTGATATTGGATCCTTTCAGCACGTCGATGCCGGATCCGGGACTCGACAGCGAGGACTTGCTGGTCGCCATGCGTGAATTGCTGATTCCCCAGACCACCTTGCTGCTGGTATCGGCTGTCGAACTGGCGCGCCTTGCCGAAACCTGGCGTGAACCCTCCACCGAAGATACGCTGACGCTGGATGCGATGCGCATCATCGAGATGGGTTGCGAATTCCTGTTCGTGACCGGCACCCCCTCCGATGCACATGACGTGACCAACATGCTGTTTAACGAATCCGGCATGGTGCGCCACGATCACTGGCAACGGCAATCGGGCTCGTTCGGCGGCGCCGGCAACACGCTGTCGGCGACGATTGCCGCGATGCTTGCCAATGGGCTGGATGTGCCGGAAGCGGTGCTGGAGGCGCAGGAATTCACCATCGCCGCGATCGCTCATGCACAACGCCTTGGCATGGGCAAACTCATACCTGACCGCTATTTCTGGGCGCGCGAACCTGATGACGCTCCCGGCGCGCCTGACGCCGCATGATTTTTACATTGATTGATTTATGACTTCTCAACTCCCAGCCAATAAAAACGATCTTCTTTTCGAACGCGCGCAGCGCACTACGCCGGGCGGCGTCAATTCGCCGGTGCGGGCATTCCGCTCGGTGGGCGGCACACCGCGTTTCATCACCCGTGCCGAGGGTCCCTATTTCTGGGATGCCGAGGACAGGCGCTACATCGACTACATAGGCTCGTGGGGCCCGGCCATTGTCGGCCATGCCCACCCGACCGTGATCAAGGCGGTGCAGGATGCGGCGGCACGGGGCCTGAGTTTTGGCGCCCCGACCGAGGGCGAGATCGAGATGGCGGAAGAAATCTGCCGGCTGGTGCCATCGATCGAGCAGGTGCGGCTGGTGTCCAGCGGCACCGAAGCGGCGATGAGCGCATTGCGCCTGGCGCGCGGCGCCACCGGCCGCGACACCATCGTCAAGTTCGAAGGCTGCTACCACGGCCATGCCGACTCATTGCTGGTGAAAGCCGGCAGCGGCTTGCTGACCTTTGGCAATCCGACCTCGGCCGGCGTGCCGGCGGATTTCGCCAGACACACGCTGGTCCTCGACTACAACAATCCCCAGCAGCTCGAAGAATTATTCGATCGGATCGGCGACTCGATCGCCTGCGTGATCGTCGAACCGGTAGCCGGCAACATGAACCTGCTGCCGGCGACACCGGCGTTCCTGCAAACGATGCGGCGGGTTTGCAGCAAGCATGGCGCGGTGCTGATCTTTGATGAAGTGATGTCCGGATTCCGGGTCGCGTTGGGCGGCGCGCAGGCGATATACGGCGTCACGCCGGACCTGACCGTGCTCGGCAAGGTGATCGGCGGCGGCCTGCCCGTCGCCGCCTTCGGCGGCCGCGCCGATCTGATGGCGCATCTGGCGCCGCTGGGAGCGGTCTATCAGGCTGGCACCCTGTCGGGCAACCCGGTTGCGGTGGCTGCGGGCATGAGCACACTCAAGCTGATTCAGGCCGACGGCTTTTATGAGTCGCTGAGCGCGCAGACCGCGAAGCTGGCGCAGGGCCTGTCTGCTGCGGCCAGAGAGGCAGGCTTGACGTTCTGCGCCAATTCGGTCGGCGGCATGTTCGGCCTGTACTTCGCGGAAAACATCCCGACAAATTATGCCGAGATGATGGCGTGCGACAAAACACGCTTTAATGCTTTTTTCCACGCGATGCTCGACGCCGGCGTCTATCTGGCGCCCTCCGCATTCGAAGCGGGTTTTGTATCGGCGCGGCATGATGATGCAGTGATCGAAGCGACGATCACTGCCGCGCGGGGAGCCTTTGCCGGCCTGGCCTGAGCTCGACATTATCCATTCAGCTGGCATGACAAAGCGAATCGATGAAGCGATCCACCAAAGGGCGTGGAATTTTTGTCGTGTCGGGCCTGCGGGACGTCGACGTTCTTCCCCCGAACTAGCGGGTTATGGATTCCCTCTTGCGAGGGAATGACGGTAGTAATGGCGACGCTCTCCACTCTTGCCACCGTCGTTCCCGTGGAAACGGGAACCCAGACTGAGCTTGCATCACGAGACCGATACGCTCAGCTACGCCGCATGAATGGATAAAGTCCAGCTGAGGTGTAACAAGCGGCCACGGAATTGCATGCCGCGCTCGAAAGCGAGCCAGGCATGCGCATCCATGCAGGTTATTTAAGCTTCAGCCATCCTCGCTTGCGGAAATACAGGAACGGCGCGATCGCACTGCCCAGCATCAGCAAAATCGCGAACGGATATCCAAAGTCCCAGTTCAACTCCGGCAGAATCTTGAAATTCATGCCGTAAATGCTGGCGATCAGCGTCGGCGGCAGGAACGCTACCGACGCCACCGAGAAAATCTTGATGATCTTGTTCTGATTGATGTTGATGAAACCGACGGTTGCATCCATCAGGAAGTTGATCTTGTCGAACAAAAAAGCGGTATGGCTGTCGAGCGACTCGATATCGCGCAGAATTTGCCGGGCTTCTTCGAACTGGTCTGAATTGAGCAAACGTCCGCGCGTGAGGAAACTGACCGCCCGGCGCGTATCCATCATGTTGCGACGGATGCGTCCGTTCAAATCCTCTTCCTGCGCCATCGCATTCAGGGATTCAGCCGCGTCCTGATCGGTAAATTCTTTCTGCAAGACGCTGCGGCTGACTTCCTCGAGGTTCTGGTAAATACCCTCCAGCGCATCGGCGCAATATTCAGCGTCGGTTGCATACAGATCGAGCAGCACATCCTTGTAATCATTGATCGATCCGGGCCGCGAGCGGGCACGCATGCGCACCAGGCGAAATACCGGCAAGTCATCGGTATGCACTGAAAACAGCATGTTTTTCGCGAGAATGAAGGCCACCGTGATTGCCCGCGACGGACCGTCATCTTCTTCCAGCAAAAAATCGGTGCGCAGATGCAGGTCGCCATTTTCCGCTTCGTAGTAACGGGCCGACGCTTCAATGTCCTTTACTTCGTCTTCGCCGGGCAGCGGCACGTCGTAAATGCTCTTGATCCAGTCGCGTTCCTCATCATTGGGATCGGTCAGATCGACCCAAACCGGCTCGACCTTTTCCAGATCGGCGCGGCTGTCGATGTTGACCTGGCTCAGCCGCCCGTTTTGCAAGACGAATACGTTAATCATGTGCTCTCCCTGCTGCGCCTGCAGGCACAGCCCACCCCGCAGAGGACCTCTGCAGGTAAAAAATATCTTGGGGAACGCGGCCTGAATCAGCCTTGGACGCGACCACCCACCATTAATGGCGAGAGGGCGCTCTGGAAAGCTCGCAGATTAGCGCTATCTCGCCGACTGGCCGTCCGGCGACGGCTGATAACTATCAGATGGAATACCCAAAACGGGCCTCCGGAAACGAAAACAGCGCAAGTGTACTTTCAACGAGAAGCAGAGGCAAGCGTCAAACGAAATGAGCCGCTTTTCCGGCAATCCATGTTGCCAAGCTAGTCAGGTTCAGGACTTTTTCACGGCAGTTCAGCAGACCCCATGCGTCGCAAGATCAGGCCGGTACGACGTCCCAGATAACCCGAGCCCTGGTTTTTATCGTAAAAGCGCGGATTGGGCAGCATCACGGCCAAGCGGGCTGACTGGCTCGCACTGAGCTGGGCTGCGGATACGCCGTAGTAATGGCGGGCGGCGGCTTCGGCGCCAAACACGCCACTGCCCCATTCAACAACATTGAGATAGATCTCGAAAATGCGCTCTTTATCCATCCAGAATTCGAGCATGTACGTGATCACGAATTCCTGCGCCTTGCGGACATAACTTCGGTCACCGGATAAAAACAGGTTCTTGGCAAGCTGCTGGGTAATCGTCGAGCCGCCGGCGACCACCTTGCCCTTTTTCGTATTCTTTTCATACGCCTTTAACAAGGCGTCCCAGTCAACGCCGACATGCTCCGAAAAATTGGAGTCTTCCGATGCAATGATCGCGCGCTTCAGATTATTCGAGATGCGCTGATAAGGCACCCATTTATATTTGAGCGCCGCCTTCGGGTTTTTGTCCTGCAGCACCGACAGTTGCTGGCGCATGAAGCTGGTTGAGCCTGGATTGTGATCCACCCACCACCAGATCTGCAAAAAGAAGTACAACTGAATGACCAGCACGATGGCGACCGGCACAATAATCAGCCACAAGAACAGCTTGCGCAATATTTTCATTTTTTTATTCACCGGCCTGGCCGGTATTACCTTGTTGCGCGCAGCTCGGAGAATACGGGGGCGGTGTCGGGCCGGATGTCGCGCCACAGGAAAAACGATTCGGCCGCCTGCTCGACCAGCATGCCCAAACCATCTCTCACCGCAGCGCCATG
This sequence comes from Pseudomonadota bacterium, assembly GCA_040387375.1. Taxonomy (GTDB): domain Bacteria; phylum Pseudomonadota; class Gammaproteobacteria; order Burkholderiales; family Burkholderiaceae_D; genus JAZKDW01. The sequence goes on from JAZKDW010000011.1 coordinate 124,980, forward strand.
TTGCGCGGCAAACTGCATGAAGACGGTTGGTTCGCTCCCATACATCATGTCGACCGCAAATGCATAGTCACCGAATACGGAGGGCGGGATGGCGGGCACTTCGGCGGCGATGCTGGCGGAGGTCGCGTTGACTATGATGTCGAACGTGCCCCGCAGGCTTGAAAAATCAGCCGCAAGAATATTGTCGTGCGCGCTTGCGAACTGCTGTGCCAGTTCTACCGCCTTCGACTGGGTGCGATTGGCAATCACCAGTTCAGCCGGACCTTCTGACAAAAATGGCAGGATGACACCGCGCGCGGCGCCGCCGGCACCGAGCAGCAATACTCTTTTCCCGGTCATTGGAACACCGGCATTTTTCACGATATCGGCCACCAGTCCGACACCATCCGTGTTGTCGCCGACAATGGCGCCGTCAATGAATTTCAGCGTATTGACCGCGCCGGCGGCACGCGCCCGCGCGGTAAGTTCATGGGCCAGCGCATGTGCTTCCAGCTTGAAAGGCACCGTGACGTTGGCGCCCCGCCCACCTCGCTTTATGAACGCCTGCACGGTGGCGACAAATCCGTCCAGCGGCGCCAGCAGGCGCTCGTAGACCAGGTTCTGTCTTGTCTGCGCCGCAAAGCGCGCATGGATGTCCGGCGATTTGCTGTGGGAGACCGGATGTCCGATCACCGCGTACAGGTCTGGCTTGTCTGTCAAAACTATCCCCCTCGTAATTCTGCTTCAAGCACATCGTCGCGTGTGAATTTGAAGCGGGTAATGATTTCCCATACATCGTTCTTGCCGGTCGAGCGCATCCTTTCGGGAAACGGCCCGAATGGCGCTGCTCCGCGCACGATGCGCAATGCCGCTTGATCGAGCGCGGCATTGCCCGAACTGATCTCGACACGGGGACCGCCTTCTTTTTCGTAAATGGAGCCATTGTCAAAAATGGGAATATAAATCACCAGTTCGCCGTACAGCTTCTTGCCGTTTTGCTGCGGAAATCTGACCGTGCCCAGATTTTCTATCTTTTTTTGCAAGGTGGCGTAATACATTGCATAACCCACTTCGCGCGTGCTCGGCGTTATCTGGGTTTTTTTCGGACGCTTGTTGTAGTCCTCGATGTTCTTGGCGATTTCCGCTTCCCTCCGCTGCAGCGCCTTCGCGCTATCGACCTTGTCGGCACCGTCCGGTAGCGGCGGTGCTGGTTGCGGCCGGTCCTGGTCGCTCAGCGGTGGAGCGGAAAACGGCGTCTTTCTGGTTGCCTGGGAAAGCAGCCTGTGCTGTTGCTCCTCGAGTTCGGCGATACGGCGTTTTGTCGCCTGGACACTGTCGCCATCCTCGCTCCTGCGCAGATCGGGCAGCGGCGATTTTGCCCGGCCGGCGTCGGCATTGCCGCCACCGTCGAGATTGGCCTGTGCCAGGGCATCGGCCTTGAGCGGCTTTTTATCGTGTTTCGCATTGACCAGGATGACTTCCAGTCCCGGATCGGCAGGCTGAAAACGGAATGCATCGGGCGTAGAAAATCGCACCGCCAGCATTGCGCCATGCGCCAGTACCGAAGCGGCAATGGCGATGCTCAGCGTGCGATTTTTAACAGGTAAGTTCACGCGCGATAGGAAAAAGAGTTGCCATGAGTAATGAGTTCTACGAGAATTCTACGACAAAGCCTGGCGATTTTTAGCCCGGCTTTTCAGAATGAATCACTCTGGTGTCGATTGCACATCATCAATGCGCGCGGCTGTGGTTATTTCGTCGCCCACAGCACTGGCCTCTCCCTCAGCCGTTTCCCCACCCTCGGCCTCATCGTCATCAGTCTCCGGCACCGATTCAAGCGCAGGTGTGCTGGCAATGTCGAGCAGGCGCGCTTCGATCGTCAGTTCCACTTCATCCCAGCGCAATAAATCCAGCCTGACCTGCGTACCGCGCGCCACCTGCGGCATGCCCGGCAGCTTGATCACCAGCGGAATATCAACCAGACGCGTGATCTCATCTTTCAGCACGACGGCATCAACCTGCTTCGCCTGTTCCTGCCGCAGCCAGCGCAGACACCAGTAACGTTCCATGTTGAACTGGAAATCGGCGTAAGCGCCATAAGCACCGTCAAACGCGGACACGATCGCAAACAAGTCCGCATCCCGCGGCTTGAACGGCGCCACCAGAGGCGCGGCGACGCCGTGCTCGACACATGCCAGAATCTGCCATTGATTGACCAGGTCGGGGTAACGGCGCAACGGCGACGTGCTCCAGGCATATTGATCAACCCCCAAACCCTGGTGCGGCGCCGCGTGCGTCACCATCCGCACCTGCATCTTGGCAGCCCAGCCGCCGCTGCCGCCACCCTGGCTGCGGTAAATCCCCGGCACGCCGTGCTCATGCATCATCTTGCCCCAGCTGCTGTTGGCAAAAATCATCAGCTCGGCGACGATTTTATCGAGCGGCGCACCGCGCTTGCGGCGGCTGATGGTGACGATATCGTCTTCCACATAAAAATTGAAATCGACCCGATTGGTTTGTTCCGGCCTGAGGCCAAAACCCTCGCGTTTGGCCATGCGGCCTTTTTCCAGCACTTGCGCCCACTGCCATATCAGCGCGATGTCAGCCTTGTGCGGATAATCGCCGGCGCCGAGCGCGAGGTTCTCTTCGGTCACCAGCGCATCAAGATCGTTGTGGCGCAGGTTGGCGGCAATCGGCACTGTTTCCGCCCTGGTTTCAGTACTGATGACGGACCAGTCAGCCGGGTCGAGTGTGGCGTACAGCGACACTGCGGGGCAGGTGCGGCCTTCGGCCAGTGTGAACGCTTCGACCAGCGCATCCGGCAGCATCGTGATTTTGTCACCGGGCATGTACACGGTGGATAAACGCTGCCGCGCGATGGCGTCAATTGCATCGCCGCGCAAAATGCCCAGCGCTGGCGCGGCGATATGGATGCCGATGCGCACATTGCCATCGGCGAGCGTAACGACTGAAAACGCGTCGTCGATTTCCGTGGTGGTGACGTCGTCGATCGAAAACGCCTGCACGTCGGCGACTGGCAGGGTTGGCATGCCGGGAATGGACATGGCGGGAAAGCCGGTGCCTTTCGGGAAATGCTCGATCAGGAATTTCGAAAGATGCAGTTCCTTCGGCGATTTGATGCCGCCGACTGCCAGCATCAACTGCTGCGGTGTGGTGTGCAATTCCGTGCAGGCGGCGTCGAGTGCCTTGAATTCGATACTGTTTTTATCCGGCTTGAACAGCAGTTGCAGCGCCAGCGGCGCCATTGCGGCGGGCAATCGATTCTGCTTGAGCTCCTCGACATACTGCGCCTGGATCAAGGCCTGCTGCTTTTTCTTTTCAACGCCGGCCAGCGCTGCCTTGAGCGCTGCCTCGGGGGCGGCCTTGTAGCGGCCTTTGCCTTTGCGGTAAAAATAAATCGGCGCGGAATGCAGTCTCAGCAGCAAACCTGCGGCTTCGTGCGGTTTGGGCGCCTGTCCGAAATACTCTGCGCCCAGTTCGGCAAAACCAAATTCTTCCTGGCCGGCGACTTCCCACAGGAAATCAAGGTCGACTTCTGCGGCAACGGCTTGTGCATCGGCCAGCAATTCGGCCGGCGCCGGCGAGGCAAACTGCAGCAGCACATCCTTGGCACGCACCTTGGTGCGTTTACCGCTTTGCATCTCGACCTGATACGCCTCGCCTTGTTGAGACAAGGCCACGCCGGCCTTGAAGTCACCGGATTCTTCAAAAAATAGATTCATTAATTACTTTGCTGGTTGAATTTGCTTGTTCGGCTACATACCCCAGGCAGGCTCGGTTGCCTGTCCGCTTGCTTGCTCAGTTGCCTGATAGATGACCTGCGCCCTCAAGTCACGCTCGATGCGCGCCACCACTAACTTGCTGTCGGCATATTCCGCGGGCTGGCAGGCAAGCGCTGGCCGTTCGATCTCCAAGCGGCGTACCGTGGTCAGCAGGCCATCCCTGGACTCGTAACTCGACAGATACGAAAACCCGCGCTCGGCAATCGTCCGGCCCCTCGGCAGGATCAGCCGGAAGGTCTTTGGCATGCGAATTTCATAACGGTCTTCCAGGCTCCATGCAGGGCACCAGTATGGCAGCGTTCGAGCCGCACGTTTATAAATTGCCCGCAAGTGGTCGAACGCGATCGGTCCGACCACCAGCGGCGACAGCGGTATCGTCCCATTTTCCGCGATCGCAAGAAAATTCCTGATGCTGACATTCAGGCGCATCGTGAACGACTCTCCATTGGCGCCGTCGTCAAACACGATCGTGCCGTCACCTTCGAAATTTTTTGCGTCCAGCATCTCGCGCACCCATTCGGCCTCCTTGCGCTTGCCGATCGATTGCTGCAATTCCCGCAATTCGATTGCAGCCGCGCCCCTGGCCGTAATGCTCAATTCCCCCGTCACCGCGCCATCGTCGGCAAGCACCAGGCGTGTCAGGCGGCGCACCGAAAATTGCGCCGGCCCGGCCATCGGCGTACGCCGCACGCCGCTATACCCGGCGGTATGAATCACCGGCTTATCCATGTCCGCAATCGGTAATACCGCAAAAGGCGTGGCCGAACCCGCGGTTGAATCAAGATACAGGTCGAACGCCGGCAAATAGGTGATCACGTGGTTGAAAGCCGGATACACGACCGAGGGCAGCGCATAGGATGTCTTGTCGCTGTTGATCATCACGGTAGTCGACTGGATGCCCTTGGCCGCCAATAATGCTTCCAGCAGCACCACATGGTCCTTGCAATCGCCGTAGCGTTTGGTCAATACCGATTCGGCGTCATGCGGAACCCAGCCGTCGTTGCCGACCCAGCTGGCGACATAACGCACATTTTTGGCAACCCATTCATAGAGTGCCTGCGCCTGCGCGCGCGGTTCCTGGATGCCGCGCGTGATCTGCCCGGCCATCAGCGCGATGGCCGGCGTGACTGCCGCCTTGGCCGCGGCACGCGCTTCATAGGCGGCCGCAAATTCGCCCCAGTCCTTGAAGGTGGAGGCGATCAGGTGCGGTGTGCTGGCCAGCATGTTCACCGCCGCCGGTTCATTGGCAATAATTGGCAAGTTGCGCGCCTGCCAGCGGTAAATGCGGCGGCCGTCCTGCTCGCTTGCAGGCAGGCTGTCGACCTGCACCGCTTCAATCTGCAATGGCAACGATGCCGGCACATCGACCGACACATCGATGGCGTCCCATGCCAGGCCGCGCGAAAAGACACTGCTCATGTAAAACTGCCCCGGAAAAACAGGTTCTTTCTGCGTCATCCGATATCGGTACACGACGGTGTCGCCGATTTCCAGATGGGGAAACGTGATCATCAAGGTACTCTGATCGGCCTGGGAAATGCCTGTTCCCGCTGCGAGCATGCCCTGTTGCGTTTGTATGCCGCTCGCACCCACATCGATCCGGCGGCCGTCTTTTTTCAGGGTGTAGGCTGCCATCAGGTCGGCCTGTTCCATCTTGCTGCTGTAGCTGATCGGCATTTTCCCGCTGTTAACCAGTGCGGCGTCGGTCAACAAGCGATACGCAAATTCGCGCACCACACTGAAGGTGGCGTCCGCATTGACGCGATAATCCGCCTGGTATTTCAGAAAACGCACATGACCCTCGTCCTGCGCGAAGCAACACGATGCGATGCACCACAGGAACAGGAATAGCACTCGTTTCATTCGGGTCCAAGCATGGCAATCGGCGGCAAGAACAGTTCGGTTACCAGCAACAGGCCGTTTTTACGCCGGAACAAACAGCGGCGCGCATACACGGGCGAGTCCATTCGCTCCGCGCGTATCGCCGCACGGGCCCTGCGCGCCAACGGATGCTGCGGGCGCAAACGCGCATATTCCAGCTCGCCGCGCAGCACCCGGGGATCGCCGAACAAGGTCGTGCCCAACGCGCGCTGGCCCAGTGTTCCAAAGACCGGCCAATCGGCTGTGCTGGCGGAGGGCGGCATGATCGTATGCGCAAACACCACCGGTTCCTCATCACATCGCAACAGCACTTCGCGTGTCTGGACCCGGGTACGGCGCGCCAGGCCGACAGCCCGGTATTCGTCCGCCAGGCTGGATGTGTTCTCCTGGCGCAGGGTTTGCACACGGAATTGGCCGCACTGCGCAATCAGCTTCTGCGTCAGGGATGTCCTGTCGGTCAGCCACGGGCGCAATGCAGGCGGCGGATTGACGCCGTTGATGTGCGAAAACCAGCGTGCGCAGCCGAACGGCATCAGTGTGTCTTTCCGATTGGAAGCCGGCAAAAGCTCAGCACTTCATCGATATATTCACTGAAATCGGACAGACCGTGATCGCTGCCTTCGATCACGCGCTGGCGCGCGCCCGGATAATGCGCAACCATTTCCCGCCAGTCGAGCACCTCGTCGCCGGTCGCCGCCAGCAGAAAATAGCGCTCCGGCTGCGTGATCCGGTTTACCGCGAGTGCTGCCAGCTCATCGATATGGTCGCGCTTGAACTCGAACGGTTCGTCGGAATGCCAGGCGGTCGTGACGCCGACATGCTTTTCCAGCTCGCGCAGCGGTGTGACTGCGGGATTCAGGAGCACGGCGCGGCAACCCCACTGCTCGGCCAGCCAGGTCGCATAATAACCGCCGAGAGAAGAACCGATCAGCGTGATGTCATCCGGCTTGCACTGGCCGGCAAGCTGTGTTGCCAGCGCGATGGCGGCGCGCGGCGACGCCGGCAATTGTGGACAAAGGAAGTCGGCCGGGCATCCCGCGTCCTGCAGGCGCGCTGCCAGCAGCCGCGCCTTGAAAGAATGGGGAGAGGAACGAAAACCATGGAGGTACAGGATCATCTGGCAGTCACCGGGCCGTCAATGCATCCAGTATCTTCTGGTGCACGCCACCAAAACCGCCATTGCTCATTGCGAGGATCTGGTCGCCCGGCCGGGCTGCCTGCACGATGGCCTGCACCAGCAAACCCAGTTCATCGAAGGCAAGCGCTTTTTGCCCTAAAGGCGCAAGCGCCTCACCGAGATTCCAGCCGAGTGCGTCCTTGCCGCTACCCTTGGCGCCATAACCGAACACCAGGTCGGCATCGGCCAGGCTGGCGGGCAGCGCATCTTTCATCGTGCCCAGTTTCATCGTATTGGAACGCGGCTCCAGCACCGCCAGTATACGTGCGCTGCCGACTTTTTTCCGCAATCCGGCGACCGTGGTCGCGATGGCGGTCGGATGGTGCGCAAAATCGTCATACACGGTGATGCCGTTGGCCGTGCCGCGAATTTCCATGCGGCGCTTGACGTTGCCGAACTTCGCCAGCGACTCGATCGCCTGCGCCGGCAACACACCGACATGGCGCGCGGCGGCGATCGCGGCCAGCGCATTCATCCGGTTGTGTTCGCCGCTGAGTTCCCATTGCACGGTGCCTTGCCTGTCGTTGTTGAAAATGACATCAAAGCTGCCGTCGTCATGCGTGGCAAGCGCCCAGCCTTTATCCGGCGTGCCGCCAAACCATTCCGACTCGCTCCAGCAGCCGCGCCCGAGCACCCGCTGCAAGGATTCTTCGCGGCCGTTGACGATCAATCGTCCGATGCCCGGCACCGTGCGCACCAGGTGATGGAACTGGGTTTCAATCGCGTTCAGGTCAGGAAAAATGTCGGCGTGGTCATACTCGAGATTATTGAGGATGGCTGTCTTGGCGTGGTAATGAACAAATTTGCTGCGCTTGTCAAAAAACGCCGTGTCATATTCATCGGCCTCGATCACGAAAAAATCCGAACCGGCGGCAGAGCCGGAGAGCCGGGCGGAAATGCCGAAATTCAGCGGCACGCCGCCAATCAGGAATCCGGGATGATAACCGGCGTCCTCGAGTATCCAGGCAAGCATCGCCGACGTGGTGGTTTTGCCATGTGTACCGGCCACCGCCAGCACCCACTTGTCATGCAGGATATGTTCGCCTATCCATTGCGGCCCGGAGGTATAGGGAAGCCCACGGTTGAGAATTTCTTCCATCAGCGGGTTACCGCGCGAGACGACGTTGCCGATCACGTACAGGTCGGGCCGGAGGCTGATCTGCTCGGGTCCGAAGCCTTCGATCAATTCGATGCCCTGGGCCTGGAGCTGCGTACTCATCGGGGGATAAACGTTGGCGTCACAACCGGTGACCTTGTGGCCGGCTTCTTTTGCCAGAACGGCAAGACCGCCCATGAACGTGCCGCAGATGCCAAGGATATGAATATGCATTGTACAATTTCGTAATGGAATAACGAGATTTTACCTGACCCGCACGCTGCCGCGTTCGGAGTATCATGCGCGCCATGCCTAATAACCACCCTGCCGATACTGAACTGATACGCGCTGAAATCGCCGTTGCCGCCGCCCGCATGATTGCCGAGGATGGCACGGATTACGGCACAGCCAAGCGCAAGGCCGCGAAACAGATTCTGGGAAACGTCAAAGTCCGCGGTGATATCCTTCCGACCAATGCCCAGATCGAGGACGAGGTGCGGATCCACAACGAACTCTTCTTTGGTGAAACGCAACCTGCGCGCTTGCTGCATCTGCGCAAGCTGGCGTTGCGCCTGATGATCGAACTGGCGGCATTCAAGCCGCATCTTACCGGCGCGGTCTTGAATGGCACCGCAGGCGAGCATTCCGATATCTATTTGCAATTATTTGCAGACAGCCCTAAAGACGTCGAGGTTTACCTGTTGAACAAGAATGTCAATTTTGAGGTGTCGGAAAGCGCGCATTTCAAAGGCCGCAATGAACCTGTCGAGACCTTGAGTTTCATGCACGAAAACGAAGGCATACATCTGGTCTTGTATGAAACCGATGATTTGCGAGGTGCGGTAAAAACAGCAGACGACCGGCGGCTTGAACGGGCCAACGCCGATATCGTGCAAGGATTAATTGTCGAAAGTGAAATAAAATGAAACAAAATAAGTTGCCATTTGCTGCGATCGCAGTCATATTTGCAGGTATTGGCATCTATTTCGGCATTCAGCGGCTGGAACCTGAGGCGCCGCACAATGCGGCAGTGGCCAATTTTTACAGTCAATCAATGCCAGATGCCCAAGGCACGATGCGTGCGCTTTCTCAATGGAAGGGCAAGACCCTTGTTGTAAATTTCTGGGCAACATGGTGTGCTCCCTGTGTCGACGAAATGCCGGAATTGGTGGCATTACAGACCGAAGTGGCGTCGAAAAATACCCAGATAATTGGTATTGGAATTGATTCTGCAGCTAACATCCGTGAATTTGGAAGCAAATATAAAATCAGTTATCCGCTGTATTCGGCAGGCATGGTCGGTACCGACCTGTCGCGGCAATTTGGCAACCAGGCTGGAGGATTGCCATTTACGGTACTGATAACGGCGGATGGAAAAGTCAAAAAGACCTATCTCGGCCGGCTTAACATGAAGGAACTGCGTAACGATTTGGGCTCGCTGTAGACAACTCAAAACTTTTATACTTGCCAATCAGCGTCATTTAGCGGCAAAATGCCGCCATCCTCGTCAAACGGAACCGCATCTCGATGGCAAAAAATATCCTCCTGCTTAATGGCCCGAACCTGAACCTGCTGGGATCGCGCGAGCCGGAAAAATATGGAACAACGACATTAGGCGATGTCGAACGTGCCGCTGCTGATCAGGCTTCTGCAGCTGGCGCCAACATCAGCAGTTTCCAAAGTAATCATGAAGGCGCACTGATAGATCGTATTCATGCCGCCAGGGATGCCGGTGTCGACGCGATTGTAATAAACCCGGGCGGGTTGACCCATACCAGCGTTGCATTGCGCGACGCATTATCCGGCGTTGCCATTCCATTTATTGAAATACACATAACCAATATTCATCAGCGTGAAGCATTTCGCCACCACTCATACCTGTCCGCGATTGCGGCAGGCGTGATCTGCGGACTTGGCGTGGATGGCTACCGCGCTGCAATCGATTACGCGCTCAAAAAGCTTTAATCCCGTTATCTGCGCAAGCACGACATATAATCGCGCTGATTTTTAACATCAAGATAGACACATTCTGACGGATTTATAATGGATTTAAGAAAACTCAAAACCCTGATCGATCTGGTCGCTGAATCAGATATCGCCGAGCTGGAAGTCACCGAGGGGGAAAGCAAGGTACGGATTGTAAAATCCACACCGGCGCCTCAACACCAGATGGTGATGATGCAGCCGTCCGCTGGTCAGCAGGCAGCAGCGCCGGCCCCGGCCGCACCAGTGGCCGCCCTCCCCGTCGAGCCCGTCGAGCCGCAAGGCCACGTCGTCAAATCCCCGATGGTTGGCTCCTTTTACCGCTCCTCCGCTCCTGGTTCGCCGCCCTTTGTCGAGATCGGCGCCATCGTCAAGGAAGGCCAGACCTTGTGCATCATCGAAGCGATGAAGCTGTTAAATGAGATCGATGCCGATGCGTCGGGAGTAATTACCCAAATCCTGGTTGAAAATGGCCAGCCGGTCGAATTCGGTCAACCACTATTTATCATTGGTTAAGCGATGTGCGTTCGCCATCCTTCTTTATTTGACAATAGAGAAGGATGCTGCGGGTTTTTCCAAAGTTCAATCTCTCTAACGCCTTCCGCTCCCCACTATGTTTGAAAAAATCCTCATTGCCAATCGTGGTGAAATCGCACTTCGTATCCAGCGTGCCTGCCGCGAGATGGGCATCAAGACGGTTGTGGTTCATTCCGAAGCTGACCGCGACGCCAAATATGTAAAACTGGCCGATGAATCGGTCTGTATCGGGCCGGCGCCGTCCACCCTCAGCTATCTGAACATGCCGGCAATTATCAGCGCGGCGGAAGTCACCGATGCCGAGGCTATCCATCCCGGCTACGGCTTCCTGTCGGAAAACGCGGATTTCGCGGAACGTGTCGAAAAATCGGGTTTTGTGTTTATCGGCCCGCGCTCGGAGTCGATCCGCCTGATGGGCGACAAAGTCTCCGCCAAGCAAGCCATGATCCGCGCCGGCGTGCCGTGCGTTCCCGGCTCCGAAGGCGCGTTGCCTGACGATTCAAAAGAGATCATCCGCGTTGCCCGCAAAATAGGCTATCCGGTCATCATCAAGGCGGCCGGCGGCGGCGGCGGTCGCGGCATGCGTGTAGTCCACACCGAAGCGGCCTTGCTCAACGCCGTGACAATGACCAAGACCGAAGCCGGTACGGCATTCGGCAATCCCGAAGTCTATATGGAAAAATACCTGGAGAATCCACGTCATGTGGAAATCCAGATCCTGGCTGACGAATTCAAGAATGCCGTATGGCTGGGCGAGCGCGATTGCTCGATGCAGCGCCGTCATCAAAAAGTGATTGAAGAGGCGCCGGCAATCGGCATCCCACGCAAGCTGATCGAGAAGATCGGTGACCGCTGTGCGGAGGCTTGCCGCAAGATGGCCTATCGCGGCGCTGGCACGTTCGAGTTCCTGTATGAGAATGGCGAGTTTTATTTCATCGAAATGAATACCCGCATCCAGGTCGAACATCCGGTTACCGAAATGATCACCGGCATCGATCTGGTACAGGAGCAAATCCGTATTGCGGCTGGTGAAAAACTGCGTTTCCGGCAACGTGATGTCGAATTGAAAGGGCACGCGATCGAATGCCGCATCAATGCCGAAGATCCATTCAAGTTCACGCCGTCGCCCGGCAAGATCCTGTCCTGGCATGCACCGGGCGGACCAGGCATTCGGGTCGACTCGCATGCCTATGCTGGCTATTACGTGCCGCCCAACTATGATTCAATGGTGGGCAAGGTCATTTCCTACGGCGCCACGCGCGACCAGGCAATCAAACGCATGCAGATCGCCCTGTCCGAGATGGTGGTCGAAGGTATCCTGACCAATATTCCGCTGCACCGGGAACTGATGGTGGATGCACGATTTATCGAAGGCGGCACCAATATTCATTACCTGGAACAGAAGTTGGCAAACAAGCCGGACCTGCCAAAAGACTCGAAGAAAACAGTCACGAAATGAAGCATGCTCATGAACTGGACTGAAATTGTCATTGAAGTCGCCCTGCATCACGCCGAAGGCCTGTCTGACGCATTGATGGATGCAGGCGCCTTGTCTGTTTCAGTGGAAGATGCCGACTTCGGCACCGATGCGGAACAACCACTGTTCGGCGAACCCGGCATGGAGCCGGCACAGGCAGCATGGGAGCATAGCCGTGTGGTAGCCCTGATCGCGGCCGATGCCGATCCCGCCGCCATCGTCGCCACGGCGCTCGAGGCCAGCGGCCTGGCTAGCACCGGACCGGAAGCCGCCTCCTACACGCTGCGGCCAGTGGCCGACCAGGACTGGGTCCGCCTCACACAATCGCAGTTTGATCCGATTCACATAGGCAAGAACATCTGGGTCGTGCCCAGCTGGCACGAGGCGCCAGACCCGAACGGCCTCGTGCTGGAGCTCGATCCCGGTCTCGCGTTTGGCACCGGCAGCCACCCTACCACCCGGCTGTGCATGGAATGGCTGGAGGCAAAGGCGCCGCAAGGTTTGTCGGTTCTGGATTACGGTTGCGGTTCCGGCATCCTGGCCATGGTTGCCGAAAAACTGGGGGCGACCAATGTCATCGGCGTCGACATCGATCCGCAGGCGATCGAATCGGCGCGTCATAACTGTGAACGCAACCACTGCACGATCGATTTTTACCTGCCGGAGCAGTTCGCGGGCGCCGTGCACGCGGGCGCCGTGCACACGGGTGGCGTGCATCCTCCGGCTTTTGATATCGTGGTTGCCAACATCCTGGCCAGTCCATTGAAGCTGATGGCGCCGATGCTGGCAGGCCGCGTGGCGCCGGGCGGAGCGCTGGTATTGTCCGGTGTGCTGGCCCGGCAAGCAGAGGAAGTGGCGGCGGCCTACGCGCCGTTCCTCGAGATGAGCGTCTGGGCGGAGCGCGAAGGCTGGGTTGCGTTGTCCGGAAACCTGCCCGGCCCGGCCTCTGTTCCCTTGACCGGCGCCAGATAAATTCGATGGCGCTCGCAACCCGGTGCCCCTTTTGCAGCACGACATTCCGCGTCGTGCAGGACCAGTTGAAATTACGCGCCGGGCTGGTTCGCTGCGGCGCGTGCCGGGAAATCTTCAACGGTGCCGAGCACCTGATCGAAGCCGATAAACCAGCGCCAGCGGCTGCCCCGCCGCCCATGTCCGCCGGGCAGCCGGTTCCAACGCCTGCTGCGGTCCCGGTTGCACCAGTTGCGCCGCAGGCGCCGGAAGCTTCGGCCGACGTTTCATCACCCGGCCCTGCGAGTGCGGAGGCCAATCCCGGACCACACCAACCGGCTCCCCTGCCCGAGCCTGAACCGCCGCCGGCGGCGGCTACGCCAGTGATAGTGCCGGCCGGGACTGCGCCTGCGGAGTCGGTCAAGTTGCCGGCGCCATCAGTCGTCCCGCCTCCGGTCAACATGGCCACGGCGCTTGCTGCGGCTGCCAACGTCTCCGAGGACGATCCGATGCAGCGCATGACGCTGATGGATTTCACTTCGTTTGACGATGCCGACCGGGACAACCCGCTCCAGCGCCACGCAAAAAAATCGATCCTGTCCGGCGCCTACGGTCTGGACAGGTTATCGCAGTCCGAGGAAAACCCGGAGGGCGACCTCCCCGATGACCTGACCCGGGCGGTCGACGAGTTGCAGCGCAAGCCGTGGCGCAGCGAAAAGGACACGGCCTCTCCCGAGGACGATGACCCGGACGGCATCGCTGCCGATGAACCGGAATTTGTAAAACGGGCCCGCCGGCAGCAGACCAGCAGCCGTGCACGACGCTTATTCCTCGGCATCGGATCAGTGGTTCTGCTTATTGTTTTGCTGCTTCAAGGCTTTTACACCTTCCGCAATCAGATTGCGGCTTACCTGCCTGTGACCGCACCTGCCCTGGGTTCGGCCTGCGAATTGCTTGGCTGCCGGATTGAGTTGCCCGCGCAAATAGATGCGGTGTCGATCGAATCAAGCGAACTGCAGGCGCTGGCAACAATCCAGAATAGTTTTTTGCTGACTACCGTGCTGCGCAACCGCAGCGCAACGGCGCAGCAATGGCCGAATATCGAATTGACCCTGAATGATGCGAATGAAAAGCCGGTGGCGCGGCGCGTTTTTTTGCCGCGCGATTATTTGCCCCGGAATGTGGATGCCGCAAAAGGTTTTGCCGCCAATCTGGAACAGACGAGCAAACTGACGTTCGTGCTTTCCGAAATGAGCGCATCCGGTTACCGGGTCGAGCTGTTCTATCCATGACTTTTCCGGGCAGGCTTCAACGCGCCTGTTTCATCCTCCATCCCCTTTAATTACCTCCTTGCTCCCTCTATGACATCCTTAATTTGCGGCTCAGTTGCTTTCGACACCATCATGTCTTTCGGCGGACGTTTTTCCGAAGCGCTGCTGGCTGATCAGCTACACAAGATCAACGTTGCCTTCCTGGTGCCGAGCCTGCGCCGCGAATTCGGCGGTTGCGCCGGCAATATAGCCTACAACCTGAAACTCCTGAATGGCGATCCGCTGATCATGGCAACCATTGGACAGGACGGCGCACCCTATCTGGAGCGGCTGGATCGCCTTGGCATCTCGCGCCGCTGCATCCAGACCATCAACGACGCCTATACCGCACAGGCATTCATCACCACCGATGCCGATAACAACCAGATCACCGCATTCCACCCGGGTGCGATGGGACTGTCGCACCAGAACAGGATCGCCGACGCCGGCCCGGTAAAATTTGCGATTGTCGCGCCCGATGGCCGTGATGGCATGCTCGAACATGCGAAAGATTGCGCCGAACTGAACGTGCCGTTCATTTTCGATCCGGGCCAGGGTTTGCCCATGTTCAATGGCGCCGAGCTGGAGCGTTTTATCGAACTGGCCACCTTTGTTGCGGTCAATGACTATGAAGCAGAATTATTGACCGAGCGTACCGGACTGAGCCTGCAACAGATTGCAGAACGTGTGACGGCGCTGGTCGTCACGCGCGGCGAACAAGGTGCGGAAATTTTCACCGGCGGTCAACGTATCGATATCCCGTGCGTCAAGGTCGAGCAGATAATCGATCCTACCGGCTGTGGGGATGCATTTCGGGCCGGCATGTTATTTGGTCTCACCAAGGGAATGGACTGGCTCACTATCGGCCGGCTCTCCAGTTTGATGGGCGCGATCAAGATTGCTTACCAGGGTGGTCAGAACCATGCACCCTCTGTGGCTGAGATTGAAGAGCGTTTTAACAAGGAATTCGGCTATCGGTTTTGAGATGCCGGGCTTGTGCCCGATGCGGCTTTTCTGCTGATGGCATCTGCCGTGATGGCGTGCTGCGGTTTGTAGTTTCGTAGGGTGGAAAAGTTCACGCGATCCCACCCTACAAGATCCCCCCTTACGCGATCCCGCCTCCGCTTTCCAGCGGCAGCAACCGGTTCCGAACCCCATCAACCGTCAAATCACTCCCGCGCACGTCGATGACTTTGCGCCTTCCGGACTGCCCGTGTGTAAGAACCAGCGCGCTTTTCGGCACATCAAGCAGGCTGGCAAGAAAGCGAATCAGCGCCTCGTTCGCCTTGCCATCAATCGGTTGCGCCTGCAGCCGGATCTTCAGCGCGCCGTCAAAAGGCCCGAGCACTTCGCACTTTTTGGCGTTAGGCATGACCTGCACTGCCAGCCTGACGCCGCCATCCACAGCGGCGCACCAGTCATGCAAGCGGAGCAAGCAGCGCAGTCACCAGATAAAGCGCGATGCGCAGCAATAAAAAGGCAACCAGCGGCGACAGATCGATACTGCCGACCAGCGGGATGATCCTGCGCAAGGGCCGCATCAATGGGTCGGTCAGGGCGCCAATCAACGGCGCCAGCGGTGCATGTGGATTGACCCAGCTGAAAATGACTTCGATCACGATCAAGCCCATGAAGCCATAAAGAATCCATTGGAGCAGACTCAACAGCGCCAATACCAGCACGCCCGGAAACAAGGGGGCTGACGCGATCCAGAGATGGATGAACGTCGATAGCAGCGCCACCAGAAACGCGCCCGCCAGACTGGACCAGTCATAACCGCCGACACCAGGCAAGACCCGACGCAATGGCTTCACCAGCCAGTCGGTCAGTAGAAACATGAACTGCGATATCGAAGATGGTGGCCGCACACGGACAGCCTGCATCCAGAAGCGCAACAACAGTATGGATGCCAACACAATGGCAATGGTATCGATGATTAATGTAAAAATGCTGTACAGCACGAGCGATTCTCCCCAAAAAAAACCCGCTGCCTGACACGGAGTCATACAGCGGGAATTGTGCCTGAACTTACTCAGGCTTCCAAACGAGCTTGGAGCTTACGGACGTGTGCCGGTCGGAAACGGCCAGGCTGCTGCCGGATTCAACACGGTTTTCACTGCAGGCGCCGCTGCAGCTGGTTTCACTGCAGGCTTCTTGGCTGCTGCCTTTTTAGGGGCGGCTGCTTTTTTAGGCGCTGCTGCTTTTTTTGCTGCCGGTTTGGCGGCTGCTTTTTTAGGAGCGGCTGCTTTCTTGGCTACCGGCTTTTTGGCGGCTGCTTTTTTAGGAGCTGCTGCTTTCTTCGCTGCGGGCTTTTTGGCGGCTGCTTTTTTAGGAGCTGCTGCTTTCTTCGCTACCGGCTTCTTGGCGGCTGCTTTTTTAGGAGCTGCTGCTTTCTTCGCTGCGGGCTTCTTGGCGGCTGCTTTTTTAGGAGCTGCTGCTTTCTTCGCTACCGGCTTTTTGGCGGCTGCTTTTTTAGGAGCTGCCGCTTTCTTGGCTACCGGCTTTTTGGCGGCTGCTTTTTTAGGAGCTGCTGCTTTCTTGGCGACCGGCTTCTTGGCTGCTGCTTTTTTAGGAGCTGCTGCTTTTTTCGCTACCGGCTTTTTGGCGGCGACTGCCTTTTTGGCCGGAGCGGCCTTCTTCGCAGCGGGCTTCTTCGCTGCGGATTTTTTTGCTGCTGTTGCCATTTGTTTCTCCTTCACGTGATGGAAAATCAAGCTACAAGATGGAAACCCTCCTGCATCATCGCGATGAGTCAGGCGGATTATTCATCGGCGCAAGCATGCTTCTGTTTGCGCTAATGAATTCGGCACCAGCTGAACTGCTGCATCTCCTCAGTCATGCAGCACTTCAGCCATGATTGGCTACGCCTCTTTGCAGCAGAGCTGCGGCGATTGGCCAAAAAAACGCCGGCATTAATGCCGGCGTCGGAATACTGTTTCAGAAAGATCAACCCATTTTTCAAAGAAAACGCCGCCTTGCCCGACAGGATCAGGCGTAGCGGCGAAAACAGAAAAGATCGATTCGGTCTTGTACTGTTCATTAAATTTGGTTATTGCCTTTCCGTTTTTTGCAGTCTTTTGTGGTTCCTGTTTATGTCGACTGCTTCTCGTCTCGTTCCAGCCATCTCGCCTGTTGCCGAGATTTTATTCCCAGTTCAACGCGCCGCCAGTTTGATATTCAATGACGCGCGTTTCAAAAAAATTCCGCTCCTTTTTCAGATCGATCATTTCGCTCATCCAGGGAAATGGATTTTCTTCTTGAGCGAACATCGGGTCCAGACCGATCTGTTGTGCGCGGCGATTTGCGATGAATCGCAAGTAGCCTTTGAACATTGGTGCATTCAATCCGAGCACTCCACGCGGCATTGTATCCTCTGCGTAGCGATATTCCAACTCTACAGCCCGCAAAAACAACGATTTAATTTCATCGCGAAATTCGGAGGTCCACAAATGCGGATTTTCCATCTTGATCGTGTTGATCAAATCGATGCCGAAGTTGCAGTGCATCGACTCATCACGCAGGATGTATTGATACTGTTCGGCTGCGCCCATCATCTTGTTCTGCCGTCCGAGCGCGAGGATCTGCGCGAAGCCGACATAGAAGAACAGGCCTTCCATCAGGCACGCAAAAACAATCAGCGACTTCAAAAGTTTTTGATCGTTCTCCGTCGTGCCAGTGGTGAAATGCGGATCCGTGAGTGTGTCGATGAACGGAATCAGGAACTCGTCCTTGTCGCGAATCGAGGCGACCTCATGATACGCATTGAAGATTTCACCTTCGTCGAGACCGAGCGACTCGACGATGTATTGATAGGCGTGGGTATGGATCGCTTCTTCAAATGCCTGGCGCAGCAGGTACTGGCGGCACTCGGGCGCCGTGATGTGGCGATAGGTGCCGAGCACGATATTGTTGGCGGCAAGCGAATCGGCGGTGACGAAAAAACCGAGATTACGCTTGACCAGGCGACGCTCGTCTTCAGTCAGGCCATTCGGGTTTTTCCACAGTTCGATGTCGCGCTGCATGTTGATTTCCTGCGGCATCCAGTGGTTGGCGCAACCGGCCAGGTACTTGTCCCATGCCCATTTGTATTTGAATGGCACCAGCTGGTTGACGTCGGTCTTGCCGTTGATGATGCGCTTGTCGGCGGCATTCATGCGGCGCGGCGCTTCGCCGGCTTGCGGATCGGCAGGCCTGGCGACCAGGGCCGGGTTAAGCGCGACATCGCCGAACTGCGCTGCCAGCTGCGCGTTCAGGTGCGTGTTCGATTGCGGACGGGCAGCCGACTCGAATGCGGGCTGCAGTTGCGGCTGCAGCGGCGCTGGCGCTTGCGGTGCACGCGGGGCCGGAGCCGGAGTTACTTCATCATCCCAGGAGAGCATTGTTGATTCCTTTGTTCTGTCTTTTAATTTGTCTGGTATTTGCACCAGATAGTTCAATCACTGCCGGACTTTTACGTTATCGAGTTTGTCTCGCCGTAAAATCCGCTTGCGTCGCAGGGCAGGCCCATTATTGAGCCCCCCCTTGTCGCCGGCCCCTGGCCGGCTGGTTTTCACAGGTC
The DNA here is from genome assembly GCA_040387375.1 of Pseudomonadota bacterium. Classification (GTDB taxonomy): domain Bacteria; phylum Pseudomonadota; class Gammaproteobacteria; order Burkholderiales; family Burkholderiaceae_D; genus JAZKDW01. Next base: position 143,729 of record JAZKDW010000011.1, read on the forward strand.
ACGCACGGGCTCGAACGGCATCGCCCGGCGCGCCCTGCCCGCGCCCTTTACTGGCAAGCTTCGCACTCTTCAAATCCGTCATCGCCGGGACGCAATACACAAGCCGGACCATCCAGTTCCTGGGCCGCCGCTGCCGTTGCGTAAGCAGCCGGCATGCCGCCGCTGGCGCTGCCGTCGGCGGATACCGCATTCAAGGCGCCGGTCTTGGAGGTTGACTTCTCCATGTGCGTGGCGCCGATTGTGCGCAGGTAATAGGTGGTTTTCAGGCCGCGCAGCCACGCCAGCTTGTACGTTTCGTCGAGCTTCTTGCCGGACGCACCCGCCATATAGATGTTGAGCGATTGCGCCTGGTCGATCCATTTCTGGCGCCGCGATGCGGCTTCGACCAGCCAGGAAGGCTCGACTTCAAACGCGGTCGCATAGATGTTCCGCAACTCTTGCGGAATGCGATCGATCTTGGCCAGGCTGCCGTCAAAATACTTCAGGTCGGAGATCATCACCTCGTCCCACAGGCCGGCCGCCTTCAGATCCCGCACCAGGTATTCATTAATCTCGGTAAATTCACCGGACAGGTTCGACTTCACATACAGGTTCTGGTAAGTCGGCTCGATACACGCGGAAACGCCAATGATATTGGAGATGGTCGCAGTCGGAGCAATGGCTACGCAATTGGAATTGCGCATGCCGTGCTCCTTGATGCGGCTGCGCAGCGCGGCCCAGTCCAGGCTTTCGGACATATCGACTTCAAGATAGCCGCCACGCTCTTCCGCCAGCAACTTGAGCGAATCTTGCGGCAGGATGCCACGATCCCACAGCGAGCCGCGGTAGGAACTGTAGCGGCCGCGCTCTTCCGCCAGCTCTGACGATGCCTGGTAGGCGTAGTAGCAGACCGCTTCCATGGAACGATCGGCAAATTCGACCGCGTCTTTCGATGCATACGGTATCCGCATCATGTGCAGGCAGTCCTGGAATCCCATGATGCCGAGGCCGACCGGACGATGGCGCAGGTTGGAATCGCGCGCTTTCTTGACCGCGTAGTAATTGATGTCGATCACGTTGTCCAGCATGCGCATGGCGGTACGGATGGTCTTTTGCAGCTTGACCTGGTCGAGCTTGCCGTCTTTCAGGTGCGCCGGCATATTGACGGAGCCCAGATTGCAGACCGCGATTTCAGCGTCGTTGGTATTGAGCGTGATCTCGGTGCACAGGTTGGAGCTGTGGACGACACCAACGTGTTGCTGCGGCGAACGGATATTGCAGGGATCCTTGAACGTGATCCATGGATGGCCGGTTTCAAACAGCATCGACAGCATCTTGCGCCACAGGTCGAGCGCCTGTACTTTCTTGAACAGCCGCAGCTCGCCGCGCGCGCCTTTTGCCTCGTAGCCGGTGTAGGCTTCCTCGAATGCGCGGCCGAATTTATCGTGCAGGTCAGGCACATCGCTAGGCGAGAACAGGGTCCACTCGCCTTTTTCCATCACACGCTTCATGAACAGGTCAGGAATCCAGTTCGCCGTATTCATGTCATGGGTGCGGCGGCGGTCGTCGCCGGTGTTCTTGCGCAGGTCGAGGAATTCCTCGATGTCCATGTGCCAGGTTTCCAGGTAGGCGCAGACCGCGCCCTTGCGCTTGCCGCCCTGGTTGACCGCGACGGCGGTATCGTTGACCACTTTCAGGAACGGCACGACACCTTGCGATTTGCCGTTGGTGCCCTTGATATGCGCACCCAGCGAACGCACCGGCGTCCAGTCATTACCCAGGCCGCCGGCGTATTTGGCCAGCAAGGCGTTTTCCTTGATCGCATCATAGATGCCTTCCAGGTCATCCGACACCGTGGTCAGATAGCAGGAGGACAACTGGGAGCGCAGCGTGCCGGAATTGAACAGCGTCGGGGTCGAACTCATGAAATCGAAGGACGACAGCAGGTTGTAGAACTCGATGGCGCGCGCTTCGCGGTTGACTTCATTGAGCGCCAGTCCCATCGCCACACGCATGTAGAAGGCTTGCGGCATTTCGATGCGGATATCGCGGATGTGCAGGAAATAGCGGTCATACAGCGTTTGCAAGCCAAGATAGCCGAATTGCAGATCACGTTCGGGAACCAGCGCCTCGCCGAGTTTTTTCAGGTCGAATTGCGCCAGCTTTTCATCGAGCAGCTCGGCTTCAATGCCTTTCTTGATGAATTTCGGGAAGTACTCGAGGTACTGTGCGGGCGCATCGTTTTGCGCCACTTCCAGCCCAAACACTTCTTTGCGGATGGTGTGCATCAGCAGGCGTGCGGTAACCTGGCTGTAGGCCGGATCCTTTTCCATCAGCGCGCGCGCCGCCAGAATGGCCGACTTGTGCAGTTCTTCGACCGGCACGCCGTCGTACAGATTCTTGACTGTTTCAGCCAGGATGGCGTCGGCATCGACGTGCTTTTCCAGGCCGACACAGGCGGCGGTAATCAGGTCGCGCACCTGCGCCATGTCCAGCGGACGACGCTGGCCGTCTTCAATCACATGCAACTGGGCTGCGTCGCTGACCGGCTTTGCAGCCTGCTGCTGGGCACGCTCGTCCATGCGCTTGGCGCGATACAGCACATAGGCGCGGGCCACATCGTGTTCGCCGGAGCGCATCAGCGACAGCTCGACCTGGTCCTGGATATCTTCAATATGGAAGGTGCCGCCGGCCGGCTGGCGGCGCACCAGCGCGGCCACGACGTTGGCCGTCAGCTGTTCAACGAGTTCGCGCACGCGAGCCGATGCGGCGCCCTGGCCGCCGTTGACTGCCAGGAATGCCTTGGTTACCGCGATCGAAATTTTTGATGGCTCGAAACCGACTACTGCGCCATTGCGGCGGATGATTCGATAATCACCCAGCGTAGCGGCGGAATTTTTCGACGAAGGCGCGGAATTTGCTGCGGGAGGAACGACACCGAATTCGGTGGGGGATTTTGCGGAAACTTCTTGAGTAGAGTGCACTGCGCCTCCTGGACTATATTGCCAGCAGCATTGCTGCTGCTTATGGTTATTGTTAAAACGCCGGTTCGAGCCAGCGTTGACGAAAATACTGCTGCGCTCTGCGCGTGGGTTGACATGTTTTCACATTGACGCCCGCCAGATACGGCTTGTTTTTTTACTGTAAGAGGGGCTGCTCACTCGCCCCAGCCAACATCAAAAGTACTGCATTCAGGTTGAGGAGTGAGTCGGGCAGTCCAAAATGGAATCGTTATCCATACGATAACAAGCACTAGATATAGTGACTTACACTGCTCCAGCCACTAATTCTAGTACCAGCCAAATCACTATGCAATACCTTTTTGGCCTCAAGCAAGACTTTAAATTTTAGCTACAAGGTTGACTTTTTACAGGATAGCCGGGAAGCGAAGCGCAGTTGCGGTATCTGCTGACGCGCCGGTAGGGCGTAACGATTTTTTAACCAGCTGCTGATAGCGAGTCCAGTCAAAAAATGGCCCCGGGTCGGTCTTGCGGCCGGGGGCAATGTGTTGATGTCCCGCCACATCGGTCAAGGGATAGCGGGCCTGCAACGCGTGCGTCAGCGCCGCCAGCGCGTCATATTGAATGGCGGGATAAGCTTCGCAATCGCTTCCTTCAAGCTCGATGCCGATTGAAAAATCATTGCACCGTTCGCGCCCGGAAAAAGTTGACACTCCGGCATGCCATGCCCGGTCATTGACCGACACAAACTGCATTACCACACCCTCGCGCCTGATCAGAAAATGAGCGGAAACGCGTAATGCGCGCAGGTGGTCGAAATAAGGATGTGCATCATGGTCCAGCCGGTTCGCAAACAAATCCGCGATGTAGGTGCCGCCGAATTGACCCGGCGGCAAGCTGATGTTGTGAATGACCAGCAAATCGATGGTCCCCCCTTCGGGCCGCGCATCGCAATTCGCCGATTGCGCCCGCACTACCCCACTGCACCAGCCGTCCGCCGCGACTTCGAATGCAGGCGTGAGAATATTATTCCGGCTCATTGATCGACAGCCTCTGCATCCGGTAACGCAACTGGCGGAAGCTTATGCCCAGCAATTCCGCCGCCTGAGTTCGGTTGAACTGGGTTTTTGCCAGAGCTCGCCGGATGATTTCACGCTCGACGTTGTCCAGATGATCGGGCAGCGAATTCGGTAAATCGTGTCCGGAGCTTGCCGGCATGGTGGCCTGGGGCGATTCTTCGCGCGGGTTTTGCAGGGCGGCCGCCGATGGGGGCGCTTGTGTGCGCACTTGCTCCGCAAATTGCATCGCACGTGCTGGCGCAGCGCTCGTCTGCTCGGCGCCCGCTGGCACGGCGCCCGCTTGCACGGCGCCCGCTTGCACGGCGCCCGCCTTCAGCACCAGGTCGGCCGCTTCGATTATGCCGCTGTTCGAAAACGCCAAGGCGCGCTCAAGGATATTTTCCAGTTCCCGCACATTGCCTGGAAACGTATACTGACGCAAAACGTCAAGCGCCTCCGGCGTCAGTACCGCCGCCGGCGCAGGCGCCGCGATGCGGGCCAGGATGGCGTCGGTCAGCAAGCCTATGTCGTCCATGCGCTCACGCAGCGGCGGCAGATTCAATTCAATGACATTGAGCCGATAGTACAGATCCTGCCGGAATTTCCCGGTTTCGACACAGCGGGCGAGATTTTGATGCGTCGCGCTGATCAGGCGCACATCAACCGGTTCTTCGGACGTTGCCCCAACCTTGCGCACCCGCCGCTCCTGAATTACCCGCAACAGCTTGACCTGCATGGCCAGCGGCAAGTCCGCCACTTCATCCAGCATCAGCGTGCCGCCATTGGCAGCCTGAAAAAAGCCGTCGCGATCCTCGGTGGCGCCGGTGAATGCGCCTTTGCGATAACCGAAAAACTCCGCTTCCATCAGCGCTTCCGGGATGGCGCCGCAATTGACGGCGACGAACGGCTTATCGGCGCGCGCGCTCTGCGCATGAATGTCGCGCGCGGCAAGTTCCTTGCCGCTTCCCGATTCGCCAGTCACCGCGATCGGCGCCATGCTGCGGGACAGACGAACAATCTGAGTGCATATATCCTGCATGACGCTCGATTTTCCGATCAGGCGCAATGAGGCAGGGGCGCCGGGCGGGCTTCCGGTCTGCATCGATGACTTCCCGGCCGGGGTAAGACGCAAGGCCGATTGCACCATCATGCGCAGTTGTTCAAGGCCTACTGGCTTCGACAGATAATCGAAAGCGCCCGCTTTCAAGGCCGCAACCGCGTTGTCCGCACTGCCAAACGCAGTGATGACAGCGATTGGCGTATTTTTGAACTGCGCGGAAACCTCGCGTACCAGATCGATCCCCAGGCCATCGGGCAAGCGCATATCGGTCAGCACCAGCGCGTAGTCATTTTGCGCAAGGCGCGTCCGGGCAGCTGCCACGCAGTCAGCGCTGTCGACATCCAGCCCCATTTTAAGCAGGGTAATCTCGAGCAATTCACGCAGATCGGCTTCATCGTCGACGACCAGGATGCGGGGGGAAGTCATAAGAAAATATTTTTCATCGTAAACATCAATCAGGAGGCGTCGGGAAGCGCAAAAGTGATCACAAATCTCCCGCTGGCTTCGTCAAAACCAGCGTCCGACGAATTTATCCGATATTCATAGTCAAGCATCGCCCCGTTATTCAAGCATAATTCACGCGCCACATAGAGCCCCAGCCCGGTGCCCTTGCTGGAGGTCGTGTAAAACGGCTCGAACAGATGGGAGCGCACTTCGGGCGTAATCGCCGGCCCGTCGTCCTGAATGTGCAGTTCGATCCGGTTGACCAGATCGGACACCAGATGCAGGCGGATGCTGCCGCTGCGGCCGCTGGCATAACGTATTGCATTCGACAACAGGTTGACAATGATTTCCCGAAAATGCAATCGATCGAACCATATCCGGTGCTGTCCCATTTTGCCGACATCGATCATGCCGGCTTGCAGACCATGCGTTTCCTGAAATTCGGCCAGGATTTCGGCGAACATCGACGACAGTAAAATCGGTTCGCCATGCAACTGGGCTTTACGGGAGAGCTTGAGAATATCCTCGATCATCTGATTCAGCCGCAACACATTATCGCCGACGATATTCACCAGCCGGCTTTGCGCCGAATTTACGGCTTCCTCGCCCATCAGTGCCGCTGCATAGGAAATCGCAGAAAGCGGATTGCGAACCTCATGGGCAATGCTGGCAGTCAGGCGCCCCATTGACGCCAGCTTCAGCTGCTGCGCCTGATTTTCTATTTCGCTCACGTCCTGGAGAAAGATCACCGTCCGGTCTTTCAGGAGTCCTTCGGTGTCGACTCTTGCAAAGCGCAGTTTCAGATGCACGCCCAGTTCACGCCGCCCACCCCAGACGGTGGATACGCCCAGCGCATTTGTGTCATCCGCGGGCTTGACGATGACATAAGCGGGCGATCCGGCAGGCGTCAACGTGTGCTCGGTGCGCCGCGCCGCCCAGATGAAGAATGCATCGGCAATCGGAATCAATGCCGGAATTTCCGTCAATTTATAACGCGATCTTTCAGCCGGGACGAGCAATCCCAGCATGCGCTCCGCCGCGGGATTCACTGTAAAAACGGTAGCGTCAGGTCCCAGCACCAGGATGCCGTCACCCATATCAGCGATTACCAGCCGGTTGATCGCCTGCTGAATGCCCAGATCCTGCCCGCGTTGCGCCGCCAGCGTCTCCTGCTTGATGAGGCGGGCCGCGAGGCGATTGATCACATAAACGGCAGCGAAGAAAGCGGCGCCGTACAGGCCGGCCTGGGAAATCGACGCATCACCTGCATCACGCAGCAGCTGATAACTTCCCTCCGACAGCATCACCAGCGTGACCACCGACGAGAAAAGCAGGGACAGCAGCAGAGGAGCGAGTATGGCGCCGCCGGCAAGCGGGAACAGATACAGGATGGCCAAGCCGCTTTTGGAGCCGCCAGCCGCGATATACAACATCGAAATCACGGCGATGTCGGCTGACACCTGTGAAATTACCTGCAGCAGGAAACGGCGCTTGTAATAAAAAGCCAGCAGCGTAAACAAGGCTGCCATGACCAGATAGATACCGCAGATTTCCTGGTAAAAAGGTTGCTCCTGCTCCCAGAACGATTTCCTGGCGTTGATGCTCAGATAGGCAAGCAGCATCAGCGAAATCACGATGCGGGTAACGTTGAACGTCTGCAGCGTGCGCCACAAGGTTCCCTGTGAGCCGATAGAAAATGTCGGAATTGCCTTTTCCACGTATCAGCCTGAAATATGCAGCTTGCGATGCTCGTCGCTGCAGAAGGTCTTGTCCGCCTGACTGACGACGGCTTCGGATGCCGGAATATAGATGCCGCAGTGCGCGCATCGGATCATCTCTTCGGTGCCGCCGCCTTCGGGCAGGTCAGCGCTCTTGCGCGCGCCAACACCTGGCTTGCGGGGCTTCTGCCTGGCCCGCATCACCCACATCACCACGATGAAACCGATTACGCCCCACAGCAGGAATTTCATGCCAGGCCCCGGTGCAACAATACTTCCAGCACGAAGCGGCTGCCAACGTAGGCTAATAACAAGGTCGCAAAACCGATCAGAGTGAAGGAAAGTGCGGTCTTGCCACGCCAACCGCGCCATTTCCGCCCCGCCAGCAACAAGCCGAACAAGCCCCAGGAAAGTAGCGTGAAAATGATTTTATGGTCCCATTTGAATGCCTTCCCGAACAGCTGCTCGGAAAAGACCACGCCGGAAAATACGGTCAGGGTCAGCAGCGCGAAACCGAAGGAAATCAACCTGAACAATAATTTCTCCATCGTCAGCAGCGCCGGCAGACGATCGATGGCGGCAGAAAACCATCCGGTTTTTGTCAGATGCGGCCGCGTATGCAGCCTGGATTCCTGCAATGCCATCAGGACGGCATGAAACGCGGCAATCGTCAATGTACTGTAGGCCAGAATGGCAATCGCGATGTGCCATGAAAATAACGACGACTTGCCTTCCAGTGGCACCAGGTTTCCCGGGAATAAGGCGGGCAGGATGACCGCCACCGCAGCGCAAGGCAATACCAGCACGCGCAGGCCGTCCAGCGTGAAATTGCGGTTTTCCAGCCAATAAGCGGCTACCGATACCCACAAGGTCGCGGATAACATGATGGCGAACCCAAGCCGCAGCGAGCCGGGTGCAAAGACATCAGCGCCAAGCGCACCGCCGTGCATCAGCCACGCGATCGCGGTGCCAATGGCAATCAGGGTGCGCCGCTTTGACGGCAAAAAAGTGCAGGCTGCGTAGAGCAAGGCCGCCAAAAAGAAAAAATAGTTCTGCATCGGTTGAGTTTACACCATGTAACGATCCGACCTGTCCACGTGTAGACCTCTTGGGGTTAAATCGTGCCCAAGCCGGGGACAGACGCACGCCGGACGCAACGTTCCCCGGGTGGACTGCTCTAATGAGAAATGGAATACGCTACCGCATCGGTTAAAATGCAGGGCTGCCTGTGATGCATTTTCCGTAGCGCTTCCGCGCTCCCTTTCACTTAATGAACCGTTACCATCCATGCTCGACAATCTGACACAACGCCTTGCCAAAGTCGTCAAAACCATGCGTGGCGAGGCGAGGCTGACCGAGACTAACACCGCCGAGATGCTGCGTGAAGTGCGCCTGGCATTGCTCGAAGCCGACGTTGCCCTCCCCGCCGTGCGCGAATTCATTGCGCGCGTCAAGGAAAAGGCGCTGGGTGAGGACGTCATCGGTTCGCTGACGCCCGGCCAGGCCCTGGTCGGCGTGGTGCAAAGTGAATTGGCCGCCATCATGGGAGCGGATCTGGGGCCGGAAGCATCGCAACTCAACTTCGCAACCCAGCCGCCGGCGATCATCCTGATGGCTGGCTTGCAGGGTGCGGGTAAAACCACGACGGTCGGCAAACTCGCCAAATATTTGCGTGAACAGAAAAAGAAAAAGGTCCTGACCGTATCCGCCGACGTCTATCGTCCGGCCGCCATCGGCCAGCTGCAGACAGTCACCGCGCAAGTCGGCGCCGATTTTTTCCCGTCGCTGCCGACCGACAAGCCGGTCGCCATCGCGCTGGCAGCGCTCGACTATGCAAAACGGCATTATCACGATGTTCTGATCATCGACACTGCCGGCCGTCTCGGCATTGACGAAGCGATGATGGCGGAAATCCGCGCATTACATGCGGCCGTGAAGCCGATCGAGACGCTGTTCGTCGTCGATGCGATGCTGGGCCAGGACGCCATCAATACTGCCAAGGCCTTTAATGATGCGCTGCCGCTGACCGGCATTGTACTGACCAAGCTCGATGGCGATTCACGCGGTGGCGCGGCACTCTCGGTGCGTCATATCACCGGCAAACCGATCAAGTTTGCAGGCGTGGCGGAAAAACTTGACGGCCTCGAAGCCTTCGATCCGTCCCGGATGGCCAACCGCATCCTTGGCATGGGCGACATCCTGGCACTGGTGGAAGAAGCCAGAAAAGGGGTCGACGTCGCCGCGGCCCAGGATCTGGCGCAAAAGATCAAGGTGGGCGGCAAGTTCGATCTGAACGATTTCAAGGCGCAGCTCGGGCAGATGAAAAAAATGGGCGGCTTGGGCAATTTGATGGACAAGCTGCCGGCGCAATTCCAGCAGGCTGCCAGCGGCGCCAATATGGATCAGGCCGAAAAGCAGGTGCGCAGGATGGAAGGCATCATCAATTCAATGACACCGCAGGAACGCACCAAGCCGGAGCTGATCAAGGCCTCCCGCAAGCGCCGTATCGCTGCTGGCGCAGGTGTCCAGGTGCAGGAAGTCAACCGCATGCTGGCCCAGTTCGAGCAAATGCAGTCGATGATGAAAAAGCTCAAGGGCGGCGGAATGATGAAGATGATGCGCGGTATGAAAGGCATGTTGCCCGGCATGTAAACGATGCGGCCATCAAAACCAGGCATCAAAACGCAGCGTCGCTGCATCGTCCGGATGCACCTTGGGCACCACGGTTGACCATCCCGGTTTCCCTCTATGACGAATGCGTAGCACCTATTGCACAATCCTGGCTAAAAACTTGCAAAAAACGCTTGCATAGCTAGCAAAACCCCACCACTATTAGCGGTGCGTGAATTGGCGCAATTTTCCAATACCATAGTAAAGGAGGCTCGAAGATGGCAACTGCCAAAAAATCCGCGACCGCTAAACCGGCCGCCAAGAAACCAGCTGCAAAAAAACCTGCAGCAAAGAAGCCAGCAGCAAAGGCAGCACCCGCAAAAAAAGCAGCCGCAAAGCCAGCCGCTAAAAAGGCAGCAGCAAAGCCAGTAGCAAAAAAGGCCGCACCGGCTAAAAAGGCTGCCGTAAAAGCAGCAGCAAAACCCAAGACCCCGCGCAAGCCAAATGCAGCATTCATGAAACCGATGACACCGTCTGCCGTACTGGCCGCTGTTGTTGGCGCCAATCCGCTGCCGCGTACTGAAGTCACCAAAAAGATCTGGGAGTACATCAAGAAAAACAAACTGCAAGATGAAGCAAACAAACGCAATATCAACGCGGATGAAAAGCTGAAAGCTGTCTTTGGCGGCAAGAAGCAAGTGTCGATGTTCGAGATGACCAAACTCATCTCCGGCCACTTGAAATAACCTTCTTTCCAAAAGCCAAACAAAAACGCCCGCAACCGCGGGCGTTTTTGTTTGTGGCGTTCGGAGATTAGCTCGACTTCATCCAAAATCATGTGGCGTAGCTGAGCCTATCGGTCAAGCCTGGTGGGATCGGCATGAAGACATCGTGATGCAAGCTCAGTCTGGATTCCCGCATTCGCGAGAATGACGGTGGTGAGAGTGGAGATCGACCAAATTGCTACCGTCATTCCCGTGCAAACGGGAATCCAGACTGAGCTTGCACGTGGAGGACGTCTATTTCCTTTGGTGGAGCGCTTCGCTCAATGCTTGTACTCCCACCGCTTCCACGCCGCCAGGACCGCATTGGGATAATCCGGACGGCCGCGGCTGCCGTTGTAGCGGCCAAGGGCGAGAAACAGGTTGCCCCTTTCCATATCCATGTACATGCGCAGAATCGCGCAGCCGTAACGCAGATTGGTTTGCATGTGGAACAGCTTCTTCGGGTCACGGTCGCCGATCACCCGCGTCCAGAATGGCATGACCTGCATGTAACCGCGCGCGCCGACATGGGACATCGCATATTTGCGAAACGCCGATTCGACCTGGATCAGCCCGAGCACCATCGCGGGATCGACGCCCGCCCGCTTCGATTCATACCAGACGGTTTCGAGGAATTCCAGCCGGATCTGCACATCCGGCATCCGGCGCTTGAGCCGCTCGGACATCTCGCCCAGCCAGTGCAGGTATTTGATACGCGCGTTGATGTCATCAAACCTGGCCTTGGGCGGGCGGGCGTCGGCAATCGCATTGGACAGGGCAATCCTGACGGAATCGGCTAATGCTTCTTCCTTCTGATTGCCGGCGGTGGCATGGGCACTCCAGCAAAGGACCGCGATGGCCGCCAGCCGGCAAACGAAGATCCGGCTTATCGGCAATTTATTCACGCGACCAGTTTGCCTTTGATGAAATCAAGCATCTGCGCCAGCGGAACCGCGGTAGCGGCGGCATCACGGCGCCCCTGGTACTCAAGCGTGTTTTCCTTCAGCCCGCGGTCGCCGATGACGATCCGGTGCGGCACGCCGATCAGCTCCCAGTCCGCGAACATTGCGCCGGGACGCTCGCCGCGGTCGTCGAGCACCACGTCGATTGCGGCCGCTTGCAGCGCGGCGTACAGTTTGTCGGTTTCGAGCTTGACTGCCTCGCTGCGCTCATATCCCATCGGGCACAGCACCACCTCGAACGGCGCAATCGCTGCCGGCCAGACGATGCCCTTGTCATCGAAATTCTGTTCAATCGCGGCGCCCAGGATGCGGGTCACGCCGATGCCATAACAGCCCATCTGCATCGGTTGCGGCTTGCCGTTCTCGTCCAGATAGCTGGCCTTCATGGCTTCCGAATAGTTGGTGCCCAACTGGAAAACGTGGCCGACTTCAATGCCGCGCTGGATGGCGAGCACACCCTGGCCGTCCGGCGACGGATCGCCCGCAACGACATTGCGCAAATCGAACACATCCGGCTCGGGCAAGTCTCGTCCCCAATTGGCGCCCGTGTAATGGAAATCCGCCTCGTTGGCGCCGCAGACAAAATCGGCCATGCCGGCGACGGCGCGATCGGCTACCACCTTGACCGGCTTGCTGGTTCCGATCGGCCCCAGATAACCTGGCCTGGTCCCGAACCATTCAAGGATTTCCGCTTCGGTCGAGAAGCGGTAGCCGGTCAGTCCCGGTACTTTTCCCGCCTTCACTTCATTCAAGTCATGATCGCCGCGCAATAACAATAACCAGACCTGCTTGTCAGTTTTCCCCTGCTCTTCCTTTTCCACCGTCAGCACGATCGACTTCACCGTCTGCGACAGCGGCAGGCCGAGCAGCGCGGCGACATCCTCGCAGCGGGATTTGCCCGGCGTTGGCGTCTTGACCAGCGCCTGGGCCGCCGCAGCGCGCGCAACCGTGGGCGAGACTGCTTCGGCGGCTTCCATGTTGGCCGCGTAATCGGATGTCGGACAATACACCAGGGCGTCTTCGCCGGTATCGGCAATCACGTGGAATTCATGCGATCCCGAGCCGCCGATCGCCCCATTATCCGCCGCCACCGCGCGGAACTGCAGGCCGAACCGATTGAAAATGCGCACATAGGCGTCATACATGATCTGGTACGACTGCTTCATGCCCTCGACGTTGCGATCGAATGAATACGCATCCTTCATGGTGAATTCACGACCGCGCATCAATCCGAAACGCGGACGGCGCTCGTCGCGGAACTTGATCTGGATCTGGTAAAAATTAATCGGCAGCTGGCGATACGACTTGATTTCGGTCCGCGCCACGTCGGTAATGACCTCTTCGGACGTCGGTTGAATGGCATAGTCGCGACCGTGACGGTCTTTTACCCGCATCAATTCCGGGCCCATTTTGTCCCAGCGCCCGGTTTCCTGCCACAGCTCCGCCGGCTGGACGACCGGCATCATCAGCTCTACGGCGCCGGCGCGGTTCATCTCTTCACGGACGATCGCTTCGACCTTGCGAATCACCCGCAATCCCATCGGCATGTAAGTATAGATACCGGAACCCAGGCGTTTTATCATCCCGGCACGCAGCATCAGCTTGTGGCTGATGATTTCTGCATCGGAAGGTGCTTCTTTAAGTGTTGAAATAAAAAATCGTGAGGCGCGCATAACGGTGAATTCTTTTTAAAAAGAGAGGGTTATAATCAACTCAATTTTAAAGGATTAGCTGGCTGATGCACCCACTCTTTGCACAATTGATTACGCTTCCGGTTTCCCGCCTGATCGCGGGTTTGCCTGGGGCATGTGGTTTGCGTACCTGATGCATATGATGAGGGGCACTTAGCGGCAGAAAGTTTTGAGGTACAACATGCTGGACCGTGAAGGCTTTCGCCCGAACGTCGGCATCATCCTCCTCAACACCCAGAACGAGGTGTGGTGGGGAAAGCGGGTGCGCGAACATTCGTGGCAATTTCCGCAGGGCGGGATCAAGTTCGGCGAAACGCCCGAGCAAGCGATGTTTCGCGAGCTCGAAGAAGAAATCGGTCTGAAATCGGGACACGTCAAGATCATCGGTCGCACGCGCGACTGGCTGCGCTATGAGGTGCCCGATCATTTTATCAAACGTGAAATCCGAGGGCATTACCGCGGCCAGAAACAGATCTGGTTCCTGCTGCGCATGACCGGACGTGACAGCGATGTCAACCTGCGATTGACTGACCATCCTGAGTTTGATGCATGGCGCTGGCACGATTACTGGGTTCCGCTCGATGTGGTGATCGAGTTCAAGCGCGACGTCTATCAACGGGCTTTGCAGGAGCTGTCGCGCTTTTTGTCGCGCCCGATACAGAATGGCGCGCAGCCTCATACCGCCCGTTACATGCGCCAGCCCCAGCCCGTGCGCACGCTGGACGATACCGATCCCGCGCAAACCGAACCAAACAGCAAGTGAGTGTTGTCATGTTTTTTAAAAATCCGTCCACGCCGTCCGCCCGCGTCTCGCCTGACCAATATCGCGGCACACTCGTGTCTGCCAGCAGGATCATCGCGGTTTTGCTGGTTCTGGCCAGCGCTGTCACCGCTAGCCATGCACAGTCCCGGTTCGAAGAGGATTTTGATGATCCGGACAAACCCTGGCAGGAAATCACGGTGCAGTTGCCTGCCGCGCCGCAGGCTGCGGATCTGGTCCCGTTTAACGTCAGCCAGACCGCTACGCAGTCATTTGCCGTCGACGCAAAATCCCTGACGGTCGGAACAGATGGGGTGGTGCGTTATACGCTGGTCGCCACCAGCGCATCGGGCGCCAAAAACGTCAGCTACGAGGGAATCCGCTGCGCATCCTATGAGAAAAAACTGTACGCATTCGGTCAGAACGACGGCAACTGGTCACGCTCGCGCCGCGACCGGTGGGAACTCATTAGCGGCAACGCGGCAAATCGGCAGCATGCCGCGCTGGCGCGTGATTATTTGTGCATGGAAAAAACCATCGCAGGAAACGCGCCGGAAATGCTGGCGCGATTGCGTTCAGGCCGGATGATTCAGCAGCAATACTGGAAATGAGGGCTGCCGCAGGCAGGTCGTCAAAGCAGAACCAGATTGTCCCGATGGATCAGTTCGGGCTCTTCCACAAAACCGAGGATCGCCAGAATATCCGCCGATGGCCGGCGCATGATGCGGCGTGCCTCGGCGCTGCTGTAATTTGACATGCCCCGGGCAACCGGGCGTCCGGCCTGATCAGTACAGGTAATCACATCGCCACGGCCAAACTCGCCGCCCACCTCGATGACGCCAATCGGCAACAGCGATTTCCCTTCGGTGGTCAGCTTTTGCACCGCGCCCGCATCCAATACCACCTTGCCCGCCGTCTGCAGATGATCGGCCATCCATTGCTTGCGCGCTGTCAGCGGCGCAGTCTGGGCTGTCAGTTGTGTGCCAATCGCCTCGCCGGCCGCCAGACGTGTCAGGACGTCGTCTTCGCGGCCCCAGGCGATTACCGTGTGGGCGCCGGATGTCGCGGCACGCCTGGCCGCCAGGATCTTGGTCAGCATGCCGCCGCGGCCGATTCCGCTTCCCACACCTCCCGCCATCGCCTCCAGCGCCGGATCACCCGCCTTGGCGTCCTGCACGAACTGTGCAGCCGGATCCTTGCGCGGGTCGGCGGTGAACAGGCCGCGCTGGTCAGTGAGAATGATGAGTGCATCACCCTCGATCAGGTTGGCCACCAGGGCACCGAGCGTATCGTTGTCTCCGAATTTGATTTCATCGGTGACGACCGTGTCATTTTCATTAATGATGGGGACCACGCCGAAGCGCAACAGCGTGAAGAGTGTTGAGCGGGCATTCAGATAACGTTCGCGATCGGCCAGGTCGGCATGCGTCAACAGCACCTGGGCGGTACCCACGTTGTGGGCACGGAAGCTGGTCTCGTAGATTTGCGCAAGTCCCATTTGACCGACAGCGGCGCAGGCCTGCAATTCATGGATGCCGGTCGGACGCTTGTCGAAACCAAGACGCTGCATGCCTTCCGCGATCGCACCGGAACTGACCAGCACCACTTCCTTGCCCTGCAAGCGCAGCTGGGCAATCTGTTCAGCCCATTTTGCGATAGCGACATGATCGAGTCCCTTGCCATCGTTGGTAACAAGCGAAGAGCCCACCTTGATGATCAGGCGTTTGGCTTTCTGGATGACGGAATTCATGTTCTTGTCGGGCTGGAGCAATCGATTGCGGGTTGATCGGAGCGCTTGGGGGCCAGGGGCGGATACGTTGCCGTGCCCGCCCTGCCATTCCTTGATTATTCGAGTACCTTGAAACGAGGATCGTCCGGATCGATCGACACGATACCGCGTGCCTCTTCAACCATTTGCGATTCTTCCGCGCGATACTCCTGCGCACGCTGCACGGCAAGGTAATTGTAAATCTCGACCACCAGATCGTTACAGCCTTCACGCGTCAACGCCGAAATTTCAAACACCGGGCCTTTCCAGCCAAAACGCTTGATGAAATCCTTGACGCGTTTCTTGCGCTCCTCGTCGGGCACCATGTCGAGTTTGTTCAGGACCAGCCAGCGCGGCTTTTCAAACAAGGACTCGTCGTATTTCTTCAATTCCTTGACGATCGCCTTGGCTTCCTTGACCGGGTCAACCGTATCGAACGGCGCCAGATCGACAATATGCAGCAGCAAGCGGGTCCGCTGCAAATGACGCAGGAACTGAATCCCCAGGCCGGCGCCTTCCGCCGCACCCTCGATCAAGCCAGGAATATCCGCAATCACAAAACTTTTCTCGTGACTGACGCGTACCACACCCAGATTCGGATGCAGCGTCGTGAACGGATAATCGGCGATTTTCGGGCGTGCATTCGACACCGCGGTGATAAAGGTCGATTTGCCCGCATTCGGCATGCCAAGCAGGCCGACGTCGGCCAGCACTTTCAGCTCCAGCCGCAGTTCACGCCGCTCGCCTTCTTTGCCGTCGCCCTTCTGGCGCGGTGCGCGGTTGGTAGACGATTTGAAGTGGATGTTGCCCCAACCGCCCTCGCCGCCCTTGGCCAGCAGCGCTTGCTGCCCATGCTCGGTCAGGTCGGCCAGGACTTCGCCATCGTTATTGTCAATGACCAGGGTGCCGACGGGCATGCGCAGCATGATGTCATCCGCGCCTTTGCCGTAACAATCGGCGCCGCGGCCATTTTCACCATTGCGCGCCTTGTGCATCTTGGAGAACCGGTAATCCACCAGGGTATTGATGTTACGGTCGGCCACGGCCCATATGCTGCCGCCCTTGCCGCCGTCACCGCCATCCGGACCACCGAATGGCCTAAATTTTTCACGACAGAAAGACGCGACGCCGTTGCCGCCGTCTCCAGCAATTACTTCGATTTTTGCTTCGTCGATAAACTTCATGATTTGCCGCCATAAAACTAAAAAGGCTCCACCTGGGGCAGAGCCTTTCGATTGAAGGCTTGCGCCTTACATTGCATGCTGGAACGAATCGTTTAAACGAGTCGTTTAAGCCGGTACTACGGTAACAAACTGACGCTGCTGCGCACCCTTGACAACAAACTGTACTTTGCCTGGGATCAGTGCAAACAAGGTGTGATCCTTGCCCATGCCGACATTTTCGCCCGGATGTGTCTTGGTACCGCGCTGGCGAATGATGATGCCGCCTGCGTTGATGGCCTGGCCACCGTATACTTTAACGCCAAGTCGCTTTGACTCGGAATCGCGGCCATTTCGCGTAGTGCCGCCGCCTTTTTTGTGTGCCATTTATAGCTCCTGGATTCTGGTTAGTTCAATAACGCTGGTTCGATGACTAGCCGTTGATTGAAACGATTTGCAATTCGGTATAGTTCTGGCGATGGCCCTGGTGCTTCTGGTAGTGCTTGCGACGGCGCATCTTGAAAATCTTTACCTTATCGTGGCGACCATGCGCCAAAACCGTAGCCAGGACCGTAGCACCTTCGACCAA
>JAZKDW010000012.1:0-28634 GCA_040387375.1 Pseudomonadota bacterium
CCCGTCGCAATCACGATCTTGCGGATCGTATGATTGTTTGTATCGGCCACATACAGGTTGCCGGCGCCATCGACCGCGACGCCGAACGGGCCCCGGAACTGCGCAGCCCCGCCCGTGCCGTCGCTGTTGCCGGCGTTGCCCGCCATGCCTGCCAAGGTGGTGACCACGCCAGCCGGGGTGATCTTGCGGATCGTATTATTGTTTGCATCGGTCACATACAGAGTGCCGGAAGCATCGACCGTGATCCCACTCGGGCTCAGGAACTGCGCAGCCGCGCCCGTGCCATCGCTGCTGCCGAAGTTACCCGCCGTGCCTGCGAACGTAGTCACATCAGCTGTGGCAATCACGATCCTGCGGATCGTATTATTGTTTGTATCGGCCACATACAGACTGCCGGCGCCATCAAAAAGGATGCCCCTCGGTGCGACGAACCTCGCGGCCCCGCCCGTGCCGTCGTTGCCGCCGGTGACGCCAGCCGCACCTGCCAGCGTGGTCACATCGCCCGTCGCAATCACGATCTGGCGGATCGTATGATTGTTTGTATCGGCCACATACAGATTGCCGGCGCCATCGAAAGTGATGCCGAAGGGGTTCTGGAACTGTGCGGCTCCGCCCGTTCCATTGTTGCTGCCAGCATTGCCTGCCGTGCCTGCCAGCGTGGTCACATCGCCGGTCGCAATCACGATCTTGCGGATCGTATGATTGCCCGAATCGACCACATACAGATTGCCGGCGCCATCGGCCGTGATGCCGTACGGGGACTGGAACTCTGCGGCCCCGCCCGTGCCGTCGTTGCCGCCGGTGACGCCAGCCGTACCTGCCAGCGTGGTCACATCGCCCGTCGCAATCACGATCTTGCGGATCGTATGATTGCTGGTATCGGCCACATACAGGTTGCCGGCGCCATCAAAAGTGATGCCCCTCGGGCGGTCGAACAGCGCAGCCCCACCCGTGCCATCGCTGCTGCCGGTGTTGCCCGCCATGCCTGCGAACGTGACCACATCGCCCGTCGCAATCACGATCTTGCGGATCGTATGATTGTTTGTATCGGCCACATACAGGTTGCCGGCGCCATCGACCGCGACGCCGAACGGGCCCCGGAACTGCGCAGCCCCGCCCGTGCCGTCGCTGTTGCCGGCGTTGCCCGCCATGCCTGCCAAGGTGGTGACCACGCCAGCCGGGGTGATCTTGCGGATCGTATTATTGTTTGCATCGGTCACATACAGAGTGCCGGAAGCATCGACCGTGATCCCACTCGGGCTCAGGAACTGCGCAGCCGCGCCCGTGCCATCGCTGCTGCCGAAGTTACCCGCCGTGCCTGCGAACGTAGTCACATCAGCTGTGGCAATCACGATCCTGCGGATCGTATTATTGTTTGTATCGGCCACATACAGACTGCCGGCGCCATCAAAAAGGATGCCCCTCGGTGCGACGAACCTCGCGGCCCCGCCCGTGCCGTCGTTGCCGCCGGTGACGCCAGCCGCACCTGCCAGCGTGGTCACATCGCCCGTCGCAATCACGATCTGGCGGATCGTATGATTGTTTGTATCGGCCACATACAGATTGCCGGCGCCATCGAAAGTGATGCCGAAGGGGTTCTGGAACTGTGCGGCTCCGCCCGTTCCATTGTTGCTGCCAGCATTGCCTGCCGTGCCTGCCAGCGTGGTCACATCGCCGGTCGCAATCACGATCTTGCGGATCGTATGATTGCCCGAATCGACCACATACAGATTGCCGGCGCCATCGGCCGTGATGCCGTACGGGGACTGGAACTCTGCGGCCCCGCCCGTGCCATCGTTGCTGCCAGGGTTGCCCGCCGTGCCGGCGAGCGTGGTCACATCGCCAGCCGGGGTGATCTTGCGTATCGTATGGTTGCTGGTATCGGCCACATACAGGGTGCCGGAACTGTCAACTGTGATCCCCTGCGGAGACTGGAACCGCGCGGCCCCGCCCATGCCGTCGCTGCTGCCAGCGATGCCCGCCATGCCTGCCAGCGTGGTCACCACGCCAGCCGGGGTGATCTTGCGGATCGCATGATTGTCTGTATCGGTCACATACAGGTTGCCGCTACTGTCGGCCGTGATCCCATCCGGCGCAGCCAGGCGCGCGTTCGTCCCGGTAGCATCAACCGAACCGCTGCCTCCGATGTCACCGGCAACCAGCGACAAGCCGGTCACGGAACCGCTCTGGCCGGGCACCTGGCACATTTCGTTATTGGCACCGGTACAGGAACCGGAACCGCAAGCGGCCATCAACAGGGACAATAAGCCTGCAGCCAGCCAGGCCAGCAAGCGCGGCAAGACAAGAGGAAGGGACAGCATGCGCCCGCCCGATTGCACAAAAGTGCGAGCATAAAAAGGATTGTTCATGGCGTCTTTCGATCCGTCAGGTTGTTCGGCATCACGCTTTGAGTGATCTGACTCTGCTGCATGGAAAAGTGAATGGGCCGCGGCCAGCGCCGTGACGCCAGACATCAGTGAATCCATCTGGCGGCGACATGAAAAGCGGTTAGTGATCTGCATGCATGGCCCTAATGGGGCGTCGAGTGTCTATGGCGCAAGTTAATTACCGGTATAAAAGCTTACTTTTGGTAAAAACAATAGCATGCTGACCTTCAACAGTTAATGTGAAGAAAAGCATTTCTTAGCCATTTGATGCGTGGGAACAACGAAATTCCATGAGGGAAATATTTATCTCAGTGTCAGGCCCGGCAAACCGGATGTGCGCCAGCGCTCAGATGGACGGAAACGCCGGACGAGTTCAACGGAAGCTGAAATTGACACTTTATAAGGACATGATTTCCAGCCGGAATTTCAGAAAAAATCCCGGCTGTGGGTATCCAGCCCGCCCAGCCATGGCGACAGGTCGACCGCTCTTTTTGCGACCAGATGCCGCACCGTGCCTTCGCATTGCCAGATGCCATAGATGCCCAGCAGCGACGAGCCGAGCAATTCCTTGCGCTGTGTTTCCAGCAGCGCCGGCCAGACAATCACATTCACTGATCCGGTCTCGTCTTCGAGCGTCATGAACATCGTGCCTTTTGCGGTTTCCGGACGCTGCCGCATGATGACGATGCCGCAGCCGCGTGCGAACTGGCCATTTGCAAATGTGTTGAGCACTGCAGCCGGCAGAAAACGCTTCGCCAATAAGGCCTTCCGCAGCAAGGCCAGCGGATGGCGTCCCAAGGTCAGGCCGAGCGCACGATAATCGCTGACGATGTCGTCGGCTTCCGATGGCGCGGTTAGCCGGACGGCGTCTTCGTGTATCGTTGCCTGCCGCAACAATCCTTTGTCCGGCGCGCCGGCCACCGCCTGCCACAGCGCCTGGCGCCGATTGCCGGACATCGATTCCAGCGCATTGGCAGCGGCCAGCGCCTGCAGGTCGCTGCGCGTCAGCTGCGCCCGCAGCGCCATGTCCTGCACATCGGAGAATGCCCGGATCGCGCGCGCTTCTTCGATGCGCCACGCCGTCTCCTGCGGCAAGCCGCGCACCAGGTTCAGGCCGAGCCGCACCGCCGGCTGCCTGCCTGTCGACGGCTCCAGCGCCGCGTCCCAGGCGCTGACGGACACATCGACCGGCCGCGTCTCGATGCCGTGCCGTGTCGCATCCTGCACCAGTTGCGACGGCGCATAAAACCCCATCGGCTGGCTGTTGAGCAAAGCGGCCAGGAAGGCGGCCGGCTCATGGCGCTTGAGCCAGGAACTGGCATACGCGAGCAGCGCAAAACTGGCGGCATGGCTTTCCGGAAAACCGTATTCGGCAAAACCCTGGATCTGGCCGATGATCGAGTCGGCGAACGTTTGTGTATAACCGCGTTCGAGCATGCCGGCGTTGAGTTTCAGCTGGAATTTTTCCAGGCCGCCCTTGCGTTTCCAGGCCGCCATCGCACGCCGCAGCTGATCCGCTTCACCTGCGGTAAAACCGGCGGCCAGCATCGCCACCTGCATCACCTGCTCCTGGAAAATCGGCACGCCCATGGTGCGCGACAAGGCTTTTTCCATGTCGGCGCTCGGATAACTGACCGGCTCCAGTCCCTGCCGCCGGCGCAGATACGGATGCACCATGCCGCCCTGGATCGGCCCGGGGCGGATGATCGCCACTTCAATCACCAGATCGTAGAAGGTGCGCGGCCGCAGCCGCGGCAGCATGGTCATCTGCGCCCTGCTTTCAATCTGGAATACACCGACGGTGTCGGCCGCGCAGATCATGTCGTAGGTGGCCGGATCTTCGGCCGGTATGTCCTGCAGCTCGAACGCTTCGCCGCGCTGTTCGGCCACCATGTCGAGCGCGCGGCGGATGGTGGTGAGCATGCCGAGCGCGAGGATGTCGACCTTGAGCAAGCCCAATGCATCGAGGTCGTCCTTGTCCCATTGCACCACGCTGCGATCCGGCATCGCCGCGTTTTCGATCGGCACCAGCCGCGACAGTTTTCCGCGCGCGATCACGAAGCCGCCCGGATGCTGCGACAGATGGCGCGGGAAACCGCGCAGCTGGTCCGCCATGTCGCGCCACAGCTGCGCGATCGGCGACTCCGGGTCCATGCCGCATTCGATGAAACGATTCGCCAGCCCGGCCTTGTCGTCCCAGCGCCGGTGCGATTTGGCGACCTGCTCGACCACACCCGGGTCGACGCCGAGCGCCTTGCCGACATCGCGCAATACGCTGCGCGTGCGATAGCTGATCACAACACCGGTCAGCGCCGCGCGCAGGCGGCCATATTTTCCATAGATGTATTGGATCACCTGCTCGCGCCGCTGGTGTTCGAAATCGACATCGATGTCGGGCGGCTCGTTACGCTCCTTTGAAATGAAGCGTTCGAACAGCAGGTTGCCGCGCGCCGGATCGACCTCGGTGATGCCGAGGCAATAACAGACGGCGGAATTGGCGGCCGAGCCGCGGCCCTGGCACAGGATGTTCTGGCCGCGCGCAAACCGCACGATGTCGTACACCGTCAGAAAATACGGTTCGTAATCCATCTCCGCGACCAGCGCCAGCTCATGTTCGATCTGCTGCTGCACATTGGCCGGAATACCGGCCTGGAAACGCCGGTGCGCGCCGATATAGGTTTCCTTGCGCAGATAGCTGGCCGCCGTTTCGCCCGCCGGCACCAGTTCATCCGGATATTCATAACGCAGCTCGTCGAGTGAAAACGTGCATGAGCTGGCGGCGGCGACAGTCTGCGCCAGCGCCGCCGCCGGATATAGGTTCGCCAGCCGCACGCGCGAGCGCAGATGCTGCTCGGCATTCGGCGCCAGCGCGTAACCGCAATCGGACACCGGCTGGCCGACCCGGATCGCGGTGAGCGTGTCCTGCAAGGGCTTGCGCGAACGCACATGCATGCAGACATCGCCGGTGGCAATCACCGGCAGCGCATGGTCGGCGGCGGCCTGCAGCACGACGGCGCGGTGGCGCTCGTCGCGCACCCGGTGCAGCAGCGTCAGCGCGATCTGTGCGCGCCCCGGAAAAGTCGCCTGCAGCCATGCCGCTTGCGGCGCCAGGCTGGCGGCGCTGATGCCGTAGGCCGGCGCCAGGATCGCCAGGCAATCCGGCATGCCGCGCAAGTGCGCCGACTGCCGGTCCGGCGCGGCGAAGTCGCGCGGCCTCAGCAGATAACTGCCCTTCTCCACCCGCGTGCGCGCCAGCGTGATCAGTTCGCACAGATTACCGTAACCGTCACGGTTCTGCGCCAGCACGATCAGTGAAAAAGCCGGGCTGCCATCGTCGTTCATCAACTGGAACTGGCTGCCGACGATCAGATGCAGGCCGCATTTTTTTGCCTCGACATGCGCGCGCACCACGCCGGCGACCGAACATTCATCGGTGATCGCGAGTGCGGCGTACCCCATCTGCGCCGCGCGCGCCACCAGTTCTTCCGGATGCGAGGCGCCGCGCAGGAAACTGAAGTTCGATGCGCATTGCAGCTCGGCGTAGTCTGGCAATCCCGGTTTGTCCATGGCCGCTCACGCAAACAGTCCGTGCAGGAACCAGCGTGTATCTACATCACCGCGATCGCGATAAACCCAGTAGCAAGCCCCTTCCGTCCCCTGCGCCACGAAATAATCGCGCACCGCGAAAGCGCTGTCCCACCAGCCGCATTCGATCCGCTCCGGCCCGCTGACCAGGCGCAGCGGCGAACCGTAGAAAGGCCGGTGATCGCGCAGCAGCAAGGCGACCGGTTTTTCCAGCAGCCAGAATGGCCGTTCGGTGTCGATGGCGGCGCAATAGGCGGCGCGCTGCTGCTGCGTGGCGGGCATCCAGCCATTGCTCACTTCCGGCCGGTAGTCCGCTTGCGGCGCCGGCGCCAGCACGCTGCCGGCGCCCAGCCGCGCCGTCAGCAATTCCAGCAGGCGCTTGTAATCGGCGGCTGTGCCGCCCGGCTCCGGAAACAGCGATGCGGTCGGCGGCGCCATCGCCGACAGGCGCGATGCCTGCAGCCGCAGCGCAATCACCGGCGCCGACAGTTCCAGCCGTCCCAGTCTTTCCTTCAGCAGGCGGATCAGGTGATCCTCCTGCCAGGCCGCTTCGGCCAGCACGATCTCCAGCGGCGTCGGCGGCACCGCGCTGCGGCCGCGCTCATGCTCAAGCAGCAGCACAAAACACGACACCGCCAGCTGCTGCGCCACCAGCCAGCCGACCATCTGCATGACCAGGCGGCGGGCGGCAAACAGCACTGCCTCGGCATGCTCGACACGATCGGGCAACTCCAGCCGCGCGGAAAACGCTGGCGGCGGCTGCACCCAGTCGAACAGTTCGGGCGCCTGGCCATAAGCGCGGTCCAGCTGCTCCAGCACCTCCTTGCCGGCGCGCCGCTGCAAGCCGGCGCGCGGCAGCTTGCGCAGGTCGCCGAGGGTGCGGCAGCCGATGCCGTCCAGCCATTCCTGATACCGGGCGGCGGCAGGCAGCAGCGCAAACGGCAGCGCATCCAGCCGCCGCGCCATGCTTTCCATGCGCAGGCTGCGCCGCCCTCTCGCCAGCGGCCGGCCGCCGCTGCGGCATGCCAGCAGCCACGCGCCCTGGGCCGTCGGCGCCATGCTGATGCGCGCCGTAAAACCCAGTGCCAGCACACTGCTGCGCACCCGCCGGCACAAGGCCAGGCGGCCGCCGAATGCGCTCAGGCTTGCGGTCACGTCGAGCAGCAGGCTGACAGCATCGGCCAGCGCGACCTCCGGGGTGTATTGCAGCAAGGTCAGCGCAATGCCATCCAGCGCCGCGGCTTCCCGCACCGGATCGCGCTCATGCAGCGTCACACCGGTGACGATTGCCGCCACGCCGCCGCGCCGCATGCCGATGCGCACGCCGCTGCCGCTTGCCTCCGGCGTCATCACCAGCACACGCTCGCGCTCGACGACGGCATGCAGGCCCGGCTCAGACCAGCGCGGCCGAAACGTTTCGAGAGGCAGTAGTGGCAGGTGCACACCGATCCACAGGCGCATGGTTCAACAGAGTCAGGTTGGAAGGGACCGCGGCCATATCGTCCAGCGGCAGGTAGAAAGTATTGTCGTGCTGCGGCCCGCGGCGCTTGACGATCTCGATCGCCAGCCCGGCATGCGCGGGCCGCAGCGCAAGACGCAGCGGCGCGGGAGAAGAATCCTGCGCCGTCGACAGCGGCCGCACCATCCAGAACACGGTATCGGAACCCTGCGCCGCCAGATGCAGGCGGCGCAGCGCTTCCGGCCGCACCTGCGACTGCCAGAACAGCAAGGCGCCGCAACTGCCGTTCTGCAGAACCTGCTCGGCGCTCCAGAGCGCATCGGCGCTGCGGCCGGTCCTGATCCACAGCAGGCGCTCGGGCGCCAGGCCCCAGGCCGACCAGGCGGCCACTTGCGGAAAATGCGGCGGCTGCACCAGCGCCACGCGGCGCGTTTTCGCAATCGACGCCAGCGCCGGTTTCAGCAGACGCATCTCACCTATGCCCGGCTGCTGCAGCAGCAATTCGATCAATGCCGATCCAGGCCAGCCGCCATTCGGCAACTCCTTGTCCAGCGTGCGATGGCCGGTGGCGGTAACAGCGGTCCGGCAAGAACCCATCTGGTCGGCACGCCAGACGGAATGCGCCAATTGCGCAAGAGTTGCGGCAGCAGACGCTGCACGGGAAGCAGACGCAGGCATGATTATTCCTTTCTTATTGTTTTGGAAAGACGGAGTCGTTCACTGATTAATACTGTACAAATATACAGTATTAACTTCATGCCGTTTAGTCAAATTCGTTATGGAAACTGTTGAAAAATAGAGCGAGGAGGAATGAATACAGCGGATTTTATGTGATGTGATTTATCAGGATTGTTTTATAACAATATGATTTGTATGGAAAGTTTTTGAGCGCACCCTGATGACAGGAGCGCTCACCCGTTTTACTGCTTTTCGGCGGCCTCTGCTTCGGCTTTGGTGTGATGTACGGTGCCGGGGGCTTCTTCCGGCGGACTATAAATGGTGAAGAGCTTCAGCGGCCCGTTGCCGGTATTGATGAAGTTGTGCAAGGTGCCGGCCGGTACCGCCACCAGCGATCCTTCTTCAATGATGCTTTTTTCGCCGTCGAGATAAGCCTCGCCCCGGCCTTCGACGAAAACCAGCACCTGATCGACATCATGCGTTTCCTCGCCGATGTCGTCCCCCGGCTGTACACACATCAATACGACCTGACTGTGGCGGTTGGTCAGGATTTCGCGCCGGAAGTCGGTGGCTTCCTTCGCAAGCTTCTGGATGTTGTCATTGAACTTTGGCATGGCATGGCTCCTCGCGTTAAGAACAACCATGGGACTCGGACAAGGCTGCCGGGTTCACCTGCCTGGTTCCAAACACATTCATCTCCAAAAAATGAAATATACAAGCCCGGTCAAGGTGGGCCTCCTCCTCTGCTTGCCAGCGCGCTTCGGTTTTTCCGGAGGAAAGGAAATCCACCCTCCCGGTATATTGCATTGTAGGGATCGACGTCTTGAGCGCTGGTTAATTTTTCCGCAAGGGAACGCAAAGGGAATGTGATAGTCCAACAATCAACTTTTATCAAGCATACGCACATGTGCGCAGGTTATAAAACCTGATCGAGCTCTTTTTTGAGTTTTAAACGCGCTTCAAGCGCATCAACGCCCCACTTCTGCGCCTGCCGCTTGTTTTGAATGGATTCATCCGCCAGCCATGCGGACAAGGCCCGTAATGAGAAAGGCCGCCGGGTTTCCTGCGCAATGTAAAGCGCAGCCTGTTTTTGCGTGATGCCAGCCTTTGCGATCAGGCGTCGGAGTCGATCTGTCTGGTCCATGTTGCGCACTTGTGCGTATCTATTTATGATGAATAATAGCAAATATTTTGTAATGGAGAGGTAATGGAACAACTTGACCTGCTTGGTCTGCCGCCGATCGACTCCAGCGAGTCATGGCTGAAAAGCCCGATGACGGCGTTTGAAAACTGGCAACGCAATACGCCCCACTCCGAGGGATTTTTATATGCGGCGCGTTCGATCCGCCAGCACTGCGCGATGTGGCACAGGTTCAATGACTACCTGCTGAAACACCGGCTTGACCTGCGCGAGGTGCAGGCCGACAAGCTCGCCGGCTTCCTCGACAGCCTGGTGGCGAAGGATGGATCGGCGGCGGAAGAATCGACCCGGCGGCGTTATCTGAAGCTGCTGGGCACGACATTCGACCACCTGAAAGGAATCGGCTTGCGCAGCGGCGGCAATCCATGCGCGCCGCTGTTCAGGTATTACAAACCGCAACCGACCAGGAGCCCGGGCGCACTGGCAGCGCAGGAAGATGAAAAATTCGTCGAGCTGGTGCTCGCCGAAGAACCGCGCTTCTGGCGCGACGTCCGCGACCAGGCAATGATCGTGCTGATCATCGGTTCAGGGCTGTACACCAGCGAAGTGATCGGGCTGGAGATGAAACACATCATCCTTGATGGCGATCCGCCGTATATCGATATCGAAGCGCATGGCAAGGTACCGGAACGCAAGGCGCCGATCATCCCGTTCGCACGTGAACCGCTGCGCAAGTGGCTGGAGGTGCGCGCCACCCTGCCGCTGGCGGATGAACAGACGGTGTTCGTGTCCGGCAAAGGCGGGAAAATGCTGCCGGCGACCCTGTACCGGAAAGTGCAGGCGATCCTCAAATCCAAGGAATCCGCGTTGAGGCCGCGCGGCGGTTTTGGTCCGCAGGTGTTGCGCAATTCCTTTTTGATGCGGCAGCTGGCCAAGGACAAGCCGATCGAAGTGGTGCAGCAATGGGCGGGTCATGTGGAGACAAAATCGACCTTGCGGTTTCGCAGTCTGGTGGTCAATCCGGGTGGGGTTGAGGCGGAGTAGACAGGCCGGTTTTATTGGTTTGCAAAAGGCGTGAGGATTCGCAGATTTTGTTATCGAAGTGGAGTCTGGGGGGATCTGCATGACGACCTTGTGATGCAGGCTCAATCTGGATTCCCGCCTGCGCGGGAATGAAGGTAGTAGTTGATAAGGCATCCGCTCTTACCACCGTCATTCCCGCGAACGCGGGAATCCAGACTGACATACTGACGCGGAATAACTAATCGCCACCCCAAGCAGCCGCCGGACATCGCACATGCGCACAAGTCAATGCAATTTCACCCGCGGCGCCGACTTGCGCCTTAACCACTCCGCAATCGTCTCCAGCATCATCCGCATGAATCCATGCAGCGCCATCAAATGCTGCCGATACAGCGATACATACAGGAAACGCGCCAGCATGCCTTCCACCATCATCGAGCGCCCGATGAATTTTCCCATCAGATAGCCGAGGGTTTCGAACCGGCCCAGCGAGACCAGCGATCCATGGTCATGGAATTCGAAAGCCGGCAACGGTTTTCCAGCCAACCGGCGGCGCAACGCATGATACAAAAAACCGGCTTGCTGGTGCGCCGCCTGCGCCCTTGGCGGTACCGTCGTCCCCTTCTTCGGCCACGGGCAACTCGCACAATCGCCAAAAGCAAAAATATTCGGATCGATGATGGTCTGCAGTGTTTGGGAAACGATGACCTGGCCCATCTTGTTGACCGGCAGCCCGATCTCTTCAAGCACACGCGGCACCTGTATGCCGCCTGCCCACACGGTCAGATCGGCCGGCAATATTTTTCCGCTGCCGGTGTGCACGGCATGTGGCTCCACCTGCGTCACCTTCGCGCCGGTCAGCACATGAATGTTCAGTTTCCCCAGCAATTTGAGCGTTTCATTGGCGATGCGTTCCGGCAAGCCAGGCAAAATACGTGTACCCGCCTCGACCAGGGAGATCCGGATGTCGCGCTCCGGGTCAAGCCGATGCAGTCCATAGGCACCCAGCACTTCAGCCGTGTTACGCAGTTCGGCTGACAGCTCGACGCCAGTGGCGCCGGCGCCGATGATAACGATATCGACCTGCGGACGCCCGCCGTCGGCCGGCACCGCCAGAACATTTTGCGCACGCAGACACGCGCTGATCAGGCGCCGCCGGAAATGCTCGGCCTGATCGACCGTGTCCACCGCAATCGCATTCTCACTGGCGCCGGGCACGCCAAAAAAATTGGTTTCGCTGCCGATCGCAATCACCAGCGTATCGTAGGCGATATCGCGCGGCGGAAAAATCTCCAGGCCTTCTTCATCGAATACCGCATCGATCCTGACCACCTTGCGTGCACGATCCAGGTCGAGCAGCGCGCCTTGCTGAAATTCGAAATGGTGCCAGCGCGCCTGCGCGATATATTCCAGCTGATGCGCATTCGCATCCATGCTGCCCGCCGCGACCTCATGCAGCAACGGTTTCCATAAATGCGTCGGCGACCGGTCCACCAGCACAACCTCGGTCGCGCCCATGTTATAGGCCTGGTCTCCGAGCCGGGTCGCCAGTTCCAGGCCGCCTGCACCGCCGCCGATGATGACGATCCGATGGCGGCTGTAGAGTTTCACTTTCCTTCTGACTGCGATTTCAGGGTGTGTTGAAGTCATCGCTTATCCAATGCATGAGTTATCTGCAGAACCAAAGATACACCGAGCAACCGCCATGCCGATGGCAACCGGAAAAGAACGATTGATCTACGTCATCATTCAATTTTTCAAGCTGCATTCCTGCGAATAAAAAGAGAAACATTAAGCCATCTGCATTGTCCATTGAAGATGAACGCAGCATATCGATGAGAGAGAATGTGATGACGAATGAAGATAAATCCAACCCTGTTGAACAACAGGAAAATTTCTTGAAAAGCCTGGTGGCTTTCACCAAGGATCACCGCGCAGTGTACTGGTCGGGACCCTTGTCCCAGTTCATGGAAAAGATCATCCCGGCGGATGCCCAAGGCGCAGCGCGCAGTTCCCATCAGTACATATGGGACATGATCCGCTGGACCCGCTCTGAAGATGAGAACGGCAATTTCCATTGCAAGTTGTTTGATGAAGAATTATTCGGCGTCGATGAAGCGATCGAACGGGTAGTCGATTATTTCAAGGCGGCCGCAGCAGGCTCCGAAGTCGGACGCCGGTTACTGCTGTTGCTGGGTCCGCCTTCAGGCGGAAAATCGACGCTGGTGATCCTGCTCAAGCGCGGCCTGGAAGAATACAGTTACACCGACGCCGGCGCGCTGTACGGCATCCAGGGATGCCCGGTGCACGAATCGCCGCTGCACTTGATTCCGCACACGCTGCGCTCCACCTTCCGCGAAACCTATGGCGTTGAAATCACGGGCGAAATCTGCCCCCATTGCCGCGCGCGCCTCGAGCAGCAATTCAGCGGCGATTTCCTGCAGATGCCGGTCGAGCGGATTTTCATTTCCGAAGCCGGGCGCATCGGCATCGGCACCTATGCGCCGCATGACCCGACGACCGCCGACCTGGCGGACCTGGTGGGTTCGGTCGATCTGTCGAAAGTTGCCGAGTATGGCGACGAAGGCGACCCGCGCGCGTGGTCATGGTCAGGCGCGGTGTACGCCGCCAGCCGCGGCATGCTGGAGATGATCGAGATCCTGAAAGTCAAGCGAGAATTCCTGTATCTGCTATTGACGCTGACACAGGAAAAAAATGTCAAGGTGTCTCGCTTCCCGCTGATCTATCTCGATGAAACAATTCTTGCGCATACCAACCTTGCCGAATTCCGCAAGTTTCTGCAAGAGTCCGAGAACGAGGCACTGCTGGACCGGATGGTCATCATCCAGGTGCCCTATACGCTTAATTACAAAGATGAAGCGCGCATTTACAAAAAGCTGATTTCTTCCGCGGCAGCCGCGTTCCGCGAGGTGCACCTCGACCCCCATGTATTGCACGCGGCAGCGGTGTTCGCCACCCTGACCCGCCTGCATGAAGGCGAAGAGAAGGAACAGGAACTGGTCAAGAAAGTACGTATCTATGCCAATGAAGAAGTCGAGGGTGTCAATCGTGCGGAAGCGGAAAGAGTGCGGCAGAAAATGCCCGACGAAGGACTGGGCGGGGTGTCGCCGCGTTTCGTGATCAATGCGTTGTCCAACGCAATCATTCAGTCGAATGCAAACAGCCTGACCACCATGGACGTGCTGCTGGCTCTGAAGGATGCGATCGAAAACGATGCGCGCATTGACCCGAAGAAAAAACGCAAGTGGGTCGACTACCTGGTATTGGCGCGAAAATATTTTTACAACCGCTGGGTCAAGGAAGATGTGCACAAGGCGCTGTTCGTCTCGTTCGAGCAAGAGGCGCAGGATTTGCTAGACAAATATCTGGATGAAGTGGAAGCCACGCTCGACAACCGCCAGATCAAGGACCCGATCACCAATGAAGAAAGGCGGCCGGATGAACGTTTCCTGCGCTCGGTGGAAGAGAAAATTCATATCTCGGACTCCGGCAAACAGTCATTCCGGCAGGAAGTGGTGCGCAAGGCAATGGGCGCCTACAAGCGCGGCGAAAAATTTACGCTCGACAGCCATGCCCAGCTTCATGATGCGGTCCAGCAGTACCTGTTCGAGCAGCGGCGCGAAGTATTGCGGCTGGTCAGTTCCAGCACCCGTCCGGATGAAGATGTGAAGCAAAAAATTTCCGTGGTTGAAAAGCGGCTGGTGGACGAATACGGTTACGACAGCCATAGCGCGCGCGAAGCACTGAATTATGTAACGACCTTGCTGGCACAGGAATGAATCATGGGAAACGATGAGCGGATATTCCAGTCTAATCATTAGGGCGAGGATCGGTCATGTACCAGTGATGTCCCTTCGTCCTGGATCGCAGTAAAAGGATGAGAGGCAAACATATGGTCAATCACACGACAATTTCCGCCGAGGCACCTTGGTACGATTTGTTTTCTCGCGGCGCACGCGACTGGTTGCGGCATAACGAGAAGGTTCGGGAAAGCGTACAGAAAAATCTTCCGGACCTGATCGCCGGTTCCGATCTGATCACCGGCGCGCAGGACCGCACCGTGCAAGTGCCGGTGCGGATGCTGGAGCATGCGCGTTTCCGGCTCGCCGATCCTCAGACACAATCGCAGGCCGATGCCGGCCAAGGGCAAGGCAAGGCGGGCGATGTGCTGCGTCCGGTGCAGCGCGGCGCCGGTGACGAGGAAGGGCAAGGCGACAATAGCGAAGGCGAAGTCAGGCTGCTGCTTGAGTTGAAGGTGGATGACATCATGGACTGGTTGTGGGAAGAGCTGAAACTGCCTGACCTGCAGCCGAGGCGCAACAACACCATCAATGACGATGAGTTCGTGCGCGAAGGCTGGGACAAGCATGGCGCCCGCGCGCGCCTCGATCGGCGGCGCACCGTCAAGGAGGCGGTCAAGCGCCGTGCGATCCAGCGGAACCCGGTGCCGTTTACCAATGAAGACCTGCGTTTCCGGCAGCTGGTGCAACGGCGCCGGCCGGCCACCAATGCGGTGGTGATTTTTGCCCTCGACGTTTCGGCCAGCATGACCGATGCCGAGCGCAAGCTGGCAAAGACGTTTTTCTTTTTCGTGCTGCAAGGGATACGCCGCAAATACGCAAAAGTGGAAACACGATTCATCGCCCACACGACCCAGGCCTGGGAATTTACGGAAAACGAATTTTTCCAGGTGACCGGCACCGGCGGCACCGGCGCGTCCACCGCATTCAACCTGGCGCTGGAAATGGTCCAGAGCGAATATGACCCGGCGCAATACAACGGTTACTTGTTTTACGCGTCCGACGGCGAAAATTTTGCCGAGGATCGCAGTGCGGCAACGGAAGGCCTGACCAGGCTGGCAGCCTTGCTCAACTATATAGGTTACGTGGAAACCGTACCGGGCGCGCCGCGCACCACCGAAACTGAAATGAAGATGATCTGCGCCGATCTGGAACGCAGCGGAGCGCCGATCGGCACCAGTGTGCTGTCGCGCTCCGAAGATGTATGGAAGGCGATCCGGAAATTTTTCGTGCAGCAGGCAGAACAAAGCGAGGTAGCTTGATGACCGCATCCAATCAGACGCTTCAGGAATATTCCAGGCGCATCGAAGAGCTTGCCACCGAGCTCGGGCTCGATTTTTATCCGGTGGATTTTGAGCTGGTGCCGAATAACTTCATGACGGAAATCGCGGTGTATGGCTTGCCGGTGCGCATGCCGCACTGGTCCTTTGGCGTCCGGTATATCCACCAGTTGATCCGGCAAGGCATGGGGCATTCGCGCATCTTCGAAGTGATGTTTCCGGGCGACCCGTGCCACGCTTATCTGGTCAACGACAATTCACTGCCGGAAAATACACTGGTCATCGCGCATGTGCTCGGGCATGCCGATTTTGCCAAGAACAACCACCTGTTCGCCCACTTCAAGGAAATGGCCGGTGGCCATATCCTGGAGCAAGCCGCTGCGCATGCGCACCGGATCGAATCCGCGCTGGAAGAATTTGGCCAGGAGCGGGTCGAAGCGGTGCTCGATGCGGCGCTCGCGCTGGAGCCGCATATCGACACCAACCAGCAATTGCACAGACTGCGCTACCCTGTCCTTCGCCCCGGCGAGGAACAATCAAAGGAGAACGCACAATCGGCGAACAATTTCCGGCTACGGTTTCAACATCTTCCCGGCGAGATCGCGCCGGCGGCCGAACCGCACGGAGCGTCACGCGCTCCGGTTCCGCCGCAGCCGGAATATGACCTGCTCTGGTTCATTGCCAACTACGCGCCGGAAATGGAAGGCTGGGAGCGCGACATCTTCCTGGCGGTGCGCGAAGAGTCCTTTTATTTTTACCCGGTATTCGCCTGCCAGATCATGAATGAGGGTTGGGCCTCATATTGGCATGCGCGGCTGCTGCGCGAAGCCGATTTCCTGCCGCATGACCTTTACCTGTCCGCAATCAAGGCGCATTCGGATGTCGTGCGTCCGTATGCCGCCGACAATCAGCTCGCGCTGGCGGTCAACCCCTACCATCTTGGATTTTCGATCTGGGAGCATCTGATCGGTAAAAAAGGGATAGCGGCGGCACGGCAGATCTGCCGCGAAGAAGATGATTTCGGCTTCATCCGCAATTACCTGGATGACGAGCTGGCGGAAAAGCTGGAGTTATTCGTATATGAATCCGACGATGACGGTGGCATCAAGATTGCCGGCCGCGACATCCATGCGATCCGAGAAGCCATCCTTGCGCCAAAATTCAATTATGGCGCGCCGCGCATCGCCGCATCCAGGCTTCACATCGATGGCAGCCTGGAACTGGTCCACGATCACCAGAGCGATGGCCGCGGACTCGACGTCATGCGCGCGGAGCGCGTCCTCGACTATATTTCGCGCGTGTGGCGCCGTCCGGTCAGTTTGCAAACCATAGGCATCAGCGGTAATCCGCGCGTGATCAGCAGCAAGAAATAGGGTTAACGGCGGTTGGCCATGTAGTCCGTAGGGTGTAATAAGCGAAGCGCATTACACCGTTCAGCGTTCGCAACGGCCAACCGTCATCCACCATGGTGTAATGCGCTTCGCTTATTACACCCTACAATTTACACCCTACAATTTCCCTCCAATCCCTGACCTCCCTGCTGTTCTGTACGCCAGCACACATGCGCCCGCATATTGCTGCTGGAAACCTCCTATTAATGATATTCTCCTCGGCAACGGATTCCGTACGTAAAAATACGCTGGAACCGACCGCATCGGACAATAAAACAAATAAGTGGATGGCTCTATGGACGCACGCGCGCAGAACCCACAGCAGAATGCTGACTGTACCCCTTTCGGCAAGCCCGCCGAAACGCTGATGGCCCGGATGTTGACCTGGCTCGGCATCAGTTGCCTATGCATGCTGGTTGCGGCCTGCGCTTCGCTTCCCGACGTCCGCTCTCTCAATACATCGCTGAGTTCGGACGGCCGTCCCACGATCAACAACAGCAAGGGCACTTCAGTCTCCCGCCAGCGGGTTGCATCGCTGTTGCCGCAACGGCTGCGCAATTCGGCAGTCGACCTCAAGGCGCTCGCGGCACTGGAAGAAGCGGCCACCGGCAGCCCATTAATCGCAGGCAACAAGGTCACGCTGTTGTTCGATGGTCCGCAAACAATGACCGCGATGCTGGCCGCTATCGGTGCCGCCACAAATCACATCAATCTGGAAACCTATATCTTCCAGCAGGATGAGGTAGGCGTGAAATTCGCGGAATTGCTGATGGCGAAACAGCAAGCAGGCGTCCAGGTCAACATCATTTACGATAGTATCGGCTCGCTCAAGACGCCACCTGATTTTTTTAAAAAAATGCGCGCAACGGGCATCAAGATTACCGAATTCAATCCAGTCAGTCCGCTGAAAAGCTTTCGTTTCCTCCGCTTGAATAATCGCGACCATCGCAAGATCCTTGTGGTGGATGGAAAAATCGGATTTACCGGCGGCGTCAATATCGCCGCGGACTACTCGAACAGCTCGATATTCCGTTCACGGAACAGGGGCGCCGAGCCAGGCTGGCGCGATACCCATCTGCAGATAGAAGGACCGGCGGTCGCCTCGCTGCAATGGCATTTCCTCGACACCTGGGCCAGCCAGAACAAGGACGATTTGGCGGATCGCCAGTATTTTCCGAAGCTGACCGAAGTCGGCGACAAGGTGGTTCGGGTGATTGCCAGCGAGCCGAATGGCGATTATGAAATCTACAAGTCCTATGTGCTGGCGCTGCAGGAAGCGAAAAAGACCGTGCATCTCACGGCAGCCTACTTTGCCCCGGATGTGCAACTGATGGAGGCATTGCTCGCCGCGGCGCGGCGCGGGGTGTCGGTGAAAGTGGTATTTCCTAGCGTATCCGACGCCGGGCTGATATTTTATGCCGGACAATCTTATTACGCGTCGCTGCTGGAAGCAGGCGTCAAGATCTTCCAATTGCAGTCATCGGTGCTGCATGCAAAAACCGCAGTGATCGACAGTGTCTGGTCGACTGTCGGTTCGGCCAATCTCGATGTGCGCAGCTTTCTGCATAATAGTGAAATCAATATCGTCGTGTTGGGAGAGGGTTTTGGCGCCAGCATGGAAAGCGCATTCCAGGAAGACCTGAAGAATTCAATCGAAATTACCAAGGAAGAATGGAATCAGCGTCCGCCCTCGCAACGCGTCAAGGAGTGGGCGGCACGCGGGCTGGAGTATTGGCTCTAAGTACCTTACACCAAATGACAGCGTATCGTCGCCGGCGCGTTGCACAGCTTGCTCATCAATACATCCGATATCGGCGAATCGACATCGGTGATCGCATAACCGATCGTGCCCCTTGTCTGCAATTGCTGGGCGACGATGTTCAATCCGCTTTCGGCAAAATCGGCATTCATCCTGGCAATGACACCCGGCTCATTGCGATGCACATGCAGCACGCGGCTGCGGGCCTGCTTTTCGATGTGCGCAATCTCGGGAAAATTGACCGCTGAACGTGTGGTGCCGGCCTTCAGGAATCGCGCCAGCTTGTCGGCAACTTCACGGCCGATATTGTCCTGCGCCTCTTCGGTGCTGCCGCCGATATGCGGCGTTAGAATCACATTGTCGAGGCCGCGCAAGGGCGAGATGAATTCATCCTTTTCACTGCGCGGCTCAACCGGATACACGTCAAGCGCAGCGCCGGCCAGCTTCCCCGACCGCAATGCCTGGTTGAGCGCATCGATATCGACCACACCGCCGCGCGACGCATTGATCAGCACCGCGGAAGGTTTCATCAATGCCAGGCGTTCGGCATTCATCATGTTCTGCGTGCCGGCGCCGCCGGGCACATGCAGCGTCACCACGTCAGCTTGCTCCAGCACCTGTTCGAGCATCATCGGCGTGGCGTTGCCGAGCGGGAGTTTGCTTTCAGGGTCGTAATAACAAACCCGCATGCCGACACTTTCGGCCAGGATGCCGACCTGGGCGCCGATATTGCCGTATCCGACAATCCCCAGCACCTTGTTGCGCACTTCATAGGCGCCCTGCGCGCTCTTGTCCCAGATGCCGCGATGGGTACGCGCATTTTTTTCCGGAATCCGCCGCAGCAGCAAGATTGCCTGCGCAATCACCAGTTCCGCCACCGAGCGTGTATTTGAAAACGGCGCATTAAAAACCGGGATACCCAGTGTGGTCGCCGCAGTCAAATCAACCTGATTGGTGCCGATGCAAAAACAGCCGATGACCTGCAGATGCGGCAGTGCCTTCAGGATCTCGGCATTCAGCTGGGTGTTGGAGCGAATGCCGACCGCATCGGTGGCGGACAGGGTCTCGATCAGTTCCTTGCCGCCCAATGCACGCGGCACCTCGACAATATTGTCATAACCATTGGCCCGCAAATGGGCAACTGCGCTCTGGTGGATCTTTTCAAGTAAAACTATTTTGGTCATGGTGTGCCCGGTCATTCATAAAGTCAGATGAAACAGTTTATGGCAGAATTGGCATGGCATGTACATACACGTTTTCTTTTTAAGGGTAATCGATGGACACTGACACCCTTCCCACTGACAAGGCAACGCTGGAAACCGTGACCAGCGTGCAGCGCTGGACCGATGCCCTGTTTTCCTTCAAGACCACACGGCCGAACGACTTTCGCTTCACACCAGGGCAGTATGCGCGCCTGGGTCTGCCTGAGTCCAACAGCGACACGTGGCGCGCGTATTCCATTACGTCAGCGCCCGACGATGACTTCCTGGAGTATTACGGTGTGCTGGTGCCGGGCGGCAGGTTCACCACCATGCTCAACGATCTACAACCCGGCGCTCGCATCTGGACCGAGAAAGCGGTTTACGGTTTCATGACCGCCGATCGTTTTAACGATGGCGACGATCTCTGGATGCTGGCAACCGGCACTGGCATCGGCCCCTTCATTTCGATCTTGCGTGATCCGGCGGTATGGAGCAGATTTCGCCGCCTGGTACTGGTTCACGGTGTCAGGAAAGCGGAGGAATTATCGTATCGCGACGAGTTGCGGGCGCTGCAGGAGACGCCGCCGCAACACAACGGCGAAGCCGGGACGGCGCAACTGCACATCATTGCAACCAGCACGCGCGAAACGGCCGATCAACCCGGCCTGCTGCAGGGACGCATCACGACCCTGCTGGAAAACGGCTTGCTTGAAAATGCGGCGGGCGTGCCAATCACCGTCGATGCTTCCCGCATCATGTTATGCGGCAATCCGTCGATGATAGAAGACACCCGCCGCCTGTTGCATCAGCGCGGCATGCGTCCTGTGCGCCGCACGCTGCCCGGGCAGTTCGTCACTGAAAATTATTGGTAAAGGTCAAGGCTGGTCCAGTCCCCAGAACCTGACGACATAGAAACTGGAGCAGATATCGGCGTCGAGAATATACGCTCCAATCTTGATTTGAACATCCTGAGATTGCCTGGATTCTGGCCAAAGCTGCTTGCTTCAGTCAGGTTGCTGCCGGGCCGGAAACCCATGGCGGCGGCCGCCAGCGGCAATGAAAGCAATAGTAGCACCAGCACTGCCTGACATCCCCGCCGCCACAGCGGCCGTTCCTTCTGCCCGGCTTTGACTCCCTGCGATGCTGTTGTCATCCGAGTCCTCTCTGCATGATCATTAATTTCATTACACGCAAGTGTACGCAGCACGTCATGGCCATGGTTTGCGGCACATCTACAAGGTGGAAACGGCGCCTGTCCGGCATCAATATCGGGATTGGCAATGTGCGCGACGCTGAAAGTTCAACTCGTACCGGACCTGCCATGCCCGATCGCGCGCCCAAATCCTATCTCCTGATCCATCCCGTCAGCTATTGCTACGTGAAGAGCAGCGCCAATTACATCTATGAAAAATTGCAGGAATTCAGCCCCGGCGAAGTAGAATGCATATTTTGCGAAGACATCGAACTGGCGCCGGTCAACCCCGGCTCCATCGTGTATGTGATCGGCGATCCGTTCAAGCCATTTACGCGGCGCAAGGAGCGTTTCTACGTGTTCATGAATTTCTCGCTGATTTACTTTTTAGGCAACCCGCTGCATTGCAGCTGGTCGGCCTATAAATGGATACGCGAAAAAAGAAGCGCATTCGACAGCAAGATTGCTTGCTACGATTACATTCTCGACTATTACGCCAGCCAGGTGCCGGTAATGCGGGAAAAAACAAACATTCCGGTAGCCGCCTTCCCCACCGGCGTCGAACGGCCGGCAGCAGACAGCAAACTCTCCCGGCCCGACAGAAAATACGATGTCTGCATCGTCGGCACACCCTCGCCCCGGCGGCTCAGGATGATCAGCAAGCTGCGTAAAAAAGGGTTCAGCCTGTCGCCGGTCGATGGTGTCGTTTTTGAATCGATCGCCGCCGAATCCAGAATTGTCCTCAACATGCACCTGCATCGCTCGAACCATCTCGAACTCCCGCGTATCGTCGGCGCCCTGGTCAGCGGCGCCGCGCTTGTCACTGAACACTGCTGGGGACTGGACGATTATCTTCCGCCGGACATGTATGTCGCGGCGTCCGAAGACAGGCTGGCTGACGCGGTGGAAGAACTGATTACCGACCAGGCAAGACTGGATAGCCTGAGTGCGCGG
Organism: Pseudomonadota bacterium; assembly: GCA_040387375.1. Lineage (GTDB taxonomy): Bacteria > Pseudomonadota > Gammaproteobacteria > Burkholderiales > Burkholderiaceae_D > JAZKDW01. The sequence continues at coordinate 21,873 of JAZKDW010000012.1, forward strand.
GCTGGAAAATGGATGGAAAATGTCTATTTCAAAAACTGCGATGCGCAATGGCAGAACGTTTTGCCGGAGATCCATCAGCGGTTCCGCAATAGTGACGTGCACAGGTGAGGCAGGCATCCTCGCTCATCCGCATGGACAGGCGCCACCCTTGACACTGGCGCAAGACCGGAAGCCTGTCTCCTATGAAAAGAACGCCTCCCTGACTGCCTGCGATTGCCGTGCTTCCTCCATCGGACCGGTCCATGCAACGCGGCCGGCGGAAATCACGATTGCCCGCGTCGCAACAGAATACGCGATGTCCAGGTTCTGCTCGACCAGCAGCACCGACACACCACGCGCCTGGATGGCCTTGATGGCGGCGACCATCGATTTGACGATGCCGATCGCCAGCCCGGCGGACGGTTCGTCGAATACCATCATCTTCGGCGCCGCCATCAGCGAACGTCCGATCGTGAGCATCTGCTGTTCGCCGCCGGACAGCGATGAGGCCAGCTGCTTGCGGCGCTCGCCCAGCTTGGGAAATAGCCGATAGATATCTTCCAGCTCAGGCGCCTTGCGGTCGCCCGCGGCGTTGGCGCCGATCTCCAGCGTTTCCTGCACGCTGAAATTGGGGAACAGTTCACGCCACTGCGGCACCAGCGACAGGCCGGCCTTGGCAATCCTGCCCGCCTGGTGGCTGCTGATGTCCCGGCCCTCGAACCGTACCGACCCGCCCGCCTTCGGAATCAAACCGGCAATCGCCTCCACCGCCGTGGTCTTGCCGGCGCCATTGGCGCCCAGGCTGTCGAAGCCGCCGATGACCGCCGCGACAAACGCCGAGGCGATGACAATGATCGACAGTTCCGGAGACACGCCCTTGGCAGGGGCGGCAAACACACCCGCGATGCCGGCGATCGCGCCACCGAAAAACCAGGCCAGCGCATAGGTCTTGTCCACCGAGAATCCACACAGCAGCGCGCCACGGTGGTTGGCCGCCATCGCCCGCATGCCGCGCGCCGCCTTGGCGTGCCGGAAAATCGCGATCGCTGCCATGCCAACGGCGATCGCGCCGCAGATCGTCCACAACGCATCCTGCGTCAGGATTACCGGACCGATGAAAAAGGGTGCGCCGGTGAAGGTGGATGGCACTGCCAGGATCTCGGCCTTGTAAGTCAGGCGGAACGCTTCCGAGATGACCACGCCGAGAAACACCCTCGCACTCACCACGGTAAAAAGATCCGCGCGGCGCAGCGGCCGCAGGATCACCACTTCAATGGCAGCCGAAAAAATCCCCACCGCCACCGGCACCAGCAGATAAGCCACCCATGCCGGCAGTCCCTGGTCCACCTGGATGTAAAAGGCGCCGAACGCGCCCACCAGCACAAACGACCCGTGCGCAAAATTCACGGTGCGGGTGGCCTTGTGGATAACCACCAGGCCGAGGGCTGCCAGGGCGTAAATCGAGCCGAACTTCAGGCCGCCGAGAAAAATTAACGCTAATTCCGTCATGACGGCTTATCTCCGGTAAATACAATACGCATTACGGCAATACGACCCACTTGCCCTTGACGATTTCGGTTGGTCCCAGCGCCTTGTTACACTGATGGTCCTTGGGTGTGTACGTTTCCGGGAAGATGACATCGAAGCCGCCCAGCTTCGACGGTTGTGCCTGCTTCAGGTTTTCCCACTTGCTGTTCAGGTTCTTCCATGACAGGTCATTTCCGGCTGCCTGGATGGCCTCTGCCAGCACGTAGGTCGATCCGTAGCCGATGATGTCGAACATGTTCGGCCGGCCTTGCGGTGGTGTGCCGTATGCCGATTTCCAGAGCGCTTCGAATCCCTCCATCGGCTGGGCTGCCTGGCCAGGATAGTACGGCGCATTGTAATAACCGCGAATGCCGTCGGCATTGCCGATGATCGGGATGATCGCGTTATTGACTGCGGAACCGTCGAGCACCCAGCGCACATTGACCAGGCCGACTTGCGGCGCCTGCTTGATCGCGAAGCCGGCTTCGGTGAAGCTGCCGAGGATCATGACGGCATCGACTTTTGCGCGGGTGAAGGACACCAGCTGCGCGGTGAAGTCTTTCGCGTTCTGGTCGAATACTTCAAGCGTGACCGGAATGCCTTCCTTGTCGAGCATCGGCTTGAGCAATGCCAGGTTGGCTTGCGGGTAAGCGTAGGTGCCGGCCAGTACGCCGATCCGTTGCGGCTTTTTCTCGTTGCCGCGCTTGAGCTGCGCGATCAGGGCCGAGGCGCTGGTGTCGGTGTTGGTGATGGTGCCGTGAAAAATGTTTGATGCGAACGGTTCGCGGATCACCGGTGTCGAGCCAAACAGATTGTAGGTCGGGATGCCGGCGCTGCGCACATAATCGGCTGCCGCTGCGGCGCCGGTCGAGCCGGAAGCCAGCACCAGCGCATAGACCTTGTCCTGTTCCACCAGCTTCTTGGCGGCGGCTACGCTTTCCGCCGGCGAGAACGCGTGTTCAAACACCAGCTTGAACTTGCGGCCATTGACGCCACCGCGCTTGTTGATGGCATCGGCTGCCAGTTGCATGCTGTCGCGCGCCGGTGCGCCGATGAAGGCGGTGCTGCCGGTCAGGGGACCTACTGCGCCGATCGTGATCTCTTGTGCCGTCACGCCTTGTTGGGCCAGGGCGGCACTTCCTGCCAACAGCAAGGCCGCCGATGCCAGTACAGTTTTGAAAAAACGCAGTTTCATTCTGATCTCCAGTGAACGAAGGGACTCACCAATCGTGGTGTCAATTAGGCCGGATGGTTGCGATAGTGCGCAGCCGATGCGACAGGAATAGTCGGAAATCATGCTACGCCGAGGAACTTTCAGCGGATAGCGCAAGCGGATGAGTATTCTCTGGTCGAATTTTGCGTTCTCGCCGGCATAAAATTCGCTGGGCGAACAGTCGCCGTCGAGTGCTATCCGCGCCTGCCGCCACGGCGTACTCTCGAGGCTGGTCAAGATCAAATCACGGGATGACATGAAAGCCAACAAGCATGCGCAGGTCAGGCAGGCGCTCAGGCGCACACTCGATGCAGACGAGCTGATCATCTGGCCGGGAATCTTCGACGGCATCTCGGCCAAGGTCGCCGAGAGCGCCGGCTTCCAGGCCCTGTACATGACCGGTTATGGCGTCGCCGCCTCTTACCTCGGATTGCCCGATGCCGGCATCGCCACCTACACCGACATGGTGAACCGGGTCGCGCAGCTGGCGAAAACCACCGCCCTGCCCCTGATCGCCGATGCCGATACCGGTTACGGCGGACTGCTCAACGTGATGCACACCGTGGCCGGTTACGAAGCAGCGGGTGCGGCAGCGATCCAGATCGAAGACCAGGAATTCCCCAAGCGCTGCGGCCACATGCTCGGCCGCCGGGTGATTCCAACGCAAGACATGGTGGCCAAGATCCGCGTCGCCGTGGACACCCGCAGCGACCCGAATTTCCTGATTGTTGCGCGCACCGATTCCCTCACCTCGCTAGGCGTGGACGAAGCGATGCGCCGCGCCGAACAATATGCGATGGCGGGCGCCGACATCCTTTTCATTGAAGGTCCGGAGAGCATCGAGGAGATGGCGCGCATCGGCGCCGCCTTCGACCTGCCGCTGATTTCCAGCGTGGTCAAGGGCGGCCGCACGCCGGTGCTGACGACGAAGGAGCTGGCGCAGCTCGGCTACAAGATTGCGCTGTTCCCGACGCTCGGCTTTCTGGCGGCCAGCAAGGCGATGGAGATCGGCTTCAAATCCCTGCTCGCCGGCACCTCATCCGACGATTTTAATGTGCCTCTGTACGACTTCAAGGCCTTCAGTTCGCTGATGGGCTTTGACCAGGTAACAGCCCTTGACGACAAATATGGAGAAAAAAATGACTGACAGCGTCTATGCGCGGCAGAACTTCGGCAACAAGGTGGGAATAGGCAAACGCCCCGCGATGGTGCTGGTCGATTTCATCGAAGCCTTCGTCGACGAGAACCAGTTCGGCGGCCATAACATCCGCGCCGCATCGGAGAATTCGGCGCGCCTGCTGGCGGCGTTTCGCAAGCATGGTTTTCCGGTCGCCCATGCGCGCATCGCGTTTGCCGACGATGGTTCGGACGTCAACGTGTTTTGCAAGAAGGTGCCAGGGTTGGCGAAGTTGACTGAATCATCGCCGGCGACCAGGTTTGTTGAAGCGCTGACGCCGCAGGCAGGCGAACTGGTCGTCACCAAAGTCACCGCCTCGGCATTTTTCAACACCCGCCTGGCAGACTGGCTGCGGCTGTTCGGCGTCGATACGCTGGTGGTCGCCGGCTGCACGACCAGCGGCTGCGTGCGCGCCACCGTGATCGACGCGGTACAGCATAATTTTCAATGCATCGTGCCGGAGGACTGTTCCGGGGACCGGGCGCAGGGGCCGCATGAGGCGAATCTGTTTGACATGCAGCAGAAGTATGCGGATGTGATTAGCCTGGATGTGTTGCTGGGGGAGCTGGGTGGGGGCAAGCAAGGCTGAAGGATTTCGATGAGGAGGGAGTCCTTGGTCACTGCCCCGGTGTACCGTCAACTGCACCTTCCATCAAAGCGTCCTGAATTCCAGGCACGAACATCTTCTGTGTCTGCCGGGTGCGCCCTGCCCTGGCTGGTTACTGTTTGACTTTATCGTCAAGGGCTAAGCTCGACTTCATTCATTCATCTCGCACGACAAAGCGGATCGATAAAGTGGAGCTTGGGGGATACCGGCGTTCTTCCCGTGCGAGCGGGTTATGGATTCCCGCTTGCGCGGGAATGACGGTAGTAATTGGGTCGATCTCCACTATCACTACCGTCATTCCCGCGAACGCGGGAATCCAGGCTGAGCCCGCATCACGATGTCTTCATGCCGATCCCACCAGCCTTGACCTCGATAACAGTATCTACGTCACATCTCCGGCAAGACCCTGATTTCGAGTGTGAGCCAGCCATCCCCGATATGGTGGAGATATGCTTTCGCCCTTCTCAGGGAAGTCGGATTTGCCTCGCTTAATAATGCAAAACTCGAAATTTTGTTGGTGGCGACTGATGTCGAATCAAGTTTGTCTCAGAGCAAAACATTTATTATGACAAACATTTATTGTCGGCAATTCTTACATTGAGCGTGGGGAAAACGGCATCCATATCTCGAAGCGCTTGATTTTACAAACTAATTTTTTTTGGCCTAATTTTTGCTTAATGGCAATTACCTTACCCATTTGGAGAAAAAAAATGAAAAAACTGTTGATCGCTTTGATCACGGCATTTGGCTTTGTCTGTTCAGCTCACGCCCTTTATTTACCGTCTGGTCCGCAAACAAATGTCTCGCTTTCCACGGTTTTAGAGGGGGGATGGACCCAATGTTACGCACAGACAATGTCAGTCGGGATTGGTTCTCAAGCGCAAAATGTTCTTACTGGATGCAACGGCGACTTTTTGATGATGGCTGGACGCCAAACCGGGAGTGACAGCTTTTTGGTATTAGCGGCTGCAGACCTCGATGAAACGATTTTTAATACCGGCGCAACGAGTATTACCCACCTCGCCAATGGATCAAATTGGTGGTTTTCAAACAACTGGTCTTGGGGCTTCACGGCGGCTAATGACACCGTTTCCAACTTCTCGTGTGATACCAGCAATAGTCCAACAAGCATGTGTCTACATACATTAGATAATGTTGGAGGGTATCGTATTAACAGCCTTACGGGTTTGAATGGCAGTGCTGATTATGAAAAGGTTTTTTTCATGGCGAGCAATGCCGATGTTTCTGCGGTTCCAGAACCGACGAGTATCGCTTTACTCGGCCTTGGCCTGCTCGGCTTCGCGGCAGCGCGCCGCAAATCAGCAAAATAAAATACAGAATGACGGATGAGGGGGGCCCGCCAAGCGCGGGCTTTTTTGCGTCGGTAATTCAACGGATCGAGACGCCGGAAGGCTCAGGGTCAGAGTCGATATAACTTCCATTGCAATGCATTCGCTGACGAAGGTATGTCGACTCTGACCCTGCCCCTTGACGGTAACCTACGACGACGTGCAGTCGAAGCTTCACCAGATGGTCGTCCAGACCCAGCCTATGCGTGTTGAATTGTTGAGGAAGACTTTGGCTGCTCTTAAAGAGACTGCACCATGACTTGCTTGAATTGTGATTAGATACCGATGCTGCGTGCCGGTTAACGCAAATTCAATAACAAGTCCGGCTTTTCTCCAAGGAAAAAAATGAAGGTTTTTGCTTTCGTATTTTGTGGACTGATTAGTGCTGCAGCAATCGGCCAGGTGTCTGAAAAACAGAAGCTTGCTTCGCAGTTTTACGACAAAACCACTGCAAAACAGATAGATGCAATGACGCGTAATGCTGCGAATGGAATTTTGCGAGAGGACCCAACTAAAGTCAGGCAGTCGGAGATATATCGTCAGTGGGCCAAAGAATCATTCAGTTCTCCAGAATACAAAAACATCTATGTTCAATTCCTTGTTGAAAATTTCAACGATGAAGAACTGTCTGCAATGAATGAGTGGGCAAAAGATCCGGTTTTCGGTGCCTATATGAACAAATGGCAGCGATTTCCGCAATGGAGTGCACCAAAGCTTCAGGAGTTCTTACGATCGAAGAATCCTGAATTGGCAAGGCGGCTCCGTGCGGAAGGTTTTGATCCGAATAAGTAGAGTCCGGGACCTCCGCGCTGATCGGGCTGTTTGCCCGCAAGCCCACTGCCCACCTCGAAGAAAGGGAGTATCAGGTTTTTTGTGTGCAAGGCCCTCGTAGACTTTTCCACGGCGCCGC
>JAZKDW010000013.1:0-14542 GCA_040387375.1 Pseudomonadota bacterium
CGATACAGGTTTAAGCCCATATGCTTCCTTAGCAGGGAAGTGCCTTCGACCACTCGGCCACGTCTCCACACTGCAACAGCACTACACATTCCGTTGCAGTAAGCCCCGGATAATAACTTTTCGAACGGGTTTGGTCAATGGTAGCCGAGCGTTTCTTTGCTTCTCTACCAAGTGCCTACTCAGTTTTTTTCAAGTTCAAACGCCTTGTGCAATGCGCGCACGGCCAGCTCCATGTATTTTTCGTCAATTAAAACGGAAATCTTGATTTCGGACGTGGAGATCATCAGGATATTGATGCCCTCTTCCGACAAGGTACGGAACATCTGCGATGCGATGCCTACATGGCTGCGCATGCCAACTCCAACGACGGAGACTTTCGACACCTTGGCGTCGCCTGCGATATTGCCCGAACCTATGTGCGCTTTCACGCTTTCGTTCAGTACGTCCATCGCTTTTGTGTATTCCGCGCGCGGCACGGTGAAGGTGAAATCGGTCTTGCCATCCACGGACTGGTTCTGGATGATCATGTCGACTTCGATGTTGGCGTCCGAGATCGGGCCCAAAATCTGATAAGCGATGCCGGGACGGTCAGGCACCGACATGACGGTGATCTTGGCTTCGTCGCGATTGAACGCGATGCCGGTGATGGTGGCTTGTTCCATGTGTGTGTCTTCCTCAAACGAAATCAGGGTGCCGGAAATCGCTTCTTCTTCCAGCGGTATCAGCGGATCGGTCAGCGACGACAGCACGCGGGTCGGCATCTTGTAATTGCCGGCAAATTCGACTGAGCGAATCTGCAACACCTTGGAGCCCAGCGATGCCATTTCCAGCATTTCTTCGAACGTCACCGTCCGCAGGCGGCGCGCATCGCTCACTACCCGCGGGTCGGTCGTATAAACGCCATCGACGTCGGTATAGATCAGGCATTCCGATGCTTTCATCGCCGCCGCAACCGCAACCGCCGATGTGTCGGAACCGCCACGGCCCAGGGTGGCAATATTGCCGTTCTCATCCATGCCCTGAAAGCCGGTAATGATGACAATCTTGCCAGCATCCAGGTCCTTGCGCACTTTTACATCGTCAATCGACTGGATGCGGGCCTTGGTGAAGGCCGAATCGGTCCTGATCGGCACTTGCCAGCCGGCATAGGACACGGCTTCCTTGCCGACCGCGTGCAGCGCCATCGCCAGCAGCGCAACCGATACCTGTTCGCCAGTCGATGCCAGCATGTCAAGTTCGCGCGGATCGGGCCTTTCGGAGATCTGCTTCGCCAGGCCAAGCAGGCGATTGGTTTCACCTGACATTGCGGAAGGAACAACAATGATCTGGTTACCCGCGTCGTGCCATTTGGCGACGCGCCTGGCGACATTCATGATGCGCTCGGTCGAGCCCATTGAGGTGCCGCCGTATTTATGTACGAATAAAGCCATGGGGGATTAGGAAATTGCGGAAATGAACCCGCAATTTTACATGTTGCAATGCAGAATAACAAGAATCAACGCACCCACCGCAGCGTAATGCCAATGCCCGGCGTCAGGTGGCGCACGTCCATACCCAATCCGGCCACAAATACGAGCTCGGTTTTGAGATAGGCCAATGGCAACCACTGGCGCTGCCAGGAGGCGATTTCCGATTCCTGAAACAGGCTTTTCAGGCTTTTCGAGGGCCGGTTGACAGCGATCTTCAGACGCTCCTGGCCGCTGCGCGGCGCCAGCATCAGCGGGGTGCTGCGCAGCACGCCGGCATCCAGTCCCGGTCCCGCCGTACTGTCGAAAACCAGCCGCCCGTGCCATTGCGGGACGTCAATCCCGGACTCGCCCTGCCATTGCAGCGCCAGCACCTCCTCGGGCGGCGTGCCCAGGTTGGGATGCAATTCAAGCCGATTGGCGATCCTGTGCAAGGTGACGGTGCCGAAGTCGAAAAAGGGATGCATGTCGCTTGCTCCACCCAGCATCTGCGCACGTATTTCATCCAGCCGTGCCGTGCTGGGCATCTGCACCTTGTGTTGGTATAGCCAGTGGCGCAGCAGGTTGTCGACACGCTCGGCCGATAACAGGCGCATGCGGGACAAATCGAGCGCTGCATCCTGCGGATCCGCGCGGCACTGCGCGAGGTCGATCATCGCCAGATCATGCAGCAGCGTTTGCGCCGACTGCGCGTGCATGGCGGCGCGCGCGACCTGCGGCGCAAATCCCGGGAAATGCGTTTCGATGACGGGCGAAATCTGGTTCCGCAATGCATTGCGCCGAAACCGGATGTCGGCATTGGATTCGTCGCCGATGTGCCGCAGGCCAAGCTGGACCACCGCATGTTCCAGCGCCGATCGGGATATCGCCAGCAGCGGACGGCCGAGCGCCACACCGGCGCCGAGCAGATCATGCCGCGCCTGGAATGCCGCCATGCCGGACAGCCCCGGCAGCCCGGCGCCGCGCATCAGTTGCAGCAGCACTGTTTCAGCCTGATCGTCCTGATGATGCGCGGTCAGCAGGAGCGGCACGCCGAACTGCCGGCACAGATCGCCCAGCGCGTTATAGCGGGCAATGCGTGCCGCCTCTTCAAGCCCGCGCTTGTCATTGCTGTCCACGGCGACCCGGGCAGCGGAAAATGCAAAACCGCAGCGAGCGGCTTCGGCTTGGCAATGCGCTACCCAGACATCGGCGTTCGGACTCAGGCCGTGATGAATGTGGAATGCACGGACAGGGATGCCACGCGGCGCGGCATACTGGCTCACCAGGTGCAACAGCAGCGAGGAGTCGAGACCGCCGCTGTAGGCTACCGCGATCGAAGGCTGGATTCCAGGCGCGCAAACAGAAACGCGCGCCAGGAGTGTCCCGAGCGCGCGTTCGAATGCGGCTGGCGCACTGGCGTCTTTATTCAGGCTGGGAGATTTCCTTGAATTTGCCATAACTCATGAGTTTTTCGTGGCGGGCTGCCAGCAATTCCTTGGTGCTCATGCCTTGCAACTGGCGCAGCGAATCTGCCAGCGCGCGCTTGAGCATCGCGGCCATCAGCTTTGGATCGCGATGCGCGCCACCCAGCGGTTCGGTGATGATCTTGTCAATCAGGTTCATCGCTTTCAGGCGGTGCGCCGTCAGGCCCAGCGCCTCGGCCGCATCGGCGGCGCGCTCGGCCGTTTTCCACAGGATAGACGCGCAGCCTTCCGGCGAAATCACCGCATAGGTTGCATATTGCAGCATCAATACCGCATCACCTACGGCAATCGCAAGCGCGCCGCCGGAACCGCCTTCGCCGATGATGGTCGCGATCAGCGGCACCTTCAGTTCTGCCATCGTGTACAGATTGTGGCCAATCGCCTCTGACTGCCCGCGTTCTTCGGCATCGATGCCGGGGAACGCCCCCGGCGTGTCAACGAAGGTAAAGACCGTCAGGCCGAATTTTTCGGCCAGCTTCATCAGCCGCATCGCCTTGCGATAACCTTCCGGCTTGGGCATGCCGAAGTTGCGCATCGCACGCTCCTTCGTGTCGCGCCCTTTCTGATGCCCTATCACCATGCAGGACTGGCCGTTGAAGCGCGCCAGGCCGCCAACGATCGAGGTGTCATCCGCATACGTGCGGTCACCGTGCAATTCATGGAAGTCAGTGAAAATCTCATTCACATAATCCATGGTGTACGGGCGCTGCGGATGGCGCGCAATCTGCGACACCTGCCATGGCGTGAGCTTGGCATAGATGTCCTTGGTCAGTTGCTGGCTCTTTTTCGAGAGCCGGTCGATCTCCTCGGAGATGTCGACCGCGGAATCATCCTGCACAAAACGCAGTTCTTCGATCTTGGAATCCAGTTCCGCAATCGGCTGCTCGAAATTAAGAAACGTAATCTTGCTCACCGTGCCTCCTTTTTTTAACACGAGGGGAATGCCTGAACACTCCACCAATGCCACATCTTGTTCAATATTCTACCGGGACGGGCGCAAGACTACGCCACAAGTACCAGGTAGCAACAGTTCGCCACGGCTCCCAGTTTGCCGCCACTTCCCGCGCATCGCTGCGCGATACCGGCTCACCAGAGAAGTAATTGATGCTGATGCCCTTGAGCAAACCGGCATCGTCCAGCGGCAGGATATTGGGCCGAAGCAGATTAAATATCAAGAACATTTCCGCCGTCCAGCGCCCGATGCCGCGAATCTGGATCAGCTCCGCGATCACATCCTCGTCTTCCATTTCCGCCCACTTGTCGGCATGGACACGCTTGGCCTTGAAGTGATCGGCAAGGTCGAGAATGTACTCTACCTTGCGTTTGGAAAGTCCGCAGCCGGCCAGTTGTTCATTGCCCGCCCGCAATACCTGCCCCGGCGTGCATTTCGGGCAAGCCAGCAATATCTTCTGCCAAACCGAGTCGGCCGCCTTGATCGAAATCTGCTGACCGACAATGGAGCGCACCAGCGTCGTAAAGGGTTCACCGCGCGCGACCAGGTGCAAGTCGCCGAATTGCGGAATCAGCTTGCGCATGATGCGGTCGCGCTTCATCAGCTCGAGCTTCGCATCTTCCCAATACGCCGGCACGAACACCTGCATGTTTACCTGAACAGTTTTACTCATGCAGCCTATGCCCTCCGCCACTCGGTGATGCCACCGGGCTTGTCTTCGAGGATGATGCCATTGGCCAGTAGTTCAGACCGTATGCGGTCAGCCTCGGCAAAATTCCTCGCTTGCTTGGCTGCTGTCCTGGCCCCGATTTGTTGCGCAACGATGTCGTCCGTGAACGCGCTGTCGCCGCTTGCCACGGCTGCCTGCAGGAATTCCTGTGGAGCACGTTGCAACAGGCCTATTATGCGGCCAAGTTCCTTCAATTGACGCGCCAGCAACGCAGATTTTGTTTTGTTGACTTCGTTGGCTAATTCGAATAGCACTGCTATCGCAACCGGCGTATTGAAATCGTCGTTCATCGCTTGCGCAAAATGCTGCGCATGCGTTTCTTCCAGGTCCAGCGGTTTTGCGTCGGGCGCCACTTCCTTCAACGCGGTGTACAGGCGCGTCAGCGCGTTCCTTGCATCGTCCAGGTGCGCATCGGCGTAATTGAGCGGGCTGCGGTAGTGGGCACGCAGTATGAAAAACCGGACAACTTCCGCATCGTATTTTTTCAGGACTTCACGAATCGTAAAAAAATTGCCCAGCGATTTGGACATTTTTTCATTGTCAATCCGCACAAAACCATTGTGCATCCAGTAGTTGACGAAAGCATGCTGATGCGCGCCTTCGGACTGGGCTATTTCATTTTCATGGTGGGGAAATTGCAGATCCTGCCCGCCGCCGTGGATATCGAATTGTTCACCCAGCAGGTCGCACGCCATCGCCGAACATTCGATATGCCATCCGGGACGGCCTTGGCCCCAGCGCGAATCCCATTTGACTTCTTCCGGTTCGTCTTCCTTCGACGCCTTCCACAGCACAAAATCGAGCGGGTCACGCTTGCCGCTGTTGATGTCGACACGTTCGCCAGCGCGCAAGTCGTCCAGCGATTTGCCGGACAGCTTGCCGTAACCGGGAAAATCGCGTACCGAATAATTGACGTCGCCATCGCTGGCCTTGTAGGCAAGACCGTGCTGCTCCAGCTTGTCGATCAGGCCGAGCATTTGCGGCACATACGCCGTCGCACGCGGTTCGTGGTCGGGCTTCTGGACACCGAGCGCAGCGGCATCTTCATCCATCGCGGTGATGAAACGCTGCGTCAGCCGGGATATCGGCTCCTTGTTTTCCACGGCGCGCCTGATGATCTTGTCATCGATATCGGTAATATTACGCACGTAAGTGACGTCAAATCCGGAGGCGCGCAACCACCGCTGTACAACGTCGAACACGACCATCACGCGGGCGTGCCCGAGATGACAATAGTCATAGACTGTCATTCCGCACACGTACATCCGGACTTTACCCGGCTCGATAGGCGAAAACAGCTGCTTCTCACGCGCAAGCGTGTTATAGATTTTCAAGGCATTCATTGGCTGGCATCCGTTTCGGCAGAGAGGTTGTCACATGAATTATCGACGTTTGCATCCGACCCCCATAGCCGGTGCAAGACGTTGCTGCGACAAGGTCGCCAAAACCCTTTTGTGTTGCGTATTTTGATAAAATGCTTCTTTTCGCGGCAGTATATCATTGATGAAAAGCGGTCTTGTCACCGAATGTCGCCTAGTTTTTTCATTCTTTTTACGCCGCCGACGTACTCTTGCACTCTCCTTACACTTACACCCTGAATCATCAGGTGATTAACAAGAAAGCAATGATGCCGAATTCACGCCGATATTTCCTGAACCTGCTCGCTGGCTTGTCATTTGCAAGTGCAGGTTTTGCCGCAATCGCTGCCGATGCGCCGCAGGTTTCCCTGAAAACAAACATGGGCGAAATCGTCCTCGAACTGTATCCGGAGAAAGCGCCGAAGAGCGTCGAGAATTTTCTGCAATACGTCAAGAACGGCCATTACAAGGGCACGGTGTTCCACCGCGTGATCGACGGTTTCATGATCCAGGGCGGCGGTTTTGACAAGGACATGAATCAGAAACCGACTGCCGCGCCAATCCAGAACGAAGCGAAGAACGGACTGAAGAACGGTCCTTACACGCTGGCGATGGCACGTACTTCCGACCCGCACTCCGCGTCCGCGCAATTTTTCATCAACGTGAAAGACAATAGCTTCCTCGACTATCCAAGCCAGGACGGCTGGGGTTATGCGGTGTTCGGCAAGGTCATCAAGGGCATGGATGTGGTCGACAAGATTAAAGTAGTGCCGACGGGGCGCAATGATGTGCCGAACAAGCAGGTCATCATTGAGTCCGCGGCAATCGCAAAATAAATTCATCAATCCGGTATTTCACTCACCCTCATTCAACAAGGATATTTCATGGCTGTCATTCTCACCACCAACTACGGCAAGATCAAACTCGAACTGGATGCGGAAAAAGCACCGAAGTCGGTCCAGAATTTTCTCGACTACGTCAATTCGGGACATTACAACGGCACGATTTTTCATCGCGTGATCGATGGATTCATGATTCAGGGCGGCGGTTTTGAGCCAGGCATGAAACAGAAGCCAACCAAGGCGCCGATCGAGAATGAAGCGAAAAACGGCCTGAAGAACGGACCCTACACAGTGGCGATGGCACGCACTTCCGATCCGCATTCCGCATCCGCGCAATTTTTCATCAACGTGAAAGACAACAGCTTCCTCGACTACCCGGGCCAGGATGGCTGGGGCTACGCGGTGTTCGGCAAGGTTGTGGAAGGCCAGGACGTGGTCGACAAGATCAAGACCGTCAAGACCAGCCGCACCGGCATGTCCGCCGATGTGCCGGTTGACGACGTGACGATCGAAAAAGCCGAGGTGGTCTGAGCCACCGCTGACGCACCGGCATTCGTGATGCTCGCCACGGCAAACAAGGCGCAACCCGATCCGGTTGCGCTTTTTATTTCCGACCTGCACTTGCAGGCATCGATGCCGCGCACCACGCTGGCCTTCCATGCGTTTTTGCGTGAACATGCGATGAAGGCGCGGCAGTTATACCTGCTTGGCGACCTGTTCGAGTACTGGGCCGGCGACGACGATATCGCGACGCCGGCAAACCGCGAAGTCATCGATGCGATACGGACCGTCAGCGATGCCGGCGTGGCGGTTTTCTGGATCGCCGGCAATCGCGACTTTCTTGCCGGCGATGGATTTTCCCTTGCGACCGGGGCGACCATGCTTCCGGATCCGTTCATCGCGACGATTGCCGGGCGCCGTCTGGTGCTTGCCCATGGCGATGCGCAATGCACCGATGATCAGGCTTACATGGCGTTTCGTGCGCAGGTACGGGACCCGGGCTGGCAGAAAAAATTTCTTGCGCAATCGCTTGCGCAACGCAAGGACATCATCGAAGGATTGCGCACCGGCAGCCGCGAAGCGCAACGCGGAAAATCCGCCGACATCATGGATGTCAACGCTGCGGCCATAACGCAGCTGTTCGAGGCGACGAATTCTTCCACCATGATTCATGGCCATACCCACCGCCCCGCCCGGCATGTGACTGCCGCAGGCGACGCGTGCCGTGAGCGTTATGTATTGCCGGACTGGGATTGTGAAGCAGCGCCTGAGCGTGGCGGCTGGATTGCGATTGATGCCGAGGGGATCATCAGGCGTTACGGGGTGGATGGCGGCATTGTTTCGTAACATCCCCCGCGCTAGAGCGGTTTGCGAATCAGTGTGCGGTTACGAGAAGTTGCAGGGCGTCTGCAAACGACTGATCAATACCGCAATCCTTGCTGAGCTCGTAGATATTGTTATCGAGGTCAAGCCTGGTGGGATCGGGATGAAAACATCGTAAATCAAGCTCAGCCTGGATTCCCGCCTGCGCGGGAATGACGGTAGTAATTGGTATGACCTTCTCTCTTACCACCGTCATTCCCGCGCAAGCGGGAATCCATACTGAGCTTGCATCACGACGACTGCACACAACGCCCGACTGCATCGATTCGCTTTGTTATCCGAACTGAATGAATAAAGTCGAGCTAAGCACATCATTCAAACTGTTTTTTGAATTCCTCGAACTGCCGGCTCAGGCTGGCGACTTGCTCACGCAGGCTGGCGACTTCCTCTTCCAGCTTGCCTGTCCTGTCGTGACGTGTGCTGTCAACCGCGACTCTGGATGAGAAGCTGGCGGCGACCTCCTGCTGCTCCAGGATTTCCTCTCCGGACAGCAGTTGCGCATAACGCGGTTCCTTGGTGCCGGGCGCGCGTGCGAGACGCGCGACCAGGGGCGGATATTTGTCGACCAGGAATTGCAGGCTGGTTTCCACATCCGTCACGGCGGCAAATTCATGCATCCGTCCGACACGCGTGCGTATCTCGCCCGCCGTCTGTATTCCACGCAGCATCAGCATCGTCAGGACGGCAAGCTTGTCCTGCTCCAGCGACCATTTGATGCGCATCCGATGTTCATATTTTGGCACCCGCGCGCCGGCCTGGCTGACTTCGCTGACAAATTTCCTGTCGATCAGGCGCTTTAAGGTGTCCTGTACCGTTTCTTCGGCAATCGCCATCACCGGGTCGCGGCTGGATAACTGGTTGCAGCCATTGGTCAGCGCGTTGATTGACATCGGATAGTTATCCGGTGTCAGCGCCTCTTTTTCGGCAAGTACGGCCAGTATCCGGATCTCGAAGGGGTCGAGCACCAGACGGCTGTCAGAGCCTTCATTTCCTGCGCTTGCGGCAGCCGCTTCAGAAGTCATCGTTACCCTTCACTCAACCAGCTTGTTGAGCTGTGCCGGATCGAATTTTTCCAGGTCGGGCAAGGTCTCGCAGCTGATCCCCGCGGCTTTCAATACGCCGATGATTTTCATGATCTGGTGTTCTTGCGCCGCTGCATTGTTAATCAGTCCGTGCAAGGCTTTCGACAGCGGATCGTCGCCATCGGGAGTGAGGCCATAGGCGGAAAACATGCGGGCCGCCGCTTCTTCCTTCGAGCCGCGGGTTTCCTTTTCAATTATCCGCGCCGGATTGCCGACCGCGGTCGCACCGGGAGGCACTTCCTTGACGACAACCGCGTTTGAACCGACCTTGGCGCCTTCGCCCACCGTAAACCCGCCGAGCACTTTGGCGCCGGCGCCGATGATGGCGCCGCGACCCAGCGTGGGATGGCGCTTGGCGCCCTTGCTCAGCGAGGTTCCGCCCAGCGTCACACCCTGGTATATCGTGCAATCGTCGCCAATCTCCGCGGTTTCGCCAATGACCACACCGAAGCCATGGTCGATGAAAACCCGGCGGCCAATGGTCGCGCCCGGATGGATTTCAATCGAGGTCAGGATCCGTGCAAGGTAGGAGATGAAGCGGCCGAACCATTTGAGGCCATGTGTCCAGCACCAGCGTGCTGCCCGATGCAATATGATCGCGTGCAGCCCGGGATAGCAGGTCAATACCTCCCATCCCGTGCGAGCGGCCGGATCCCGCTCAATGATGTTGGCAATGTCCTCGCGGATACGGTTGAACATAAAATGATAGATGAGTGACTGAGGGGACGTAATGTTATCTTGTTCGACGCGGCTTTGCTGGCAAGCCGGGCGCGAACGCCGTTTGAAGGGCGTCCGCCTGGCTTATTGGCCCTTGACAATCCGTTGGCGGCGCGCCTCGTACAGACAGACTCCGGAGGCTACCGAGACATTCAGGCTTTCGACCGCGCCGAACATGGGCACGCTCACCAGCACGTCGCAGGTTTCGCGGGTCAGGCGGCGCAAACCCTCGCCCTCCGAGCCCATGACAAGCGCGGCGGCGCCGGAAAAATCGGCTTCATACAAGCTTTTTTCGGCATCTTCGGTGGTGCCGATCAGCCAGATCTCACGCTCTTTCAATTCGCGCATAGTGCGCGCCAGATTGGTGACGGTGATGTAGGGAACGGTCTCGGCGGCGCCGCTGGCGACCTTGGCCGCGGTGGCATTCAGTCCGACCGCGCGGTCTTTCGGCGCGATCACCGCGTGGGCGCCGGCGCCATCGGCGACACGCAGGCAGGCTCCCAGATTGTGCGGATCGGTTATGCCATCGAGCACCAGCAGCAAGGGCGGACCATCGATTGCATCCAGCAGTTCATCCAGCGTGCGCGCGAGCGCCAGTTCGCCCGCTTTCGCAACGACGCCCTGATGGCGGCGGGTACCGACGATATTGCTGAGGCGCTGGTCGTCGGCCTGGACGATACGGACATTGGCTGCCTTGGCGGCATGCAGCAAGTCCTTCATGCGGCCGTCGTGACGGGCTGCATCGATATAAATTTCCTCAACCGAGGAGGCTTCGTGACGCAGTCGTGCGGTAACGGCGTGGAAGCCAAAAATCATTTTACTTTTCATCTTTACCGTTTCTTCTTGCTCGATTTTGCGCGAGTCTTCTGTGAACCTTGTTTTTCGGCCGTGGCGCCAGCGGATTTGGAGCGGCGTCCCTTGACTTCCCTGACTGGTTCGGTTGTTTTCTGCTCACCCCTGGAGCGGGATTTTTTTTCACGCTCCTCATGTTCGCTGTCGGCGCGACGCGCTTCGTTTTTCAGCAAGGTCTTGATGCCGGGCTCGGTTACCAGACGCAAGTCAATCTTGCGGGCATCCAGGTCAACACGGCTCACTTGCACGGTGACACGGTCGGTCAGCTGATAGCGGATACCGGTACGTTCACCGCGCAGCTCATGACGGGCTTCGTCGAACTGGAAATAATCGGCGCCCAGTTCCGTCACATGCACCAGCCCTTCGATGAACAGCGAGTCCAGTTGCACAAAAATGCCGAACGAGGTCACGCCGGAAATCGTGCCGGTAAATTCCTCGCCCAGCTTGTCGCGAACGAAGTAGCACTTGAGCCACGCCTCGACATCACGCGACGCTTCATCGGCGCGGCGTTCGTTGGCGGAACAGTGGATCCCCAGTGCTTCCCAGATCGCCATGTCGCCTTCGTGCTTTTTCTTGCCCTGCGCCTTGTCCGCGGCCTGCGCCTTGCGTGCGGCCGGCGACAGCATCGTGTTCAGGTTGCTGGTATCGAGACTCTTCGGATCGTAGCGCTTGCCATGCAGGATGGCCTTGATTGCGCGATGTGTCAGCAAGTCCGGATAACGGCGGATCGGACTGGTGAAATGCGCGTAGTGTTCATAGGACAAACCGAAGTGACCGATATTGTCGGGACTGTAGACCGCCTGCTGCATCGAGCGCAGCAGCATGGTTTGTATCAGCAGCGCATCCGGCCGCGCCTTGACCTTCGGCATCAGCTCGGCATAGTCGGAAGCGGCCGGTGAATCACCGCCGCCCAGATGCAGGCCAGCCTGCTTCAGGAAGGTCCTGACCTGGTTGAGCTTTTCCTTGGTGGGAGGCGCATGCACACGATAGACGCCCGGATGTTTGTGGCGTTCGAGCAGATCGGCGGCGCAAACGTTGGCCGCCAGCATGCATTCCTCAATCACCTTGTGGGCGTCGTTGCGGGTGCGTGGCAGGATCTGTTCGATCTTGCCTGCGGCATTGCAGACGATGTAGGTTTCCGTGGTCTCGAAATCGATGGCGCCGCGGCGCTGGCGCGCATGCAGCAGCGCCTGGTATACCTCATGCAGGTGCAGCAGATGCGGCACCAGTCCGGGACGCTTGGCGGCTTCGGTGCCCTTGGTATTGCTTAATATGGATGCCACTTCGGTGTAGGTCAGGCGTGCCGCGGAATGAATCACGGCGGGATAAAACTGATACGCCTTGATTTCGCCTTTCGCGGTGATGACAGCGTCGCACACCAGCGTCAGGCGATCGACCGCGGGATTCAGCGAGCACAGACCATTCGACAGTTTTTCGGGCAGCATCGGTATCACGCGCCGCGGGAAATAGACAGAAGTGCTGCGTTCGAGCGCATCGACATCCAGCGCATCGTTGGGCTTGACGTAATGGCTGACGTCGGCAATCGCGACAATCAGCCGGTAACCGTCGCTGCGGCCGATCTTGACGGGTTCGCAATAGACGGCGTCGTCGAAGTCACGGGCGTCTTCACCGTCGATGGTAACGAGCGGCACATCGCGCAAATCGACACGGTCTTGCAGGTCCGCCGGGCGCACTTCACCTGGCAGTTTGGCAGCCAGCTTCTTGGCCGCTTCGGAGAACTCGTGCGGCACGCCATACTTGCGCACGGCGATCTCGATTTCCATGCCTGGATCATCGATATCACCTAGCACTTCGACAATCTTGCCGACTGGCTGGGTATATCGCGACGGCTGCTCGGTCAGTTCCACACTGACGACCTGGCCGGTCTTTGCCTTGCCGGGAGAGCCGTGCAACTGGATGTCCTGGCCGATACGCTGGTCTTCAGGGACGACGATCCAGACGCCGTTTTCGTTCAGCAGGCGGCCGATCACATGGGTATTGGCGCGCACGACCACTTCCACGATCGTCCCTTCGGGACGGCCACGGCGGTCGGTGCCGATAAGGCGCACTTGCACACGGTCGCCGTGCAGCACTTTCTGCATTTCTTTTTCAGGCAGGAAAATATCGGCGCTGCCGTCTTCGGGCACCAGAAAGCCGTAGCCATCGCGATGACTGCTGACGCGGCCTTCGACAAAACTGGCCATGTTGGCCAGCTGATAGTGTCCTGAACGATCAGGCTTGATCTGGCCGTCGCGCTCCATGGCGTTCAGGCGGCGCGTCAGGCCATCGAGTTCTTCGGGGTTGACACCGAGCGCCATCGCGATTGATGACATGTCCTGCGGTTCGGTCGCGGTACGTAAGATGCCGAGAATTTCCTCGCGGCTGGGGATAGTGTAGGGATATTGGCTCAAAAGGGTGTTTCAGTCAGGGTTGATTAGTACAAGGGCTAGTGTAACGGAGGAGTGCAATATTTACCTAGCTCGCCATTATTTATCGGATTCTGGCGCTGCCGGTGAATTGACTTCCGGGTGGTTTCCGCTATAATCTCTTTCTTTCGAAATGCCCACGTGGCGGAATTGGTAGACGCGCATGGTTCAGGTCCATGTGCCGCAAGGTGTGGGGGTTCGAGTCCCTCCGTGGGCACCATCTACTACAGACTAAGCCTTTGTTCTGGTTTAGCTCTCCGCAAATTTCTTCGTGTTGCTCCGGCATTTTGCGCTGCCGGGTGACATTATAGTGGATATCAAATCGGCGGGTTGTTTTGCTTGCATTGATGTGCTGAGCAAACCGCTCGACTACTGCTGATATATTGCTCCCTTCCATGGTTTTTCAAGAAGATGCAGCCTGCCCCAATCATGAAAATCGTTTCCTGCTGCGCAGTGATGCCGGCTTTGGATTATGCTTGTCCGATTCTTGAATTCTAGCGAAAGTATTTATGGGATTTTTTACCTCATCAGCCGTATCCGCGCTTGCGCCCCACCTCGTCGACATGGTCAAAGGGGTATTGCCGTTATTCACTTCAAACAGTAAAGCTGCTGAAAACGATCTGTCCAGGGAACAGGCAATCAAGGTCCTCAACGTCCAGATAGCAGAACTGCAGACTGCGGCAACCGCGCAGGCTGCCGCGATGAGGGAGTTGGCGGCGAAGACGGAAGAATCGCTGCGCGCAATGGAAACGCAGCTTGAAAAACAGCGGGCATATTCATTGGGCGCGTTAGGTGTTGCCGTGTTTTCCCTCGTGATTGCCGTGGCAGCGATCTTGTAGCACGCGGCGCTGGCATCGTTGTACGAAATGTCACGCAAAACTGCATTCTTCCATTGACCTGACAAGGCAGGAAAGGATATGCTTCGGCACTTGAAGTGAAGCAAGCCAACTTGTTGTTTCGCGTTAAGCCCACGTGGCGGAATTGGTAGACGCGCATGGTTCAGGTCCATGTGCCGCAAGGTGTGGGGGTTCGAGTCCCTCCGTGGGCACCAAATTTAAAAACCCCGTTGATTCGTCAACGGGGTTTTTTCTTTTGAACGTATCGGTCAAGCCGGGTGGGGTCGGCATAAAGACTTCCTGATGCGAGCTCAGTCTGGATTCCCGCTTTCGCGGGAATGACGGTAGTAATTGGGTCGACCTCCACTCTTACCACAGTCATTCCCGCGAAAGAGGGTGTCGCAAAACGCATTTAGCCAAGTCCTGGCCAAG
>JAZKDW010000014.1:0-40467 GCA_040387375.1 Pseudomonadota bacterium
TGGTCAGCTTGCGGGAGGACTTACACCTCCAAGAGTGCGCCCATGCTGGGCGCACATAAAAAAGGCGAACCGCGGTTCGCCCAAGTGGATTACAAGAAGGATCAGCCGCTGTGCGCCACGGCAGGAGTCATCGCGGACGGTTTGATGTTTTCCAGCCATTTGCGAATACGCCCGGCATCGGCGAGACGCGATTGTTTGCCCTTCGAATCGAGGAACACCATCACGACCGGGCGTCCTTCTATCCTTGCCTGCATCACCAGGCAGCGACCGGCTTCGGAAATATAACCGGTCTTTTGCAAACCGATTTCCCACTCCGGATTTTCGACCAGGTGATTCGAATTCTTGTATTGCAGTACCGGGCCTCCCGGCTCAACCGCATACTTGCCGTCCGTCGAATACTGGCGAATGATCGGATGCCGATGTGCTGCGATCACCAGCTTGGCGAGGTCGCGTGCGCTTGCAACGTTATTGCTGGACAGGCCGGTGGAGTCGACATAACGCGTATGCGTCATGCCCAGCGCCTTGGCTTTTGCATTCATTGCCGCAACGAAGGCGGTAATGCCGCCCGGGTAGTGGCGGCCCAGAGCCGATGCCGCCCGGTTTTCCGAACTCATCAGCGCAATATGCAGCATGTTGGCGCGCGTTAGCTGGGAGCCGATGCGCAGGCGGGAATGGGTATTCTTTTCCTTGTCGATGTCTTCGTCGGTGACATGGAGAATTTCATCCATGTTCTGATTGGCTTCGACAATGATCAGACTGGTCATCAATTTTGTGATCGAGGCAATAGGCAACGCGACCTGTGAATTTTTCTCGAACAAGACTTCGGAGCTCGACTGATCCATTACCAGCGCGGCATTCGACTTCAGGTCGAGCGGGTCACGTGTCAGGTGCAGGCCGGCCAGATCGCCAGCCGTCAGCACTGGAGGCACAGCCGGAATCACAGGCGTATAAGCGACGCGCTGGTAAACAGCCTTGCGTTTGCCATTGACACGTACGACTTTCCTGACCAGCTTCTCACGCGAATCGAGTGAGATGTTGGGACCGCTCTTGCGTGCCAGACGTTTTTTTTCAGGCTTGGCAGAAGCTTTGCGTGCCACCACGCGAACATTGCGTTTGACAACGACAGATTTTTTGGCTGACTGATTTTTTGCTGACTGTTTTTTTGCTGCGGTATTTGCGGATTTTTCTTTCGCGATTGCCGAGGGAGCGACAAAAGCGAAAAATAATAACGAACAAATGACTCCAAGCGCGGATTTGACCATCGCTGCTCCCTGACAATGCTTTTGAAAAAGTATCTTGCAGTTTAGCAAAATAACAAATATCCGCAAGAGAATTAGGGAGTTAGCGCATGCATTTAAACAAATTTCTCACACTCTGTTGTCATTCGTCAAATTTCATTCCAAATTGACATTGCAAGTGTAAACAGTTTAGTTAACAACAAGATGTGTCAATCAAACCACGGTTTGCGGCCAAAACTGCAAACCGCAGTGTCTGTTTTACACTGCATCCGTTACACGGCGTCCGCTATTGCGCGTCCGAAATCGGCGGTTTGTGCGGTGCCGCCGATATCAGGCGTGAAAGGAGCATGTTTTGGTCCTGCTTCCAGCACCTTTTCGATCGCACGCACGACGGCTGCACCGGCCTCGGGATAACCGAGATGTTCCAGCATCATCGCGCCGCACCAGATCTGTCCAATCGGATTGGCCAAGCCCTTGCCCGCGATATCAGGCGCGGAACCATGCACGGGTTCAAACAGTGACGGGAACAGGCCTTCCGGATTGATGTTGGCAGACGGCGCAATCGCAATGGTGCCGGTGCAGGCGGGCCCGAGATCGGACAGGATATCGCCAAACAGGTTGGACGCCACCACAACGTCGAACCAGTCCGGATGCAAGACGAAATTCGCGGTCAGGATGTCGATATGGTACTTGTCCCATTTGACGTCGGAATAAGCTTTCGCCATCTCGACCACCCGCTCATCCCAGTACGGCATGGTGATTGAAATGCCATTCGACTTGGTCGCCGAGGTCAGATGTTTTTTGGGGCGGCGCTGCGCCAGATCAAATGCGAACTTCAGGATGCGGTCGACACCAGTGCGCGAAAAGACACTTTCCTGCATCACGACTTCACGCTCGGTGCCTTCGTACATCTTGCCGCCGACGGAAGAGTATTCACCTTCGGTGTTTTCACGAACGACATAAAAATCGATATCGCCCGGCTTGCGATTGGCCAGCGGCGATGGAATTCCCGGCATCAGCCGGCATGGGCGCAGATTGACGTACTGATCAAACTCGCGCCGGAATTTCAGCAGCGAACCCCATAATGAAATATGGTCGGGCACGGTGGCGGGCCAGCCGACAGCGCCAAAAAAAATCGCCTGATGGCCGCCGATCTGGTCTTTCCAGTTATCCGGCATCATCTGGCCATGCTTCGCGAAATAATCGCAGGACGCAAAATCGAAGTGATCCCATTTCAGGTCGATGTCGAATTTTCTTGCAGCGGCATCGATTACCCGCAAGCCTTCCGGTATGACTTCCTTGCCTATGCCGTCTCCGGCAATCACAGCGATATTTTGCATTTTTTCAGTCCAGTCTATTCAAGAAATTTTGCGAATCCGGACACCGGCTCGCGTTCGGTTACCAAGGTGTTTTCGATTTTTGCCGGATCGGCATAGCCGAGCGACATGCCGCATACCACCTGTTCGTTGGCCGGCAGCCGCAGCACATCGGCGATGATCTTGTGATACTGCGTGAAGGCCGCCTGCGGACAGGTATCCAGTCCGCGGCCGCGGGCGGCAATCATGATATTTTCCAGGAACATGCCGTAGTCCAGCCAGGATCCCTGTTCCATCACACGATCGATGGTAAACATCAGGCCGACCGGCGCATCGAAGAAGGCATAGTTGCGCGCATGCTGAGCCTGGATGCCGGCCTTGTTCTCGCGGCCAAGTCCGAGCAGCTTGTACAAATCCCATCCCACTTTACGCCGCCGGTCTATGAAGGGCGAGACCCATTCGCGCGGATAATACTGATATTCGTCGGTATGCTGCCCCGCCGTTGCCGGATCCAGGAATGCATTATGAATTTCCGCCGAGAGCCTTTCCTTGATCGCACCGGTAAGCACATACACGTGCCACGGCTGCGTGTTGGTGCCGGACGGTGCACGCGCGGCCACCTCGAGGATCGCTTCTATATCGTCGCGGGCGACCGGGGTCGGCAAAAATGCCCGGATTGAGCGGCGCGAACTGATCGCCGCATCGACAATTTTTTGTTCCTGGGTTTCGATCATGCCTGTTCCTGTCCTTTCTGGACTGTCTGTATTGATTGCAGCAAGGTTCGTATGTGTTCGGGAATTGCACCCGGCTTGCGTGTGGCGCGGTCAACATACACGTGCACGAAATGACCTTGCGCAGCTGCGAGCTGATCATTATCGCGGAAGATGCCGACTGCATAACGAACGCTCGAATTGCCCAGTGCCGTGACGCTCAATCCGGCGGTAACCATTTCCGGAAACGAGACTGGGGAAAAATAATTGCATTGCGTTTCAACCACCAGTCCGATCACCGGACTATGCTCAATGTCGAGCGCCCCACCGGCGACCAGAAATTGATTCACCACCGTGTCGAACCAGCTGTAGTAGACAACATTGTTCACGTGTCCGTACGCGTCATTGTCCATCCAGCGGGTCGTGATCTGCTGAAAGTGCCGATAGTCGTTTCTTGTTTTGGGTGTATCACGCATGATCATTACGCATTATCTTTTCACCACAAAAGCCACGCCGATCACTGCCAGCACCATGCCGGCAATGCCAATCGGAGTGAACGCTTCGCCGAACATCACCCAGGCCATCATTGCGGTAGTCGGCGGTGTCAGGTACATCAGGCTGGAAACGCTGGTCGCGGCGCTTTTTCGTATCAAGGCAAACAGCAGGAATATGCCGCCGATCGACAAGACGAATATCGACCACAGCATGGCGCCTATGAAATGCGGCGTCCACTGCACTGTCTCCAGCGCGGGACTGAAATTTTCCAGCATGATCGCAAACGGCAAGACCACAATCAGCGAAGCGGCAAACTGGATCAGCGTGCCGGTCCGCAAATCAAACTGTGGGCAGTGACGCTTTTGATACAAGGTACCCGCGGTGATCGACAGCAGCGCCATCAGGCATAACGCGATGCTTTGCCATGACAGTCCGAAAATGGAAATTTTATTGGCGACCACCAGTGCCACGCCGCACAGGCCCAGCACCAGGCCCAGCCACTGGCGGCGGCGTACCGATTCGCCAATCATCGGTGCGGCAAAAGCGGTCAGAATCGGCTGCATGCCGACGATCAGCGCGCTCAAACCGGCCGGCATGCCTGCCTTGATGGCACACCATACGCCGACGAGATAACCGGCCTGCATCAAGATGCCGGCAACGGCGATATGCCAGACCTTCCCCGTCGGCCATGGGGCTCGCAGCAACAGCACAAGCGGCAGCAGCACGGCAAGCACGCCGAGAAAACGCAGCACCAGGAAAGTCAGTGGCGGCGCATACGGCAAGCCAAATTTGGCGACGACAAAACCGGTGCTCCAGATCACCACGAAGAAAAATGGCATGCCTGCAATCCATCGGTTTGGCGGTATTTCGGCAGTGGCAATGACGGGAGTGGCGACGGCAGTCATAATCGAATCGGATTCATGTCGTGCTCTTTGCACTGTTGGTTTTATTAGGTCGCCGTTCGCGGGCATATTGCGCGGCAATGGCAATCGTCTGCAGATGGACGGCAACCGTGTCATGTATGTTGTTGCCGTATCCGCCCGCCATCGTAACCGCAACGGGAATTTTCTGCAGGCGCGCCTGCTCCATCACCATGTGATCGCGCGCAGCCAGCCCTGCGAGCGTCAGCTTCAGCCGCCCCAGCCGGTCCCCTTCATGCACATCGGCACCTGCCAGATAGATAATCAATTCGGGTTGGAAACGGACA
The DNA here is from genome assembly GCA_040387375.1 of Pseudomonadota bacterium. Lineage (GTDB taxonomy): Bacteria > Pseudomonadota > Gammaproteobacteria > Burkholderiales > Burkholderiaceae_D > JAZKDW01. The sequence continues at coordinate 4,967 of JAZKDW010000014.1, forward strand.
AACAATTCCCGCAATGCCGATTGTAATGCCGTCAGATAAGCGTCATCGCCGGTGTCATCGGGCAAGGCGACGTCGAGATCGCTGCACTCCTTGCTGAACGGATAATTGTGCGCGCCGTGCATCGAGAAGGTAAACACCGATTCGTCCCTGCTCAGGATGGATGCGGTGCCATTACCCTGATGGACATCGAGGTCGATAATCGCCACTCGCTTTACAAGGCGCTCAGCCTGCATCAGGCGCGACGCCACCGCGGCATCATTGAATACACAAAACCCGGCGCCATGGTCGGCATAGGCGTGGTGCGTGCCGCCAGCCAGATTGACTGCCACACTCTCTTCAATGGCGACCCTGCAGGCGGCTATCGTGGCGCCGGTTGAGCGGCGCGAACGCTCCACCATTTCAGGCGACCATGGAAAGCCGATTGTTTTCTGCTCGGCCGCAGACAGCGTGCCTTGCGAGACCGCCTGAATGTAGCGCGGATGATGTGCCAGCGCCAGCACACCATCGCTGGCAACAGGCGCTTCGTGGAAATCAATATCCGGAACGGCACTCCGCGCGCCCTCGCGAATGAGCCGGTACTTTTGCATCGGGAATCGATGGCCGGTCGGTAACGGCAACACAAAATGGTCGCTGTAGAAGGCTTTCAAAGTGGACAAGAGTCAGGGCTATGGAAGCGGAAGTTTATCATGCGGACAAACCCTGCCATATGAGGCAAGGCGGGCTCTTGACCTTATCACAATGACATTGATCACAATGGAATTGATGAAACTCGCAAGTTTTTGCTGCAGCGCACTAAAAGATGCTTGACATAAGCACACAATCACCTAGAATAGCATTTGTTGCAGTGCACAAGATAATCAGCGTTGCACATATTGCTAGACCAATTCATCCACACAGGAGAAACAACATGTTTTCATACCAAGAACAATTTTCCGCAGCGACCAAAACCCATTTTGAATCGCAACTCGCCCTGATCACGGCACTCAGCACCAAGGCTTTTGAAAGCGTTGAAAAAATTATCGACCTGAACATCAACGTTGCCAAAGCATCGCTTGAAGAATCGACTGCCAACGCGCAGCAACTGCTGTCCGCAAAAGACGCGCAAGAATTTTTCTCGCTGAGCGCAGCCCAGGCACAGCCGAATGCAGAAAAAGCGCTGTCCTACGGCCGTCATCTGGCTAACATCACTTCCGGCGTTCAGTCCGAATTCACCAAGGCCGCTGAATCGCAATTTGCTGAAACCAATCGCAAGATTGTCGAGCTGGTTGACGAAGTGAGCAAGAATGCACCTGCCGGTTCCGAGCAAGCGATCGCCTTCGTGAAATCCGCGATTGGCAACAGCAGCGCCGGTTACGAGCAGTTCACAAAAACGACCAAGCAAGCTGTCGATGCAATGGAAGCGAACATTTCTTCGGCAACCACGCAGATCACACAGGCAACTGCAAAAGCTGCTGGCCGCGCTGCGAAGAAGTAATTCATAAACAGTTCGACTGCGGATTTCGATGTCCTGAAAACCGCAGCAAAAAAAAGCCCCGGGATGAGTTCATTCCGGGGCTTTTTTTCGTTCGCTTCGTTCGTTTACCGGCTACCCTTCGCAATTGCCCGCGCGAGGATAAGAACCGGTATGAACGCGATCATCACAATCGTAAAGGCCGGCAATGCTGCTTCGGCAAGCCGTTCATCCGAGGCAAGCTGGTAGGTAATCACGGCCAGCGTGTCAAAATTGAAAGGCCGCACGGTCAGCGTTGCCGGCAATTCCTTGATGACGTCGACAAAAACCAGCAAGCCCGCCGTCAATACACTGCGCCATAACAAGGGGGTATGGATCCGCAGCAGCATCGACCCCACGCCATGGCCTAGACTGCGCGCGCTGGCATCCATCGAGGGTGTGATCTTGATCAGCCCGGCCTGCACGCTTTGAAACGACACCGCCAGGAAACGCACGAGATACGCATAAACCAGTGCCACGATACTGCCGGCCAGCAGGAATGTCATGCCGTGCTCAGCACCCCATGCATCCAGCCATGACAAGGGAATCAAAATGCCAATCGCGATCACTGCGCCGGGAATCGCATAACCCATGCTGACGATCCGGTTGCATGCGGCCTGGAGCCTGCTTTTCGTCACGCGTGCGGCATAGGCAAGCGTCAGGCAAATCACGATCGCGATGGCAGCCGTTACGCCGGCAATCAAAATGCTGTTTTGCAGCCAGCCGAAATAGCGCGCACTGAAATTCAGCGATTCTTCGCTCAGCAACAGGCGCAGCATGATCAGCAGCGGCAGCACAAATCCGAACAGCACCGGCACCGCGCAGAACAGGCTGGCAGCCCATGCGCGCGCGCCCCGCAACTGGAACTCCACTGGCGCCAGCGAGCGATTGCCGACCGCGTAATAACGTGCCCGGCCGCGGCTCTTCTGCTCCAGGAACATGAGTGCCATGACCGCCAGCAGCAGCACGCCGGCAATTTGCGCCGCCGCGCGGCGATCTGAAAATGCGTACCAGGATTTATAGATCCCGGTCGACAGCGTGGGCACGCCGAAGTAGGCAACCGCGCCATAATCGGCAAGCGTTTCCATCAGTGCCAGGGCAATGCCGGCGACCGCCGCCGGCCGCGCCAGCGGCAGGCTCACCTCGAAAAAAGTACGCCACGGTCCCGCGCCCAGAGTACGCGCCGCATCCCACATGCGTGGACTGCGCTCCAGAAAGGCATTGCGCACGAGCAGATAAACATACGGATACAGCACCAGGGCGAACAGGATGCCCGCGCCGCCAACCGACCGTATCTCGGGGAACCAGTATTCACGCGGCTGCCAGCCGAACAGCGCGCGCAACCAGCTTTGCACCGGCCCGGAAAATTGCAGGAAGTCGGTGTACGCATAAGCGACCACATAAGCGGGCATTGCCAGCGGCAGCACCAGCGCCCATTCAAAAAAACGCTTGCCGGGAAAGTTGAAGACCGCGACCACCCACGCGCATCCGATGCCGATGATCGCAGTCAACACCAGCACAATAAAAGCAATCGCCAGGCTATTGCCCAGATATTCCGGCAAGACCGTGGCCCACAGATGACTGAAGGTCGTGCCGCCGGCGGCGCCCGGATTCAGCACGGCCAGCAGATTTGATAACACTCCGATGATCGGCACGCCCACCAGCAAAGCAATCGCTAGCGATACGATCAGAAGCGGATGCCAGACAAAGGCGCGGCGCCGAGCGGATATTGCAGGAGAAGATGTGGAGATCAAAATACGCGATTTACTTCACGAATAAGCTAAATGAGAATTATAATCAATTGCAGATTCCAACAATGCAATTATTTTTCAAGTCCGTAGACACTGTAGATGATTATTCCGCCTTCAACTTCCGCCTACCTGAGCGTTGAATCAATCCGGGTCGGTTATGCGCTTGGCCGCCAGATGCATGAAATCGTGCATGGCTTGTCATTCGACTTGCCGCGCGGTGAAATAGGCTGCCTGCTCGGGCCATCCGGCTGCGGCAAGACAACAGTACTGCGCGCGATCGCCGGTTTTGAATCGCTGATAGACGGCCGTATCGCGCTCGGCGGCCGCGAGTTGAGTGGCAAGGATTTTACTGCACCGCCCGAAACACGCCAGGTCGGTGTGGTATTCCAGGATTACGCACTGTTCCCTCACTTGTCGGTTGCGGACAATATCGGCTTTGGCTTGCGCAAACTGAGCGCAACGGAGCGCAATGCACGTGTAAGCCAGTTGTTGTCGCTGGTGGGACTGGCATCGCAGGGCAAGCAATTTCCGCATGAACTGTCGGGCGGCCAGCAACAGCGTGTCGCGCTGGCGCGCGCACTCGCCCCCAAACCGGACCTGCTATTGATGGATGAGCCATTTTCCAATCTGGATATCGATTTGCGCGAACGTCTTGCGATCGAAGTCCGGGACATCCTGAAAAAATCCGGCACCACGGCAGTCCTGGTCACGCATGACCAGCATGAAGCCTTTGCCATCGCCGACCATATCGGCGTGATGCAGGAAGGCGCCATCGTGCAATGGGACAACGCCTACAATCTGTACCATCGTCCACGCAACCGGTTTGTCGCGGATTTTATTGGCCAGGGCGTTTTTACTCCCGGTATCGTCGATCTGCAAAACCAGCGCGTGAACATAGAATTAGGCAGCCTGCCTCTGTGGCAAGGCGTCGATTTTTGCGCCACGGATGAAAAAAATGCGACATCGGTCGATGTGCTGCTGCGCGCCGATGACGTGATCCATGACGATGCCAGCGAACAGAAAGCGGAGGTCGTGCGCAAGGCATTTCGCGGCGCCGACTTCCTGTATACCCTGAAGCTGGGGAGCGGCCAGACGCTGCTGGCCCTGGTGCCATCCCATCACGATCATGCGATCGGCGAAAAAATCGGCATCCGCCTGGGCGCCGATCATGTGGTGACATTCCCGTCAAATCCGCATTAAGCTCAAAGCCAATCGATAAAACGATCCAGCAAAGGGCGCGGAATTTTTATCATGTCGGGGTAAATCCGCTTGCCTGGGGAATATCGGCGTCCTTTGCGTGCGAGCGGGTTATGGATTCCCGCTTGCGCGAGAATGACGGTGGTAAGAGTGGAGGTCGCCCCAATTACTACCGTCATTCCCGCGCAAGCGGGAATCCAGACTGAGCTTGCATCACGATGTCTTCATGCCGATCCCACCAGGTTAGACCTCGACATTAACATGACATCAGCCAAGTTCATGCCTGTTGCGCCGGACTGAGCAAATTCTCGATCCGGCGCGCGGTTTGCACATCGGTCAAGGCCGGCAATCCGCACAACTGCAGCAACAGCGCCTCCGCTGTCACCGGTTTCTGTCCCGCCTTCAGGGACGACTGTAATACATCAACCTGCATTTGCAGACGCACACGCGACAGTTCCGGCGGGCTGTCGATGCCGGTCAATATTTCGAGCCGCAGCACCAGTGGCGCCAGCAACGCACGATTCTGCTCGAGCAGCGCGGCATACTGACTGTCTGCCGCTTTCAGTGCAGTGATGGCGGCATTAAAGCGTGTCAGCAGCACACGTTCAAGCTCGGGCGACAGCGCCGGAAATGATTCCCAGCTTGCCTGCGAAAGTGCGATCTCACTATCATCGGCCGCCTGCCTTTGCACCAGCATTTCCTCCACTGACCGGCACAGCTTGAAGCGGGCGCGCAATGCGTGCGTCTGCGCCGTGGCCGCCGCCTGTTTCTCAGCGTCGAGCCGCGTTTGCAATGCCGTGATCGCCGCCTGGTAACGGGCGTCGATCTCGCGCTCGGATGCACGCGGCACCGGGCCCGTTTTACTCCAGGCATCGCGAACTTCGCGCATGGCCTTCAGGATGGCGTCTTTCGGCGCGGCGGCGACGGCTTCCAGTGAGGCGCACAGCGCTTCCTTCGTTTGCAGATGCTGCTGGCGTTCGGCATCCGCGCCTTTCGCCACTTCTTTCCGCTTCGCGAATACGGCGTCGCAGGCGCTGCGAAAGCGCACCCAGAGCGCCTGTTCGTCATTGCGTTCCAGCGGCAGCGATTTCGCCCGCTCCTGCCATTGCTCCTGCAGGCCGCGCAATAGTTCAGGTGCGCGGCGATCCGCCGGATTCAGGCCAAGCGCCTTCACAATCAATTCTTCGCGGCGTTTTATTTCGAGCTGCTGCTGCGCGGCCAGCGGTGCCTGCAGCATCTGCATCGCCGCATCGAATTCGGCCTCGGCGGTTTTTTTTGCCTTGCGATCGATGGGACCGAGGCGCTGCCACAGCTGGATGGTGCGCGTGCAATAAGCTGCCAGCGCTTTCCAGTCCTCGCTGCCGGCCGATGTGGCCGCAAAATCCCTGACTTCCCCAATCATGGCCTGCGCTTTTTCGAGATTTTGCTGGCGTTCCTGCGCAAGTTTTTTAAAGTGCGCCGCAGCCGGTTCATACGCCGTTGTACAGGCCGCATCAAAGCGGCTCCACAATTCCTTGCTCGCGGGACCCGCCGACACATCGAGCGACTTCCATCGTTCGCGCAGGCTGCCGACTTTCCTGGTCAGCTCCGCGATCGACGGCGCCTGGGCCGGCAATTCTTCGGCTGCCTTCAGCAACTCTTCGCGCGATACGTTGCCTCCCCAGCGAGCCCAGCTCTGCAAGCGGCTCAGTTCGCTACGCGCCTTTGCCAGTTGCGCTGACTGCGCCGCGGACAAACGGACTGATTTTCCATCGATCGCCCGCAAGGCCTTGTCGTGTTCCGCCGCGATCTGCAATGCACCGTCCTCGAGCGCTTTTTCCATGCTGGTCAAGGCGTCGGAAAAATGCTGCTGGCTGTTCGGTGCGGCACGATCCGCACGACTGCCGGCCGCCTCGGCCTGTTTCTGCCTGCGCGACTGGCTGATGCGGCCGGTCAGCGTATCCAGGCGCGCGCGGAATGGCGCTGCCTCAGGTTCAGGCAAGGCCGGCAACGCGCGCCACGCACGCTTCATGTCATCCTCCGCCAGCATTGCCAGCGGCGCAGCTTCCCACTCGGCCAACGCCTGCTCATGGGCGAGGATGGCCGCATGGCGTTGTTCCAGGCCGGCCAGCGCCTGCTGGAAAGCGTGATGCTGTTGCTTGAATTCGGATAACAGCGGCTTCGGCAATGAAGGTGCTTCGCGCGCCGCACAGAGTTGCGCCATTTCCCGTTCGAGGCTTTCCAGGGTTTCAGCAATCTGCAGCGGTGGCATGCCGGCTGCCGTCTGAATCAGCATCTGTAGCCTGGAGCGAATATCAATTGCGCCGCGTTGCAACGCGGTTTGCGCTTGCAGCCGTTCGGTAAGGTCCGATCGGACCGCATCGAAACTGCTACGGACCGACGCGGGAATTTCACCGACGGACTGCCACGCGCGATCCAGGTCGGCCACCTGATTGAGCATCAATTGCGGCTCGTCCGCCAGGCCCTGCGCCTCCTTCATGTATTTTTCGGCATTTTGCAGTCGGCGTTCGGCGTCGTCGACCGCATCGAGCCGCTGTTGCATCAGCCTGGCGACCCGGCGGTCTGCATTGCGCATCGTCTGCACCACCTGCCGCAGCAGCGCCGGGGTGTGAACATGCTGCGCCGCCTTCAGCCGCGCATCTGCAAATTCACAGCGCAATACGAAGTCGGCAGCTGCCGCTTCGTCATGCGCCAGCGATTCGGCTTCTGCAAGCGCTTCCTGTCTGGCCTGCGCCGCTGCCACGCGAAAGTCGGGTGTCGCCGGTTCCTCGGTTACCCGCGCGGCAGGGCTTGCTTTATTGGATCGCTTGAAAAAAAAGTCGAACATGTCATTGGCAATAAAAGTCGGACAGGCCGCCATCATAACAAGCCAGGCCCCCCAAGCCCCAATATGCGCAAAGTACTGTCAAATAAAAACACCAGCATGTTTTTCAGGCAAGCATGGTCTGAGGAGTTGGAAATGCAGTGGTATCAAATGCCATTGCCAGCAGGCGGGAGATGGCCATTTTTGACGGCAATCAATCCCTGCAATGCCGCGGCGCGCTATTTTTAGCGTGTCTGGTAAATGGAGATTGATGATGAAAGCGACATACCCATCGGCAGCGGTTCTGCCGTTCCCACAAGCTTTCACCTTATGTGACGAGGAGGTGCATGATCCATACCAGGCATGTGGCACGCTTCTGGATCCGTCGGTATGCAGCGAGTGCACGGCCGTGTACATTGATGGGCATTGGCAATGGATTCCAGCGCCGCCGGGTGCGCACAACATCCACTGTCCCGCCTGCAGCCGCATCCGCGACAAGGCCGCTGCAGGTTATGTCTCGATAGAAGGAAGATTTGCACGCGAATATCATGCGGAACTGCAGCTGCTGGTACAGACGCTGGAAAAACGCACGGCATCACAACATCCGATGCAGCGCATCATGGGCATCGAAGATCACCCGGACAGGATACTGGTCACCACCACCGACATCCATCTTGCGCGCAGCATCGGTGAAGCCCTGCACCTGGCTTACAAGGGTAACCTGGACCTTCATTACAATGAAACCCGGTATTTGCTGAGGGTGCGCTGGCAGCGCTGGATCTAAGTACCCGGCAAAAAATCAAACCGGACGATATTCGGCGCCGAACCGGTCCAGACCAGCCAGAAGCCGTTCATAGGCAACAGCGACCTGGGCCGGGCTTCCCTTTACGCCCAGTTCAATATGCTTGCGGTTATTCGCATCGCCGACACTGGGCAGGCTGAACACCTTGACCTCCGGGAATGCCTCTTCCACCGCGATCATGAGCGGCGTCAGCGTGGACTCCATCGATTCGTACACAAATACCGATTTTTCCAGCCAGGCGGTCTGGTGGAACAGATGCGGGTAAAGATTATCCAGGACCCATTCGACCATCGGTCCCGCCATCACCGGAAAACCGGGCACGAAATGATGTGCCCCCTGCTCCCTGTGGGTTATCGTGAAACCCGGGATCTTGTTGTAGGGATTAGGAATGATCGACGCGCTTTCAGGGAACTCGCCCATTTTGAGCCGATGCTGGTTATCAGGCGCATCCGGCAATTGTTCTTTCCCCGTTTCCCGCGCGATGTCGGCCATGCGCTCTTCAATCGCCGCTTTTGCGTGCGGATGTAATACCAGCGGCTCGCCGAGCGCATCGGCCGCGCATTGACGTGTGTGATCGTCGGGTGTGGCGCCGATGCCGCCGAATGAAAAGACGATATCGCGGGTGGCGAAAGTGCGCGCCAGCGTTGCCGTGATCCGGGCCGGATCGTCTCCCACGTATTCTGCCCAGCCCAGTTGCAGGCCCCTGGCCGCCAGCAATTCAATCGCCTTGGCCAAGTGTTTGTCCGTGCGTTTTCCGGACAGGATTTCGTCGCCGATGATGATAAGTCCGATAGCCATGAAAACAGTTCCTGAAAAAATAAGGTGCAAGATGAACGGGTGACCATCTCCGATCCCTGATTATCCATCACGGATGGCTTTCATTCCATTCCGGGCATCAATTAATATCTTTTATCCGAACCGATGATGCTGGCATCTGTCCTGCTGTCCGGTATTCCGCCAGCGCCTCGAGACAATAATGCTGGAACCATAGTCCGGTAAAAACAAATACCACAACATACAGCCAGATCGATACGGCCGCCAGCAGCGGAAAAAAAATCACCGACAACGCGCCGCCGAGCCACAGCAATGTCGGCGCCGCCCCCATGCTGCCGGTAACAGCGCCGATCAGCAGCAAGGGCCAGCGATGGCGGCGCATGATCTCGCGGCGCTCCTGGTCGCTTGCATGCTCGGCCAGGGCGTCATACGTCATTACGCGGTACATCAGCCATCCCCACAGCGCGGGCTGGACAATTAAAACAAGCGGCGGAACCGCATTCAGTGGCAAGGTCACGATCCACAGCAGGAGAAAAACGACAAAGGACACCGTGGACATCCACAGGCTGCCCATGAACGATCCGCCGCCGCGCTTTTCCAGATCGGGATAATCGCGCTGGCCGACGTGTTTCACAATCGCCGGCATCGCCATCGTGCCGACGAAAATCAGCGCGGTCAGTATCATCAGCGGCAACAACACCCACATCGCAATCAGTGGCACGAGTATGGTCTTGATCTCTCCCAAGCCGAACCATCCCAGCACACCGCCGGCAATCCGGAAGCCGTCATTCGCCGCAAAATAAGCTTGTAACCAGTCGATCATCGGCTGCAGGCCCAGCCACAACAAGACACCCCAGACCACCACCGATAACAGGAAAGGCATTACCGTCAGCATCAGCATGCTGAAACGCAGTTGCGACAATACCGCCCGACCAAATGCAATGAGTACAGAACGCATCGATTTCCCGTCTTGTTGAAATATCAGCCGCCGGCAAAGCGGCTTGCCACTTTATACCGCACGTTACGGTTGATGCAAGGCATATCAGACACCGGAATGCGCAGCGGGATTTTAGTTTCTCCCCAGTCCCGCCGCGTATGAAAAAAGCCTCTACCTGATACAATCCTGTCCATCAATGACCACACTACAGAGGAAAAAAACATGTCTCAAGTCATGACGTCAACCGGCCTGCAATACGAAGATACCATCGTCGGCAGCGGCCCTGAAGCGGTTGCAGGCGCGCAAGTCACCGTACATTACACGGGCTGGCTCCAGAATGCCGATGGCAGCGCCGGCAGCAAATTCGATTCCAGCAAGGACCGCAACGATCCATTTCAATTCCCGCTCGGCGCCGGCCATGTCATTCAGGGCTGGGATCAGGGCGTGCAAGGCATGAAAGTCGGCGGCGTACGCAGGCTGGTGATTCCCTCCGCACTGGGTTATGGTTCGCGTGGCGCGGGCGGCGTGATTCCACCGAACGCTACCCTGATCTTCGAAGTCGAACTCCTGGGTGTCTGATGCCCCGCGCGGCATTCAGTAAAACTGCTTTCATCAACTGCCTCGGCTGCATCGGTGTGTTGACTCTGGTCAGCGGCTGCGCGGTCGTGTCGGTCGCCGCCACTACCGTGTCGGTCGCCGGAAACCTCGTCAGCGCAGGCGTCTCGGCGGGCACAACGGTCGTCAAAGGTGCGGCAAGTGTGGGTGGCTTGATCGTGGACAGCGTATCCAACTGAATGTCCGGGCGCTGACACGCTTTTTCACTACACCGCCTTAAGGAGGAACACATGGACCTGCAAGCCCGGTTCGAACAGGCGCAAGCCGATTCAAAAGATTTGACCGAGCGTCCCGATAACATGACGCTGCTGAAAATCTATGCCCTTTTCAAGCAGGCCAATTCGGGCGATGCCAGCGGCGAGCGCCCTGGACTCAGCGACTTTGTTGGCCGCGCAAAATGGGATGCATGGGACGCACTCAAGGGAACATCGAAGGAAGAAGCAATGCAGCAGTACATCGATCTTGTCGATGGCCTGAAAGAGTAACACCGCCGATCCGGCGTCAAAAAAGCCCGCGCATGATTTCATGCCAGGCGTTCGGTTATCGTGTTGAAACTTCGAACCCACGGAAGCTTTGCTTTCCTGGGTTTTTCTCACTAGATGTGCTCGCTGAACTGCGGTGCGACTAGCGGTTTCGCGACGGCTCTCAAGTTGCCTGTGCAGACTGGGCCCCTGCTCCAGCTGGACGCAGCCTCCCTAAAGAACAGCGGTTCCCGGGTGTTACTACGCAGATGACCCAAGATGCCTCGGATAAATCTTCGGGGCATTTTTTCGGGCAATTTCCGGGTTTTGAGGTCGCTTTACAGGGGATAACCTTCAAATTACTGGATTACGTGAGTCATCCGCCTAGCGCTCTCATCCGCCGGACATCCTGCTGCGGCGGCGCACCGAAGAGGCGACCGTATTCCCGGCTGAACTGAGATGCGCTCTCATACCCCACTAGCCCGCTTGCGCTCCCCGCATCCAAGTTTTGATTCAGCATCAGTTGCCGTGCCTGCTGCAGTCGTAATTGCTTTTGGTACTGAAGCGGACTTGTGCCTGTGATGGCGCGAAAGTGCTGCCTGAAGGTGGACGGGCTCATATGGACACGCGCAGCCAGCTCGTCCACCTGCATCGGCTGGGCGAAGTTTTGCTTGAGCCAGGTAACCGCCTTGGATATCTGCTGGCTGGGGGACCCGTCAGCAACCAGATGTTGCAATTGTGGGCGGTGTGGGCCCGCAAGTAACCTGATGATGATTTCGCGTTTGATTAATGGTGCGAGCAGAGCCACAAGTTGGGGCTGCTCAAGCAGTTCAACCAGCCGAACCAAATCTCGAGTAAGCCGGTTGTCCAACTGCTCAATCGTCAGTGGTCGAACGCCTGTTCCGCGGGCAGGTGCTGGTAGTTGCATGTCAGCTGCCTCCAGGGCTATCTCCTGACTGTCTAGTGTCAGCATGAGTCCTAGCAAGGGCTCCTGGGAACTGGCTCGGGTGACACGCGAGATAACCGGCAGCTCAATCGAGGTCAGCATGGACTGGCCGGGTCCGTACGTAATGACCTCATCGCCCAATAATGCCTGCTTGTCTCCTTGCGCCACGACGCCAAGCCCCAAGTTGAAAATGCAATGCAGCGGCTCCGTGGGAGTTTTACGCCTGTGCAGCGAAAGTCCTGGGATGACTGTTTCGTAGTCCCCGTCGCTTTGGGCAATTTTTGCAATAGCGTGTGCAAGAGCCGAGATTTCCGGAACCGCCGGTGAATTCGTGGAGAAAGTGCTGTTCAATTGGAACCTTCTAATTCAATTCGACGTAACTACTGTAGCACCGAACGCACTCGCCTATGGGACCGGCCATTTATATCCGTTGTTTTAGGCAAGATGTTCGCTGGTTTCGGCAACCGGGTTGGTGGGCGCGGTCGATATACTTCCCCTACGCCACTCACCGCTGTTTAACTTTCGAAAGAACCTCGCCATGAACAAAAATTCATCCGACCAGGCTCCTGCTAACCTTGGTCGCCGTCAAGCCATGTTCGGCGGCTCTGCACTGGCCGCGTCGCTGCTGATTCCGCAAATCGCTTCTGCCGCCGGGGAGTCGAAGCTCAGGACTACGGCTACAGGAGTCCGTGTCCTGAATGTCAGCTTCAAGAACAGCAGCATTAACATGGCGGGCAACCTCTACCTGCCGAAAAACTTCAGCGAGACTGGCAAGTACCCTGCCATCGTCAGTGTGCATCCAGGCGGCGGCGTCAAAGAGCAAACCGCGGGCCTGTACGCGCAAAAACTGGCAGAGCAGGGCTTTGTCGCCCTGGCCTTTGACGCATCACATCAGGGAGCAAGCGGTGGAATGCCACGCCTCCTGGACGACCCGATGCGCCGAGTGGCCGACATTTACAGCGCCGTCGACTACTTAACCTCGCTCGGCTACGTTGACGCGAACCGCATCGGCGCCCTGGGCATTTGTGCTGGCAGCGGTACAACCGTTAAAGCCGCTTCCTTGGAGCGACGCATCAAGGCCATTGCAACCGTGAGTGCTGTTGATGTGGGTGCCGCTACACGCAAGGGGTGGGATGGCAAAGCCACAAAAGAAGAACAATTTGCTCTGCTTGAGTCGGTCGCTAAACAGCGCAGCGCCGAAGCAGCTGGCACTGCGCCCGCGTACGTCAACTACGTGCCCAAAGTAGGCGACAAGTCGGCACCGCGCGACCTTCAGGAGGCTGCAGACTACTATCTGACACCCAGAGGTCAGCATCCGAATTCGCCGAACAAGATGCTCATGACCAGTTTGAGCGCGCTGATGTCATTCACAGGATTCGACCGTGTTGACCTGCTTACCCAGCCGCTCCTGATTGTTGCTGGCAGCGAGGCTGGCTCGCTATGGCATAGCCAGGAACTTCATGCCAAGGCAGCAGGACCCAAGGAATTGTACGTGGTTGATGGCGCTACACACATGGATCTTTACGACGGCGCCGGCGCCGACACCGCGATGACGAAGCTGGCCCCTTTCTTCAAGCGAAACCTTGCCTGACCTGTTCTCGCACCACTCTTAACTAAATCGAGGCATTCTGTGAGCAACAATAAAATCTGGTTCATCACAGGCGCAGGCCGTGGCCTTGGCGTGGAACTGACAAAGGCCGCCCTGGCTGCGGGGCACTCCGTCGTTGCGACAGGCCGTAATCCGGCGAAGCTTGTTGCCGCTGTCGGCGAGCACCCAAACCTGTTGTGCCAGAAGCTGGACGTCACCCGTATCGATGAGACCCAAACTGCGGTCGATGCCGCGGTTGCGAGATTTGGAGGTATCGACGTGCTGGTGAACAACGCGGGCAATTTCTACGCGGGCTTTTTTGAAGAGATAAGCCCGGAAGAGGTCCGCAGCCAGCTTGAAACCCTTCTGTTCGGCCCAATGAACGTCACTCGCGCGGTTCTGCCCACGATGCGCAGCCAGCGTGCCGGCTTGCTGCTCAATATCTCCTCAACGGCAGGCCTCACTGGCGGGATGTTCTGCTCGGCCTATGCTGCCGCAAAATTTGGCCTTGAAGGCTGGACGGAGTCCCTCGCCGTCGAGATTGCGCCGTTCGGAATCCGCACGATGCTCGTCGAACCGGGCTTCTTCCGCACTGAACTACTCACCCAAGACTCGACCACCTTTGCGCAGCCCAGCATTCAGGACTATGCCGACCGTAGCAGGGCGACCAGCGACGCCTGGAGTGGAATGAGCGGCAAGCAAGGCGGCGACCCCGCCAAGCTCGCCCAGGCCATCGTGCACTTGGCTGGCCTTGATGTGCCGCCCACCAGGTTCGCAGGGGGTTCAGATGCTATAGGCGTGTTTGAAGCGAAGGCCAAAGCACTGCTTGCTGAAGCAGTCGCATTCCGGGAGCTGTCGACGTCTCTTGCATACGACAACGAATGATTGATGCTGGAGGAGCGTCGCATCTCAGCCTCTCAGAGCGACCAATGAGCAGGCGACAAAGCATGACTCTCTTTGCATTGGCCCCTGTTCTACTCGGCGTATCCGCCTTTGTCGCCATGGCTGTGAAGGACCAAAGCTACACACCTAGCCCGGTGTACACCCCTGTCGGCGAACCCAGCCGGAGGGATGCAGTGGTCTACTACTCCCGCTCTGGCCATTCGGAGGCGGTCGCCCGCGAAATTGCTCGACTGTTCACTGCGCCGATTGCTCGGATTGCTTCGGACTACCTGTTGAGTTTCGCAGGCCAGGGCAAAGCGCTAGCCGATGCCACCGGTAAAGTCCTGCCGGCTATTGAGGTAGAACCAATCGACTTACGTCCTGTTCAGCGCGTCTACCTAGTATCGCCGACCTGGCTGTTCAGGCCTGCAACGCCTCTTTGGGCCTACGTTGAGCAGACCGACCTGACCGGTAAGGAGGTGGTGCTGTTCACGACCGGCAACAGTCGTTTTGAGCAGAACGAGATTGATGAGTTCGCTAAGCGGGTGGAAGCTCGTGGAGGCCAACTTATCCGCCACATCTTTATCCGTCGTGGGCGCATCTATTGGCAGATGAGCCGTAAAGAATTGTTGGACGCAGCGCGAGCAAAGGTGAGCGAGCCATCAAGTTTTGCAGCGGCAGATGGCATTTCACGCCACGGCGCCAAACACCTTCTTCATCTGTCCACAGATTTTCTGCTCGATTACAGGGGCGAAGCTTTTTAACATCATGCCCAGCGTGATGTCGACTTGCGCCGCATTGTCGTGCAGCGCCAGGGTGCCCGATATGCCGGTGCGGCTGAATGACAATATATCGCCGTTCCACTCGGAACGCATGTCGTATTCCGTGACAATCCTGTCCACTATTTTTTCCGCAGCGGCGCGGGCCAGTCGCGGCGATAGCTGATGGTTTTGCCTGACGCTGATATCTGTCATCGCCCTACTCCTTGCGCTTCGCTTCGGGGTTCAGGAGATTTGGCGGTTGTCCGCCCTCCAGTGCGGCGATCAGGTTGTCGGCCGCGCAATTTGCCATCGCGCGCCGGGTCGCGCCGGATGCGCTGCCAATATGAGGCGCCATTACGATGTTCGACAGCGTCAGGAATTCGGGGTTGAATGCCGGTTCGTTCTCGTACACATCCAGTCCCGCCGCGGCGATCCGGTGCTCGCGCAGGGCCGCGATCAGCGCGGCATCATCGACAATGCCGCCCCGTGCGATATTGACCAGGGTCGCAGTCGGCTTCATCTGCGCCAGTTCGTCAACACCGATCGTATGATGCAACTGCGGCGAATACGGCAGCACCAGCACCAGGTGGTCGGCGCTGCGCAGGAGTTCTTCCCTGCTCACGTACTGCGCATGATTGGCATGCTTTTCCTGGTCGCCGGTGAGGCGCGAACGATTGTGGTAAATCACCTTCATGTTGAAGCCCATCGAACGGCGTGCGATTGTCTGCCCGATGCGGCCCATGCCCAGGATGCCCAGCGTCGATCCATGGACGTCGGCGCCGAGAAAACCGTCATGGCTCCATTTCTGCCATTTGCCGGCGCGCAGCCAATGTTCGGCTTCGGTTACGCGCCGTGCGGCCGCCATCAGCAGCGCCCACGCGAAGTCGGCGGTTGTTTCATTCAGGACGTCGGGCGTATTGGTGACCGCGATGCCGGCACGGGTAGCCGCCGCCAGGTCGATGTTATTGTAGCCAACCGCCATGTTGCAGATCGCTTTCAGCGCGGGACTGGCATCGATCACCTCAGTTGTCATGCGTTCGCTCAGCGTCGAAAACACGCCTTCCTTGCCGCGCAGCTTTTCAATCAGCTCGGCGTTGGGAAAAACGCGGTCTTCCTGATTGGACTCGACATCGAAATGCTGTTCAAGCCGGGCGATGACTTCCGGGAAAATCGCGCGCGCCACCAATATTCTGGGTTTCATGTATTTGCTATCCACGGAAAAAAATGAATGTCATCACGATAAAAAGCGGAACCAGCACTGCGCACGACCAGGCCATGTAACCGAAGAAGGATGGCATCTTGATGCCCCGTTCCTCGGCAATCGCTTTTACCATCAAGTTTGGCGCATTGCCGATATAACTATTGGCGCCCATGAACACAGCGCCGCAGGAAATCGCCGCCAGCGTGCCGGCCAGGGTCGTCATCAGCACTTTCGGATCGCCGCCTGCCGTATTAAAAAATACCAGGTAAGTCGGTGCATTATCCAGGAACGATGAAAGTATCCCGCTGGCCCAGAAATACATTGCATTGTTTGGCTGGCCGCTGCTGTCGGTCACCGCCCGGATGACGGCCCCGAAGGCGCCCGACTCACCGGCCCGCAACATCGCGATCACCGGGATGATCGTGATGAAGATGCCGGCGAAGAGTTTGCCGACTTCCTGGATTGGCCCCCACGAAAAGTCATTGCCGCTGCGCGCCACTTTCGGCGTTATCCACAACGAGACCAGGATGACGCCGATCAGCGCGATATCGCGCACCGCGTTTTGCAAGTCGACCTGGCTGCCGAATACGGATAGCGACAGACCCGGCTTCCAGATTCCGCTCATCAAGACCAGGCCGACGATCACGGCCAGCAAAATGAAATTGGCCTTGCCTTCGAACCAGATCGGCGCATCGGGCGTCGGGTCCTGCACCGGCGGCAAAACCTCTTCGCGATTGAGATAATAATGACGATCAATCAGGTAGAAAAGGCCGAGCAGCGACAGGCACAGGAACAGGGTTTGCGGAAAAATATTCTTCATGGTCCAGAAAAAATCAACGCCTTTCAAAAACCCGAGAAAGAGCGGCGGGTCACCCAGCGGTGTCAGCGAACCGCCGGCATTGGCCACGAGGAAGATGAAAAAAACGACGATATGCACCGCATGCTTGCGATTGTCATTGGCGCGGATCAGCGGCCGGATCATCAGCATCGAGGCGCCGGTCGTTCCCATGATGCTGGCCAGCACAGTGCCGATTGCCAGTATCCCGGTATTGAGTGCAGGCGTGCCATGCAAATTCCCGCGTACACAAATCCCCCCGGCAACGACAAAAAGCGCCGTAATCAGAATAATGAAAGGGATGAACTCGGCGGTAAATGCGTGCACGGCACCGGCGGTGGCGGTACCGGCGCCAAAATAAATAGCGCAAGGCAAGAGGAAAGCAAGCGACCACACGACCGTCAGCTTGCCGTAATGATGGTGCCAGAAGATCGGCGTGAACAGCGGGCACAACGCAATCGACAGCAACAGTCCGGCAAAGGGCAGACCCCACCACGCGCTCAATGCGGCGCCGTTCAACTCGGCGGCATAGGACATGACTGGGGCGAATCCGAGCAAACCGACGAGGAATTTGGCACGCAATTGTTATCTCCGTGATGATCAGGTGGCGGCTATTCTAGCGTGCTTTGGCAGGGGCTCTGTTAAAAAGCCACAAGCTGCGGCAACACCCCGGATATAAAAACGACACTGCGACGACACTGCGCGACACTGCCCCTAAGCGCCATTCACCAGAATCACATGCACCCGATAAGGGCCGTGCGCGCCAATCACGATGGTCTGCTCGATATCCCCTGTGCGTGAGGGGCCTGAAATGAAATTGGCCGCGCGCGGAAGTTCGCCCCGTTCGGCGCGCACCAGCGCGAAGGCGTCTTCCATCGACGCCACGATGCGCGACGCCGCGACGATGGCAATATGGGTTTCCGGCAGCAGGCTGGCCGACGCATAGGTCTCTGGTCCGGACAGCAGCAGCAAGGTGCCGGTTTCGGCGACCGCGCAGTAGCTGCCTGTGATGCCGACCAGATCCGCATTTTTCGGCGGCCGGAATTCGACGGCGATGCCTGCCTCCGCCCATGCCAGGCTGGTCAGGGTTTGCCATGCGATCGCACTTTTCGCGATGCCGAGGGCGTCCAGATAACGTGCCGCCGCGGCCGGCACGTCCGTCATGGCGGCCACGTCATCGACGGTATCGGACATGCGCAGCGCCTGCTCCCTGAAACGCAGCAGGATGTCCGCTCCGATATCGGGGCGCGGACCGGCCGGATGCTGCCGCAGGTACGCCTGCACCGCATCACGCTCGGCGTCGGTTGGCGTCTCAGGGCGTTGATGGGCCTTGCGGATGCGGCTGAAGATAGCCCGGCGGGCGGCGGAAGTGTCCATGGTGGCCTTTTGAATTGACGATGAATTTTATACGAACCGGCGCGACGGTTGAGGACTTTGGCACATGATCTTATTTCAGACGTTTATGCAAACAATTCAACTGTGATGCCAGCATGATCGTGCCCAGGCGTTGATTTGCGACGCGCGCGACAAATCAGGCCCGGCATTTGCTTATGCATAATCCGTATAAGCCCGGTTTGTGGGAAAAGCTGATTTGCCTTAAAATACAAGGCTTTGCGATTGGCTATCTGGCTCTCATGCGTCAGTAAATCCGGCCAGACTCCACTCTCGTACTCCGAATATTTAGAAATAGGACTGTTATGACCCACGTTGTGACCGAATCCTGCATCCGCTGCCGTTACACCGACTGCGTAGATGTATGCCCGGTAGATTGCTTTCGCGAAGGCCCGAATTTCCTGTCGATCGATCCGGATGAATGCATCGATTGCGCGGTCTGCGTAGCCGAATGTCCGGTCAATGCCATCTATGCTGAAGAAGATGTGCCGGCAGACCAGCAGCAATTCATCAAGATTAACATTGACCTGTCGCGCAAGTGGCCATCGATTACCAAGACCAAGGCGCCATTGCCGGATGCGGATCAATGGAAAGATGTCCAGGACAAAATGTCCTTTCTTGAGAGCTGATATCTCATTCCGGCGCGACTAAGTACCCACGCGGAATAAATTGGGAGATGGATGTGGTTCTGAACGGATGTGATGCAAGGGTGAAGCAGGGGTTTCGGACAGCATGCTGTCTGCCTGCGCAACTGGACAGGCTTGCAAGCCTGTCTGCGCCCTGCAAGGGCTCGGTTCGCCGCAGTGCGAGCACTGCAAGGAGCGGGCAACGCGGCAGCGCGCCGTTCAGGGCCGCAGACGCTCACAATTTATTTTGCGTGGGTACTTAACCCCAAAGCCAATCAGATCGGGCCTCGCCCTGACGACCCCGCGATTTTTTTGGAAATTATGAACGACACAGGAAATTGACAGACGTATGGAAACTACCGCCAATGTATCTACCCTGCCCCAGGCGTCCGGCAAGGCACCCGTTGAAACCGATGCCGTCATTGTCGGTGCAGGGCCGGTGGGTCTTTTTCAAGTCTTCGAACTTGGCTTGCTGGAGATCAAGGCCCATGTAATCGATTCGCTGCCCAGCGTCGGCGGCCAATGTGTGGAACTGTATCCGGACAAGCCGATTTATGACATTCCTGCCGTGCCGGTCTGCACCGGCCAGGAACTGACCGACAATTTGCTCAAGCAGATCGAGCCGTTCGGCCCGACGTTTCACCTGAACCAGGAAGTCTCCCTGGTTGAGCGCCGCGAGGATGGCCGCTTTAATCTGGAAACGTCGACCGGCACACGTTTCATCACCAAGACCATTTTTATTGCCGCCGGCGTCGGCTCGTTCCAGCCGCGCACGATCAAGGTCGATGGCATCGATCGGTTCAATGGTTCGCAACTGTTTTATCGCGTCAAGGAACCGATGCGTTTCGAAAACAAGAACATCGTTATCTGCGGCGGCGGCGATTCGGCGCTCGACTGGGCCTTGAATTTTGTCGGCAAGGCGGAGTCGGTCATCCTTCTGCATCGCCGGGATGAGTTCCGCGCCGCGCCGGCATCGGTCGCCAAGATGAAAGAACTGTGCGACAACTACGAGATGCAACTCGTCATCGGACAAGTTACCGGCTTCGAAACGACAGACGATAAATTGTCGGAGGTCAAAGTCACTGGCCCGGATGGCGTCACACGTCGTTTGCCGCTGGACCACCTGCTGGTGTTTTTTGGCCTGTCACCGAAACTCGGCCCGATCGCCGAATGGGGTCTCGACATCGAACGCAAGCAACTCAAAGTGGGCACAGAAAAATTTGAAACCAACGTGCCCGGCATTTTTGCCGTTGGCGATATCAATACTTACCCAGGCAAAAAGAAACTGATCCTGTCCGGTTTTCATGAAGCGGCATTGGCGGCATTCGGCGCCGCGCCCTACATTTTCCCGGACAAGAAAATCCACATGCAGTACACGACCACGTCGCCAAAACTGCACAAGATTCTCGGCGTTGAAAGCCCGGTCTTTGATTAAATGAATTGCTTGCCGTAGTTGTAAAAATACCCTTGTGTCGTACAGCAAGGGTATTTTTTTGCTCTTCCCGCTTTGGTGTGATGACAGGCATGACTCTTGCAGACTGAGTATGAAAAATCAGACGTGTGCAGATGTGTTTTACCGGCAAGAGAATATTTTTCTGAAGAAAAACTTATTGAACAATTTAATGAAAAATCCGATTTAATTTGCTTATCGCAGAGGCCTGCTAATTGAATTTAGGTGCCCGAACCCAAGATTGAGTTGTGCTAGTACCTACAACGCCGGTGAGTGCTGATTGAAAACGAAATGGTAAAACGGCATTTTGAGATAATTCCGTCAAAGAAAGTTGCGACCAACAATGTGTTTTTAAAATTAGTGAATTTTGGTAATGGTTTCAAAAGCTAAACGAAGAGTCTCAAAAAAGTATGATGGTTGGAAAATTTTTTCGATTATTGTGTATGATGCATTGCAGCAAGCCGCGCTTTTCTGCAGAATCGTGCTGCAACACCTGAAGGGGTCATCATGCTTTACCAATTTCACGAAATGAATCGCACTCTCCTCACCCCGCTGCTCCAGTGGGCCGAGGCTTCGTCCAAGCTGTTTACCAATCCGGTATCACCCTTGGCGCATACACCGTTCGCGCAACGTATCGCGGCCGGGTACGAATTGATGTACAGGCTAGGCAAAGATTACGAAAAACCACAGTTCGACATACCAACAGTTCTGGTCGACGGCAAAACCGTGACCGTGACCGAACTGGTTAACGATACAAGGCCTTTTTGCCGGCTACTGCACTTCAAGAAGGATTTGAGCGCGAAAGAATTCAAGGGTCTGCAGCAGCCTGTCGTGTTGCTTGTGGCGCCCCTTTCCGGTCATCACTCCACCTTGCTGCGCGATACCGTGCGTGCGCTGTTGGCTGAACACGATGTCTATATCACGGACTGGACCGACGCCCGCATGGTGCCTTTGAGCGACGGCCCATTTCACTTGCACGACTATATTTATTATGTCCAGGACTACATCCGCAAGCTGGGTCCGGACGTGCATGTCATTTCGGTCTGCCAGCCAACCGTGCCTGTACTCGCGGCGATTGCGCTGATGGCGACAGCCAAAGATCCAAAGATGCCGAAGACGATGACCATGATGGGCGGCCCGATCGATCCGCGCAAATCGCCGACGGAGGTTAATGACCTTGCCAACAAGAAGCCGTATTCCTGGTTTGAAAACACCGTGATTTACAGCGTGCCGCAAAACTACCCGGGCTTTGGCCGCAAGGTTTATCCGGGCTTTCTGCAGCATGCCGGCTTTGTGGCAATGAATCCGCGCCGCCATGCGCAGAGTCACTGGGATTTTTACATGCACCTGCGTGAAGGTGATAACGAATCGGCCGAAGAACATCGCAAGTTTTACGATGAATACAATGCAGTGCTCGACATGCCCGCGGAATATTATCTGGAAACGATCCGGACAGTGTTCCAGGAAACCCGCCTGCCGCTAGGCACGTGGGAAGTGGAAGGCAAGCTGGTACGTCCGCAAGACATCACCAACGTTGCGCTGCTGACCATCGAAGGCGAGCTTGACGACATTTCCGGTTCCGGCCAGACCGAAGCCGCGCAGGACTTGTGTTCGCATATTCCGAAAAACAAGAAACATCATTACACTGCACCCAAATGCGGCCATTACGGTATTTTCGCCGGCCGCCGCTGGCGCGAAATGATCTGCCCGAAAATCACTGAATTCATCAAGGCGAATTCCTGAGTTTTTGCCGGATCTGCTTGAAGAGCCGTTCACCGCAGGGTGAACGGCTTTTTTATTTATAATAGCCGCCCTATGCCACAAAATTTCACCCTGCCCCGCGCCGCACGTCAATCTCTCGCCGACCGGATCGAAGATCTGCTGCCGCAGACACAGTGCACGAAGTGCGGCTACGCTGCCTGCCGTCCCTACGCGGAAGCGATTGCGAACGGAGATGCCAATTACAACCAGTGCCCTCCCGGCGGCGCGGAAGGAATTGCAAGGCTGGCGCGGCTGCTGGGCAAACCTGTCATAACGCTCAATCCGGTCAACGGCCACGAACGGGTGCGGCCAGTTGCCGTCATCGACGAATCCTTGTGCATAGGCTGCACGCTGTGCATCCAGGCCTGCCCGGTCGACGCCATCCTGGGCGCCGCCAAACAAATGCATACCGTGCTGCCGGACTTGTGCACCGGATGTGACCTCTGCGTTGCGCCCTGCCCTGTCGATTGCATCGCGATGGTCGACGTGACGCAGGGCAAAACCGGATGGGATGCCTGGTCGCAGCAGCAGGCAGACGCAGCGCGTGCGCGCTTCGATTTCCGTGCCCGGCGCTTGCGGCGCGAAAAGGACGAGAATGATGCGCGGCTCGCCGCCAAGGCAGCAGCAAAACTGAATGAGCTCAACTCCAGCTCAGCGTTGACGCCGGCAGAACAGGCAGAACAGCAACGCAAGAAAAAAATCATCCAGGCCGCCATCGAACGCGCCCGGCTCAAGAAGGAACAAGCGACCATAGAGCAACCCGGCAAGACAAATAATGAACGCTGAAAAACGACGCGAGATCTTTGCGCGCTTTCGCGCCGCAAATCCGCATCCGACCACCGAACTGGAATACACCACACCGTTCGAGTTGCTGATTGCAGTCATCCTGTCGGCGCAAGCGACCGATGTATCGGTCAACAAGGCCATGCGCAAGCTGTTCCCGGTTGCAAATACGCCGGCACAGATTCATGCGCTCGGCGTCGACGGCCTGATTCCCTTCATCCAGACCATCGGCCTGTACCGCAACAAGGCAAAGAATGTGATTGAAACCTGCCGGCTCCTGCTCGGCAGGCACAATGGCGAGGTGCCGCGCTCGCGCGAGGAACTGGAAGCGCTGCCAGGCGTCGGCCGCAAGACCGCCAACGTGATTCTCAACACCGCTTTCGGCCAGGCGGCCATCGCGGTCGACACGCATATTTTCCGGGTATCAAATCGCACCGGCATCGCACCGGGAAAAAATGTGGAAGAAGTGGAGCGCAAGCTGATGAAGCTGCTTCCCGAAGAATTCCGGATGGACGCCCACCATTGGCTGATCCTGCACGGACGTTACACCTGCATTGCGCGCACGCCGAAATGCTGGAACTGCATGATTGCCGATTTATGCGAATACAAGGCAAAAACGCCGCTGCCGGAGAAAGGCGTGTGAACGATTGATCGCCTTCCGTGAAGCACCACAAGAAGCGACGTACAATCACTGCTTCCTCACTGCCTTTTTGCAAAGCCCCGATGTTTACTCCCTCCCAGCATGATGTGCGCCGTTTTTTTTGCGAAACCTGGCGCAAGCTGGGCGCCAATGAAATCCTGACTCCGCTCGAAGCGATCGCCCGCGACTGGCTTGTGCAGCATCCTGAATATGCGAACACGCTGCGTGATGCCGAGGCTGCGCTGGCAACCGATTATTCAGTGGAAAACGCACAGGCAAATCCCTTTCTCCATCTGTCGATGCACCTGTCGATCGCGGAGCAGATATCAATCGACCAGCCGCCCGGCATCAGGGCAGCATGCGTGGCGCTCGCGCAGCGGCTCGGTTCCGAGCACGAAGCCCACCACCAGATCATGGAATGCCTGGGCGAAATGATCTGGACCTCGCAACGCAATGGTTTGCCGCCTGATGGTGCGGCGTATGTGGAATGTGTGAAGCGGCGCTGACCTTCACGTCTTTTCAATAAAAAAAAGCCACGGGAAAACCGTGGCTTTTTTATAGGCAGAGCAAATGCGCCCCGACCTGCCCTATCGCCGCAGAACCAGCGAACCCGGCAAGCTGTGCAGGTAAGCGGCAAGGTCCTGTATATCCTGACGCGACAGTGGCTTCGCTTGCGCGCCCATGATTGCATTGCTGCGTCCATTGGGACCGGCGCCGCGCTGATAGGCAACCAGTGAGTGCGCAAGGTAATCCTTGTGCTGACCGGCGATTTTCGGATAGCTCGGATCAATCGGCGTATTGTAGTCCTTGCCATGGCAGGAAGCGCAATTGTACTTTTCAGCGACGGCTTTGCCGGCGGCGATATTGCCCGCAGCCAAAGCATGGACCGAGGCGGTGGAGGCGAGCAGGACAAGTGCCGATGCGAGAATTTTTTTCATCATGTGTTCCCGTTATTTTTGCTGCGAATAATAGGCGGCCAAGTCGGCGATATCCTGATCCGACAAGGTGGCCGCGATACCGCGCATGCTCGGATGCTTGCGATCGCCTTTTTGATAGGCCCTCAACGCGCTTTCAATGTATTTCGCCGACTGTCCGCCAATCATCGGGACCTGGTAAACCTCGGGGAAGGTGGCTTTGTAGCCCGGGATGCCGTGGCAGCCGATACACATCGAAACCTTGTTTTCGGCCGCCTTGGCGTTGCCCGTGACGTCTGCAGCTGCAGCGACGCTGGCAATACCCGCAAGCGCGAGAAATGCAATTAGTTTTTTCATGATAGAAGGGTAGTTAATGCGAAACTGGCCGGGCACAAAGCGGACTCCAATATTAGCCACCGTCAGGTGTGGAACATTGCTCGTCCGCACTGAAACCGCTCAATTTTACTCGAAGACGCGCCCGCAGTCCACGTTGAATCACGCCTGTCCCGGCATCTGCCCTTCCGCCATCAGCGCCGCCGGCCTGATTGCCGCACCTCGTCGATGGTTTCCCGCTCATCGGGCGGCTCGGCCGCGGTGGCCGCATCGTGCTTTGCCGGGAACAGGAATGAAAGGGGCGATGCGGCAAAACGCCGCAATACCGCACGAAGCACCACCCGGCGCACCCGTCCCGGCACTTCCCTCGCCTGCAATGCCAGCGTCATTGCGCAAGCGAATGCGACACTCACATTGAGCAGACCGATCACAAGCAGGCCTGCCGCTGCGAGCCAGAACTCGGGCGAGCCCAGTACGCTCCACCCGAGACTGGCGACGGCAGCGGTCAGCGTACCGGTCGACAGCGTCACATGCCGGACATCGAGCGGCAGGCCAAAAAACTGGGCCACCACCGGCGTCATCCCCAGCAGCACCGCAAGCGACACATTGCCGGTAATGTCGGCGACATGATTTTCCAGCCACGCGCCCCAGCGTTCGGCACGCGCGGCGCCCAGCGCATGCACCATGCGCCGGTGATGCGCCACGGTTTCCCGCAGCCGGCGCAAGGCAAACCAGTTATCCGCATAACCCGCCATCAGGCTGGCAAGCCACAACAGCACACCCGTCAATGCCGCAAAGAGCGGCGTTGCGCCCACAATCGACAAGCCACTGATGCTTGCATGCGCCTTGTCGGCATTCATCAACGGCGCGCCCCACACCATCGCGATGGCAAGCGTGAAAATGAGCATGGTTGGAATCACTGCAATCAGGTTGCCGAATATGGCAGCGGCCTGGGAGCGCAACAGCCAGGTAATTTCAGTCAGCAGCGCACGCAAGCCGTCGACCGTATCGAGCGCCCCCATCCTGGACGCCAGCACCGGCGCAGTCACTGCCGGCTGTTTGGTCGCCAGCACGCCGCCCGCCGCGGAAATGCCGATGAAACTGACCGCATAGGTCAGCGATGCGAACATGCCTTCAAAAAACCGCGCCAGCCCGGCGCCGGACAAACCGAGCTTGCCCAGCACGGTAAACGCCGTGATGAACCCGCCCCGCAGCGCCGCCTTCAGCATCATGCGGTAGCCGGCGCTATCGCGGGCGATATATTGTTCACCGTGATCGGCATTACGCTCGACCATCTTGCGCGCCAGCAGCGAAAAGCTGCGCCTGATCAGACCCCTCACCGAGGAGCGATGATGATCGGCATTGATCAGGTCCGCCAGCAGCGCCTGGACTTGTCCAGTGCTGTGTGCCGACTGCGGCTCGGCCGCACGCAGATCGATCAGTCGCGCCATCCGCATCAGTTGCGAACGCATCCGCTCGAGGTGGTACACCAGGCCGACGGAGACGCCAAATTCATCCAGATGGGCGTAGATGCGGTCGGTCTGCGCCTGGCACACGGCCAGCAGCATGCGCACGCTGCGCAGCGCGGAACCATCCGGCGCGTCCGAGAGCAGGTATTTCTCGAGTTCGCGCCGCAAGGCCATGAATGGCGTCGCCCGCAACGGCAGCTTCGGCCCAAGCCGATGGCGGAAGGACGGACTGATGCCGACCGAGATGACCATCGTCACCAAATAGAGCAGCGCTTCATCGATCTGCTGCCGAAAGGCATGCGCAACGGAGTCGTCGGCCGCCAGCTTCCAGAATCTCGACAAGGTCTTGTGATCCAGCGCCAGCAGCCAGTCGGCGTCCGACGGCCTGGGGAACATCGCGGTAAACAAGGTCGACAGATCCTGTTGTTCCGGCAGCCGCGGCAAGGCCATGGTCACGATCCGATCCGACAGCTCACCGAAAAACGCCGGTTCGCGCGGCAAACCCGTGGCGCAGAAAATCTCCGGCCCGACCGCCTCGCGCAAGGTTTTCTGGAGTGTGGTGCGCACCACGCGCCGCGTGTCCCGGTGCGTGTCGAGCCAGTCCAGCAAAAAGCGCAGGCGCTGATGTTTGACGCGGCGCCATGCGCTATCGTCCAGCAAGGATACCCGCTGTTCGCGCCGCACCCATTCGGCGACGTCGATCATCCAATTGGCGCGTTCGTTCCATGACGCGAAAGGATTCGCGCGCCGCATCAGCGTGTCGACTTGCGGTCCATATTGCAAATGGTGGCGGTCGTGGTGGGGAGAACCACGACGGAACCGGCGCCAGATCGCCCAGGCGCGCAGCAAAAACATTTTCATCTGAATTGTGCCGTTTTCAAAAGGAGGAAAATTTGTTCTTTGTTTCTTTATACGCATGCCCGACGTCATGGCCGCGCCATGACTGCCGAACTCTTTCTCGCTTATACTTGGACCTATTTCCTATTCAACGACAAGACACCATGCGACCAGACACGCGCTTCAAAGGTTCCCTGAGCTACGTAGCCACCGATGATTTAAAGCTCGCCGTCAATGCCGCCCTGACGCTGCAGCGTCCGCTCCTGATCAAGGGTGAACCTGGCACCGGCAAGACCATGCTAGCCGAAGAAGTCGCGGCTGCCCTTGATATGCCTCTGATGCAGTGGCATATCAAGTCCACCACCAAAGCCCAGCAAGGTCTGTATGAATATGATGCGGTGTCCCGCCTGCGCGACTCGCAGCTGGGCGACGAGCGGGTCAAGGACATTCACAACTACATCGTCAAGGGTGTGTTGTGGCAGGCATTTACCGCGGATGAGCAGGTGGTGCTGCTGATCGATGAAATCGACAAGGCCGATATCGAGTTCCCCAACGACCTGTTGCGCGAACTGGACCGCATGGAATTTTACGTCTACGAAACGCGTGAAATGGTTTCTGCAAAACACCGTCCGCTGGTCATCATCACTTCCAATAATGAAAAAGAATTGCCGGACGCATTCTTGCGCCGCTGCTTTTTTCATTACATCAAATTCCCGGACAAGGACACGATGCAGCAAATCGTGGATGTCCACTTCCCCGAACTGAAAAAGGAACTGCTGGCGCAAGCGCTGCAAACTTTTTATGAAGTGCGGGAAGTTGCCGGCCTGAAGAAAAAACCGTCGACCTCGGAATTGCTGGACTGGCTCAAGCTGCTGCTGGCCGAGGATATTCCGCCGGAAGCCTTACGCAGCAAGGATGCCAAGACCATCGTGCCGCCCCTGCACGGCGCACTGCTCAAGAACGAACAGGATGTGCATCTGTTCGAACGCCTGGTGTTCATGTCGCGCGCCAACCGCTGAAGCAGAAGAATGGCGTTCATCGAACCCGTCACGCTCAAGGGCCGGCATGCGACGCTGGAGCCGCTGGCCGCGGAGCATCACGACGCGCTGGTCAGCGCGGCGTCGGACGGTGAATTATGGAAGCTTTGGTATACGACAGTGCCGGATCCGGACGGCACACGCGCCTATATCGACAAGGCGCTCGACATGCGCCGGCACCAGAACGCAATGCCTTTCGTGATTCGCGACAATCGTGATGGCGCGGTGGTCGGTTCTACCCGCTATTCTAATGTGGATGCCGTCAACCGGCGCCTCGAAATCGGCTCCACCTGGCATGCAGCGCGCGTGCAGCGCAGCGGCATCAATACCGAATGCAAACTGATGCTGCTGATGCATGCATTCGACACGTTGGGCTGCATCGCGGTCGAGTTCCGCACCCACTGGATGAACCACCAGTCGCGCACCGCGATTGCGCGGCTGGGCGCAAAACAGGATGGCGTGCTGCGCAACCATCAGCGGATGGCCGATGGCTCCTTCCGTGATACGGTCGTGTTTTCGATCATTGAATCCGAATGGCCCGCCGTCAGACGCCATCTCCAACACCAACTGGCTCGCCAGGACGCATTATGCTGATTGATTTTTTCTTTACGCTCAAGGATGCAAAGATTCCAGTGTCGATCAAGGAATTCCTGATCCTGCTCGAAGCAATGCAAAAGAACGTGATCAACCAGTCGCTCGACGATTTTTATTACCTGTCGCGCATCACGCTGGTCAAGGATGAAGCGCATTACGACAAGTTCGACAAGGCCTTCGGTTTGTACTTCAAGGGGATCGATGCGATCTTCGAAAAGAATCCCGAGATACCGCTCGACTGGCTGCTGAAACGGATGCAGCGCGAACTGACGCCGGAGCAAAAGGCGGCGCTCGAGAAGTTTGGCTACGACAAGCTGATGGACAGGCTGAAGGAATTGCTGGCCGAGCAAAAAGGCCGCCACGAGGGCGGCAGCAAATGGATAGGCACCGGCGGCACCTCGCCATTCGGCAACGGCGGGCAAAATCCGGAAGGCATCCGCATCGGCGGCGAAGGCGGCAACCGCACCGCGGTCAAGGTCTGGGAAGCACGCGCTTATCGCGATTACGACGACCAGCGCGAACTCGGCACACGCAACATCAAGGTTGCGCTGCGGCGCCTGCGCAAATTCGCGCGTGAAGGCGCGGAAGATGAATTGGCGCTGGACGACACCATCCGCGCCACAGCCAACAATGCCGGTTATCTTGATATCAAGATGCAGCCGGAGCGCAAGAACAATATCAAGGTATTGATGCTGCTCGATATCGGCGGCTCGATGGATGACCACATCACCCGCACTGAAGAATTGTTTTCCGCGTCAAAGACCGAATTCAAGAACATGGAGTTTTTCTATTTCCATAACTGCGTCTATGATTACATCTGGAAAAATAACCGGCGCCGTCATGCCGAGCGTTTTCCGACCTGGGACATCCTGCGCAAATACACACCTGACACCAAGCTGATCTTTGTCGGCGACGCCACCATGAGCCCGTACGAGATTCTGCAGCCGGGCGGATCGGTTGAATACAATAACGAGGAAGCAGGTTCGGTCTGGCTGCAGCGTTTCACCAGCACGTTCCCGAAATTCGTCTGGCTCAATCCGGAACCGGAAGGTTTGTGGCAATATCGCCAGTCGGTGGCGGTCATCCTGCAACTGATGAACAACCGCATGTTTCCGCTGACCATAGATGGCCTTGAGCGTGCGATGCGCATGCTGAGCAAATGACGGATTGAATTTGCAGGCTGCCGGCGCCATCTTGCTCGCCATCCACCCTTGCCTGTCTAAAAATGCCCAGGCTTTTTTGTCAATTAAACCACGAAACATTTTTATAAACTGACGCATGAATTTCACCATGCATGCGTCATTTTTCATTAGAATGCAGAAACTTTAACTGTGTTTAAATACAGTTTTGTCATATAGACAATAGCCAGATAACAGTCCTTCTTACGCGTTTCCATTGAATGGCCACTAAAAAATCCCCTTTATCCGATTACAGCGAAGCATCCATCCGTGTCCTCAAGGGACTGGAACCCGTCAAGCAGCGTCCGGGCATGTACACCCGCACCGAGAGCCCGCTGCACATCATCCAGGAAGTCATCGACAACGCCTCCGACGAAGCGCTCGGCGGCCATTGCAAGCACATCATGGTCACGCTCAACGTCGACGGCAGCGTCAGTGTGGAAGATGACGGCCGGGGCATTCCGGTCGGTTTGCATCCGGAAGAAAAAGTGCCGACGGTCGAAATCGTGTTCACGCGCCTGCATGCCGGCGGAAAATTCGACAAGGGTTCCGGCGGCGCCTATGCGTTTTCAGGCGGCCTGCACGGTGTCGGTGTGTCGGTCACCAATGCCCTGTCCTCGCGGCTGGAAATCACGGTCTGGCGCGAAGCCGGCGTGCACCAGATGGCGTTCGCCAATGGCGACGTCATCGAAAAACTGAAATCGCGCTCGCTGGCACGTGATGAAAAACGCTCCGGCACGCGTGTTACCGCCTGGCCCAATCCAAAATACTTTGATTCACCGGTCATTCCGGCGGCGGAACTGCAGCGCCTGCTGCGTTCCAAGGCCGTGCTGCTGCCGGGCGTCAAGGTCACGCTGACCAACGCAAAAAATGGCGACACGCAGACCTGGCAATACGACCAGGGCTTGCGCGGTTACCTGACCGAGTCGCTGGCGCAATCATCCAGCGGCGACACGGTGATACCGCTGTTTGAAGGCGAGCAATACGCCAGCGCCGATGCCGAAGGTTTTGCCGAAGGCGAAGGTGCGGCATGGGTCGTGGCGTGGACCGAAGATGGCGCGGTGGTGCGCGAATCCTATGTCAACCTGATCCCGACGTCGGCCGGCGGCACTCACGAATCCGGCTTGCGCGAAGGTTTGTTCGGCGCGGTCAAGAGTTTTGTCGAAATGCATTCCCTGCTGCCCAAGGGCGTCAAGCTATTGCCGGAAGACGTGTTCGCCCGGGTGTCGTTCGTGTTGTCGGCGAAAGTGCTGGATCCGCAATTCCAGGGCCAGATCAAGGAACGCCTGAATTCACGCGATGCGGTGCGCCTGGTGTCCACGTTCACCCGGCCGCCGCTGGAACTCTGGCTCAACCAGCATGTCGACTATGGCAAAAAACTTGCCGAACTGGTCATCAAGCAGGCGCAGACACGTTTGCGGTCGGCGCAAAAGGTAGAGAAGAAAAAATCGTCGGGCGTGGCGGTATTGCCGGGCAAGCTGACCGACTGCGAATCCAGCGACGTGTCGCGCAATGAAATTTTCCTGGTCGAAGGCGACTCGGCGGGCGGCTCGGCAAAAATGGGCCGGGACAAGGAATTCCAGGCCATTTTGCCCTTGCGCGGCAAGGTATTGAACTCCTGGGAAACCGAGCGTGACCGCCTGTTTGCCAATAATGAAATTCACGATATCGCCGTGGCGATCGGTGTCGACCCGCACGGCAAGAACGACACGCCGGACCTGAGCGGATTGCGTTATGGCAGGATTTGCATCCTGTCCGATGCCGACGTCGATGGTTCGCACATCCAGGTATTGCTGTTGACGCTGTTTTTCAAACACTTCCCGAAGTTGATCGACCACGGCCATATCTGCATCGCCCGGCCGCCGCTGTTCCGGGTGGACGCACCGGCTCGTGGCAAAAAGCCGGCGCAGAAAATCTATGCGCTGGACAATGGCGAACTGGAAGCGATCGAAGACAAGCTGCGCAAGGATGGCGTCAAGGACAATGCATGGTCGATTTCCCGCTTCAAGGGATTGGGTGAAATGAATGCCGAACAGTTATGGGAAACCACGATGAATCCGGATACACGCCGGCTGCTGCCGGTCGCATTCGGCGACTTCGACGTGTTTGCGTCCGAAGCCCGCTTCAACATGCTGATGGGCAAAGGCGAAGCGGCGGCGCGCCGTACCTGGCTGGAAGAGAACGGCAATGAAGCGGAGGCGGACATCTGATGCGCATCGCGGCGCTCCTGGTTTTAATGTCCTTATGGCTGGTGTCGGCGTGCGCGCATGCCGACATCTATGGTTATATCGACGCGCAGGGAGCGGCGCATTTTTCAGTTGAAAAACTGGATGAGCGTTATCAGCTGTTCATGCGCGGCGACCAGTCCTTCGATTCGTCCCGCGCTGAGGCCCCCGCGCCCGCAGGCCCCGAGGTCAAACCCGCGTTATGGCAATATCTGTCGCAACATCCGAACCTGAAGAAATACGAAGGTTTTCTGCTGCAGGCAGCCAGGGATTTCTCGATCGATCCGGCATTGCTGAAAGCGGTGATGGCCGCCGAATCCGGCTTCAATCCGGTTGCGGTCTCGCCCAAGGGAGCGGTCGGCCTGATGCAGGTCATGCCGGCCACCGCCGAGCGTTACGGCTTGCAAGGCGACCGCAAGAAAACCGTTTCAGAAAAACTGACCGACCCGAAAACCAATATCCGCCTCGGTGCGCGTTACCTGCGTGATTTACACAAGATGTTCCCGAACCAGCAACAACTGGTGCTGGCGTCGTACAACGCGGGCGAAGGTGCGGTGCAGAAGTACCGCAACAAGATCCCGCCCTATCCGGAGACACGCAATTACGTGCAGCTGGTTACCCAGTTCTACCACCTGTACAAACCGAAACTTGCCGCGCCCAAATCGGGCGTTACCGTTTTTTCCGATGGCGCATCGGGATCAAAGCGGATTTTCATGACCATCCCCGGCCGGCGCAACTTGCCGCCAGAACCAACTCCATCCAAATAATTTTTTTGAAACACGATGACCGAACAAGCCAATCTGTTTGATGACGCAGTCCCCGCCGACGGCGGCGAATCCCTGACGCTGGCGACCTTCGCCGAACGCGCCTACCTCGATTACGCCATCTCGGTGGTCAAGGGACGCGCGCTGCCGGACGTCTGCGACGGCCAGAAACCGGTGCAGCGCCGCATCCTGTATGCAATGAACGAACTCGGCCTGAACGCGACGGCCAAGCCGCGCAAATCGGCGGCCGTGGTCGGCGACGTGCTGGGCAAGCTGCATCCGCACGGCGACCAGTCGGTGTATGACGCGCTGGTGCGCATGGCGCAGAATTTTTCGCTGCGTTATCCGCTGATCGATGGCCAGGGCAATTTCGGGTCGCGCGATGGCGATGGCGCGGCGGCGATGCGTTATACCGAAGCGCGCCTGACCCCGATCGCCAAATTGCTGCTCGATGAAATCGACATGGGCACGGTCGATTTCCAGCCCAACTATGACGGTTCCACCGAGGAGCCGAAACTGTTGCCGGGACGCCTGCCCTTCGTGCTGCTGAACGGCGCCTCCGGCATTGCGGTCGGCATGGCCACCGAAGTGCCGTCGCATAATTTGCAGGAAGTGGCCAAGGCCGCAGTCGCGCTGATCCGCAATCCGAAGCTGACACATCGTGAATTGATGGAATTCATGCCGGGGCCGGACTTCCCCGGCGGCGGACAGATCATCACGTCGGCGGCGGCGATATCGGAGATGTATGAAAGTGGACGCGGCAGCCTGAAGGTACGCGCCAAGTGGAAAATCGAAGAGCTGGCGCGCGGCCAGTGGCAGGCGATCGTGACCGAACTGCCGCCCGGCACCTCGTCGCAAAAGGTGCTCGAGGAAATCGAGGAACTGACCAATCCGAAAATCAAGCTGGGCAAAAAAGCGCTGTCGCCCGACCAGCTGATGATGAAACAGACCCTGCTGTCGCTGCTCGACACCGTGCGTGACGAATCCGGGCGCGAGGCGCCGGTGCGTCTCGTGTTCGAGCCGAAATCGAAAAACCAGGACCAGACAGAATTCACCAACATGCTGCTGGCGCACACGTCGCTGGAAACCAGCGCCTCGATCAACCTGGTGATGATCGGTGGTGATGGACGGCCGCGGCAGAAATCGCTGGGCGATATCCTGCGCGAGTGGATAGACTTCCGTTTTGCGACGATCACGCGGCGCACGACATTCAAGCTGCAAAAAGTCGACGACCGTGTGCATATCCTCGAAGGTCGCGAAGCGGTGCTGCTCAACATCGACAAGGTGATCAGGATCATCCGCGAATCGGATGAGCCAAAACCGGCACTGATGCACGCCTTCAAGTTATCCGACCGCCAGGCCGAAGACATACTCGAAATCCGGCTGCGCCAGCTGGCGCGGCTGGAAACGATCAAGATCCAGCAGGAGCTGGCGGAACTGCGCACTGAAAAAGCGGCGCTGCACGATTTGCTGGAAAATCCGTCGTCCATGAAGCGGCTGGTCATCAAGGAAATCGAAGCCGACGGCAAGCAGTTCGGCGATGCGCGGCGCACGTTGATCCAGGCTGCCGAAAGAGCGGTGGCCGAACAGAAGATCATTGATGAGCCGGTCACTGTCATCGTTTCGCAAAAAGGCTGGGTGCGCGCGCGCACCGGCCATGCGCATGATGCCGCGCAGTTCACCTTCAAGGCAGGTGATGCCTTGTACGACGCGTTCGAATGCCGCACCGTCGACAACCTGCTGGCGTTCGGTTCCAATGGCCGGGTGTATTCGGTGCCGGTGGCGGCTCTGCCCGGCGCCCGGGGCGACGGCATTCCGGTAACCACGCTGATCGACCTGGCCAGCGGCAGCCGCATATTGCATTATTTCGCCGGACCGTCGGATACGGCGCTGATGCTGGCGTCGACCGCGGGTTACGGTTTCATCACCAAGGCGGGCGACATGGCGAGCCGCGTCAAGGGCGGCAAGTCATTCATCATGCTCGATGACGGCGACGAGCCGCTGGCGCCGCGCGTGGTGGGCAGCAACGTCAGCGCCATCGCCTGTTTGTCCGGGAAGGCACGCCTGCTGGTGTTCGGCCTGGATGAGATGAAAACCTTGTCCGCGGGCGGACGCGGGGTGATCCTGATGGATCTGGAAAAGGATGAGAAGCTGGTGGCAGCACAGCCGATCAGCCAGCGCGGTGTGCTGGTGTCGGGTACCGGACGGGGCGGCAAGGCGCAGGAAGTGGCGCTGTCGGCGTCAGGTCTGGCGCATCATATCGGCAAGCGTGCACGCAAGGGGAAGGCGCTGGAATCGAGGATCAAGCCGGTGATGCTGACGGCGCAGAAATAAGCGGCTCAAGGTTTGTTGTTGGCTTTTTTAATTCTGTTTGCCCTTCGTTAACCGCAATACGGTTTGTCCTTCGTGGATGCTGTCCGGGTCTCGCCCCGGCGGCGAGTTCTTTTTTGCTTCGC
>JAZKDW010000015.1:0-352588 GCA_040387375.1 Pseudomonadota bacterium
AACATGGCCTGGAGCGTGTTCCGTATGGATGCACGGGCGCTTCAGGCCGTGAATTTTTTCTTGACTGCCGTTGCGTCCCGACGTGTCACCGCATTCATCAGCTCGATTGTCGGCTTCAGCCCCATGCTGGTTGCCGTTGCCCCACAGGCTGTGGTGGTTGCCGGCGAACGGACCGGTTTCTCGATTCCGTCACTTGCATCCAGTCCGGTAGTTTTGTATACACGAAATGTCTTCCGCTACCGCCTACCGGAATCATCATCGCTGCGCCGCATTAAACGTTCTGCGCAAGAGAACTTGTCTCAGTCGATCTTGATACCTAAATCGTGTACCGCTTTGCCATACTTAGCGTAATCAGATTTAAGCAGTGCAGCAAACTCGTCTGGTGTGGTGATGTAGGGGTTCAGTCCGCCGCCACCACGCTGAAATCTTTCCGTGATTTCAGCAGAGGCGAGCAACTTGTTCAATTCGGTACGCAGGCGAATCAAGATCGGCTCCGGAGTACCGGCCGGTGCGAACAAGGCAATCCAACTGAATATGTTATAGCCAGGATAGATCGCCCCGAGCGCCGGCAGGCCGGGGAAATCCGCAGAAGGTTTTGCGCCCATTGTGGCTAGGGGCCGGAGCCGGCCCGACTTGAAAAAAGGCGCAGCGGCAGTACTCGCGACCATTACCAATGTTTCGCCAGCGACTGTGGCGGTGGCTGCAGGTGTCCCTCCCTTGTAGGGTATGTGAAGAAGATCGATGCCGGCGCGGGCCTTGAGCGCTTCCATGGCGAGTTGATGCAGGCTGCCGTTGCCGATCGAAGCATACGGCATAGGCGGTTTTGTTTTCTTTGCGTACTCGACGAATTCCTGGAAGCTTTTTGCCGGCACCGACGGATGGACTGCAAGCACATACTCAGCAGCCGAGATAGTGGTGACAGGGACGAGATCTTTCATCGGGTCGTAAGAAAGCGTCTTGTAGAGGTGGGGATTCACGGTGATCATGCTATCCCACCCCAGCAGCAAGGTATGGCCGTCAGGAACAGCCTTGGCTACGATTTCGCCGCCAATGTTGCCGCCGGCGCCAGTGCGATTATCTATCACGATCGGCTGCCCCAGAGCCAGCGCAAGTTTTTCCGTCAGCACGCGTGCCAATACGTCGGGGGCACCACCCGGGGAGCTTGGCACGACCAGCCTGATGGCACGGGTTGGGTACTGCTGAGCCCAAACTATGGTCGCAAAGAAGGCAAGGAAAACGGCGGCTGAGATACGCATGAACGACATGGCAGAAGTCTCCATATTTTTAGAATGTACATTAAATTGAAACACGATCGTGACCATGTTCTTCCCAGGGCGCAATCAGTCGGTATCCCTGTATGGCGTCGAATCAGTATCCATCAATGTTGATTCGCAATCAATGTAGTATCTACAATAAGCAAAATTGTTTTCTGAAATAGTCCTTTGCTTATCGCTCTTGAACTTACTCCTCGAAATACACGGCGAAGAATTGGCGTTATGGCGACAATATCGCAGCTTGCATCGAGGAAGAGTGGGCGGTTTCCGCGCGATCTGCCGCTATCGTCCGCACTCGGACAACACGAGCGATCTGATCATTGGAGGCTTGCCCACCGAGTGGGTCACCGGGACCCGGCGTCCCGGTGCTTTAGGTCGCTGCCTGCGGCATGCTGTTAAACGCATCCAAGATCACTTGCCTTAGCCAGCGGTTTGCCGGATCGCGATGGTAGCGCTCATGCCAATACTGTTTGACCTCGTAAGACGGCGTCGGAACAGGGATTGCCAGTGTTTTTATGTTGCCCGCCGCGGATAAGGTTTGTCCCAGTCGCGCGGGCACAATGGCCAGCATGTCGGTTGACGCAATGATTTGTGCCAGGCCCAGATAGGACGGTACACATACTTTGACCGAGCGTTGAATGCCTTGTTTTTCCAAGGCCTTGTCGAGCTTCCAATAACCGGTTCCCGGCGCATCCACTGCCACGTGCGCCTCTTCAACGATAGCTCGCTTCGTCAGCTTGGTTCCGATGCGCGGGTGGCCCTTGCGTGCGATGCAGGCGTAGTACGCGGTCGCCAGTCTTTGCTGATAAAACGCTCCATGCAGCTCGGCCGCGAAACCTATGGCAATATCGGCCTCGCCATCTTCCAGCAAGTGGGCAGTCTGTTTGTCGAGATTGATGCCCTCAATCCGCAGTCCCGGAGCATGCCTCTCGAACAGATTCATCAGGTGGGGGAAGAGCACTATGTAACCGACGTCAGTCATGCTTATCCGGAACTTGCGCGTCGATGCTGCCGGCTCAAATTCATCAAGTCCCCCTCCCCCCGTTCCGAGCAATTCTATCGATTGCCTTATCGCTGGCAGCAGGCTCTCCATGCGCGGTGTCGGCTTCATGCCTTGTGAAGTCCGCACGAATAGCGGATCACCGAAATGTCGGCGCAGATGGCTGAGACGAACGCTGATGGACGGTTGGCTAAGACCGATCTGGTCCATCGCCGCAGTAATGCTGTGCGTGCGGTAGATTTCCTTGAGGATGTTGAGGTCGGCGAGATCAAGTTTGGCCATGGAGCTTACGCTGTATTGAAATTCAGTTTTTCTAAGTCGGGGTTGTCGCCTTGAGCGGATAGTAACATGGTAAAAGGCAAGTGGTGAGTCGTGCGAGAACCAAGCAGCAAGCCGCCGCCGCAATCGAAAAAGCAGGCGCTCACTATGTCGTAGCCGGCGTGATGACCTCGGTTCCGCCCTATGGCATCGCCGTGCCGATGCTGCTCGGCGGCGCGCAGGCGGCGCTGCTGGCGGAAACCTTTTCCGCCTTTCATGGCAGCCGCAATCGCCGAAAAGCACGACTGGGTAGCGTAGCTGGCGCGGCAGGGTGTGTTCGACGGTTTGCAGAAGGATGCGCCGTGGCAGGACTATGCCGATCGGCTGAACCAGCATTTCGCGCCGAAGTAATTGGCTTACATCGCAATCGACATGCCGCCGTCAACAAACAGCACATGGCCGTTGACATAGGACGCCGCAGCTGAAGCGAGGAAAACCGCGGCGCCGGCGATTTCATCCGGTTGCGCCCATCGCCCGAGCGGCGTGCGGTTGGCAAAATGCGCCTGTATCTTCGGATCGGCCATCATGGCCGCATTGGCTTCGGTCGCCACGCCGCCGGGTGCGATCGCATTGCTGGTGATGCCGAGCGGGCCGTATTCGGCGGCCAGCCCGCGCACCATGCCGGTCAGCCCGTGTTTTGCACCGGCATAGACCGCATCGTTGGCGCGCGCGACGTGTCCGGCGATCGACGTGATCGTAATCAGCCGCCCGGCGCGCTGCGGCACCATCAGGCGCGCCGCTTCGCGCGCCAGCACATAACCCGCGATCAGGTTGACGTCGAACATTGCATGGAGTTCGGCATCGCTGAAATCGAGCAGCGGCTTGCGGTGGCGTGTGCCGGCATTGCTGACCAGGATATCCAGTCGGCCATGCGTGGCGGCGATCGTGGCAAACGCCGCCCTGACCGCGGCCGGATCGGCAATGTCGAAGACCAGCGTCGACGCTGACTGGCCCTGGGCCGTGATCTGCCGGGCGGCGTCGGCCAGACTGTCCGCGTTGCGTCCATTGAGGATCACATGGGCGCCGGAGCCGGCCATCGCTTCGGCGATTTTCAAGCCGATGCCACGCGCGGCGCCGGTGATGAGCGCGATTTTTCCTTGCAGCGAAAATGTTTGCAGATAGGGTTGTGTCATGAACTGGTTTTCTCCACTGTGCTTGTCGCGCTTGCTCACTTTAATCTATCGCTGGTTATTCAGCTGCGCGCCGCACGGCAAAAGAATGTCAGGCCGGCGGCCACAGCGCCTGAAAATCAAACGAAAGTTCCCGATGGTGCCTGATCGAAAGCAGGTAAATCACATCTTCATACCGTGCATACAGGATGAGGTAATCAGAAATCAGATATTCGCGCAACTCACCATCGCCGAGTTTCTTGCGCAGCACAGCCAGGCCATTGGTAACTTCCACCGAGCGCGCCGGTCTATTCATGAAAAGCAAACCGATATCGGGAAATCGTTCCAGATTCGGCAGGCCAGTATCCATCAATACATCGAGCAGAGCGTCATATGCCGGGGGCGCATCCGCATCGGCCATGAACTGTTCGATGCGGACGAGGTTTTTTTCAAAGTTCGCGGTGAGTTTGATCACCAGCTTCCTTGTCACATCAGCCTCATTGCCGCTCAGGCGCTGCGACGGCGTTTCAGCGACTGGATCGCTGCGCGCGCATCTTTCACGCGGCCTGCAGCCACATCGTCCAGTCCCTTGCTGGCATCGGCAATCAAAAGCAGATGTATGTGTTCGCGTTCCAATTGATGGTAATAGTCCAGCCGCTGAGCGTCGATCAATGCGACGTAACTTTCACCGTTTTTGGTGATGATTTTTTCGGCTCCGGCCTTTACCTGCTCGGCTAATTCAGAGAGGTTGGCACGGGCCTGGGAAAACGGCACCACGTCGCTTGCAGAGATTCCCATGAAGTACCCCTTTGCCTCACAAATTGTGCAAAATTCTGTACATTATAAATTAAGTACGCGCGAGCGGTAAACAAGATCGGGGACAGGAAAAAAGCCCGACCCCGGCGCCTCACCTACGAAACATAATCAAACACCTTGACGACCTTGCGCACGCCGCTTACACCACTGGCAATCTGGCCGGCGATATCGCCCTGCGCCGGTGTTACCCGTCCCATCAGATACACGACACCACGTTCGACGACGACCTTGATCGTGTTGACGCTGAGCGCACGTTCGGGGATCAGGCTGGCGACCACCTTGGCCGCGATCAGGGCGTCATTGGAGCGCGACAGTATGTTCGATGCCGCCGCGATTTCCACTTCATTGGCAACCGACTGCACGCCATTGATGCTACCGATTTCGCGCCCCAGCGCCGATTGCATCCCGGCGTCGCGCACTTCACCGGTCAACAGCACTTTCCGGTTAAAACTGGTGACGGTGACATGCGAACCGCCGTCGATCAGGCCCTGCACACGTGATTCGACAGCGGCGGCGATCGTGCTGTCGTCGGTTACCGGGGCAAATGCGCGGTTCTCGTTGGCCGCTGCCGTACCCGGGCTGCCGGCCATCGTGCCACAACCCTGCAATCCGACTGCCGCGACTCCAGAGAGGACCGCGAGCATCAGCGGCCGTGCGATTATTTTCAGCTTGTTTCGTAGCATATTCATTCGACTCCTCCATGCTTGTAAATGCCAGGGACAGGCAAAACGCATGTCCCGCGTTGACCGGTGCAGAATCCCGATCGGTGCTCAAGCATAACAGCCCTCGATTCCTGCATGATTTTTGAAGGCGAAAATGCGTTGATCGGTTTTTCCCATCACACCGGCGCATGGAAAAAATGATGCCGATTCGCCGTTTCGCCACAAGCTGTCAGAACATGGTTTTGCTTCACGCAGTTTATGGGCATGCTAGTGTCAAAGGATGCCCGCCATGATTCGATTTTTCACCTTTCTTCCCCTGTTGATCACACTCGCAGCATGCGGTCTGCTGCTGGCGTACGGGCCGATTGTGCAACCGCCACGCTATCACGACTTCGCCGACCAGTCGTCCTTGCCCGGTGTGCCGCACGCCGCCGACGTGCTGTCGAATATCGGCTTTGCCGTCGTTGGCCTGTGGGGCTGGCTGCGCTTGCGGCCGCTGGCGGCGCATCCGGCCATCAGATCTGGATGACGCTCGGATGGATCAGCGGACACACGATCAAACATCTGCTGGCGACTGCGGCGGCGGGCGCGCTGGTTGCCAGGACACGCTCGCCCGACTCGATGCAGCCGCAACTTACGGTCATTTCCTGAGACAGCCAAAGTCTGTGTCTGATATGACTACCTCTTGAATTACCTGCACCTGACCGGCCGGGATGCCTGGAAAAAACCCTTTCCACATGATCCTGTGGTTGGCGTTAGACTACTGGCTGCGCCGGCCGATGAAATGCGCCGAGCAAATCAAAAGGAGATAAGGAAATGGCAGAAAATCGTGGTGTCGTTTATGTAGAGCAGGGCCGGGTGGAAGTGCAATCCATCCCCTTTCCAAAGCTGGAAAGCCCGCAAGGAAAAAAAATCGAGCATGGCGTGATCCTGAAGGTGGTCTCGACCAATATCTGCGGCTCCGACCAGCACATGGTGCGCGGCAGGACGACCGCGGCGTCGGGCCTGGTGCTCGGCCATGAAATCACCGGTGAAGTGATCGAGGCCGGCCGCGATGTCGAAACCCTCAAGAAGGGTGACCTGGTATCGGTGCCGTTCAACGTTGCCTGCGGCCGCTGCCGCACCTGCAAGGAACAGCATACCGGCGTGTGCCTGAGCGTGAATCCTTCACGTGCCGGCGGCGCCTACGGTTATGTCGACATGGGCGGCTGGATCGGCGGCCAGGCCGAGTATGTGATGGTGCCGTATGCGGATTTCAACCTGCTGCGCTTCCCGGACAAGGACCAGGCGATGACCAAGATCACCGACCTGACCTGCCTGTCGGATATCCTTCCCACCGGCTACCATGGCGCGGTGACGGCTGGTGTCGGTCCCGGCACCACGGTGTATGTCGCCGGCGCCGGTCCGGTCGGATTGGCCGCCGCGGCGTCGGCCCGCCTGCTGGGCGCGGCCGTGGTGATCGTCGGCGACGTCAATCCGCTGCGCATTGCGCACGCGCGCAGCGTCGGTTTCGAGACGGTCGACCTGTCGCTGGATGTGACCCTCGCGGACCAGATTTTCCAGATCCTGGGCGACGCCGAAGTGGACTGCGCGATCGATTGTGTGGGTTTTGAAGCGCGCGGCCATGGCCATGACGGCTCCCAGGTGGAAGCGCCTGCGACGGTACTCAATTCGCTGATGGAAATCACGCGTGCCGCCG
Organism: Pseudomonadota bacterium; assembly: GCA_040387375.1. Lineage (GTDB taxonomy): Bacteria > Pseudomonadota > Gammaproteobacteria > Burkholderiales > Burkholderiaceae_D > JAZKDW01. Next base: position 6,879 of record JAZKDW010000015.1, read on the forward strand.
GGCGCATCGGCATTCCTGGCCTATACGTGACGGATGATCCGGGCGCAGTCGACAAGGCGGCGCAGCGCGGCAGCCTGAGCATCCGGCTCGGACTGGGCTGGGCAAAATCGCACAGCCTGCACACCGGGCAGACGCCGGTCATGAAATATAACCGTCAGCTGATGCAGGCGATCCTGTGGGACCGCATCAAGATCGCCGACATTGTCGGCGTCCAGGTCATCACGCTCGATGAAGCGCCGTCCGGTTATGGCGCATTCGATGCGGGCGCGCCGAAGAAATTCGTGATCGATCCGCACCAGTCCGTCAGGCGCGCCGCCTGACGCGAGCCCGGCACGTCCGCAGACCCGACCTCAATCGAACAAATTGCTTTGTTTGGGGTCGTCGGCCTGCGGCCGGTTTTTTGTCGGGCGCGGATAACCTGCCTCGCGCATCGCGCTGGCCAGCTCATGCATTGCATTCCAAATTTCGACTGACTGCTGCGGCGACAATGCCGCGGCATGCTCGAGGCTGTCGCATGCGCCGCGTATGTTGAGGACCAGCGCATTGATGTAGTGCTGACGATTGAGGCTGACTGCGGCCTGCCTCCGGCGGTACCATTCCGCCTGCAGTTCTTCGCGTTGTTCCAGCGTCAGCTTGTCAAGCAGGCCGGCCGAGGGCTTGTAGGTGTATTTGTCGAACGAGCCGACGATCCTGACGATCGGGGATTGTCTGGCTTCGTCGAAGCCTGAATAAAGCAACACCTGCACCTTGCCGCCCTGATCTTTGAATTGCACTCCAGAAGTCCTTCAGATTTGATCCAGCAATGACGGATCAGTCCAGTTGTACGTGACCACGCTTTTGATGTTGCCGTACGATTGCCGCCAACGCAGCGAGTCCAGCGTCCAGGCTGTCAAACGGCCGTGTCTTGCCGCCGCCGCTCTGATCCTGTTTGCCACCCCAGCTTTGCATGATCATCCATTGCTCAAACAGGTCCTGCATGAGAATGATGGTGTAGAGCCGGTCCGAGGCCGCGAACCGCACCCGGATGGGGGTGGCGGTGGCGACCGGCAGGGGGCGGGTAACTTCGTCGGCGTCATCAATCATGGGCCGCGATCATACCAGTTACGCAGGCAGATTGCATGGCCCAACCGACATCAAATTCAGACCTGTTGCATCCGAAAGAAAATCACGTGCGGGCCTGTGTCGGCCGGCCAGTGAGGACAGTGCGGATCAGCAGTTGCCTTTTTTTGCCTGGCCGGGTGGGCAATGACCGCCGCCTTTGCCGTGATGGCCCTCATCGCGGTGAAACTTGGCCTCGTGTTTTGCTTCTTTCCTGTCCCGCTTGGCCTGTTTTTTCGCTTCTTTCCAGCTGCCCTGGCGCAAGCGCCAGCCGTCATTGTCCTTGTACCATTCGCTGCGCTGATACTCCTGACCGGCGCGTGCACGTACCCATGAACCCTGTTTCCAGTCATGGCGTTGCCCATTCCAGTTCCAGTATCCAGGCGCCCATACATAACCCCGCCGTGGCGCCGGAACGACTTCATAACGCGGTGCGGGAGGCGCCTCATTGACGAAAATATTAACTTTTATCTGGGCAGTGGCGTGCAATGGGAGAACCATTGCCGTGCCAAGCACGATCATTGCTGCAGCGCTGATTAAACGTTTCATGATGTTTCCTTTTAAAAGCCGTGATTCGGTGGTGAGCGGATCTGCTTATCCTTGTGCGGTCAATGCCCCGTTAACAACCCTTACCCGGTCGCCAACCTGCCATGCGTTATTGACGGCACTCGGAAAAGTGCGGGCACTGCCATCCTGCATGCGGACACGTACTTCATAGGAGGTGGTCGAGCGCGTGCGTTTTTCAACTTCATTGCCAGCAAACCCGCCGCCGACCACACCGGCTACGGTCGCCAGGGTCTTGCCATTGCCACCGCCGACCTGGTTGCCCAGCAAGCCACCGACCACTGCACCAGCGGCGATACCGAGGCCGCTAGGCTGGGCTGCCTGCCGGATCGCATCGACGGATTCTACCGTGCCGCAGTTCTCACAAACAGACCGTGCTCTCGCCACTTGGGATGACGCCGCGGATCGCTCTGTGCGATCTTGCGACTGCTGGGGCGCACGCCTGGTTTCGGGCGCCGCGGCAACACGTGCCTTCGGCGGCGTTGGGACGGGCTCGCTCACTACAACAACCGGGGTGGCCGGGATGGTAGCCGCCGGCGCAACGGTACCGTGAGAATTCGGGAACAAGCCAGCCATCGCCGCGACGCCGACCAGACTGGCAATAATGACGGAGACGGCAGCGGCGCCGATTAACGGATGCATGCGTTTGGAAGAAGTGGTGTTTTCCATGATGGTTACCTTTTATTGTTATGTTTTCGGGCTGATCATTGTTTGCACCGACAAAAATGAATATCGGCATGACAGTCGCGTCGTGTTCAATAACGCGCCAGGTCAATACATGTTTTCAAGTGACAGGGATCAGTGACGCAAAATGCGTATCTACAGGTTTACGCTGAATCACACCCGGCTTCCGTGCGCTAACGAACATAAGATCTTGCGCCCCACGGATAAAGATAAAAAACCTCCTGATGACAACACATTCCGCGTCGATGCCACCAAGAGCCAGCACGGTTTCCATACTGAAAACCGTGCTGCAAGGACTACCGGTTCTTAACGACGGTTATTGCCACGGACACGATCGTTGGCCATCATTCTTTCGACATCCTTGTTCAACACCGCTAACAGATTTTGCAATTGGCGGCGCTCATTTCGCGTGACAACACCATCCGACTTGAACCGGCTTTCACGACGCTCGATATCACGCTCGCGCTGGAACAGCCTTCTGGCTTCGCCGCGGGTGATGTGGCCGGAATCAACGCCTTGTTCAATACGTGCATGAATCCGGTCTGCGCGATTATCGATGCCGGGCGTGTTAGTCGCCTGAGCGGTAGCGACGCGCGGATTTGACATCTTGCGCTCGACTTCGGCACGCATGTCGTCCAGGTCTTGCCGCAACTGCTGGCGTTCCTGCGGTGTGGCGCTGCCGTCACGTTTGATGCGGGATTCGCGCATCTGAATTTCACGTTCACGCTGGTAAAGTACTTGCGCTTCTTGCTGCGTAATGTGGCCGGAAGCGATACCCTGCTGGATCCGCGCATGGATATTGTCCTGCGCGCGGTCGACGCCTGGTGTGTTCGTGTTCTGGGCGATTGCCGGCGCGATGCCGATACCGGCAAACAATGCGGATGCTACAAAAGATAATGCGATCGATTTTGTCTTCATGATTTTTCTTCCTTCTCTTTTAGGGCGCCGCCCCTGAATCTGCCAAGGCCGCGCCGGGATAAACCGAGCCGCGAGTAGCTACTTCTGGATGCTGAATCGGGGCCAGGCTTGTTTATTGATCAAACTGCGATAACCGCTTCTTGCCGAACCATCAGTTGCTTGAGCAGGCAGCGGCAATATGCTGTTGTCATGTGTGCACGGATCAGTGACGCAAAATCCATATCTACGGTTTACGCCGAAACGCATGCGATTTCTGTTCGCTAACGAACATAAGATCTCGTGCCGGTCATGAAAGGGAAAAAAAAGCCTCCTGAAGACAACAATGACTGCGTTGATGCCGACAGGAGGTATTAACCGGGAAACGTCCTGCGCTTAACGCCTGTAGTTATCGCCACGGACGCGATCATTGGCCATCATTCTTTCGACATCATCCTGCAAGAGCGTCAATTGATCCCGCAGCTGGCGGCGCTCATCTCGCGTGACGACGCCATCCGACTTGAAGCGGCGTTCACGACGCTCGATCTCACGCTCGCGCTGGAACAGCCTTCTGGCTTCACCGCGGGTAATGTGGCCGGAATCGATGCCTTGTTCAATTCGGGCATGTATCTGGTCTGCACGATTGTCGATGCCGGGCGTGTTGGTCCCCTGACCGCCCGCTACACGAGGATTTGACATCTTGCGCTCAACCTCGGCACGCATGTCTTCCAGGTCTTGCCTTAACTGCTGGCGTTCCTGTGGTGTAGCGCTGCCGTCACGCTTGATGCGCATTTCCCGCATCTGAATTTCACGCTCACGCTGGTAGAGAACTTGCGCTTCCTGCTGCGTAATGTGGCCTGAAGCGATACCCTGCTGGATCCGCGCATGGATATTGTCCTGCGCACGGTCGATGCCTGGTGTGTTCGTGTGCTGGGCGATTGCCGGAGCGATGCCGATACCGGCAAACAGCGCGGATGCTACAAAAGATAATGCGATCGATTTTGTCTTCATGATTTTTCTTCCTTCTCTCAGGGCGCGCCTCCTGAACCTGCCAGGGGCGTGCGGGGACAGACCGACCCGAACACAGCACATGCTGGTTGCTGGCCCGGGGCGGGCTTGTTTTTAAAAAACGCGATAACGGTTTAATGCAATTACATTTGCGGCATCAGGACCTGCCTGGGCCGTTAATAACGATAGGGATTATTCGGGCGGCTATCGTAGCGATTTGGCACACCATCACCATCACGATCGCGGCCACCGCGATAACCGTGACGATGACGCCAGTGACCACGATGGCGATCGCCGCGATACTCCCGTTCCATGTAATATGGTTGAGGCTGGTAGTAGATGGGCGCCGGTTGTACATAGATCGGCGGCGGCGGCAGATAGATACCTGGCAAGCCGATCCGGACATCGACATCGGTACGTGCCATCGCCGGCGTCATCGCCAGCATCATGGTGGCTCCTGCTAATATTCCGGCTACAACCTTGAGGCGCTTGTTCATCTTTGTTCTCCTTGGATAATGACTCTATTAAATACCAGGGAGGGAAGTGTGAATAGAATGAAAAGGTAAGGAGTGTTACGAAATGTTTCCGGGATGCCAGGGGCGAGAGATGGCCAATCCGGGCTGATCGGCCGCGCGATGCACCAGATCGCCCAGCGTGCGCACGGCGTTTTCAATCTCGGCCGTCCACGCATTGCCGCAATTGAGCCTGATGTAGTTGCCGAGTTTTCCGGATGCGGAAAACAGCGGCCCCGGCATGATCGCAATGCCTTCCCTGATCGCGCTCTGATGCAGCGTCAATGCATCGACCTCCTCCGGCATCTGGATCCACAGTACAAACCCGCCCTGCGGTTCGGAGAGTGAACAGGCAGACGGAAACGAAGCGGATACCACATCGGACATTTGCGCGATCCGTTGTGCCAGCACGCGCCGCATCTTGCGGATCTGGTTGTCGTAGCTGCTGCCGCTGAGGAATTCGGCCAGCACGGCCTGGAAAAAATGGCCGGTGGCGCCGCTGGTAACCGTCTTCAGAAAAGCCACCTCTTGCGCATACTTGCCGGCCACGACATATCCGACGCGCGCGGCCGGGGTGATTGCCTTCGAAAACGAAGAACACAACAGCACATGGCCGGTGCTGTCATGGGCCTTGACCGGCCACGGCCGGTCAGCGCTGAAACACAGATCGCCATATATATCGTCTTCGATCATCGGCACATCATGGCGGGCGAGCAGCGCCGCCAGCCGCTTCTTGTGATCGTCGGGCATGATGCAGCCGAGCGGATTATTCGCATTCGGAATGAACAGGCAAGCCTGCACCAGGCCTTCGCGCAGCGCCAGTTCCAGCGCTTCCAGCGAGAGGCCCGTTTTCGGATCGGTCGGTATTTCCAGCGCCTTCATTCCGAGGCTCTCGATCAATTGCAGCAAGACGAAATAGGTCGACGATTCAATCGCAATCGTGTCGCCGGGTTTTGCCACCGCACGCAGGCACAGGTTGATGGCCTCGGTGCACGAGCTGGTGATGACGATTTCTTCCGGATCGAGCCGGCCCCAGTCGAGCGCCCTGCGGCACACCTGGCGGACAAAATCCGGCTCATTCGTTTCAGTGCAACTGACCCTGGCAAGCAGCCCCGGATCGCGCCTGGATACCGAGCTGACCACACGCTGGATGCGTTTTATCGGCAGCAGTTCATCCGGCGGCCAGGCCGATCCGAGCGCAATCACACCGGGCACTTCATTGGTTTTCAGTACCCGCATCAACAGATTATTGATGCCGACATATCCCGGCTCCTTCAAAGGCCCGGCATCATTGGCGGCGGCCAGCATGCGCGGACGATGACGCACATAAAATCCGGCCTGCGGCCTGGCATCGATCAAACCGCGGTCCTCGAGCAGCCGCAGGGCCTGCATGACAGTGCTGAGCGACAGGCGTTTTTGCTGCGCCAGATGGCGGATCGACGGCAAGCGGTCTCCCGGCGCAAAAACGCGGCTGGTGATCAACGCACCCAGCTCATTGGCCAGGCTCTCGTACAGGTTCAGGTTGGATGACATCTGACGATTCTGGCGCGATCGATGCGCGCCGGCAAGGATACAGTGAGGTGAATTTTTGACCAGTACAGTGTAATGGAATGGCCACTGTAATGGATACAATTCCGATTTATTGCCTCTGTTACGGCGTGTGCTTAATCCGTACCCTGATCCTGTGTCTGCAATTAACAGGAAACAGGAAGGAGCAACGCCATGGAACCCGGATTAATATCCGCAACAACAAGCCACTTTGTGTACGAGCTGGCCGAAGATTATCCGTTGCGGCTGGTACGCGCCCGCGGCCGGCGCATTGTGTGCATCTCCGGCATCGTGTGGGTTTCCGCCTGTAACGAGCTGGCCGATTTCACGCTTTATCCGGGTGATGAATTGATCGTGCCGAATGACGGCCTGACACTGGTGGAGGCGGTCGGACACTGTCAGGTGATGGTGAGCCGGCCGCAGTCCCTGCTCGCGGCATGGCAAAACACGTTCAAGCCCGTGGCAGCGGCCCTCTCTGCAATGCGGGCTCGGCTGCGAACAGCTCCGCGATCCATTCAACAAAAGCCCGCACCTTGGCCGACAGGTGCCGGTTCTGCGGATACACCACGTGCAGCGGAAGCGGATCGATGCACCAGTCCTCCAGCAGCAATTCAAGCCGGCCCGCTTGCAGATGCTGCGGCAGCTGGAAGGACGGCAGCTGCATGATGCCGAGGCCCGACAAACCCGCCGCGATGTACGCGTCGGAATTGTTGACGGCGAAGCGGCCCGCCAGCGCCAGCTGGATTCGCTCGCCGTCCCTGGCAAAATCCCAGTCGACGATATTGCCGGTCTTGGCTGAAAAATAATTGATGCATTGATGCCGTGCGAGCTCCTCCGGATGCGCCGGACGGCCATGGCGCTCGAGATAAGACGGCGCGGCACAGGTTGAAAAATACAGCGCGCCGACCCGGCGCGCAATCAGCGTCGAATTGGCCAGCTCACCACCACGCACCGCACAATCAATCCCTTCTTCAATCAGGTCAACCGGACGGTCACCACATCCCATCTCCACCGTGATGCCGGGATAACGCTCGAAAAACAGCGGCAGCGCCGGAATGATGACCTGCAGTCCAAGTCCGGTCGGCACGTCCACACGCAGCCTGCCGCTCGGGCTGCGGCGGGTAGTGGACAGGGATTCTTCCGCATCGCGAACGTCGCCGAGGATACGCAGGCAGCGCTCATAGTAGGCCGCGCCGTCCGCGGTGACACTGACCTGGCGGGTGGTGCGGTTGAGCAGCTTGACCGCAAGGTGTGATTCCAGGCTCTGGATCAGCGTCGATACCGTGGCCTTGGGCAGATGCAGATGTTCGGCCGCCCGCGTGAAACCGCCGGAGTCGACCACCTGGATAAACACTTCCATCGCCTGCAATTTATTCATCATCTCTCATTGTTCATGCAACTGAACAGTCAATTCATATTCAGCCAGTTTATCCGAATAACGAACACAGTTATATTGAACCTCATGCAAATTCCTTCCAACCCGGCAAAATTCATGAGCGACCGCAAAACACTGGTAATGCGCCCTCTGGCCTTGCCCGGCGCGCAGGGCGAACTTGCGGCACGCCTGTATTCGCTGCCGTCGGACCAGGCTGCAAATGGATTGATCGTCTTTTTTCACCAGGGCGGGTTTGTCGGCGGCTGCCTGGAAGACGCCGATAAATTCGTGCGGGGGCTGGCGCTTTGCAGCGGGCTGCCGGTGCTGGCGGCGACTTATACGTTGGCCGGCCAGCGGCCCTTTCCGGCCGCGGTCGAGGATGCCTATTCCGTGTTGTGCTGGGCGCTCGCCAATCATGCGGCGCTTGGCTGGAACGGCGCGCGCCTGATTGCCGCAGGCATTGAAGCCGGCGGCAACCTGGCTGCTGTCTCGGCGCTGGTCGCCCGCGATCGCAGCGGCCCCGCACTGGCGGCGCAGATCCTGATCATGCCGATGCTTGATCCCGGGCTGAGCACCGGTTCCATGCGTTTGCTGTCAGCCAGCGTCGCCGATGCATGTGCGGCCGGCTATCGGGGATATCTGCCGCGCGTTGCCGACCGCATGCATCCGTATGCATCGCCGCTGCAATCGAGCCGGCTGAAAGGCTTGCCGCCGGCACTGATTCTGTCGGCCGAAGACGATCCGCTGCGCGACGAAGCGGAACAATATGGCACCAAGCTGATCGCCGCCGGCATCAGCACGCTGGTCAGGCGCCTGCCGCCGCACCCCCTTCAGGAAGGGACGGCACGCTGCGACTACGCACGGGAAGCTGGCGCGCTGAATGAAATTGCCGCCTTCATAAGCGCACAGGGCATGCCGCACCCCCGCTAACAAAAGCAACAACTTCAACATTCAACCGGCATCACTTTTTCAAAGGAAAATCATGTCCAAGCTGACAACCCCAAGCACCGATCTTTTCGAACCATTCCAGTTCGGCCCTTACCTGTTGAGCAACCGCATTGTGATGGCGCCGCTGACACGCAGCCGCGCGCAGAAAGGCGATATCCCCAGCCAGTTCGCCGCCGAATATTATGAACAGCGCGCCAGCGCCGGCCTGATCATTGCCGAAGCGACGCAAATATCACCCCAGGGCAAAGGCTACGCCTACACCCCGGGCATTTATAACGACGCACAGGTTGAAGGCTGGAAAACCATCACCGCCGGCGTGCATGACAAAGGCGGCCGCATCTTCCTGCAGTTATGGCATGTGGGCCGCATTTCCCATCCTGCGCTGCAGCCGGATGGCGCCTTGCCGGTTGCACCGTCGGCCATCAGGCCGGAGGGCAATGCATTTACCGAAGAAGGTTTTGTGCCGTACGTCACGCCGCGCGCCCTCGAGACCAGCGAAATCCCCGGCATCATCGAGCAATACCGCAACGCCGCCCGCCATGCGCTTGCGGCCGGTTTTGATGGTGTCGAGGTCCATGCCGCCAACGGTTACCTGATCGACCAGTTTTTACGCGACAGCACCAATCATCGCACCGATGTGTATGGCGGCTCGCTCGAAAACCGCACCCGCCTGTTGCTCGAAGTGACCGAAGCCGTGGTTGCGATCTGGGGAGCTGACCGCGTGGGCGTGCGCCTGTCGCCGATCAGCCCGGCCAACGACATCGCCGATAGCGATCCGGCAACACTTTTTACCCATGTTGTCGGGCAGCTGAACCGCTTCGGCCTGCTTTATCTGCATCTGGTCGAAGGCGCCACCGGCGGACCGCGCCAGGTTGACAACGGTTTTGACCTGCAGATCCTGCGGCGCCTGTTCAAGGGCATCTACATCGCCAACAATGGTTATGACCGCGATCTGGCGATCAAGGCGCGCGAGCAAGGACTGGCTGACCTGATTGCCTTCGGACGCCCGTTCATTTCGAATCCGGACCTGGTCGATCGGCTGCAACTGGCGGCGCCGCTGAATGCGCTGGACCCGGCCACGCTGTATGGCGGCGGCGCAAAGGGATATGTCGATTATCCGGTCCTTGCGGACAAATTGGTCGCTTAGTAAAGTAAAAAATCGTCGGCCTGAAGCATGCATGCCGACGATCGTATTATTGCGCGGGCCAAAAATGGTGGACAATATGGCGAAAGCACGGACTGGCGACGCCAGTCCGCAAGCAACATGACAAGACTGCCCGTGCAAACAGGTATATTTTTAACATCATTGAACTGACCATACCCGAACCGCCATGCGTGAGCAACCAAGTACCAGCGCCGATTCATCAACTGACGATGAACTGGCATTCATCAGCGCCTGCGCGCTGCCGACGCCGTGGGCGACATTCGAGCTGCACGCGTTTGCAGAACCTTCCGGCAAGGAGCACCTGGCATTGACGCTCGGTGATGTCAGCGACGGCGCGCCGGTGCTGGCGCGTGTGCATTCCGAATGCCTGACCGGCGATGCGCTGTTCAGCCAGCGCTGCGATTGCGGCGCGCAACTGGAAAACGCAATGCAGAAAATTGCCAGGGAAGGACGTGGCGTACTGCTCTATTTGCGGCAGGAGGGCCGCGGCATCGGCCTGATCAACAAGGTCCGCGCCTATCGCCTGCAGGACGCCGGCGCCGACACCGTCGAAGCCAACCACGAACTCGGGTTCGATGCCGACCAGCGCAACTACAGCGTGTGCCGGCCGATGCTGAGCCACCTCGGGATCACGAAGCTGATGCTGATGACAAATAATCCACGCAAGGTCGATGCGCTGGAAAAAGATGGCGTGACAGTGGTGGAACGTATACCGCTGGTCGTCAATCGCAATCCGTTCAACCAGCGCTACCTTAATACCAAGGGCGCCAAGCTCGGACACTTTATCGTGAACGACATGGCCGGTCTGGACGAGCCGGTCTGACTTGCCGGCTGCGCGCAGCACAAATCACAAGGAGTTAAACATGACATCATCCCTGCGGAACGAGGCTGTGACCAGCCCGCGCGCGGTAGAACATCTGGTGGCCGGACAGGCCACCTCCGACGGTGACGGCGTCAAGCTGACCCGGGTACTGACGCAGCCGCTGCAACGGCGGCTCGACCCGTTCCTGATGCTCGACGCGTTCGGCACCGATAACCCGGAAGATTACATCGGCGGTTTTCCGAACCATCCGCACCGCGGTTTTGAAACCGTGACCTACATGATCGCCGGCCGCATGCGCCATCGCGACAGCGCCGGCAACGAAGGGCTGCTGCAGAACGGCGGTGCGCAGTGGATGACGGCGGGACGCGGCGTGGTGCACTCGGAATTGCCGGAACAGGAAGACGGACGCATGGAAGGTTTCCAGCTATGGCTGAACCTGGCGGCGAAAGACAAGATGTGCACACCGTGGTACCGCGACATGCAGAGCGCGGATATCCCGGAGTTCACCACACCCGAAGGTGTTACCGCACGCATCATCGCCGGCGCCAGCCACGGCGTGACCGGCGCGATGCAGCGCGAGACCACGCTGCCCCTGTATCTGGACCTGCATTTTGAAGACGGCGCGCAGTTTTCGCAAAGCCTGCCCGCCACGCACAATGCGTTTGTGTATGTGTATCGCGGCGCGCTGCAGATCGGCGACACCAGCGTGCCCGAACAGCGCATGGCGATCCTCGCCAATGCGGAAGGCAGCGATGGTGTGGTGCTGCGTGCGGCTGGTGCGACGCGCGCCTTGCTGATCGCCGGCCAGCCGCTGGGCGAACCGATCGCCCAGCACGGTCCGTTCGTGATGAACACGAAGGCGGAACTGTACCAGGCGGTGGAGGATTTCCAGGCCGGCCGTTTTACTGCGCCAGCCTGACCTTGCATGAGCGCGTCGCGCTCATGCGGCTGACTCATGCGGCTGACTTCAGCCCGCGAGCAAGGCGCCGCAATCCGGCGCTACCGGCGCCAGGCCAAGCAGATCGAGCATGCGCCGTGTGGTGCACACCGAGGTTGATGTCACCGGCTTGCCGAGCATGTCCTGCGCCGCCTGGATCGCCGGCAGCGACTGCATCTGCACACACGCCGACAACACGACCGCATCGACATTGGCGAGCGACAGGCGCTTGACGTCTTCCAGCAGGCGCAGCGGATCGCGGCGTCCCACTTCCAGGTTGTCTTCGATTGAAAAATTCAGGCGATCCAGCACTTCGATGCCTTCGCTTTCGATGTACTCGACCACTTTTTTCGTCAGCGCATCGGTGTACGGCGCCATCAACGCAACTTTCTTCGCACCCAGTAACTTCAGGCCGTCGATCAGCGCGCCGGCCGAGGTCATCACCTTGGATTCGCCACCGGCCTCGGCGACAATCTGCCGGTATTGCGCTTCGGTCTCGCGGTGGTAACCAGGGCCCTGCGCCATGATCGCCACCAGGCAAGCGGTGCTCATCACGTCGACCCTGGCGTCCGCCAGTTCAGCCGCGCAGCGCAGGCCTTCCTTGTTCATCGCAAGCAGTTGCTCGGGTGTGACGCGATGCATGCGCATGCGTGACGAGTGAAAAGAAAATCGGTCCGGAAGCATCAGCTCGCGCGCGCGCAGCATCGCCGGTATTTCGGTTTCCATGGTGGTGTTGGAGCTCGGCACGATCTGGCCGATACGGAAGGGGCGTACGTTGGAGTAGCGTGGTGTGCTTGTCATGTCAGTCTCATTTTACTGTTGTGGCGTCGATCCCGGATGATGCCACATGCGCGTTCAGTCGTGTGCGCAGTGCCGGGGGAATGGCGGTGGCGCGGGCGTCGGCCCGCTCGCCGCCGCGGTTGATGCAGACCGGCGAAAAGCGGCCGGTAAACGCGATCGGGCCATCACAGCGCGTCGCGGTGACATCGATATCCCATGAACTGCCGCCAATGCGGCCGACCGTCACGGCGATGTCGAATTCATCTTCCGGCCACAAGGCATGGCGGAAATCGAGATGCATGCCGCGGCAAGGGGTATCGACGCCCAGCGCAGCGACCATGTCGTGATATCGCCCGTCGTGGGAATCCGCTGCGAGCTCGGAGAAAAACAACATGACGGCGCCCATCAGGTAGTCGGTGAAGCGCCCGGTGTAGACCACACCGGCGGGATCACAATCGCCCCAGCGCACATGGCGGCGGACGATGAAAGGCTGGCGCGAGATGACGGTTTCGATGCTGTTCATCATGGCGCGTCCGACACCGTTTCCGCAGCTGCCTGGCGCGCGCGCTGCACATCCACCATTTCCATGAACTGCGGAAACTGCTTGCGCATGCGTTCGTCGTTGATGCGGCCGGTGCGTGTCATGAACGCATACACAAAGTCGAGCGGCTCGAACATCTCCATCCATTCGGCGATACGTTCATACCAGTCGAAGCTGCGTTCGGCGGCGTCCAGCAGCTTGGCTTTTTCGGGGCGGCGCTGCGTCTCGAAGGCGGCAAGCGCGGCGGGAACGCTGTCGCGGTGCCGCGCCAGCGCATCGGCCAGCACGATCGCATCTTCCATCGCGATGCGTGTGCCCGAGCCGATCGAGAAATGGGCGCTGGCGAGCGCATCGCCGATCAGCACCCGCTTGCCGACCGACCAGTGCCTGTTCTGCACCACCGGGAACTGGCGCCAGGCCGACTTGTTGGAAATCAGGGGCATGTTCCGCAGTTCGGGCGCGAAGATGCGCTCGAACAGATGCTGGCGCTCGTCATCGCTCATCACATCGAGTCCGCAGCGGGTCCAGGTGCCCGCATCACACTCGCCGACGAAGGTGCTCATGTTGTCGTCGTAAGGGTAATAATGGGCGATGTAATAACCGCCTTCGAATTCGCGGAATACCAGGGCCGGAATGTCGAAGCGGCGCTGCGTTCCATACCAGGCGAAACGATTGTTCAGGAAGCGGCGTGTGGTGCCGAATTCGGCTTCACGTTCACGCCGCACCAGCGAGTTGGCGCCGTCGGCGCCGACAATCAGGTCGGCATCTTCCAGCACATCCGTGGACGGCAGCGGGATGCCGAAACGCAGCGTCACACCGGCTGCGCGGCACTGTCCTTGCAGGATTTCAAGCAGCTTCAGACGCGCGATGGCGCCACCGCGGTCATCGCGCGCAACACAGATCGGCGTGTCGCGCTGCACGATGTCCTGCGCATAGTTGAAATGCATGGCTGCGGTGAGCGCGTCGCACGAAGGCTGGTCCGCTTCGGCCAGCCGGTTCAGTCCCGAGTCGGCCATGACAACACCAAAACCGAAGGTCGCATCGGCGGCGTTCTGTTCATGCACCACCACTTCGGCATCGGCCAGGCGTTTCTTGATCAGCAAGGCGAGATACAGTCCGCTCGGCCCGCCGCCGACAATCGCAATTTTCATGATGACACTCCGCTTTGCGCGGCGCCGGTCTCGCTGACGATCAGCAACTCGTCGTTGTCGAAATGCGCAATGCGGCCGCGAAATCCGCCGGTCAGCGCGCCATGCCAGACGGCCGGTTTAAAACCAAGCGCACGGCGCCCGAAGCGCAACTCGGTTTCCGATTCGATGCGGTAATAATCGTGCTGCGGACCCAGCACACTCACGCCAGCCTGATTGCGCGCCGCCGCCACCAGCGGCAGGAACTCCGGCACATCCAGTACGAAGATCCTGACCATTACGCCACCTCCATCAGTGTTTCGAGCCGTGCGGCCTTGGCATGCCATACCTGATCGATATGCCTGAACGGCTGCCCTTGTTTGTCCGCATCTTCCAGCGCTATTGCAGTCTCGATAGTGTATTCGGCATCGGCGGCATCGCGCGCATCCATGGGCCGCAGCGGAATGGTGATCTCGACCATGTAGCCGTTGGGATCGGAGACATAAATCGACTCGATGATTTCATGCCGCACCTGATAATGGACTTTCACGCCTTTCTCTTCGAAGCGCCGGCGCCACGCGGCAAGCGCGGCCGCGTCTTTCACCTGCCACGACGTGTGTGTGGCGCGGTACTGATAGTCATCGCGATCGGCCAGGTACTCCGGACGCTCGGTGCCGATGTAGTAAAAAAAGGCGATGGTGCTGCCGTTGCCGCTGTCGAAAAAGAAGTGCAGGAAATCCGCATGTTCTTCCGGCCCCCAGCCGCGTGCGGAGATCGCATGCACCAGCGGCAGGCCCATGGCGTCGCGGTAGAATTCGACCGTCTCGCGCAGCTTCCAGGTCGGACGGGCGGTGTGATGCACACCACCCAGTTCAAGGCGGTCGGATGGTTCAGTGGCGATTGTTGTTGAAGTCATTCTGTTCTCCGTAAAAGGAATCAATCATTGCGCGGCCGGGCCGCCCGATTCAGCGGCGATGCGCTCGGCTATCATCTGCTTCAGGGCGGGTTTGGAAAGCTTGCCCGAAATCGTCATCGGAAATTCCTTGACGATCTCGACCCGTTCCGGCCACTTGAAGCTGGCCATGCCATACGTTTTGAGAAATGCGCCCAGGCTGGCGACGTCCGGCGCCGGCATGTCCGGCCGCAGTACCAGGAAGGCGCAGGCGCGCTCGCCGTAGATCCGGTCCGGCATGCCGACCACCGCCGATGCGGCCACCGATGGATGGGCATTGCAGCCCCATTCCACTTCCTCGCAATTGATCTTTTCGCCGCCGCGGTCGATGACGTCCTTGGTGCGGCCCTTGAAGATGTAATACGACTGCCCATCGACTTCGATCTCTTCCATCAGGTCGCCCGAACGGTACCAGCCATCGCTGGTAAAGGCATCGCGATTGCGCTCGGCGGCGTCGTAATAACCATGGATCGTGTAAGGACCCCTGAAGATGCATTCACCCGTTTCACCACGCACGACGTCTTGCTCGGTGCCCGGCTTGACGATGCGCACCTGGTCGAAGGGGGATACCGGACGGCCGACGCAAATGTCCTGCACTTGCTGCGGATCTTGCGGGCGGGTGTACATGATCACACCTTCAGTCATGCCGAAGATATGCATCACCGGGGCGCCGGTAAGTTTGCGCAACGGCGCGGCGCCGCCCATGCTGACGATGGTGCGGGCCGAGGCAAAATCGATGCGGCCGGCCGCGCGCGCAGCTTCCAGCTTTGCCAGCAGCGGCCCGAGGATGATCCAGGTCGGACGATGGCGGGCCATGATATCGGTAATCGTCGCTTCCTCGATATTCGGCGCTACCGCGACGCGAGCGCCTTCCAGCAGCATCGGGCCGAAACAGCACACCATGTTCAGGTTGTGCATGAACGGCATCGGAATGAACAGCGTGTCATCCGCCGTGAAGCTGTTCCAGGCCGCGACCGCCCGCATGTTGTACAGGTAGTCGTTATGGAAGCGCGGAATGATCTTCGGTACGCCGGTGGTGCCGCCGGAGAGCTGGAACACACACACCTGGAACGGATCGCGCGGCAAGCTCGCCAGCAGCGCGCGCGCCGCCGCCGGATCCTCGGCGGCGATCAGGTCCGGCAGCGCCAGCGCCTTGCCGCGGGCCGGACCGCGCAGTTGCACGATATGTGTGAGGCTGGGCACCTCGCGCTGCATTTTTTCGGCAAACGCGACATCATCGAACTTGACCGCACCGTGGACCAGGTGCAGTTTCGCTTCCGCATGTGCGGCCAGATAGCCGATTTCCTGTTCCCGGTGCGCGGCCAGCGTGCACACCGGGATCAGGCCCGCTTTCCAGCAGGCGAACAGGCAGATCAATGACTCGTTGCAATTCGCCACCTGGAACATCACACGATCCAGCGGTGCCAGGCCCAGATGCAGGAATGCCGCGGCCGCACGATCGGTCAGCACATCAAGTTCGGCATAGGTCAGGTTGCCCTCCGGTCCGACCAGCGCATCGCGGCTGGCGTGCGTTCGCCACGCGCGTACGAATGCTTCGGGCACGGTATCAAAACCGAGCGCGCCGGCCTCGACGTAGCGCTGCAGCTCGGCTGGCGGCGGATAGACCACACCGGGCATCGGCGTCGTGACACCGATGCGCCGGGGATCGCCATTCATGGGGAACTGGCTCATGTCGGTTACCTTATTGCGGGTGAATGTTTGCTTGCTTCAGGACGCGCATCCACATCGTCTTTTCTCCATGCACAAACGCGCTTGCCGCGGCGAGGTTGCCTGGCTTCGGGTAGGTGCCGAACTCGCGCAGCTTGGCGACCACGTCAGGCATTGCCAGCACACGATTGACATCCTCATTGATGCGGGTGGCGATCGGTTTTGGCAAGCCGGCCGGCGCCATGATGGCGAACCAGCCGAGCACGGTCAACCCGGGCACGGTGTCCTTTGCGAGGGGAATGCCTTCGAGGCCGGGCAGCACCTGGTCGGCGAAAACCGCAATCGGCTTCACCCGATTGGCGCGGATCATTTGCAGCAGGGGGGCGACGCCATCGATGTAATAGGCGGTGTCGCCCTTGATGGTCGCCTGCAGGCCGGGGCCGGAATTGGCAAAGGGGACATTCAGGAATTTTGCGCCAGTCTGCTGGCCGAGCAACTCCATTGCCAGATGCGGGAACGTGGTGCGCCCGGGATTGCCGACTGCGAATTTATCCGGGCTCTCCTTTGCCAGGCGCAAGGCGTCGGCAAGTGAAGCGGCCGGCACATCGATGTTGGCGACGATGCCCATCGGCGTGTAGGCAACCACGGCAAGCGAGTCGAAATCGCGTTCAGCATCATATTTGGCGCTGAGGAAAGTGTAAGGCGTCACCACCACTGCCGATCCATTGGCGAACACGAGTGAATAGCCATCCGCCGTCGAATTGCGTACGTTGTCCATCGCGATCATGCCGCTTGCGCCGGGCCGGTTGTCGACGATCACCGTCTGCCCCCACATCGCACCCAGCTTCTCGCCTACGATACGGGCGATGATGTCCGGTGCGGAGCCAGGCCCGATCGGGACCACCATGCGCACCGGCCTGGTTGGCCACGGCGCCGCCGCAGTCTGGGCCAGGGCTGGCATAACCGCAGTGAGCGCCAGTGCCGCCGCCAGTGTGCGGCCGAAAGTCAGGAATTGTTTCATTGCAGTGTCTCCTCTTTGTAATTGTGACAGTGTTGCGGCCGTTTTTTGGTAAATCTCTTGCGTATGGCTTTCTGTTCAGCGTGTTGGAAAACGCTCGCGCAGCCAGCGCTGCAGCGTTCGTCCGGCAATCAGCTGCCCGCTTTCGTCACCCTGCTGCAGCGGCAAGCCATGGTGATTGCCGCGCACCTTGATTCGCTGCTTGTCGGTCGCCGGCATGCCGTCATAAATCACATCGAGGTCGCCCGGAAAAGCGCAGTTGTCGCCGGTATATTCGACCATCAGGCAAGGCTGTTCTATCGACGATCCGCAACGTTCGAAGGATGCATTCGACGACAGGCCGGACCAGGTGGATAGCCAGGATTCGGGCGTGACAATCCGCGCGAAGCCGACGCTGCCGTAGTTGGAGACGAAGGGGTCGCCACCCCACAGGGAACCGAGCAGGCGGTCGGAAGGATCGAGTGAGGTATCCCATGCGCGCAGATCGGCATCGGTGCGCCATATTTCAAAGATCGGCTGATGGCTGGCGATGATCTTGGCGCCGCGGTCACGCACGGTCTTGAGTTTGTCGCGCGCAGCCTGGCGCTCGGCGATCGACTCGAGGGCGCGCGCATCCAGTCGCGCCACGCGGGCACGCTGCGCCGCGCGGTAACGTTCGGCGAACGCGGGTGTGTATTGCGCGCTTTCCGGCGCCCGGCGGAAGCCGTTGGCGGCATCGAAAGGATTGAGCGCGGCATCGACGGAAAACGGATCTTCTTCGTCGGTCACGGAGGGATCGATGCTGTTCATCAGCAGGGTGCCCTGGCCCGGATGCGGGGAGACCAGCACGATGCCATCGACGGCGGGCAGATCGGCGCCGGCCAGTTTTGTCGGCCGTCCGCCCGGCGTGTGTGTGATCCGCTTTTCCGGCGCGGCGAGCGACTGCTGGTTATACAACGCATACAATCCGGCGCCACCTGAATTGCCAAGCAGGATGATCTTGTCGAAACCCTGGTCGCGCAGGAAACGCACGCCGGCGGCGACGTCATACAGGGCAATCTCGTGTTCCAGGCGCAGATCGTTGCCGACCGAACGTGGACCCTGGACCCACATCGCGCAACCGGCGTCCAGCACGTCGGGCACCAGGTAATGCGTGACGGCCAGTTCGCGCGGATGCATCTGGCACACCACGGTTTTTTCGCCGCCTCGCGCATACAGAAATCCGAGAGTGCGCTGGCCGTCTTCGGTTGCCAGAGGATGCGGCGTCATGCTGTAAGGCGCAAGCATGCGCGCCGGATCCCAGCTGGCGCCGCGCATGCCGGCCGCTACCGCCACTCCTTTTACGGCCGCTGAATTGGTTTTCGTCTCCATCATCATCCTTTTATTAATACCGTATTAATTTAACGAGAATAAAGAGTAATTAATACCGTGTCAAATTATTTCGGAAATGACGTCGGCAGCGGCTTTGCATCGGTTATGCTTTGATCCATGAACACGAATCGGAAATTGAAGTCCTCCTCAAGCGGGGCGCCTGTCGCCGCTCCCGGCGTGGCGCCGGCGAGGCGGCGGGGGCGGCCGCCGAAAGACACGCGCAGCGAGCAGGCAGGCAACGGCCTGTCGCGCGAAACGATTATCGAACGCGCGGTGGAAATTGCCCGCAGCGAGACGCTGGAGGAATTGTCGATGATGCGGCTGGCGCGCGAGTTCGGCGTCACGCCCGCGCTGATC
Organism: Pseudomonadota bacterium; assembly: GCA_040387375.1. Classification (GTDB taxonomy): domain Bacteria; phylum Pseudomonadota; class Gammaproteobacteria; order Burkholderiales; family Burkholderiaceae_D; genus JAZKDW01. The sequence goes on from JAZKDW010000015.1 coordinate 26,228, forward strand.
CACTACTATGTCGGCAACCACGACGACCTGCTGTCAGGCGTCATCAATCGTTACTTTCGCGAGCGGGCCGAAAAATTTTCGTCCGGTGCAAAGAACTGGCGCGCCGACATCGAGAGCATCGCCCGCACCACCTATGAGGTGATGTCCAGCTACCAGGGCGTGGCCAGCTATATTGCGTCACACAACCGGTTCAGGGTTTTCCAGAACGTTGCCCCGGGTGAGTCGGACTACGGCCTGATCGTATTCGACCGCACCGCCGACGCCTTGCGCAGGGCGGGATTATCGCCGTCGCAGGCAGGCATGGCGTTCCACCTCCTGATGCAGCACATCGTTGCCTGCGCCAATGCGAAGGTACGCCGGCAACTGCCCGCCAGCCACCGCAGTTTCATCCATTCGAGGCTGGTCGTGCTGGACCCGGTCACGTTTCCGGGCGCCACCTATATCGCGGAAGCGTTTTCGGAAATCGATGCCGAAACAGCATTCGAGAGCGGTCTTGTCATGCTGCTCGACGGGCTGGCGACCTGGCGCCGGGCGGCCGCGCAGGAAAAGCAAGCCGGCAAGGTCCGGGCGGCCAGGACGGCCTGAAAGCAGGGCGCGGCCTACTCGGTCAACGGGGTGGGGACCACTTCCATTGGCAAGGGCTGATCCCCTCTTGGCGGCACCAGTTCATCGGTGCGCCTGCCGCTGCCAACGCGCTCGCCTGTGACCGGATCACGGCCCATGCCGAGCAGGATGTCGGCCAGTTCCTGCGGCGTTTTTGTGCTGCTGCGCTCGATGCCCCGTATTGATAATTCAGGCCTGCGCGACGCCGCATCAATCATCGCATCGGCGCTGTCGCCATGATTGATGATCGCCGGTGCGGTCATCTCTTCGTACCAGGTTTCGTTCAGGTCTTCGGCCGGCTCAACCACTTTTGCTTCGACTGCCGCCATGACCGGCGCGCGGGCGGGTCTCGGAAATTGCGCCGTGGCGTCAATCAGTTTTCCCTTCAGTGCGCCGCGAAAAAAATCACCAACCACAAATAACGCATTGTGGCCGCCCTGCCCCCAGTACGCGCTGCGCATCGTCACCCGCGCATCGTTGAAACCGACCCAGGAACCGGCGACCAGGTTCGGATGCATCGCGATGAACCAGCCATCGGCATTATTCTGCGTGGTGCCGGTCTTGCCGGCGATATCGGCCTCGATGCCGAAGCGCGATTTCATTGCCTGTCCGGTGCCGCGGGTGACCACACCGCGCATCATGTCGATCAGTTCGATTGCGGTCTGCTGCGACATGCCGCGACGGGTGTCGCCACCAAATTCAGCCAGCACTTTTCCAGCACGATCGGTGATGCGCTTGATGAATACAGGCTGGCGGTACTCACCGCGCTGGGCAATCGTCGCGTACGCCGACACCATCTCCAGCAGCGTCACCGGACTGGTGCCAAGGGCCAGTGAGGGCACCGGATCGAGCTTGCTCTGGTTGACGCCCATGGCCTGCGCCAGGTTCACGATGCCGGGCACACCTACGTCCTGCATGACCTGGGCCGTGATGGTATTTTTCGAAAAAATCAATCCCTCGCGCAGCGTCATCATCCTGCCGCTTGCCGACCGCATGTCGGTCGGCCGCCATACCGCGTTGTTGGCAAAACGAATCTCAACCGGGTCGTCCCGATAGGCTTGATCGGGACTCAAACCGCGCTCCAGCGCGGCGCCGTAGACAATCGGCTTGAATGTCGACCCGGGCTGCCGTTCAGCCTGCGCCACATGGTCATAATGATCGCGCTCGAAGTCGCGGCTGCCGACCCAGGCCTTGACCTCGCCGGTGGCCGGATCGATGGCGACGAAGCTGGCCTCCAGGCGCGTTTTGGCGGCGCGCAGCCTGGCGATGAAACCCGCATCCTTCTGCAGCCCGGCGAGGATGGCGGCCTCGGTGCCACCGGCTGCCAGCGCCTTTTTATACTCTGGCGTCTCCTTTATGAATGTCTCGACAAGATCGCGGCGCGTGTTCCAGAAATGTCCGAATGGCTGGATGCCGCCGCGCATTTTTGCATAGGCATCCGGTGTGCTGGACAACAGACGCCCGGACCGCTGGCCCCATTCGACGTCGGCAATGTTCTGCAAGGCGTCCGCCTGGCGCGCGACCGCAAGCAGGGCCGCTTCCTGCAGCGGCTGGTCGAGGGTGGTGTGGATCACCAGGCCATCGGCATAGAGGTCGTGATCGTGCTGTTCGGCCCATTTGGTCACCCATTTGCGCACGTGCCCGGTGAAATGCGGCGACGAACCCGGCGGCTCCGCCTGATTGCTGAACCGGACCTGCAGCGGTTGTTCGCGCAGCGCCTGGAATTCGGCATCCGTGAGGTGCTGGTGTTTGCGCATTTGCGCCAGCACGATATTGCGCCGTGCGCGCGCACGTTCGGGATTGACCACCGGGTTGTAGTAATGGGTGCCCTTGAGCATGCCGACCAGCATGGCGCTTTCCAGCGCATCGAGGTCGGCCGCCGATTTTCCGTAATAGGTGCGTGCCGCCATTTCAATGCCATGCACGTTGTAGAGGAATGGCATGGTATTGAGATAGGTTTCGAGGATCTGGGCCTTGCTGTAGGCACGCTCGATCTTGAGCGCGGTGATGATTTCCTTCAGCTTGCGGGTGATGGTGCGTGCACGTCCTATTTCGGCCGGGAATAGATTGCGGGCCAGTTGTTGTGTGATGGTGGAGCCGCCCTGCGTATCGCCGCCCGCGGTGCGGAACGCGGCGGACAGGGTCCGGCCAGGGTCGGCGCCGTGATGCCGGAAGAAACGATGATCCTCGGTGGCGATCAGCGCATGGAGCAGATGCGGCGATACGCGGGCTAGCGGCACCCATTCCTGGCGCGTGCGGCGGAAGGTGGTCAGTTCGCTGCCGTCGGCAGCAAGCACGACGCTCGGTTGCGCATTTTGCACTTGCTGCAGATAGTCCACTGCCGGCGTGGCGGGCACCAGCGATGCAACAAAAACCACCGCGCCCAGCACACAGGCGCCGCAGAAGAGCGTTACCCACATCAATCCCAGCCGCATGCGGCGCCTGTTTTTATTATTCACAATCTCGTTATTTTCTTGATCGACTGGCTTATTCGACAAGTAACGGGAAGTTAAGTTTTACTGGAATTGGGAGAAGTTGATGTGTTATGCGAGCTGGCGCACCTAACGCCAAGGTTAGACGCCCTGGCGAAAAAAACCGTTCGCCGTACGTAAGGCGAACGGGTAATACCTACGCCGCGTGACGGCCCGGGCTTTGCTGTCCGGCAGCCGTGGCGCCAGGCTGGACGCCGGCGAGCAGTGCGGCTTCCTTCTCTTTCGCCGCTTTCAAATGCCGCTCCTTCACATGACCGTAGCCGCGTATGTCTTCCGGAACGCTGGCGATGGCGACAATCTGCGTCAGATTGTCTGAGCTCAGCGTGGGCAACAGGGCGGCGATCGTTTGCCGGTACTCGGCGATCAATGCCCGCTCGCTCCGGCGCTCTTCGGTGTAGCCAAACAGGTCGAATGCAGTGCCACGCAGCGACTTCAACCTGGCCAGCACGCCGAACGCCTTCATCATCCACGGCCCGAATTCCTGCTTGATCAGATGCCCCTTCGCGTCACGTTTTGCCAGCAAGGGCGGCGCCAGATGGAATTTCAGCTTGTAATCACCTTCGAACATGCCGCCGATCCTGGCCGCAAAAGCACCATCGGTGTACAGGCGCGCGACTTCATACTCATCCTTGTACGCCATCAGCTTGAATAAATAGCGCGCCACGGCTTCCGTCAGCCGCAGCGGCCGGGCGCCATCGGCGATGCCGCTTTCGGCCGCACGCACCTGGTCGACAAATGTGCGGTACTGCTGCGCATAGGCGGCGTTCTGATATTCGGTGAGGAAAGCGACACGCTTGGCGATCAGGTCATCCAGGCTGGGCGCACGTTTGAATTCGATCACTTGCGCCGGCGTGTTGACCTGCGCCAGTTTTTCAACCGCTGCAAAATCGTGCGCGGCGGTGCGGCCCCAGACAAAAGCCTGCTTGTTGAAGCCGACCGACACGCCATTCAATTCGATCGCCTTGATGATGGCGGCTTCCGACAACGGCACCCAGCCTTTTTGCCAGGCATAACCCAGCATGAACATGTTGGTCGCAATCGTGTCGCCCATCAATGCGGTGGCGATCCTGCCGGCATCGATGAAGTCGACCCGCTCACTGCCGCACGCGGCCCGGATTTCCTTCTCCGCAGCGGTGCCCGGATATTGCCAGTCAGGGTTCTTGATGAAGGCGGCGGTCGGCGTGCCGGTGGCGTTGACCGCGGCATGCGTGCGTCCTTCCCCCATGCGCGACAATGCATCCCGGCTGGCGGTCACGATGACGTCGCAACCGATCACCAGGTCTGCCGCGCCGGCGCCTACCCGGGTCGAGTGAATCTGCTCGGGATGATCCGCCAGCCGCACGTGCGACATCACGGGTCCGCCCTTTTGTGCCAGGCCGCTCATGTCGAGCACCGAACAACCCTTGCCTTCCGCATGGGCGGCCATCGCCAGGATCTGGCCCACGGTGACGACGCCGGTACCGCCGATGCCGGTGACCAGTATGCCGTACGGCTGTTCAGTGGTCGGCAATACCGGCTGCGGCAGATCGGCGGCTTGCGGTGCTGCCGCAAGGTCCGGCCTGGAAGCCTCGGCTTTCTTCGGCTTTTTCAGTTGCCCGCCTTCTACCGTGACAAAGCTCGGGCAAAAGCCGGTGACGCACGAAAAATCCTTGTTGCACGATGACTGGTTGATCTGCCGCTTGCGGCCGAATTCGGTGTCTAGCGGCTCGACCGACAGGCAATTGGATTGCACGCTGCAATCGCCGCAGCCTTCGCATACCGCTTCATTGATCACCGCACGTTTTGCCGGATCCGGATATTCGTTGCGTTTGCGGCGGCGGCGTTTTTCCGACGCGCAGGTCTGGTCGTAGATCATCGCCGACGCGCCTTTGAATTCGCGCAATTCGCGCTGCACGGCATCGAGTTCGCTGCGATGGCGGATCGTCACGCCAGGCGCCCAGTCGGTGCCGGCCGGATATTTGTCGGGCTCGTCAGTGACGACAATGATCGGCCGCACGCCTTCGGCCGCGATCTGGCGCGAGATCATCGCCGGGTCCAGCGGACCGTCGAATGCCTGGCCACCGGTCATCGCCACGGCGTCGTTGTACAGGATCTTGTAGGTGATGTTGACCTTGGCCGCCACGGCCGCCCTGATCGCCAGCAGGCCCGAATGGAAATAAGTGCCGTCACCGAGGTTGGCGAACACATGCTGTTCACTGGTAAATGGCGCCTGCCCGATCCAGGTCGCCCCTTCGCCGCCCATGTGTGTGAAGGTCGCGGTTTCGCGGTCCATCCACAACACCATGTAATGACAGCCGATGCCTGCCAGCGCACGGCTGCCTTCCGGCAGTCTGGTCGAGGTATTGTGCGGACAGCCGGAACAGAAATGCGGAATGCGATCCTTTGCCGGGTCGGGTTTGGCGGACACTTGCAGCAGCGCGTCACGCGCCTCGAGATAAGCGATGCGTTCTTTCACCCGCTGCTCGACCGGGTGGCCGGCGAAGTATTTGGAAACGCGGGAGGCAATGGCGCGCGCGATCTGCGCCGGATTCAGTTCATAGGTCGCCGGCAGCAGCCAGTCGCCATGGCCCTCATGGCCCCGGTTGCTCCATTCGCCGGTGTCGTCGAACTTGCCGACCACACGCGGACGCACGTCGTCGCGCCAGTTGTACAGTTCTTCCTTCAGCTGATATTCGAGAATCTGGCGCTTCTCTTCGACTACCAGTATTTCTTCCAGCCCCTGCGCAAATTCGCGCACGCCTTCGGCTTCCAGCGGCCAGGTCATGCCGACCTTGTACAGCCGGATGCCGATCTCACGCGCGGCGGCTTCATCGATGCCGAGGTCGGCCAATGCCTGCCTTGTATCGGTATAGGATTTGCCAGCGGTCATGATGCCGATCCGCGCCCGCGGGCTATCCCAGATAATCCGATTGAGCCGGTTGGCGCGCGCATAGGCCAGCGCGGCATACCATTTGAAATTGTTCATCCGCGCTTCCTGCTCCAGCACGGCATCGGGCCAGCGGAGATTCAGACCGCCGGCCGGCAATACAAAATCGTCGGGCAGCACGATCTGCACGCGCTCGGGATCGAGTTCGACCGACGCGCCCGATTCAACGATGTCCGTCACACATTTCATCGCCACCCACAGCCCGGTATAGCGGCTCATTGCCCAGCCGTGCAAACCGTAATCGAGATATTCCTGCACCGACGACGGATACAGCACCGGGATGCCGCATGCCTTCAGGATGTGTTCGCTCTGGTGCGCGGTGGTGGATGATTTGGCGGCGTGGTCATCGCCAGCCAATACCAGCACGCCGCCATGGCGGGAGGTGCCGGCCATGTTCGCATGCTTGAAGACATCGCCGCAGCGGTCGACGCCCGGTCCTTTGCCGTACCACATTGAAAACACGCCATCGTACTGGGCGCCGGGAAACAGGTTGACTTGCTGCGTGCCCCATACGCTGGTAGCCGCCAGGTCTTCATTGACACCGGGGTGGAACCTGACGTGATGCGCCTCAAGATGTTTGCTGGCTTTCATCGCGGTCTGATCGACGCTGCCCAGCGGCGAGCCGCGATAGCCCGTAATGAAGCCGGCAGTGTTCAGTCCGGCGCTGACGTCGCGTTGCCGCTGCAGCATCGGCAAACGAATGATGGCCTGCGTGCCGGTAATGAAGGCGCGGCCGTGGTCCAGCGTATATTTGTCGTCAAGGGAAATGTCATCCGCCAGCAACTGCTGTCCGGATGCGAGGGGTGCATTCATGGAGTCTCCAAGCCAAAAATTGTGTCTCTGGGTGCGATGGTGTCGCTGTCAAACGGACGCGCCTCATGAGCGAGTCGTTGTTCGTTTTGACATTTTACACGTTAGCACAGGCCTGGGATTCACTCAATGCACGCTGCAGCATGGAACTTTTGGGCTAGCGCAAATGTTGGCTCCGGCGCAGCCTCTCACATCAGGCTCAGATTTTTTTCACCGGGTAACAAAAAATCGGCCGGCAACGGCTCGAGCGTGTGCAAACGCTGATATATCGGCGTGAAATCGGGAGCGGTGTCATCAAACAGCTGCTGGAAATCGCGGATCACGAAATAAGTCGCCTGAAATGAATCGATCTTGTAGAGCGTGCGCATCACACGCTCGACATCCAGCGCTATGCGCCGCGGCTGTGGACTGCTCAGGCAATATTCGATCTCGCCACCCGACGACAGGATGCCGGCGCCATAAGCGCGCAAGCCTTGCGGACTTTGAATCAGGCCAAATTCGACGGTGTACCAATAAAGGCGCGCGAGGAATTGCAAGCCATCCAGCGTCAGTGCTTTCAAGCCGCCTTTTCCATACTCTTGCAAATGCTGGGCAAAGACCGGATTGAACAGCAAAGGCACATGGCCGAAAAAATCATGGAACACGTCCGGCTCGACGATATAGTCAAATTCATGCGGCTCGCGCAGCCATACCGTCACCGGGAAACGCCGGTTCGCCAGATGTTCGAAAAATATTTTATCCGGCACCAGTCCGGGCACCGCCACCAGTATCCATCCGGTCGCCCTGAACAAGGCCTCGGAGGTACGATCGAAGCGGGGAATACCCTGGCCGGCATCGAGGGCCGCAAGACTGTCAATGAACAGATCGCAGGCACGCCCGGGCAGCAACCTGGCCTGCCGCTGATACAGCTTGCGCCATAACGCATGCTGTTCCGCTGTATGGCTGTCCCAGTGTTGCGCGACGACGTATTGTTCGTCAGCCGCCGCGTAATCGCCGCGCAAGATGGCGCCATCGGACTTCTCCGCCAGCGTTTTCAGAAAATCGGCCTGGCCGGTTGTGGTATTCATTTAGTGGGAATGCTGTCGTCGTGCAGCACACCGCGCTTGATCTGATCAAGCTCGATCGATTCGAACAATGCCCGGAAGTTGCCTTCGCCAAAACCCTGGTCACCCTTGCGCTGAATGATCTCAAAAAAAATCGGGCCGATCACTGTCTGCGTGAAAATCTGCAGCAGCAATTCACGCTGCGTTGCATTGCTGTTGCCGTCGATCAGGATACGCAGGCGCTTCAATTCGTCCAGACGTTCCCCATGCGCAGGAAGTCGGCGCTCGACCAGGTCGTAATAGGTTTCAATGGTGTCCTGGAACGCGACCCTGGCAGCCTTCATCGCTTCGACTGTCTGGTAAATATTGCCGGTGCCGAGCGCGATATGCTGGATGCCTTCCCCGTGATATTCGGCCAGATATTCGGCGATCTGCGACTTGTCGTCGGACGACTCGTTGATTGGAATGCGGATCTTGCCGCAGGGGGAAGTCATGGCCTTGGACTTCAGGCCGGTCAATTTGCCTTCGATATCGAAATAACGGATCTCGCGGAAATTGAACAGGTTTTCATAAAATTCCGCCCATTCCTTCATGCGGCCACGGTGCACGTTGTGCGTCAGGTGGTCGATGTAAGTCAGGCCATGTCCTGCCGGATCGGCCCGGGCGCCGGGAATGGCGGCAAAATCGACGTCATAAATGCTGATATCGCCAATTGCGCCGCTGCCGCCATTCTTGCCGCGCCAGCGATCGACAAAATAAATCAGAGAATCGCCCACACCCTTGATCGCCGGAATATTCAGTTCCATCGGCTCGGTCTTGTTGTCGAAGCCCCATGCGCCCATCGACAGCGCCCGCTTGTATGCGTAAGCGGCATCGTCGACCCGGATCGCGATGGCGCACACCGATGGGCCATGCTGGCGCGCAAAACGCTGCGCAAACGAATCCTGCTCGGCATTGATGATGAAATTGATCTCGCCCTGACGATAGAGCGTCACATCCTTGTGGCGGTGGCGGGCAATCGCGCTGAAGCCCATTTGCTCGAACAAGGCACCGAGCTCCTTCGGTTCAGGCGCCGCATATTCGATGAATTCGAAGCCATCGGTACCCATCGGGTTGTCCCAGGTTTGAATATCCATGCGGCCTCCATAGCGCAAATATTGATACCAGTATAGGCGACGGACATCGACAGAAAATGGTAATTATTCCTGTCAATTCACGATTCTGCGCAATAGCAGGTCATTATTTGGAACCGGACAGGTTTTGCAGCCATCTGCCAGCGGCGCGCGCGTTGGCCTTGAGTGTGTAATCCAGGGTGGCGACCTGCTCTTCCAGCGCCTCCTTCATCATGCTGGCCGGACTGGCCGGATCCAGGCGCAGGTAAGCATCCGACTCACCATAGTCACGATGGATGGTCATGCCGGCCTTCTGGGCAATATGAATCATCGCCTGGTTCGAAGACAGGCAGTGCATGTAAAGCGTATCGACATCGGCATTGCGGCAATGCATTGCCGCACGTTCGAAAAGTCTGGACCCTATTCCCATGCCTCGCGCCGAGGTTGACACCGAGACGCCGAATTCGGCTACCCGCTCCTTGAGCGTGGCGTGTGTGACTGCCGGCAGCGCTTCCCGCGGCGCAAATGCCAGGTGACCTACGGCGATCAGCTTGAATTTGCCGTCGTAGACGCCGAATACGGTATCGCGCGCGAAATTCAACATCTGTACATATCTGGTCACCGCCTCATCTGGCAAGACAGTGCCAAAACGCAACAGTCGATCTTTTTCATCCAGGCTCAGGAAATGCATCAGCAAACGCCGGCGATCGCGTTCGGCAAGTTCCTTTATGCGCACCACAACGCTACGCTGCCTGTGGTCCGGATCGGTATCCGATTCGGTCATGCTTGAAAAAGCGTGCTCTGATATTTCAGTTGAGTTCATTGCCATTCCCTGTAAATGCCCATCATGCTGCAATGCACAAAATTCATTGTAGGCCAAATGCAGGAAATATTCCAGCGTCCCATTTTGCAGTAACAACGATCCGCCAAAGTTCGGCTTGAGAAATGTCTATTTGCATGCTGTTAGTTATCAACAACCAAAATTGCGCTTTATTTATTTAAATTCCAGAATCCAGCTTCACGAAAGAAACCATGAATATCAAATGGAACTCCATGATTGCCCTCCTCCTTTTCGCGGGATCGGCAAGTGTAGCTGGCGCTCAGGAAGGCGTCACCAGCACGTCCATTCGCATCGGCCAGACCATTGGTGTTACCGGCCAGATCGCCGGCGCCGTCAAGGAGCTTAACGAAGGAGCGAATGCGCATTTCACCATGGTCAACAAGAGTGGCGGCATCCATGGCAGAAAAATCGAAATGATTACCCTCGACGACAAATTTGACCCGGCGTTATCAGCGAAGAATGCCGAAAAACTCATACGGGAAGATCGTGTATTCGCCCTTTTTCAGAATCGTGGCACACCGCATACCGAGGCAATCCTGCCCATCATGATCGCCAATAAAGTGCCGCTGGTCGGCCCCAGCACGGGCGCGACGATTCTCCATTCGCCGACGATCCCGCTGCTGTTCAATGTACGGGCGCGTTATCAGGTGGAAGTCATCAAGGCCGTCGAGCAATTCAGCACCATTGGCATAAACCGCATTGGCCTCATCCATGTCGATGACTCGTTCGGCCAGGATGGACTGGCGGGATTTAATCAAGGCATGGCGTCACTGAAGCTGAAGCCGGCCTTCATCGCCAAATTCGATCGCGTCAAACCCGATATTGCGGCCGTAGTGGACGCGGCGATCAAAGCGACGCCACAAACCGTCATCGTGGTTTCTTCGGCCACCACCGCTACGAGCATTATCAAATCCCTGCGGGCACTGGGCAGCAAAATTCAAGTCATGACCTTATCGAACAATGCATCCTCCGCTTTTGTCAAAAGCCTGGGTCCGGACGCTGCAGGGATCATTGTTTCGCAAATCACTCCCGCACCACACTTGCTGTCGAGCAGGCTCGGCCAGGAATACAAGGTGGCCTCCAAGGCAACCGGTGCGACTGTTTCTTATTCCGCGATGGAAGGTTTTGTTGCTGCCAAGGTCCTGGTTGAAGGTTTGCGGCGGGCGGGACCAAAACTCACACGCGACGGGCTTATCAAGGGACTGGAATCGATCAATGATCTGGACATCGGCGGATTAACGATCTCTTACAATGCCAATGATCATACCGGCAGCGAATTCGTCGAACTGACCATTATTGGCAAGGACGGTCGTTTCGTCCGTTAACGTACAAGCGGTACAGGCGGTTAACGATCATCTTCGGAAACCGCATTGCCGATCCTGGCACTGCGGACGGCCGCGATACGCGCCAAGCGTACCGCCTCCGGGATGCGTCCCGGCTGGTCAGGATATCGTTGCACAATTCCGGCCGCAATTTCTCCGGCGTTTACTGCGCGTGCAGCGTCCAGCGCCTTCTGCAAAGTCGCTGCCTGCGGAAACGGCCGGTCGGCAAAGCCGGTGCGCCCCAGTTGGTCGCACTCGGCAGCGGACAACATCTCCGCAAAGCGCTGCGGCTTTCGAAACGCGTCGCAACGCTCCAGCAGGTTGACGATGGTGCTGGCGCGCAGTTCGAGGGCGTGACTGACATTGCCATGCTCACGCGCCGTCATCACTGCCAGATCGCGGCAATCGTTCGGAATTTTCAGGCGCTTGCACACTGCGTCAACCAGCGTTACGCTCCGGGCCTCATGTCCATGATGCCGCGGCCATTCCGCCGCCGGTGTCGTCCCTTTGCCGAGGTCATGCATCAGCGCAGCAAAGCGTACCGGCAGCGTGTACCCTTTTTCTGCGGCGACATCCACCACCATCATCACATGCACACCGGTGTCGATTTCGGGATGATATTGCGGCGGCTGAGGAACGCCCCACAACAAATCAAGTTCCGGCAGAATGCGGGACAAGGCGCCGCATGCACGCAGCACTTCAAACATGCGTGACGGTTTTTTTTCCTGCAGGCCGCGCGCCAGTTCCTGCCAGACACGCTCTGGCACCAACGCGTCCACTTCACCGGCTTCCACCATCTGCCGCATCAATGCAAGGGTTTCCGGCGCCACGGTAAAATCGATGAAACGTGCAGCAAAGCGTGCCAGCCGCAAAATGCGTACCGGATCTTCCGAAAATGCGGGCGACACATGGCGAAATATTTTCCGCGCCAGATCGTCCTGGCCGCCGAAGGGATCGACCAGCGTGCCATCCTCGCCGCGCGCGATGGCGTTAATCGTCAGGTCACGCCGGATCAGGTCTTCTTCGAGCGTGACCGCAGGGGCTGTGTGAAATAAAAATCCCTTATACCCTGGCGCGGTCTTGCGCTCGGTGCGCGCCAGTGCGTATTCTTCATGGGACTGCGGATGCAGAAATACCGGAAAATCCTTTCCCACCGGGGTATAGCCGCTGCGCAGCATATCGTCAGGCGTGGCGCCGACGACCACATGATCCCTGTCCTGCACCGGCAAGCCGAGCAGTTCGTCGCGCACCGCACCACCGACCACATACACTTTCATGTTTTTGGCCTGACAGTTTTACTCAGGAACGATGTCATATTTGGCAATGAACTCCGGTTCGGCGCGCGCGTCACGCATCCACTGCATCACTGCAGGATATTCGACGATGCGCTCCACATAGGCCTGCAATGCTGGTGCGAGCGACACGGCGTAGGTTTGAAATCGCATCACGACAGGTGCGAAATACGCGTCCGCTATTGAAAAATCGCCAAACAAAAACCGGTGATGCCCGAAGTGGGACAAGCAGGTTTCCCAAATCTCACAAATGCGCCCGATGTCGGCCTGGGCTTCGGGCGTATGTCCCTTGCCCGGGAAACTCGCGCGAATATTCATGCTCATGCTATTGCGCAAGCCGGTAAAGCCGGAATGCATTTCGGCGCAGACGCTGCGCGCCATCGCCCGCGCAACCATATCTTGCGGCCACATGCTCTTTTCGGGGAATTGCTCAGCCAGGTATTCACAGATTGCAAGAGAATCCCAGATAGTCGTTTCGGCCGTGATCAATATGGGCACCCGCCCTGCGGCTGAATATCGGCCAATCTGGTTTGCGGTTTCCTGTTGACCGAGACGAATGCGGATTTCCTGAAACGGAAGGCCGAATGCCGTCATCACAAGCCACGGACGCATCGACCACGACGAATAATTCTTGTTGGCGATAACCAGTTTCAAACCAGTCTGTTCTGCATCGCTCAGGGCCTGGGACAGTGTCGGGTCAAGTTCTGTGGCTTGCATGATTGGATCCAAATGGTTATCGATGACTGGGGTACGCGTAGTCTGCCGGCTTCCGGAGGCCGACGATCCTGCAGCCATATTGTAGCAACTAACCTGAATGAGAAAAAATTTGGCGGAGAAGTTACGCTGATCAGGTTACAACAATTTTGCCATCGCAAGTCCAGGGAATCGTCAGGATTGGAGGCCGGTATTTCCCGTCACTATCGCCGGACACCCGAACGCTTCAGCGTACGGAAAGATAGAACGGTGCGACCGCTTCCAGCGGTGTGGGTGTTACCTTGAGATGCGGATCCATCGGCGCCGCTGCGACATTATCAAGCTGCATGGACGCCAGATTGTCGCGGCTCATCAGGGGGCCGCCCGGCATATATTCAAGCAGCAGTGCCTGCAGACGCGCCAGCACCGGCGGCAGGCCGATAACCGGGCGCCGATGTCCGCTATACAAGCCGGCCAGCCTGACCAGTTCCCGCAGGGTATAGACAGTCGGCCCCGCAAGTTCAAAGGTTTTCCCGAACGTAGCGCGATTTTCCAGCGCATTGACGAATGCGAGCGCTACGTCTACTACATACACCGGCTGGAATTTTGCATCGGGACTGCCGATCAGCATGACCGGCAGGAATTTCTGCAGCGACGCAAACAGATTGAGAAAATGGTCTTCTGGACCAAAAACCACCGATGGCCGGAATATGGTAGTGGCGACTGTAGCGCTTGACGACACGGCGGCCTCGCCGGCCGCCTTCGAACGCAAGTACATCGATGGCGCATTGGCCGCAGCGCCAAGCGCGCTCATGTGCAAATAACGCGGCACGCCATTGGCCTCACAGGCCCGGATGATTTTTTTCGGCAGATCGACGTGCGGACGTGCAAAACCCGGACCATAAGACGATCCCCGCGGTCCGGCTTTGGCATGCAATACCCCCACCAGATTGATGACGGCATCGGCTCTTTGCACAAGATGCCCGAGCGTCGTGTCGTCATGTACATTGGCCTCGACGATATCGACGGTAGGCAATACAAGCAAATGCCTGGCCCTATCATTACGGCGGGTCGGGACAATCACCCTGCGACCGGCCGCTACCAATTGCGCGACCAGATGACTACCGATAAAACCGCTGCCGCCAATGACCAGGATAGTAGAGTAATCCATGATCGAATGCTGCCTTCATTGTGAATACTCAGGGTAAATCAGGCGTCCTGGAAGGAAAACCGCGCGGCGCTACCGTGCCGAGACGCTCCTTAAGGGACTGCCCTTTGTTTTCGAACAGCGCCGCATAATACGTCGCATTCGACAGCACGTTTTTTACATAACCGCGGGTCTCCGAGAACGGGATTGATTCGGCGAAAATCGCGCCTTCGACAGTACGCGGAAGCGTCAAGCGCCATGCCCGCGGACGGCCCGGGCCGGCATTGTATGCCGCGGTCGCCAGCGCTTGCGAGCCGCCGAGATCGCCCAGCACCATGTTCAAATAATTAGTGCCGAGCAAAATATTGGTATTGACATCGTTCACCTGGCTTTGGCTGAAGCCGATCATGCCAATTTTCCGCGCCACATAGCTGGCGGTGGCCGGCATCAGCTGCATCAAACCAGACGCGCCTACATGCGAACGTGCCGTCATGATGAAGCGCGACTCCTGGCGTATCAAGCCATATACCCATGCCTTGTCGAGGCCCAGGGCCTGGGTGGTGGGCAGCATGATATCGAGGAAAGGGGACGGGAAGCGCTGCGTGAAATCCACTTCAGTCCTGGTCCGGTCCGAGGTGTTGACCATGCGGTCCAGAACATTGTTCTGACGCGCGAATTCAGCCGCCGCCAGATGCTGCCGGTCGTTCATTTTGCGCAATTGCCAGTTCCATTCGCGGTACCCTTCGAAACGCAAATTCAAGTCGAAGAATTTGAGCGCATGACGAAATCCCTGGTTGGCCATCATCGGCGCGATCTCATCCGGCGCGGACGAAAGTGCCCGCGCGGGTATCGTGATTTTCTGGCCCAGCTCTTCCAATGCAAGCTGACCATAAAAATTGGTTTGCGTAGCGATCGACCGGAACTGCTCCTGCGCTTCCTCGCGCTTGCCCTGCGCTTCCAGGCCACGAGCACGCCAGTAAATCCATGCGGCTTCATTTTGCAAAGCCGCCGGCATCGCGTCAACCGCGGCGGTCACCAGATCCCAGTCTCCGGCCCGCAGGGCCGCGCGCACTTTCCATTGATGCCCTTCGGTCGACAGCGGTGCGCCGCTCGCTTTACGCCAGTAGCTGCTAGCATTCTGCGCAAGTTTCAGCGATGCCTGCAGCGCGATTTGCGCCCAGCCTAGTGCCTGTTCCTGCGGTGTCATCCTCGAAGCATTCTCGAACAGCACAGCGGCTGCCTGGTCCGGGTCGGACCTTGCGCTTCGCCCCAGCGCAATGATAAATACTTCATGTTCGGCGCGGCTTGCGCCGATGTTGCGCGCCAGGATGAGCGCCGGCTTGTCGATTGCCCGGGCAAGAAGGTTTTCCGGCACATCGGTGAGCAAGGCACTGCGCCGGGCCAATCCCGGGAGATTGAATTCCGCAGCGAGCCGGATTTGCGACCAGATATCATTGGCATTAAATTGTCCGCTTTGCGCCAGGGACGCAATCAGGGCCGGGCAGGCTTCGCCATATGCCTTTGGCGCCACCAGAAGAGCGCGCGCTTCCTCGGCGACATTCTGTGCCTTGGCGACCTTCGACATCAATGCGTAGCATTTCAGTTGCGTGTCGTCGTCCAATGCAAACTGCGGATATTGCTCGTCGAACGTAACCCAGTCGCGTGCCTTGCCAGCTTCAAGCAACCAGTCGTTGCGCAAACGATCGGCAATCGCACTGCCATCATGGCGCCTTAAAAAATCCCGGATTTCAGCCACCGGCAAGGTATCTCTGACACGCGGCTTGAGCCGGTAATATTCCACATAGGACTGGATGGGATAGTCAGTCAGGCGCGCTGCCAGATCGAACGCCTTGACAGCGTCATCGCGGCGCGCGGCATCACGCAATGCAAGGAAAATTTCATCGGCGGCGGCTGTATTTCCAAGGCGGTTTTGCGCGTTCGCGGCCGGAATCGACACGAATGCAGAAGCGGCGGCAAGCGAGACGCCGACAATCCATTTCATCGAAAACATTAATTTTTTGCCTTATTCTTTTGGAGCGGAGGGATCAACTAGAA
Organism: Pseudomonadota bacterium; assembly: GCA_040387375.1. Classification (GTDB taxonomy): domain Bacteria; phylum Pseudomonadota; class Gammaproteobacteria; order Burkholderiales; family Burkholderiaceae_D; genus JAZKDW01. Next base: position 42,564 of record JAZKDW010000015.1, read on the forward strand.
TAGCACGTGATTTCTGCAAAATTACGTTCGATACGGCACACACGGAGCTTTTAGAGTTATGTCAAAAAAAGCCAGTTTGCGGCGCGCGCTGATTGCGGCGCGACAAGCGGTTTCAGCCGATGTCCGCGCTGAATGGGATGCCGACATTGCCGGTAGGGTGCATGCCTGGTGGTTGGCTAATCCGGTGCGGATTTTAGGTGTCTATTGGCCAATTCAGGATGAGCCGGATTTGCGGTCGATGTATGCGGAGTTGTCGCGCAAGGGTGTCGCCCTGGCTTTACCCGTGGTGACAGACAAGGATGCGCCACTCGAATTTGCGGCCTGGTCGCCAGGCGATGCCTTGATAAAAGATGCGCACGGTGTTCCCGTTCCCGCGGAAACGAGGATCTTCATGCGACCGGAGGCATTGCTGGTGCCGTGCGTCGGTTTTAATGCACAGCGCTTTCGTCTCGGATATGGCGCCGGTTATTATGATCGGACGCTGGCGGCACTGCCGCGCCCGCTCACGGTGGGCATCGCTTACACCTGCGCATTGGCTGCATTCGACGCGGCGCCACATGACATCGCACTCGATACGATCATCACCGAGACCGCGTGATAGATGGGCTCTTATTGTTGCGTCAAGCCCAGTCGCTGCCATATCGCGATGGTTGGCGCCGCCTGGTTCAGTGTATAAAAATGAAACCCGGGCGCCCCTCCCGCGAGCAAACGTTCGCACATCTGGGTGACCACATCCAGGCCGAAGGCGCGTATCGACTCGGTATCGTCGCCGAAGCTGGCCAGTTTCAGCCGGACCCAGCGCGGAATTTCAGCACCGCACATGTCGGAAAAACGCATTAGCTGTGAATAGTTCGTTATTGGCATGATGCCTGCGATGATGGGCACCGCCACGCCTATCTTGCGGGCCTCGTCAACGAAGCGGAAATAAGCATCTGCATTGTAAAAATACTGGGTGATGGCGGCATTTGCGCCGGCCTCGATCTTGCGCGCGAAATTCTTGAGGTCGTCTTGCGGCGATTTTGCCTGAGGATGCACCTCAGGATAAGCGGCTGCCTCGATGTGAAACCAGTCGCCGGTTTCGGCGCGGATGAATTCAATCAGTTCATTGGCATGACGGAATTCGCCAGACGACAAATCGACGGTGCCGTAACCACTCGGCAAATCCCCGCGCAAGGCGACCAGACGTTTGATGTCATGCGTTTTGTATTCCGCCAATATGGCGCGCAAGTCGTCGCGTGAGCGGCCGACGCAGGACAAGTGCGGCGCCGCTTCATGGCCTTCCCGCCGAATTTCAAGTACGGTGTCGCGTGTGCCCGATTGGGTCGACCCACCGGCGCCAAACGTGACCGAAAAATATTCCGGCTTGAGTTCGGCCAGCCTGGCACGCGTCACGCGCAATTTTTCCGCACCTTCAGCGGTTTTTGGCGGGAAAAATTCAATGCTGAAAATTTTTTGAGACATTTATTTTTTTAAAAAAATTGCGGACAATGCCCACGAAATAATGCTGTACACCAGCGCGCCGCCGACTGCAGACCAGAACCCGCCGACCTGAAAACCGCTCACCAGATTGGCGACAGCCCAAAACATCAGGCCATTGATCACAAAGATGAACAATCCGAGCGTCAGCAAGGTCACCGGAAATGTCAGCAGGATCAATACCGGCCGGATCAGTGTGTTCACCAGGCCCAGCACCAGCGCCGCGATCAACGCCGCCGAGACATTCTCGACCCGCACGGATTGCATCACGAAGGGCACGGCAAATAACGCCGCGGCGTTGATCAACCAGAGGAAAAGCAGGCGCATGATGTGATCCGATAAGGTTATTCGAGACAGCGCTCCAGTTCGTCCGGAGCGCTGCATTTCGCTAGAAATTTCTTAATAGCGATAATGTTCCGGCTTGTACGGGCCAACTTTTTGCACGCCTATATAGTTTGCCTGTTCTGCTGTCAATTCAGTCAACTGCGCATTCAGTTTATTCAATTGCAAACGCGCGACTTTTTCATCGAGGTGTTTTGGCAAGGTATAAACGCCGACCGGATAAGCGGCGGTGTTCACGAACAACTCGATCTGAGCGATTGTCTGATTGGCAAACGACGAACTCATCACGTAGGACGGATGACCGGTACCACAACCCAGGTTCACCAGACGTCCCTCCGCCAGCAGGATAATGCGCTTGCCATCCGGGAAAATGATGTGATCGACTTGCGGCTTGATGTTTTCCCAGGTGTATTGCTTGATCGCGGCGACTTCGATTTCATTGTCGAAATGGCCAATGTTGCAGACAATCGCCTGGTCTTTCATCTTGAGCATGTGGGCATGCGTGATGACATGATAATTGCCGGTGGCGGTGACAAAGATGTCAGCGTGTTCCGCTGCATAATCCATGGTCACGACACGATAGCCTTCCATTGCCGCCTGCAGGGCGCAGATCGGATCTATTTCAGTTACCCAGACCTGGGCCGACAATGCACGCAATGCCTGCGCGGAGCCCTTGCCGACGTCACCATAACCGGCGACGACCGCAACTTTACCGGCGATCATGACATCGGTTGCGCGCTTGATGCCATCCACCAGCGATTCGCGGCAACCATAAAGATTGTCGAATTTGGACTTGGTAACCGAATCATTGACATTAATGGCAGGGAAAGCAAGCTTGCCTTCCTTGTGCATCTGGTACAAACGATGCACGCCGGTCGTGGTTTCTTCAGTCACACCCTTGATTTCAGCAAGGCGGGCGGAATACCAGCCCGGCGCGCTTTCCAGGCGTTTCTTGATCGAATTGAACAGGCAGATTTCTTCTTCGGAGCCAGGATCATTCAATACCGAAGCGTCTTTTTCAGCGCGTGTGCCCAGATGCAGCAGCAATGTCGCATCACCACCATCATCCAGAATCATGTTCGAATATTGCGCACCGTCCGCAACATCCGGCCACTCGAAAATGCGATGGGTGAATTCCCAGTAGTCTTCCAGCGATTCGCCCTTGAATGCGAACACAGGCGTGCCCGCGGCAGCGATGGCGGCGGCGGCATGGTCCTGGGTCGAATAGATATTGCAGGATGCCCAGCGGACTTTTGCACCAAGCGCTTCCAGCGTCTCGATCAGTACCGCAGTCTGGATCGTCATGTGAATTGAACCCGTGATGCGCGCACCCTTGAGCGGCTGCTGGGCGGCAAATTCCTTGCGAATTGCCATCAGTCCAGGCATTTCGGTTTCAGCGATGTTGATTTCCTTGCGGCCCCAATCGGCCAAGCCGAGGTCGGCCACGAAAAAATCTTGAGTTGCGGAATGTGGGGATGTTAATGCTGAGGCGCTCATCACGCTCTCCTTTCGTCAGAAAAAAGTTCGTGAGCGCAGTTGCTATGGTGACTGTATCAAGCCTGGCAGAATCTCTGAAATCTGTCGCAACGCTCCTTGATACTGGCGTATTTTAATCGAAAACTACACATAACGTCATGTCTTGCCACGCGCTTCCTGTGCCACGCGCCACAACAACACATACACGATGCCGGCGAGTGCGCCATACAAATGTGCAACGGTTACGACCGATCCGCCTATCCATGGCGCCGTCCGCAGCGCCACCCCGGATTGGAATTCCACTGCCAGTTTCATCACAATCAGCATCAATCCGGCAAAACAAATGCAACGTGCGAGAGGCCATGCCGTTAGCAAGAATTGCCATTTTGATTGAGGAGGAGTCAGAGGCAGCGCACCCGAATGTTTTTTGCCGGGCCAGCTCCCGGCAACCGCACAACCGGCCCACAGGCCATGCAATGCGCCCGACAAGCCCGCATACCACGCCAGTTCCGGCTGCAGCCACCACAGCAGTGCGCTCACCGCAAGAGCCGCCATGCCGAACAAGCCGAGCCCATGGACGACCGGCATATCGCCCCACAATAATTCGCACAGCAGGAACATGCCGAGGACATTAAAAGCCAGATGCGTGGCATTCATGTGAACAAAGTGCGCCGTCATGATGCGCCAAACCTTGCCCGACAACAGCGCTGTGCGTTCGTAGCGAAAACAAGCGAGACCGTCCGGCCAGCAGCTCAACACAATGGCAATTGCCGACACCCCCAGGCAGAACATCCATTTCCCATGCCAGCCGCGATGCGGGTCCACCGGGTATGTTACCGATTGTTCAGAAAGTTCACGCGCGCCGGCGGCGTGGCGCGACGTATCCGCAGATAGGCTGCCAGCATGCCCAAACCGATCAGGGATTCACCACCCATGCTGCCACCGCCACCGGAGGAGCGCGCCATGACCACGATGTCAAGCGTCCCCGCTGCGCTGGTAGAAATGTCGTCGCTGGCAAAATACGTGAGTGTATAACTGCCTGCGGGCGCCGCGTCCGGCCAACGGAATACCCCTGCCCCACTGAGGGTCGCGCCGGCCGGCAGGGATGCTGAACTGAAAATGATGGCATTGCCATCAGGATCGGTGGCGGCAAGCGTGAATTGAAGTGTGTTCCCCGCGACCACACCCTGGCTCGGTGACTCCGGCAGTACTGGTGCGCTATTGATCCGAACGCTCGCATTCGCCGTATTGCTCCTGCCCAGATTATCGGTCGCCGTCAGCGTAAACGAATAAATGCCGGTGACCGGCGCAGTAAACGTCGCAGTCGCCGTATTGGCGCCACTCAGCGCAGCCGCCGGCGCCGGGTTGCTGGCGAATGGTGTCCACGAATAGGAACTGATGGTCGCACCGCCAGGCGCCGTGGCGCTGCCGGACAGGGTGACAAACGCGTCTGGCGCAACGATTTGCGACACATTGTTCACACTTACGGTTGGCGCAACTACTGTCAATGCTGCATGTGCGTCCAGTAAACCTGCGCCGCATTTTCCGGAAAGGGCGGCTATCAGGCAAGATGATCCTGGCGGATGCGGCCGCGCAGACGAACGCAGAGTGGAGGCCACTTGCGCTGGCGTCAGTGAAGGGTCAAGGCTAAGCATCAGCGCCACAACGCCGCTGACATGCGGTGCTGCCATGCTGGTGCCAATTCTTATCGCATAACTATCGGCGCCGGGTGTTGTGAGGCTTGCATTGCTTAGGGAATAGATGGCCAATCCGTTTGCCGTTGCGCCTGCGGAACAGGTCGCCGACGTAGTCAGGTTTCCGCAACCGCCTCCGGATGCACTGATCGTCGTTTCCGGGCCGACATTGGCGTAATCGGCATTGTCCCCATCAATCGCATGTGCGGTCACGGCGATGACACCCGTGCAGTTCGCCGGCTGACCGATTATTGGCTGACCGTCGTTGCCGGTCGCTACGACAATTATTTTTCCAGCGTTCACGACCTCGGTGACAGCGGCCTGAAAGGTGACTGAACACGCGCCCGAGGCGCCGAGGCTCAGGTTAAGGATGTTCGCGACGTTCAGGTTATTCGGCACACCGGGAACGGCCAATCCCGCCGCCCAGCGCATGCCGTCAACGATGTCGGAGGTAGTGCCACCACATCTGCCCAGCACACGCACCGGCAGGATCTTGACATTCGGCGCCACACCCGTGCCGCCTATGCCATTGTTCATCAAGGCGGCGATGGTGCCGGCCACATGCGTGCCATGCCAGCTGGAGTCGCTGGCCTGCTCGCCCGCACCGCACAACCCTGCCGTAGCCCAGTCACCCGGATCGCTGGCATCGGAATCGCGCGCACCGCCATCATTTGCGATCGAGCTATTCGTGATGAAATCATGGCCGGTCAATACGATGCCAAGATCTGCATGCTGGCGTATGCCGGTGTCCAGCACGGCCACCTTGATGGCGGTATTCCCCAGCGTAAGATCCCATGCAGCGGGCAGATTGGCGCCGCCCTTGTTAGCGCCGGCTGGCGCCATGTAATGCCATTGCCCGGGGGCGCCGGCGTATGCGGGATCGGCTGGGGTGGCGGTCGGGTACAGAATGCGATCGGGCTCGGCCAGCTCCACGCTTCCATCATTCATCATGCGCGCAGCAATGGCGCGCGCTTCGGAAAGTTTTACCGGCGCATCCAGCTTGAGCACATGAGCGTTGCCTGACATCGGACGCCACACGCGCAGCGGTACATTGGCCGCACTGACCAGTTTTCTCGCGTCATACGCTTGTAATGCGGCGTCCAATTTTTTACCGTTCTGACGATGAGGCCTGACAATAAAACCCGCCACCATTTCCTCCGGGGGCGTAACGCTGTTTTGCCCGCCGCCCCCTGTCCCAAGCATCAATTGTTTCGGGGTGGAAGTCTGGGCGTTGGCGAATGAAGAAAACAATGCAGCAGCCGCCAGCAAACCCAGCAGTGCACGCTGGACCGCCATTATGATAATCATGATTTCCCCAAGTTATTCTGTCGCGTTGCCCCTCATTTACGCGGCGACAGAGCCGTCGTATTACATGGTTTTCATGAGGGCATCTCGCTCCACCCATTCGATCGATGGCTGGTGTTTTAATATTTGCTGCCCTTGATCAAAAGTGGAGCCGGACTTCTCCAATTGCCTGACAACGCAGGCATTGCCGGACATCGGACGTACTAATTCCAGTGGCACCTTTGATATCTCTGACAAACGTGCAATCCCGGCCGGATCGCAGGCCAGCGTATTGCGTTTGAATGTGATAATTAATTGTTGCGAAATGGGAGCGGCGGGAGACCCTGTCAGCACGGGCTGCCGCATGGCGGGATCGGCAGCGGAAACCTGACATCCGGTTACTCCTGCTGTCATGACAATAACAATAACAATGGCCAAGACCATTCGTTTGGGAATGCTTTGCATGGGGAAATTCACTTGCGCAAGAGAAGTTGTATAGACGAAACTGTAGCAGTTCAACGTAACATTGAAACAAGTTTCTGGCGTTTTTAGAAGTATTTACAACAGAGAAAAACTAGACGTCGCAAATCGGTTACATCTGCGAACATTTGCGGGTCATTGACTTGCGGTTATTTTCAAGGGGGTGTAATCAGGGGCCTATTGGGAAGGGAACTGCAGTCAGGCATGCTACCGCAGAACACTTCCGTCAGCAAACTACAACAGTGCATTAAATAAATGGTGCGACGTCAAGGGATTCAATCTGCCGCACACATTGTGAAGACATCTCACTCAACACCCGGATCCGGGAGTTTCTACAGGCCGGCACTCGCCCGCAGCGCCGCCGCTTTATCAGTACGTTCCCAGGTGAATTCGGGTTCTTCGCGGCCGAAGTGGCCATACGCTGCGGTCTTCTGATAAATCGGGCGCAGCAGGTCCAGCATCTGCACGATGCCTTTCGGACGCAAGTCGAAGTGTTCACGTACCAGATCGGCGATTTTTTCATCACTGATTTTGCCGGTGCCAAATGTCGTGACCATGACGGAGGTAGGTTTGGCGATCCCGATTGCATATGAAATCTGGATCTGGCACCGCTCAGCCAGACCGGCCGCAACGATATTTTTTGCAACGTACCGTCCTGCATAGGCCGCCGAACGGTCAACCTTCGACGGATCCTTGCCGGAGAATGCGCCACCGCCGTGCGGCGCCGCGCCGCCATAGGTGTCGACAATGATCTTGCGCCCGGTCAGCCCGCAATCGCCCTGCGGACCACCGATGACAAAACGGCCGGTCGGATTGACCAGATAGCGCGTATTTTTCAGCCATTCCGAGGGCAGCATCGGCTTGATGATCATTTCAATCACCGCTTCTTCAATCTGCTTGTGCTCCATCTCGGGCGCATGCTGCGTCGATAACACCACGGTATCGATGCCAACCGGACGGCCGTCGACGTATTTCAGTGTGACCTGTGATTTTGCGTCCGGACGCAGCCAGGGCAGGCGGCCGTCCTTGCGCAATTGCGATTGCCGCTCGACGATGCGATGTGCGTAGTGTATGGCGGCCGGCATCAATTCCGCCGTTTCATCACATGCATAGCCGAACATCAGGCCCTGGTCGCCAGCACCTTGATCGAGATCGAGCCCCTTGCCTTCATCCACGCCTTGCGCGATGTCGGGAGACTGCTTGTCGTAGCACACCATGACCGCGCAGCTTTTGTAATCGATGCCGTAGTCGGCATTGTCGTAACCGATGCGCTTGATGGTCTCACGTGCGACGCTGATGTAATCGACGTTGGCATGCGTGGTAATTTCGCCAGCCAGAACCACCAGTCCGGTATTGCAGAGGGTTTCAGCGGCAACGCGGGCTTTCGGATCCTGGGCAAAAATTGCATCCAGAATGGCGTCGGAAATTTGATCGGCTACTTTGTCCGGGTGACCTTCCGAGACGGATTCGGAAGTAAAGAGATATTCGTGTGCCATGCAGGCTCCTGTTAAAGTGATGGACCATGTCGCGGTCAACCTAATGAGCCTGCGACGCTTTAGCGAAATTTATATACCGCCTCGCAAGTTGTCTGTTAACTCGGCGGTTAATACTTTCGTGGTATTTTACGCCTCTCGCGAAAATTCGGCAAAACTTCCCTTATACCGCCCCTGATGCTCGTCAATCTATTCCGCATGCTGTCCAAGCTTCCGTTGCCTGTCCTGCATGCATCGGGCGCCGCACTCGGCTGGCTGGTCTACCTGACCTCATCCGCCTATCGCACCAGCCTGAAGGACAACATCGGCCGGGCGGGCTATCAGAAATCCCTGCGCGCCGCGATCGCCGAGTCCGGCAAGAATATCCTCGAACTGCCGTTTATCTGGTGCGCGCCTTCACCGCGTGTGCTGCGCACGGCGACAATCGCCAACTGGGAACTGGCGCAGGCTGCGCTTGATACAAAACGCGGCGTCATTTTTTTAACGCCCCACCTGGGTTGTTTTGAAATCATCGCGCAAGCGATCGCAGCACAAACACCATTGACAGCACTTTATCGACCTCCGCGTAAAGCAGCACTGAAGCCGCTGATGGAGCAGGCACGCGCGCGCCACAACCTGCTGCTGGCCCCTGCTAACCTGGCTGGCGTCCGTACGCTCCTGAAAACCCTGAAGAAAGGCGCGGCAATTGGCCTGCTTCCGGATCAGGTGCCGCAAAACGGAGAAGGCGTCTGGGCCGATTTTTTTGGGAAACCTGCCTACACGATGACCTTGCCCGGCAAATTGCACCAAATGACCGGAGCGTCGATCATTTTGTCGTTTGCCGAACGCCTGGCGCGCGGCAAGGGGTATGTAATCCGGTTTGTGCCGTTCGAGCAAACCATGGGCGAGTCTGCCGAACAACAGGCACATGCAATCAACCTGGCCATGGAACAGCTCATAGCGCGCTGCCCGGCGCAATATTTCTGGAGTTATAACCGCTTCAGGGCGCCTCCCGGCGTTGCTTCTCCCGTGTCCCGGCAGGACACACGACCATGAGGGCGCTGCTTGGACTTATCTGGCTGCTGCACTGGTTGCCCCTGCCCTTGCTGGGTCGGCTCGGCAATGCGGTCGGTGCGTTATTATTCCTTGTTTTGCGAACACGACGCCACATCACGCTGACCAATCTTCGTCTTTGCCTGCCGGATGTATCGGAGACGCACCGTCGTGCGCTCGCAAAAAGGCATTTCCAGGCATATGCCCGCAGCGTGCTGGAACGGGGCATCCTGTGGTGGGGATCCGAAACACGGCTGAAAAAGCTGATTGTGGTCGATCCACGCGTGCCGCTCGACCTGATTGGAGCCGGCCCGACAATCCTGCTCTGCCCGCATTTTGTCTGCCTCGACGTGGCGGGTGTCGCGGTGATGCTGGAATCCTCATTGTGTTCAATCTATACACGCCAGCGAAATCGCGCGTTCGACGACGCGCTGCGCAAGGGCCGTTCACGCTTTCGGCCGATCAAATTATTTTCGCGCGCTGAAGGCGTCAAGCCCATCATTCGTGCGATGCGCGACGGCTTGCCGTATTTCATGCTTCCGGATATGGATTTCGGCGCGAAGGAATCGGCATTCGTGCCTTTTTTCGGCATACCTGCAGCGACCTTGACCGCGCCGGCCCGCATTGCTTCTGCCACCAATGCAAAGGTCATTCCGGTCGTCGCCACTTTCCTGCCAGGTTACAAAGGGTGGAAAGTCACTTTCTACCCGCCATGGGAAAACTATCCTGGCGATGATCTGATTGCGGCAACCCGGCGCATGAATGCGTTTATCGAAGCGCGCGTGCTGGAAACGCCAGCGGAGTATTTCTGGACGCACAAGCGCTTCAAGACCCGGCCCCATGGAGAGCCTGGCGTATATGACACCAACAGCATGGCGCTGGACGCCAATACCTGCCCGTTGCAGGATTAAGTATTCATTTTCTGCATGGGGCACGCCATGCCAGGCGCGGCACGGCCCGGCTATAATGATTTGATGAAAATCAAATTCACAAAAATGCATGGCGCCGGTAATGACTTTGTCGTCATCGACGCGATTAATCAGCACATTGATTTTACCGCCGCACAATGGCAATTTATTGCTGACCGGCGATTCGGGATCGGTGCTGACCAGATGCTGGTAGTTGAAAAACCGCAGTCGGCTGGCGTGGATTTTCGCTATCGAATTTATAATGCCGACGGCGGCGAGGTTGAACAATGCGGCAACGGCGCGCGTGCTTTCGTCAGGTATGTCACCGATAAAAACCTGACTGACAAGCGGATCATAAAAGTCGAAACCCTGTCTGGAATAATCGAACCGCGGCTTGAGCCTGATGGCCGCATTACGGTCGACATGGGCGCGCCGATCCTGCAGCCTGAACAGGTTCCTTTCAATTCGATCGGCCTGGCAGGCAAGGCCGAAGGGCTGGATACGCTGTGGCCACTCGATGTGGACGGCAATACCGTCTGGATCTCGGCCATATCGATGGGCAATCCACATGCCGTCCAAGTGGTCTCCGACAGCGAGACAGCACCGGTATTGGCAGATGGCCCATCAATTGAACACCATCCGCGATTTCCGAATCGGGTCAATGCCGGCTTCATGCAAATCGTCGGTCGCCATCAAATCAAATTGCGGGTTTTTGAACGCGGCGCCGGCGAAACGCTGGCCTGTGGCACCGGAGCTTGCGCAGCGGTGGTGGCGGGCATCCGGCGCGGATTGCTCGATTCGCCGGTGCGTGTGGACACCCATGGCGGTGAACTGTCGATCGCATGGGGAGGAGAACACACATCCGTCTTGCTGACCGGTCCGGCTGTAAGCGTGTTTGAAGGTGAGATTGATATTTGACATTCCTGCCCGGCTCGGCCGAACGGACTATCTATTTCGTTTGTAGTGGTCCGTCACGCTCCAATTCACGGGTTCTGCCGGTTGCTCGAAGGCGATTGCGGCGTTGCCGATGCGCGCCAGGGAACGGCCCTGGCTGTGCTCGGCGCCTTGCACTCACCTCCGATCAACGCGGCAGACCGCTTCGCTACCCGCAAATTGAAGCGCGACGAACCACTAGTCTGGAATGAGGCATCTGAAACGATACAGGCGCTGGCGATAATTCCCCTCCGGTCCTTCCGGTCCGCAGTCAATATTTTCAAATATGCGTGCGATGCGGGTGAGGGCTTGCCGCTGTTCGCCTGTCTGTATCAAGATGAGGCGGCGTTTGCTGCGCGGGTGCTGAGCGCGAATATCGACCAGCAGGCAATGTCCATAATCCGCGCTGTTCATGTCGATCAGTAGCGCCTCGGCCCGGGAAAGACCGATCAATTCCGCCAGTTCGATGCGGGCCGCCAGAAACGGGTAGACGCTGATTACATCCCGCGTCACCTTGCGTTTGGCCGCCTGCGCCCACTCGGCGCACTGCGCTCTCTCCGCAATTTTTTCGAGCAGGTTCTCGGCGCCCGGATTATTCTGGGCCGCTGCTTTTTGCAGCCAGTACACCGCACGAATGTCATTGGAAGGGGTTTCCCGGCGCGTGCGCCAGGCAGTGATGCCCAATTCGAGTTGGGCGCCACTGTGGCCCGCTGTTGCCGCCTTCTCAAGATATTGTTGGGCATCGGCGAGGTTTCGCTGAGAAAATTCCGGCTTCAGATATATTCTCGACATCGCATACCATGCCTCTGCCAAACCCTGCTCCCCCGACAGGGTCAACCAGCGTATCGCTTTTTTATATTGCGCGGATCCGGAAATCGTTGTTACCCGCGCTCCGGTCGAATCCATCCGCGCCAGCCGCAATCCCAGCGAAAACTGCGCTTTCCTGTCGCCTGCTTGCGCGGCCAGTTCCAGAAAACGCTCAATTTCTTTAGTGTCGGAATCTGCATGCAGGGCCAATGCGTGTGCGCACCGCGAAAGAAGGGTCACGTCCTCGTCCGACAATTTTACGTTTGAATCATGGGATACCGGCACATGCAGCTCAATGTGTCGCGCCAGGGGCAGTGACCAGCGCAAATATTTGACATAATCGGCGGCATCCCATGCATGGCTGGCCATTGCGCGCTGCGCTTTTGCAACACCTCCTTTTGCGGCACGTATCGTCCATTCAAGCGTTGCTTCGCCGGGCTCCGCACAGAGTTCGAGAGCTTCGTCCTGTTGAACCGCCAAACCCGGCATCACCTCTGCCTGTATCCGTTCCAGATGCTGCGCCAGCAACCATTGCGCCTCGGCCAGCCCGGCATGGGCAGATGCTTTAAGCGCCAGCAAAGCCTTGTTCCGCATCGATTCCTCGACCGCCACTCCCTTTGCCAGTACCAGCTGGGCTAATGCAAGGCCGGCCTGCACCACGCCGGCATCAAAAGCGCGCTCATACCAATGACAAAGATTGGCTGGCTGCGCCGCACGCTGCGCCGTCTCGAATGAAATGTGACTACCGATCAGGATCCAGGCGTCCTGTTCATGCTGCTGCGCGGCGCGGTCCAGCCAGTACAGCGCTGTCGCGCTGCTTTTTGGCAGGCCCGCGCCACCGAAGAGGTAGCGTTTTCCGAGTGCCAACTGGGCAGCAGCTTGTCCTGCCCGAGCCGCACGAATTATGAGCAGTTCCTCGCGATTGGCCATGAGGTGTTATTAAATTAGCATTAAATGTCGTATAGGCTCCTTGAAAATTGCAAAAATGACTAGATAAAAATTAAACTTTTTACAATTATTTTGATTTTTTTGTGCATGCAGTGCCTTACCGCAATTTTCCTCGCATTCCCGTTGGCAAGCCCCTTGATCCCCCTCAATGCACACACTCTCGGCACGTCATTTTGTCAACGCAGATCCCCATAAAAAAACAACAGAAATCGCCTCCTCCACCTGTTTTGACCAAGCCACCTCGCCGAGGCCAACCAATCCCCGAAAGTCGTCGCCGAGAGCAATTAACGTTGAAGCATCCGACTCGTGCGGACCATCAACAGACTTTCACAAATTAAGGACAGATCAATGAAAAAAACGCTACTCGCGCTGGCAATGCTTGGATCTTTCGCAAGCGCGGCTTCCGCACAATCTTCTGTAACCGTTTACGGCGTCGCTGACGCCGGTCTCGTCTCCGAGAGAGGCGGCGCAACAGGCACCATCAACAAATTGACCAGCGGCGCCCAGAGCGGATCTCGTCTCGGATTTCGCGGCAAGGAAGAGCTTGGCGGCGGTTTGAACGGAGTATTTGTACTGGAAACCGGCATTGCCATTGACGCTGGCGGTTTCAACCAGGGTAATACTGCATTTGCGCGTCAGTCTTTTGTCGGCCTTAACAGCAACAGTTTCGGCACCTTGACCTTAGGCCGCCAGTACACCCCATATTATTTGACGCTCAGCGAGGTGACTGATCCGTTTGGCACCGGCCTGGCAGGTCAGGCAAATAATCTGATGGCGACCAGCGGTGTCCGCATGAACAACACCATCAAGTACGCAACGCCAAATTTCTCGGGTTTCATTGGTGAATTCGCTTATGGTTTTGGTGAAGTTCCAGACAATTCGGATGCTGGCCGGGCGGTCAGCGCTTCGGTGGGATATGCCAATGGACCACTCAATGTCCGCTTTGGATATCACAATGTGCGAAACAATACCGATACCGGTACTTCCAAGAATTCCCTCCTCGCGGCAAATTACAATTTTAATGTAGTAAAGCTATATCTTGCCTACGGCGAAGGCAATGGACCTGGCAGCTCGCCATACCCAGCAAACCCAAATAACGTGACCGGCGCCGCGACCACGGTTGCGCAAAGTCCGTATGGTTTTCCCACAGGTCCAGGTTCGGACGAAAGCCGCGAAGCCCTGATTGGCGTCAGCGTTCCATTCGGCGCAAGCACAGTGCTCGCTTCTTACGTAAAAAAAGATGACCGGTCTGCAGCAGGCAACGATGCTTACCAGTGGGCTCTTGGTTATACCTATGCTGTATCGAAACGGACCAACTTCTACGCGGCTTATGCCCGTATCAGCAATGACAATACCGCGTCCTACACTGTCGGCAACGCTTCCGAAGCTGGCTCTGGCGACAAGGCATTCAATATCGGTGTGCGCCACTTGTTCTGATCGCAACTCGCTCCAGGGCCTGAGTACGTCATCAACTGCGTTTTACATCTAGTGGTTCGACACGTGTCAATTTGCGGGGTGCGAAGTGATATGCCGCGTTGATCGGAGGTGAGTGCAAGGCCCCGGGCACAACCAGGGTAGTCCCCTGGCGCGCATCGGCAACGCCGCAATCGCCTTCGAGCAACTGGCAGAACCCGTGAATTGGAGCGTGACGGACCACTGGCCCATCACGCAGAAGGATCCATTCTTGACGCTCTGAGAGCCATGTCATTTTTCCAGGGCACCTTCGGGTGCCCTTTTGTCGTTCACGCAGGTGACGGCACGATGTACAATGTTTCAGCAAAACAAACATTCACGGCAGGTAAAGAATAACCCGGCCTCACCTATTACGCAGATATCCAATGCCATCAGTGTCACTCGACTATTTACGGACCCACCTTGATGAGACAGTCGCATTAGCCGACGCAGAGGAAGTCGTGATTACCCGCGACGCTGGTGAAAACCTGATGATGGTCAAGGAAGCCGACTGGCGCGCATTGCAGGAGACTGTGCATCTGCTGGCAACCCCGCTCAATGCGGATAGGGTGCAAACCAGTCTGCAGTCAGTACGCATCGAGTATCTGCTCGAGAGCAAAATAGAGTGAGACTGCTGTTGACGCCTGGTGCCGCCGAGGATCTCGAGTATTGGCAATCCGGCGATCCGGATCTTGCGCACAAAATCGAGAAAATCTTTCGCGGGCTCAAGCACGGAGCCGCAGTGCCGAGTCAGCAGATCACTGCATTAAGACTTAAATTTCCACAGCTTATGTCGGTTAAAATCACCCGTGAACACCGCATTGTATTTGAACAGCTAGGCAACGACATCATCGTGCATCAGTGCCGCTACCATTATTGAATCCACCCTATACCACTCATGACTCTTCCACTGGACTCCGCCGCTGTCGCCCGCTACCTGATAGATCATCCCCACTTTTTTGAAGGGGAGGCCGAACTCATCTCAAAGATTAAATTGATCAGTCCCCTGGGCGGACGCACAGTCTCGCTGCAGGAAAGACAAATGGAAGTATTGCGCGAGAAGATCAAGTCACTGGAAATGCAGATGGCGGCCTTGCTACGCATAGGCCATGAAAACGATGCAATTAGCGAAAAATTCCATGCATTGACGCAATCGCTGCTGCTCGCTCGCAACGATGTCGATTTACCCACCGTATTGATCAATGGCCTGCAAACAATTTTCTCGGTGCCGCAAGCGACATTGCGCGTCTGGGGTGTGGCTGAAGCTTTTTCCCACACATGGTTTGCTGCCGAAGTGTCAACCGATGCGCGGATCTTTTCCAATGGCCTGGACACACCATTCTGCGGTGCGAACAATGATTTTGAGGCCGCCGCCTGGCTGGAGGAGCCCTCTGCCATCCGATCGCTGGCTATGCTGCCGTTGCGCCTTGATGGCGCGGCCGACGCGTTCGGATTAGTGGTGCTCGGCTCGCCTGACGCAACACGTTTTACTTCCGACATGGGGGTCGCTTTTCTGACTCAGGTCAGTCAGACCGCCAGTGCCGCATTGACCTGCCTGCTTGACTGATTGATCGTGAGCGAGCAGGAGAACCGGACGGTTTGCGACGGCTACCTCAACAGCCTGGTTACACAACGCAAGCTGTCGCCGCACACGATCAATAATTACAGCCGGGATCTGGCCGAGCTGACTGCATTTTCGGCAGCGCTTCCCGGCAATATGCCGTTCATTTCCATTACGCATTTCCATATCCGCAAGTTTGCATCTCAACTACATGCAAAGGGATTGAACGCCCGATCGATCGCTCGAAAACTTTCCGCATGGCGCGGCTTTTTCAGATGGCTGTCGGAACAAACGGCACTGGCATCCAATCCGGTTGATGGTGTCAAAGCGCCCAAGCGGTCGAAGCCCTTGCCAAAGGCACTGGCCGCCGATGATGCAGTGCATCTGGTTTCCCGATCCCGCCCGGGAAAAGCGGCAGACTCGCACGTCGAGCAATGCAACCATGCCATGTTCGAACTTCTGTATTCGAGTGGCTTGCGGGTTTCCGAACTGACTGCGCTTGATGCACGATATACGCAAGAGGCAGGGTATGTATCCGCAGGCTGGATCGATTTTGAAGCCGCCGAGGTGTTTGTCACAGGCAAAGGCAACAAGATGCGCAGCGTACCGGTCGGCCAACCGGCCCTGCATGCGATCACTACATGGCTGGGGGCGCGCAGCACATTGGTCCGCAATGACGCAGGCAATGGCAAATTTGCATTATTTCTCACTGGACGCGGTACCCGGATGTCGCCGCGCGTGGTGCAATTGCGCCTGAAAGCGCATGCACAGGCGCTCGGCATTCCGGTGGCGGTACATCCGCACGTGTTGCGCCATTCATTCGCTTCTCATATTTTGCAATCATCGGGTGACTTGCGTGCCGTGCAAGAGATGCTGGGCCATGCATCGATCGCCGCAACGCAGGTATATACCTCGCTTGATTTTCAACGACTTGCCCAAGTCTATGACCTTGCACATCCTCGCGCGAAAAAAGTGAGTGAATAGGCCTGCAGGCGCAGCATCGGAATAACCACTTCCACCTATTTGCAACTGAATTGCAAAGTGCGGCATAATCTCCACATTACCTGATCCCGGCCTAATGATGACGAAAGTCAAACCTGACGCTACCGGCGCACTTCGCAACCGAAAGCACACCATGAATCATGCCCACACGCTTGCTGAATCGCAGCTGCGTGACGCATCGGTGCGTATAACGACGGCAAGGGTCAAGGTTCTGGCCGCATTGCTGGATGCGCGCTGTGCCTTTTCGCATCACTCTATACAAGAGGCATTGGTCGACATCGACCGTGTAACCTTATACCGGGCGCTGGACTGCCTGGTCGACGCCAGGCTGGCGCACAAGATTGCTGGCGACGATCGCATTTTCCGTTACAGCTCCGGAGCCGACCATACACAAAACAATGATGTTTCCAGCGCCAGCCAGCAACCTGTACAACATCAGCACAGCCACTTCAAATGCACCCGGTGTACCACGGTATTCTGCCTCGATAGCAGCAGCGGCGCAAAAGCAATGGCACATCTCACCCCCGACCCCGCGCGGCCGCAGTCAACATTATGGAAACAGCTGGAACATGTGCTTGAGGAAACCTTGGCCAAAGGTTTTCAATGCCACGATGTCGAACTGACCGTAAAAGGCTGGTGCGCCGATTGCGCAGCTTGATTTCTGACCCCACCCAACCATGACAATGATCCCGACTACCATCCTGACCGGCTTTCTTGGGGCCGGCAAGACCACGCTTCTCAATCGCATCCTGCAAGAGCCGCATGGCCACAAAATCGCCGTAATTGAAAATGAATTCGGCGAAGAAAATATCGATAACGAAATTCTGGTGCAGGATAGCAGTGAGCAGATTGTTGAAATGAACAATGGCTGCATCTGCTGCACGGTACGAGGCGATTTGATTGCCGCGCTCACCACCCTGGCCCGGAAACGCAATGCGGGTGAACTGCAATTTGATCGCGTTGTCATTGAAACCACGGGTTTGGCCAATCCCGGTCCGGTTGCGCAGACGTTTTTCATGGACGAGGAAGTCGCGACGCATTTTTTGCTGGATGCCATCATCACCGTAGTTGATGCCAAACACGCGATGCAGCAACTGGATGAACATGAAGAAGCACAGCGTCAGGTGGGATTTGCCGACCGGCTATTGCTGTCGAAAACAGATCTGGTCAGCACCGCTGAAGTCGAGCGTTTGATGACACGCCTGAAACGCATGAATCCGCGTGCCCAGACCGGCAAGGCAGATTTCGGCCAAACGCCCATTGCCGACATCCTGGACATCCGCGGTTTCAATCTGAATGAAAAGCTGGAAATCGATCCTGACTTTCTGGCGGCTGAAGCGGAAGCGCATGAGCATGCGCATGCCGACCACGACTGCCATGATCATTGTGAACATGGCGATGGCGCGGCGCACGCCGCAGGCGGGGGCCACTCCGACGACATTGCGGCGTTCGTATTCAAGAGCACGCGCCCATTCGACGCTGCCCGGCTCGAAGAATTTCTCAGCAGCCTTGTCAACGTCTATGGCCCCCGCATGTTGCGCTACAAGGGGGTGTTATCGATGGATGGGGCCGACCGCAAAGTGGTATTTCAAGGTGTCCATCAGATGATGGGAACTGATATCGGCGGAAAGTGGGAGGCTACCGATGAACGCGCGAGCAAAATGGTCTTTATCGGCATAAACCTGCCGAAAGATATTATTATTCAAGGTCTTGAACAATGTTTGGTATAAACTACCGGGGTTTAATTCTAAGTACCGGGGCCGTAGAGACGCGTGGCACAAATCCACGCGGGGCAACTGTGGAGTGAAAACAAATTAGCGCAATCGTTAGGAAAAGGTCAAAAACAGCAAGCGCCATGGCAGTGTAAACTGTGGCACTTGCGGGAATAGCGGTGGCTTTTGCTGCTGCTGAAATGCAGTCCAAAGTGATCCAACATGGCGCAAGCATGAGCAGCAACAAAGCGTCTGCCGGATTAGCCGATACAATTGATAAAACCGTAGTTTCGAAAGTATGCGAAGTGGCAACTAAAACAACTAAATCGACCCCGGACGTCCTCGCGGACGGCACCCTGCTTACCGAAGCGCAAATCCTCAAGATGGGCGACAAGGAATACATGAATGCCGCTCAACTCGCTTTCTTTAAGGCGCGCTTGCAGCAACTTGAAAAAGATTTGCTGAAAAATGCCGGCGAGACAACAGAACACCTGCGTGAAACAGTGCTTGTCCCCGATCCGGCCGACCGTGCAACCATCGAAGAAGAACATGCGCTTGAACTGCGTACCCGCGATCGGGAACGCAAGTTGCTCAAGAAAGTGCAGCAGTCGATCGCGAGTATCGACGCCGGCGATTACGGCTGGTGCGAAGAAACCGGTGAGCCCATCGGCATCCCTCGCTTGCTTGCACGACCAACCGCAACACTGTCCCTCGAAGCACAGCAACGTCGTGAGCTCAAGCAGAAGCTGTACGGCGACTGATTGCCAGTTCCGATCGCGGCTGAACCGGCAGCGTAATGGAAGGCGTGTGACATCATTGTGCACACGCCGGTAAATTATCAAAAAGCCAGGCAGGCGGTCCCAGCGATTGCCGTTCTGTAGCCGATTTGCAACGGGGATGATCTCCAGCAAAAATATCCCGGCGGACAGGCAGAATTACCAAAATAAAAAATCTCGGGCCTGGAATCCTGGCTACAACGCGTCTTGCTACAGCGGCAGCGGATACCACTCGCAATTACAGGTCTTCAGTTGC
The DNA here is from genome assembly GCA_040387375.1 of Pseudomonadota bacterium. Classification (GTDB taxonomy): domain Bacteria; phylum Pseudomonadota; class Gammaproteobacteria; order Burkholderiales; family Burkholderiaceae_D; genus JAZKDW01. The sequence goes on from JAZKDW010000015.1 coordinate 62,196, forward strand.
TCTGTAAAGGTAATCTACCGCTGGCATAGACCGCCCGGAACACGTTTCGGCCGCCTCCGCCAAGTATACAATCCAGTATATCAAGACCTTCGGCTCTTTTTCCCGCACCCGGGAATCCACACTCTGTTACTCGCTGAAGTGTCAAGATTGTAGTGATTTCCCGCCAAAAGCTACTACATGATTCGATATGCCAGCGCCATACGGCTGTAATTATTGTTTATAGCGCTATAATTTCGTCTAGAGTTCAACTCTACCTCCCTGGCGGGAACCGACATTAACGTATAACGACGGGAAACACGTGGCGATTTTCGGGCTTTTTGGCAAGAAAGACAATCAGCCGGCACCCGCAGACAAAGAACCTTCACGCCCAAAACGTCCTGAAGGAAATGTCCGCGCGGATATTGGCTCGGGCACTGTCGAGCGCTCAAAACAGGTTCAGCGGAATGCCGCCAGGGCCAGCGCGACTGCACGGAAAATCGATGCCATCGAATCGGAAATGTCGTCTGAATTCACCACGACACAACCGGCCTCCCTCAATTCATTGCCGGGCCCAGCGCAAGCGACTGCGCGCAATCCTGCAACATCCAGGACCAGTCGTGCGGCATCAGGCACAACGCAGTTGCGCTCTCCCACGACAACAGTCGGATCGTTCTTGCCGAGTATGCGCCTCACCACGGAATTCCTGCTTGGGGCGGAAGGAAAAGCAATCGCAATTGAAGTATCGAGCACTGGCGCGGCGCATTTGATTGAAGAAGCCGCGATCATGTTCGCCAATGACCAAAGCGCAGTTGTCGAGCAAATGTTGTTAGGGGCAATTCGTGACGAAGCACTGGATGACGATGTCCGGACCGCATGGTGGATGCTGTTTGATTTATATCAGATCACTGGCGCGCAGGAAGCGTTCGAGAACCTGTCGATTGATTATGCGAGCACATTCGAGAGTTCACCGCCGTCCTGGATCGAGGTAAAAAAAATCGACTCGCAGCCGGCTGCCTTGGTGCAGACTGGCGCCACACCCACAATTCCGTTTGTTGGAAAACTCGACGGCGAGATCATCAAACTGCTCGAGCGAGCGCAGAAGCTGGGTGAAAACAATTCCGTATTGCGCCTCGAATTTGCACGCGTCACGGAAGTCGCCCCTGTCGGTTGCGGTCTGTTGCTGCGAATGCTGAATAAACTGCAGAGTTCCGAACACGATCTGATTCTGGTCGGCGCATCAGAACTGGCAGAAAAAATTCGCTCCATTCTTGAAGTTGGCCGTCGTGATGAGACCGAGGCGCCATGGCTATTGTTGCTCGAAGTTCTGCGATTATTGAATATGGAAAAAGAGTTTGAAGAAGCCAGCATCGATTATTGCATCACATTCGAAGTGTCACCGCCTGCATTTGTAGCGCCAATCAACAAAATCACAACTGCAGCCGAAGAGATTGGTTCAGTTGATACCGCATCTGACAGTTTCATGTTGCCGCCGGTTGTTGATGGGCGCACCGAACAAGTGATTGGAGCAATTACAAGTTTTGTCGCCGCTCATAATCCAGCGATACTGGATTGTTCACGTTTACATCGGGTTGACTTCAACTCCGCCACCCAATTGTTAATGAGCCTGGCGCCACTGTGCGGCAATGACAAGACGATCGAATTGCATCATGTGAATCATCTTGTCGCCACATTATTCAACGTCATGGGTTTAAAGGACATTGCGCGCATCGTGCCGCGCAAACTCTGACATCGAGTTGCAGTTGCAGTTGCAGTTGCAGTTGCAGTTGCAGTTGCAGTCACGTGACTTGCATTCGAGACTCCCGCCCCCACTTTTAAATTTGTTACCCACTGACAAACTGACTTCTCTCTCGACGCCAAACGTAATGTAGCGACGAGTTGTGAACTTATCAGTCCGCCACTTATTTCAGGGACAAGCATGGAACAATTTCACGGCACGACGATTTTGTCGGTACGACGTGGCAACGTGGTCGCACTCGGCGGCGACGGCCAGGTCACATTGGGCAATATCGTGATGAAGGGCACTGCACGCAAAGTGCGAAAATTGTATCAAGGCAAAGTGATCGCCGGATTCGCCGGTGGCACAGCGGATGCATTCACGCTGCTTGAACGGTTTGAAGGGAAGCTTGAAAAACATCAGGGCAACCTGATGCGGGCGTCAGTCGAACTTGCCAAGGACTGGCGTACCGACCGCATGCTGCGACGTCTGGAAGCGATGCTGCTGGTCGCCGACCGGGAATCCACGCTGATTATTACTGGCAACGGTGATGTGCTGGAACCGACGGACGGTGTCGGTGCTATCGGTTCAGGCGGTGCATTTGCGCAATCGGCGGCAAAAGCGTTACAAGAAAATACCGAATTGTCGCCGCTTGAAATTGTCAAAAAATCGCTGACGATTGCTGGCGAACTGTGCATCTATACCAATCTCTCGCATACGATCGAGACCTTGGAGTAGCCCCTTTCCGATAACGCAAAGTCACCCAAACATTATATGAACATGACTCCTCAAGAGATTGTTTCCGAACTCGACAAACATGTGGTCGGCCAAGGACGCGCAAAGCGCGCGGTGGCGATTGCGTTGCGTAATCGCTGGCGGCGGCAGCAAGTGGCGGAACCATTGCGCCATGAAATCACGCCCAAGAACATATTGATGATCGGCCCGACAGGGGTAGGCAAGACTGAGATCGCACGGCGCCTGGCCAAGCTCGCGGACGCGCCTTTCATCAAAATAGAGGCAACCAAATTTACCGAAGTCGGTTATGTGGGACGGGATGTCGACACCATCATCCGCGATCTGATCGACATAGGCATCAAACAGACGCGCGAGCTGGAAATGCGCAAGGTACGTGCCCGTGCGGACGATGCAGCGGAAGAGCGCATACTCGATATCCTGGTGCCGCCGGCACGGGATTTCGGTTTTAATACGAGTCAGGGCGCACAAACCGAAAGTGAAACAAGTACAGGCAATACCGCGCGTCAGACTTTTCGCAAGCGTCTGCGTGAAGGGGCGCTCGACGACCGCGAGATCGAGATCGAGTTAGCCGAATCCGGGCCACAGATGGAAATCATGGCGCCTCCGGGCATGGAAGAAATGACCGAGCAGATCAAATCCATGTTTTCCGGCATCGGCAGCAACCGCAAGAAATCGCGCAAAGTGAAGATCAAGGAGGCGATGAAGCTGTTGATTGAAGAGGAAGCCGGCAAGCTGATCAACGACGATGATCTGAAGCAAAAAGCGATTGCCAACGTCGAGCAGAACGGCATTGTTTTTCTCGATGAAATTGACAAAATCGCGTCACGCTCGGAAGTCGGCGGTGCGGACGTTTCACGCGCCGGTGTACAACGCGATTTGTTGCCGCTTGTGGAGGGCACTACCGTCAACACCAAATACGGCATGGTCAAGACCGATCACATACTGTTCATTGCATCGGGCGCGTTCCATCTGGCAAAACCCTCCGATCTGATTCCGGAACTGCAGGGCCGCTTCCCGATACGGGTAGAACTGGATTCCCTGTCGATTGCCGATTTTGAACGCATCCTGACCGGTACCGATGCCTGTTTGACCAAACAATATGAAGCACTGCTGTCGACCGAAAACATCAACATCGAATTTGTGCAAAGCGGCATCCAGCGCCTGGCTGAAATTGCATTTTCAGTCAACGAAAAGACCGAAAACATTGGCGCCAGGCGTCTATATACCGTGATGGAAAAACTGCTGGAGGAAATCTCCTTCTCCGCCAGCGAAACATCCGGCAAGACTTTCGAAATCAATGCCGCGTACGTCGACCAACGCCTTGGCGAACTGGCCATTAACGAGGATTTATCACGCTATGTTTTATAAATAATTGCCCCGAAGTCAGCGTTGTTGCCGGCCGGGCGGCATACCCGGGCGTGGCATCCGCCCGTTCATTCCGGGTTGCAATCCTGGCGGATTGGGCGCCACGCCGGATGTGTCATTGCCACCCTGTTCGTTCGCCTGCTCTGGTTCCTGAGTGTTTTCTTCCGCAGGCGGTTGTTCCATCTGTACCTGCTGGGGAGGCATCATTTGCGCCTGTGGCAGCGAGACTGGCGCATTCATCGCCGGGCTCGTGCCCGGACCGCTTTTGGCGCTTTCGGGCAAATCCACACGCTTCGCTACCCCGCCCTCCGACAGCAATACATAACGCTGATGGACCTCCTTGACCGTAACGCCTGGCACGACTTCCCTATTCGCCCTCACCGCCTGCGCTGGCTTGCCATCGGCCGCCAGGATCGCGATGCTGCTCGCCGGATTACCCGAGACCACAACACCCTTTAACTGAAAATTGCTGGCGACAGCCATTGTGGTGCGCCCGCCAAACAAGCTGGCGGCCGCATCCAGGTTGGGCGCCGACTGCGTAACCTGTGGTGGTGCGGTTACTGTGCGCAGCGGTGGTTTGAACAGTTGCATCGCCCAAAAAGCAAGCGACACGCACAGCGCCAGAAAAAGGGCGAAACTCGCTACGAGAGGCCAGCGTTTCATTACATTTCCTTTATTTCAAGACTCGACTGGACGGCATCAGCGCACCAGCTGGTTGATCTCGATAATCGGCATCAGCACCGCCAATACGATCAGCAGCACCACCACACCCATTGCCAGAATCAACGCCGGTTCCAGCAAGCCGGCAATCGTCATGGCGCGCCGTTCCAGGTCCTGCTCCTGTGCATTGGCGGCACGGTCGAGCATCGCCGGCAGTTCGCCGGTCACCTCGCCGGCTCGAATCATATGGATCAGCATTGGCGGAAAATGTTTATGCGCTGACAGCGCACGCGCCAGGCCCACACCTTCACGCACGCTGTTGGCGGCGTCTTCCACCTGCGCACGCATGGCGACATTGGACAGGGTATCCCGGCTGGTTTGCAATGCGCGCAAAATCGGCACGCCGGATCCAGTGGTAATTGCCAATGTGCTTGCGAAACGCGCGGTGTTGAGACTGCGCTCGAATTTGCCATAGAGCGGCGCCGTCAGCAGCCACTTGTGCCAGCGTAACTTGACGTCCGGATTTTTCAATGCCGTACGCCATGCAAAAAACAAACCGACGGCCACCAGGAAAACGATCCAGCCGTAACTCCGTACAAAGTCCGATATCGCCAGCATCATCACTGTCAGGAACGGAAGCTTTTGCTTCGTGTTGGCAAACACCGAAACAATCTGCGGCACAACATACGTTAACAAGAAAATGACAATGGCGAACGCTACCACGGTAACAATCGCCGGGTAGGTAAATGCCAATTTTACTTTTTGCACCAACGCATTGCGGCGTTCGATATAGTCGGCGAGGCGCGACAGCACGCGCGAGAGCTGGCCGATTTGTTCGCCGGATGCAACCAGCGCCCGATAGATATCGGCAAAATCGCGCGGATGCTGTGACAGGGCATCGGACAATGATGCGCCGCCCATTATTTCGGAACGGATCGAGGCGATCAGGTCGCGCACATAAGGTCGCTCGGCTTGTTCCAGCAACGCGGAAAATGCCTGCTCCAGCGGCAGGCTTGCTTCCAGCAGGCTCGCCAGCTGCCGCGTAAAGAGTGATAACTCATTCGTCGACAGGCGATCGCCAAATGCACGGCCTTTGGTCTGGCCGGATTCATCAAGTTGCGTGGCAATCGCATCGACGGCAATGGGCACCAGGCCCTGGGTGCGCAGATCAGCGCGCGCAGCGCGGGCGCTGTCGGCATTAACGACCCCTTTTTTGGTGGCGCCTGCGGTATTGACGGCTTCATAGCGAAATGCGGGCAAAACGGTACCTCAGGTAAGCTGTCGGGTTAATCTTTCGTGACGCGCAACAGTTCCGCCTGCGTGGTGGTGCCATCCGCAAGCCAGCGCTCACCATCTTCGCGCATGGTGCGCATGCCATCACGCTGCGCCGTCGCGCGTATGTCCGCCTCGGACGCGCGGTCATGAATTTGCGCGCGGATCTGCTCGGTGGTCTGCAATAACTCATAAACACCGACCCGTCCCTGATAACCGGTATGCCCGCACTTGTCACAACCGACTGCCTGCCACAGCTCACCATCGTGGCGCCGGCAATGTGGACATAATTTGCGTACCAGGCGCTGGGCGACGACACCAAGCAATGATGACGACAACAAAAACGGTTCAATCCCCATGTCAAGCAGACGCGTCACCGCGGCAGCCGAATCATTGGTATGGAGTGTGGCCAACACCAGGTGACCGGTCAGCGATGCCTGTACGGCAATCTGGGCGGTTTCCAGATCGCGTATTTCCCCGATCATGATGACATCGGGGTCCTGCCGCAAAATCGCGCGCAACGCCTTGGCGAATGTCATGTCGATGCGAGCGTTGACCTGGGTCTGGCCCACGCCGGCCAATTCATATTCGATCGGATCTTCGACCGTCAGGATATTGGTGGCGGTTGCATTCAGACGGGACAAGGCCGCATACAGCGTTGTTGTCTTGCCGGAGCCAGTCGGCCCCGTGACTAATACGATGCCGTGCGGCTGGGCAATCAGGCTGTCAAATTCAGGCAAGGCCTTGTCGCTCATGCCCAGATGCTGCAGATCGAGCCGGCCGGCCTCTTTGTCCAGCAGGCGCAGCACGGCGCGTTCGCCATGACCGGTCGGCAAGGTAGACACCCGCACATCGACCGGCTTGCCGCCCACCCGCAAGGTAATGCGGCCGTCTTGCGGCAGGCGCTTTTCAGCGATGTCGAGCTGCGACATGATCTTGATGCGCGAAATCAGCGACGCGTGGATTGCTTTTTTCGGCCGGACTACATCACGCAAGGTACCGTCTATCCGGAAGCGCACCACGGATATCTGTTCGAACGGCTCGACATGTATATCGGACGCACCTTCACGCAAGGCCTGGGTCAGCAGCGCATTGATCATCCGGATAACCGGCGCATCGTCGGCCGATTCCAGCAAATCCTCGATCGCGGGCATGTCAAGCATCAGCTTCGCCAGATCGAGATCGGATTCGTACTCGTCGATGACCTGTGCCGCATCGCCGCCGGAACCGGCGTAGGCCTTGGCGATCGCCGATTCCAATGCTTCGCGCGACATGGATTTCAGTTTGACGCGTCCGAAGCGGCGGCTCACTTCCGCAATGGCGCGGGGCTGGGTTGCATCGGAAACCCAGACTTCGACCGCGCTATCGGCCGTGCCGTTGCGATGCGCGAGCAATGCAAAATCACGGGCAAATGCAAAAGGTAGAAGGCGGGCGTCGATCATGTCTTTACTCACTAGGGTCCGGAATTAATGATGGGATCAGATTGTTGGGACGCAGAGCCACGAGGCAATGGCTTCGATAACGGCGCAACTGGCTGCCGTAGCGTCGGCTGCTGCAGCATCGGCTGCCGCAGCATCGGCGGGACATTGGCATTGTTAGGCGGAGTTGCATTGTATAAAGGCCCGTCGAGCAATCGGCCACCCTCGAGTGCTGGCAATAACGGTGCGCCAAGGTTAGGCAGTACGAGAGTCGGCTCCGGCTGCGCGCTGATTTCAGCGTTGCGTATGTAATTGTAGCGATCACCTGCGACGTTGACGCTATGCTCGTTACTCCGTATCACGGTCGGCCGCAGAAACACCATCAGGTTGGTTTTAACGCGGTTGCGCCTCTGATATTTGAACAGGCCGCCAATGATGGGAATGTCGCCAAGTCCGGGCACCTTTTCCACACCGTCCTGCAAATTGTCATCGATCAGTCCGCCCAGCACAATAATCTGGCCATCGTCGACCAGTACATTGGTATCGATGGAGCGCTTGCTGGTGATGATGCCCGAGGCGGTCGTGTCCTGGATCGCCGACGTCTCCTGATAGATTGCCATCTTGACCGTGCCGCCTTCGGAAATCTGTGGCCGTACACGCAGCGACAAGCCGATATCCCTGCGCTCAATGGTCTGGAACGGATTGACGCCGGCGGTGCCGCCGGATGCCGCAGTCGTGTACTGGCCGGTAACGAAGGGCACATTCTGGCCGACGATGATTCTCGCTTCTTCGTTATCGAGCGTAATCAGATTTGGCATGGAAAGAATATTGGCCTGGTCATCCGACTCCAGGGCGCGGGCGATCGCTCCCAAACCGAGAGCGCCATGAAGCTGTCGGAAGAGACCAACCGTCAGTCCATTACCAGGCGGCAAAGGAGTGCCTGCGGTTGCCCTCGACGCTGCCTGGCTGATCAAATTATTGCCCGCGCCCTGCGGCGTGAACCCGGTAATGCCACCGAGGCGATAACCGCTGTTTTCATCGCCCGACAGTCCCGCCCACTGGATGCCGAACTCAGCCGCGCGCTGGGCCGATACTTCGACAATCAGCGACTCGACATAGACCTGGGCGCGGCGCGCATCGAGCTTGTCGATCACGGTACGCAAATTGCGATATACCGCCTCGCTGGCCGTGATGATCAGCGCATTGGTTGCGGCATCAGCCTGGATAAAACCACCTGCGCCGCCAGTCGGCAGCGGCCCCTGCTGAGGCGCCGGAGAAGATGGCGGCGCCTGCATGCCGCCCTGCGCCGCTCCCTGCTGTGGGGAGGGGGACGGCGGTTGTGGCGTGGGACTGGGGGTTGTGGGCGACCCGGTTGCCGAAGCCTCGGACGCCACTACCGCACGCAAGGTTTGCGCGAGTCGTGTTGCTTCTGCGTTTTTCAGATAGATCACATGCACATTGCCTGGCTGCGCGGTCGGCTGATCCAGCTTGGCAATCAGGGATTTTGCGAGATTGGCTCGCGCCGCCGACGGTGCGCGGATGATGACCGAGTTGGTCCGCGAATCAGCCAGCAGGCTGGTGCGCCCGGGATCGGCGCCCACGCCGGGCTCGAGCAAGCGGTTCACCATCAGGGCTATATCGGTCGCCATCGCATGGCGGATCGGAATCACATCGAGGTCGGCGGCGGCCGGCCCGTCAAGCGATGCAATGATGCGTCCAAGACGCCTCAGGTTGTCGGCGTAATCGGTGATGACCAGGGTGTTGTTGCTGGGGTTGGCGTTGATTGTATTGTTGGGCGAGATGAGCGGCCGCAAGATGGGAACCATGTTCGCGGCCGCTTCGTAATTGAGGCGGAAAATCTGGGTAGCGATCTGATCGCCGCGAATTGCTCCAGCCTGAATCGGGCCCGCCTGCACTTTCGCATCCGCCTCCGGCACGACTTTCACCAAACCATCGGTTCTCACCACCGCATATCCTTGCAGGCGCAAGGCCGAGGTCAGCAATTGAAATGCCTGGTCCTTGGTGACCGGCTTTTCGGATATCACGCTGATGGTGCCTTTGACGCGCGGATCGATAATGAAGGTCGTATTCGTGTAGTGACCGATCGCCTTGATGACGGAATCAATGTCGGCGCCGACAAAATTGAGCACCGCCTGGTTGGAGGCCGGGTCCTGCGCGGCCGCAGGCTGCATGCCTGCGATAGCACACAACGCCATTGTTGCACACCAGCGGCGCCAGACTGCCGGGTCTTGTTGAGAAGTTTTTGCCAATTGTTTATTTTTTTTCATTTGAACTCTAGCGCTATTACATCTTTGCCGCTTACTCTGCGACGTTGTCCAAGCAAATTGAGCAAATTCGCCAGTCTTGCTTCCTGTCCTGCTTCCGCTTCCGCGTTACCGGAAAATTGCAGGCGACCGTTCTGCAACTTGCCAGAACCATTTAATAACATCGGCCCCCTGACTGTCACGAGCGTCAAGCGGGCTTGCGATCCGCGCCAGTCAAGGGCGAGCTTGTATGCCCCCAGTGGCTTGACCGGAGACAAGCGCGATGCGATGTCATTCATCTCCAGATTCATCAATCCTGTCAGCTCCATCCTGTTTCCCTGCCGCGTGACCTGCAGCGGACCCCATGACAACCGCATCTGACCTGACGGCTGGATCGTATTGAGCGGCGCACCCAGCCCGGAAAGTCGTTCTGCCGGCAGCAGAACTGCTCCCGGACTGACATGCCACTCGGTCCAGCTGCCTGTCATCCTGATCGTTTGCGTCAAGGCCGCGGCGTTAGCCAGTTCCGCGTCAACCCGACCTGCCAGCACCATCGGTGACAAGCGCCACGAAAAGCGGCCGGGCAAAAGCGGCGTCACCGGATCCTTGCCGCTTGCCGCACCACCTATGAAGGCAGAGCCTTTCCACAATGTGCCTTGCGCGTCACCCAGCGTTATCCGGCCTCCTGTTTCCCTTTCCACTAATGAGGACATCCATGTCGCAGGCAGAAATGCAAACAACGTGATGAAAACAGTTACCAGCCCTGCCAGTACCCATAGGGCAAGGCGTTTCACTTACTGAACTTTCTTCCCGACCGCACGTCCGTTGCCGCATGCACGGCGGTCGCATGAGCACGTTGCCTGAACATCAAAAAGGATGCCGTCAGAATCACATTATTCGCTCTTTTGCTGCCGCAACATTACGGTTACATCAACCATGTCAGGTTGAGCTAACGCAACAACTTTTGCCTCAGCTACTGAAATCAGCCCGGTTTTCTGTACATCATCTAGCCAATCAATCGTTCCGGCAAACGATACCGATCCGAGTTGTACTTGCGCAACGTCTCCGGTCAAGCTCACGCTTTGCGGCTTGAGCCCTTTCCGCGCCAGCGATGCTTCAAGGCTAGCCCTCGTCATGGGGACTACAGAAAGTGGAGCCTGACTGGTAAGCCCTGCGGCCTCCTGTGACAATGATCTTATTTGCGCCACCTGCTGACGTAGCGCAGGCAAGGCTTTGTTCAATTGATCAATGCCAGTGATGGCGGGTCCGATCAGGAGGCTGTAAAGAAGTGCCGACAACAGTATCGCGGCCGCGGCCAGCAAATATCTGCGTTCACGCACATTGCGCACGGCCCAGAACTCGGACAACGATTGCGCCATTCGGTTCATTGCTCGATTGAAGTTCATTTTCCACTCCGAATCTGCCACACGACTCCGGCGGACTGCGACGCCGCCGGCACCAGCGACAGGCCGCGGCCAGCCAGGGCGGCCTTTACCTGCTCGACTGGCGCTTGCGCATCTGGCTTCAGGCGCACGAACAGGCTGCGGTCGCGATATTCGAGACCCGCGATGCCGGCCGGTGACGCCTGCCCGGAACTGGCCCACGCTTCGGCAAATGCTGCGGTGAGCGCGGTAAAATCATCCGGCGCCGACTGACCCGAGACACGCCTGGCGGTTGCGATCTTTTGCCGCAATTGCGCGACCGGATCCCTGATCACCGTCTCGTTCGGATAAGCCGTCTTGTAAACCTGAGTCATGTTGGCCCGCAGCGCCGCGGCATCATTTTTCAAGCGCCACCATTCAATGTTCAAGCCGACGATGTTGACGACCAGGACCAGGGCAGCGAGCGCCAGCGGCCAGCGCCACGGCCGCCAATTCAGGCCCGGGCGGGACGCGGCTCCCAGTCCGGCCGTCAAATCGAGCGCTACGCTCCTGGCACCGGCAATCCAGTGCGGCCACTCGTCGGCAACAACCGTGATGCGCTGATCCGCTGAATTCGTTTCCTTGCACACCTGCTGATAAGCCGGTACAGCCTGAAGCGGAACATACAGCATCACCGGTGCATGTGGCACCACAGCGATTATCGCCTCGATGACTTCATGCGGGGCGAATTCCGGTTGCTCAGGCATGATCGGCAAACCGATGCCATCCTGTTCAGACAAGCGCAGCGAGAGGTCAATGTCGATGCCGTGTTCGGTGATCGCCGCCGAAACCAGATCGGTTTTGTAGGGCAAACACAATTGCGCAGGCAATGCGGCAAGGTGGCGTGCGCCATAGGTACGGAACGTCTGGATGATTATTTCGAGCCATGCGCGCTGCACTACCGCGACCGTTCGCAAGCCCTCCGACGAACCACCATCGACTACAACACATTCAGCCGGATCGCTGACAAGCTGATCCTCCACCATGTTGGGCAGCGCTGCCCTTAGTCTGGCGGCCGACATCGGCGGCACCCGGACCCGCAGCAGGCTGACATCGCTGGCGGCCATCAGCAGAAAAACGCGCTGCGCCTTCGCCACCGGCTCGGCAAGGTCGACCAAGGGCGCAACGCCTTCACGCTCGATTGCGCCGTTACCCGATACCCATGCATATGGGGACGGCAGGCGTATCCAGTGTTCCGCACTTTCAGCGGCAGCTTTGGAAGGCAGGCGAATATAGAGTGTGCTCAAAGCGGCTTTTCCCTTTTAGTTTTCCCGGATCCAGATCAGCCTGGTAATGGTTCTGTCCCGTCGTATCAGCGCTTGGACGGAAAGCCCGGCCCGACTCATGTTTACCTTGCCATTGACTAAAAAGTAATTGGATGCCACTGCAAGCTGCGTGTCCTGATCGCCGGTAAATTTTCCGGGCAAACGCTGCGCCAGATCGTTCAGATCACGGAAACTGGCAGTCTTGCGGCTAGCCACCAGCGTCGTCGCATCGGTCATTGACATGGTGGGCGCGATTGCAGCCAGGACTTCAACTGGCGCGGTATTGACATTGATCGCTGTGGCGCCAGGCAACACCACGACAAAATCCCTGAGCTTGTCCAAATCCGCATTTGTAAATCCGGGCACCGCGAGTAAATCATCGATTTGTGTAAGCGCCATGGGTTGGGAACCCTCGGTTTTCTGTTCACTGGCCTGCCTGGGTGCCGCCGGTTTTGGTTGCGATGCCCGCATCATGTCCGCCGTCGCTTTTGCCAGCGCGGGATTCAGACGCAGATTGGTGAGCAAGCGCTCAAACACGGCAATTTCGCGGGGATTGATGACCCCATTTGTGCTCAGGTTAGTCAGGTTATAGTGCGACTGGGCATCGGCAATGCTGCCAGATAAGGTCGCATCGGAAGCGTCGGTATCGGCACGATTGTTTTCCACATATTGGTCAATACGGGTTTCCGAAAGCGGCACTGCCCACGGCTCATCCAGAGTATCTTCGTTCGATATCCTGCCATCCTCGCGCAAGATCAGTCTTGCCCAATCGAGCGCGCCGCGCAACAACCATTGGTTTTGCGACTGCAGGCGCTGATTTTCGATTGAACGCACCTGCACTTGCTGCTGCCAGAACAGACTGGAGACAATCGTGATGCACAGGGTGGTCAGCAGCAGCGCGGTGATGACGGCGACGCCGCGCTGACGCGCAAGAGAAACGGAGCGCGCGCTCATACGGGCCCCAGCAGGAATACCTTGATCATATTCGCTTCCCGCCCCTGCAATTTCAACGACACTTCCAATCCGGTCGGCGTGTTTGAATACGAAGGCATAATCTGGCCATGGCCTCCTGGCGTCACCACCGGCGTGGCATTGTCAGCGGTGGCAGGGGGCGCATTCGCCGCGCGCCACCCCTGTGCGGCGCCGTACCACAGACGCATGGACAGCGCGCTGACACCTGACTGCAACTGCACTTCCTGGGCTTTTTCCGTGTCGCTGGCGGCAGCCTGCCACAGCGCATCGATTTCCTTGAGATCCCGGGTCGCAGCTGACTCACGACGATTGAATACACCATCCTTCAGGCGATAAGTAACGACTTGCAGCCGTGGCGGCTGGTTATCGGCAAACACCGTGCGCACCAAGGTCAGGCGCCCTTCAACCGCGGCCAATGGCTCACGGCCTGGAATCAACTCGGGGCTGGCGAGATGCGCACCATCACTTTGTAACTGTGCAAACGTGAGTTGCATGCCGCGCGTCTGCTCAAGATCGCTGGTCAACGCCACCCGTGCCCGCACGATGCTGTCCAGTCCACGATATCCCAGCACCGCGACAAATGCGAGCACGCTGATGGCCACCAGAAGCTCAATCAGTGTGAGCCCCTTTTGCCGGCCCTGCGAAGAACATGTTTGCACGCGCTTATGAGTCATGCGGAACAACCTGGGTCAATTTGTAAATGCGCCGCTCGGCATTCCCGGCGTCGAATACGCTGACTTCAACCCTGCGGAAAGACGGATTTGGTGTCGCAAATACATTTTCTTCGCACACCAGGCGCAGCTCACCCTGCACACAATCGAATGAGCGTTTGCCAAGCTGCGGCCATTCATGCGCCAGCCGGATTTGCGTAAGCCTGTTTTCAGCCGACCAGGACGCCATCATGGAGGCGCGCAGATCGCTGCTGTTTTGCGTCAGGCTTCCCACCGCGCGCAGGCTGGCCCCGAGAGCCGTACCGACAATGACCAATGCCACCAGCACTTCGAGCAAGGTGAAGCCGGCGCACTGGCGGCCGGCGCACCGGCGGATCTGAAACTGATAATAATGCGTGCGCATATTATTCGACCACAAAATGTCCGATGCCATCTGCGCGTATAGCGACATTCGAATCGCCGAGCGAGAGCATCAATACAAAGGGTTTGTCGACCGGCTCACGGCCGAAGACAATACGCACAGGCCCCGGTTCTCCCGCAGGTGCCGGGCTGATCGACAATGCCACCGGAGATCGTTTGAATTCCCGTTCGCGCAATAAATCGTCCTTGGAAATAGGCTGCCAGATATTTTCTTCACGCATCAGGAATCGATACCGGTCTTCATCAGCCTCAAATGCGATGGGACGGTTGCGCACGATCGCTTCATCACGCGCCAGTTGCAACAACAGCGCTATACGCTGTGCATCGTTCTGTAGCATCTGTTGCTGACTGGGCATCGCATTGAATGACACCAGGCCCAGCATGATTCCCGCGATAACCATTACGACAAGCAACTCCAGCAAGGTAAAACCATGCATTACCGACCGAAATACTGGCCGTGTAGCAACCGGTCCACTTAAGCTCGGGTTCTTGTTTTTGAAAAAATACGAAATAATCAGAGATCCCACGAACCAATATCGGCATCGTTACCTTCACCGCCCGGCTGTCCATCCGCCCCCAGTGAAAATACATCCACCTCATCCTTGATGCCAGGCGAAAGATACTGGTAAGGATTACCCCATGGATCTTTCGGCAGCTTGTCGATATATCCACCAGTCTTCCAGCCGTTGGCAACGGGTCCGGCGGTGGGTTTTGAAATGAGCGCCTGCAGACCCTGTTCTGTTGTCGGATAACGCTGGTTATCGAGCCTGTACAGTTTGAGCCCTTGCATCACGGTTGAAATATCCTGCCTGGCTGCAATCATGCGCGCATCATCGGTGCGCCCCATCAATTTGGGAACAACCAGTGCGGCCAGAATACCCATGATGACAACAACGACCATGATTTCGATCAAAGTAAAGCCGCGCATTGCAGTACGGATGGAAGCGCGGTGCGTGTACGGAAAAAAACTAATGTGCATATGAATTATTTCTTTAAAGAGTGTCAAATAAATAGTGTGTTGCTCAGGGCAACACTGTTGTCGTTCTGACAGCCCCAAGCGGAGGGCGGGACTCATGCTGTGCAAGCACATTGGAATCGAGCACTCTTCGGACGCCAAAACCACGGAAAAGTGCAAATATATTTTAGGTTTTTGCCGACCGCACGGAAGTTTGTGTTGATAAACCGGCTCTCTTTAGCCATATGTCAGTGTTATGTCTTCATGTGCAACATAGAAACAAAGGAGGATGCCAACCCCGGGCTGATGACTGCCTGACCATCATTACGTATTGACAGAAACATGCAAGCACACGCGTGGCAACTGTTGCTTTTTCCCGTCACGACGTTTCCGTCACGAAGACGAGGCAGCAAACATGAGCCCGGGCGCTCGCGAGTGCTACCCTCACCAGACAGACCGGCCCAAAGAGAGGCATCACCTTGCGAAGTGGGGGGGGTGATTCCCTTCTCCGTCAGAACTTTTTTCAGCACCTGCACACACTGGCAATCCTGCCCCCACCATCAAGGAGATAAAGATGTCCCTTCCCCATGCTAGCTCTGGCGACTTGATCAATGCTCGCCCGCTCGGTGAACACCTGAAGGAATCGGTTTCTACCGCGCTCATCAAGACATCACATCTTGAAATCATGCGACTGGTACTGCCGACGGGCAAGTCCATGCCGGAACACAAGGTCGCAGGCGAAGTAACCATCCTGTGCATTGAAGGTGTGATCGAATTGCAGGCCCATCATAAAACGCAAATTTTACTGCCGGGTGACATGGTCTATCTGGCCGGCGGCGAGCCGCATGCCTTGCGAGCCAGGGAAGATGCTTCAGTAATGCTCACCATCCTGCTACACCAGGCCTGACCTGCCGCGGAATCCGGCTTCGGACCTCCGGCAATCGACCAGAATTTGTACCGTCAGGTATGCCGCATTTGCATCAAGCTATGAATACTTGGCATTAGTCCGGCTACGCCGGACTTATTCCGCTAACGTTCTTCTGAAAAGAAAACGCCGTTTTGCCACCTGTCGCCAAAAATCACCCATGGGGCTTGGCTTCCCCGGAATACTTCAATTGCAATTCTGCCCATCGGACGCGAGGCCACAGTTCGAAAAAGCCAAATGAAAAAAAATGCCGTTCAAAAATCGCATCTCAATTCCGGCTATCGATCGGCAGGGTGGCATGGTATTGCAGCAACAATATGGCTGCTCGGCACCGGGCTTGCACCGTCCGTCAACGCAATCGATATCACAACAGAAAACAACCCGCCGTTCAATTACGCCAATGGCGAGCACATTGCCGGCATCTCGACAGAGATGATTACCGAAATGGGGCACCGTGCCGGCGTGCCGCTCAAGATCCAGATACTGCCATGGGCGCGTGCTTATCTGACCGCGCTTAACACACCGGCCACTTGTGTGTATTCGACTGCGCGACTGCCCGAGCAGTCCGAATTATTCAAATGGATAGGGCCGATTGCGACCAATAAGTGGGCGCTGTTCGCAAGAGCGGACGCCAGCGCGAGGATCACCGCCCTTGCCGATGCGCGCGGCTATCGTATTGGCGGGGTGTTTTACGACGGCAAATATCTTTATTTGAAGTCTCTTGGATTCACCAACTTCGAATTGGTCAGTGATGACGATGTCAATGCTGCCAAATTGATTGCGGGCCGCATCGATTTGTGGATAACCGGATTGCATAAGGGAACGCAGATTGCCGCCCAACATGGGAGCAAGAGCATAAAACCGGTCCTGATCGTGCGCGACGTCGAGTATTACCTGGCCTGCAATCTCGAAACGCCCGAGGTGGTAGTGAACGCGCTGAGCCAGTCATTGCAGGCTCTTCAAAACGATGGCCATGACAAAACCATCATCAGACGTTATGCGAGGTGGCTGCATCCGTAACCCGACAGAATTGCGCCCTTGATCCGCCATCCGCCCGATATAGAAGAAAGCAAATCATCGCATGACATCGAAAACCCGCATTTCCAGCATCGCGATTGTCAAGGCCGGAGCAGGCTCAATCCATGAATATGGACCTGCTACACCACGTAACGAGGAATGACGGAATGGACATCAACAGGCTCGTCATCATGGCAAATGAAACCGGCTCCTTTTTCGAGGCCTTGTCGGATCGAGCGCAAGCCTCGGCGGAAATTGCCAGGCATCTGAAACGGTTCTGGGATCCCGGGATGCGGCACGCGCTTTTGCAATATGTTGACCGCGAGGGAGGCGTCAACCTGAAGGGCATCGTGCTCGAGGCTGTTCGGAGTCACAGGTCTCTGCTGCTCTGAGCGATGCTTCAAGTCTGCCCTGCGAAGTTCAGGTTTGCCGTTCACCAGCGCCGGCCGGGCCGACATGCCCCAACATCACACACTCTCCTGCCGCGGATCGCGTGAGAGCAACTTCACTACCATATCGCGCGGCGAATCACCATCAAACAGAACGCCGGCGACTGCATTGGTAATCGGCATGTCAACATCGCACTCTTTCGCCAGCGCCCTGACTGCCTGTGCGCAGCGCACGCCTTCCGCAACATGACCCAGCTCGGTGACGATGGTGGCCAGCGGTTTGCCCTGGGCCAGGGCGAGGCCAACCTTGCGGTTGCGCGACAGGTCGCCGGTACAGGTCAGTATCAGATCTCCTACACCGGCAAGACCCATGAAGGTTTCGTTCCGACCGCCCAATGCCATGCCCAGTCGCGATATTTCGACCAGTCCACGGGTAATAAGCGCTGCGCGCGCATTGAGTCCGAGCCCAAGGCCATCGATGACCCCGGTTGCAATCGCCATGATGTTTTTTACCGCGCCGCCGACTTCCACGCCGATGACATCATCGGTGGTATAAACGCGGATGTTGCCACCATGGACAGCGTTGACGACACACTCGCGCAAACCAGGCGCCGCCGATGCAAAGGCGAGCGCGCAAGGCAAGCCGCGCGCCACTTCCTGGGCGAACGAAGGACCGGAAAGCACGCCTGATACGGCCCCTTCGCCGAGCACGGCGCGGGCAATCTGGTGCGGCAACATCCCGGTGGCTTCCTCAAACCCCTTGCAAAGCCATACGAGATTAGGCACGCGGTGTGGCCGCAAGTCCTCCAGCAAAGGCCGCAATCCGGCCACCGAGGTAGCCGCGATCAATAGCGTTTCAGCGCCGGTTCCCGCGCCTGCCGCATGCGCGACCGCGGCGCCGAAATCCGATGTGATCGTCAGGCTGTCGGGCAGCGCAAGGCCGGGAAGATAAGCCACGTTCTCGCGCCGTGTTGCCGCGTCGGCCATTAAATCCTGATTGCGTCCCCACAGAACGACGTTGTGCCGGTCCGCCAACGCAATGGCAAGTGCGGTGCCCCACGCCCCGGCCCCAAGAATGGAAATGTTCATGCGGCGGCTACACAAATGAAAAATGCTGACGGCCTGGTCATCATCATGCCCCGGCATTCGATGGCAGGCTTATTCACCCCATACCTCGTTTGCCTTCACATAACCGCTTTGACCATCGCGATGCCTGACCTTGATCCAGCCCGATGCCACCGGCTCAGCCAATTCGAGCAATACACCCTTGTCGACCGTGAATACCGCCGCGCCCGCGTCGTCTGCCGAAGCCCGTACGGTTGTGCCGGACGCATTGGCAATCAGCGTCCGTTTCGACGTCAGCGCTTTGCCTTCGATCCATGACAGATCGCCGCTGACGTCACGTACCTTGGTCCATTCACCGTAGGTCAGCACCACCTCCACGGGCATGCCGCGCGGTGCAATAAAAACCCGGCGCCCTTTTTCGGATGGCGCATCGTACAGAATTGCCGGCGCCGCGCCGACCGACTTGAAATCAACCGCGTACGCCGCACCTGTCCCGGCCAGCGGCAACAGGAACGCCGCCAGCGATGTCAATTGTGAAAATTTCATGGAGATCTCCGTCTGTACCTGTCGTTACGAACGTAACCCGCCCGCCGGCGTCGGCGCGGCACCGCTGAAGACCACCGCGATCCTGCAGAACAAGCGTCGATCAGTGCTTGGCGGAGGAACCGTCCGGCATCACGATACCAGCATCGCCTTTCTGTTCTTGCGCGGCGAGCGCTTGCATGCGCTGCTGGTAAAACACCTCGAAATTAATCTCGGACAAATGCACGGGCGGAAATCCGGCACGGGTAATGATATCGGCAATATTCGCGCGCAAGTACGGATACACGATGTTCGGGCAACCGATTCCCAGAAGCGGATCGAGCTGCTCGGGCGGGATATTGCGCACTTCAAAAATGCCGGCTTGCTTGGCTTCGACCAGGAATGCAACCTTGTCCTTGACCTTTGCAGTCACGGTGATGGTCACGGTTGATTCAAAAATGCCGTCGGCCAGCGCTTCGGCGCCGACATCCACTGACACTTCCATTGCGGGAGCTTCCTGCTCCAGGAAAATCCCGGGTGAATTCGGCTGCTCAAGCGATACATCCTTCAGATAGACACGCTGAATCTGGAACACGGGCTGCAGGTTTTCGTCTGACATGAAACACTTTCAAAAGATAAAAGAAGGGCGGAATGATTGCCGCCCGCTGAAATATTGTGGCTGCCTGCCAGCTATTGAGTACCCGGCTGGAATAAATTGTGAGTGTCTGCGGCCCTCGGCGGGCCCCCCTGACCGGCGTGCTGCGGCGTTGCCCGGCCCTTGCAGTGCTAGCACTGCGGCGGCCCGGGCGCCTTGCATCACATCCGGCCAGGACCACATCCATCTCCCAATTTATTCCAGCCGGGTACTCAGGCGACTTGCAGCAAGCCGTCGAGTTTGCCCTGGCGGTCAAGCATGCTCAGGTCGTCAAAACCACCGACATGCGTGTCGCCGATATAGATCTGCGGCACGGTACGGCGGCCGGTTTTTTGCATCATTTCCGCCTTCTGCTCCGGCTCCAGGTCGATGCGGATTTTTTCGATCACAGCGACGCCTTTTGCCTTTAAAAGCCGTTCGGCCATGATGCAATAAGGGCATACGGCAGTGCTATACATTACAACGCGTTCGGTCATGATGTTTTTCCTTCCCTATTTTGCCGTCGGCAAACCTTGAGCCTGCCAGGCGGCCAGACCGCCATTCAGACTGTATGCTTCGTTAAACCCGGCATTCTTGAGTTGTGTCGTCGCTCTCGACGATTGCACACCGGATCCGCATATCACGATGACAGACTTTGATTTGAATTTATCCAGCTCGCCGACCCGTTTTGGCAATTCCTTGAGCGGAATATTTTTCGCATCCCGGACATGGCCGGCGGCAAAAGCAGCGGGATCGCGTACATCGAGGATCACGGTTTTACCCTGGTTGATCATCTGCGTCGCCTGTAGCAGCGACACCTTGGTACCGCGTCTTTGCAGCGCCGGAAATAACAGTGCGCCACCTGAAACGAGCAGCAATCCGAACAGCCAAATGTTGTCAATGATGAATTTCACAAGGTTCCAATGGTTTAAGTCAATCACGACATTATAAAATAGAAGACGAATACAATCCGGAATCAGATTTCCAGCCTTCAGAAAATCCCTGCCTACTCACCTTTTTTATTATTCTCAATTCAACCACCATGTATAAAATCGTATTGATGCGCCACGGCGAATCCACCTGGAACCTCGACAATCGTTTCACCGGCTGGACCGATGTAGACCTGACCGAGAAAGGTGTTGCCGAAGCCAGGCATGCCGGAAAATTATTGCTGGAAGCCGGCATGACTTTCGATATTGCCTACACATCGGTATTAAAACGCGCCATCCGCACGCTATGGGTGACCCTCGATGAAATGGATCTGATGTGGCTGCCGGTGGTCCACAGCTGGCGTCTCAATGAGCGCCATTACGGTGCGCTGCAGGGCTTGAACAAGGCGGAGACCGCGGCATTGTACGGTGACGAGCAAGTCCTGGTATGGCGCCGCAGCTACGATACACCGCCCAATCCGCTCGATCCGCTCGATCCACGCGCATCTTACAACGACCCGCGGTATGCCACGCTCAAGCGTGAAGAAATCCCGCTGACCGAGTGTTTGAAAGATACGGTCGAGCGCGTCATGCCAGTCTGGAACGAGTCGATCGCACCTGCCATACGCGCCGGCAAACGCATCATCATCTCCGCGCACGGCAACAGCTTGCGGGCCTTGATCAAAATGCTGGATGGCATCAGCGATGAGAAAATCGTCGGGCTGAATGTGCCGAACGGCCAGCCGCTGGTGTATGAACTCGATGCCGACCTGAAGCCGATCAAGAGTTATTACCTGGGCGATCCTGCCGCCATCGAAGCGGCAATGAAAGCCGTCGCCAGCCAGGGTAAAGCGAAATAACCAGCCGCCCATGCCATCCAACAGTTGGGCTGAAAAAAAACGCCGGCTGCTGACCTGCGGGATTCCGATGACGATTGCATCGGGACCCGTGGTCGCGGCGTTGACTGCGATCCTGCTGCTTTTATCGGCACCCGGGGCCGCATTCGGCGCTGCAACCGAACGCAGCAAGCAGAAGCAGGCGGCGGAATCGGAACGTGCGGCGCTGCGCCAGCAGCTCACTGCCCTCAAACGCGACATCAACCAGACTGAAGCGGCCAAGGACAGTGCCGCCGATGCGCTGGCGCGTTCTGAAACCGCGATTTCGAACGCCAATCGCTCGCTGCGGGAACTCGCGGATGAACAGCAGCAGACCGCCGCCCGCATCGCCGGCTTATCCCAGGAGCACACCAGGCTGACTAAAGTAGTCGACGCACAGAACCGGCAACTATCGAAGCTGCTGCGCGAACAATACGTCGCCGGCAATGAAGACCGGATCAAGCTTTTGCTATCCGGTGACAATCCGAACCGGATCAATCGCGACCTCCAATACTTGGGTTATGTATCGCAGGCGCAGGCCAGGATGATTGATTCACTGCGCGCCAACCTCGGCGCAATCGAAAAAAACAAGGCTGACACCCAGAACGCTAAAGAGGAGCTGGACGAGATCGCGCAGGAAGAGCGCGACCAGAAAGCGATACTGGAAAAAGAGAAAACCAAACGCGCGGCCATGCTGTCGCAGTTGTCAGTGAAACTGGCCAGCCAGCGCAAGGAGGCCGGCAATATCGAGCTCGATGCGCAACGGCTCGGCGCACTGGTAGACAGACTGGCAAAATTAATAATAGAACAACAAAAAGCCGATCTTGCCAAAGCGGCCAGTCGCCGGCAACAGGAAGCGCGTGCCCGCGCCGAACGGGCAAAGGCGGAGCAAAAGAGACAGGCATCGCAAGGGGGAAAACCGCCGATACGGTCGAGCGCCAAAACCCCGGCCAACCCGGATGCGATCGACGCGGACGAAAATCCTGCCGCGCAGACGGCCCGTAATGAACTTGTACCGGCGCCTGAGGTCCAAACCCGTGGCCCAACGGTAGCTTTCAGCACCCTGCGCGGTCAGTTGCGCCTGCCGGTACAAGGAGAACTGACAGCCAGGTTCGGCACTGCGCGGGGCAATGGACCAAGCTGGAAAGGGCTATTCATCCGGGCTGCGGAAGGCGCAGAAGTGAAATCCGTCGCCGCCGGCCGGGTGGTTTTTGCCGAATGGCTGCGCGGCTTTGGCAATCTGATCATCGTCGATCATGGCAGCCAGTACATGACCATTTATGGCAACAATCAGTCAGTCCTCAGACATCCCGGAGATACCGTCAAGGCCGGCGATGTCATCGCCAGCGCAGGTAATAGCGGCGGCAATGAACAATCAGGTTTATACTTTGAAATGCGACATCATGGTCGCGCGTTTGACCCGCTCGGATGGGTAACTATTAGGTGATACATGGGCAGCAAATTCAAGAACTTCGGTCTTATCAGTCTGGGCATGATCGCCGGCATCGCCGGTTCCATGCAATTCGATGCGCTGGCACAGAAAAATGCGGGCAATCCGCTGCCTATCGACGAACTGCGGCAACTGGCAGATGTATTCGGGCTGATCAAATCCGACTACGTGGAAACCGTCGAGGATAAAAAGCTGTTGACCGAAGCGATTTCGGGCATGGTGGCCTCACTCGATCCGCACTCGGCCTATCTCGACAAAAAAGCGTTCAAGGAATTGCGGGAAGGCACGCAAGGGAAATTTGTTGGCCTCGGCATCGAAGTCGGCATGGAAGACGGCTACGTCAAAGTCATTTCGCCGATTGAAGATTCGCCCGCCTACCGCGCCGGCCTGAAGGCAGGCGACCTGATTACGCGCCTCGACAGCACGCCGGTCAAGGGAATGACGCTGGATGAAGCCGTCAAGAAGATGCGCGGAGAGCCCAATACCAAGATTACGCTGACGATTGCCCGCAAGGATGAAGACCGGCCGCTCATCATCACGATCGTGCGCCAGGAAATCCGCGTGCAGAGCGTCAAATCCAAGGTGCTCGAACCAGGTTATGCATGGCTGCGAGTATCGCAGTTCCAGGAGCCGACCGTCGACGACATGGCCAAGAAAATCGCCGCAATCTATGCCCAGGACCCGAATCTGAAAGGCCTGGTGCTGGATCTGCGTAACGATCCGGGCGGTGTCTTGCCAGGCGCAATTGGCGTGTCTGCCGCATTCCTGCCCAAGGATGTGGTGGTGGTATCGACCAATGGCCAGTTGCCCGACTCCAAACAGACCTTCTATGCGCGGCGCGAATATTACAGTTCCCGTGTAGCCGGCGACCCGTTGGCCAAGCTGCCGGAGGGGATCAAGAAAGTCAAGATGGTGGTGCTGGTCAATACCGGTTCCGCTTCGGCATCTGAAATCGTTGCCGGCGCCCTGCAGGATTACAAGCGGGCGACCATCATGGGCACCCAAACCTTCGGCAAGGGTTCGGTACAGACAATCCGCCAGATCTCGGCAGACACTGCAGTGAAACTGACGACCGCCCGTTATTACACACCTAACGGCCGTTCGATCCAGGCCAAAGGCATCGTGCCTGACCTGATGGTGGATGAGAATGCGGATGGCGACGGCATGAACGGCATGCGTCTGCGTGAAAGCGATCTGACCAAACACCTGTCCAACGACAAGGAAGCGGAGTCGGCAGCCAAAAACAAGATCGATGAACTCGAAGAAGCCCAACGTCTGGCCGCGCTTGAGAAAAAACGCAAGCCGCTTGAGTTCGGCGGCAAGGATGACTTCCAGCTGGCGCAGGCGATCAATCACCTGAAAGGCTTGCCGGTGCAGTTGTCCAAGGCCAAGGTCGAAAGCAAGAAAGAGCCAAGCATCAACGACAATAACGACAAGAAGAATGGTGACAAGAAATAATCGTCACTCACGTTATTTGACTCATGCCTCATCGGGCCGCAGCAATGCGGCCTTTTTTGCGTCGACCTTTTTTGCGTCAATTTTTTTTACGGTATCATTCCATGAACGATCACCAACTGCTGCGCTACTCGCGCCACATACTGCTCGATGACATCGGCATCGAAGGCCAGCAGAAATTGCTGGACTCACATGCGCTGATCATCGGCGCCGGCGGACTGGGATCGCCAGTCGCCTACTATCTGGCATCGGCCGGCCTCGGCAATATCACGCTGGTGGACAACGACAACGTCGACCTCACCAATCTGCAGCGGCAGATCCTGCACACCACGAAGCGCATCGGCCAATCAAAAGCGGAATCGGGCAAAAAGACACTGGCCGGGATCAATCCCGAAATCAATATCATTGCACTGAACGAACGCGCCGAGGGCGCCCGCCTTGATGAGCTGGTCCGGCAAGCGGATGTGGTACTCGATTGCAGCGACAACTTCGCCACACGCCACGCGATCAATCGTGCCTGCGTCGCATTGGGGGTGCCGCTGGTGTCGGGCGCGGCAATCCGCTTCGACGGCCAGATTTCGGTATTCGATCCCCGTAGCGGCGACATGCCTTGTTATGCCTGCCTGTTCCCGCCGGATCAGCAATTCGACGAAGAGCAGTGCGCTACCATGGGCGTGTTCGCGCCGCTGGTAGGCATCATCGGCACGATGCAGGCGGCGGAGGCGCTGAAATTGCTTGCCGGCGCAGGCGAATCGCTGGCCGGACGACTGCTGCTGCTGGACGCACGGAGCATGGAATGGACCAGCATCAAGGTAGCGCGCAATGCCGCATGCCTGGTCTGCGGGAAGTAGAACTTAGCTGAACTTTATCCATTCATGCGGCGTAGCTGAGCGTATCGGTCAAGCGGTCGGCATGAAGACATCGTGATGCAAGCTCAGTATGGATTCCCGCTTTCGCGGGAATCCATAACCCGCCAGCACGGGGAGAACGTCCATATCCCCCAAGCTCCGCTTTATCGATTCGCTCTGTCATGCGACCTGAATGGATAAAGTCGAGCTTGGAACTTAATCCGGAATCGTCACCACGTTATTGACGAACGTGATTTGATCACCCGCCGCCGGCGCCTGCCGGATTGGCGGCAGGTTCGCGCTGCTGATCGAATTTGCCACTGTGCCGCCGCCACTGACACCGCGCGGCGTCGTGCGCACCAGCTGGCTGGGCGGCAGTGACGCCCCCGCGCTCAAATGCGCATACATCAAATCCATCGCCTGAATGTAATACCAGTGCAGCGGAATGAAACGTGCATCGTAGCCGGGAAAACCCAGGAAGCTGTCGAAGTGCTGGGCATTGGTAACTTCGATATACGACAGCTTGCTGTTATTGCCCTCGACCAGCCGGTTCATGCCGAAATACGGCCGCGAATTGAAGGTCACCGGAATCAGCGCATCGGAACGGCCATGCACGATCAGCGCCGGTTTTCCGCGCAGGTTTGCGCTGCGCAGCACCTCACTCACACCCTGCTGGACGCGGCGGGCATTGGTGCTGCTGCCGGTCACAAGTTCGCGCTGGCATAAGGCGCCATCGATGTTGTAATCCCGCTGGCCGGTACCGGGCGACACCGACAGCGGATCATTCAGCGCGCCGCCCGCGCTGTTATTGTTGATGATGTTGATACCGGCAGTCGGCGGCACGCCATTGGCAGTGCCAAACGACAGCGCCAGCGCCTGCTGCGGCAACGGAACAGGTTGTCCTGCCGGCGTGGTCGCGCCGAAACTGACTCCACACAAATTGTCTTTGACGCTGAAACGTCCATAGGCGTTGTTGTAAGTGATTGCCACGTTCGGAATCGCAAACAGATAATGCGACGCATGCAGCAAATTGCTTTCCGGTTCCCATCCCGCGGCAATCAGGGCGTTCAAGGCGCTGGCCGCCAGTTCGTCAGTCGTGGAACCCGAGATCAGGCCGGCGTTCCTGAGGGTGTTGCAACGGTTGGCGGCGAACGTGTCTACAAGGAGCGCCCTGAAAGGTGCGTTCTGCAGCGTCGGCGCCAGTGCCGCACAAGGCTCCAGAAGATTGGCCAATGTAAAATAATCGGCCAGCACCCTGCCGGTGCCGAGCCAGGACCGTGCGCCTCGCACGACGCTCACCCGGTTATCGGGCGCCAGTTGCAGACTGGGTTCGCCCACCGCGATACCATCGATTAATCCTGCCTCATCCTGCTCTGCCGCGGCAATGGCGGCTGTCGCCCCGTTGGACACGCTGGATCCGATCACGATCGTGCCGGAGGCGGCGATCGTGCGCAAGCGCAGCGCTGTTCCCGGCACCGGCTCGCCGTATTTCTGATTCAATACATAGAACGCAAATTCAATCGATTGCAATGTCCACTTGCCCCAGTCTTTTTCCGGATTCTGCTGCGAATGCGCATGCTTGAAGGCGAATCGATTCGGGCTTGCGGCATTAAAGGCCTGACGCTCTGCTTCAGTCAGGCCGGCAGTGAAATTGGATGCGCTGCCGGCGCTGGTGGCGGATGCGCGAAGGCCGTTCTGCACATGGACCGTGTTGTTCTGCAGATCGTGTATGCCGTTGCCGGTACCCTTGTCGTTATAGGCCACCGCGCAGCCATGCTTCAAACCCCATTCGCCCGATGAGCCGATGGCGCCGTACACGCCACGCGATCCGCTCGACGTGCCGGTGACGATGCAAGGCCGCGCCGGGTTGAAGCTGGCCGGCACCTGTACCATCATCGTCACATTTTGCCTGCCGCCACCGCCATCGGCGTACGCAATGTATTCAGTGCCCGCGATCTTGCCCTCGCCTGCAGTGTTTCCCTGCGCATCGACATTGGGACCGTACAAGCTGCCAAAACCGCCGCTGACCGAGACGTCGACGATGGCACGATAATTGTTATAGATCGCCAGGCGGCGCAGCTCGGCCGCTGTGGGCTGCAATGGAATGGCGACAGAGGGCGGAGTCGCCTGGGCCAGACCTGTCTTGCCAAGCCCGGCGGTCAGCAAGTCATCGGTGGCGCCGTTGTAGTCAATCTCCGAAATCGCCCCCAGAAAAGCGGGTTTGAGATTGGCGTTGAATGGGGCGTCGATATCGCTATCGCTGCCGCAGCCCGTTAGCGCCGACAATGCGCTCACTGTACCTGCACACAACATCATGCGATATTTTTTCTGTTGGCAGGTCATCGGTTGTCCACTTTCGATTCAGGCTGTTCGAAGGCAGAGTAACTGGAAGTTCAACACGCACGGACATCAACAGTCACCTACCTTGAGCGGCATCAAAACTGCATGCACTCCGCCAGTCGAAGTCAGCGTCATCTTTCGCAGATGACTGTCGCGCATGCCGTAATGCAACGGCTGCGGCTTGTATGTTCTTTTTGTTCGTGATGTAATCGAACGCGCTATTTTGCGCGGCCGGCCCTGTGCTCCCGGACCGGCCTGACGCGTCACATGAGGCAGGCACGGGATTCCCTGTGTCGACACTCTCCTTACCAATAACTGTACATATGCGAACATCCGACCTGCTCCGCCTGTTAGCGCTCGCCGCCATGTGGGGCGCCTCATTTCTTTTCATGCGGATCCTCGCACCGGTGCTGGGCATACTCTGGACAGCGGAGCTACGGGTCGGCATTGCAGGAATCGCGATGCTGCTGTTCATGTTTGCCACCCGGCGCGGGATGCAATTCAGGACCTTGTGGAAACAGTACCTGTTGCTGGGCCTGTTCAATTCCGCGCTGCCGTTTGCGCTGTATGCCTATGCGGCGCTGACTCTGCCTGCCGGCTACTCGGCCATCCTGAACGCAACCACGCCGTTATGGGGTGCGTTGATGGGCGCCATGATCGCTGGTGAAAAAATGACGGCGCGTAAAGTGGCCGGCCTGATCGCCGGCATCGTTGGTGTGGCTTTTGTGGTCCGGCTTGGCCCGGCCCAGTTCACGCCGCAGGTGGTGCTCGCCGCGCTGGCTTGCATCGGCGCGACTTTCTCTTATGGCATCGGGAGTTTCTACGGCAAGAACAAATTGGCCAGCATTGCGCCAACCCAGATGGCAACCGGCTCGCAACTGGGCGCCGCCCTGATCTTGCTGCCGCTACTGCCGCTGGCGCCGATACGCGGCGACATCACGCCCTTCATCCTGCTGGCCACCTTCGCACTGGCGCTGTTATGCAGCGCTGCCGCTTATTTCATCTTCTTTCGGCTGATTGCCGATCTGGGACCGACCCGCACAATGGCAGTGACGTTCCTGATCCCGTTGTTCGCATTGCTCTGGGGTGCGCTGTTCCTGCACGAGGAGGTCAGCCTCACTATGCTGATCGGTTGTGCCATCGTCGTGCTGGCAACCTGGCTGGTGGTCTTCCAGCCAAAGGAAAAGGCGAACTGAATGGATCAGCTGCCACGCTTGGACATATAGATGCCGAGTAAAAGCAGTGCCGCGCCAGCCATCTGGACCGGACCGATGGTTTCGGAAAAAATCAGCCACGCCGCCACGGTGGCGGTCAGCGGCTGGATCAACAGGCTGACCGAAGACAGCGACGCCGGCAGATGTGCGGATGCATGGGCGATGACGGTCTGGCCGCCGATTTGCGCGACCAGCGCCAGTCCTGCCAACGGCAGCCAGCCTGCCGCATGCGCCGGCCAGAACGGCTCCGCCGACAACAATGCAAACGGCAGCAGCGCCAGCGCGGTAATGCTTGTGCTCCATGCCATCAGGCGTGCGGTAGAGTACTGGTTGCGGGCATCCTTGATTATCAACTGGTACCCGGCATAAAACACGGCGCTGGCCAATCCCAGTCCATCGCCCAGCAGACGGCTGCCGCCAGTTGCCGCATTCGGGCCGACAAGCAGGATCGCACCGCCCAGGGCAAATACCAGGCCGATCACGAACGGACGCGAGAAGCGAACCTTGTAGACTGCCCAAATCCATGCCGCGATGAACAAGGGCGCAAGATTGGAAAGCAGGGTCGCATTGGACACCGTGGTGTAACGCAGCGACAGATGCCAGAGGCCCATGTCGCCGGCAAAAAAGATGCCTGCCAGCGCGAGCGCTGTTGTGTAGCCGGTACGCTTGCCCTTGTCCCGATCCTGTTTCCGGACAGCGAGTGCCCAGACCCACAACAGCGGCGCCGCCAGCGCCATGCGCCAGAAGGCGGAGGCGAGGGGGCTGACATCGGAAAATCGCATCATGATGGCGGCAAAGCCGATCGCGACGCCGCCGGATAAAAGCGCGGAAAAAGCCAGTGCGGGGGAAATTTTCGGGTACCTCATCGAGGCGCGGAGCTTATCCGCGCAGGGGGTTTCAGGAAGAGCGGAATCAGACCAGCAGCAAGGCGATCTGCGCCTGCGCGCCTTCGGACGGATTCTGCCTGAAGCCGGTTTTTGCATAGCGGTGCCAGCGTCCCAGCACCAGACTGGTGATCATGCTGGCGCGGATGCTGACTTCCGATTCGGTTGCCTGGCCCTGCGTGACCGCGACGCGCAATGACTGCTTGATCGCCAGTTCAATCCGCTCGATGAAATGATTCATTCTGTTTTGCAGCCGCTCATCCTCGTTGACCAGCGCGTCGCCGATGATCACGCGTGTCATGCCCGGATTGCGCTCGGCAAAATTGAGCAGCATGCCGATAATGTCCTGCGCCTGCGACAAGCCATTTTCCTGTTGGGCGGTGATCTGGTTGATCAGCCCGAATACCGTCGACTCTATGAATTCGATCAAGCCTTCGAACATCTGCGCCTTGCTCGCAAAATGCCGGTACAGCGCCGCTTCCGACACGTCCAGTCGTCCTGCCAGCGCAGCGGTGGTAATTTTTTCACCCTTGGGTTGCTCCAGCATCGTCGCCAGAGTCTGGAGTATTTGCAGCTTGCGTTCGCCCGGTTTTGTGGTTGCCATGATTTTTATAAGTTAGTAAGCAATCGGATTGGGACAGACTTGAATCAGCGCAGCCGGTGCAGATGGCCGGGCAGGTGCAATACGGATTTTACTTTGACATCGACATAAGCGGGGTTCTTCGAGTCTTTGAACGCCGTCGCCGCGTTTGGCGGCTGCTGCAGGTTGGGGCTGGTTGCCAGGTATTGCGTCACCAGCACCGTGCGCATGCCGATCGCTTTTGCCCCTTTGAGATTGGCGACGGTGTCCTCGACCAGCACACAGCGGCGGGCGGCCGCGCGCTCTTTCGCGACCAGCTTGCGCAAAAGCTGCCTGGAGGGTTTCGGCCGCAGTTGCCGATGCACGGTCATCAATTCGATCGGCACATGCCTGGCAAAATGCCGATGCAGGCCAAGATGGCGCAGCACGTCATGCGCGTATCGGCGTGGCGCATTGGTCAGCAGGATCTTGCGGCCCGGCAGACGCCGCAACATGCGGCCCAGCCCGCGCTCGGCCCGGATCATCCCGGCCAGGTTGTCAAAACGATGCGCCTCCCGCAGAAAATCCTCGGGCCGCACCTGATGATGCTTTACCATACCTAACAAGGTGGCTCCATAACGCCGCCAGTATGCAAGCCGCGCCGCATTGACCGCGTCAACGGTTGACGGTGCGCCGGCGTCGCTTAACACCTTCGTGATGTATGCGTTCATGTTGACGTTAATGGCAGGGAAAATCGCGTGCGACGCATTGTGCAGCGTGTTATCGAGATCGAACAACCAGGTAATTTTAGACATTGACAATAAAGCTCATCGAGAGGACACGGGTGCGTAACCGGTTCATATATTTATTCATTCATCTGTGCGGCATGCTGGTAGTACTCCCCAACGCCGGCGCAAACGACAGTATGCCAGCAGCGGTGACGCTTGTTTCTGCTGCGCCGCCGCAGAAGGCCGACAGCGGACGACAGAGAGGCACGCTGTATCGGGTACGCCATCAAGGTAACACGAGCTACCTGTTCGGCACCATTCACTTCGGCAAAGCCGGCTTCTTTCCGCTGGAAGCCGAAGTGACCAGGGCGCTGGCCGGTGCAAGCAAGCTGGTGATCGAAGTCGATGTGCGGGACAGCGCGTCCATGCAGGCCGCCATGAACAAACATGCATTTTATGCGGGCGCCGACAGGCTGGAGAATCATCTGTCGGGCGCCAGCATGACACGCCTGCGGCATGCACTGCAAAAGCTTGCGATACCGTTCGATCAGGTCACACGCATGAAACCATGGATGGTGGCGAATCTGGTGCTCGCGATGGATCTTGAGCGCAATGGCTTGCAGAGCGCTCAGGGGACGGAAATCTTCCTGCTGGGGGTGGCACAAGCGCAGGGCAAGACAATCCTGGCGCTGGAGAGCGCCGACTACCAGTTGTCGCTTTTCGATCGGATGCCGCAGGCGCAACAGGAAAACTACCTGTCCGAAGTGCTTGCCGGGATCGAGGATGGCAGCGCGTTAAAAAAAGCGGCCGCCATGATCGATGCATGGAGCAATGCGGATAGCGTGGCCTTCGATACGATCTTGCGCGAAGCAAAGGATGAAAAATCGGCGGCGTCCGACTTCATCGTGCGCACGCTGCTGGATGAGCGCAATCCGGAAATGGCGAACAGCATTGAAATCCTGCTCAGGAACGACAAGTCCACTTTTGTCGCCATCGGCCTGCTGCATCTGCCCGGTGAAAACGGCGTGCCCGCGCTGTTGCAGCGGCGCGGGTACGAGGTGACGAAATTGTATTAAGAGTTTGTACTTGTTAATGCGAGCGGATCATCGTTCCAAATGCCTGCTCGGTCAGGACCTCCAGCAACAGCGAATGTTCGATCCGGCCATCAATGATATGCACGGTATTGACACCGGACTTCGCGGCATCGAGCGCCGACGAGATCTTCGGCAGCATGCCGCCGGAAATTGTCCCATCGGCAAACATTTCATCAATCTCGCGCGCCGACAGATCGGTCAGCAGATTGCCCTGCTTGTCCATCACACCCGGGATATTGGTCATCATGATCAGCTTTTCCGCTTTCAGGATTTCAGCGATCTTGCCGGCGACGAGGTCGGCGTTGATGTTGTACGCCTGGCCATCTTCACCAAAGCCGATCGGTGAAATGATCGGGATGAAGGCGTCATCCTGCAGCGCCTTGACGACCGCAGGGTTGATCGCATCGATTTCGCCGACAAAACCGATGTCAAGAAACTGGCCCGGATTTTCCCGGTCCGGCATTTTCATCTTGCGCGCGCGGATCAGGCCGCCGTCCTTGCCGGTCAGGCCGACTGCCTGGCCGCCGTAATGATTGATCAGCATGACGATGTCTTGCTGGACTTCGCCGCCCAGCACCCATTCGACCACTTCCATCGTCTCTTCGTCGGTGATGCGCATGCCCTGGATGAAGGTGCCTTGCTTGCCGATTTTTTTCAGCGCATTGTCGATCTGCGGGCCGCCGCCGTGCACCACCACCGGATTCATGCCGACCAGCTTCAGCAGGATCACGTCGCGCGCAAAACCGTGCTTCAGGCGTTCCTCGGTCATCGCATTGCCGCCGTATTTGACAACGATGGTCTTGCCGTGAAATTTTCGGATATAGGGCAAGGCTTCGGCAAGGATTTCCGCCTTGATTTGAGGCGAAACCGCCGTGAGATCAGATAATTCGGGCATGGCAATTCCAGAAAAATAGGTTTCGCCGATTTTACAGCGAAAGTCTTTTGGTTTCTCTATCATTTGCTGTATTTTCATTGGCGATCGGCCAGCAAAATGACAATGCAGCGGCAACAATACGACGACACCGGCCAAATGAGCGCTCCATGACTGCCGTACTCCACCAGCAACTCGACGCCTTGCGCCCTGCGCTACTGCGTTTTGCGATTCTCCAGTTGCGCAACGAGGCGCAGGCTGAAGATGTGGTGCAGGACGCGCTGATCGCGGTCCTGGAAAAACCGGAACGGTTCGCCGGCAATTCCTCGCTGCGGACTTATGTGACCGGCATCCTGAAACACAAGATCATCGATGTTTTGCGCGCATCCCGGCGCGAGCGCCCGCTGGAAGCCGAAGAGAACCAAACCGACGACGAGCTGATCGATCTGCTGTTTACGGCCAATGGCCATGCCCATGACATGCCGCGGCAATGGGGAAATCCGGATGCAACACTGGAACAGAAGGATTTTTTTCGTGTATTGGAAATTTGCCTGGAAAAACTGCCGCCGAATACCGCGCGGATTTTCATGATGCGGGAATGGCTGGAACTCGACACCGGCGAAATCTGTAAGGAATTGAATATTTCCACGTCTAATGCATGGGTGATGTTGTATCGCGCGCGGGTAAGCTTGCGCGAATGCCTTGATTTGAACTGGTTCGGCAAACTGCCTTCCAACAGGACCTGACACCATGGGACTCAAACCTACTTGCAGGGAAGTACACCGGCTGACGTCGGAGCGCCTTGACCGCGATCTGACACTGGTCGAGCGGGCCCGCATGGGTGTGCATTTGCTGGTCTGCGCCGCGTGCCGTAATTTCGGCGGCCAGATGGCGCTGATCCGGCGCGCGATGCGGCAAACATCCGTGCCGGATGACCACGAGGAGAACCGGAGATGAGTGTCTGTTCACGCTGTGGCGCGGTTTTTTCGTGCGGTATGGTGGATGGGGTTGCGTCTGACCCATGCTGGTGTACGGCATTGCCTGCATTGCCGGCGGCGGCACTGGCTGAATCGCCGAATTCACCGGAGGGCTTCAGCTGTTTTTGCCCGGACTGCTTGCGGGTAAAGATTACCGATTTATCCCGCAGCCCCGGTTGATCCGGGTTGTCACTCGCAATTGCGCGTTTTCAGCCCGGAAAAATCATCCTTCAATTTATCCACGCTATTTTTCGTCGCCACATCCAGCGCGCGTAACTGAAAGGCGATTTTGGCCGGTGCGGACTGGTACTCGACCACACGCGCGCTAACCACGCCATTACGCTCCACCGTTGCGAGATGTTCGCGTGCCGACTCTTCCGATTTGAAAATACCCAGCGATATGCCCCAACGCTGATCAGAGTTATCCTGGATTACAAAAAAATCGGTCAGCTTCAATTGGCGCAACTGCGCGGCCTTCCTGTCAGCGCCCGATTTTCCATCCTGGGGCGGAATGAAAACCATATAACCGCCTGCCTGCCCGATTTCGCGCCGCGACAGTTTGCCGTCCAGAGGGAGCGAAGCCAGCTGCGTTTCGAAGCGCGCGGCTTCCGCAAGCGTGAAATTGCCGATCTCGGTGCAGGCGGGCAGGGCTGCCACAGGGGCTGCGGCCGGCGCCACTGTCAGTCTGCTGGCGTTGAGCTGTTTGCCCATGCGTGCCGGTTCGCGGCCGCTCGGTATCAAGGGCTCGAGCAAACCCTGACCGTAGGCGAACAATAATCCGTTCGCGGCCAGCAGGCTCCAGAAAAACAGGTTCAGCATGAAGTGCCTTGTTCCATCGCGGCCGCATGCAAGCCGATCAGCACGAGATTGTCGACCCTGCGAAAAGGTACCGAAAGATGGGGTGCAATCATGCTCGCTGCACCCCCTGAAATGATGCATTCAATCGGGCGGCTGTCCACCGCCGCCTGCGTGCGTGCATGCGCCGCCATCGCCCGTTCTATCGCACCCGCCTGTGCTGCGATACAGCCGCTGACAATCGCGTCCGTGGTGTTATCGGCAAACGGGGTGCGTATTTCAATATGCCCGGCGACTTGCGGCAGTTGTGCGGTATTGCTGGCCAGTGACGCCGCCATCAAACCCAATCCCGGCAAGATCATGCCGCCGATAAAAAGCCCGTCGGCCGTCAACGCATCGATTGTGGTCGCAGTGCCGCATGTCGCAATGATCAATGACTGGTCCGGATGCAGCGCATGAGCGCCGATTGCCGACGCAAAACGGTCGCACCCCAGTTGCGTTGGCTCACGATAGCCATTGCGAACGCCGCCCAGCCCGGCGCTCGACGCAAACCATTGCACTGCTACCGGCCTGAGACCCAGCACGCGCGACAGCAGGCGCTCCAGGGCATCGCGCATGTCGGCGCCGGCCACATTCGATATCAGTACCCGTTCGATCGTCACACCGTGCCAGACCTCGACCAGCGTCCCCAGGTCTGCGCGCGCGACGACGCCGGCGGTTTGCCAGTGGCCCAGCGACCGGACTGGCAACGATGCCCCTGCCGCAGGATGGTTGCACAGCGCCCATTTGACTCGTGTATTGCCAGCATCCACTAACAGCAGCATTGCCTCATCCTTAAACTACGCGCAGTGAAACATCGCCCGCCACGACCGCGACCTGGCCCGCGCCGGTTTCCAATATCAGGCGGCCGGTGGCATCGACGCCGACCGCTTTGCCTTCGTGCACGATGCGGCCATTGTCAAGTACGGCCACCGCCTGGCCAGTATAAGCATGCAACTGGTTCCAGCGCACCATGAATGCATCAAATCCTGTCGCCTCGAACTGCTGCAGCGCCTCGGTCAAACCATCCAGCAACGCTGCCATCAACACATTGCGGTCGAGTTGCGATGCATTTACACCAGCGACGGGACGGCCGATTTGTGTGGCAAGACACTCCGGCATCGCAAGATTGAGGCCAATGCCGATCACCGCCCAGACAGTATCGCGCGCAGCATGTTTGATGGCTGCGGTTTCAATCAGGATGCCGGCCAGCTTGTTGCCATTTTTTAACACATCGTTCGGCCATTTAAGCTGTGTGTGCTCTCCAAACAAGTCCAGCGTTTCCGCCACAGCAACACCGACGGCCAGTGGAAGACCCACCAGCGCAGGCAAGGGCCGGTTGAATTTCCACGCGATTGAAAACGTCAGCGTCACACCGGGTGCGGACAGCCATACCCTGCCGGCGCGGCCGCGGCCGGCGGTTTGCGCTTCCGCTATGCGCAGTACGGGTGTGTCCAGATTGGGCAACCTTGCCAGCAAGTCGGCATTGGTCGAACCCGTTTCCGCAACGACTTCAATGGCGACTTGCCGAGCGCTGGTGCGGCAGGAGGCAGCAATACGCTGCGCAGAAAGGGAATCGGTCATGGGGGCATTGTAGCGGCATGCGGGTTGCCGCGAAACCGCTGGCTCCGGCAACCGGTCGCCACGCGATTTTTCTAAGTACCCGCTCGGAATAAATTGTGAGATGGATGTGGATCTGGCTGGGCCCGCCTAGGGGGATGCGATGCAAGGCGCGCGGGCCGCCGCAGTGCGAGCACTGCAAGGAACGTGCAACGCAGCAGCGCGCCGGTCAGAGCCGCAGACACTCACAATTTATTCCGAGCGGGTACTTAATGTGACGCGGTTTTGCTTTCTCCCTTAAACTGCTGCCATGTCCAACCCGGAATTGCCCGAGCTAATATTCGATCAGCACGACCCTTCCACCGTATCTGCCAGCGGCGCCTGGCAAGTGCAGGTGTTGTCACGTCCCGACGTAATGAAGAGGATCAAGGCCGCCTTGCGTACGCTGCCGGCCGGCGCCGCATTGCACTGGGACTTGTCTCAAGTGTCCGCGCTGGACTATATCGGCGCCCAATTATTATGGAATGCCTGGGGCAAGGTTCGTCCGCCCGGCCTGGTGCTGGCGGACCACCACGAAGGCTTTTTCAAGCGGCTTGAAGCGTCGGGCCCGCTTGCCCTGCCGGATGAGTCCGCAAAACCCTGGTTTTCGTTGGCAACGCTGCGGTCTGCGCTGGCGGGGGCAGTCGATCATCTTTCCGGTTTTATCGCCCTGATCGGACAACTGATCCTTGATCTCGGCCAATTTCTGCGTCAACCGCAACGCGGCCCATGGAAAGAAATCTCCTCCAATATTTTTCACATCGGCTACCAGGCGCTCGGCATCACCGCGCTGGTGGGCGTGCTGATCGGGGTCGTATTGTCGTATCTGTCAGCCCAGCAGTTGCATACCTTCGGTGGCGACATCTATCTGGTCAATATCCTGGGCATGAGCATCATCCGCGAACTGGGACCGCTGCTCGCAGCGATCCTCGTCGCCGGCCGCTCCGGGTCCGCGATCACGGCGCAACTCGGTGTGATGCGGGTTAACCAAGAACTTGATGCGATGCTGGTGATGGGCCTGCCCCACGGCTTCCGGCTGGTAATGCCGAGGGTGCTGGCGCTGGCGGTGGCGATGCCGCTGCTGGTCGTATGGACCGATGCGATGGCGCTGATCGGCGGCATGATGGCAGCCAACTTTGAACTGAATTTATCACCCAGCTATTTCATACGGGAACTGCCGGATGCGGTGCCGCTGGCGAATTACTGGATCGGCCTGGGCAAGGGTGTGGTGTTCGGCATACTGATTGCCCTGGTCGCCTGCCATTTCGGCCTGCGCATCGAAGCCAATACAGAGAGCCTCGGGCAAGGCACAACGACCTCCGTTGTCACCGCGATCACCATCGTGATCCTGGCCGATGCGGTATTTGCCATTGTCTTCAGCGGCGTGGGATTCTGATGCAGACCGAAAACAGCCAGCCGATCATCAAGATAGAGGGCTTGTGCACGCAGTTCGGCGACTTCGTCGTGCATGAGGATTTGAACCTGAGCATCGATCAGGGACAAATCGTATCGCTGGTCGGCGGCTCCGGCTCCGGCAAGACCACCTTGCTGCGGCAAATTCTCGGTCTGGAAAAACCCACGCGCGGCAGCGTCGAGGTGTTCGGCCAGAACATCAATGACGCGCAAGGCGAGCGCTTGCAGGAATTGCGTAACCGCTGGGGCATGCTGTTCCAGCACGGCGCGCTGTTTTCCGCCCTGACCGCATTCGACAACGTGGCGCAGCCGATGCGCGAACTGCGAACACTGCCGGAAGAACTGATTCGCGATGCGGTATTGCTCAAGCTGGACATGGTCGGCATCAACCCCGAACAGGCACTGAAGATGCCTTCCGACCTGTCCGGCGGCATGGTCAAGCGGGTGGCGCTGGCACGCGCGCTGGCGCTGGAGCCGGAGTTGCTGTTTCTGGATGAACCGACGGCCGGACTCGACCCCAGCCTGTCGGAAAGTTTTGTTGCCCTGATCCGCTCGCTGCACCAGGAAATGCGGCTCACGGTAGTCATGGTCACGCACGACCTGGATACGCTGTTTGCCTTGTCGACCATGGTTGCTGTGCTGGCGGACAAGCATGTGATTGCATACGGCCCACCAGAAGAGGTGATCACCGTGCAGCACCCTTTTATTGAAGAATTTTTTCTCGGTGAACGCGGCAAACGCGCTCTGCAGGCATTGCACGAGACAAGCGGGCCAGCACCGCAATGATTGGAATATATTATGGAAAATAAATCGCACGCACTGATCGCCGGCATTTTTACGCTCGCACTACTGGTGGCGGCGGTTCTGATTGCCATCTGGTTCAATCGGGACCGCGAGGTACGCATACCGTATGAACTGGCGACCAAGCTGTCGGTGCCTGGCCTCAATCCCCAGGCCGCGGTGCGTTATCGCGGACTGGACGTCGGCAAAGTCGACGAGATCACCTTCGATCCGAAGGTGCCGGGACAGATCCTGATACATATCAGCGTCAAGCCCGATACGCCGATCACACGATCGACTTATGGCGTCCTGGGCTACCAGGGGGTCACCGGCATCGCCTACGTGCAGCTTGATGACGACGGCACCAATCCGATCAAGGTGCCGACCTCAAAACAACAGATTGCCCGCATCGAGATGCGTCCCAGCCTGCTGGATAACTTGCAAAGCAAGGGCCTGGCGATCCTGATCCAGACCGAGGCGCTGACCAAACGTTTCAACACCTTGATGGAACCGGAGAATCAAAAAATCATGCTGCAGGCATTCGATGATGTCAGCAAGGCAGCGAATAAAATAGAAAAAATTCCGGAGCAATTGCAACCGACGCTGGACAAGATGCCGGCGCTGGCAACAGAAGCGCAACGTACGCTGGCATCGATTGCCAAACTGTCGAAAGACGTAAACGCGCTCACCGCCCAGTTGCAGGCGCCCGGCGGCCCGATTGCCAAACTGTCGATGACGATAGACCAGTTTGGTTCGGTTGCGGAGAAACTTGAACATGAAGCCTTGCCGTTGACCGACGATGTGCGCACATCGCTGCGTTCGCTCAACCGTACGCTCGACGGCTTTAACCAGCGGCCGCAAAGCCTTATCTTCGGCGGCCCGGCGATGACACCCGGGCCGGGCGAGACGGGTTTCGCCGCGCCGCCACCATAAAGACTTTCCCCAGGGATATCCATGAAAAATATAATTCGACGCGTTACCTTCATGCTGGCCTTGACGGCCTCGGCTTTGCTCGTTGGCTGTGCCACAAAACAGGCGTCGACGACGCTGTACGACCTCGGACCGCTGCGTGCGGCGCAATCCAGTCCGGCATTACCCGCTGTCAGCATCGCGGAAGCCCATGCGCCGGCATGGCTCGATAGCCAGATGATGTTCTATCGCCTGGCGTATGCAAACGACCAGCAACCGCGCCCCTACGCCACCAGCCGCTGGAACACGCCCCCCGTGCAGCTGTTTGTGCAGCGCCTGAAATCCCGCATAGGCCAGGCGGGCGGCATCGTGCTGGCCGCCTCGGATGGCGCGGCAAACATGCCGGTCCTGCGCATCGACGCCGATGATTTCACCCAGGTGTTCGACCGGCCGGGCCAGAGCCACGCGCAGGTGAGGATGCGGGTATCGGTGCTGAACGGCCGCACGCTGCTGGCGCAAAAGACGTTCACCGCGCAAGCGCCGGCGGCCACGGCCGACGCGCCCGGTGGCGCCAGGGCGCTGGCTGACGCCAGCGAAACGATCATCACCGACATGATGGCCTGGCTGGCCGGACTGCCACTGAAAAAATAATGGCGGCATCGTTACCCATACCGGCTGCCTCGGCCTCGGTCTTTGCCCGCATCAGCCTGCTGATTTATACCTTGCTGATTGTGTATGCCAGCTGGTATCCGTTCATCGGCTGGCACGATAACGGACTGGGGCCGTCCGCTTACCTGCTCGCGCCATTTCCGCATTACCGCACCATGTTCGACCTGGTCACCAACGTGGTTGCCTACATACCGCTGGGCATACTGCTGGTGTTTTCCCTCTACCCGCGGATACAGCGCTGGTGGGCCATCGTCGTTGCCATTATCGCCGGCGCGCTGGTATCCGGAACGATGGAAGCCGTGCAGACGTTCTTGCCGAGGCGGGTGCCTTCCAATCTTGATTTGATCACGAACATTTCCGGCGTCATGCTTGGCGCGCTGGCGGGCGTGCTGCTGACGCGCACTTTTCTTGAGCAAAGCCGCTTCCTGCTGCTGCGCCGCCGCTGGTTTTCGCATGACGCGAGCAGGGGCCTGATCGTTCTGGCCTTGTGGCCCCTGGCGCAGATTTATCCGCAAGGCTACTTGTTCGGCCACGGCCAGATCATGCCCATCCTGTCCAACTGGCTGTCCGTGTGGCTGACCACGCCGATCGACTTGAGTGCGCTGCTGCTGCATGAGTCGGCACTGACGATCGAGCAATACCTGCTGTCGGAAACCATCATCACCGCTTGCGGCCTGACCGGCGCATTGCTGACCCTGTTATGCCTGTCGCGCGACAAGGCGCCGAAGCTGGTTTTGGGGTTTTCTCTGGTGGCCGCCGCCGTCATCATGAAAGCGTTGTCAAGCGCGCTGCTGTTTTCGCCGGAGAATGCGTTTGTATGGCTGACACCGGGCGCGCAAGGCGGTGTGCTGATCGGCGCCATGATGTTGTCCGGCCTGGCGTTTGCGCCGCCTGTGGCGCAACGCCGGGTCGCCGCGCTGGCGCTGATCGTGAGTCTGGTTGTGGTCAATGCGTCGCCCGCCAATCCTTATTTCATCTCGACCTTGCAAGATTGGGTGCAGGGTAAATTCCTGAATTTCAACGGCGCGGCGCAATTCCTCTCGTTGTTGTGGCCGTTTTTAACGCTCTGGTTTCTGTATCATCCATTACATAGACTGAAGCAAAAATGAGAGCGGTGTATCATTTCAGCCTGATTCCCCGTCCGCTATCTTAATGAAATGAGTGCTCGATGAGTAACGAGATGTATTACGAACAACATGTGTTTTTCTGCCTGAATGAACGCACGGACGGCCGTGCGTGCTGCGCCAGCCGCGGTGCGCAAGCCGCGCAGGAACACGCCAAGCGCCGCATCAAGAAGCTCGACATGAATGGCCATGGCAAGGTCCGCATCAACAAGGCCGGCTGCCTGGACCGTTGTGAAGAGGGGCCGGTGCTGGTGATTTATCCGCAGGGCACCTGGTACACCTATGTCGACAATGAAGACATCGATGAAATCATCGATGTCCATCTGGTCGGCGGAAAAATCGTCGAGCGTTTGAAGATCTAGCATGAACGCCCACACCCAGCCATTCGTGATTACAGGCGCGGCAGGCCAGATCCAGTGCGCGCTCGACTTGCCGGATCCGGCGCAATTTCCGGCGCCGCGCGGCATCGCGCTGGTCGCACATCCGCATCCGCTGTACGGCGGCGCCATGGACAACAAGGTGGCGCAAACCCTGGCACGCGCATTTGTCGCGCTTGGTTATGCGACGGCGCGCATGAATTTTCGCGGTGTCGGCACGTCCGAAGGCACGCATGACGAAGGCCGCGGCGAAACCGACGACATGGACATCCTGCTGACCCACATGCAGCAACAGTATCCAGGCCTGCCTGTGGCGCTGGCGGGTTTTTCCTTCGGCACCTTCGTGCAGGCGCAACTGCAGCAGCGTCTGATTGCCCGCAACACCCCGGCGGAGCGGCTGGTGCTGGTCGGTTCCGCGGCCGGCAAATGGGCCATGCCCGCGGTGCCGGCCAATACCATCCTGATCCATGGCGAACTCGACGACACCATTCCGCTGACGAATGTGTTCGACTGGGCGCGTCCGCAGGACCTG
This sequence comes from Pseudomonadota bacterium, assembly GCA_040387375.1. Taxonomy (GTDB): domain Bacteria; phylum Pseudomonadota; class Gammaproteobacteria; order Burkholderiales; family Burkholderiaceae_D; genus JAZKDW01. The sequence goes on from JAZKDW010000015.1 coordinate 104,362, forward strand.
CCGGTGATTGTGATTCCGGGCGCGGATCACTTTTTTCACCGCAAGCTGCAACATATCAAGAATCTGGTGGTCGAAATGTGGCGTCGCTAGCCTATAATGCCGCGGCTGGTGAGTCACCGGCTTTGTCTTTCAATCGAGTCCTGCACGATCCTCCGCAGGACGTCACAATTTAAAATCCATGAAAAAATTATTCGCGGCGCTGGCCGCCATTGTCCTGTCGCTTTCCGCCGCCATGGCGCAAAGTCTTCCTGCGCCGACCATCGCCGCCAGATCATTTCTGCTGCTCGACGCCACCAGTGGCCAGGTCCTCGCTTCCCAGGAACCGGACATGCGCATCGAACCGGCTTCGCTGGTCAAGATCATGACCGCCTACCTGGCTTTTGCCGCCATCAACGAGAAGCGGCTTTCCCTGGACCAGATGATCACGGTGTCGACGCGCGCCTGGAAAGTCGATCGCGACAGTTCCAAAATGTTCATCGATCCGGCCACACCGGTCAAGGTCAACGACTTGTTGTATGGCCTGATCGTCCAGTCCGGCAATGACGCCGCAGTCGCGCTGGCTGAAGCGGTCGCCGGCACCGAGGAAGCGTTCACGGTGTTGATGAACCGCGAGGCGGAACGCATGGGAATGAAGTCGACCCGTTTCGCCAATTCGCATGGCTTGCCCAGCCCGGACAACTACTCGACTGCACAAGACCTGTCGGTGCTGGCGACGCGGATGATCCTGGACTTTCCGGAACTGTACAAAATTTATTCAACCAAGGAATTCACCTACAACAAGATCAAACAGCCGAACCGCAACCGCTTGCTGTGGCTCGACCCGACCGTTGACGGCATGAAGACCGGCCATACGCAGGCAGCCGGATATTGCCTGATCTCGTCCGCCAGGCGGCCGAATGGCAACAGCGAGAGACGCCTGATTTCGGTGATACTCGGGACCACATCCGATCAGGTGCGTGCGCAAGAAAGCCAGAAACTGCTGAACTGGGGTTTCCTCAATTTCGACACGGTGAAACTGTTTGCCAAAGGGCAGGCGGTAGCAACGCCGGAAGTCTGGAAAGGCTCGCAGAGCCAGATCAAGATCGGTTTTAATCACGACGTTTTTGTGACAGTGCCCAAGGGGTCGGGAGAAAAAATCAAGCCGGTCCTGGAACGCAAGGATCCGCTGGTGGCGCCGATCGCGCAAAACACCAAGGTCGGCACACTGAAGATGATGGTCGACGGCAAACAGATGGCGGAATTGCCCGTGCTGGCGCTGGAGCAGGTCAATCAGGCCACGATTTTCGGCCGCGCCTGGGATTCCATTCGGCTCTGGATGAAATAAAATAAGTACCCGCCACACAACGCAAAATTAATCCAGCCAGCGTGGCGGTGATTTACCAAGTCGAAACCGGTTTGACGCCTGGCGTAAAATGACCAGGTTCCAGAATCGAATGGAAGCAAAAAATGTCCGAGCCAACACCAAGCCTGATTGAATATCCAAGTGACTTTCCCATCAAGATCATGGGTGCAATGCAAGATGCATTTGCGCAAACGATGGTGGAGCTGGTGACGCTGCACGACCCGACCTTCGATGCGGCCAAGATGGAAATGCGTCCTTCCGCCAAAGGCAATTATCTGGCGCTGACCGTGACCGTGCGTGCAACCAGCCGCGAACAACTGGACAACCTGTATCGCGCGTTATCGTCGCATCCGATGGTCAAGGTCGTACTTTAAGTACCCGACCGGAATAAATTGTGAGTGTCTGCGGCCCTGACCGGCGTGCTGCCGCGTTGCACGTTCCTTGCAGTGCTCGCACTGCGGCGGCCCGCGCGCCTTGCATCACATCCGTTCAGGACCACATCCATCTCCCAATTTATTCCGGTCGGGTACTTAGTAGTCCGTCACGCCTCATCCCAGCCGCCAGGCGCCTTGAACTGCGCAATTTCCTCCAGCAGCCAGGTCCGGAAAGCCTGCACCTGCGGTTTGTGCAAGGACTGCGGTGCGCATACAAAATAATACGAGTGTGCACTCCGGACCACCACATCGAACAACTTCACCAACTCACCCGAGGCGATTTCCTGCATCGCGACGACATGCCGCACCAGCGCAATGCCACCTCCGGTTGATGCCAGCCGTACCAGCATCGACAAATCCTGAAACAGCAAACCACCGGTAGGCTCGGGCAAGTCCACACCGGCCGCCTCGAACCACGGCGCCCACTGTTCATCATCGAAGGAGCGTAACAGCGCATACTGGCCAAGCTCGGCGGGCCGCGTCGGCAAATGCCCGCCGTTGTAACGCGGACTGGCGACCGGATAATAACAATCGCCCATCAGCTTTTCGACCGCCAGTCCGGGATACCGGCCGCCGCCGAAACGAATGCCGACATCAACCGGATCGCGGCTGAAATCCGTCAACTGCCCGCTCGACTGCAGCACCACTTCCGTATCCGGATGCAAATCGATGAATTTCCCCAGCCGCGGCGCAAGCCAGCGTGAGGCGAACGAGGGCAAGGTCGTGATCGTCAATCGCTTTTGCTGGCCGCTGCTTTTCATTTCCTCGGTGGCCCGCACAATCTCAAGCAGCGATTTGCGCAAGATCGCCGCAAAACGCTCTCCCGCCGGCGTGATGGTGAGCCGCTTGCCGTGTCGTGCAAACAAGGCCACACCCAAATCCTGTTCCAACGCCCGCACCTGATGGCTGATGGCGCCGTGCGTGACATGAATTTCTTCAGCCGCCCGCGAAAAATTCTGATGGCGCGCGGCCGCTTCAAAGGCCCGCAGGGCAGCGAGGTTGGGCAGTTTGCGCAGGTCCGACATGTTTATCTTTATGTGAATTTAATTTGCAAGAGATTGGAAAATATATCGTTTTGACAATGGATGTGCAAGTCCTAATATCCTTTCACGCGCAGCGATTCCAGCCAAATATCAAGGGCGGCCATCATTCGGGGGGATTTGGAGCATGAAAAATTTATTTGCAAGGCGGTTTTATTCGATCGGCGCCGGACAGACAGTCTCCGGTTTTGCCAGGCAGGCGCAAACCATCCACGTCACCTGCGGCAAGGTATGGATCACGATCGAAGGAATGCCGCAAGACCACTGGCTGTTCGCCGGCGACTCGCTCACCGTCCCGCCCGGCCGCCGGATCGTGATCGAAGCCGACCAGTTCGACAGCCGGGTGGATTTTCCGACCGGATTTACCCGGCGCGCTTTTGATTGGAGAGGCCGGCTGCGGGGCTGTGCTCTGTGGCTAATCGGTAACAAGACAATTGTCTGACGCACAGCCGGCGGCGGCGCCTGTTTTTCGGTACACTTGCCGCCTATGCAAGCAGCACAAACAGCACCACTCATCCTCCAGCGCGGTTCGGAATCGTACGACATCACTTTTGCCGCGATGCGCACATTCACCGATACCCGCACGCGCGAGACAGCGGACCAGCTATGGATCGTCGAACATCCGCCGGTATTTACCCTGGGCCTGGGAGCCGACCCGGCCCATGTCCTGGCGCCGCACACGATTCCAGTGGTGCAAACCGATCGCGGCGGCGAAGTCACTTATCACGGGCCGGGCCAAGCGGTGATTTATCTGCTGATCGACTTGCGGCGCAGCAGATCCGATGGCGGGCTTTATGCACGGGAATTCGTCCATAAAATCGAACAGGCGGTGATCGATACCCTGGCGGCGTATAATTTGGCAGGCGAACGCAAGGCCGGGGCGCCGGGAATTTACATCTCGGATGGCGATAGTCAAGGCGCGAAAATCGCCGCACTCGGCTTGAAGGTGCGCGCCAATGGATGCACTTACCACGGCGTATCGCTCAACGTCAGCATGGACCTGACCCCATTCACATGGATCAATCCATGCGGCTACGAAGGGCTGGCGACCGTCGATATGAAAACGCTAGGCGTGGAAGCGCCTTTGCAAAACGTGCAGTTAACACTCGCTCACGAATTAATTGAACGACTGAAAGGATAACCACGCCGACCCGGCGCTACGGCAAACACCCACTGCCGCAACGACCGTGCCGCCGTGCTGGAAAACATGGCATCGACACCCACCGACATCGCGTCCTCGACCTACAATCCGCTGGACAAGCAAAAAGGCGCCGGCAAAACCGCGCGCATTCCAATCAAGATCGTGCGCGCCGAAAAGCTGCCGAAACCCGACTGGATCCGCGTCAAGGCGGCATCCCCTTCGACGCGTTTTTATGAAATCAAGGATATCCTGCGCGCCAATAACCTGGTGACGGTATGTGAAGAAGCATCCTGCCCCAACATCGGCGAATGTTTCGGCAAGGGCACCGCGACCTTCATGATCATGGGTGACAAGTGCACCCGCCGCTGCCCGTTCTGCGACGTCGGCCACGGCCGCCCGGATCCGCTCGATGTAAACGAGCCTGAGAACCTGGCGAAAACCATCGCCGCGCTCAAGCTCAGTTATGTTGTCATCACCTCGGTCGATCGCGACGACTTGCGCGACGGTGGCGCTGGCCATTTCGCCGACTGCATCCGGCGTGTGCGTGAACTGGCGCCGGCGACGCGGATTGAAATCCTGACGCCGGATTTCCGCGGCCGCATGGACCGCGCGCTGGAAATCCTGAAAGCCGCACCGCCCGACGTGATGAACCACAACCTGGAAACCGTGCCACGCCTGTACAAGGAAGCACGGCCTGGTTCGGATTATGAATACTCGCTGAACCTGCTCAAACGCTTCAAGGCGCTGCATCCGAACACACCGACCAAGTCCGGCATCATGGTTGGACTGGGCGAGACCGATGACGAAATCCTGCAGGTGATGCGCGACCTGCGTGCGCATGATGTGGACATGCTGACCATCGGCCAGTACCTGATGCCGAGCGGCGATCATTTGCCGGTGCGCCGTTATGTGCATCCGGATACGTTCAAGATGTTTGAGGAAGAAGCGTACAAGATGGGCTTCGTGCATGCGGCAGTGGGCGCGATGGTGCGCAGTTCGTATCATGCGGATGAGCAGGCGCATGGGGCTGGCGTGCGGTAATTTCCGGCTTGAGCAAATAAAAAGGCGCCATCGGCGCCTTTTTATTTGAACGGTGAAGTTTTATGCAGCCAGCGCCTTCTCCAGCAACTGATGCAGCGCCGCGAACCCCGGCTCACCGACATACCGTTTGATGATCTTGCCTTGCTTGTCGATCACGTAGGTCGTCGGCGTCAATTTGACATCACCGAATGATTTCGCCAGTTCGCCGCTTGTGTCGAGCGCAACCTTGAATGGCAGCTTGCGGGTCTGCGCATAATTCAGCACATAATTCGGTGGATCGTAGCTCATGGCGACAGCGACGAATTCCAGTCCCTGGCCTTTGTATTTATTGTAGGTCTCGACCATTTGCGGCATTTCGGCGACGCAGGTGGTGCAGCTGGTGGCCCAGAAATTGACCATCACCACTTTGCCGCGCAGGCTTTCCGATGTGATTTTATTGCCGCTCAAATCGGTGAACGTCACGTCTGGTGCGCTCTGTTTTGCAAACAGGGAAAAATAGGCGATGGTGGCGATCGTTACAAAAACGAGGGCGCCGAGCACCTTGATCCATGTGCGATTGCGGGGTGCTGCGGGGATTTGCGGATCCATAGCTGATTTGCCAATATGTTACGGTAAGATCGCATCATTATAGACACTTAACGGTGCCGATGCCGACGGCATGCCGGATTCCACCGCGATCCCGGTCAAGTCACGGCCGCAGATAGACAAAACCTTCCTTCGCCTGCAAGCGGGCAATCTCGGCCACACCGGCGGGAACAATCCTGGCGTCCGGCAATACGCGTGACACCGGCACTTCATGCGCGCTGAGCGTATTGCCGCAGACGCGGAATTCCACACCTTGCGCCACCAGCGCGCTGACTGCGGCGTCGAAGGGTTTGCCATTGCGCTCCGTCGCGCCGCTCAGCAAGAACCGGATGCCGTCGCCGAGCGCGACCACCACGATTTTGGTATTGGGTTCGGCGCGCAAATGATTGCGGATGTTGGCCATGCCGCGTGAAGCCTGGTCGATGCCGTCAACCATGTGGTACACCACCTTGATCTGGTCGGCGGCGATTGCCGGCGTAGTGATGGCAGCACTGACTGCCGCGGCGGTTATGCCGGCGGAAAAGAATTTGAGGAAGGTTCTGCGCATAAGATGTCCTTGGTCAGCCGGGCGTGGCGACCGCTCAATATATCATCGATCGGCAAACAGGCATTCCGCATAGGCCGCCTCGACTGCGGGCGGTAGCGGCGCCTCCAGCGCTGCGCATATTGCGTGCAGTGTGTCGGCGGTGGCGATCGGCAGCATGCTGGCATTGCCGGCGGCCGCCACCAGTGCCTTGATCAGGCCGGGTTTTGCCAGCGGCGCGAGCTGGTTTGCGCGGTCCAGCGCCTGCCTGATGTGAACAAATCCGATGGCCGCGTCAGCGGACAAATCCGCTGCCGACAACGTTAGCTCGGGACAAAAGGCGGCGCCCCGGAGGAAATGATGGACCGGGCTTTGGCCTGCGGCCGATGCCGCGATGTGCGCGACCAGCGACAGCAGCAATGCACATTCTGTTTTTAGCGCGGGCAGGCTGGCGTACCTGACTGATGTGGCGCGTCCCGCATGCGGATCGAGCCGGCGGGCCAGGATGGTTTGCAGCACAAATTCCGCCAGCGTGACTTTATTGTCAGCCGCAATCAGCTTGTCGAGCGTGGCCAGCAGCTGCATCCGGTCGTCGGCCTTCAGCTGCTTCAAAGCGGGCATCGCCAGATCCAGGAGCGGCAGGCGCATGCTGGCGGGCAGTTTTCCGATCGACTGCGCGAGATAAACGGTCAGCTCTGCCAGTTGCGGCGCTTCCACCTTCAACAGCGCTATTTTTTGTTCATGCGCGGCACCCTGTTCGAGCAGCAGCGCAAACACCACCGCGCTCGCTGCGTGCGAATTGCGTATCGCGCTGTCCAGCTCTGGCGCCAGGCGCAGTCGTTCCACCACACCGCGCCCGAATGCGATCGGCGCCGCCGCCTCAAAAGCGGCCTCGGCAAAACCGGCTGCGACGTAAGGGATATCGGGCAAGTGACCTTTATCCGACGGTTCAGACGCCAGCGCCGGCGCCGCCAGCATGCCTATTGTTTTCCCATAAATCCTGAGCAGCCGTTCAATCAGCGGCGGATGGGTTGCAAACATGCCGGACAACAGCCTGGGCCGGGATGCCCCCAGGAACAGGTGGGACAGCTGCTCGGCATTCGGATGATTGATGTGTGATCCGAGTTGTTTCTCAAGCGACAGCCCGCCAATCTTGCGTAATGCGCCGCCGATGCCGTCCGGATTGCGCGTGAACTGCACCGCGCTCGCATCGGCCAGGAATTCTCGCTGGCGCGACACGGCGGACTTGATCAGGCGGCCGAAGAAAATGCCGATATAACCAATCACATACATCGCAATACCGAGCGCGAACAGCACCAGCCGAAACGACGCCCCCTTTTCTTCGCCCCCGTGCGGCCTTGCAAAACGGGGGCCGAATTGAATCAGGTGCTGACCGAAGCCGGCAATCATCTGGATTCCGAACAGCACGCCGATCAAGCGGCTGTTCAGGCGCATGTCGCCGTTGAGGATATGACTGAATTCATGCGCAACGACGCCCTGCAGTTCGTCGCGCGTGAGGCGGCTGAGCGTACCCCGGGTGACAGCCACCACCGCTTCATCCGGATGGTAGCCGGCGGCAAACGCATTGATTGCCTCTTCGCGCTCGAGCACATAGACCCTGGGACAGGCGACGCCCGATGCGAGCGCCATCTCCGCCACCACGTTCAGCAGCCGGCGCTCCTGGCGGTCGTGCGTGGCAGGGGACACCAGACGTCCGCCGACCATCCGCGCCACCGCATCACCGCCGTCGCGCAGGTTAAACGTTTCAATCAGCGTGCCGCCAACGATCATGACCAGGGTGAGGGCGGAATTGGTGACAAAAAATCCTCTGGGGAAAAAATTGTCGCCTGCCAGTGCGCCACCCTGTGCCCATATCCAGATCAGGGCGGCGGCCAGGTTGACTGCAAGAACAATCGCGATCACCGCCAGCGCGAACAGGATGATCAGCATCCTGGTCTGACGGCGTGCATGTTCTTGCTGCTCGAAGAAATTCATGGGGCGGGCGTGCCGGCGGCCTTGCTCAGGCGGCGCCAAGCTGATCGCATCAATCAGAACACGACCTTGACTGCCTTGCGCTCTTCCGGCGACTCCGTCGACTGCAGCAGTTCCGCCTGCCTGAACAAAAACAGGTTGGCGATTACCGAACCGGGGAAATGTTCGAGCGCGATGTTGTATTGCATGACGCCATCGTTGTAAGCCTGCCTGGAAAATGCAATCCGGTTTTCGGTGCTGCTCAGTTCTTCCGTCAGCTCAATCATGGTCTGATTGGCCTTCAGGTCCGGATAGGCTTCCGACAGCGCAAACAGTTTACCGAGCGAATTGCTCAGCATCCCTTCGGTAGTGGCGATCTGCTGCAAGGCCGTGGTATCGCTGGCGTTTCCCGCTGCCCTGGCAGTGGCGCTGACAGCCTGGTTGCGGGCGGCGATGACGGCTTCCAGCGTCTCGCGCTCATGCTTCATGTAGGTTTTTGCCGTTTCGACAAGGTTCGGAATCAGGTCATGCCGGCGTTTCAGTTGCACGTCGATCTGCACGAATGCATTCTTGAATTGATTGCGCAGGCTGACCAGACGGTTGTACGCGCCCACCGCCCAGAACAGCAACAGCAGTACGACGGCCAACAGGACAATGGCTGCAATCATGGTTTCCCCCCTATGAAAAAAGCCGCAAGACGAAACGTCTTGCGGCTTAATATAACATTCAAAAACCGGATACCCGGTTATTGGAGGGTCATTTCCGTTCCGGATTTTCCCGTGTGGCGGATAACTGTCTCAATTCGTCGTCACCAATGTATTCAAACACTTTGACCACTTTCTGCACACCGCCGACGCCACGCGTGACCTGGCCGGCAATGTCGCCCTCGCGTTGGGTCACCCGCCCCATCAGGTAGACAATGCCGCGTTCGGTGACCACCTTGATCGAGTTCGCATACAGATCCCGGGTGTCGACGAAGGATGCCTTTACCTTGCCGGTGATCAGCGTGTCGCTTGAACGCGCCGCGAAGCTGCTGTTGCCGGCAATGGCAAGTTCGTTGACGACTGACTGCACACCCTCGACCGCTGCCATTTCCCGCTCGACTGCCGCCCTGGTCGCTTCATCCCTGACTTCGCCGGTCAGCAGGACCTTGCGGTTGAAGCTGGCGATATTGACGTGACCGGCGCCATTGAGCAGGCGCGGAATGCGGGTCTCGCCCTTGATCGTGATCGTCTTGTCTTCGGCCTGGGCGCCAAAGGTGCGGCGGTCGGTCGCGGCGATGGTGCCCATGACGGCGGTACCGATCGCCATTTCGATACAACCCTGCAGACTTATCGTAACAACGCCACACAACGCCATGGTTGCCAGCGGGCGCTGCATCTTGCGCCATGCACGCTGCCAGACCGGTTTAGTTACGGATAAGCGTTCAATCATTAGCATCCCCTCCGAAAAGCGCGACATCGATTCCATCGCATAAACAATGTATGGTCAATAAATGAACTTCCTGGATGCGCGCGGTACGATCATGCGGCACACAGATATGGACATCGGCATCGGTCAGCTGACGCGCCATCGCACCGCCACCCTTGCCGGTCAGCGCCACGATCCGCATGTCGCGCTCGAGTGCTGCTTCTATTGCCGCCACAACGTTGGCGGAATTGCCCGACGTCGACAAGGCCAGCAGCACATCACCCGACTGCCCGAACGCCTGCACCTGCTTGGCAAAGATATCCTTGAAACTGTAATCATTGCCAACCGCGGTCATGATCGATGTGTCCGTGGTCAGCGCCAAACCCGGCAAAGGCAAACGCTCGCGCTCAAACCTGCCAACCAGTTCGGCGGCAAAATGCTGGCAGTCCGCAGCGGATCCGCCATTGCCGCACGCGAGAATCTTGTTGCCATTAGACAAGGCGGTGAACATAAGTTCAACCGCCTGCGCAATTGGTTGCGCCAGCTGCGTAGCGGCCTGGATTTTTAACTCGGCACTTTCATGGAAGTGCCCAAGGATGCGTTGATTAATCATGGTGTCGGAGATTATAGAGGGTATCGGAACGGAATCTGTTGGCGATCTCACCCAACGATCGCATTTTTCAGCCAGTTCAGCACCGTGCCATCGATTGCGACGACATCGAAGCGGCAGGCTGGCGGTGTCTTGTAACGCTGCAGGTAAATCTGTGCCGCCATAATAAGGCGCGCCTGCTTGGCAGCGGTCACGCTGGCGGCGGCGCCACCGTGGCGGTCGTTGGCGCGCTTCCTGACTTCGACGAAAACCAATGTCTCGCCGTGGCGCATGATCAGATCGATCTCGCCGCCCTTGCAGCGGAAATTGCGCTCTGCCAGCAGCAGTCCCTGCTGCGCCAGATAGGCAAGCGCTTCATCTTCGCCGGCCTGGCCCCGGATCTGCTTTTCGGTGCGCGGCCCGCCCGGCGCACTGAGCAGTCCTTTCATTGAACGCCGGCCAGCGGCACGACAGCACCGTTCTGGTAAATCGCGGGGGATTCAATGCGGTCGAAATGCGCCGGACCGTTGCCGAATTCGATCACCAGTTTGCCGGTCACACCATCGATCTCGATCTGCGGCCGTTTCATCGCGATCTCGCGCGCCACGCGGTAGGCGTCAATGCCGAGGGCATACAGCCGCTCCAGGTCGGCGCTACGTTTATCGCCGGCGCCGGCAACCGGACGCGGATAGATCATCACGGCAGCGTGGTCCCGCTGCAATTGCCATGGCAAATCGACCAGGCGCACGCCATCCAGGATGGGATCACGCTCGGCAATGGCCCAGTCCGATTGCGCCAGCGGATTCAGCTGGGAAGTGCCAAACAGCGGCATCTCGTTGCCAATCGCTTCGCGCAGCTGCCGGGCTTGCACCGCATCGAGCGCGATGAACACCATGCCCGGCTTTTCGGCCAGGATGCGTCTTCTCAATTGCGCCAGGCTATTGGCGTTCAAATTGCCATCGGCCACGCCCAGCTCCATCAATTCGGACGCCAGGCCAAGGCGCTGCCACTGTATCGAGAAAGCCTTGGCCGCGCGCCGCTGCCACGCGGCATTGGTGGAAATGCTGAATGCCTTCTCCGCGATCTTGTCATCGTGAGCCCAGATGGCAACCTGGCGCGCTTCGTCTTCCACTGACAAGCCCATCACCAGCATTTTTTCCGGTAGCGCGATGTCCGCATCGCCTGGCGTGTCGGTCTGGGTCAGCGCAATGGTAGGTTTGCCGAGCCTGCCGCGTTGGGCAATCGCCGTAACGCCGCTGCGCGTCAGTGGCCCGACCACGATATCGTGACTGAGCACCGCGCGGTCATAACCAGCCAGTACGTCCTGGGTCGCATCTCCCGTTTCGGCGACGGTGATTGCCAGGGCGCCGTCTTTTTCCGTGTCATGGGCTGCCAGGAATCCGGCGCGCACCGCCGCCGCTGCCTGGCCCAGTGCCTCTGAACGAAGCGGCAGTAACAGCGCGATGCGCACTTGCGTCGGTTTTTCCGGAACCACTGACGTAACCTGTAACACTGGAGCGGGTGCCGGCAGGGTTTTCTCCATCGGGCCGGAGAAGATGCTGATGTCGTTTTGCGTGATGCGCACGGCTGGTGCATGGGCTGCAGGCACGCCGGAACTGGCGCCGAAGGCCGAAGGTGCAGTCACTGCCGTGCCGGCTGTGGTTGTATTTGCCAGCGCGGACGCGCACAATCCACCGAACAGGCTCACCAGCAGCAATATTTTCGTAAACTTGCCCAACATCGTCGACTCCCAATGACCCATTCCAGTTCCAGCTCGCCTAGCGCTTCGCCGATTATGCATGAAGTCTCACAACAAATTTATCCGGCGTCTGCATTATATGTTCTGGCAACACCCATCGGGAACGCCAGTGACATCACATTGCGGGGATTGCATGTGCTCTCGATAGCGGATGCAATTGCCTGCGAAGATACCCGCAATACCTCCCACTTGCTGACACGCTACGGCTTGTCGAAAACGCTGATCGCGGCGCATCAGCATAATGAACGGGAGGTCGCCGACAAACTCGTCGCACGGCTGCGGGCGGGAGAACGCATCGCCCTGGTGTCCGACGCCGGCACACCCGCCATCTCCGATCCGGGAGCACGTATTGTCGATGCGGTACTCGCGGCCGGGCTGCGTGTGATACCGATCCCCGGCGCATCGGCTGCCATCACCGCCTTGTCGGCCAGCGGACTGGTCAGCGACCGCTTTTATTTTGTTGGTTTTTTACCCGCAAAAGCCAGGCAACGCGACACCGTGTTGACCAGTCTGCTTAATGTGAGTGCGACGCTGGTGTTTTATGAAGCGCCACATCGAATTGTCGAAACGGCCAGCGCGCTCATGGAGGTGTTCGAACCAGCAAGGCAGATCGTTTTCGCCCGCGAACTGACCAAGTTATTCGAAGAAATTCATCGCTGCCCGTTATCGGAGGCCGCTGCCTGGCTGGCAGCCGACGCCCACCGTCAAAAAGGGGAATTTGTCATTCTGCTTGAAGGTGCGGCCACCGTCGCCGATGACAACGATGTTGAAGCGACCCGGGTACTGACGATACTGCTGGCTGAATGCTCAGTCAAACAGGCAGCATCCCTCGCCGCGCAAATCACGGGGAAAAAAAAGAATGCACTGTATGAACAGGCACTGCTGTTAAAAAAATAGTCTAGCGCTGCACCACCAGCGGCCTGGCGGCGCCGCCAGTCTGCATCCTGAGCGCCGCAGCGTCGGCATCCATGCGACTGGCGTATGGACCGCTGAAGAGACGGTAAAAATCACCATTTTGCACAACCTGGAATGGCGGCAAACTGCTGGTCCAGTTTTGCGCCAGCCGCATGCGCATTGCTTCCGCATTCGACGCTTGAGAATAGGCGCCAAGCTGCAGGTAATAGCCGCTGGCCGCTTCAGATGGCCGGGAAGGCTGTGCACCGGAGCCGGCAACATTCAACTGGGCCGCTTCGGGCGCAACTGCTGGCGTCACCAGACTGACCGGCAGCGCCTGGACCATCGGCGCCGGGATGGCTTCCATTGATACGCCAACTGCTGGCGCCGGCTGCCCCGCGGACGGGGATTGCCTTTTGCCGGACATGCGTGCGATTTCATCCGGCAGCAAACGCTCGACCTCCAGTTCGCTGCTGCCATGCGTGATGTAACCGAGCTTCAGCGCCGCCGTAAAAGACAGATCGATGATGCGGCCGGAATGAAATGGGCCGCGGTCATTGACGCGGACAATGACTTGCCTGCCATTGCTGAGGTTCGTGACGCGCGCATAGGACGGAAGCGGCAAGGTCGGATGCGCCGCGGTCATCTTGAACATATCGTACGGTTCGCCGGAAGATGTTTTCTGGCCATGGAATTTTTTCCCGTACCAGCTGCCGCGGCCGCGCTGCTTGAACGGCTTTTCGTCAACCGCAGGCAAGTAGGATTTACCGAATACCACGTATGGACGGTTACCCCGGGTAGTGTAAGGCTCGACCTTCGGCTCGGCATCGGGCGTTTCCGCCAGCCCCGGCGGAATACTGTCGCCTGGACCATCATCCTTGTAATAACCGCCGCGGCCCGACCCGGCCGGCGGCAGCACCGGCAGATTATTGGCAACGGGAGCGGATGCGGCAGCGGGAGCCGGTTGCCGTGCCGGCGGCGTCTCGGCAGCCGGCGGGTACAATACCGGCGAACTTGCGCAACCAGCCAAACCGAGCGCAACGAAAATCAGAAGCGGCTTAATGCCTTGCCAATGAGGAGATCGCATTTGCATTGCATTTCCTTTCTTTATCTTATGTCTGCACCAGTTTTCGATGACGTTGAATGCTCATTAAAATGCCGGCGCCCATTCCTAGCGTCACCAGCGCGGTACCGCCGTAGCTCATGAACGGCAGGGGTACGCCAACTACCGGCAGGATACCACTGACCATGCCCATGTTGACAAACGCATAGGTAAAGAAGATCAATGTAATGGCGCCCGCCAGCAATCGGGCGAACAGCGTCGGCGCATTGGCAGCGATGATCAGGCCGCGTCCGATCAGCAACAGATACAGCACCAGCAGCACGGCATTGCCTATCAGTCCGAACTCTTCGGAAAATACGGCGAAGAGAAAATCGGTGGTGCGTTCGGGGATGAATTCAAGATGCGCCTGCGTGCCGTGCAACCAACCCTTGCCGGTAACACCGCCGGAGCCGATTGCAATGGTGGATTGGATGATATGAAACCCCTTGCCCAGAGGATCGGACGTGGGGTCGATCAGGGTCATGATGCGTTCGCGCTGATAGTCGTGCAACAAATGCCATGCAACCGGCAGACTGGCGCCTGCCATCACGAACAGGCCGGCCAGGACTTTCCACGACAAACCGGCCAGGAAAATGACGGAAAATCCCGCGCTGATCACCAGCAAGGCGGTTCCCAGGTCCGGCTGTTTCATGATCAGGACGGCGGGAATAAGCAGCAACACGGCGGCAATCAGGAAATCCTGCCAGCGGACCATGCCTTCCCGCTTCTGGAAAAACCACGCCAGCATCAAAGGCACGGCAATTTTCATCAGCTCGGAAGGCTGGACCACTATGCCGATATTAAGCCAGCGCCGCGCGCCTTTGCGGATCAGTCCGAACATCGCAACGGCGATCAGGAGCGCAACACCAACGGTATAGATCGGCACCGCAAAACGCATCAGGGTTTGCGGCGGCACGATTGCCGCGATCCACATGACGACGAAGGCAATCAGGATATTGCGCAACTGGTCTTCGACCCGGCCGGGGAAATCGATACCCGCTGAATAAAGCGTGACAAGACCGGTAGACAGGATCAGGAAAATAATCAGCGCAAGCGGTCCGTCGAATACCATGAAATACGGCTTGATCGTTTGCAGGATGGAGCGTTTATCCGTCAGGTGCATTACATAACCAACCCAAAAAATGTCGAGACCTGCTGTTTATCAATCATGCTGATGCCCCGGCCCCGCGGCGACGCGCGCGGCGTCAGCCGTCTTCACTTTCACATTCGCGTTCGCAGCGGCATTTGCGCTGCCGGCAACGGCCTTGTCTTCCTGGCGCTTGCCGAGCAAATAATAATCAAGCGCCTGTCTGACGATCGGCGCGGCGGCGGCGGCGCCAAAGCCGCCATTCTCAACGATGACCGCAATCGCTATGCGCGGATTGTCAGCCGGGGCAAAGGCGGTATACAGCGAATGATCCCAATGCCGCTCGTCGATTTTTTTGGCATCGTATTTTTCGTTCTTCTTGATCGCGATCACTTGCGAAGTACCGGTCTTGCCTGCGGATACATAGCCGGAATTACCGAATGCGCGGGCCGACGTGCCTTCACGGACAACACCAACCATGGCTTGTTTGATCACATCGATATTTTCCTGCTTCAGGTTAATGCGATAACTTTCTTTCGGCACCGTCTGCGTGCGCGCCCGGGTGACACCGTCTTCCAGCATCTTCACCAGATGCGGTTTCATCACGATGCCGTTGTTGGCCAGGGTCGCTGTCGCATGCGCCAGCTGCAATGGGGTAAAGGAATTGTAGCCCTGGCCGATGCCAAGCGAAATCGTCTCGCCCGCATACCATTTTTGCTGCTCCGGTTTTTTGTATGCGGCACGTTTCCAGGCAGTCGATGGCAGCAGGCCGCGCTTTTCGTTTTCAAGATCGATGCCGGTCAGTTGCCCGAAGCCCCACGGCTTCATGAAATCATGCATGACATCGACGCCGAGCTCGTTGGCCAGCACGTAATAATAAGTATCGCAAGAATGGACGATCGATTTGTACATGTCGACCGTGCCATGGCCGCCTTCCTTGTCATCGCGGAATTTATGATTGCCCAAATAGAAATACCCGGGATCGCTGATGGACATGGCGGGGGTACGTTTGCCCAATTCCAGCGCCGCCAGCGCCATGAACGGTTTGTAGGTCGACCCTGGCGGGTAGCTGCCGGAGAGCGGCCGGTTCACCAGCGGACGATCTTCGGAAGTATTGAGTTCATCCCAGCTTTGCTGGTCGATGCCTTCGACAAACAAGTTGGGATCGAAGGTCGGCATCGACACGTATGCCAGGATGTCGCCGGTCGCCGGCTCGATGGCAATCAACGCGCCGCGCCGGTCGCCGAAGGCCTTCTCGACGACTTTTTGCAGTTCGATGTCGATCGACAGGATCAGGTTGTCGCCCGGCGTGGCAGGGGTGCGCGACAGCGTGCGCACGGCACGTCCGCCGGCCGACACTTCGACTTCCTCATAGCCGGTCGTGCCATGCAGTCTTTTCTCGTAACTCTTTTCCAGCCCTTCCTTGCCGATATGATCGGTGCCGTTATAGTTGGCCGCATCCTCCCGTTCGGCAATCTTGCTGGCATCACGCTGGCTGATGCGCCCGATGTAGCCGATCACATGCGAAGCGACCTGGCCGAGCGGATATTGGCGGAACAGGCGGGCCTGGATCTCCACGCCTGGAAAACGATAACGCTGCGCGGTAAAACGCGCCACTTCTTCGTCGGTCAGACGGGTGCGGATCGGCAGGCTTTCAAAATTTTTCGATTCTTCCATCTGCCGCTTGAAGCGCCTGCGATCCTTGGGCTGTATGTCGACCAGCAATGCCAGTTCGTCAATGACCGCCTCAAGGCCGCCCTTGATTTTGGATGGCGTCAGTTCAAGCGTATAAGCTGAAAAATTGCGCGCCAGGACGACGCCATTACGGTCGACGATCAGTCCGCGATTGGGCACGACCGGTACGACCGAGATGCGGTTGTCTTCGGCCTGGGCAGCATAATGGTCGTGCTTGTAGCCCTGCAGCCATAAAAACCGCGCAAACAATATGCCGAAAAAAATGAACACGAACACGCCCACCGCCGACAGGCGCAAGCGGAACAAATACAGTTCACGTTCAGTATTCTTGAATTCAGTCATACTTTTTGCCTGCATTGACAACTGCCTGACCGGCGCCCCTGCTGCATGCAGCGCCCCGGTTGAAACTTGCGCAGCTTAAGCTCAGATAGGCCGGGTTTCATCCCGGTCAATCGCCCGCCGCTGCGGCGCAAGCAGCATCCAGGTCACCACGGGCCACAGAGCGGCAGTGACGACACTTTCGATGAAATAGAACCAGCCTGGAAATCTGCCATTCACAACAATCTGGATAAAAAGCTGGACGGCCTGCATCACCAGCAGCAGCGGCAGCACATGTAATGCCTGCGTCAATGGCGGAAACCATAACATGCGGCGGTGAATCATGATTGCAAAATACGACAGCAGCGTATAAGCCAGCGCATTTTCCCCAAGCAGGGACGCATTATGGACATCCATCAGCAGCCCCATCAGGAAGGCGATGCCGATACCTACCTTGCGCGGCTGATGGACACTCCAGAAGATCAGCACCAGCGCAACGAAATCCGGAACACCGACCAGCCCGCCCCAAGGCAGCAGATTGAGGAGGAATGCCGCGATCAGACTGCCCGCGATGAATGCCGGGCTGACCGGCAACAGGATGTAATGCGGGTGGTTCATCGAGCGACCTCTTTCGGTAATGGCGCCGCGGTGGCCTCGGCCGGTTTGATCACGGGCCTGGCTTCAGTCTCTTTTACGCCGGGGCGCTTGCGGCCCGCCTTTTCCTTGATCGCTTCGGGCTCCGGGCGTGGCGCGTTTGTCGCTTCAGCCATCAGGATCAGAAGATGTTTGTTGCGGTTGATGCCGGCCGCGGGCTGGCACACCACGCGGGCGAAGGCATCAGACGACTTGTTTTCGACTTGCGTCACGGTCGCCACCGCCAGACCCGCGGGATAGACGCCGTCGATTCCTGACGTGACCAGCACGTCGCCTTTTTGAATATCGGCGTTGGCGGCCATGAATCGCAGATCAAGCACGCCGGACTGGCCGCCGCCATAAGCCACGCTGCGCACGCCGCTGCGCAGCACCTGCACCGAGATCGCCTGGTCGCGGTCGGTCAGCAGCGTCACTTCGGATGTCAGCGCGAATACGCGGGTAACCTGCCCGACCACACCGATGTCATCGATCACGGGCTGGCCAAGTGCGACACCATGACGGGCGCCACGATCCATCACGATCTTGCGGGTGAAGGAATCGCGCGTGTCATACAGAATCTCGCTCAGCACGGATTTGATGGGCAGGCGTTCGGCCGCTCCCAGCAGTTTGCGCAGCTGGGTATTTTCGGCGAGCAGTTGCTGTGCCTGCTGCATCTGCTGCGCATTCTCCACACGCTCCCGTTTCAGCAGCTTGTTTTCCTTTTGCAGGGTCGACAGCGTCAAAAAATAATCGCCCACCGCAAAGATGGCATCGCGCGGCATCAGCGCAACCGCCTGCAGCGGATAGAGCATGTTGCCGACTACCTGGCGGATCGGTGGCAGCGCACGCATGCGTGCATCAACGACCAGAAGCACGATCGCGATCAACGCAAAAAAGACCACTTTTACACGGGCAGATGCGCCTTGCTTGAAAAGTGGCGGTGGGCTGTATTCCATTTAACGGGCGAGATGGTCAAGCTGCGCAACGCAGCTTTGCCGAATTGAAGAGAACGTCTGGTTGCATGGGTCCTGATGCATCTGCGCTAACAATATATCGGCGGGGAGAACACGCCCCCCATTATCAGGTAGCAAGACGCAGCCATGACGACAGCGGCTCACACGATTAATCGTACGAGAAAATCGAACCGAGCTTGTCCATCCGTTCCAGCGCCATGCCGGAGCCGCGCACCACGCAGGTCAGCGGGTCTTCGGCGACGATCACCGGCAAACCGGTTTCTTCCATCAGCAGGCGATCGAGATCGCGCAGCAATGCGCCGCCGCCTGTCAGCATCATGCCTTTTTCAGCAATGTCGGCGCCGAGTTCCGGCGGCGTTTGTTCGAGCGCGTTCTTGACTGCGGAAACGATGTTATTCAGCGGATCAGTCAGCGCTTCGAGGATTTCATTGCTGGAAATCGTGAAGGAACGCGGAATGCCTTCGGACAGGTTGCGTCCCTTGACTTCCATTTCCTTGACTTCGGAACCAGGGAATGCGGAGCCGATTTCTTTCTTGATCGCTTCGGCGGTTTGTTCGCCGATCAGCATGCCGTAATTGCGGCGGATGTAGTTGACGATCGCTTCGTCGAACTTGTCGCCGCCGACGCGGATCGAGCCTTTGTAGACCATGCCGCCAAGCGAGATGATGCCGACTTCCGTGGTGCCGCCGCCGATATCAACCACCATCGAACCGGTTGCTTCCGACACCGGCAGGCCGGCGCCGATCGCCGCCGCCATCGGCTCTTCGATCAGGAACACCTGCGATGCGCCTGCGCCCAGCGCGGATTCGCGGATGGCCCGGCGCTCGACCTGGGTCGATCCGCAGGGCACGCAAATGATGATGCGCGGTGATGGCTTGAATAATTTGGTGTCATGGACCATGCGGATGAACTGCTTGAGCATCTGCTCGGTCACGGTGAAGTCGGCAATCACGCCGTCTTTCATCGGGCGGATCGCCTCAATATTGCCGGGCACCTTGCCCAGCATCTGCTTGGCTTCCTTGCCTACCGCCATGATGGTTTTCTTGCCGCTCGGGCCGCCTTGCTGGCGAATCGCGACCACCGAGGGTTCATCCAGCACGATGCCGAGGCTACGCACGTAAATCAGCGTGTTGGCAGTGCCCAGATCAATTGCCAGGTCATTCGAAAAGTAACTACGTAAAAATCCAAACATGAATTGTCCTGATGCGCAACAATGGCGCGCTTAAGCATTTTTGAGGTTTATATCCGACTGCTGCGGCCGATATGGGAAGCCACCCAGTCTCAAGTACCCGCCCGGAATAAATTGTGAGTGTCTGCAGTCCTGAACGGCGTGCTGCGGCGTTGCCCGACCCTTGCAGTGCTCGCACTGCGGCGGTCCAGGCGCCTTGCATCACATCCGTTCAGAACCACATCCATCTCCCAATTTATTCCGGGTGGGTACTTAGCCCGACATTCTACCTTATAATTTACTCGTAATTAGCAGATAGAAACTCGATGATTGGCCGCTTTTTGCAACGTTTTGATAAGTTTTTATCTGTTATTAGTAGACTTTTTGATTTTTTAAAAATACTTGATCGCGCGCCGCGAGCGCGCCACTTCCGACCATGTCACTAGCCCTTTCCGACGTCAAACGCCTGGCCACGCTTGCCCAGCTCGAGCTGAGCGATGACCAGGCTGCCGCAACCCTGATCAAATTGAATGACATTTTTGCATTGGTTGAGCAGTTGAAAGCCGTTGATACCACCGGTGTCGAACCGCTCAGCCAGCCCACTGCCGCCTTCCAGGACAATCTGTCGTTGCGCTTGCGCGAGGATGCGGTAACGGAACCGGATCGCCGCGACGATTATCAAAAACCGGCACCCGCAATACAAGACGGGCTGTATCTGGTTCCCAAGGTTATCGAATAGTCATCACTTTCCGAAACCCGCGCCCTCCTCCCGAATCATGAGGAGGGCAGCGACCCGCAATCGAACGCCACACCACGCTCATGCATACCAAAACCATTAAACAATTGTCGGCTCTGCTGCAGACGAAACAGATTTCCGCCACCGAGCTGGCAAAACATTATTTGAGCCGCATGCAGCACAGCGACCTGAATGCCTACATCCACATCGATGAAGCATTGACGCTGGAGCAGGCGACTGCCGCCGACCAGCGCCTCATGCAAGGCACTGCCACAGCGCTGACCGGCATCCCGATTGCGCACAAGGATGTTTTTGTCACGCGCGGCTGGCGTTCCACTGCCGGCTCGCGGATGCTGGCAAATTACAGCAGCCCGTTTGACGCAACCGTGGTCGAACAGTTCAACGCGGCCGGTATGGTCACGCTGGGCAAACTGAACTGCGATGAATTTGCGATGGGTTCGTCCAACGAAAACTCGTTCTTCGGACCGGTCAGGAATCCCTGGGATAAAAACGCCGTGCCCGGCGGTTCTTCCGGCGGCTCGGCCGCGGCCATCGCGGCGCGCCTGGCGCCGGCCGCGACCGCAACCGATACCGGCGGCTCGATCCGGCAGCCGGCATCACACTGCGGTGTTACCGGCATCAAACCGACCTATGGCCGTGTGTCGCGTTTTGGCATGATCGCATTTGCTTCCTCGCTGGACCAGGGTGGTCCGATCGCCCAGACAGCGGAAGACTGCGCGTTGTTGTTGAGCGCGATGGCCGGATTCGACCCCCGCGACTCCACCAGCGTCGAGCGCGACACCGAGGATTTCTCGCGCAAGCTGAACGACAGCCTGCAGGGTTTGAGAATCGGCGTGCCGCGTGAATATTTCGGCCCCGGCCTGGCGCCCGATGTCGAACAGGCGGTGCGCGCGGCACTGGCGGAATACGAAAAGCTGGGCGCGACGCTGGTTGATATTTCGCTGCCCAAGACGGAGCTGTCGATTCCCGTTTATTACGTGATTGCGCCGGCCGAGGCATCCTCCAACCTGAGCCGCTTCGATGGCGTGCGCTACGGTCATCGCGCCGCCGAATACACCGACCTGTCGGACATGTACAAAAAGACGCGCGCCGAAGGTTTTGGCGACGAAGTAAAACGCCGCATCCTGGTGGGAGCTTATGTCCTGTCACATGGTTATTACGATGCATATTACCTGCAGGCGCAAAAAATCCGCCGTCTGATCGCGCAGGATTTCCAGCAGGCGTTCCAGCAATGCGACGTGATCATGGGGCCGGTATCACCGACTGTCGCTTGGGACCTGGGCGACAAGGCCGATGATCCGGTCGCCAATTATCTGGCCGATATTTTCACGCTGTCGACCAGCCTGGCCGGCTTGCCCGGGATGTCGGTTCCATGCGGTTTTGGCCAGGGTGAAAAAAATGCGCAGCGTCCGGTCGGGCTGCAAATCATCGGCAATTATTTTGATGAAGCCAGGTTGCTCAATGTCGCCCATCAATATCAATCCGTAACAGACTGGCATCAGCGCCAGCCAGCCGGTATCTGATCAGACCCGGGTGCGGTTACGACGAATGAAAATAGCGAGGAAATTATGCAGTGGGAAGTAGTCATCGGTCTGGAGACGCACACGCAGCTCACGACACAGTCGAAAATTTTCAGTGGCGCGCCGATCCGGTTTGGCGCCGCGCCGAATACACAAGCGTGCCCCGTCGACCTGGCGCTGCCCGGTGTTTTGCCGGTCATGAACAAGGGCGCGGTCGAACGTGCGATCCAGTTCGGCCTGGCGATCAATGCGACGATTGCGCCGCGCTCCATATTCGCGCGCAAGAATTATTTCTATCCTGATTTGCCCAAGGGTTATCAGATCAGCCAGTATGAAATTCCGGTAGTGCAGGGCGGCACCGTGTCCTTCGTGTACGAGAAAGACGGCAAGCCGGAAATGAAAACCGTGCAGCTGACACGCGCGCATCTGGAAGAAGACGCTGGCAAATCGCTGCATGAGGACTATCACGGCATGACCGGCATCGACTTGAATCGTGCCGGCACGCCGCTGCTGGAAATCGTCACCGAACCCGACATGCGCAGCGCCGCTGAAGCGGTGGCGTATGCGAAGGCGCTGCATTCGCTGGTCACATGGCTGGGCATTTGCGACGGCAACATGCAGGAAGGCTCGTTCCGCTGCGACGCCAACGTATCGGTGCGTCCGGTCGGACAAAAGGAATACGGCACCCGTTGCGAAGTCAAGAACCTGAACTCGTTCCGCTTCCTGGAAGAAGCGATCAATCATGAAGTGCGGCGCCAGATCGAACTGATCGAGGATGGCGGACGTGTGGTACAGGAGACGCGGCTATACGACCCGGACCGCAAGGAAACACGTTCGATGCGCAGCAAGGAAGACGCGCAGGACTACCGTTATTTCCCTGATCCGGATTTGCCGCCGCTGGTGATTTCACCGGAATGGATCGCGCGCGTGAAAGCGGCGATGCCGGAGCTGCCCGGCGCGATGCGTGAACGTTTTGTGCGCGACCTGGCATTGTCGGAATACGATGCCGCGGTGCTGACGCAATCGAAAGCGATGGCGGCTTATTTTGAGGCGGTGGTAAGCGCCGCCGGCAAGGAGCAGGCAAAACCTGCCGCCAACTGGCTGATGGGCGATGTGGCGTCGACGCTGAACCGCGAAGGTGTGGATATCGGCGACACACCAGTGAGCGCGGCGCAATTGGCGCTGCTGCTGCAACGGATCGCCGACGGCACGATCTCGAACAAGATCGCCAAGGAAGTGTTCGCGGCGATGTGGGAAGCGAAGTCGGCGCTGCCGGGCCTGGCGGACGAGATCATCGAAGCGAAAGGCCTGAAGCAGATTTCCGACAGCGGCGCGCTGGAAAAAATCATCGATGAGGTGCTGGCCGCGAACGCGAAGTCGGTGGAGGAATTCCGCGCCGGGAAAGAGAAGGCATTTAATGCATTGATCGGGCAGGCGATGAAGGCGAGCAAGGGCAAGGCCAATCCGGCGCAGCTGACGGAAATGCTGAAGCAGAAACTGGCTGGCTGAGATTGACTGGCGGGCGCCGTGCCGGCGCGCGCTATCCCTTACCTACAAATAAAGAAAAATACACAATGGAGCTGTTTAATCTCAAGGGCAAGGTGGCGATAGTCACCGGTTCGAGCCGCGGAATCGGCCGCGCGATTGCCGAAAACCTGGCGCGTTGCGGCGCCCGTGTCGTGATCTCCAGCCGCAAGCCAGAACCCTGCGCCGCGGTGGCCGCAGCGATTCGCGCCGAAGGCGGGGACGCGATCGCGATTCCGGCCAACATCTCCGACAAGGCCCAGGTTGAACTGCTGGTGGCCGAAACGCGCGCGCAGCTTGGAGCAGTCGATATCCTTGTATGCAACGCCGCCACCAATCCCTACTATGGGCCGAGCACGGGACTGTCCGATGAAACATTCGAAAAAGTCATGCGCAACAATGTGCTGTCGAATCTGTGGCTGTGCAACCTGGTCCGGCCGGACATGGCGGCAAAACACGATGGCGCCATCGTCATCATTTCGTCGATTACCGGCCTGCAAGGCTCCGCCAAAATCGGAGCGTACGGCATTTCAAAGGCAGCCGACATGCAGCTGGCGCGCAATCTCGCCGTGGAATGGGGTCCGGACAATATCCGCATCAATTGCATCGCGCCCGGTGTCATCCAGACCGATTTTGCGAAGGCGATCCACGAAGACAAACGTGCCATAAGCATGGTCGAAAACGAACTGCCGTTACGCCGGATCGGCGAGCCCGATGACATCAGCGGCATTGCGGTGATGCTGGCAAGCCGCGCCGGGAAATACATCACCGGCCAGACCATTGTTGCCGATGGCGGCTGGACCATAGGCGCCAGCCTCGCATAGCAGGCGCATGACCGACGATCCGGACGCCAGTTTCGGATCGATATTGTCACGCCGATGGGCGGTCGCGCTGCAGTCGATGTCTTCCCAGGCAAGAATTCGCAGCGCTTGTTGTTCCTTCTCGTGGTCAAAACGCATGAAGCAGAACACGAATGCGCTCCAGTAAGGATCCAATCCACTGCAAATCCTGTCGCTTTTCCGCTAATCGGTAGCAAAATCCCCCAGCATGCAAAAATAACACTCCTGTCCAACTTTGGCATAAAGTCTATTGTCCAACAATTGACTGAAGCGATTTTCAACGTTAAAGTACAACCATGGCAACCTCCTCCCCTACGAATACCCCAGACAAGCAGACGCCGGCAATGCTCGACGAACTGGGCATGATCAATGTGCCCAAGTCGTATCACATGCTGGCCGAGCGGCTGCAACAGCAGATCCTGAGCGGCACCTATCCGCCTGGCGCCTCCCTGCCTACCGAGCACGAACTTGTCGCCGCCACCGGCCTCAGCCGTGGCTCGGTGCGCGAAGCCTTGCGCATGCTGGAAGCCCAGGGCCTGGTGCGCACGCGCGCCGGGCGTTATGGCGGCTCGGTGGTTTCCCGGCCTACCGACGCACTGCTGGCCAGTCATATCAATCTGTTCGCCAAGGGATTCAGCGTGTCGCTGGGCTCGCTGGTCGAAGCGCGGCAGGCGCTCGAGCCGATGGTTGCGTATCTCGCCGCCGGCAACCGCACTGAAGAGGACCTTGCGACGCTGACCCAGATCTCGGCACGGCTCGACGAAGCCGCCATCGACGATGTCCCGCGTTTCCTGGAAGAGAACGCCAACTGGCACACGGCGCTGGCCGCCGCCAGCCACAACGACTTGCTGCGCGCGTTTACCGCATCGATTTCGGGCCTGATGCTAGAGGCTTCGCGCATTGAAAACTTTGCTTCCGAAGACGTGCGCATGCTCGTCACGCACGCACACCGCCGGATACTGCTGGCGATCGAGGCGCGGGACGCCGACGCCGCGCGCCGCCGCGCCGAGCGCGACGTGCAGGCCTATGCCAAATACCTCGAGGCCGCGGTGACGGCAACCGGCCAGAAAATGAAATAAAAAAGAGAGAGACGCATGTCCAAGCTACGAATGGAGCTCCAGTGGGGCCGCCTGGTGTCCTGTTATGCGGAGCGGCCGTCCAGCGTCAATGACATGCTGCAGCGCAGCTTCGCGTTGTCCCCTGACAGGATAGCCGTGGTCGACGGCGATGTTCGCATGCGTTACCGTGAGCTTGATGCGGCGGCCGGCACACTGGCGGCGAACCTGGCGGCGCGCGGCGTGACGCAGGG
The DNA here is from genome assembly GCA_040387375.1 of Pseudomonadota bacterium. GTDB lineage: Bacteria > Pseudomonadota > Gammaproteobacteria > Burkholderiales > Burkholderiaceae_D > JAZKDW01. The sequence continues at coordinate 130,017 of JAZKDW010000015.1, forward strand.
CGACCGCGTCGCCGTCATGCTCGACAACCGGATCGAAGCAGTAATCGGCGTGATCGCCATCGCACGCCTGGGCGCGATCCTGGTGCCGATCGGCACCCGCCTGCGCCGCCCGGAAATCAGCCATATCTTCGAAGACGCGCAGCCGGTGGCAGTCATCCACGGCGCCGAGTTCACCGGCGAATTGCCGGACGCCGGTCCTGCGGCCGCCATGCGGTTTGCGTGCGGCAGCGCGCAATGGAACGCGCTTCTGGAGCAAAACAATGCGCCGCCCCTGCCGCCTGTCACAGTCGGCGAGCAGGACGTTTTCGGCATTCTCTATACCTCCGGCACCACCGGCCGGCCCAAGGGCGCGATGCTCACGCATCTCAATGTGGTCCACTCCTGCATGCACTGGGAAGACGCGCATCACATGTCGCGCGACGAGCGCACCGTCCTTTGCGTGCCCTGGTCGCACGTCGCCGGCTTGTGCGGTGTGGTGCTGCCCTTCCTGCACATCGGCGGCACGCTGGTGCTGATGGCGGAATTCAAGCGCCGCGATTTCCTGCTGCTGGCGCAGACGGAACACATCACACACGCGCTGCTGGTGCCCGCCATGTACGGCCTGTGCCTGCTGGAGCCCGACCTCGCCAGCTTCGACCTCGGCGCATGGCGGCTCGGTGTCTATGGCAGCGCCCCGATGCCCGAACCCACCATCCGGCGGTTTGCGCAGGCCTTTCCGAATCTGCAGATGTGCAATTGCTACGGCGCCACCGAAACCACCTCGCCGGCGACCATGATGCCGCCAGGCGACGGCGTCGCGCATGCCGGGAGCATCGGCAAGGCCGTGCCCTGCGGCGACATCCGCGTGATGGATGAACAGGGCCGCGAACTTCCCGCCGGTGAGGAAGGCGAACTGTGGATCGCCGGCCCGATGGTGGTGCCCGGCTACTGGCGCAACCCGGATGCCAATGCATCCTCGTTCGCCGCCGGCTACTGGAAGTCGGGCGACATCGGGGCAATCGACGCCCAGGGTTACGTGCGCATCGCCGACCGCAAGAAGGACATGATCAACCGCGGCGGTTTCAAGGTGTACCCGGCCGAAGTGGAGAGCGTGCTCACCGGCATAAGCGGTGTTATCGAAGCGGCGGTGGTCGGACAGCCCGACGAGATGCTGGGAGAAAGTGTGATCGCCTTCCTCAACGTGACGGGCGACGGTATCGACGAAACCCAGGTGCGCGGCTATTGCGCCGCACGCATGGCAGATTACAAGGTGCCCGGCCGCGTGGTAGTGGGCCGCAGCCCGCTGCCGCGCAATGCCAACGGCAAGATCCAGAAGGCCGATCTGCGCCAGATGGCCGCCGCACTACCTCCTCTCACACGCCCAGGAAAGGCAGCACAATGAACCCACCCGATCGTACGCCGGTCCTGGTTGGCATCGGCACGGCCACCCGGCGCGAACAGAAATTCGAGGATGCGCTGGAACCGATGGACCTGATGCTGGAAGCCGTTGCCGCCGCCGGCCGCGACAGCGGATCGGCGGCAACGCTGCCGGGCGCCCAGTACATCGCCGTGCCGCGCGGCCGCTGGACCTACAGCAACCCGGCGGGAGAGATCGCTCGCAAGGTCGGCGCCGGGCAGGCAACCACCGTGCTCACCAGCGTCGGCGTGCTGCAGCAGACGCTGATCGGCGAGGCCTGCGCGCGGATCGCGCGCGGCGAAGCGCACACCACGCTGATCGCGGGCGCGGATACGGGCTACCGGCTGCTGCGCGCGCAGATCGCGGGCCAGAAAGCCGGCGAGCGGGAGCAGGGCGACGCGCCGGATATATTCATGGCGCCCAAGGACGAGCTGCGCCACGCGGTCGAGAAGCGTGTTGGTCTGCAGATGCCGGTTGGCCTGTACGCGATCATGGAAAGCGCTTTGCGCGCCAGACACGGCTGGTCGGTCGCGCACCACCGCGACCGGCTGGCCGAACTCGGTGAACGTTTCAGCCGTATCGCGGCCGCCAATCCGCATGCGTGGCAGCGCAATGCGGTCGACGCCGCGACGATCCGCAACGCGTCCGACCACAATCCGATGCAGGCGTTTCCGTATACCCGTTCGCACTGCTCGACATGGAACGTGGACCAGGCGGGGGCGCTGCTGTTCTGTTCCGCGGCGCGCGCCGAACAGCTGGGGATCCCGCGTTCGCGCTGGGTGTTTCCGGTGGCGAGCACGGAATCGAACCACATGGTGGCGGTGTCGGCACGCGAAGACCTCGCTGCCTGTCACGGCGCCCGGATCGCGGGCCAGGCCGCGCTCGACGCTGGCGGCTTTGCGGCCGAAGACATCGACCTGGTGGATCTCTACAGCTGCTTTCCAATCGCGGTCCAGGCTTATGCGTCGGCCCTCGGCTTCCCGCTGACGCGAGAACTGACAGTGACCGGCGGCATGCCGTTCGCCGGCGGCCCCTACAACAACTATATGTTCCAGGCCACCTGCCGCGCCGCCGAACTGCTGCGCGAGGGCAAGGGACGCACGGCGCTCGTGTCCTGCGTGTCCGGTGTGCTGACCAAGCAGGCATTCGGCCTGTGGTCCGTCGATCCGGCGCCGCAAGGTTTTGTCCACGCCGACCTCACTGACGCCGTCGCGCGCGAAGTGCGCGAGCTTGAGGTGCTCGACGAGTTCACGGGCGAAGCGAAGATCGCCGGCTACACCGTACTGCACGGCCGCGGACAACAGCCGCGCGGCATCGCCCTCGTCGATACGCCGCAGGGACAGCGCGCAATGACCACCACCGAAGACCCGGTGCTGATCGCGCAGATGCAGGAGGAAGAATTCGTCGGCCGACGCGTAAAAATCCAACAGAACAGGTTAATGCCATGAACGATGTTTCCAAAGAAAACCAGGTGGAGTTCGCCGAAGACGTATGTGCGTTGCCGCTGGCGCGCCGGCTCGCCGCGATGCTGGACCGCGACCCCGCCAGCCTGCGTGAAGGTGATCCGCTGCCGCATGGATGGCATGTGATGTTGTTCAACACACCCACCATGCAATCGCAACTGCGGCATGACGGCGCGGCTTATCTGGGCGTCACGCTGCCGGACATCGGCCTGCCGCGCCTGATGCTGGGCGGCCGCCAGAACCGCTTCGCGGGCGAGATTCCCATCGGTGCGCGTTTGCGGCGCGAGTCTCGGCAAGGCGAAGTGCAGCTGAAGGAAGGCCGCTCGGGGCGCTTTGCGCTGGTCAAGGTCGAACACCGGATCTTCGTCGAGGGCGCCAGTGAGGCAGTGCTGGTCGAGAACCAGGATTATGTGCTGCGCGCCGCAAGCGGAGCGACCGCGCCTGCGCCTTCGCTTGTGGTCACCGCGGCGGCGCCGCAGCCACCGGCGCCAGACGCCGTGCATACCATCGTGCCGGACGAGCAGCTGCTGTTTCGCTACTCCGCCATCACCGACAACCCGCACCGCATCCACTATGACCACGCGTACGCGACCGGCGTCGAGGGTTACCCCGCGCTGGTAGTCAACGGCAGCATTCCGGCGATGTTCCTGCTGGAGCTGTTCCGCTCGACGGCCGGACGCGAGCCCGTCGTTTTCACTTCACGCAACGTGGCGCCGATGTTCTGCGGCCGGGCGCTGCGCCTGAACGTGCTGAATGAAGGCGCGTCATGGCGGCTGTGGGCGCAGGATGAACAGGGAACCACTACATTCGACGCCCGCGCCGAATAGCACCCATAAAAATTAGAAAAACCTTTACAACATCCTCAGGAGACAAGCCATGATTACATCCATCACGACCTTTCTACAAGCCCTGCGTATCGGCCGGCGCCTTGCCGGCGCTGCGCTGTTCGCCGCGGCCGCGCTGTGCGCGCTGCCGTCGCAGGCGCAGGCAAGCTTTCCGAACAAACCGATCCGCATGATCGTCGCGGTGGGCGCCGGCGGCGCAACCGATACGCTGGCGCGCCGTCTGGCGGACCGGCTCTCGAAGTCGCTGGGAACCCCGGTCACCGTGGAGAACCAGCCCGGCGGCAGCGGCGTCATCGCCGCCCAGACGGTGGCCCGCGCAGCGCCGGATGGCCATACGATCCTGATCGGCACCAACACCACGCATGCGGGCAATGCCAGCTTCCTGAAAAATCTGCCTTATGACCCCATCAACGACTTCGAACCGATCTCGCGCCTGGGCATCGCGGCGATGGTACTGGGTGTCAACAACTCGATACCGGCGACCAACGCGCAGGAGTTCATCGCCTATGCCAAGGCAAATCCCGGCAAGCTCGCTTTCGGCAGCGGAGCGGGCTCGGCGCGGCTGGCTTCCGAGATGTTCAAGGCCAAGACCGGCACCGACATCCTGAGCGTGCCTTACAAGTCGAACGCGCAGGCGCTCACCGACTTGCGCGGCGGTCAGGTCCAGATGCTGATGGGCGACATCGCGCTGATGCTGCCGCACATCCGCTCCGGCGCCGTGAAGGGGCTGGGCGTGACCAGCGCGCGCCGTTCGGCGACCATGCCGGACATGCCGACGCTGCAGGAAGCAGGCATCGCGGGATATGAACTGGTGGGCTTCATCGCGGCCTTCGCGCCCGCGAAGACACCGGCGCCGATCGTGCGCCGCCTGAATGAAGAAATGGTGCGCATCCTGCGCGACAAGGAATTCTCCGACAACATGACCGCAGCCGGCGTCGATGCCGCGCCGACCACCCCCGAGCAATTGCGCGAGTGGGTCATTTCCGAGACCGCCAAATGGCGTGAACTCGCCCGCGGCGCCGGGATCCAGCCTGAGTAATGGACACGATGAAAAAAGAATCACAGCAAGCCGGCGGCGTACGCGTTGTCGAATACGCCGGCAGCGGCATCGCCGCGGCCTATGCGGGCTGGCTGCTGGCGCGCCTGGGTGCGCACGTGACGCGGCTGGAGTCGCCGCTCGCGGGCGCGAGCCGGCGCGACAGTCCGGTGCAGCTCGCGCTCGAAGTGCTGGCCGACGGCAAGAGCACCGCCTCCTGTCCGGCCACGGCAGCCGAGTTCGATGCCCTGCTCGCCGATTGCGACATCCTGTTGTGCGATACGCCGCAAGCGCTCGAGGCCCTGGCCGGACCAGTGCAATCGCTTGAGGCCAGACTGCCGTGGCTGGTCATCGGCATCGCGACGACGTTCGGAATGGAAGGCCCTTATGCCGGCCTGGCCGGCACCAGCCTCGACGCCCAGGCGCTGAGCGCGGTCGCATGGTCGCTGGGCGAACCGGGCCGGGCGCCGCTGTCGCTGCCGCCCGGCATCGTCGAGCACCAGTCCGGCGCGCTGCTGGCATCCGGCTGCCTGCTGGCCCTGGCCGTGCGCGACGAACGCGGCAGCGGCCGTGTGGTCGATATCGCGCTGGCGGATGTGCTCGCCAGTTACGTCGCCGGCAATTGCCGCGTCTACATTCACCACGGCTTGCAATGGCAGCGCAGCGGCCGCCGCGCTTCCGGCTCATGCGGCGCCTATCCCTACATGCTCTTGCCGTGCAAGGACGGCGAAGTCTGCGTGTGCGGCCGCACGCGCGACGAGTGGAACCGCCTGGTGGCCGTGATGGGCAGCCCGGACTGGGCGGCGCAACCGCGCTACCAGGACCTGCGCGCCATGGGCACGAAGTATCCCGACGAAGTCGACCAGCTCGTGATGCCGTGGTTCGCGCAGCACACCAAGGCGGAACTGGAAGCGGTCGCGCTGAAGAACAACCTGATCGTCTCGCCGATACGCAATTTCGATGAAGTGCTGCAGACGCAGCACTTCACGCAGAGCGGCTTTTTTGTCGAAGGCCGCGCGGCGGGCAAACGCGTGACCGTGCCTGCGCTGCCGTTCCGTGTCCTTGAATCGCGCTCGGATTCGGCGCCCAACATTGCGTCAGGCCTGCTGCGCGCGGCGCCGCCCTTGCCCGGCAAGAAGCCGCTGGGCAGCGCGTCGAAACCGCTGGCCGGACTGCGGGTGCTGGACTTCGGCTGGGTCTGGTCGGCGCCCTGGGTCGGCACCATCCTCGGCGAACTCGGCGCGCAAGTGATCAAGGTCGAGCATGCGCTGCGCCCGGACAACCTGCGCCTGGCGGGCCGCGTGATCCGCGACGGCAAGGTAGTGGAAGGGCCGTCGAAGGAAATGTCGCCGATGTACCACCAGATCAACCACGGCAAGCTGGGCATCACGCTCAATGCCAAGGAGCCGCGCGCGGTCGAACTGCTCAAGCAGCTGGTGGCGATGAGCGATATCGTGGTGGAAAACATGTCGCCCGGATCAATGGAACGTTCGCACCTCGGCTACGATGAACTGCGGGCGGTGAACCCGCGCATCGTGATGCTGGCGATGTCGGCCGCCGGCCAGTTCGGCGCCCTTTCGAACATGCGCGCCTATGCGCCGACGATGTCGAGTTTCATCGGCATGGAAGCGCTGGTCGGTTATCCCGGAGAAGCGCCGATCGGCGCCCTCAATTTCGGGCTTGGCGACCCGAATGCATCGGCGCACGCGCTGGTGGCGGTGTTCGCCGCGCTGCGGCGCGCGCGCTCGACCGGTGAAGGATCCTACATCGACCTGTCCCAGATCGAGTCGCTGCTTGGCACGCTGCGCCCGTACCTGATCGAGTCGCAAGTGCAGGGCCGCCAGACGCCGACGATGGGCAACCGGCATCCGGACATGGCGCCGCACGGCATCTATCCGGCCGCCGGAGACGATGCGTGGCTGACACTGGCGGTGGCGGACGACGCCCAGTGGCAAAGCCTGAAGCGGCTCACAGCCGGCGCGTCATGGGCACAGGACACGCGCTTCCGGACACTTGACGGCCGGCTCGCTCATGGCGCCGAACTCGATGCCGCCATCGCCGGCTGGAGCGTCATCCAGCCGCGCGATGCGCTCGTCGCCCGCTTGCGCGAGGCCGGCATTGCCTCTTCACCGGTGCTGTCGGTCGAGGAACAGTGGCAAGACCCGCACTTCGCGGCGCGCGAGATCAAGCAGATTGTCGACATTCCCGTCTACGGCAAGGAAGACATGTTCAAGGCGCCCTGGCGCTTCTCGGATTTCGCACCGGAAATCACCCGCTGCGGACCGTCGCTGGGCCAGCACAACGACCACGTCTTCACCGAGTTGCTGGGCTTGTCGCCGCAGGAGATCGCGGACCTGAAACAAAGCGGCGTCATCGCCTGAACCTTAACCGCGGAGCATACCCATTCCCATGAACGATCAAACCAAGCAACCCGCCTCGCAGGAACCGGCCCTTTGGGAAGGCGCGCTCGAAGAAGCGCGCAGCCTGATCGGCGTCGACCTGCGCCGCACCGGCCAGACCTGGAACACCGAAGCGGCGCCCGACAGCGTGCGCCATTTCTGCTGGGGCTTGGGCGACGAGAACCCGCTCTTCTGCGACCCCGCCCACGGCGCGGCAAGCAAATGGAAATCCGCGCTGGCGCCCGGCTGCTTCCTCTACACCATCGACACCACGGTGGTGGCGCCCAAGCTGCGTGGCATCCAGTGGCTGTATGGCGGCACCGACTGGGAATGGTACAAGCCGATCCGCCACCGCGACAGCTTCACGGTGCGCGCCCGCCTGCTCGACGCAGTCGAAAAGCAGGGCGGCAAAGCGAAGAGCTTCATCATCCAGACCGGGGAAGTGCTGTACACCAACCAGCATGGCGAACTGGTCTGCCGCGCGCTCGGCAGCACCGCGCGCACGCCGCGCGCCAAAGCGAAGGACGGCCTGAAGTACGAGCCGCGCGACACGCATCGCTACACGGCAGAGGAACTCGAACACATCGCGCATGCGATCGAAACCGAGGAACTGCGCGGCGCCACCGCCCGCTTCTGGGAAGACGTCGACGTCGGCAGTTTCGTGCAGCCGATGCTCAAGGGCCCGCTCAACATCACCGACATGATCTGCTGGTACTCGGGCGGCGGCCACAGCTACCAGTCGCACCGCCGCGCGACGATGTACCGCAAGCGTCATCCGGCCGACGCCTATGTCGATCCCAAGACCGGCGCCCAGGACAGCCCGGCGCGCGGCCACGCTGAACAGAAGATGGCGCGTGATGTCGGCATGCCCGGCGGTTATGACGTCGGACCGCAGCGCATCTCGTGGGTCGGTCAGCTGATGACCAACTGGATGGGCGACGACGGTTTCCTGCGCCGGCTCAACGTTTCGGTCAGGCGCCCGAACATCTTCGGCGACGTGTCATGGTGCCGCGCGGAAATCGTCGACAAGCGCATCGAGGAAGGCGCAAACCTGGTCGACCTCGAGGTGTTCGTCGAGAACCAGCTGGGCGAAGTCACCGCCAAGGGCACGGCGGTGGTCGAGCTTCCCGCACGCGGCATCGCGGCATCGCGCTGAGCCATGCCGCTTCTCAGCCAGTCATCGAGTGTGCCCAAGCCGAGGAAGGACTGCAGGTCGTGTGCCTGCAGTTGCCGCACAAGGCGGCGGCGTATCGCTAGCAGCGCTGACTCTTACTATTCGTACTTCGCCAGTTCGATTCTGCCGATCTGGTTCCGATGCACCTCGTCCGGCCCATCCGCAAGACGCAGCAAACGCGCCGTAGCATAAGCCGAGGCGAGGCCGACATCGTTGTTGGTGCCGCCGCCGCCATATGCCTGCATCGCCCAGTCGATCACCTTGCACGCCATGTTCGGCGCCGCCACCTTGATCATCGCGATCTCGGCTCTCGCCACTTTATTGCCGACGCGGTCCATCATGTGCGCAGCCTTGAGGGTGAGCAGACGCGACTGCTCGATCATGATGCGCGACTCGGCGATACGCTCGACTGTCACACCCTGCTGTGAAATCTTCTTGCCGAAAGCGACACGCGACATGGTGCGCCTGCACATCAGTTCGAGCATGCGTTCGGCCAGTCCGACCAGCCGCATGCAATGGTGAATCCGGCCCGGCCCGAGCCGGCCCTGGGCGATTTCGAACCCGCGACCTTCGCCGAGAAGCATGTTGGACACCGGCACCCGCACATTGGTAAACGTGACTTCGGAGGCGCGGTCCGGCACACCATAAAATCCCATCACGGCGATCGGGCGGACCACCTTGACGCCGGGTGTGTCCATCGGAATCAGGATCATCGATTGCTGCTCATGCCGGTTCGGATTGTCCGGCGCCGTCTTGCCCATGAAAATGATGATCTTGCAGCGCGGATCGGTGGCATTGGTCGTGTACCACTTGTGGCCGTTGATCACATATTCGTCACCGTCACGCACGATCAGCGATTCGATGTTGGTGGCGTCGCTCGATGCGACATGCGGTTCGGTCATCGCGAAGGCCGAGCGGATTTCGCCGGCCAGCAATGGCTTCAGCCAGCGCTCCTTGTGCTCGTCCGAACCATAACGTTCGATGACTTCCATGTTGCCGGTGTCGGGCGCCGAACAGTTGAACACTTCCGGCGCCAGATGCGATCGCCCCATGATTTCGCACAAGGGTGCGTACTCGAAGTTGGTGAGTCCGGCGCCGTGTTCGGAGTGCGGCAGGAACAGGTTCCACAGACCCGCTTCGCGCGCCAGCGGTTTCAGCCGCTCCACGGTCGGGTAGACCTTCCACGGACCGAGCTCTTCGGCTTCCTGGTAAAACGCCTTCTCATTCGGATAGATGTGCTCTTCCATGAACACGTTCATGCGTTGCTGGAGATCCTGCACCTTGGGGGAAAATTCGAACATGGGATGTAATCCTGTTTAATACAAACGATGAATAAGGCGGGAAACTACCTGGACACGGCGCCGGAAAGTCTTTCTACCTGCTGCCATGCGGCATCGGCGATATGGCGGGAACGCTTGCCGGTTTCCAGCGCTTCCGGGCTGGATGCATTGCCGTCCAGCGCGCGTTTCACGATGCCCTGCAGGATGGCGGCCAGACGGAACATGCCGAAGGCCATGTGAAACTCCCACTCCGCAGCATCGATGCCGTCGCGCCCGCTGCGCTGGCAATACTGTTGCAGGTACTCGGCTTCGCCCGGAATGCCAAGCGCTGCCAGATCCTGTCCGGCCATGCCGCGAAACTGCCCGGCGGTCAGGCGCCACGACATCAGGTGATACGAAAGATCGGCCAGCGGATGGCCCAGGGTCGACAGTTCCCAATCCAGCACCGCGAGGATGCGCGGTTCGACCGGATCGAACATCAGGTTGTCGATGCGGAAGTCGCCATGCACGATGGCGCTGTCGTCACCGGGCGGAACATTATCCGGCAGCCATTCGATCAGGCGTTCCATGGAATCGATGCGCTCGGTTTCAGACGCCCGGTACTGCCGCGACCAGCGCGCGATCTGGCGTTGCAGATAGTTGCCGGGCTTGCCGTAATCGGCGAGACCGAGCGCCTGGTAATCGACCCGGTGCAGCGCGGCGATCACACGATTGATCTCGTCCCAGATGGCGCGGCGCTGCCCGGGATTCATGCCGGGAAGGGCCGGATCCTGGAACAGCCGGCCGTTTACATATTCCATCACATAAAAAGGCGTGCCGATGACGTGCGGGTCGTCGCAAAAACAATATGCGCGTGCCACCGGCACCTCGGACCCATGCAGCGCGCGGATGATGCGGTATTCGCGATCGACCGCGTGCGCCGACTGCAGCAGCTCGCCGCCCGGCTTCTTGCGCATCACATAACGCTGGTCCCCTCGGCTGAGCAGGAAAGTGGGATTGGACTGGCCGCCACTCAACACCGCGACGTCAAAGCGCCCAGTGTAGCCTTCCAGATTCGCACGCAGCCAGGCATCGAGAGCAGCTTCATCAAAGCCATGCCGGTGCGTGGATCCCGGGGTCACATCACGCTCAGTCATGATGGAAACCCTGAACGGAACCCAGTGTGCCTGCGCGGGAAATTTCTTTTACTTCCATGGCTTGCTCCATTTTATTGTCCAACAATTGACTGAGGTGAATTTTAGCATTACATTAAGGCGACGCCAACAAACGCTCTACCGATGTTGCCACCTTTGGAATTTCTGAACGAGACGATTGCCAATGAACTTAATGATCGATAAAACGAAAGCGAATCACGGGACACCCGCATGGCTGGACTGAAGTCGCTGGCGGGACTCCGCGTACTCGATTTTTCCAAGGTCCTCGCCGGGCCGCTCTGCGCGCAGTATCTTGGAGACATGGGTGCGGACGTCATCAAGATGGAGCCGGCCGACGCCGGCGACGACACCCGGCGTTATCCGCCCTTCCACCGGCAAGACGATGACGCCGACGGCACTGTCTTCCTGAGCGTCAACCGGAACAAGCGCAGCCTTGCGCTGGACCTGAAGACCGATGCCGGACGTGCCATCTGCCACCGGCTCGCGATGTCGGCCGACGTGGTCATCGAAAGTTACGGCCCCGGGGTCGCCGAACGCCTCGGTCTCGACCACACCACCCTGATCGCACTCAATCCGCGCCTCATCCATTGCAGCATCTCGGGCTACGGCAGCACCGGACCGATGAAAGAAGGCAAGGGCTACGACGCCGTGCTGCAAGCGTTTTCGGGCATGATTTCCATCACCGGCGAGCGCGGCGGGGACGCCGTGCGCAGCCCGTTTTCCCCGGTCGACCAGGGTACCGGACTGCATGCGCTGGTCGGCATCTTCGCCGGCCTGCTCGAACGGTCACACACCGGGCGCGGCATGCGCGTCGAGGCCAACCTGTTCGACACCTCGGTGGGCTTTCTCGGTTATATCCTGCAAGGTTACTGGAAAGACGGCCGCGAGCCGGAAAGGCCCGGCTCCTCGCACGACTCGCTCTGCCCCTACCAGGTGTTTTCCACCCGCGACAAACCGATGCTGCTGGGCGTGGCCAACGATGCGCTCTGGCGCAAGTTCTGCGTGGTGGCGCAGGCCACCGATCTGGCCGGCGATCCGCGCTTTGCGACCAATGCGCTGCGCGTGACGCATCGCCAGGAAACGGTGTCCGCGGTGGCGGCAGTGCTGTCGCAACGCGACCGGGACGACTGGATCGCCGCGCTCTCCGCGGCCGGCATTCCGGGCTCGCCGGTCAATACGCTGGGCGAGATGGTGGCGCATCCGCATACGACCGCGTCCGGCATTGTGCAGCGTTATGAACATCCCGCCTACGGTGTGCTCAACGCCGTGGCGCAGCCAGTGAAATTCGACGGTGCGCGCGCCGAGGTGGGCCGTGCGCCACCGCTGCTGGGCCAGCACACGCTCGAGATCCTGCTGGAAGCGGGTTACTCGCGCGCCGAACTGGACAGCTTCATCGCGGCGAAAGTGATTTATGCGTCGACGAGCAAAAGCACGACTTGATTTTTTTACCTGCAACCTAAATAAGATAGGAGACTTCCCGATGATCCGCCATATTTTCAAGCATGGGCTTTTGCTCATCTCGCTACTTTTTTCCGCCACGGTTAATGCGCAGGAGTGGCCGTCGGCAAAACCGATCCGCATCGTGATTGCTTTCGGGCCGGGATCGGCGAGCGACATTTTCGCCCGCCTGATCGGCGACCAGTTGCAGAAGGCGCTAGGTCAGACGGTGCTGGTCGAGGCCAAGCCGGGCGCGGCCGGTCAGATCGCGGCCGACCATGTCGCCAAATCGCCGGCCGACGGTTACACCCTGTTCGTCACGACCAATACAACCCATTCCGCCAATCCGTACCTGTTCAAGAAGCTGAGCTACGATCCGATCAAGGATTTCACGCCGATCACCCGCTTCGGCTACTTCCCGTTCCTGTTGCTGGTGGATGGAAAGCTGCCCATCAATAACGTGCAGGAGCTGATCGCCTACGGCAAGGCGAATCCGCAAAAAATAAGCTATGCATACACCAGCAGCGCCGGCCAGATCGCCGCCGCCTCACTGAGCAATGCGACGAAGATGGGTGCGGTAGGCGCGGCATTCAAGGCCGCACCGCAGGCGCTGACCGCCGTCGCCGGCGGGCAGGTCACCTTCACCGTAATCGACTTCGCGACCAGCCAGCCGTTCATCAAATCGGGCCGCCTGCGGGCGCTGGCGGTGACCCCGGATGTCCGCACGGCGCTGGCGCCGGAACTGCCGACGCTCAGGGAAGCGGCGGGCCTCAAGGAATTCGGCCTGGTGGCATGGCAAGGCATATTCGGCCCAGCCAACATGCCGCCGCACATCGTCGAGCGGCTCAATACCGAGATCCTGAAAATCATCACGCCAAAAGAAATGCAGGAGAAGATGTTTGCCATGGGATCGGAACCGGCGCCCGCAGGCCCGGCCGAATTCAGCACCTTCGTGAAGAGCCAGCTGAGCGTCTGGGAACGGCAGATCAAGAACTCGGGCATGGAACCCGAGTAAAGGGATTTTTACTTTCCCGGCTTGGGCCAGTCGCCGCGGAAACCCAGAATCCGGGAAATCTCCTTGGCGCCCTCGACCGCCGCCACCTCGACCGCCGGCAGATGCCCGGCGATGCGCGTGGTCGGCCCGCCGATGCTGACAGCCGCGGCGACATGGCCGTCAGCATCGAAGATCGGCGCGGCGACGGCGATGACGCCGGCTACCGTGCCGCTGTCGACCGTGCTGACACCACGCTTTCTCACCTCTTTCAGACTGGCCGTCAACGCCCGTCGCGATGTCACTGTTTTTGGGGTCAGCGGTGCAAACTGGAAGCTGTCGATCAGCGGCTTCAGTTCAACTTCCGGCAGGTAGGCCAGCATCGCGCGGCCGCTGCCGGTGGCATAGGCGGGTTTCTGCGAACCGAGTTTCACGCTGAAGCGCAACCAGTTGTCGGTCTCCACAACCGCAACGTATTGGCAGAACTGGCGATCGGGTGTGAGCATCGCGAGATAGCAGGTTTCGCCGGTGCGCTGGGACAAGCCCTGCAGTATGCCTTTTGCGCAATTGGGAAAATTGCGCCGTGGGCTTTCCGCCATTGTTGCGCCTAACAGAACCGCTTCCGGACCGAGCCGGTAAACGCCGCCATCGCTGCTGAGGTAACTGGCGCCTTCGAGCACCTTAAGCATGGTGAACAGCGTGGTCTTGGGCAAGCCCAGGCCTTGGCACAGCTGCGACAGCGTTTGCCCTTCCGGATGGGCGCCCAGACTGGCGAACACCTGCACCAGGCGCAGGATGGAGCGCGGGCCGCTGAGCGGCGCGCTGTTTGGGTCGGGGAGGTTCAACATGGCCGGTGTCATTTCGAATTCAGGCAGGGGTGAACACTGTACCTTCCATGGCGATACCCGCGCCACAGAATTCCGCAGTTTCCAGACGCTGCACCAGCGCCGGATCCGCGCTCCATGCCAGCGCACGGCAACCGGTTTCGGTATCGGCCAGCACCAGCGCGCGCGGCGCCTGGTTTTTGTCATGCACGACGGTATAACCGGCCACCACAGCGCGGCCGTGGAAGGCATCGGTCACCTCTTTCGTCGCCAGCAGCCGCGCCGTGTCCGCCGTCACATCTTCGAACGCGTAGCCGCCCTCGCCGGGCGCGCTCGACCACAAGCCGAATCCCTGCTTGGTGAGTATCCCCGACACCGAGGCAACCAGTCCGCTTCGTCCGCGGCCCTCGCGGATCAGCTGCGCCATGCGGCAGGTCGCCTGCAGCACGTAGTTGTTGAAAGGCCCGCCGGCAAATGGCATGCCCCCGGTAACCGTCAGGTCCCGCTCCAGTGCAAGGCCCAGCTCCTCCGCATAGCTTGCCACTGCAATCGGAAAACAGCTGTACAGGTCGACCAGGTCGAGTTGGGACACATCGACGCCACCGGCTGCCAGCACGGCGCGGCCAGCCAGGCGCGCGCCGATGCAGCTAGCCAGGTCGGCGCGAGCGGACACCGGCGTCATGTGGCCGGATTCCGAACTCGCCCTTGCATACACCCATCTGGCGCGCGGAATGCCCAGCGCTTGCGCCTTGCCCGCCGAGCACAGGAGCAGCGCGGCCGCCTGATCCACGTTCCATGTCGCACAATGCAGGCGGGTGTACGGAAAAGCCTGCATCGGATTGTGCTCGGAAACATCGCTGATGTCGGTGGCGCTGAGCGGCTGTCGCCGCCATGCGTCCGGGTTGCCGGCCGCGACTTCGGAAAAGCGCTGATATAAGGTACCGAGCCGCCGCCTGTGTTCGTCGACGGTCCAGCCCTTTTTCGCGCGCCAGGCCGATTCGAGGATCGCGTAGAGCGCCACCGGCATCTTGATGCCGGCGCTAGCTTCGGCTGGATGAAGAAGTGTGTCGTCCGGCTCAAGGCTGATGTCGGGTGTGTCGTCCTGCTGTCTTTCACCGGCTCGCTGGCCGGCTTGACGGGCGCGCAGAATGCGGTAACCGGTGTCGGCGCCGGCAACAAGCGCCGAGTCGATTTCGCCGGCGGCGATGCGGCCGCAGGCATCGGCGATCAGGGACTGCTGCAGCACACCGACGCTGGCCAGCACCGTGGTGGCCGAATCGGCGCCTATGGCGCGCGCGATCTCGCCGCCCGGATTGCGGTAGCGCCAGCGCCCCTTCGGCAAGGCGATGCATCCGACGCCCGCCAGTGCCTGCGCACTGCCTGCATCGGCGCCAGCCCGCCGCACCGCCTCCAGCATCAGGTCCATCGGCTCGCGGCCGCGCGTCAGGTCGTCTTCACGCTGCATGCAGGTGCCGATCCCCACCAGCACCGGCTGGCGCGGATCGATGTGTTCCGATGCGATCATTCAGGCTGAATGCCGGCGTCAGCCACCTTGCGTCCCCACACTTCCAGCTGGCGCTTGACCAGTACGCTGAACGTTGCGGCATCGGAGGGCGTCGGCTCGGCGCCGGCGGCCAGGATCCGGTTGCGGACTTCTGGCTTGGCCATGATTTGCATCAGGGTGGCGGACAGCTTGTCCGACACTTCCTTAGGCATGCCGGCCGGACCGAACAAACCGGTCCATGCGGCGAGGTCGAAATCGCGCAGGCCCAAAGTTTCCTCTATGGTTGGCAGATCGCGCGCCAGGCCGGTGCGTTTGGATGTGGTGACCGCAAGGGCACGCAGCCGGCCCGATTGCAGATGCGGCCGGGCCGACGCCAGGTCGACCACCAGGAACTGTGCCTGGCCGCCGATGACATCGGTCATGGCCTGGGGGCTGCTTTTGTAAGGCACGCCGGTGGCCTCGAGCTTCTCGAGACGGTTCAGCGCCGCCGCCGGAATCTGCACGGCTGGCGTGCCGTAGGCGTAATTGAGCTTGCCTTTGTTGGCGTGCGCGTACGCTACCAGTTCTTTTGGCGTGCGCACCGGCAGGTTGGCATCGACCGCCAGAATGAACGGGAAGTAGGCGATGCCGCCAATCGGCGTGAAGTCGGCGATCGGGTCGTAAGGCAGCTTTTTGAAGATGTGCGGGTTGACCGAATGCGAGGAGTTGGAGGTCAGGAAAAGCGTGTAGCCGTCGGCCGGCGCCCGCGCCGCCGCGCTAGCGGCGATCTGCGCCGAGGCGCCGGGCCGGTTATCGACGATGAAGGACTGGCCCAGCGCCACACGGAATTCCTCGGCAATCATGCGCGCCAGGATGTCAGTGCCGCTGCCGGGGCCGAAACCGATGATGATCTTCACCGGCTTGTTGGGATAAACATCTTGCGCGTGAACGGATTGCGCAACACCAGTGAATGCGATGGCGGATGCCAGCATCGCGAGGGTTCGGGTGAATATGTGTTTCATGTCTGCCTCTCTCTTTGTAATGGATGATATTTGTTGCTGCAAAGCTGCTTGAAATCATTCCTTCGCGGTGCCGACCGCCCCGCTGGCGACCAGGTCGGCCGCCTGCGCATCGTCATAACCGAGTTCGCTCAATATTTCCAGACTGTGCTCGCCCAGGCGCGGCGCCGGCCGCCGCCAGGCGATGGGTTCGCCGTCCACCAGCCAGGGCAGGCGCACCAGCGGAACGCCCGCGGAATCGATGAAGGTGCCGCGCTCCCTGGCGATCTCGCTCACGACGGCCTCTTCCAGGCCGCTCACGCGTGTCACCGGCACGCCGGCGGCGGTCAGGCGGGCGATCCAGGTGTCGACATCGTGCAAGGCAAGTATGTCGTTGAGTGCGCTTTCCAGCGCCTTGAGGTTGCTGCTGCGCGAACTGACGGTCGCGAAGCGTTGGTCCGCGGCCAGCGCCGGCGCTTCCAATGCGCGCAACACGGACTCCCACAGGCGCTGGCTGGGCGCGGCAATCAGGAGCTCGGCATCGCGCGCGCGATAGCACTGGTAAGGGGCTGCGATCGGGTTGCCCGAACCGGCCTTCGGTGGCCGTTCGCCGGTCAGCCTGGCGGCCGTGGCCTGGTATGGAATGACACTGAAGGCCGTGTCCACCAGCGCAGTTTCCAGCGACCCGACCGCTTGTCCTTTATGCCGCGCCAGCACGGCGGCGAGCACACCCATTGCAATCCACTGGCCGCTGCCGAGATCGATCAGCGATGGTGCGCAGCGCGCCGGCGGCGAGCCGTCATGACCGGTCATCTGCATGATGCCGGTGAAAGCTTGCACCAGCGGGTCGTAGCCGGGCATAACCTTGCCCACCGCACCAGCGCCGAACGCGCTCAGGTCGTAGTAGAGGAGTTCCGGATTGATTGCGCGCGCCGCCGCCTGGCCGATGCCGATCCGGTCAGCCACACCCGGCCGCATGCTTTGCAGCACCACGTCCGAGCGCGCGATCAGCGCCATCGCCACTTCGACGCCCTGGCGTTTCTTGAGGTCGATGACCATGCCGCGCTTGCCTGCGCCCACGTGCCGGTGCGCAAGGCTCATGGCGTCGACGAAGGGCGGCCACGCGCGGGAATCGTCGCCCTCGGGCGGTTCGACCTTGATCACTTCAGCGCCCAGCTGGGCCAAAATCATGGCGCCGTAAGGGCCCGCCATGTTGGAAGAAAAATCGGCTATCCGCACCCCTGAGAGCGGCTGCAAGGGCGGCGTGCCGGCCTGATGTTGCGAATTATTCGGCATGAATCTTCACTTTCCGGAAAGCGGTTGTCGGGCCAGTACGCCGGCGCCGCGCAGCCGCTCCAGCTCTTCGCTGCCGATGCCCAGGCTTTGCAACAGCGCATCGGCATGAGCGCCGACTGCGGGTGGCGGGCCCGCGGGGCCGGCAGGCGTGGCGCCGAAATCCACCGGCGTGGCAACACCGTTAAAACCTTCCGGCGCCGTCTGCCCTTCGGCCACCGGCACGTTGACGAACGCGCCGCAGGCAAGCACCTGCGGATCCTGCAGCAGATCGTCGACCGAGTTGATCGGCGCCCACCACACGTCGTGGCTGCGGAAGATCTCGGCCCACTCGTCGCGAGTGTGACGCGCAGCAAGGCCATCGATCGCCTCCACCAGCGCCGTCGCATTGCGCCGGCGTTCACGCGGGGTCACGAAACGCTCGTCGCTGGCCAGCGCCGGCTCGCCCAGGGCTTCGACAATGCCGGGCCAATGGCGCTCCGATTCGGCGCCCACCAGCCAGAACCATTTGCCGTCGCCGGCGCAGTACGGGTTCATCAGCGGGTTCTGCGGTTTGGTGCGCGGCGGCGGCGGCGCGATCCGGCCCAGGCCGACGCGCGTGGCGACGTCCATGCCGATGCTGTAGATGCCGGTACGCAGCAGCGAAGTCGACACCAATTGGCCTTCGCCGCTGCGCTCGCGATGAAACAGCGCGCCCATGATGCCGGCCACGGTTGCCATCGCGGTGATGTTGTCGCCCAGGCCGCCCGGCAGGATCGGCGGCACGCCGCCCGGCGGTGTGGCGCGGTCAGCCATGCCGCTGCGGCCGGAAAAAGCCGCCATGTCGTAGCCGGGCGCGTCGCGGTCCGGCCCTTCCAGGCCGTAGGCGGTCAGGCTGGCATAGACCAGCTTCGGATATTTGGCCACCAGCGTCGCATGGTCGAGCCCGGCACGCTGCAGGAACTGCGGCCGCATGTTGGTGATGAACACGTCGGCCGTGGCAACCAGGTTTTGCACCAGCGCCATGCCGTCCGGGTGGTTGACGTCGAGCGCAATGCTTTTCTTGCCGCGGTTGTACAGGTCGAAGGGCGGGCAGCGTTCCTCCTTCGAGCCGGAAAGCGCGCCGAACAGTTTGCGCATCGGATCGCCGTTGAGCATCTCGATCTTCACGACTTCGGCGCCCCAGTCGGCCAGGATGCCGCCCGCAGCCGGTCCGGCGACCCAGAGTCCCATCTCCACCACGCGGATTCCGTTGAGCAGGCTCATTTCGGCGCCCTTCCACGAAATACCGCCGGCCGTTTTTCCATGAAGGCGCGCGGCCCTTCCTTGGCATCGTCCATCGCGGCATTCTCCTTGGTGCACTGGGTTTCGATCGCAAACGCCTCTTCCAGCGGACGGCCGTTGGAACGCACCATGACCTCCTTGGTTTTTTCCAGCGCCACCGGCGCGCCGAGGCTGACCCGGCGCGCCAGATCGAGCGCGGTCGCCATGACCTGGTCCGGCGGCACCACGCGGTTGACCAGACCCATCGCCAGCGCCTGCTGCGCGGTGATCGGCTCGCCCAGCAGCAGCAGTTCCATCGCATGCGCCCACGGCACCTGGCGCGCCATGCGCACCAGCGAACCACCGCTGGCGATCAGGCCGCGGCGCACTTCGGTGACGCCGATGGTGGCTTCGCTGGACATCACGCGCAAGTCGGTGCTCATCACGAACTCGGCGCCGCCGGCATGGGCATGGCCATTGATGGCGGCGATTACCGGCTTGAAGAAGCTGGCGTTGCGCAGCAGCGCCGCACCCAGCTGCTTGCGGTCGGCGGCGAAACGCTCTTCCCACTCGCCTTGCGGGGTGCGGGTTTTCATCATCAGCGGTATCAGGCTGCCGAGGTCGCCGCCAGACGAAAACGCCTGGTCGCCGGCGCCGGTCACGACCACCACACGCACCGAGTGATCTTCGGCCACGTCGCGCCAGAATTGCGCCAGCCTGACCAGCATTTCCGCCGACAACGCATTGCGCTTTTCCGGGCGGTTGAGTGTGACGATGGCGATGCCATCGCGCTGCTCGACAAGAATTTGGGACATGAGAACTACTCTCCTTGGTTGGATTGTGCCGCTGGCAGCAACCAGTCGGCGACACGCTTGCGCAGCGCCATGTAATCGGCCTTGCCATTCGGTCCGCGGCCGACGGAATCGACAACCATCACATGCCGCGGCGCTTTGTGGCGGGCCAGCCGGGCGCGCACATGTTCGGTCACGGCGGCCGGAGTGACACTCAGGCCGTCGGCAAGCTCGACCACCGCGGCCACTGTTTCGCCGAAGCGCTCGTCAGGCACGCCGACCACCACCGCATCGCGCACCGCGGGCAGCAGCTTGATGCACTCTTCAACTTCCTCCGGGAAGACTTTCTCGCCGCCGGTGTTGATGCTGACCGAACCACGACCCAGCAAGGTGATGCTGCCATCGGCTTCCACCATGGCAAAATCTCCGGGCACGGCGCAGCGCATGCCGTCGATCACGGGAAAGGTAGCCGCGGTCTTGTCCGGGTCGCCGTAATAACCGAGTGGAATGTTGCCTGACACCGCGATGCGTCCGGCAATGCCGCTGCCCGGCGTGACCGGATGACCGTCGTCGTCGATGACAAAGGCGTTCTTGCCCAGCTTGAAGCGTGCAGATGAACTCCCGCGCTCCTTCGATGAAATCGCCCGGCCCATGCCGCTGGCTTCGCTACTGTTGAGGAAATCGATGAGCATCGCGCGCGGCGCATGTTCCAGCAGGCGTTCCTTGTTGACCTTGTTCCACATCATCCCCGACGACGACACTGCCTTGAGGCTGCTGATATCCCACTTGCCGGGCGCCGCGTCCAGCGCGTCGACCATGGGACGGCAAAACGCGTCGCCCACGATGCACAGGTCGGTCACGGGTCCCGCCTGTATCGCGCCGAGCAGTTCTGTGACGTCGAATTGCCTGCCCGTGAGCGTGACGACGGTGCCAGCGCGGGTGAGGGTGGCGCAAGCAAAGACGAAAGCCGTGCCATGCATCAGTGGCGCGGCGGGCAAACCTACCGGCGGTGCGGCGCCCTGCGCATTGAGATCGGCGACACGTTGGTTTACATGGGCAAGATCGGCAATCGCCGGATCGCCGGTGGTGTTCGATGCGACGTAGAGATCATGCTGGCGCCACATCACACCGCGCGGACGCCCGGTGGTGCCACCGGTGTAGATCAGGACCAGGTCATCGCCCGAGCGGCCCCAGGGCGCCGCGACACGCGTCTGGCATGACAATGCCGACGCTTCGTACGGCACGGCCCATTCGGGGCATGCCCCCGAGCCATCGTCCACATGCAGCCAAAGCCTGACCTTGTTGCAGCGGGCGCGCACCGCATCGACAGTTTCGGTGAAGATTCCATGAAAGATCACCACCGCGGCATCGGCGTTGTCCCACAGGTAGTGCAGTTCGTCGTGCTGGTAGCGGTAGTTGGTGTTGACCGGCACCAGCCCGGCTTTCATGCATGCAAACGCGGACTGCAGATATTCGGGACCGTTGTGCAGGTAGAGGGCAACCTTGTCCTGCCGGCCACACCCGGCTTGCAGCAATGTCGCGGCGATGCCGTTGGCGCGAGCGTCGAACTCGTCCCAGCGAATGCTGCGCTCGCCATGCACCTGCGCGATGTTGCCGGGCATTGATTGCGCCACCACTTCCCACACATCCGCGAAATTCCATTCCTGGGACATAAATCGTTCCTTTTGGCGAAGCTTGTCGATTCAGTTCTTGTACATCGATGCGACGAGAGCCCGCATGATGAGAAAATTATTTTATAGGAATAATTCTGTATTTAGACAGTGTTCCGTATTGAGAACGATAACGCAGCGGCTTCCAGGGGGCGAATTCAGGCTGAAGACAGGGGGGGGGCAGGAGGCGCTACAAATGGAGCGGGATGTGATGCAGACGATCCCGTGGTGAAAGGAGGAAGGGAGTAGCGCCGGTGGTTACCGGACCAGCGTCCGGCAATGCTATTTCGCGGCCGCCGGCGCCGCCAGTTCCCGATAACGCTTCAGGACCGTGTCATACCTGGCATTGATGGATATAATCTCGGCGCCGTAGTCATGGATTTTTTTATTCTGGTCCTTGATCGCCTGGTCGCTCTCGATCAGTTTACGCTGCAGAACAGCCACGACTTCCTTCTTGTTTTTGTGGCGCGCCATCTCGGCCTGCGTCAGGCTATTCTGATGTTCGATGGCCGTCAGTGCTGCGGTCTCGCGCTTGATGTGCTCCCGCATCAGGTCCACTTCCCGTTTGCGGGCGCTTGCAATGTCCGCTTCATTGCGATACCGCGCCAGCAGCGCGCGGTCATCCTGTTTTTGCGCCGCTTCTGCCGCTTCCGCGGCCTTGCGCTTGTCCTCTTCCTGCTGTTTCTGCAGCTTTTGCTCCGGTGTCAGCGGCGCTGCAATTTCACGCCGCACCACGCCGCTTTTGTCCAGCTCGCGTACCGCACGATCAGCGCATTCCCGTATCGGGCGATCCGAGCCCAGGGTGCGGCCGGAAGCATCCTTGCACATGTAAATGTACTGGGCATGGGAAAGCAGCGGCAGCAACAAAAACAGGCAAAACAAGAACCGTTTTCTGGTTTGCACTGCGCTCTCCCATAGATTTAACGCTATTCGGTCACTCCATAACGCTGGCGATAAGCGGTTACCGCTTCCGTGTACTGCGCCAGTTGTGTATCGGCGCCATCGCGCGAAATGTAACTCAGCAAATCAGTCAGGTTGCCTATCGAAATAACCGGCATTCCATAAGTTGTGCTGACTTCCTGTACGGCAGACTGCGCCGCCAGTTCACCTTCCTTGCCCGCGCGCTCCATGCGGTCCAGCGCAATCAGTACCGCACATGGCGTTGCGCCGGCGGCCCGTATCATCTCCACCGATTCGCGTACCGACGTACCGGCCGAGATCACGTCGTCGATAATCACTACCCGCCCCTGCAGCCTGGCTCCGACCATTACACCGCCTTCGCCGTGATCCTTGGCTTCCTTGCGGTTGAAGGCAAACGGTACATCGCGGCCCTTGCCGGCCAAGGCAACCGCAGTGGCCGATGCCAGCGTGATGCCCTTGTAGGCGGGTCCGAACAGCATGTCGAACTCAACACCCGAATCGATCAGCGTCTGTGCATAAAATTCGGCAAGCCGCTTGAGCGTACCGCCATCGTGAAACAAGCCCGCATTGAAAAAATAAGGTGAATTGCGTCCGGCCTTGGTCACAAATTCACCAAACTTCAAAACGCCGGTTGCCACCGAAAAAGCGATAAATTGTTGACGTAGAGTATTCAAGATAGGAGGCCGTGTGGTTGGATGAAAACAACGATATTGTTAAATAGAAAGCGGCCGAAGCAGACGTGGTACCTGTTTAGATCAACCGTTCCAGTGAGTCAGTGCGCATTTTATCTGGATATGCGGGGCACTTCACGAGAATTGCAGGGGCCGCACCGGGCTCCGCTCAAGCTGAATCGGTTATGCTGTCGGACTCACTTTTCTAACTATTGCCGACGATGAAGATTATATCCGCCAACCTGAACGGCATCCGCTCCGCCTCCAGAAAAGGCTTTTTCGAATGGATGGCAAAACAGGATGCTGCTTTTGTCTGCGTCCAGGAACTCAAGGCCCAGGCGCCCGACATGACACCGCAATTCCTGAATCCCGAGGGTTATTACGGCTATTTCCATTATGCCGAAAAGAAGGGGTATTCCGGCGTTGGCATCTATTCCAGGACCCAGCCGGATACCGTGGTGATCGGCTTCGGCAATGAAGAATTCGATGCCGAAGGCCGGTATGTGCAATGCGATTTTGGCAATCTTTCGGTCATCTCCGTGTATTGTCCATCCGGCTCATCTAGCGAAGAACGCCAGTTGGCGAAATTCCGCTTCATGGAAGTCTTCCTGCCGCATCTGGTAGCGCTGACCAATTGTGGACGCGAAGTGGTCATTTGCGGCGACTGGAATATCGCCCACAAGGAAATCGACCTGAAGAACTGGAAAGGCAATCAAAAGAATTCCGGCTTCCTGCCGCAGGAGCGGGCCTGGCTGTCCCGCCTGTTCGACGAACTGGCGCTCGTTGATGTATTCCGCCGCGTCGATGCGCGGGCCGATCAATACACCTGGTGGAGCAACCGCGGGCAGGCCTGGGCCAAGAATGTGGGTTGGCGGATTGATTATCATGTTGCCACCGCTGGTCTTGCCGCCAAGGCGAATGCGGTGTCGATTTACAAGGACGAGCGGTTTTCCGATCATGCGCCGTTGACTATCGAGTACGCCGGATAAGCTTTCGCAGCGCGTATTTGAGTATGCCGCCGTGGCGATGGAATTCGATCTCCTTCGGCGTCGCCAGCAATACCCGCACCATGAACCGCTTTTCACCGCCCGTGCCGGTGGCGATCACTTCGATCCGGCTGGCCGTCCCATCCTCCAGGCTGGCCAGATCAAATACTTCTTCCCCGGTCAGGCCGATGGTCTGCGCATTTTCGCCAGCCATGAACTGCAGCGGCAGCACCCCCATGCCGACCAGGTTGGAACGATGGATGCGTTCGAAACTCTCAGCGATCACGGCCTTCACGCCAAGCAGCATGACGCCTTTTGCAGCCCAGTCGCGCGATGAGCCGGTCCCATACTCCTTGCCGGCCAACACGATCAGCGGAATGCCCTCGGCCCGATAACACATCGCCGCGTCGTAGATGCTGAGCTGTTCACCGTCCGGCAGATGACGGGTGTAGCCGCCTTCGACGCCGTCCAGCATCAGGTTGCGGAGGCGAATGTTGGCGAAGGTGGCGCGCACCATCACGGCATCGTTGCCGCGGCGCGCACCGTAGGAATTGAAATCGGCCGGCGCCACACCAGATTCGATCAGGTAACGGCCGGCCGGTGTGTCCTCGCCGATTGTGCCTACCGGGGAAATATGGTCGGTCGTGATCGAGTCGCCGAATACGCCGATGCAGCGCGCCCCTCGGACCGCATCGAGCGGCGCCGGATCCACCGTCATGTCATCGAAGTAGGGCGGGTTGCGGATATAGGTCGATGCGGGATCCCAGCGGTAAATAGCGCCGGCAGGCGCCGTAATCCGATGCCAGCGCTGGTCGCCCTTGAACACGTCCGCGTAATTGCGCCGGAACAGTCCGGGATCCAGATTGGCATCGATGCACTCTTCAATTTCCCGGTTCGATGGCCAGATATCCTTCAGGAAGACCGGTTTGCCATCGCTGCCGGACCCCAGCGCGTCGCGGGTCAGATCGATGTCGACCGTGCCGGCAAGGGCGTACGCGACTACCAGCGGCGGCGACGCGAGATAGTTCATCTTCACTTCAGGATGCACCCGGCCTTCGAAGTTGCGGTTCCCGGACAGCACCGCCGTCACGGTCAGGCCACCATCCCGGATGGCCTGGCTGATGTCGGCGGACAAGGGGCCGGAGTTGCCGCTGCAGGTGGTGCAGCCATACCCGGCCAGGTAAAAACCAAGCTGCTCCAGGTCCGCCATCAAGCCCGCCTGCTGCAGGTAGCCGGTGACCACCAGCGATCCCGGCGCCAGCGAGGTCTTGACCCACGGCCGTGAGCGCAGTCCACGGGCGGCGGCCTTGCGCGCCAGCAGGCCGGCAGCCAGCATCACCGCCGGGTTGGAGGTATTGGTGCAGGAGGTGATGGCGGCAATGACCACGTCGCCATTACGCAAGGTGGATTGACGGCCGCTGGCCGGGCCGATGTTGGTCAGATAGTTTTGCTGCACGTCCTGCAACAGGACCCGGTCCTGCGGACGTTTCGGACCCGCCATCGATGGCCGGACTTCGGCGAGGTTCAGCTCCAGGATCGAGCTGTATGCCGTATTCGCCGGGCCGGGCTCGCGCCACAAGCCCTGCTCCTTCGCATAGGCCTGCGCCAGCGCGATCAGTTCGTCCGGACGGCCCGACAGGCGCAGGTAACGCAGCACTTCGTCATCGATAGCAAAAAACGCGCAGGTCGCGCCATACTCCGGCGCCATGTTGGCAATCGTGGCGCGATCGGCCAGCGGCAGGTGGTCCAGACCGTCACCGAAAAATTCGACGAATTTGGCGACCACACCATGAGCGCGCGCCATCTGGGTAATGGTCAACACGAGGTCGGTCACCGTCACGCCTTCCGGCAATGCACCGTGCAATCCGAAACCGACCACTTGCGGAATCAGCATCGACGATGGCTGGCCGAGCATCGCGGCTTCAGCCTCGATGCCGCCGACACCCCAGCCCAGCACACCGAGCGCATTGACCATCGTCGTGTGCGAGTCGGTGCCGAAGACGGTATCGGGGAACGCAAACAGGACGCCGTCCTTTTCCTCGGTCATCACGACCCGCGCCAGATGTTCCAGATTGACCTGATGCACGATGCCGGTATTCGGCGGCACGATCCGCAGATTGCGGAATGCCTTCTGGCCCCAGCGCAAAAACGCATACCGTTCACGGTTGCGCTGCATTTCGATGCCGACGTTCTCATCGAGCGCGGCGGGCGTGCCATGCCGGTCGACTTGCACCGAGTGGTCAATCACCAGTTCGGCCGGCACCAGCGGGTTGATGCTGTCGGCATCACCACCCAGCCTGACGATCGCATCGCGCATGGCGGCGAGGTCGACCAGGCAGGGTACGCCGCTCAGATCCTGCAGCAATACACGCGCCGGCATGAACGCGATTTCGGTGCCGGATGCGGCGCCGGCATCCCAGCAAGCAAGCGCTTCGATTTCCCTTTTCGTGACGTTGACGCCGTCCTCGTGCCGCAATAAATTTTCCAGCAGGATTTTCAGCGAATACGGCAGTCGCGTCAGGTCGAAACGCTCGCCGAGTCTGGCCAGGCTGAAGATGGTGTGGCGTTTGCCGTTGACCTCCAGCGTGGCGCGCGTCGAGAACGAGTCGGGCATGAAATTACCCGCGTAACAATGCGCCCAGTTCGGCGACCGGCGTGTCCGCTGCGCCGTCCAGCAACAGGCCAATCAGGCCTTGTTGCACGTCAGGCGCATACCGCGCCCGTGTATTCGTAATGAATTTTTCCTTGATCTCATCAATCGAAGCGGGACGATCGGCGCTGCCTTTCACCTGGTCGATACGGGTCGTGATTTTTTCGCCGCTGCGCAAAACGATGCAAATTTCCGCCTCGAATTTCCTGGGGAAATCGGCATTGATCATCGGCGTCCAGGATATTTTTTGCGCAAAGGCCACGGCTTCCGCATTCACCTGCGCCGCCAGAAAATGTTCGGCGGTGATGGGAATGCCGAGGAAGGCGAGTGCCATGCAATACGGCAGGCTGTATTTGGCCTCATTCAGAATCGCCGGCGTTTGCTTGCGTTGCCACGGCTCGCAGATGATGGCCGCGGCGCCCTGCGGAACCTGGCATTCGATGCTGACGATGTCCTGCAAGGAACCGGGAGGCGGCGCAATCTGCTGCACGCCTTCCAGGAACGGATGGATGTAATGACAGCACGGGAACAGCTTGAAGGCGGCTTCGCGCAAGGTCCAGCGCTGACCCAGGCTGGCGAGTTCAAGCCGCAGGTTGTCACCGGCGTTCTGGTCGTCGGTATAGGTTTTATACAAGCCGAAACGGCCTTCGTACACGGTCGATGGTCCGGTCAGGCCGGCTACCGCCAGTTGCGCGGCGATCAGGCCTGCATGCGCGGCCCAGCCCGGATGCAGCGCCTTGACGGTCGCACCCTCACTGAGAAATTCGAAGATACCGGATGCCTGACTGCCGGCAATGCCTTGCGCCCACACCAGTTCCTCACGCGTTGCGCCGTCCGCAACGCCGGCCATCAGCGCCGACACCAATGCACCGCCCACCGACGTCACCTGGAATCCGCGGCGCTGGAAGGCGCCCGGCGCGGCGAGACCGACTCGCACCAGCACTTCCCAGCCGATCGTGATCAGGCGCACCAGTTCGCCCAGCGTCAGGCCATTCTGTTCCGCCGCGCTCAGCGCGGCGGGAACCAGCACCGCGCTGCCATGTACGATCGACGCCATGTGGGTATCGTCATATTCCAGCGCATGTATGAAGCTGCCATTGAGCAGCGCGGCGCTGGCGCCGTTCGCCCGGTCCGGCGCGCCGAGCACGGTGCAGCCGCCGGCTTGCGCGTTGCTGCGCAGGATGCTGTCGCGCATGCGGCGCTGCACGGCGCCGGCCGATGCCGCGGTGCCGACACCAAGCGCGTCCAGCGTATGCAGGCGCGCCAGGTGGCTGACATCGGCGGGCAGGTCCTGATATCGCAGCGACAGCGCGAAGTCGGCGATGCTCTCGCTGAGCGTCATGCCTGCTCGTCCCTGATTTCTTTTGCAGCAGCCTTGCCGCTCAGGTAGCCGAGGCCGATTGCGGTCAGCAAACCATTGCCCGATGCGTAGCCTCCGGCGCCTGCGCGTCCGCTGATGCCGCCGGCGGCGCCGCCGCCCGCAAACAGATTGGGAATGGCCGTGCCGTCCGCTTTCAAAACACGGCCGACAGGATCGATTGCCAGCCCGCCCTGCGTATGGAACAGGCCAGGCGTCACACGGCAGATCCAGTAGGGTCCCTGCATCGGCGCCACATTAAAGTGGCGGCGGCCGAATGTGTCGTCCGCTCCGCCGGCGGCGGCCTTGTTATAAGCCTCGATTGTCTGTGTCAGCGTTTCCGCGGGCAGCCTGAAAAACGCGGCCAGTTCCGCCACCGTGGCGGCCGACTTGACGCCGCCGAGTTCAACCAGCTCGCGGAATTCATCTTCCTTCGATGCGATCGCCTTGATGCGGTCGTCGAAAATCGCATACACCTCACCCTGCTGCGCCAGCACCATGCGGGCGTACGCCGAATAGCCGAGGTCTTCATTGCCGAAGCGCTGGCCGCCAGCATTCACCAGCACACCGCCTTTTTCAATCGTGGTCCAGGACAGGATCGAACCGTGCGGATAGGCGACCGCGGCATAACCCTGATAGGCGCTCATGTTGGCCAGGCCGGCGCCCAATTCCCGGCCCCATGCGACCGCCTCACCTTCGCTGCCCAGCGCACCGAAGTATTCGGCGCCGGCGATCTCGGGACAGAATTCCTTGACCAGCGCGCGATTGCCGGCAAAACCGTTACAGGCGAGGATCACCTTGCCGGCCTTGATGCGGGTGGTTTCGACACCCTTGCCGCCGATCAGCGCGCCGATGACTTCACCCTGTGCCGAGGTCAGCAGCGACTGCACCGGATTGCCTGTCGCGAGCGGGATATCGCGTTGCGCAACGCCGGCCAGCAAGTCGTCCATCAGATCCTGGCCGCGGCGCGACGCCGGCGCGTGCAGGCGCGGCACCGTATGGCCGACGTGGCAATAATCGGTAATCAGGCTCATGCGCGCGGGCACGCTGTCGACCAGCCATTCGCACAGCTCGGCGGAAATCGCGACCAGGGTATCGCTGACCTCGGTCAGGTCATGTTCGCCGGTGATGCGCAGGAGATCGGCTTTCAGCGTTTCCGGGCTATCTTCGATCTGCGCGGCGCGCTGAAAGCGGCTGCCGGCGCCGGGTATCGAGCCCGTGCTCAGCGAGGTATTTCCACCCGGCTGATCACGTTTTTCGACAATCGCGACAGCGGCGCCGTCGTCATGCGCGGCGATCGCCGCGGTCAGGCCGCAACCGCCGGCGCCGATGACCAGCACGTCGACTTCCATATCCCATTGGTCTGCATTTGTATTCATTTCCTGCCGCTCCCGTATCGTTTGTTGAGGTCAGGCGCGCGTGGCGGCCGGGTCAAAGAACCGGTCTACCCACTGCCGCCATGGTTGTGCCAGTTGCGCATCGGCGGCGCTGCCGCCGGCCAGTGCATGAAGCTGCCGCATCGCCGCCGCCAGACCCGGCGCCGAGGCTTGCGACAGCCCGGCAATCTTGTCCCACAGTTCTTGATCGCCGAACGGACGGTCCGGTCCGCCGCGCGCGCTCAGGCAGTTCGCGCTGTAGGTCTGGCCGTCGGCGCCCACCAGCGTGACGAAGGCCGGGCGGTCTTGCGGCCATGGCAGCTCTTCCGGCACCAGGCGCATCTCGACCTGCCCGCGCAAACGGGCGACACGCTCGTCCTGCACCGCCTCCGAGCCAAACGCTTCGGCGCCGCCATGGCCATACACCAGCGAAGCGGCCAGCGCATGCGGCAACGAGAATTTTGCGCCCAGCGTGGTGACCGGCTGATGATCGTCGAGCGTCATTCCGAGCCGGTGTGTTTCGATCCGGATCCGATCAACCCCCGCGCCGCCCAGCAAGGCCGGCTGCTCGCGCAATATCTGCTGCATCGCCTCGATCGACGAATGTGCGTACTGGCAGCAGGCATTGATCTTGTGATAGCCCGATGCCACGGCCCACTCGGTGCCGAGATCGGCGGTCAGTTCGGCGATGTTCGCTTCGCTGCCCAGGGTCTCGAAATAGACATCGTGCGGCGTTTCCGGCAAACCGCTTATGCCCGCCTGCGCCCATTCGATTGCATGAAACCCGTTGTTTATCCCTGCCGCTGCCCAGGCATTGCGGATCAACGCGCCCCTGACCGCCTGGTTGTAGGGTCCGACCACACCGAGCGTACTGGCGTTGGCGAGCGCCGACAGCATCAGGCCGGCCGGCAGGCGGCGGATAAATCCCACCGCGGCGGTCACGCCTACCGCGCAAAACAAGGCGTGCGGATGAATCCTGAGCGACTCGAAGCGCCAGGTTTTTGCAAAGCGTGCGGTGGTTTCATATGCCAGCGTGCTGGCGCGAATCACTTCCGACGCCGGCAGATTGTCGCTCTCGGCAATCGCCAGCAAGGCCGGCAAGGTGTACAGGCCGGCGTGGCAGACGGCCTTGCGATAACCTTCATCGAGTTCGTTCCAGCTGGCCGACAAGGCATTGCCCAATGCCGCCTGCGCGACCGACAGCTGCGCCCGGTCACGCCGGAACAGGGAAGCCGTGCCGCGTTCCGCCAGGCGCGCTTGCGCGGCGACGATCTGCGGCTCATGTTCGGCCGACAGCATGGCCGCCATGTCGTCGGCGATGATCATCACTGCCTTCTGCCGCGCATGCGCGGGAATGTCGGTCAGTTCCTGCCGGACCGCCCACTCCACAAAGGTCCGCAATCCCTGTCCAGCGGCCTGCCGCAATTCACTGTTTTCCATATTTTCCCCGGTCCTTAAAAAAGGTGCCACAAACTATCCTGCTCAAGCAATTCCTGGCTCGGGCCGTCGAAAATGATCCGTCCCGACTTGATCACCACCGCGCGCTCGACCTGCTTCAGCGCGGCCTGCACATTCTGCTCAACGATGACCACCGTGGTGCCTTCGTTCTGGTTGATTGCGCGTATCGATTGCAGCACGTCGCGCACGATGATCGGCGCCAGGCCGGTGGTCGGCTCGTCCAGCAGCAACAGGCTCGGGCGTGTCATCAGTGCCATTCCCAGCGCCAGCATCTGCTGCTGTCCGCCGCTCATGGAGCCGGCCGCCTGCAGCCTTCTTTCCTTCAGGATCGGGAATATGCCATACACCGTGTCGGCATAGGCCGGGTCATGCAGCAAACCCGAGATGCGCAGGTTCTGCTCCACCGACAGTTCGCGAAACACGTTATGGCCCTGCGGCACGAACCCGATCCCGTGGCGCACATTCAGGTACACCTGGCCGGGAACGATCTGCCGGTCATGGTAGGTGATGTTGCCGCTGATCTCAGGGGCGTCACCGACACAGCTCTTGAGCAAGGTCGTCTTGCCGGCGCCGTTATGCCCGAATATCCCAATCCGTTCGCCATCGTTGATTTTCAGCGACAGGTCATGCAGGACCTGCAGTTTTCCGTAATACGCATTGACGTTATCGACATGCAGCACGTTAGTCTCTCTTTCTGTTTAAACGCCGCTCACGCGCCGAAATACAATTCCGCCAGGATCTTGCTGGAAAGCAGAGTGTCGACGCTGCCGCGTTCGAGAATTTTTCCGCTCGCCATGAACACGGCGCTGTTGCACAAGTCCTTGATGAAGGAAACGTTGTGCTCGACCACACATACCGCGCGTCCCGCCGCCGCTTCCTCGCGCACGATGGCTTTCATCGTGTCGTACGCCGGCCCCTCGACGCCGGCCATCGGCTCATCGAGCAGCAGGCAGTCGCCGTCGTTCATCAGCGCCCGCGCCAGACCCACCAGCTTTTGCTGGCCGAATGGAATATCGTTGACATTGACATGAGCGATCGCCTCCAGCTTCATGCGCTGCAGGATGGACATGGCGCGCGCATGCAGTTCTTCGCTGGACGCCGCGATCTGTTTCGGACGAAACATGATCATGGAAATCCGCTCACCCGGGTAGTCGCGTGGCGCCACCAGCATGTTTTCCAGCACGCTCATGGTGCCGAACAGCCGCATGTTCTGCCAGGTGCGGGCGACACCCAGCCTGGCGCGGCGATGCAGCGGCAAACCGTCGAGTGACTGCCCGCCGACCGAGATCGTTCCGGAATCGACCGGATACACACCCGAGATCAGATTGAACAGCGAAGTTTTCCCGGCGCCGTTGGGACCGATCAGCCCGAGGATTTCTCCGCGCTTGATGTCGATGGAAATGTTGTCCGCCACCACAATGCCGCCGAAGCGCTTGCATACGCCATCCAGGGATATCAATGTTGTCATGACTTGCCGCCCTTCACTGTTGGCGCTTGGCCGGCGCAATCAAACCCTGCGGCCGCCAAAACAAAAAGATGATGACCAGCAGGGAAAATATGACGCCTTGCAGCGGCGCCATCACACTTGCGGGAAGATTCAGGAAACTGATTGCCTGCGGCAGCAACAGCAGCAACACCGCGCCAACCACCGGACCCCAATGTGAACCCATGCCGCCGACCACCACCATCGTCAGGATCATGGCGGACTGCAGGATTTCGAACTGGTCGGGACTGATGTACTGGTAGTAGTAGGCGTAAATGCCGCCTGCGATGCCGGCAAATCCGGAGCCGATCGCAAAGATCGTCAGCTTGATCATCATCGCGTTGCGGCCCAGCGCGGAGAAAGCCAGTTCATCGTCGCGCATGGCGGAAATCACGCGTCCATAAGGACCGTTGATCAGCCAGCGGATGATCCATACGACGGCCACCGCGATCAGACAGGAGACGAGCGCAAAGACAGCGCTGCGACTGGACCCGACAACGACATTCGGAATATTGCCGAGGCCGCTGGCGCCGCCGGTAAAACCGAGATGTTTGATCACTTCAAGCAAGCCAAGCTGGAAGCCGATGCTGGTGATCAGCAGATAATCGCCCGAAATGCGCAGCGATGGCAGCGACAGCATGATCGACGACAGGAAAGCGACAACACCGCCAGCGATGACTGCCAGTATCGGATTGGTGTTGAAGTGAATCGCCAGCAGGCCGGTGGTGTAGGCGCCCAGCGCAAAGAAAATCGGATGGGCGATGCTGATCAATCCGCCATAGCCGATGATCAGGTTGAAACTGGAACTGAGGATCACGTAGATCCCGATCAGAACCGCTAATGAAACGACATATTCCATGGTGCAGGTGCCTCCGTAAAACGCTGCGCTAGCGCTTGCAAAAAATGTGCGATGCCGCGCATCGCACAAGCCATTTTTTTCTTATCGCCGCAGCAGCTGTTTCAGCTTTTGCATGTTGACGCCCTGTGGGAAAAACAGAATCGTGACGAATAAAAAGACGTACAGGATCAGGCCTTGCCATTGCGACGGGATCACAAAAATGCTCAGTCCCTGGATCAGCGACAGACCTACCGCCGCTGCCGCCGCGCCGAAAATACGTCCCATGCCGCCTAGCAGCGTTGAAATGACGGCGAACAGCATCATCTGCAATGGCGTGTTGGGAATCATCGATGCCCGCGTGCCGAACAGATACATGCCGGCGCTGATCAGTATCGACGCCAGCAGGAAGGTAATCAGATAAGCGCGCTTGACATCGATGCCGTACAGCTTCGACAGATCGGGATTGTCGGCGACGGCTGCCATGAACTGGCCATCGCGCGTCTTGCCGATGAACAGGTACAGCAACGCCAGCACGATCGCGGTCACGACAAGCGCCTGCATGTCCCAGTGGCTGATGACGATGCCGTTGATGATCTCGACCTTGGACATGATGCTCTGGGTCAGCGCGACCGGCTCGGTACCGAAGATCATTGCCAGCAGATAGGCGAGGAATTCGGACACCACGAGCGTGAAAATGAAGAATGTCAGGTTCGGTGAATTTCTGGCGCGCAGCGTCTGCAATCCGTAGATATCCATCGCCAGGCTGGCCGCAATCGTGACCGTCAGCCCGACCAGCACGCTGAGCCACAACGGCAAACCCATCCATCCATGCGCCGCGTACATGGCGTAGAACGACAATGCCATGAGTCCCGCTTGCGCGAAGTTCCATACCTTGACGACTTTCAGCACCAGCGAAAACGCCACCGCAAACAGCACCGCATAGGTCGATGCCGCAAGTCCGGTCCATACAATCTGCAACAAGATTGACATATCAATCACATCAGTTCTCCACATGGTGCGCTTGCACCGCCGGCTGTTTCAGCCAGCGGCGCAAGGGCACGGTTTTCTTACTTGATTGTTGCGAGTGGTACGAACTGGCCTTTTTCAACGGTCAGCAGGTAGACCGGCTTCTTGACGCGATGATCGTCGCCCACCTGGAGCGCGCCGGTCATCGGCAATTCGAAGTTCTTCACTGCCAGCAGGGCCTTGCGCATGTTTTCGCCGGTTGCGGGCAATTTGTTCTTCTCTACCCATTTGTACAGTTCAGCGACCAGGTAAGGGCCGTCATACAGGTACTGGGTGTACGGCAGGCCATTCGGCACGCGCTTTTCGGCAGTCTGCCAGCGTGAGACGAACGCGCCGACATTGGCGTTATCGGTCGCGCCAGGCGCCAGCGATGTGACGATCAGTCCTTCAGCCGCGGCGCCGAGCTGCTCGATCACCTTGGGGTTGTAACCAGCCGAATAAGTCGTTACGCGCTGCTTCAGGCCGAGCTGCCGCATCTGGGCAATGACTTGCGGCAGGTCCGATACCAGGCCCTGGATATGGACGATGTCGGGATTGGCGACACGCAGCTTGAGCAAGGCGCCGGTAAACTCGGTTGCCTTCGGATCGTATGCTTCATACGCGACGACCTTGCCACCGGCCTTTTCGAACACGCTCTTGTAGATCGCCGCGCCTTCGACGCCGCTGTCGTTATTGATATACATGACGGCGGCGGTCTTCTTGCCGAGCTTGGTAGCGGTATAGTTTGCGAGGCCACTGACATCGACGTCGGCCAGCGGGAAAGTCGTATAGACATAGTCGCCGAGCTTGGCGATTTCAGGCGAATTTGCGCCGACGCTCAACTCGAGCACCTTGTCGCGATTGGCGATCGGCGCCACGGCCTTGACCACCGAGCTCCATGCCGTGATGAATACCGGCACTTTCTCGACACTGGTCAGGCGCTTGACGGCGTTGATGCCCAGCTGCGGATCGGCCTGGGTGTCGAGGACGATCATCTCAAGCTGCTTGCCGTTGACGCCGCCCTTGGCGTTGATGTCGGCGACGGCCCACTGCGCGGCCTTGACCTGGTCGGCGCCGTACAGCGCCTGCGAGCCGGACAGCGGCATCGCCAGGCCGAATTTCAGGGTTTCCTTGGCTTGCGACCATGCTGTAGGCGAAAACACCGTGGCACCCATGATGAGTGCCGACAGTGCCAGCATCTTGCGTCGATTCGAGTTGTTCATTTTCTCTCCTGTTGGAATAACAAAGCGGCCAGACCTGGCCATTGCCCATTTAAATCTGCTTCAACTGTTCGATGATGTCTGTGGTCGGCGCGACGTCGGCATATTTTTCCGCCATGTCGAACAGATTCACCGCGTGGGAAACCTTGCTGCGGTCGTACACCGCGTCCTGCGGCACCAGTACCTTGAAATTGAGCGAAAACGCATCGACCACGCTCGACCGCACGCAGCCGCTGGTGCTGCATCCGGTCACGATCAGGGTGTCGGCCTGCAGATCGATCAGGTGACTGGCGAGCGCCGTGGCGAAGAATGCGCTTGGGTGTTTTTTCGGCAGCAGGACGTCACCTTCGCGCGGCGCGATTTCCTTCACGAAGTCATAACCGTGCGCGGGAATATTCATGATGGCCGGGACCTTTTCCGCCAGCCGTCCGCCTTCATGCTTGTTTTTCGGCGCCACGTGCGGATACAGGATCGGCCAGCCGCGGCGGCGGAATTCGCCGACCAGGATCGCGATGTTGTCGACCGCCTTCCAGGCGACGTCGCCGCAACTGGTCGGGAATTCCTTGACTGCCTCGAAAAAAGGCAGCGGTGTGGTGCCGGTGGTCCGGTACTGCACATCGATGATCAGCAGCGCCGGGCGCTTGCCGATCCCGCCCGGTCGTCCAAAACCGGCGGCGCGATAGGCGCGCTGTTCTTCCTCGCTGATGATGCCATCCCATGGTTTCATGTCATGCTCCCGCTTGCGGTGTTGATAGTGTTCTGAAAAGGTATTTGCCGTGACCCGGCTGGCCGGTGATCTTGCCGTCGGCCATGACGGTCTGGCCGCGCACGATGGTGCGCACCGGCCAGCCCTTGAGCGTCTGCCCTTCATACAGGCTGTAGTCGGAATAGGAACCCAGTTCCGCCGGATTGACCTCCCGCGCGAGGTTGATGTCGACCAGCGTGAGGTCGGCATCGGAGCCGGCTTCCAGGCTGCCTTTACACGGCGCGACATTGAAGATCCGCGCCGGCGCCGAGGTCAGCACTTCGGCGATCCGGCGCAGGCTCAGCCGCCCCTTGTGATAACCCTCGTGCAGCAGCACCGGCAGGATGGTGGCGGTGCCCGGGAATCCCTGCGACGCCAGCCACAGCGGCTTTTCCTTGGTCGAGCGCTTGCGCGGCACGTGGTCGGAAGCGACCACGTCGATCGAGCCGTCGCGCAAGCCTTCCCACATCGCCTCGACATCGTCGGCGCTGCGAAACGGCGGATTGGCCTTGCCGATGCCGCCGAGTTCGGAATCTTCGGTATGGGTCAGGTAGTGGGGGCAGGTCTCGACGAACACCTTGTCGTAGCGGCCGCGCCATTTGCGCACTTCATCGAGCGCCATGCGGGTGCTGAGGTGCGGTATATAGATTTGCGCGCCGAGATGTTCGGCGAAAACCATCGCCCGCACGCAGCTTTCGGATTCGGTGAATGCCGGCTTCGAACGCGACCAGTCCTTCAGCGTGGTGCCGCCTTCGGCCTGGATCTGGCGGCGAATGCGGTTGACGATTTCGATGTTCTCGGTATGGCAGACGATCTTGGCGTCGCCCAGTTGCGCGGCCGCTTCCAGCAACGCATACAGGTAACCGTCGTCGGTGCCGTCGAGCCCGAGGTAACGGCCTTCCTCGCCCTTGAAATTCATGAAGTACTTGAACGAGGTCACGCCGTAGGTCTTGACGTAGTCCTTGAGCTCCGCGATATGCTGCTCGTTGGCGGTGCTGAAATGGAAGGCGTAATCGACATAAGCGCGGGTCTTCGCGTATCCCTGCTCGCGCTCATAGACGTCGGCATAAGCCTCGTTGTTGAGGAAGTAGCCGAGCACGGTGGTGAAACCGCCTTGTGCCGCGTAAATCGTCTCGGTTTCGTATTCGGTAATCTTTTCGCCGAAGCCGAAATGAACGTGAGCGTCGATCAATCCGGGAAATACATGCAGTCCCGCGGCGGACAGCGCCGGCACCGAGGCATCGACCGGTGTGCCGGGAGCCAGTTGCGCAGCGATTTTTCCATTCCGGACCAGCAGGTCCATCGCTTTTCCGTCGGATCCGGCATCCACCAGGGTGCCGCCACGCAGTACAAAATCAGCAGTCATCATTTTCCAGTTATCAGAAACAGTCGTTCAATTCATTCAGTGTCAGCGGCCGGCTCGACGCTTCGGTAATCAGCAGCGCGCGCAAACTGTCGCGCAGCCAGCTCTCATCCAGCCCGGCGCCGATACATACAATGCGCGAGCGGGGATCGGCATCCGGCCATTGCGTTAGAAATGCAGGCGAATGAAATACTTTTCCCACGCCCTGAATCAGCACAAATGGCCGCACATCATCCATATGCAACAAGCCTTTGCAGCGCAGCAGGCGGTCGCCGAATTTGTGGATCAGCAAATTCCACCAGGCCGACACACCGGCCCATGTCGGCTGCGTGTCGATGAAGGTGCTCCACGATCCGATGGCGCTGTCATGCGCCGGCGTGCCGGTCTGGTCGGGAATGGTGAAATAGTTTTGCGTGGTCGATTCGCGCCGGATGTAGTCGCCGCCTGGCGCCAGCAATTGCAGGCTGCGATCGTAACCGTCGCCATCGAATACCGACAGCGCAGCCTGGCCGGAAACCGACTCGCTGACTTGCGCGCGGGGATTGATCCGGAATAGCTTCTGCCGCAGCGCGGGCAACCGGGCGTTGTCGGCCAGATCCGTTTTGGTAATGACCAGATGTTCGGCAACGCTGGCCTGGCGCCGTGATTCCTGATGCTGCTCCAGTTGTGCCGCGCCTTGCACCGCATCGACGGTCGTAATGACTTGCCCAAGGCGGAAATCCGGCGTCAGCGTGCGGTCACCCAGCAGCGCATGCAAAATAGGCAGAGGGTCGGCCAGCCCGGTGGTTTCTATAACTACCCGGCGCAGCGGCGGGCGTCCCATCCGGGCCGTCAGATTTTTAATTTCCAGCAGCGTTTCACGCAGAGAGTGGGTAACGGTGCAGCACAAACATCCGGAATCCAGGAGATAAACGTCTTCGGAGACTTCCTTGTACAGCAGCTGATCCAGTCCGATCGTCCCGAATTCATTCACGATCACCGCGGTGTCGGCGCCGGCTTCCAGTCGCAGGAAGGCGTTCAGGAGCGTGGTTTTTCCACTTCCCAAAAATCCGGTGAGCAAATCGCATGTAATCATGTTCTTGATCTTGGCTTCAACTCGAACGGATGAATGTTTACGGAATAAACAACGGTTTTGTTACGACAGGCGAAATTCTTTCTCGGTTGAAATAATATCATATACTTTCGTAACGTCAAGCAATATCATATTCCTTCTGGCGTAACAAAATGGTGCAATTAGGTGGTGCATAAGTAAAATGGACTAAGTACCCACGCGGAATAAATTGGGAGATGGATGTGGTCCTGACCGAGGGCGATGCAAGGCGCCCGGGCCGCCGCAGTGCTAGCACTGCAAGGGCCGGGCAACGCCGCAGCGCGCCGGTCAGGGCCGCAGACACTCACAATTTATTTCGCGTGGGTGCTTATAATCTGTTCCGGCTGCAAAGAGCGGAGAGACTATCAATCCGGATTTCCAGACCTGCACAGCAAGTGAAATGTCCAAACTCATGAATGAAATAATCAAAATGCCATCCGAGTCGAAGCCGCACAAAAATGGGGCAAGCGCTGATGAGCGCAAGCCGAATTCAGTGGAAGCAATCAAGGTCGCGATCCGCATCCTGGATGAAATGGCGCTGGCACGGCGTGCGATGCGCATTACGGAACTGGCGGATGCGCTGGGGGAAACCAAACCGCGGATACACCGGCATCTGGCCACGCTGAAGGAAATGGGCATCGTCGAACAGGAACAGTCGACCGAACGTTATCGTCTCGGCTGGCGCCTGTTCCAGTTGGGGGAAGCGGCCGGCGCGCAATTCGACCTGAAATACCGCGCCGAACCTTATCTGATCAAGTTGCGCGACGAGCTGAAACAGACTGCGGTGCTGGCGATTCCCATCAACGGGCAACCGGTCGTCATCGCCACGTCGGACAATATTTACGCAAGAATTTGTATATCCGTGAAGCCGGGCAACCGCCCGTTGCCGCATTGCTCCGCGTTCGGGCGTTTGATGCTGGCCTATTCATCCGAGGAGTTACAGCAGAAGCTGCTGTGCGAGGAACTGCTGGCGGAAACAGAAAACTCCCTGATCGATCGGCAGGCTGTGCTTGACCGGTTGCCGCTTGTCCGCCAGCGATTTTACGAGTACGCCGAGAGCGAAATGATGGTGGGCATTAACACGATCGTCACCCCGATTTTTCGCGATAACGATGTGCTGGCAGGAGCGATCGGCATTGTCGGTTCAGTACAGGACATTCCCAACCCGCCCCATCCGCACCAGATCGCGTTGCTGCAGCAGTATTCCGAGGAGTTGTCGATTCAGCTCAACAGCAATGCGTATCACAAGATGCGGCTGCAAAAATGAATGTGGCTCGCAAGAGCCTTATTTCTCATTCCACGGCGCGATCTTCGGCAACAACAGCATGCCGGGCAGCGCCAGGATGAAACACAGGATGAAAAAAATGAACCAGCCGGTTTCCGCAACGATGAAGCCGACTGACGAATTGATGAAGGTGCGCGGCACGGCGGCGAGACTGGTAAACAGCGCAAATTGCGTCGCCGTATAACGCGGGTCGGTGGTTTTGGCGATGTAGGAGACAAAAGCCGCAGTGCCCAGCCCGACGCCAAAGGCCTCAAATCCGATCACCGCCGCCAGCAGGAAGGTGTTGGCGCCCGCCTCCGCGAGCCAGGCAAAACCCAGGATGGCAACCGCCTGCACGACACCGAATATCCACAAGCCGCGATTGATCCCGATCTTCACCATCCAGACCCCGCCGATAATGCCGCCGGCGATGCTGGCCCAAAAACCGGTGGTCTTGGCGACCGCGCCAATCTGCGTCATCGAGAAACCCAGATCGATATAGAACTTGGTGGCGAGCGCGGTCGCCATGCTGTCGCCAAGCTTGTAGAGGAAGATGAAGCTGAGCACCAGCAGCGCCTTTTTCCAGCCGTCGCGTGCAATGAACTCACGAAATGGCAAGACGACCGCATCACGCATGTTTTTCGGTGGTGTGCCGTAGACCTTGGGTTCATTGATGACAAAAGTACAGATCAGGCCCGGCAGCATGAAGGCAGCCGTAATCCAGAATACCGGCTGCCACGCCATCAGGTCGGCCAGGATCAGCGACAGCGCGCCCGGCACCATGCCGGCCGCCTTGTAGGCATTGACGTGAATCGCGCTGCCCAGTCCCTGCTCGTTATCCGGCAGGATCTCGCGCCGGTAGGCATCGAGCACGATATCCTGGCTGGCCGATAAA
Source organism: Pseudomonadota bacterium (assembly GCA_040387375.1). Lineage (GTDB taxonomy): Bacteria > Pseudomonadota > Gammaproteobacteria > Burkholderiales > Burkholderiaceae_D > JAZKDW01. The sequence goes on from JAZKDW010000015.1 coordinate 170,815, forward strand.
AACGCCACCGCCGAAGCCATCACCGCGATCATCGGAATCTGCGTCAGCGGGTCGAGCATGCCCATGGCGCCAATCGAGAGAAACAGCAGGCCCTGTGTCAATGCCATCCAGCCGCGCCGGCGTCCGAGCGAACCGAAACTGTAGCGGTCCATCAGCGGCGACCACAAAAATTTCCAGGTATAGGGGAACATCACCAGCGCAAACAGCCCCAGCGCCTTGACGTTCAGCCCCGATTTGGCCAGCCATGCCTGCAGCAGGCTGAGCAGGATGAAGAGCGGCAGTCCCGAGCTGAAGCCGAGGAATACGCAGATCAGCATGCGGCGGTTCAGGTAGCTTTTCCATGTTGGTGCGGTGCTGGTCATTGGATGATGGCGTCGGTTGGGTTATTTTTTCTTGAGCCGAAAGACCGCAAGGCTGCCGCGCCAGTTTGGCAATAATGAAACAGGCGCGCCGTCGTCTTTCAGTGCGACGCATTCGAGCACTTCGAGCCCGACCTCGTTGGCAAGTTCCTTGAAATCCTCGATCGTCGCGCAACGCAGGTTGGGCGTGTCGTACCATTCATAGGGCAGGGTTTTCGATACCGGCATGCGGCCGCCCAGCAGCGCCACGCGGTGCGGCCAATACGCGAAGTTTGGAAACGACACGATCGCTTCACGGCCGACGCGCGTGATGTCGCGCAAGATGCCTTCTACATTTTTTGTCATCTGCAGCGCGGACAGGCACAGCACGGTATCGAAGGCATTGTCGGCGAAGATCGCCAGACCCGCTTCCAGATCCTGCTGGATCACCGACACGCCGCGCTCGACGCAGGCGGGAATCTTGTCGTCATCGATCTCGACGCCGTAGCCGATGCACTGTTTGTCGGACTGCAGGTAGTCGAGCATGACACCGTCGCCGCAGCCCAGATCCAGCACATGCGATCCGGCGCTGACCCAGTGCGCGATGAAAGCGAGGTCGGGACGCAAGCCGCTGAGTTCGTTAAAAGTCATGCGCGCACCTTGCCGATCTCTTTCCATACATTGTCGTAATAGGCGCGCACCACGTTGAGATAACGCTCGTCCTCGAGCAGGAAAGCATCATGCCCGTGCGGCGCATCGATTTCGGCATAGGTGACCTTGCGCTTGTTGTTGACCAGCGCCTTGACCATTTCGCGGCTGCGCTCGGGGGCAAAACGCCAGTCGGTGGTGAACGACACCAGCAGGAATTGCGCCTGTGTATTGGCCATCGCCCGGGTCAGGTCGCCGCCGAATGCACGCGCCGGATCGAAATAATCCAGCGCCTTGGTAATCAGCAGATACGTGTTGGCATCGAAATAGGCGGAAAATTTGTCGCCCTGATAGCGCAGGTACGATTCGATCTCGAAGTCGATGCCGAAGCCAAACTGGTATTCGCCGGCGCGCAAGTCGCGGCCGAATTTTTCCGCCATGTCGTCATCGGACAGATAGGTGATGTGGCCCACCATGCGCGCTACGCGCAAGCCGTTTTTCGGCACCACGCCATGCGCATAAAAATCGCCGCCGTGGAAATCGGGGTCGGTCAGGATGGCCTGGCGGGCGACATCGTTGAAGGCGATATTCTGCGCCGACAGCTTGGGAGTGGAGGCAATGATCACGCAATGCCGTATCCGCTCGGGAAACAGCATCGACCACGCCATCGCCTGCATGCCGCCCAGCGAGCCGCCCATCACCGCCGCAAATTGCCGGATGCCGAGCGCGTCGGCCAGCCGCGCCTGCGCCTGCACCCAGTCTTCGACGGTCACCACCGGGAACGACGCCCCATAGGGTTTGCCGCTGGCGGCGTCGATATGCATCGGTCCGGTCGAGCCGAAACACGAGCCGAGATTGTTGACGCCGATGACAAAAAACCGGTCGGTATCGACCGGCTTGCCGGGACCGACCATGTTGTCCCACCAGCCGAGGTCGGCGCTGCCGTCCTCGGCAGCGTAAATACCGGCGACATGGTGCGACGCGTTCAACGCATGGCACACCAGGACCGCGTTCGAACGATCGGCATTCAGTTCGCCGTAGGTTTCGTACATCAGCGTGTAATCGGCAATCGACGCGCCGCTCTGCAAAGGCAGCGGCGTGGAGAATTCCATCGTTTGCGGTGACACGATTCCAATTGATTTCATGTTTTCCTGATCCGCCGGCGCCGGCGTAACGCTCTGGCGCCAAAATAAAAAAAGCCCGACAGCACGCGGCTCATCGGGCTAAATTCCAGGCTTGTCTTTTAGCTCGCTTTAGCCGCATTTATGTGGGAACAAGCCCATGCGCCCGCAAGCTGAGGTTGAGGAAAAATCCACTCAACCGGTCAAATCGGCGCAGTGCTGTAAGAATAGCGAAGTCGGGGGCTGCCGTCAAACCGTGCGAACCATCACATCACCCGCAAACGTTCGACGCCCTCGACGATGGCCGATGGTTCGCAGCTGCGCATGATCTTCCTGGTTTGCGGCACCAGGGTCGTCAGGTCGCTGTTCAGGACTTCCTGCTTGACTGACAATATTTGTGCGGGATGCATCGAAAATTCGCGTAGCCCCATCCCAAGCAACAAGCGGGTCAGCTTGGTATCGCCAGCCATTTCACCGCAGACCGACACCGGTACGCCAGCCTTGGCGCCTATGCTGATCGTGCTCGACAGCAGGTACAGGATTGCCGGATGCAAGGGATTGTACAAATGTGCAACCTCATGGTCGACGCGGTCAATCGCCAGCGTGTACTGGATCAGGTCATTGGTGCCGATTGACAAAAAATCCATGCGTTTGATGAACAAGGGCAAGGTCAGCGCCGCCGCCGGAATCTCGATCATTGCTCCGATCTTGATCAGTGGATCGAATTTTTTGTTTGCGTCGCGCAATTGCGCCTTCGCCTGCTCGATCATGCCGAGGGTCTGGTCGATCTCAAACGCATGCGCCAGCATCGGGATCAGCAGTTTGATCGGGCCGTAAGCCGATGCCCGCAAGATCGCGCGCAACTGGGCGAGGAACATTTGCGGCTCGGCCAGGCAATAGCGGATCGCGCGCAAACCGAGGGCTGGATTGAGTGCGGTTTCTTCAGCCTTGTCGAGCGGCTTGTCGGCACCGATATCGAGCGTACGGATCGTGACCGGACGGCCTTTCATGGCAACGACGGCCTTGCGATACGACTCGAACTGTTCATCTTCGGACGGCAAGCGGTTGGCATAACCGTTGCGGCCCATGAACAGGAATTCGGAGCGGAACAGTCCGACGCCCATGGCGCCCGCATCCAGTGCCGCGGCACAGTCTTCCGGCAGCTCGATATTGGCCAGCAGCGTGATGCCGGTGCCGTCGAGCGTGACTGCCGGCCGCTTTTTCAGCTTGCCCAGCTTCTTGCGCTCGCGCAGCAGGTCGGCCTGCCGTTCGCGGTATTGCTCCAGTATCACTGGCGTCGGGTCGACAATCACGACGCCGGCATCACCGTCGATAATGACCCAGTCATCCTGCGCAATCAGCGCCGATGCGTTGTACATGCCGACCGCGGCCGGAATATCGAGACTGCGGGCGACGATCGCGGTGTGTGAGTTCTGCCCGCCCAGATCGGTGACAAAACCGCCAAACGCACGGTCCCTGAACTGCAGCATGTCGGCTGGCGAAATATCATGCGCCACCACGATCATGTGTGCGGTCGATTGCTCGGCATCCCTTAATCGGGAAAGCGTGCTGGCGCTGCCGGTCAGCACTTTCAATACCCGTTCACCGACCTGCTGGATGTCGTGCTTGCGCTCGCGCAGATACGCGTCCTCGATCTCGTCGAATTGCGCCGACAATTCGTCGATCTGCGTGACCAGCGCCCATTCGGCGTTGTAATGCCGGTTGCGAATGATGTCGAGCGGCACCTCGGCGATCATCGGATCGGACAAAATCAGTGCATGCACGTCGATGAAGGCGCCCAGTTCGGCTGGCGAATCCTTGGGCAGGTCCTCCCAGATGGTCTGCAATTCCCGATGGACGGTGCTTATCGCATTTTGCAGGCGCTGTACTTCGGCTTCGACCTCGTCTTCCGGAATCAGGTAATGCTTGACGTCGAGCGCGGCCGACGCAAGCAGGTGCGCGCGGCCAATCGCAATACCGCGCGAAACAGGAATGCCGTGGAGCGTGAAAGAAGCCATCGGTGTGTCAGTTCGTGTAAAAAAATGCGTGGATTTTTTTTATTCGCTTTCGCCAAACTTAGTCTGAATCAGCTTGAGCAGCGCGTCAAAACATTCTTTCTCATCGACGCCATCCGCTTCCAGCGTGACGACCGCGCCTTTACCCGCGGCAAGCATCATCACTCCCATGATTGACTTGGCATTGACCCGCCGCTTGTTCCGTGTCATCCACACTTCACTCTTGAATTTTGCCGCGAGCTGCGTCAGCTTGGCCGATGCACGCGCATGCAGACCAAGTTTATTGATGATTTCAACTTCTTGCTGGATCATTTTTATTTATCTTTTAATTGGAAAGACGGACCCGGTTATCAACCCGGACAGCACCGCTCTGGCCACCCGAAAGCGCCATTTCAACCACCACATCCAGCGTATCCTGCCGATAGGTCAGCGCGCGCAGCAACATCGGCAAACTGATACCGGCGATCACTTCAATATGTCCTGGGTCGCATAGCGGCAAAGTGCAATTGGACGGCGTTCCGCCCATGACATCGGTGATCACCAGCACACCATCGCCATTGTCGAGGCGCGCGATGGCTGCTTTGGCAAGCGCCCTGACTTCCGCCGGGTCCTGGTCGGCCAGCACGTCAATCGCCTCGAGCCGCTCGGGCCGCGCGCGAAATACATGCGTGGCCGCGTCGATGAAGGCGTGGCCAAGCGGGGCATGCGTCAAAAGCAGGATACCAACCATATTTTTCGTCTACTGCAGGGAGTCAGGCAACTTGCGAAAACGCCAATCCGGCGTCAACCCGGATATTTATATCACGCAAAACGGGGTTTTACGGTCAAACAGCGTTTTCAAGCGCATCGATGAACAACTCAGCGACCTTAAAACCGGTCTGCTGCTCAATCTCCTGGAAACAGGTCGGGCTGGTTACATTGACCTCGGTCAGGTAATCGCCGATCACATCGAGCCCGACCAGCAGCAAGCCGCGCTTGTACAGCACGGGCCCGAGCGTTTCAGCGATTTCGCGGTCGCGCTCCGATATCGGCTGCGCAACGCCAAGGCCGCCAACGGCCAGGTTGCCGCGCACTTCGCTTCCTTGCGGAATGCGCGCCAGGCAATACGGGACGACCTTGCCGGCGATGACCAGCACACGCTTGTCGCCCAGGCTTATTTCAGGAATGAAGCGTTGCGCCATGATCGTGCGTGCGCCGTTCTGCGTCAGGGTCTCGATCATGGAGCCGAGATTCATGCCCTCTTCAGTGACACGGAAGATGCCTGCGCCGCCCATGCCGTCGAGCGGCTTGAGGATCACGTCCTTGTGTTCCTTGTGAAACGCGCGTACCCGATCGGCGTCAGCGGTCACCAGCGTCGGTGAGATGAATTGCGAAAACTGCGCAATCGCAAGTTTTTCATTATGGCTGCGGATGGCTTCCGGGCGATTGAAGATGCGTGCACCCTGCGTCTGCGCCAGCTCGAGCAGATAGGTTGCATAGATGTATTCCATGTCGAACGGCGGATCGGTGCGCTCGACCACCACATCGAATGCGGTCAGCGGCTGCGCGACCGGCGCTTCGGCGCGGTACCAGTCGTCGGCATCCCCTGTAAGCGTGATACGGGCGACATTGGCGACCACAACGCCGCCGTCGATCGCCATGTGTTTATGCTCGAATGCGTAAACCGTGTGGCCGCGCCTGGCGGCTTCCACGATCATCGAGTAGGTGGTGTCCTTGTAGGTCTTGAAACTGGATAAGGGATCGGCTAGGAAAGCAATTTTCATTAGTAAATTTCCGGGTTGGGGTCGGTCTTTTCCAGCTCCAGCGACGCCGCCAGCAGCGCCAGCCGGGCGACTACGCCATACATGTAAAAACGATTCGGCGCGGCGGTGCCGGGCTTGGCATGCATATCGGGCAACGCATGCTGCTGCGCGAACGCAAGCGGCACAAAATGCGCGCCCGGCGCATTCAGGTTTTCGTCGGCGCCGCGCTCCGCGTGCACCCGGTAGAAGCCGCCGACCACATAGCGGTCGATCATGTACACCACCGGTTCGGCAACCGCATCATTGATATGCTCGAAGGTATAGACCCCTTCCTGGATCATGACGTCGCTGACTTCCAGCCCGTCCTTGACAACCGACATCTTGTTGCGCTGCTTGCGGTTGAGGTCTTTCACTTCACTGCCATCACGCACGGTCATGATGCCCATGCCATACGTGCCAGCGTCGGCCTTGACGATCACGAACGGTTTTTCCTTGATGCCGTATTCCTTGTACTTCTTGCGGATTTTGGCGAGCAGCGTGTCGACACTTGCCGCCAGGGCGTCTTCGCCGGTGCGTTCGTGAAAATTGATGCCGCTGCATTTCGCGAAATATGGATTGAGCATCCACGGATCGACGTCAATCAGCTTGGCGAACTTCTTCACCACGTCATCGTAAGCGGCAAAATGATTGGTCTTGCGGCGCACGGCCCAACCGGCGTGCAAAGGCGGCAGCACGTTCTGCTCATTCAGGCCTTCCAGGATCGACGGGATTCCCGCGGACAAATCATTGTTCAGCAAAATGGTGCAAGGGTCGAAATTTTTCAAACCGACGCGGCGGCCGCCACTTAACATTTCCAGCGGCTCCAGGGTAATCGTCGTCCCATCCGGCAGCTCGACCGGCGTCGGCGCCTTGACGTCTTCCGACAGCGAACCCAGCCGCACATTAAGCCCTGTCTGGCGGAAAATCTGCATCAGGCGGGCGACGTTTTGCAGATAAAAGGTGTTGCGGGTATGGCCCTCCGGGATCAGCAGCAGGTTCTTGGCGTCGGGACAATATTTTTCAATCGCAGCCATTGCCGCCTGCACCGCCAGCGGCAGCATTTCGGGTGACAGGTTATTGAAGCCGCCGGGAAATAGATTGGTGTCGACCGGCGCCAGCTTGAAACCGGCATTACGCAAATCGACCGAACAATAGAATGGCGGCGTATGCTCTTGCCACTCGAGGCGGAACCAGCGTTCGATGGCTGGCGTGGCGGCAAGAATTTTCTTTTCCAGCTCGAGGAGGGGGCCATTCAGGGCGGTGACGAGATGCGGAACCATATCAAACCTTATTTGCTGGACATACATGATGATTGACGCAGATTCTAACGGGATTCGCCAATTCGCGCGTTGCGCTCGATGGGATCTGTGCTGACCGATGGTTTTACATTAGGGCAACGCGCTTCTTTTAAACCCCTGGACGAAAAAAAACGCCTCTCGCTGGAGAGGCGCTTGACAAGCCCGCCGAAGCGGGCCACGAGACTTGTTTGCCGGTCAAGCAGTGAATATCAGGAATGGTAAGCCGATTCACCGTGGCTGGAAATATCCAGGCCTTCACGCTCTTCCTCTTCCGTTACCCGCAGACCGATAATCAGGTCGACCAGCTTGTAGGCAGCAAAGGCAACTACACCGGACCATACGATCGTGGTGAGAACACCCTGGAATTGAATCCAGACCTGGCCGGCGATCGAATAATCAGGCGCGACCTTGTTGGCGACATAATCATAGATGCCGCTGCCACCCAGTGACGGTGCGGCAAACACGCCGGTCAACAGTGCGCCCAGCACACCGCCAACGCCATGCACGCCGAATACGTCCAACGAGTCATCGGCGCCCAGCATCCGTTTCAGGCCGTTGACACCCCACAGGCAGATAATACCGGCCAGCAGGCCGATGACCAGTCCGCCCATCGGGCCGACAAATCCTGCCGCCGGGGTGATGGCAACCAGTCCGGCTACCGCACCGGAAGCAGCGCCCAGCATCGATGGCTTGCCCTTGGAGGTCCACTCACCGAAGGTCCAGGAAACGGTTGCCGCTGCGGTTGCCAGCAAGGTATTGACAAAGGCGAGTGCTGCCGTGCCGTTGGCTTCCAGCGCGGAACCGGCGTTGAAACCGAACCAGCCGGCCCACAGCAGCGATGCACCGATCATGGTCATCGTCAGCGAATGCGGCGCCATGGCTTCCTTGCCATAACCGATACGCTTGCCTACCACGTAGGCGCCAACCAGACCGGCGACCGCGGCATTGATATGCACCACAGTGCCGCCTGCAAAGTCGAGCGCACCCTTCTGGAACAGCCAGCCGGCGGCGGCAGTCGCTTTTTCAGCGGCGGCAGCGTCGGTGTATGCATCCGGACCAGGCCAGAACCAGACCATGTGTGCAATCGGCAGGTACGAGAACGAGAACCAGAGGACGACGAACAACAGCGCGGCGGAAAAGCGGATACGTTCAGCAAACGCACCGACAATCAGTGCACAGGTAATCGCAGCGAAGGTTGCCTGGAATGCCACAAAGGTGAATTCCGGGATCATCACACCTTTACTGAAGGTGGCCGTGAGCGAATCCGGGGTCAGGCCTTTCAGGAACAGCCGATCGAACGAGCCTATGAATTTCCCGCCTTCGGTGAATGCAAGCGAGTAGCCATAGATACACCAGAGCACGACGACGACGGCAAATACCATGAACACCTGCATCAGGACCGACAGCATGTTTTTCGAGCGGACCAGGCCGCCGTAAAACAGGGCCAGGCCCGGAATCGTCATCAGGATCACAAGTACGGTCGCGACCATCAACCAGGCAGTATCGCCCTTGTTGGCGGTGGCAGCCGGAGCCGGAGCCGCTGCGGAGGCTGCCGGTGCGGCCGCCGCTGCGACCGGTGCGGGGGCCCCCGTTGCCGCCGGTGCAACCGCAGCCGGTACGGATGCGGCCGGCGCTGCCTGCGCGACGACGACTGTTGCTTCCGCGCTGGCCGAAGCCGATGCCGCATCGGCGGCTAGCGCAGTACTGGAAAAGCCTGCCGCAAGCAGCAACATGCCGGCGGTCAGGAGACTTGCAAATGTCTTTTTCATGTTGGTTCCTTAGAGTGCTTCTTTGCCGGTTTCACCGGTACGAATACGCACGACCTGCTCCAGATCATAGACAAAAATCTTGCCGTCACCGATCTTGCCTGTGCGCGCGGCAGCCTCGATCGCCTCTATCGCGAGTTCGACAATGGCGTCGTCAATCGCTGCCTCGATTTTGGTCTTGGGCAGGAAATCAACGACATACTCGGCGCCGCGGTACAGTTCGGTATGACCTTTCTGGCGTCCGAAACCCTTGACTTCCGTGACGGTGATACCTTGCACACCGATCGCCGACAAGGCTTCACGCACCTCGTCGAGTTTGAACGGCTTGATGATCGCAGTAATGAGTTTCATATCGACCTCTGACGTGGGTTTAGAAGGTTTTGGAGACGGACAGCACAGCGGTGGAGGTCCCCATTTGCTTGGTTTCGGTGCCGCTGGTGTTGGACACTTTCCAGAAATTCTTGTCGCCATTGGTCGACACGACTGCCAGGCCAACGGTTGCAAAACCGAAATCACGCGCGAGACTGATCTTGTAATCAGTGTAGTTCAGTGCGCCATAGTTCTTGACGGTCTGACGGCCAACGTGGAACCCGAGTGTGGTTTTTTCGGCAACTTCAAAGTTCGCGTTGAGATCCACGTAGCCGGAACGCTTGGAGTTGCCATTCGGCGTCAGCGCGGTACCGGCATAGACGGCGGCGGTGTTGGCGTTGAGACCGAAGTAGTCGGTCAGGCCGAGGCTATACTTTGCCGAGAACCATTTATACGATGCGCCGACATAAAATTCGGTATTGTTATACTTTTCGCCGGTGGTGCCGATCTTGGCGCCTGGATAGTAATACTGCAGCAGGCCGACATCAGCGGTAACGTCCGGTCCGATGGCAAACTTGTAGCCGCCATAGACGTCCATTTCCAGGCCGCCGCCGTTCAGAAACGAATTGCCGCTGACATTCGAATTCCAGTTGCCGATATAAAACCCGCTGCTGTGCGCGTAATCAAAACCGCCTTGCACAGTAGGTTGACGGAAAGTTTGTGTCATGCCACGGAAACGATAATCGCTCGCTACCGTCAAATTACCCGTAAAGGTATGCGGAGAAGCGGGCGCTGCCGGTGCGGCTTGCTGGGCAGAAGCGGAAGAAGCAAACGCAGCAAATATGGCGGCGGACAGAATTATCTTTTTCATGGCATTTTCCCTTGTGGTTTATTGGAACACTAAATAAGCTTCATTACTTTTATCTGCTCACAGGTAACGTTAGCAGGACGCGTGCCAGCCTGTTTCGGCCAATATGCGTTATCATTTTTGCCATGAACCGCGCAGTTAACGCAAAATCTGCGAACCCTGCGCGGGTTTACGCACCATAACGGTACGCACCAATCAGGGATGCCCCAGACCGGTGCAGTGCTACCTTAACCGTCGATTTACCAACCTAGGATGACAATGGACAAGCCCAATTTCCTTAATGATTTGCAGGCCAAAATTAATCAGGCAATTGAAAATTCGCCGGCAAAAGACATCGAAAAAAATATGAAGGCGATGTTAAACCAGGGCTTTTCAAAGCTGGATCTGGTGACTCGCGAGGAATTCGATATCCAGACCCAAGTCCTGGCCAAGACGCGCGAGAAGCTGGAGGCGCTGGAAGCACGGGTAACGGAACTTGAATCCTTGCTGAAAAAATAGGGCACACGCATATCACCGTCCGCGGCCTGCCCATGCACCAAATTCAAGTGACTTGCCGGCCGCTCGCCGGGCACGCACGATTGCGGGGCAGCGGCGCCAATCAATTGTTCCGTTTTGATATCTGTGTCAGGCAAATCAGTGAGGTCAGGCCATGCGCATGAGTGACGAAGAATATTTCCGCAGTTGTGTTGCCAAGGAGCGGCATCTGGCGCAGTTACTGGGGCACCATAACGTTGAAGAGTTCTACGAAAGCGCCGGAACCTTATGGGAAGACTCGAAGGAATTGCCCAAATGGACGCGTGACTGGAATGCCTGCGGCCACCTGATGACCACGTATGACATCGCGCTCGACTTTCACAAGCAAGCGGGAGACGAACGCAGCAGCGCAGTACACGCAGGCGCAAGTGTAGTGCTGTTCTCGGATCACCCGAACCGGGACCAGGCGGTGAGATACGCGGTGGTGAAAGCCGTTATCGCCTTGCTTGAACACGCCAGGGCCGGCAAACATTAAAGCTGACGATCGGCGCGCTTGCCAAGCCATTTTCTGCGCCAGCCTTCGCACCGCAATCCAGAGGCATGGTTTTTTTATCAATAAAAATAATCAGGAGAGGGTCAGATGCGTGGAATATTGGCGGCTTGGTTCGTGAGTACGGCATTGTCAGGTGTTTCGGGTGCCTCGGCGGCAGAAATCAAGGTGCTGACCGCCGGTGCATTCAAACCCGTGGTCATGGCAATCGTGCCCGAGTTTGAAAAACAAACCGGGCATCAGGTCCTTGTCCAGAACGATACTGCCGGTGCCATTGTCCGGCGGATTACCGGTGGCGAGCGTTTTGACCTCGTGGTCCTGACGCCAGCGGCACTGGAACAACTGGGACAAGCGGGCAAGGTGTCGGGCACATCAGTCATGCGCCTGGCCCGGGTCGCGATCGGCGTGGCGGTGAAGGCAGGAGCAAGTCCACCGGATATAAGCACCGTCGCGGCGTTCCAGAATACGCTGCTCGCAGCAAAGGCTGTCGCCTATATTGATCCGGCCGCCGGAGGGTCAAGCGGCATCTATTTGTCGGGCCTGTTTGACAAAATGGGAATCGGCTCGCAAATCAGGTCAAAAGCCGTATTGGTTCCTGGTGGGCTGGTGGCGGAGCGTGTGGTCAAGGGAGAAGCGGATCTCGCGCTGCATCAGATCAGTGAAATACTGGCGGTCCCGGGAGTCACTCTCGTTGGTCCCATACCTGCCGACATACAAAACTACACTGTCTATGCAGGCGCTCTCGGCACGCAGACGCCTGACACGACAGCAGCACAAGCCTTTCTGAAAGCGCTGGGCAGCCCGGGCGCGCAGGCAATTTTAAAAAGCAAGGGAATGGAAGCGCCTTAAACACGGCGCCCCGCGCTGACTATTCCGCCGCCAACCCCGCGCGTGCCACACAAGGAATGTAATGAGCCTAGCTGTTCTGAAAAGCCGCGCCTTGGCGGGCATGAGCGCACCTGAAGTCACCGTCGAAGTGCACCTCGCGAATGGTCTCCCGTCCTTCACGATTGTCGGCCTGCCCGAAACCGAGGTAAAGGAATCAAAGGATCGGGTGCGCGCCGCATTACAGAATGCGCGCTTTGAATTTCCCTCGCGGCGCATCACGGTCAACCTGGCGCCGGCTGACCTGCCGAAGGAATCCGGCCGCTTCGATCTGCCGATCGCGCTCGGTATTCTTGCGGCTTCCGAACAGATGCCGGCCGGCGAATTGAGCAAATATGAATTTGCCGGCGAACTGTCGCTGTCAGGTGAACTGCGCCCGATCCGCGGCGCGCTGGCGATGACGTTTGCGATGCATCGCGCCGGCGACGCCAGCGGCATGCAGCGCGCTTTTATCCTGCCGCGCATCAACGCCGATGAAGCGGCACTGGTCCGGGATGCAACGATTTTTCCTGCCGATTCGCTGCTGCATGTGTGCGCCCACTTTGCGGCAACCAGCGCAGATGCAAGATTGCAGCGCCATGTGTCCTGTGCTGACGCCGTTCGACCGGCCTATCTGGATTTCGCCGATGTCAAGGGACAGGTGCAGGCCAAGCGGGCGCTGGAAGTTGCTGCCGCCGGTTGCCACAGCATCTTGATGGTGGGTCCGCCGGGAACCGGGAAGTCCATGCTGGCGGCACGTTTTCCGGGCATTTTGCCGCCGATGACCGATGAAGAAGCACTCGAATCGGCGGCGGTGCAATCACTCACCAGCGGCTTCACCAGCGCTCGCTGGAAGGTCAGGCCTTATCGTGCACCACATCACACCGCCTCCGGCGTGGCGCTGGTGGGCGGCGGCAGCCCGCCGCGACCGGGGGAAATTTCATTGGCTCATCGCGGTGTTCTGTTTCTCGATGAACTGCCCGAATTCGATCGCAAGGTGCTGGAAGTCTTGCGCGAACCGCTGGAGTCCGGTCACATCACCATCTCGCGCGCGGCGCGGCAAGCGGATTTTCCAGCCCGGTTTCAACTGGTGGCCGCGATGAATCCCTGCCCCTGCGGTTATCTGGGACATTCTTCCAACAAATGCCGCTGCACGCCTGATCTCGTGACACGCTACCAGAATCGGATTTCCGGTCCGCTGCTCGACCGCATCGACATGCAAATCCTGGTCGGCGCGCTGCCGCATGACGACATGCTCAGGCAAGCCGACGGCGAACCATCGGCCGCCGTGGCGATGCGGGTCGAACAGGCGTTTTCCCGGCAAGTCGAGCGCCAGCGCAAGGCCAACAATATCCTGACCACCGCCGAAATCGATCTGTATTGCCAGCCCGACGCCGCCGGCGAACAACTGCTGCGCACCGCGATGACACGCCTGAACTGGTCGGCACGCGCTTATCATCGGGTATTGAAAGTGGCGCGCACGATTGCCGATCTGGCTGGTGCGGAAACGATCGGGCAGGCGCAGGTGGCGGAGGCGATCCAGTACCGGCGGGCGTTGAGTGAAAAATAGGCTGGGCCATCCGATACCGGGCAAATTCTTCAGACCCACATCATCAGCGATTTGGCGGTGGCCTGTAATACCGGTACGCAGCGAACCGCCACCTCCGCTGTCGAGCATGTCGAGATCAGCAGCGACACGCCCACCGCACCAACAATCGTCCGGCGGATTACCGGTGGCGAGCGTTTTGACATCGTGGTCCTTACGCCAGCGGCACTGGAACAACTGGGACAAGCGGGCGAGGTGTCGAGCACATCGGTCATACGCTTGGCGCGGGTCGCGATCGGCGTGGCGGTGAAGGGAGGAGCAAGTCCACCGGATATAAGCACCGTCGCTGCTTTCCGAGGCGGTGACGCGGCTGATGGCCGAGAACCGGCACCCAGAGCATGGCTACCCCGCGTGCCTAGGCCTGCTGTCGTTGGCCAAGCGCTACGGCAAGGTACGCGTGGAGGCCGCTTGCATGCAGGTCCTGCAGATCGGTGCCTGCCAGTACCGCCACGTGAACGACATTTGGAAAACAACCGCGACCAGAGCGTGCCTGTGACGGCCGGCGAATGGATCAGCCCCGAGCATGCCCACCTGCGTGGCCCTGGCTACTACCAATAAGGAATATGACAATGATGATGCACACCACCTTGGCGCAATTGCGCACCCTGAAACTGGACGGCCTGGCTTTCGGCCTCAAAGAACAACTGGCTTAACCCGGCATGGCGGCGTTGAGCTTCGAAGAGCGCGTGGCGCTGTTGATTGATCTCGAAGTCTACGCCCGCAACGATCGCAAGCTGGTGCGTCTGCTAAAGAACGCGCGCCTAAAATATGGACAGGCTGCGATCAAAGACATCGACGCACACGCTGGTCGCGGCCTTGGCCGCCGCGAGGTGATGAGCCTGGCTTTGGGCGACTGGGTCAGCGCATAGCGTGCTGGTGACCGGCCCAACCGGTGCCAGCAAGTCGTGGCTGGCCTGAGCAATGGCGCAGCATGCCTGCCGGCGAGGCGACTCCGCGATCTACCAACGCGTACCCCGCTTACAGGAAGAACTGCGCCTTCGGCAAACGGCTGATGCAACTGGCCAGGACCGACGTACTGGTCCTGGACGACTGGGGAATGTGCAACATCGATAGCATGACGCGCTCGGATCTGCTGAAGATCATCGACGACCGCGCCAGCAGCCAGGCCACTATCATCACTAGCAAGTTGCCGGTCGAGCACTGGCATGCGTGGATCGGCGACGCCACCATCGCCGACGCCATTCTGGACCACATCATGCAGCGCAACCACCGCTTCACGCTGACTGGCGATTCGCTGCGCGCAGAACGACCTAAAACCGCGAAAAAGGAGAAAAACATCGACCTGTCGTGACCGCAGGCATTAGAATTTAACCGCGTAATGCCATCTCATGCGCAGCGGTCACTTTCGCCGGAATACGCACTCGAAGCTTTTCCTCTTCAATTTTTGGAGAAGCGAGAGCCGCAGTGAGGCCAATCGACCGCAATACCGAGTCACCTTCCAAGCCTGTCCGGCGTACATTTAGCAGCGAATTCAAGCGAGACCTCGTCGCCCAAACCATGGCACCGGGGCGCCTCGGCCTCCGGCGTCGCCCTGGCCAACGGCATCAATACCAATCAGCTCTTCGGTAAGCGTCCAAGCAAGGCATCTTACGCGGCGTAATTCCGGCGAGCTGACTGGATGCAGAGGATGAAGAATTAGTCCCCACTTATTTTCAAGTGGGGGCCTATGTAAGCGCGACGGCGGTCTCGACAGCGGCAATGGGTGTGACGCCAGCCAAGTTCCTAGGCAGCAGTTCCTCAATACGACCCCGTCATCTGCTACTAGCGCCTAGGTCTAAGCTTGGGCATACACAGGTGTCCATTAAAAAACTAATGGACACTTACCCTCCAGCCGACGTCGCGGCATCCTGGCTCGGAATCGTCAATACGGTGATCTTTGGACGCTTACGATTTATCTGTATACCCGAACCTGTATCGCAAGAACATTCCGAAGGAGCCTTATCGGGTCTGGGTCGCTGATATTACGTACATTCGCATCGCTTCCGGATTTGCCTATCTGGCCGTTATTTTTGATGCCTGTAGTTGGAAGGTGATGGGATAACCGGTAAGTTTCGTCCACAACCATTCTCTTCATGTCTTTCAGGACGCGCTACTCCCAAGCTTCCGCTTCCGAAAAAGCGGAGCCCGCGCCCGCTGGCTCGGTAGTCGCGGCCGACTGATCATCCACTTCAACGTTTTGCTAACTAGCTAGCCTAAGCCACAATTTCGCCCAAAAACCCTGCGGTGCGTCGCGATTTGGAGTTGCCGTCATGGGCTGTGACGCTTTGCTTTGCACGGGATCTGCGGCCTGCGCATAAAACTTCGCCTTCGCTGCCTTGTCCTTCTTCTGTTCCGCCTCGATTCTTGCCTTTCCCCATGAGCCTGCCTCGATTACCCGATTGCGCTTGATGACGTAGTGCGATCGGCAGGGCAAATTCCAGTTACCGATTGAAGGCCAAAGTGAAATCGTTTCACCAACGATAGTCAATCGCCAGTCGGTCGGTGTCAGGGGTGTAACCACCTCCTGACCGCAACCGCAGCAGCAGCTATGAACCGCAGTGCCATATTCCGTCGATACATAGAGCACGCCAGGGCCCAGTTTCCGAGGAATTACCTTCACGAAGCGAGGTAGAAGCTCAGTGTGCCGTATCATTCCAAATCCCCGTTCAACAGCATGTTGCCGTCGGTCGTATAGGAGCAATGGTGTTCCATTTCAAGATCACGATAGAAACCACGGAGCTTCTTCCACTTGATGACGGCCAACGCTGCGTTCAGCATGTTCAGGTCGGCAACCTGAATGTTGGACACATACACATTTTCAGCTCCGCCTCCTTCGAACGAGATGCGTTGCCGGACGTGGTTGCGTTTTCCCGGCGTGCTGGCTGTCACTCGAAGGATGCCACCCAGCGAACCGTCAATGAGTTCTAGCCCCATTCCCACATCCACAAAAGGAACGCCCAATTCTTCCAGCTTCTGCACCGCCAACCGCTTCGGCTCCCCCGCGTCCATGCAGAGGAAGGCGAATGTGACGCCATCTAAAAGATGGATCGTAGCCGCCTCGATTTGCACCGCATGCGGCACGATATGGCGATGCATCCTCGAGTAAATTTCGGCGAAATAATCGACCTTCTTCGGCACGTCGCGGAGAATGTCGATCGACGGCGCACCCGGCGCACGGAAAGCGTTGTGCTGCAGAAAATCGTCGGCATCGATGAGACGGATCTCGCGCACCGGCGCTTTCGCGACTTGGTCCAGTACGTAGGAGCCAGTGCCGCCCACGCCGATGATCGCCACACGCTCGTTTTCCAAGCGTGCCGTCAGCGCTCCGATGCCCACACGATCGGACGCCGTTTCTACATAATTGAACACGCTATCCTCCTCCGCGTCCGGGTGCCTGAAAACGCGCGGAGTGGTTCCAGGCTTTAGGACCGCTGCAGATCCCGCGAGGATGGTCGCATAGGTCACCATCTTCTGGTGATAGTCCTGATACCCTTGCGGCCCTGGCTTGCTTGAGAAGATGTACTTCGCAATTAGTCCGGCGCCCGGCCCCGCCCCCAAGCCTTTTATGTACGTTCCGTCGGCGTTGCACGGAAATTCGCCCTCGAATTGGATCGTGTGTGGTTCGGGCTTCTGGGTAACGTTCCCGGACATACAGAGGCTCGAAGTGAGCGTTCCCAACTTCACCTCCATCTGCGCGTTAACGTATGGCACCTCGTGCATGACCAGCGCACCGCCCACAATTTGAACGCGGTATCCGTCCTCACGCAGGCGTTTGAGGTCGGGATTAAGATTGAACAGTGCGGCCGACATTAAATACGCTCCCGTTTTTGACTTCGACAAAACCACCAGCGGCAAGCTCGCCGCTATGGGGTTTAGATGCAACCCCGCGATAGGTGATGGAATATATGGTGTTTGGCGCAGGCTCTTCGCATGGATAAGCGATCGACACCAACTGTGCAAAAGTAACGTGGCGATCCGTAACTACCTCTTCACGGCCGTTAACAACGATCTCAATCGTCGGCTTCTGCCGGGGTGCGGTAACGAAGTGTTCTACCCCCGGCGCAGTAAGGTCCACGGCATCGCCCGTCTTGATCTGGCGATCTTCACCGCCGCAGACGACCAGAAATACAGCCTCGTGGTCGCCCGGTTTAGCCAACGCATAAAGCGCCACACCGGAAATCGCCGGTTTGCCCCATGCGACCTGGCTGTCATTTATCGTAAGCTTGAAATCACGATCAGTCTGAAACGCGACAAAACGTTCAGCACCACGCTTCCGCAAGTCGAAGGGTTCGTCAAGGCGAACGTCTTCAAAGTCGCCAGTTTCCAGAATGGCGAACAGGCTATAGTCATCGCGGGAACTCAACCCGCCGGCGACTAAGATTTGGCGACCCAACGGCACTGTATCGCTAATTTCAATGGCACGGAAGTTAAGGTTCTCGTTTGCGAACTGAAAGCGATAGGCAGAAGCGTTACGCAAGTCGCGGCCCTCACGAATAGCCTCACCTACGTCGTCGATATCGACATTTTTCTCGGTTTTCATTTACTAAGCCTTTCAGGTTTAGCCAGACACTATGTCTAGCTTTACCTACTCATCAGCGCAGCAAATGCAAACCGGTAAATTATTTTGAAAAACTTTTCCGGAGAATTCCGGGAGGAGTTGGGCCGCAAATAAAAAAGGCAGGGCAGGTCGGGCATACTCGCGACGAAGGATCTGCACGGAAGATGCCGGCACGAATACCACCAAGCGCGTCCGTTAGAGTGGCATTCCCCTTCGCGAGTTGCTTGGGTGTGAAGGCCACGGGATGAAAGGCTTTGTCCGACAGATAAACGAACTGCGCTGTAGCGTCGGGAAAGGCCTGCTGTGCAGCCAATAAGAACGTTGCCGCACCAATGTTCTCCAGTGAATCTGACCTTTTATGACCGGTCTGCACTTGTCGGAACGTACGGCGCCCATCGAGCCCAATTATTACGTCGTCCGGGGAGACGACGATCTGTTCGTCTCCGAAGGTCAGGCTCAACCCAACTGGAGGCTCGGTCATATGCCCTTCGCGGATCGAAGCGAAATAATTAACCATGTCCTTAGCCAGCGCTAGATAGTCTTCCATGTATCCGTGCTCTGCTAGCCCGGATGCGGCGAAGGCCTGGCTTAGATGATCGTTTATTGAATCATCGGAGGCGTCACCTCCTTTGACAATCGCCTTGTACGCAGTACGCACGGCGTCGTGCATTTGCATGAATGAGGTCTGTGCGCGCTTGCCGCCGACCTGCAGTAAATGAGTGTAGAAGAAGCGCCGCTCGCAAGACTCATACAGCGAGATCTCATGTCCTCCAAACCTGAGGCCACCTTCTACCGCCAACTCAATAGCTGTATTTTCCGGTGCTACAGGTACATCCTGCGACAGGACTATGCTCTCGGTCGTCACCGCACTGCCGAGCCGATCGACGAATTTTGACGTTGCCCTCTTATGGCCCTTGGAGTTCCTTGTGGCGGCGTACATGAAAAGGCGGTCCTTAGCGCGCGAGATCGCAACATAGAAGAGACACTCTTGCTCCTTGTCATGTTCCTGTCGGTGCAGCTCCTTAGCATCGCCTTCAGCATCCTGAATCATTCCGGCTACAGGAAGGCAACCAGGAGGCTTCGCCGCACGAGGTAGCGTGCTGACATTCATACCAGGCATATGCACAACTGGGAACTCAAGACCCTTGGCACTGTGGATCGTCATCAGCCGCACCGCATCAATGCTTTGCGCCGCCGCCGGTAACTGCCGCAAATCCCGGTCATCACCCAGCTTTACCAGACGCCGGATTCGGTCTAGTAATCGCGAGATTGGCAAACCCATGCCGGCAGGCTGTACCTTAACAAAATTTAATAGCTGCCAGATCGCGATTCCTCGCGCTCGGTCGGCGGTTCCGGTGGATTCCCCCAGAGTAGCCGCCATTCGAGTTCGGTCTAATAATACCGAGGCCATTACGAGCCAAGGTTCTGCATCGACTCCAAAGCCTTGAAGCGCACTGGCTAGGTTATTCAGCGCCGACCGGCCAGCTGGAGATAGGCTGCCGATTTTATCGCCCATTGCTTGCCAGCCTCCGGCGTCAAGGTTTTGATCCTTCAGGTAAGCGATTACCTCTGCGACGTCACCTAAGTCCATCTTAAAATCTGGCAAGCATGCCGTCCGAAGCAATCCCATTGCACGACGATCGACAAGCAGCGACGCCAACGACAACAGATCCTTGACTTCCGGGCGCTCGAACAAGCATCCCAAAAATAGGACCGGTACATTAAGCTGTTCAAGCACCCGTCCAAACTCAGATAGCTTTTCGTTCCCTGTAAACAGCACTGCTTGGTCTCGATAGCTGTAGCCTACATTTCTCATCGCAGCCACTGCATCCGCAATAGCCACTACTTGTTCTTCGCCTTGATCAACTTTACGTAGCTCTGGAACATAGCCTTTCGATCCCCTTTCGGAATCTAATCCGCTCTCTGAGTCGCCTACCGACATTTCAACCGCAAATTTGGAGAATGCCGTCACGACCTCTTCTACCGAACGGTAATTTACTTTAAGACGACCGCGTATACCTCCCTTGAAATCGTCGTCCCCAAAGCGATCAATATTGAAAGAAGAAGCGCCGCGAAATCTATAGATCGACTGTTTTGCGTCACCGACTACCCAGAGATTCCTGCCGTCGCCGCAAAGCGCGGACAGGAGTCTTACGCTACTTCTGTTTACATCTTGGTATTCATCCACCAGTACATGATCGTAGGTGCCACGAAGAAGGGTTCGCACCGCTTCATTTGCTTCCAATAATTGCACCGGCAGACAGACTAGGTCGCCAAAGTCGATAGCTTGGGCTTCGCGCTTGAGGCGCTCATACGCCTGGTATACCTTAGCTACTTCCATTGCCTTCTCGGCCAACACCATATCGTCGTCACTTGAAGCCGCCGCCACCATGGATTCAGCGAGCATTCCATAAGCCTCCGCGCTTACGACTTCGTCCTTAGCCCGCGAGATCGCTGAAAGGATATCCACGATTTTATTCGTGGGGTCATAGATGTTACGGTAATGCACCAGTCCCAATCTGGGAAACTCGCTCTCCAGCAGCTCGACGGCTTCGGTTCGATCAAGCATACGGGGATTAGCGGGGAGCCCCAATTCCTTAAAGTATCGCCTTGCAATATCCAAGCCGAATGCATGAAAGGTGCCAGTCCACATCGCCACTGCAGCGACACTGTCTACGCGAGCTATCCGTTCAGCGATTTCGCCAGCGGCCTTGTTCGAAAACGTTAACACCAAGATACGGCGCGGATCGACTTTTCCCGCCAGCAGCCCTTTGACGCGAGCGATCAGAGTTTGAGTTTTGCCTGTGCCGGGTCCAGCCTCGAGGAGGTATGCGACGCCCCTGTGATTCGCGGCAGCTGCCTGTAGGCTATTAGGTTCTCGGTCGTCCTGCAGGTCTGCAACGGCAACAATGGCTGGAAGTAAAAGCGCATCCAGCAACTGCTGGGCCACTACCTCGAACGGTGCCCCCAGTTTTTTGGCGATCTCTGAGGCAGTCATACCCTCTTCAACGTGCAGCCTGCGAGCAACCGACCTGGGCAACAAGAACTCTCTCGCGAAAAGATCCATCTTGACCTCTCGGCGTTGCCTCCTTCCATAGTCGACCACCAGATCTATGCCGACCGGTGACGCCTCCGCAACTCTAGCGGGATCGATGTGATAGGGCGTCAAGTCTTTAGCGTCTTCAACATCGTCACCTAGTACGATGTGCCCAATTTCGTGGGCTATTAGGAACGCCATGTCGAAGTCGGTGCCACTGCATTCGTACAAGATGAGGCTGTCGTCGCGTATAAACGTCGCCCTGCCACCGCTGAGTCCTACCGCACCTTTGTTTGTAGGCTCGGCATCGATATCTCTACGCTTGGCCTCGGCTAAAGCGAACTTGAGCGGCTGCCAAGGGTCAAATCCAGCGGCCACCGCTTGGGCGTGCAGGGCCTCGGCAGCCTTTCTGCCGATCTCGACGCCGTCCATCTTAGATGTCGTCCGTCAGCAGTACCTCGATTTGTTCATTGGTAAGATTCGTGCCGCGCAAAAGCTGCTCGAATGTCACCTGCACCACCTCAGTCGGTTTCTCGTCAGCCTTGTAACTTCGAACCAGTTGCGCCGGTGGCAGTGCAAGTACATTTAGCAAGTCTTGGACGCTACTACCCACTAAGCTAGCTAGCTGAGTTAAAAATCGCTTAGGTACGGTAGCAACTATCACGGTTCTTTCACGGAATGCCGTGATTACCTGCCGTGGTACGTTGAGGACTAGAGCGACCTCTCGCAGCTTAGAAACCGGTAGATCCGCGAACGGATCGACTACGACGCTGCTCTGAACACTTTGGATTCGAGAACAAGCAGTATCGATTCGCATTTGGTCTTGGGCCGATAGCGGGCTTTCGACTTGAATGTCAGAGCGGAAGATTTCTTGCGAAAGATCTACCAGTTGCGTTGCATATTCGGGGTATTCCTTCAAATACCGTTGAAGCATCCGGCCGTCCGAATGTCGCTCCATGGCGAAGGATTCAAGCACTTCATCGCAAGTGAGCTTGGCGGCACGTGTAGTCATCATTTGCCTCCTGTAAGTGAAACTCGCAGCTTGGCGAAAGCCTTATCGCGATGGGTTCGAATTGTCTTTTCCGACTTTCCGAGTACTTTAGCCATAGTAACGACGTTAGGATCGATTGAATCGATTGGAATTTCTTGACGCAACATTTCGATAATCCTGTTTTGCAATGGTGATAGCTCTTCCATCGCCACTTCCAGGCTAGACCGGTAAATATAATCGTCAATGACAGATGGGTTGAATGGATCGTAAGAACCGGCAGCCTCTTCTACCTCGGCATCGATCTCACCGCTGTCGTCGCTTGCATCCACTTCAGTGCTGCGATTCTCTTCCTTCCAGGCTTTTCCCTGAGCACTAAGTTTTAACATGGCAAGAGCGCCTTTGAAGTCAACTTCAAAGAAGTCGAGGCGCTCCACATACTCAAGACGCTCTTCCATCAACAGCTTCACGAACTTATCGTAAACCTGCTCAACAACCTGACTTTTCGTAAAAGACACTGTTTTACCATCCGGATTTTCAACCCGTGGCAGTGAGCGGCGCACTCGCTCAGCAAGGATCTTGAAGAGTTGCTCAAAAAGTATTTCATCCTTGGCGACCGAGCTTTTACGCACGAAGTGCAAAATACATTGGCTGGGAACATATTGGGCCTGCCCCTTAAGCAGGCGGCACCTAGCGACAAGGTCACTCTTCGAAATAAGGTAAAGTTCGCCCAAGGTCTGTTCTACGTCGGGAAATCGTATGTATAAGCTGCCATCAGACCTACATTTGCGCAGTGGGACAATCACAACAAGCTCCCTTCAATGTCGAACGACTTAATTTAGATCATCAATGCCCATACTGACAAAACAACTACAAATACCAATTTAAGGGAACTTGTGGGACGGAAGATCAACTAAATATCAATTATCTTGGTAAGATTTGTCAGGAAATTGTATCTGCCGAGCATATTCTTGCACTATTTTTAATATTGATCAACTAAATGTCATTGATTTTTTATTGATCGAACTAGGAATCTCGCTTATATTGATAGTGAGGGGAAAATAATTATGAAAAATCATGAATGGGCGTTACTTGATCGCCTTACCGAGAAATTCGAAAAGACCTCTGACTTTCAGCCAGAAATATTTTTGGCGCTTGCAGAAAGATTGGAAGAAGCTCTGTCTGCCCAATCTCGTATTCCAGTTCACTCTTTAGCCACCCAATTAGGCGCGCTATTAAAGAAAGTGATGCGTAAGTCGCCGCGTGAAGCGGTATTGGCAGCTCAAGGTACCGCGGCCTCCGATACAGTCGAGGCCGCAACGTATTTGCTCGGACAAATAAGTTTTGCGCAGCTATTGGCAGCTCAAGTTACTGAGCGTCGAGCCGACGATAAATTTCTAGATATCATTCGCGATGTTCGTTACAAGGAAATAGTAAATTCACTTCTACAACACGATTGCACTGGTGTAGAACTAGTAGCTCGAACTAGTGAACAGCCTGAAACAGTCAGTAGAAAACTGAAGGTTCTCCGAGAGCTTGGAATTAGTGATTTTCGGCGTGAGGGGAACAAGCTACTAAATTTTCTAACTCCGTCTGCTAAGGCAGTTATTGCAGAGCCAGAAAAAACTAGCGAGGTGCAAACTAAGCAAAATCTAATACGGTCTGACGTCATTAATGCCATTCTCGAAAATGAACCACCTTACATGCGCGCACTGAATAATTTCTCAACGAATAGCTCTCCTCTACAGAGGGTTGCCTCGCGATGAAAGAAAAACAAAAGTCAAAGCAAGCAAGCCAAATCATCACCTTTTATTCCTATAAAGGAGGTGTTGGTCGCACCATGGCTGTTGCAAATGTCGCGTTCTTAGCGGCACAGAATGGACTACGCGTGTTAGTGATGGATTGGGATCTTGAAGCTCCTGGACTAGCCTATTATTTTCGAGGCTTACTTGATAGCTCATCCAAAAATCTAAAAGAAGCGCGAGGGGTACTCAACGTTATGTGGGAGTGGACTAGTTCGCTTAACAGCGCCACCGAAGAGAACCAATTTAAGGAATTGCAAGAACGGTTTGCTTCAGGCGCACCGTTTAAAGAATGCGCACGCCCGCTCCTGCCCGACGCTATTACTTTAGAAGGATCCGCCTTAGATTTTATTGGCGCCGGTAGCCAAGTAATAAATTGTCCTGATCCTCGCTCTTATGAAGATGCGCTTGCACATCTTTCCTGGCCCGGATTTTTTGATGACAACGCAGGCGGATTTGTATTAAGCAGCCTTAGAGCGTGGGCAAAATCAAATTATGATTTGATCCTTATTGATAGCCGCACAGGGTTGGCAGATGTCGCTGGAATTTGCACGATGCAGATCCCTGACAAAGTAGCCTTATGTTTCATCTTGAATCGCCAGAATATCGACGGGGTAGCACACGTGGCGGGCGCTGTCCGGGCCAAACGCCAAGACCAAGTAAAACTTCACGCTATACCGATGCGCGTATCACGAAGTGACACCCCTGAAGAAAGCGACGCGAAGGCGCGCGCCATCTTAGATTTGACAAAAATCGGTGGATTCTCATCCGAGTTTGCTCAAAGTGATTTTAAGGACCTCGAAGTACTAGCTGCGGACAATGTTCCATTTTACGAAATATTAGCACCGTTCACAGCACAGAATCCCAAGCTGGATCCACTAACAAATAACTACGCGCGGCTTACCGAAAAACTGGCTGGTATAGACATCAAAATTCCGGACATTGCGCCGGAGTTAATCGAAATGGTTAGAAGGCGACTGCATCCGCGCCACGCAACAACTGACTATGTAAAGTCACTTGAAATCGCAGAGCCAAGTCGCGCAGTTTCTGAGCTTGAGCGGCTGATCGAAAGTGCATTCGAATCTGTAGCTGGCGATGACGAACTCGATCGAGATTATCTAATTGCTTTGATTGACGCAGGGCTAATAATAGACGAAATATCTGACGATCCTGATGAAGCGATTCATCTAAAAAACCGGGTCTTAGATCTGCTTCGAATGCTTGCCACAAAAAACGCGGAAGCTTGGCAAAGTGTGTTTATCAATGGGATAGAACGCTATTTAGACTATTCAATGTTCCGCATAGCCGGTGAAGATGAAATTGCGATTTTAGAAGAATTAGACAGCCTCCTAGCAAAATCCGTAACAGTAAGTACTTGGCTACGTCGCATCAGATATAGGCGTCAAGCAGCATCTGTCTTTTTAAGGCTTAAAAACACCGAGGCTACGATGCAAACGGTTGGCGAATTCATGAGTCTCGTCAGCGATCTTCTCCGTGGCAGCACTGCTAACTTAGCTGAATTATCGGAAGGTCAAATAGACGAACTCAATGCAGCAGAAGTCGACTCTTCATTTTTAAGTGGTGAAGTTCAATTACAGAAGAAAAATCTAGTGAAAGCAGACGAGTTTTACAAACTTGGGTTGCAAAGGCTTAAGGCTAAGGACATAGACTTAAGTCGGCACGAATCTGCAAAGACGGAACTCGCACGTCTTGGTTTTTATTTGCACCTGCGGATTGCTACTGAGACTTTTGATCCGAAAAATCCAGAAGCTGCGGCCTTGCATGCTATAGCTGCAACCAAGCTCGGAAGTGGACTATCTGCGTCAGTTCTAAACTTTACTCAACTAGCTTCTGCAATTTTGCGAGTTCCGAAAGACTACAAATATACCGTAACTTTTTGCCAGATTATCCTAAGAGCACAAGAGCGGAGAGGGTTAACGAGGATCGAAAGCTATTATGGCCGCCAAATTAAATTAGCGACCGAATTTATCTCGGCCATCAGCGGGCTATCGAAAATTCTTGTTTCACATCGAAACGAGGAAGTGGATGAGATCGTTTTACATTTAACCGCAATGTCAAACTCAGTAATAAGAAATTTGACACGACGCAAGTCAACTATGGGATCAAAACAGTTAGATGATCTCATTACTCACGGCACTGAGCTTGTGGACGTTTTGGAGAATTTCGGATTTCCGTTAGAGCAGTTTTCGGAACTTTCGAAATTGCAAGCGAAGTCGAAGCTATTTGATGCACATAGCGAGAGCCCGACTGATACAGAATGACTAAGAATAATCTCGCCAATATTGCGTCGAACACACCTGCAACATTTTTTTTAAAACTCTGGCAAATCACTTCTGCTTTAACTGCCTCACAACGCACAACCGGTGAAAACCCACCCACAGACTTTATTAAAGAAGTAGATGCCGCACTGACGGAGGACTCCGGAAATGGCGCGTATAAGCGATTAGAGGCTCTGGAGACGGGTTTTAAAGGAAGTAAGCAAGAAATAAATGGCATGCGCTTGGCCATCATGGTACGCATTGACCAAGCCTTTTTATTAATACATCCAAGAAGTGTTCTGGTATCAGCAGCAAGCGCTAAAAGGCCGGTTGTTGCTAAATGGCTGCGCGAAATACGAGACAACAGAATTGTTACTGGAAACTACTTTGAAAGCGGGCAGTTTCTAGTTATTCCTCGTGGTCCACTTGTACGCAACGCTCGAACTGAATATGTGGCGAACGCTGAAAATCTAGCGGACCGATTTACAGCAGTTACAGTAATAAACCTATCAGCAGCTCAATTAGACAAGCCGATCGTCGTTCGCCATAAGATAATTGGACCAGACGCTGCTCGCGGTGTAGGACTAGGGAAAAAGGACGGACGCGAACACATAGCCTTTATACCAGTAGCAGAATTGGCCTCGGAGCTAACAATTTCTGAACGCCTTATTCCGAACGGAAGCATCTTACTAGACTACCGCCTTGACGAAACAATCAAGCCATCCGAGCGAATTATCGGCGCCTTGAAACTCATCGATGATATAGACATCGCCATCGCGCCAGAACTAGTAATGACAGAGGTTCAAGCCGATGAACTATCTATCGCTTGTCTAGTAGAAGATTTTAACTCGCCTCGAATAATTATTGCTGGCTCAGGACAAACCACTTCTCAAGAAGACGAACAATCTTGGAATGAAGCACGAATAATTAACGGTCTCGGAGCCGAACTTTGGAGGCAAAGGAAAATTTGGCCAGCCGGGATTACGTCTTCTCAAGCTGTGGACCTACGCCTGTCTAGTGAAGGCAGTGGCTTATATATGGAAGATACCGCATCAGGAACAGAGCTACTGATTGTTGACGTAGACGGCTTGGGCCGATGTGTCGTTCTAATCTGCCAGGATATTAAGCTGGCGGCTGTCCATAGTCTTCTCGATCAATTTCAACCTGATTGGGTATTTACACCGATACTTGATAAAGGCGTTGATATTGGACGTTGGGCTCACCAAGAAGTTTTTGCTCTAAGTGAGATATCACGGGCTCGATTTTTAATTTGTACGAGCACTTCCCTCGCACTCAAACTTGACTCCAAAGCCACGCCGCACTGCGCGTTAGCGCTCGGTCCAAAGACCAGCGACAATGATGATGAAGGCGGCTTAGTGACAAAATCTAAGGTTGTAGAAGGCTCATCGCCGGGATACGCTTTTCTCGCATGGCGGGACGGCAAATGGGACAAAACAAGCTTGGGAACAAGGTGACATTTCAGATGATTGGAATGCAAAATGATCGACTATTTCTACGTTAATGGAAAAAGACGCTTCCCGACACAGCTCCTATTAATTACCCAAGCGACAAAAATGAACCTTGCGGTTTGAGCACCCGCGTCCATCCGTGGGTAACTGGTTTGCACACCGCGCCAAGGCGCCGTGCACAATCGGCAAGCCGATTCCCCAGTTATCCACCGATTCCTCACGATGTTTGCCTACGGCCTGACGCGCTTCGCTTGCTCAGATTTTTAAAAAACTCAGGACAGAAATAATGCACTTAATGTCGCGTTTGGACAACATTTCGAGGAAATCGAACTAAAAAGCAAATTGCCCGAATTCGATCGCAAGGTGCTGGAAGTCTTGCGCGAACCGCTGGAGTCCGGTCACATCACCATCTCGCGCGCGGCGCGGCAAGCGGATTTTCCAGCCCGGTTTCAACTGGTGGCCGCGATGAATCCCTGCCCCTGCGGTTATCTGGGACATTCTTCCAACAAATGCCGCTGCACGCCTGATCTCGTGACACGCTACCAGAATCGGATTTCCGGTCCGCTGCTCGACCGCATCGACATGCAAATCCTGGTCGGCGCGCTGCCGCATGACGACATGCTCAGGCAAGCCGACGGCGAACCATCGGCCGCCGTGGCGATGCGGGTCGAACAGGCGTTTTCCCGGCAAGTCGAGCGCCAGCGCAAGGCCAACAATATCCTGACCACCGCCGAAATCGATCTGTATTGCCAGCCCGACGCCGCCGGCGAACAACTGCTGCGCACCGCGATGACACGCCTGAACTGGTCGGCACGCGCTTATCATCGGGTATTGAAAGTGGCGCGCACGATTGCCGATCTGGCTGGTGCGGAAACGATCGGGCAGGCACAGGTGGCGGAGGCGATCCAGTACCGGCGGGCGTTGCAGGAGAAATGAGCCGGCACGCAGTGGACCACTGCGGAAAATCGCGCTCACGCCGATTTCAAGCTTGCAAACTGCGTCTATACTTTGCCTCGGAGACATAAACAAAAGGATCCCATGGCTGCTCGTGAAAACAATCCTGATCCGCTTGACCCGCTGATCATGAGCCCGCGCGAGGCAGATGCATGATCGCGATTTCCGGTACCACACGCATTTTCCCGGTGATCGGCTGGCCGGTCGAACAAGTCAAGGCACCGGCGTTATTTAATGCCTATTTCGAACGGCACGACATCGATGCCAGGCTGGTGCCACTCAAGATCGAACCGGCAAAATATTGCGCCGCGGTGCGCATGCTGATGGATATTCCGAATATCGGCGGCATCTTCGTTTCCATTCCCCACAAGCCGATGACGATCGCCGCAGTCGACCGCGCGACCCGGCGGGCGCTGCTGGCGGGCGCCTGTAACGCGATCTTCAAGGATGCCGGCGGCCAGATCGTCGGCGACCTGATCGATGGCGAAGGTTTCATGCGCGCGCTGGCCCGTACCTGCGGCGACACGCTTTTCGACTTTCCGAATGCGAAGGCGCTGGTGGTCGGTTGCGGCGGTGTCGGATGTGCGATTGCCGCCTCCCTGGCAACCCGGGGCATAGGCCAGCTCGCCATCTGCGACACGCGCGCCGGGGCGGCCGGATCATTGCGGGCGCGCCTGCAGGAGGACTTCCCGGGGACCAGGGTGGTGCTCGGAACGCCCGTTGCGAAGGGCTACGACCTGGTGGTCAATTCGACGCCGCTAGGCATGAGTGCGGATGATCCGATGCCAATTGACCTCGACGAGGTGTCGCCCGCTTGCATCGTGGCCGACTGCGGCATGAAAACCGAAATGACCAGACTGCTGGCGGAAGGCGCGCGGCGCGGCTGCCGCATCCAGAGAGGCAAGGAAATGCTGATTGAACAGGCGCCGCTTTATCTGGAGCTGTTCGGCTGGCCGGGGGTGTCGTCGGACGATTTCCGCGTATTGGAGGCGTTATGAACCTCGGCAGCTTTGGCATGGAAGTCAGGCTGGATGGCTTGAAAACTGTTTTTTTTATTGCTTCCCAAGAAACTATAATAACTTAGCAGAATTTAAATCTGCATATACCAAGGAGACGTAATGACCAAACAACAACTGGTTCGAAAAATCGCCGCACTCAGTGTGACCGCCGCCCTGAGCGTCGGCTTCAGCATGGGCGCGTCAGCCCAGGCAATCAAGATTGCCAACATCGTCGAGTTGACCGGCGGCGGCGCGACCGCGGGCACCAATTTCAAGAATGGCGTTGAACTCGCGATCAAGGAAATCAATGCCAGCGGCGGCATACTCGGCAAGAAGATCGAGTCCACCACCATGGACACACAATCGAACCCGGGCGTTGCCAAGGGTTTGACGCAAAAGGCGATTGACCAGGACGTGTTTGCGGTCTTCGGCCCGGTTTTCTCCGGCTCCATCATCGTCAGCATGGCTGAGACGCGGCGCGCGCAAATCCCGAACTTTACCGGCGGCGAGGCAGCCAACATCACGACCCAGGGCAATCCGTACATCTTCCGCACCAGCTTCACGCAGGCGACCGCGATGCCGAAGGTCGCGCGTTATATCACCGATACCGCCAAGGTCCGCACGCTGGCCGTCATTTATGTCAATAACGATTTCGGCAAAGGCGGACGCGACATGCTGCTGAAGGTGCTGGAGAAAAGCCCGACCAAGGTTGTCGCCGACATTTCCACCGACGCCGGCCAGATTGATTTTTCGGCCGCCGTGCTGAAGGCCAAGCAGAGCAATCCCGATGCCATCTTCGTCTATACCAACGAAGAAGAGTCGGCCCGCGCGCTGCGCGAATTGCGCAAGCAGGGATGGACCAAACCGATCATTGGTGAAACCACGCTGATCGGTCAAAAAGTGATCGAGCTGGCCGGCGAAGCCGCCAACGGCGCGATTGCCCATGTCGGCCTGACAGTGGATGCGCCGAGCCCGGCCATCCGTG
This sequence comes from Pseudomonadota bacterium, assembly GCA_040387375.1. GTDB lineage: Bacteria > Pseudomonadota > Gammaproteobacteria > Burkholderiales > Burkholderiaceae_D > JAZKDW01. Next base: position 201,523 of record JAZKDW010000015.1, read on the forward strand.
CGTTCAAGGCCAAGTTCGAGAAGGAGTTCAAGTACGTCTCCGACCATAACGGCATGAAGGGATACTCCGGCATCTATGCACTCAAGAGCGCGATCGAAAAAGTTGGCAAGCTCGATCGCAAGGCCGTCGCCGCCGCCATGCATGGATTGAAAATCAGGGCCGCCGACCAGCCTGGCATCCTGATGGATGTCGCCTTCGATGGCAATGGCGATCTGGACCGTGAAAGCTACATGGTGCAGGTCAAGAACGGCAAGCAGGAAGTTGTCACCGTGTTGCCCGCCCTGGGCAAAATGTAATTCATATCCGCTGTCCAGCATCGGCACAGGCGCGGCATCGTTCCCGCCCGCCTGCCGCCGCGACAATCACCACGTTGTATCCATCACGCCGCAGCACGCCGTGATCAACAGGAATGCCTGGCCATGACCGACTTCATTCAACTGGTATTTTCCGGCCTTGCCACCGGATCGATTTATGCGCTGGCGGCGCTCGGGTTCACCCTGCTGTGGCAGGCATCCGGCACCATCAATTTCGCCACCGGTGAATTTGTCATGCTGCCGGCGTTTTCCATGCTCGGTTTCCTGGCTATGGGCATGCCGCTGCTGGTCAGCTTTGCGCTGACCGTCATATTGTCGGTCATCGTGCTCGGCTGGGGTTTCAAGAAAGGCATCGTCGATCCGCTGATCCGGTTTGGCATGATGCCGCTGATCGTCGCCACCATCGGCCTGTCGATGATGATGCGCAATGGCGTGCGCGCCGGCTACAGCGCCGAGGCGCATCCTTTTCCCAACCTGTTCGGCGACAAGCTGTTTACCGTCGCCGGCATCAATATCTCGGCCGGCGATCTCGGCACCTTCGCTTTTGCCCTGATCATCGTCTTCGGCGTGCAAGCCTTCATCCAGAAAACCGTGACCGGACGCGCGATGCAGGCGGTGGCGCAAAATACCGAAAGCGCCACCGTGCTGGGCATTAACGTCAACCGCATGGTGTTTTATACCTTCGCCATCAATGCGGTGCTGGCCGCGGCGGCGGCACTGCTGGTCAGCCCTGCATACCTGGTCAAGTTCGACATGGGCTACACGCTCGGCCTGAAGGCATTCCTGGCCGCCATCATCGGTGGTTTCAGCAACTCCCGCGGCGCCTTGCTGGGAGGCCTGATCATCGGTGTCAGCGAAAACCTGGCCGGCGCCTATATCTCGCCCAGTTACAAGGACGGCGTGGCATTGGTGCTGTTCATGATCATCATCCTGTTCAAGCCCAACGGCTTGCTCGGTAAAGCAGCCGAACGCAAGGTATAAGGAACCAGCATGAAAACCAAACACGTACTCGTGGCCGCCGCGGTGAGCGCGGCACTGGCGATCGTAGCGCCGCACTTCCTCAAGAATTACGGCATCTACCTGCTCAGCTACTGGCTGATCTATGTGATGGCCACCATGGGACTGAACCTGATCGTCGGCTACGCCGGTCAGAAAGCGCTCGGCCATGCGGCTTTTCTCGGCATCGGCGCCTACACCACCGCACTGCTGCTCAAGGCCGGCATCAGCTTCTGGCTGGCGCTGCCGGCCTCGGCCGCCCTGTGTTTTGTGGTCGGCCTGCTGGTCGGGTTTCCGGCGCTGCGGGTGCAGATGGTGTATCTGGCGTTTGCCACCCTGGGCTTCAACGAACTGGTCAGCCTGATATTCCGCAATGAAGAATGGCTGACCGGCGGCACCTTTGGCATCTCCAATATTCCGCGGCCATCCTTGTTTGGCATTTCGCTGGAAAGCAATATCGCTTACTACTATCTGGTGCTGGCGCTGACCGTCGCCCTGTCGCTGCTGCTGTGGGCAATATTGCGCTCGCCGTGGGGCAAGGCCTTTACCGCCTTGCGCGACAATCCGATCCGCGCCGAGAGCCTCGGCATCAACATCCAGCGTTACACGCTGCTTGCCTTTGCCATCGGTTCGGCCTTCGCCGGTGTGGCCGGCGCGCTGTTTGCCTCGCTGGTGCAGTTCATCGAACCATCGCCGTTCAGCGGACAGATTTCGGTGATGATGTACCTGATGGTGGTGATCGGCGGCCCGGGTTACCTGCTCGGTCCGGTGCTCGGCGCTGCAATTGGCGTGCTGGCGCCGGAATGGCTGCGCTTCGCCGAGGGCTGGTACCTGTTCGTTTTCGGCGGCCTGGTCATTGCGCTGATGGTGTGGCTGCCCGGCGGCCTGCTGTCGATACCGGACCTGCTGCGCGAACGGCGCCAGTCCCGCGAAGCATCGGCCGCGCGCACCGCGTCGGCCCGCAAGGGAGCGGCGGCATGAGCCCGCTGCTGCAGGTCACCGACCTGAAAAAAGCCTACGGTGCGATTCAGGCCGTCGGCGGTGTTTCCTTCGAGGTCATGCCGGGCGAGATCTTCGGTGTGATCGGCCCCAACGGTTCGGGCAAGACCACGATGTTCAACAGCGTGCTCGGACAGATCAAGGCCGATGGCGGGAAAATCATGCTCAAGGGCCAGGACATCACAGGCCTGGATCCGATGCAGCTGAGCCAGCGCGGTGTCGGACGCACGTTCCAGACACTGCAGGTGTTTGGCAAGATGAGCGTGCGCGACAACCTGATCGTCGCCGCGCAGGAACACAAGGGCAGCATGTTCAGCCGCCTGTTTGCGCCGGGCGATTCCGGGCTGGGTGGCCGGGCCGACGCGCTGATCGACCAGTTCCGCATCCGCCATGTTGCCGACAAGCCGGCCGGCACGCTCAGCTATGGCCAGCAGAAGCTGGTCGACATCGCGATGTCGTTCATGAGCGAGCCCGACCTGGTGCTGCTGGATGAGCCCTGCGCCGGCGTCAATCCGAGCCTGGTGGGCGGCATCTCGACACTGCTCAAGGAACTCAATCAAACCCGCAAGGGATCGTTCGTCGTGATCGAGCACAACATGGATTTTGTCATGAATCTGTGCCACCGGATCATGGTGATGGTCGAAGGCAAGGTAATGGCGATCGGCACGCCTGCGGAAATCCGCGCCAACAAACAGGTGCTCGACGCCTATCTGGGGAATTGAGATGAGCGATATCGCAATTGAATTTGATGACGTGGTCGCCGGTTACAAGGATTTCATGATTCTCAACAATTTGTCTTTCAAGGCAAAAAAAGGGGCCATCACGCTGTTGCTGGGACCAAATGGCGCCGGCAAATCGACTGTGCTCAAAACCCTGTTCGGCTTGCTCAAGGTGCGTCAGGGCCGCATCCTGCTGGATGGCCAGGACATAACAGGCACCAGTTCGCGCCAGCTGCTCGACAAGGGCATCGCGTTCGTGCCGCAGGGACGTAATCTGTTTGGCCAGCTGACGGCGTGGCAGAATCTCGAACTGGGCGGCATCACGCTGGGCATGAAAACCACACATGAGCGGATCCCGGAAGTGCTGGAATTTTTCCCCCGGGTCAGGGAACGCATGCATTCGCAGGCCGGCTCGCTCTCCGGCGGCGAACAGAAACAGCTGGAAATCGGCCGCGCGCTGCTGCTGCGTCCGAAGGTGCTCCTGATTGATGAACCATCGATTGGCCTGTCGCCGCTGGTGGTGGGCGATGTGTTCAAGTTGCTGCGCACATTGGCGGACCAGGGCACCACAATCCTGATGGTCGAGCAGAATGTAAAAAGCGCGCTGAAGATATCCGACGAGGCAATCGCGCTCGAATCGGGTTTTTGCGCACTGCAGAGTTCCGCCAGCGAACTGCTCAACGATCCCAATATCGAACGCCTGTTTCTGGGTAGCGGCCATGGCAAACCGCTCTAAAGGTCCGCAGCGATGTTGTTGCAAAATCACGCGGCTTATTTTCCAATCGCACAAGGCCTTGCGATGGCGCAAAGACAAGGCTTAACCAGTGAAATAACATGGCTTCGGTTCTTCAGAGAAGTACCACTCCCTGGAAGTTTTTGCCCGCAACCGCAAGGTTGACGGGCTTTTTTTATCGCCGCTCGACGGTAAAGCACCACTCCTGTTACCATCTCGGCCATGTTTACAATTCCCGGTTTTCCCCTGCTGCGGCTCACACTGATTGCCCTCTTGTTTGCTGTGCAGGCATGCAGCCCCACTTATAACTGGCGCGAAGTGAGCAGCACCGACGCCGCCTTTTCCGCCTTGTTCCCGGCCAAACCCGCGACCCACTCGCGTTCGATCAATCTTGACGGCATTCAGGTGACGATGACAATGACGGCAGCCGAGATTGATGGAGTGACGTTCGCAATCGGCAGCGCACAATTGTCCGACCCGGCAACCGTGCTGCCGGCGCTGAATGCGATGAAAACCGCGCTGACAAGAAATATCAATGGCACGGTCCGGCGCGAAAAATCGTCCGCATCGGCTGCCAATCCAATCCCATCGACGGAGATTGAAGCAATCGGCGCACCGGCGGCCGGGGGCGGTCAGCCGATGCTGTTGATGGCGCGCTTCGCCGCCAAAAACCAGCGGATTTATCAAGTCGTGGTGGTGGGCCGGGAACAGGCTGTTTCTCGTGAGGCGGCAGAAACATTCCTTACATCCTTCAAGCTGGACTGACATGTCATTTCAAGCCTTTCTGAGCGGCGGCCTGGCGCTGCGCGTTTTCCTGTGTTTTGCCGCGGGCTACCTGCTGTCCTATGCGTTCAGGGCAATCAACGCGGTGATCGCGCCGGCATTGCAGGCGGACCTGCACTTGTCGAATGCCGATCTGGGCTGGTTGTCCTCCGCTTACTTCGTCAGCTTTGCGGCTCTGCAATTGCCGCTTGGTATCTGGCTGGATAAATACGGCGCACGCAAAACGGAAACCGCGCTGCTCATGCTGGCGGCAGCCGGCGCGGCGATCTTCGCGATGGGAACCTCGCTGACTGAATTATGGATAGGCCGCGCGCTGATCGGGGCCGGCGTGTCGGCATGCCTGATGGCCCCGTTCAAGGCATTTCGCCAATGGTATGCACCGCAGCGGCAAAGCCAGCTTGCCAGCTGGATGCTGGTTGCCGGCACCTCTGGCGCCCTGGCGGCGACGATTCCGGTGGCGGCGGCGATGACCGTAGTCGGCTGGCGAGGTGTGTTCTGGATCATGGCCGGGCTGATCCTGCTCTCGGCAGCGGCGATTTTTTTTCTTGTCGGACCGGTTGAAGCAAAGGCTGCGGCAATGCAGCCTCCCGGCCCTGTGGCGCCCCGAGCCAACGCCATTGCGGCTGCAGGCGGGTATGGCGATGTTTTCGGCGATCCCTATTTCCGGCGCCTTGCCTTGATCGGCGCTGTCTGCCAGGGATCGTTCATCGCGCTGCAGACACTGTGGGCCGGGCCGTGGATGGTGACTGTTCTCGGCATGACAAAAAACCAGACTTCCCAAATCCTGTTTGCCTTCAATTTTTGCATGATGCTGTGTTACCTCGGATTGTCCTGGTGGGCGCCGCGTCATGTTTCTCACGATGGCAAGCATGGCTGGCCGGTATTGCAGGTAGTCGGCTTCGGCCTGTTTGGCAGCCTCGTTACACAGGCGGCAATTCTGATGATCGCTGCGCCGTGGGCGTGGACCTTGTGGATTGTGCTGGCGTTATTCAACACCGTCATGATGCTGTGCCAGACACAAATCAGCCTGTCCTTTCCCGTGGCGCTGTCCGGACGTGCGAGCAGCGCCTACAATCTGGTGGTCTTCATTGGCGCCTTTGCGGTGCAATGGGGCATCGGCGTGCTGATCGATATATTCGAGGCACGCGGCGCCTCACCATCCGATGCGATGCGGGCAGGCTTCGCACTTTGCCTGGCGTTGCAAACAGCGGCATTCGCCATGTTCGCGCTGAATCGAACACAACTGCAGCCTGGCGCTAGCGGGCATTGAGGATACCTTGCGTAGTGCCGCACCTGCCACCATGGTCGGCCAGTCGTGATATGGTTTTGGCATTCGCAATCAACTCATTGGAGTTTTCATGTTAACCATATTCAAGTCCAAGGCTGCGGCCGAGGTCATCATGTATCAGAAACATTCCAAGCCTATCCTCGACCTGCTGGGTAAAGACGTGAATCGAGGTGTCATCACGGCCGATGAGGCCGATGCGGCAATCGCCCGGCTGGAAAGTGAAATCGAGCAGAGAAAAGGCAAGCCGGCCGCCGCAGATGGCAAGGCGGACAAGGAAGGTCAAGCTGACAATGATGATGACAAGCAGAGAAACGCTGAGGCGGTCAGTTTTTCCACCCGCGTTTATCCGTTGCTGGAGATGCTGCGCGCCGCAAAAAAAGGCGGGTATCCGGTTGCCTGGGGCATTTGAGCCACAGTGCGCTGGAGACCAGCGCAGGCATCTGGGGGACTCTCTCCAGGCGCCTTCACATCCGGGAAACCCGCTCCTGTCAGCAGTCGGTTTACAACCTCGATTAACAGATATCGCCCCCTGATCGCGCCACCCCGCTACAATCCAGCTTTGCACTCTTTGCCGGGTCACGTTGCCTGAAATGAAATGTTGTTTGAAACCCAATGTCAACAGCACCCTGAACGCGCCTGGCGTCAAACTTGTTTTTACAAAGAATTAACTTGTCAAAAAACCTTCTGAAAACCGATTCGCTCGCATTCAGTCTGCTCGGCGCCGCGCGTGCCGTCGCGATGGTGCGAAGCGGCACCGCATTACCGCAAGCACTGTCGCACGTTTTTGCCAAATCCGAAGCGCCACCGCAAGCACGCGGCGCGATACAGGATATTTCGTATCGCACCATGCGCCGCCGCGGACGGGTCGACGCCCTGCTGGCGCTGCTCGCCAACAAAACGCCCGAGCCGGCTGCGCTGTACGGTTTGCTCAGTTGTGCGCTCACATTGATCGTCGATCCGGATGACACGAGCTACGACTCGTTCACCGTAGTCAACCAGGCGGTCGACGCCGCAGCGGCGGACGGCGAGATTGCGCATGCAAAAGGCATGGTCAATGCGGTGTTGCGGCGTTTCCTGCGCGAGCGTGACGTCCTGACCCGTCAGTTGATGAACAATCCGGAAGCGGTATGGAACTACCCGCTGTGGTGGATCGATGCCACCAAAGCCACCTATCCACAGGAGTGGCAAAACATTCTGCATGCCGGCAATACCGCACCGCCGCTGACCTTGCGCGTCAACCGGCGCAAGACGACGGTTGCCGACTATCTGCAAATGTTGTCCGGCAACGCCATGGCTGCTACCCGGATCGGTCCGGATGCGGTGCGGTTGACGCAGGCAGTGCCGGTCAGTCATATTCCCGGTTTCAGTGAAGGACTGGTGTCGGTCCAGGATGCGGCCGCACAACTGGCTGCGCCTTTGCTCGATGTTCAGGATGGCATGCGGGTACTCGATGCGTGCGCTGCGCCCGGCGGCAAGACCGGGCACCTCCTGGAATGTGCGAATGTCGATCTGACGGCGCTCGATAACGATGCGGCGCGCATGCTGCGCATTGAACAGAATCTGCAGCGGCTGCAACTTGCCGCGTCACTCAAGCTCGGTGATGCAAGTAGCAACAGTTGGTGGGACGGAAAGTTATTCGATCGGATTCTGGTCGATGTCCCTTGCACGGCGTCTGGTATCCTGCGGCGGCATCCCGACATCCGCTGGCTGCGGCGCAAGGGCGATGCGATTCAGTTGGCCACGCTTTCGGTGAAGATTCTCGACAATCTTTGGCAGATGCTGCAGCCCAATGGTAAATTGCTCTTCGTAACCTGTTCTCTCTGGCCGCAGGAATCCGAAGCGCAGGCGGCTGCATTTGCGATGCGCATGAAAGCGCTGCGCTTGCCTGCACCGGGCCAGCTATTACCTACCGCAAATGCAGACAACGATCATGACGGCCTTTTTTATGCATTATTTCAAAAGCCGGTAGTTTGACAATTTTTTCTCAACGTTCAGGACGGAGTGACATCCGTCTCCCCGAATGATGCGACGACTCTTGCTGACATGCTGGCTTTCGACGATGCTGATGTTCACGCTGGCTTTCGTGCATCCATCGGCGCGCGCCGCGGAAGGCATCGACATCGTTCAGGCTCATCTCGAACCGAGCGAAGAAGGTCACAGGCTGTCGGCCACGTTCGCATTCGACCTCACGCGCGGCCTCGAAGACGCCCTGTCGCGCGGCATCACGCTGTATTTCACGACCGACGTCGAAATAATACGGCCGCGCTGGTACTGGTTCAATGAAAAAGCAATCGTCGCGTCAAGGACCACCCGCATTTCCTATAACGTTCTGACCCGTCAATACCGGGCGGCGACCACCGACAGCCTGCAGCAGACCTTCAGCAGCCTGGACGATGCCCTTTCCCTCATCCGGCGGCCCAGCCGCTGGCTGGTGGCGGAAAAAGGCACTCTGAAGCCGGGTGAACAGTACACGGTGGCAGTCCACATGAATCTGGACCTGGCGCAGCTACCGAAACCATTTCAGGTCCATGCGCTGAACAACAGCGACTGGCGGCTTTCGTCCGCCTGGAAGTACTTCAATTTCAGAGTGGAAAAATAAGTGACGCGTGCGCTGCGGTATCTGCTGGTAGTAGGCAGTGCGGTTGTCAGCATACTGCTGTTCCTGCTGGCGTCTGCGGCCGACAATTCCGCCTTTTTCGATAAACATTATTCCTGGCTGCTGGGGCTGAATGCGCTGATCGCCGCAGCGCTGCTGAGCCTGGTTGTTCTTCTGCTAACGCGCCTGTATCAACGCTATCGGCGCGGCGAATTTGGTTCCAGGCTCATGGCTCGCCTGGTGCTGCTGTTCACCCTCATCGGCATATTGCCCGGCATCGTGATCTATGTCGTTTCGGTTCAGTTTGTATCGCGCTCGATCGAATCATGGTTCGACGTACGGGTAGAGTCGGCGCTCGAATCCGGACTGAACCTCGGCCGCAGCGCCCTTGATGCCTCGCTGGCCGACCTCAGCGCGAACGCGCGTAATATGGCGCGTGAACTTGCTGACTTGTCGGATGCTGCGCAGATTACCCAATTGTCGCGGTTGCGCGACCAGAACCAGATGCAGGAAGCGCTCATTGTCACGGGCAATGGCCGTATTGTGGCCAGTGTCGGCATTGGGCTTGGCACCCTGGTGCCCGAGTTGCCGACCACAAGCATGCTGCAACAGGCCCGCATATCCCGCAGCTATTCCGCGATTGAGGGTGGTGCTGATTCGCAGGGCAGCACGCTCGTCAGCGGCGCAACTGTCCCGGGCGCCGCCGCACCGGCCCGAACCGCGTTACGCTTGCGCACGATCGTGGCGATTCGCAGTTCCGCCAATACATTGTCGCTACAAAATGAAACACGCTTCCTGCAATTGCTGCAACCGGTACCGACCCAGCTGGCGGCCAATGCCGAAGCACTGCGTGCCGCATACAGCGAGTATCAGGAACGTTCACTGGCGCGCTCCGGTTTGCGCAAGATTTATATCGTCACGCTCACCTTGACGCTGCTGCTTGCAATTTTTGGCGCGATTACCAGCGCGTTTTTGATTGCGAACGATCTGGCCAAGCCTTTATTGCTGCTGGCGGAAGGAACCAAGGCTGTCGCCGAAGGCAACCTGTCGCCTCGTCCGATCGTCGCGACATCGGACGAACTCGGCACGCTGACGAAGTCATTCAACACCATGACCCGGCAGCTTCACGATGCGCGCGCCGCCGTCGAGCAAAACCGGGCCGAACTGGAAAACGCGAAAGCCTATCTGGAATCGGTGCTGGCCAACATGTCGGCCGGGGTGATGGTGCTGGATGATCACTTCCGCTTGGTAACAAGCAACGAGTCTGTCCAGCGCATTCTGCAGCATGACTTCGCTCAGCACATAGGCAAGCCACTCGCGCAAATCTACGGCTTGCGCACCTTCGCCGAGGCCATTACCAAGTCTTTTTCCGAGCAGAATGCGCAGTCTGCCGCAGGTGGCGGCGACTCTGGCAATCTGCACTGGCAGCAGCAAATCGAAATTCCGCGCAAAATGGATAATACTGATGCCGGGAATGACATTACCTTGCTGGCTCGAGGATCGCGTTTGCCGGTGGAAGGAAACATCGGTTATGTCGTGGTCTTCGATGACATTTCGGATGTCATTTCAGGACAGCGTTCGATCGCATGGGGGGAAGTGGCCCGGCGACTCGCCCATGAAATTAAAAATCCCCTGACGCCGATTCAATTATCCGCGGAACGGCTGCAGATGAAGCTTGAAGGAAAATTGACGCCGCAAGATGCCGCAATGCTGAACAAAGGCACCGCCACGATTGTGAATCAAGTTGCGGCGATGCAACGTATGGTCGATGATTTCCGTGATTATGCCAAAACACCGCCGGCAGTACTGACGCCGCTGAATCTGAATGACCTGATCGAGGAAATTCTTGGGCTGTACATCGGCGGTGACGAACGTGACATCATTCATGCTGCACTAGCCCCCGACCTGCCGCAGGTGATGGGAGACGCGACGCAATTGCGCCAGGTGATACACAACCTGTTGCAGAATGCACAAGATGCGGTTGCCGAGCGGCCGCCCGGTGCGACTGCTGCCAGAATAAGTGTTATTACAGAAGCAATTCATTATCAAGGATCTGATGGCGACCAGCGCTCTGCAGTACGACTTTCGATTACCGACAATGGACCGGGTTTTGCGTCCAAAATCCTGGCGCGGGCATTTGAACCGTATGTAACGTCCAAATCGCGCGGCACCGGCCTGGGGCTGGCAATGGTGAAAAAAATCATCGAAGAACATGGCGGCCGGATCGATATACAGAACCGAGTCGATGCAAATGGTGCAAAAATCCTAATTTTACTGTTAAAGTTAGCCCATGCTGACTAACTAATAGTTACAATTACTCAGCAAATAATAACTAAAAGAAAAAACAGAGGAGTAGCAAAATAAAGAAGGTACAGAAATGGCCAATATACTTGTAGTCGACGATGAAATGGGGATCCGCGAGTTATTATCGGAAATTCTGGGCGACGAAGGACATGTCGTCACGACGGCAGAAAATGCGCAACAGGCAAGGGATGTACGCGCAGCCGGCAAACCTGATCTTGTGCTGCTCGATATCTGGATGCCCGATACGGATGGCGTCACACTCTTGAAGGAATGGCAGCGTGACGGCTTGCTGACCATGCCGGTCATCATGATGTCGGGACATGCAACAATTGATACAGCTGTCGAAGCAACACGCATTGGCGCTCTTAACTTCCTCGAAAAGCCGATATCGTTGCAGAAATTGTTGAAGGCAGTGCAAATAGGACTATCACACGGTCAGGAAGTCGTGCGTACCGCGGTGTTCCATTCACATGCACGCCCGACGCTGGTCCATAGTAACGACACGTCTGGCGGAAGTTCGATGAGCATGTCGCCTTTCCATGGCAACACCATGGTGACGAGTGGTATTGCATCGCCACCCGTGATGCTGCCAGCCGACCACATGTTCAGCATGTCGTTTGACTTGCCGTTACGGGAAGCACGCGATGCATTCGAACGGGCCTATTTCGAACACCATCTGGTACGAGAGAGCGGAAGCATGACCAGAGTGGCCGAAAGAACCGGTCTGGAACGCACCCATTTATACCGGAAGTTAAAACAATTAGGCGTTGAACCGTGCCGGGTGAAGAAAAATCAGGGATAACCATTGTCACTCTTGTGACTGGCGCACGCGCGAATGAACGTGAAGCCGCAATTTCGGCGGCCCTTCACCAAAATGTCGTAACAGCAATGATCCTGGAAGGATTGCCAGATGGCGGTAGCGGAGCGATTGCTTCGGATACATCCTCCAGCGTGCTTGTCTCGCGTATTGCCCCCGGCTGCATGTGCTGCAGTGGAAACCTTGTCATGCGTGTAACCCTCAACCGCTTGCTCAGAAAACATCCTGCAAGGCTGTTCATCAGCCTGGCAACAACGGAGCACCTTGCCCAGATCCGCCGTTTTTTAACCGAAACGCCTTACGACACCTTGTTGAACCTTACGGATGACCTGGCCGTATAAAACATGTTTCATGCTCGCGAATAGTCCGGCAAGTGACCGGCTAAATGCGAGCAAGCGGGGATTTATGCCTTCGAAGACTTGAAAAGGAGGGTGCCAGCGCCATGTGTAAGAGCAAGGAAGTGCAGTAATTATTTCTGCACAGGCAACTTAAGGAGCGCACATGAATCTGATTTACAACAGCGAGCAATATAGCGTCGTGGAATTTGGTGCCGACGATGGCCGCGAAGCCTTGCGTTTCGGCGGTTACGAAATAATGGATAAACCCGGCAAACGTGAAATCTTTATCGGTGGCACCTTGGCTGAAGCATTCCGCAAGAATGTAGAAACGCTGATTGCGTCCGAACCGAGCGTTGAGGACATTGACGCATTTTTAGGCAATTATGATGCACTGATGAGCCAGCCAGTCGTATTTCATTAAGCACTACTGCGGTAAAGGAAAGCACGAACGCCATACGGCTTTTCTTTACGCCCGTTATTCACGGTATTGTTTGCCAAAAGTGTCGCGCGTAAGCAACAGTGCGACAAAAGCGGTCAATACCCATATCACCAGGAATGCAAACGCCATCCGGTAAGCCTCGGTACCGTACAGGCGTACGCCATTTTGCAACGCACCATCCCAATAACGATCCAGGATCCAGCCGATCACCGGCTGTTGTGTCAGCGGTCCGACCATGACACCCATATTGACTGCACCGACCGCGGTGCCGGACAAGCGCAAGGGGAGCGACTCCTTGACATACAAAAAGCCGAGCGCCATGCTGCCGGAGCCTAGCCCCGCCAGCATCAACAAGGGCACCAGCACAGGCAATGGCGCGCCAGGCATGGCCCACAGTCCGCCAAAACCAAGAACGACACACACGCCCCCCAGCACATAGGGGCTTTTGCGCCGGCGCCAGCGGTCCCCTAGATGCCCGAACAGGATTGCTCCGGCCGAAAACGCGATCAGCATGCCGCTCGTGATCAGCGATGCTGATTTTGGTGTCATGCCATGGAGCTGCACCAGGAAAGGCACACCCCATAAGCCGGTGAAGGTCAGGAAAGCACCGACTATGCCGGATGGCACCCAGAACAATAACGCTACATTGGGATAACGCCATATCTCACCCAGACCACGCAGGATCGAACTCATCGATGCCGGTTTCCTTTCGCCTCCCGCAAAAGCGTGGCTCTCAAAACCAAGTTCGCACGGATCGTCGCGCATCAGGAAAAAAATCGCCAGCGCCAGGCACAGCGCCACAAAACCGGAAGCCGCAATCACGGTTTGCCAACCGAAGGCATCCGACAGCGCACGCAAGGGCAGGCCGGCCAATACCGCACCCATGGTGCCGATTGCCAGCGCAATACCGGTGACCGTACCGAGCCGGCGCGAGTCGAACCAGTGCGATGACAGCTTCAGCATCGAGACCCAGGCCACGGCGACGGTGCCGCCGATCAGGCCCCGACCGATTGCTGCGGACGTAAAATCATCCGCGAAGGCGAACATCAACGCACCGATTCCGCCGATCAGTGCACCGATCCACAATAATGTGCGTGGCCCGAAACGGTCGACCAATATGCCGGTCGGGATCTGCATGGCGGCATAAAAGTAGAAATAGAATGCGGACAGATTTCCCAGCATTGCGGCGCTCAGCTTGAAATCGCGCATCAGTTCCGATGTCAGCACTGCCGGGGTCACACGATGGAAAAATCCGAACAGGTAAAACCCAACCGCCATGCCCCACATCATGAAAGCCAGACGTACCGGCGGGTAAGCCGGCTTGGCAGGAACAACACTATCGGCGGGAGCGGAAGAAAGTTTTGCAGGATTCATTCAGGAATTATGCCTTGAAACAATCCATGCACACAGAATCAACATTCGGCGCAACCATGCACGTGCACCGGAGGCCGGCGCCGCATTTCGGCTACATGGGCGGCAATGGTCGCAGGTATACTGTCGTCATGTACGCCAACTCCAGTCCCGTCACCAGTCGCCAGAACGGCATTCATGATCAATTGGCGCAGCGGCTTGCAAAACACGCGGCCACGCAATTTCTGAAACCGATCACGTCCTATAACCGCGCCGCATTCGATGCCAGCATCGACGCCTGGCAGGCGGCGGGCAGCAGGCCGTTGATCCTGGATGCCGGTTGTGGTGTCGGCTTGTCGACCTTGCATCTGGCGGCACGATTTCCGGATCATTTTGTGATCGGCATCGATCAGTCAGCCGATCGCATTGCCCGCAACACGCTATGGTCCGGCGCCGCGCCCGAAAACTCAATACGCATTCGCGCAGACCTGGTCGATTATTGGCGTCTGCTGCAAAGCGCCGGCATTTCCCCTGACCGACACTATGTCCTGTATCCCAATCCATGGCCGAAAAAGCACCATCTCGGGCGCCGCTGGCACGGCCATCCGGTGTTTCCAGTGATGGTCGCGCTGGGCGGCCATTTCGAATGCCGCAGCAACTGGCGCATTTACATTGAAGAGTGCGCCGCCGCGTTGACGCAGCTTACCGCGCTGCCGGTTGCGGTCGAACCCTATGTGGAACTGGACGCGACTTTATCCGGGCAGCCGGTGCCGATCACACCGTTCGAGCAAAAATATCTGGCATCGGGACATGCATTATGGCGCTGCCGGATGCAGATCACACCCGCGCCGTCGCTTTAACGGAACCGGAGTCGCGCGACCATGCTACTGTAACCAACCTCTTCAATTTCACCGGATCATCTTCGCGCCATGTGCCAGCTTCTTGGAATGAATTGCAATGTCCCGACCGATATTGTGTTCAGCTTTACCGGCTTTGCTACCCGCGGCGGCCGTACCGACGTCCATAACGACGGTTGGGGAATCGCCTTTTTTGAAGGCGCAGGCGTGCGCCATTTTGTCGATTACCAGGCTGCTGTCGAATCGCCGGTGGCCGAGCTCATCCGGCGCTTTCCGATCAAGTCGAAAAATGTCATCGCCCATATTCGCAAGGCGACCCAGGGTCACATCGCGCTTGAAAACTGCCATCCGTTCGTACGGGAATTATGGGGACGGTATTGGGTCTTCGCCCATAACGGCGACTTGAAGAATTTCACCCCGCCCCTGGACGGCCCGTATCGTCCGGTCGGTACGACGGATAGCGAATGGGCATTCTGCTACCTGCTGCAGCAACTGCGAAAACGTTTCGGCGATACGCTGCCGGCTCTGCCCGACCTGACCTCGGCGCTCAAGGATCTGACAAATGAAATCGCGGCCTACGGCGTATTCAACATGATGCTGTCGGATGGCTCGGCATTGTTTGCGCACTGCGCCACCAATCTTCACTATATCGTGCGGAAATATCCTTTTGCCGAAGCGAAGCTGTCCGACGAAGACCTGAGCGTCGACTTTTCGGAAGTGACGACACCGAACGACCGCGTCGCGATCATCGTGACCGAGCCGCTCACCACGAATGAGGCATGGACGAAGTTCAAGGAAGGTGAATTGAAGGTGTTTGTCGACGGCCTGCCGCTGGATTGACCTACGACGCGCGCGCCACCAGCACCGCGTTGGTGCCGCCGAACGCAAATGAATTCGACATCACCGTGCGCAGCGTCAGGCCATGGCGCGCCCGCAGCGGAACATAGTCGAGATCACATTCCGGATCGGCGTTGTGCAAATTTATGGTCGGCGGCGCGGTACCCGCTTTCAGCGCCAGCACCGACACGGCAAATTCCAGCGCTCCCGCCGCGCCGAGCAAATGCCCGTGCATCGATTTGGTCGAACTGACCGGCATCCGATACGCGTGACCTTGAAAGACCGACTTGATTGCCGCTGTCTCCACGCCATCGTTTGCAAGCGTCCCGGTGCCATGGGCATTGAGGTAATCGATGGCCGAGGACGGCAAACCTGCAGAGTCGAGCGCCGCCCGCATCGCCGCTGCCTGACCTTCGGCGGTCGGACGGGTAATGTGCATCGCATCTGTGGCCAGACCGTAACCGGTCAGTTCCGCGTGAACGTGCGCACCGCGGCGGGTCGCACGTTCCCATTCCTCGAGCACCAGTATCGCCGCGCCTTCGCCCAGCACCAGTCCGCTGCGATCGCGGGAAAACGGCTTGCATGATGCCGAGGGATCATGCGCATCTTCGCTGGCCAGGGTACCCAGGGCCTCCCAGGCTTTCAGCACCCCGAAAGTCAGCGGCGCCTCGCTGCCGCCGGCAATCATCAGGTCGGCGTCGCCGCTGCCGATCCTGCGCCAGGCTTCGCCAATCGCCACCGCCGACGATGAACACGCGGTTGAGAATGTCAGGTTCGGACCGCGGATGTCATGTTCGATGCCGATCCACGCAGCCGCTGCATTGGTCATCGCCATCAGCACGCTGAATGGATTGACGCGGTCGACGCCTTCGCCGTAAATGGTCTGGTATCCGTCGTCGGTGGCGCGCGCGCCGCCAAGCCCGGTGCCGATGAACACGCCGGCGCGTTGCCTGTCCTCGCCGGCAAACAAGAGGCCGGCATCGGCGATCGCCTGGCTGGTCGCATGCAACGCAAACTGGCTCACTCGGTCCAGCATGCGCACTCTCGGCGCGGGAAAATAGTGTCCGGCATCGAACTCTGCCGGCGCCGCGATCGGCGCCATGAGCCGCTTGCAAAAAGCGGCATCGATATGGCGTATGCCGGACCGGCCCGCTATCAGGTTGCGGAACAGAGTGTGCCTGTCATTGCCCAAGGGCGACACCACCCCAATGCCCGTGACGGCGACCCGTCTCACGATACCGCGCCAGTCGCCGCAGGCTGGCCGTGTTGCTCGGCAATGAGGCGGTCTATGTAGCGCACCACATCACCGACCGTCTTCAGATCGACCCTGTCATTCGGCACCTTGAGCTTGAACTCATCCTCGACATTGAAAAAAAGCTCCATCATGCCGAGTGAATCGATCAGCAGATTGTCGAGTCGCGCGTCCGGCGTCAGCGCCTCGCGGGTCAATGGATAACTGGCGATGAGAATGGACTGCAATCGTGCGAGCGTTGTCATGTCAAATGCTCCTGCCAGGCCGGTTAGTGATTATGGAGTGCGCGGGTGCCGGCCTGACTTTTCCGCTCAGGCGCGCTGCGCAGGTCATCAGGGTGGGCTTCCAGCGCAATACAGGTAGCAGCATCGGTGCCAGCGCCGGCCGCATTGCAGCATGGGCAAACAGTGCGGCCCATCGAATCCTCGGCGTAAAACTGCCCCGCCAGGCGTGTGCATATTCACGTTGAATCTGCGGCTGCGCCGCCCCGGCAAGAACAGGGCTTGCGTACCTGAACAGCATTTCACACAACAACCATGAGGACTGCAGCGCCATGCTGATGCCCTCACCGATAATCGGGTGCGCTTCACCGGCGGCATTCCCGATCAGGAATACCCCGCTACCCCTGGGTTGTACACGAACGCCGGGGCGGATCGGACCGGCGCTCAGCCATTCGCCCTGCCTGCGCGCCTCAGCCAGCGCGCGTGCCACGGCAGCGCAATTTTCTTTCATGTACGCCTCTACTGCGCTGCCTGCGGACTGCCCTTGCATCAGCTCCCTGCAGCTACGCAAACGATCGCGGCGGATACAGCAGGCCAGTGTTGTGATGCCTCCACCAGCCATGACCATGCCGCCATAAGCACCAGCAAATGCCAATACGGACAACAATCCATGCGCAATCTCCGCCTCCTTGAAATTCGCCTTGAATGCAAAAAGATCGCTGGCCAGCCTCGGCCAGCGCGGCACGCTGCCGGCGTCAGGCGGCGGCGTCCAGGAGCCATGCGCAGCAATCAGCACGGTTGCCGTCAGCACTGACACCGCCTGCGACTCGAGCGCAGCCGCATCACATTGAAATGCGCCTGGGTGGCCGCGAATCGCAAACGCTGCCCATGGCTGCAGGATAGTCGCACCGGCCTGTCGCGCGCGCTCCAGCAAAAGCGAATCAAACACGTCACGTCCAAGTGCCCGTCCCCACGGATGCCGCCCATCCGCCAGCGGCGGCAAATCGGCATGAATGTTTTGCGCGCCGCTCATCAGGCCGACCTGGCGCAAAGGCGGGCCGGCCGCGGCATCAAACGCCGGGCCGATGCCGAGCGCATCCAGCAGGGGCAGATTGCTCGCGGCGACACATTCGCCGCACACCTTGCGACGTGGAAAGCGCTTTTTCTCCAATACGGCCACCGACCATCCTGCCTGCGCCAGCAGGATCGCCGCGCTGCTGCCGGCCGGACCGGCGCCAATGATGACTGCATCGTAATGGGTCCGCATCGATCAGCTTCTCCGCCGTGTCGCATGAAAACAATGGCTGAACAGTCGCGCCGGATATTCATGCAGGATCCACGCGTGTCGAAGTTCGCCGGGCCATAACGCCGTCAATTCGTGCCGGCAAAAACCGGCATGCACGCTGAGCACCGCATCCGCCCTGGTCACCGCGTTGGCGCCAATCAATCCGATCAGGTGACTGCCGGCCAGCGGCAACCACGTGCGGCGTGGCTCACAGGCGAAAAATACCTGGCAGCGCTGCGCAATCGCCGCCAGCATCGGCGCCAGTTGATGATTGTGAAAGTGGTGCATGAACAGATTGGCCAACACCAGGTCAAAACACTGCTGGCTGGCTTGCTTCAGCCAGTCGTGCACATCGGCAGCCAGAATATCGGCCTGCCATCCCAGGGCAGCAAAAGCGCTGATAGTTTGTGCGCTCACCAGATGCTGCCGATCCAGAAGTGTCAGATGAACGGCGGGCCAGCGTACGGCCATTTTCCTGGCGATCGTTAACATCAGCGTACCGTCGCCGGCGCCCAGTTCGATGATATGCCTTGGTGCCGGCAAACCATTGCTCAATGCGCGCAGCATGAGAGTGTGTGTTCCCAGGAGGCGATTGATGCGCCGCAGGTCGGCGCGCGAGCGCACGGCAAGCGGGTCGCTGGCGGCAAGCTGGTCGAGTGTTTCAGGAAGAACGCGGCGAGGCAGATTCATGATGCCGGGCCTCGCATCGCTTACGCCACCGCGAGCAGCGCGCCATGACAGCTGAAGCCGGCGCCGAAGGATGAGATCCACCACCAGCCGCCTTCAGCATCGTCATCAACCGCGGCTTGCAGCACGAAATAAACGGAGGCACTGCTCAGGTTTCCATATTCGCGCAGGACCGCGGCACTGTAACGAAAATCCTCCGGCGCGGTGCCGAATTCATTTTGCAGCGCCAGCAATACATCGCGGCCGCCTGCATGCATGATCCAGTTTTGCACCTCGCCTTGCGCGACAGCGGCGCTGGCCAATACCGATTGCAGCAGTTGATGCGCGTGGCCGGCTGCCAGCCGTGGCACCTGGCGCGTCAGGACATTGCGCAGCATGCCCTGGCGCTGTTCGAAATACAGGGCCTTGCGCTGCGCCGTGTCGATCATCGACCGGCTGTGCCGCCATTCCATGCGCCGCTGGTGCTGCGCCGGCTGTCGCGAGAGGACGGCGGCGCCGGCGCCATCGCCAAACAGGCAGGCACTGATCAGCACGCCCGGATCGTCGTCAAGATACATTGCAGCGCTGCAGATTTCCACACAAACCGAAAGCACATGGGAACACTGTCCCGATGCCAGCAAGGCCTCTGCCAGTCCCAGGTTAGGCAGTGCCGCCGCACAGCCCTGGCCAACCAGGTCAAACGCCTGCACCTCCGCCCCGAGGCCAAGCTGTTCGATCACATGCCCGCTTAATCCCGGACAAAGATAGCCGGTGCAGGTGCTGACCACGACGGCATCGATCTGACCGGCATGCAATCGTGCATGCGCCAGCGCGCTGCTTGCGGCTTGCGCAGCCAGGCGTGGTGCATGGTTAAAAAACCGCTGGGACAGGGTATCCGGATCGATGGCAAACACCTCGTGCAAGGACGACAGAGCCAGATGCCGGAATTCGATGCCATTCTCACGCCGCAGCACGATTTCCGCGAGTGCATGTGAACGGGGTTCCAGGCGCTTGAACCATTCGGAGGAGGTAAACGCTTCCCAGCATTGAGCTTTGGAATAGCGATGCGCCGGAGTAGCTGTTCCAATGCCAGTGACAAACATTCGATGAGTTTTATGGTGGTTAGCTTGCCATCATGAGGATGTTTTGCGCCCCGCCTGCCTTTGGCGAGGCAGGGCTTGCACCCAGTATGCGGATGCATCCGGGTCACTGGTTTGACTGGCGTCAGGAGAACAATGATCTACAGCAGCGGTCCCAGCAATGCTGCCGCATGTTCGAGCGCTTTTTCCCGAATCGGCCGGTTCTGCCATTGTTCCAACGTAATGCGGCGTGATTTTTTCAGATCCTGTTCAAACACGTCAACTTGCTGACGAGCGAATTTTTCATCGTAGATATTCAGGTTCGCTTCGTCATTCATGCGAAACGAACGATCGTCGAAATTGGTGGAGCCTACCGACACCATCATGCCATCGACGACCATCACCTTGCAGTGGAACATGGTCGGCTGGTATTCATGTATCTCGGCCCCGGCCGTCAGCAGATCGCCCCACATTCCGCGTGAGGAACTGCGCACGATTTCCGTATCGATATGTTCGCCCGGCGTGATGATCTGCACCTTGACGCCCCGCTTGAGCGCATCCACCAATACCTGCCTGGTCATGTCATCCGGCACAAAATAGGAAACCGATAATTGTATCGAGCGCTGCGCCGCCGTAATCGCCAGCAGATACATCAGGCGCATGCTTTCACTACCGCCATCGGGTGAACTGGCAAACACTTGCGCACGTCCCGTGCCGACCGGGTGGAGTACTGGAAAATAGTCAGCTCCATGCAATACCTTGCCGGTCGTCTTCATCCAGTTATCCATGAAGACCGCCTGCATCTGTGCCACCACCGGACCTTCCGTCCTGAAATGCGAATCGCGCCAGTGCTGGGGATCCTCGCCATTGCCAGTCCATAAGCCGGCAATGCCGACACCCCCGGTAAAACCGACATTGCCGTCGACAACCAGCAATTTACGATGTGTGCGGTTGTTGAAACGAGCGAGGTTGTACCAGCGCAGTGGGTGAAATTTTTTGACTTCGACGCCGGCCTGCTCCATTTTCGCCAGGTAGGATTCATCCATCTTGCTGCTGCCGACCCAGTCAATCAGAACGTGGACCTTGACGCCGGCGCGGGCCCGTTCCGACAATGCATCGGCGAATTCCTTGCCGATGTCTTCAGACCAGTAAATATAGGTTTCAAACGTGATGCTTTTTTTCGCGCCTCGAATTGCCTTGAGCATGGCCGGAAAAATCTGATCGCCGTTCAACAGCACCTCAAATTTGTTGCCGTCGACTATTTGCGGCCCGAGCATTACACCCATGGAGCGCTGGAATTGTTGATCGGATATCGAATACAGGCGCGGGATTTCCTCCTTGATTTTTTTTGTGCCCATCGAAAAATTCAGCACAAGCAAAACGGCAATCAAGGTGGCACCGATGGATGCCAGGGCAATAAAAAGCTTGCTTTTGGGAGAGCGGGTTTTCCAGGTCATCGGATTTGTATGTTGCATAAAAAAAATGGAAATATGTCCTTTGAAACATATTTCCAGCAGGAGTTCTTAGAATAGCAGAACTATTGACACTTTGATGAAGGGTACTTTTTTGTCGGCGAAGTTACTTTCTCAATTGCAATGAGTTAATGCGTGCGAATATGGTCAGGAAAGGTTCGGCGCCAGCCAGCGTTCCACATCGTCCTTCGGCACCCCGCGCCGCGCCACCATGTCGTTCACCTGATCGTCGCCAATCTTGCCGACGCTGAAGTACTTCGACTCCGGATGCGCCAGGTAAAAACCGGATACAGCCGCCCCTGGAAACATCGCAAAGGAATCCGTCAGCTGCATGCCGATTTCCTCGCATTGCAGGACCTTGAACATCTCGGCTTTCACCGTATGTTCAGGGCAAGCCGGATAACCGGGCGCGGGCCGGATCCCGACATAGGATTCCTTGATCAGCGCTTCATTGCTGAGCGCCTCGTCGGCAACATAACCCCAGAGATCCTTGCGTACCCGTTCATGCAAATGTTCGGCAAACGCCTCGGCCAGCCGGTCGGCCAATGATTTCAGCATGATCGATGAATAGTCGTCATGCGCGTCTTCAAAACGCTTCTCGTGCTTTTCGATGCCGATTCCCGCGGTCACCGCAAACAGGCCGATGTAGTCGGCAATACCGGATGATTTCGGCGCGATGAAATCGGCCAGGCATTGATTTGGCCGCGCGACGCCATCGATTACCGGCTTGACGGTCTGCTGCCGCACGCCGTAATAGGTAAAGGCGACTTCCGTGCGTGTGTCATCGGTATAAATTTCGATGTCGTCATCGTTGACGCTATTGGCCGGCAGCAGGGCAATCACACCATTGGCGGTAAGCCAGCGGCCATCGATCACTTTCTTCAGCAGTGCCTGGCCTTCCGCGAATACCTTGCTGGCCTCGACGCCGACGACTTCATCTTTCAGGATCGCCGGGTAGGGCCCGGCCAGATCCCAGGTCTGGAAGAACGGGCCCCAGTCGATATACTGCGCAATGGTCGTCAGATCGACATTCCTGAACACGCGGCGGCCGATGAATTTCGGCTTGACCGGCGCCAGCTTGCCGCTGAAATCGAGCCGGGCCTTGTTCTTGCGCGCATCGGCCAGCGTCAGCATCGGCACCGCTTTCCTGTTCGCATGCTGTTCGCGAATGCGCGCGTAATCGGTGGAAATTTCCTGGATATACTGGTCGCGCTGTTCCGGCGTTAGCAACGATTGCGCAACCGATACCGAGCGCGACGCATCGGGCACGTAGACCACCGGGCCATCATAGTTGTGGGCAATCTTGACCGCCGTATGCGCGCGGCTGGTGGTGGCGCCACCGATCAACAACGGGATTTTCAGCATGCGGAAATGCGGATCGCGCTGCATTTCCTTGGCGACGTGCGCCATTTCTTCCAGCGAAGGTGTGATCAATCCCGACAGTCCGATGATGTCGGCGTTTTCTGCCTTGGCCTTGGCAAGGATCTCGGAACACGGGACCATCACACCCATGTTGACCACTTCGAAATTATTACATTGCAGGACCACCGACACGATGTTCTTGCCGATATCGTGCACGTCGCCCTTGACCGTGGCGATCACGATCTTGCCTTTCGGCTTGGCCGTGATGCCGGTCTTTTTTTCTTCCAGCAGTTTTTCTTCTTCAATGTACGGAATCAGGTGCGCGACGGCCTGCTTCATCACTCGCGCCGATTTCACCACCTGCGGCAAAAACATCTTGCCCTGGCCGAACAGGTCGCCGACGATGTTCATGCCGTCCATCAGCGGACCTTCGATGACATGAATCGGCCGGCCGCCGTTGTGCAGCAATTCCTGCCGCGCCTCTTCCGTATCCTCGACGATCCATTGCGTGATGCCGTGCACCAGCGCATGCGCCAGGCGTTTCTGCACCGATCCGCTGCGCCACTCCAGGGTCTGCTCATCCTTCTTGTCGCCCGCCTTCAGCGAACCGGCGATTTCAATCATGCGCTCGGTGGCGTCAGCGCGCCGGTTGAGCACGACATCTTCCACCCGTTCCCGCAGTTCCGGCGCCAGTTCGCTATACACACCCATCATGCCGGCGTTGACGATGCCCATCGTCATGCCGGCCTGGATCGCGTGATACAGGAATACCGTATGGATCGCTTCGCGCGCCGGATCGTTGCCGCGGAAGCTGAAGCTGACATTCGATACACCGCCGCTGATCTTCGCATGCGGCAGGTTGGCGCGAATCCAGCGCGTCGCATTGATGAAATCGACGGCGTAATTGTTGTGTTCGTCAATGCCGGTGGCGATCGCGAATATATTCGGATCGAAAATGATGTCTTCCGGCGGAAAGCCGATGCGGTTGACCAGCAGATTGTAGGCACGCTGGCAAATTTCGGTTTTGCGCTCGAACGTGTCGGCCTGGCCTTTTTCATCAAAAGCCATCACGATCACAGCGGCGCCGTAACGCCGGCACAGCTTGGCCTGACGCAGGAATTCTTCCTCGCCTTCCTTCATCGAAATCGAATTGACGATGGATTTTCCCTGCACGCATTTGAGGCCCGCTTCGATCACCGACCACTTGGACGAGTCGATCATGATGGGCACCCGCGCGATGTCGGGCTCGGAGGCGATCAGGTTCAGGAAACGCGACATCGCGGCGACCGAATCGAGCATCGCTTCATCCATGTTGATGTCGATGACTTGCGCGCCATTCTCCACCTGCTGGCGCGCAACGGCCAGCGCCTCGTCATACTGTTCATTCAAAATCAGGCGCGCAAATGCTTTCGAGCCGGTCACGTTGGTACGTTCGCCGACGTTGACGAACAGGGAATCATCGTCAACCGTGAACGGCTCCAGACCCGACAATCTCATTGCGGGCGAGGTGGCCGGAATCTGGCGCGGCGCAATATTGGCGACCACATCGGCGATCGCCTTGATGTGTTCCGGGGTCGTGCCGCAGCAACCGCCGGCGATGTTGACAAATCCGCTTTCCGCGAAATCCCTCAGCAGCGACGACGTGACATCCGGCGTTTCGTCGAAGCCGGTGTCGGACATCGGATTGGGCAAGCCGGCGTTCGGATAAATGCAGACGAAGGTGTCGGCGATTTTCGATAATTCTTCCGCATACGGACGCATCAGCGCAGCGCCAAGCGCGCAGTTGAGGCCGACGGTCAATGGCCTTGCGTGCCGCACCGAATTCCAGAATGCCGGCACGGTCTGGCCGGACAGGATCCGCCCCGACGCATCGGTGACGGTGCCGGAAATCATCAGCGGCAGCCGCTTGCCCGACTCTTCAAAAAAAGTATCGATGGCAAACAGCGCCGCCTTGCAATTCAAGGTATCGAAAATCGTTTCGACCAGCAGCACGTCGGATCCGCCTTCAACCAGTGCGCGCGTCTGCTCCAGATACGCGGCGACCAGCTGATCGAAGGTGATGTTGCGGGCGGCGGGATCGTTGACATCGGGTGAAATGGAGGCGGTTTTCGGCGTCGGGCCAAGTGCGCCGGCGACGAAGCGCGGCCGGTCCGGTGTCGAATACTTGTCACACGCCGCACGCGCCAGCCTGGCTGCAGCCAGGTTCATCTCGTAGGCGAGATGGCCCATGTGGTAATCGTCCTGGGCGACCGTGGTTGCACCGAAGGTATTGGTTTCCACCAGATCGGCACCGGCGGCCAGATATTGTTCGTGGATTGCACTGATGATGTGCGGCTGCGTCAGCGTCAGCAATTCATTGTTGCCCTTGACGAATACTTCCTTGCCCGGCACGGCAAAACCAGTGAAGCGGTCACCGCGATAATCTTCCTCGGTCAGCTTGTATTGCTGGATCATGGTCCCCATGGCGCCATCCAGAATCAGGATGCGGTGAGACAACAGATCGCGCAGTTGCGCTTCGACGGGAGAGATGGGATCGCGTTTCATGTGCTTACTCTTATTTCGTACTCTGGTTTTGAATGGCGTGACGCAGTGGCAATATGCATGGCAAAAATGCAAAAACCCGGACTGCAAAAGCGGGTCCGGGTTTTTCCACGTCCGCTTTAGCAGTATTTATTTATGGGACTTTACCCCGGCGCCCGCAAGCTGGGTTTGACTTTTTCAATCAAATCGGCGCAAGAAAAATTATACGTTAAATCAAGTATTTGCGAAAGAAGTGCCACTCAGGCGGCAACCAGCCGGGTTGGCGCCGGCAACACTTCGGTCAGCTTGAGCGTCAGGCACTTGGCCGAGCCGCCGGCTTTCATGAATTCGGTCAGTGGTGTTTGCTGCACGATGAAACCGCGCGAGCGGAGTTCATTCACCAGCGCCGGCGATGCCTGGTTGAGAAAAATATGCCGGCCGCTATTCACCGCATTGCAAGCGAAAGCAGCGGCATCCGCGGCCGCTACCGGAATCCGGTATTCGGCCGGCAGGCGTGCCGCAATACGCGCCTGTGAGGCGGCATCGAACGCAGCCGGGTAATACAGCAGATAGCCGCCCGCCAGCGGGCAAAAGCAGGTATCGAGATGGTAGAAACGCTCGTTGACCAGCTTCAAGGGTTGGACCTCGACATCCAGCCATGATTTCAGCAGGGGCGCGCACGCCTTATCCGAGCGATGACCGTATCCCAGCCATAACAGCGCTTCGCTGCGGTCCAGCAGCGCGTCGCCGGCGCCCTCAAACGGCAACTCCGGCGGTAGCGTCAGCACCTCAAAACCCTGTTCCGCAAACCATTTTGCGAAATGCGGTTCTTCCGCCTGGCGCTCTGCGTGACGAAAGCGTGACAGTATGAATTTGTTACCCAGAACCAGACCGGCATTGGCAGTGAATACCATGTCCGGTACGCCGGGCGCAGCAGTGACCCGCTCGACCTGCGCCACCTTGCCGATCAGACGCGCCAGCATGGTCCACTGGCGCACCGCAACTTTGTTATTGCCGTGCGCGATATTGCCTTCCATCCAGGGATTGATGACATAAGCGACCTCGAAATGATCGGGTGCGCACATCAGGAAACGGTCGATCATTGTTCATCCTTTCTTTGGTAAATTCACGCGCTGATTTTGTCCTTGCTGCAATGCGCGGCCGGCAGCGTATCGAAGGTGGCGCGAATGGCCACAAGTGCGGCATCTATTTCAGTTGCGCTGATGATCAGCGGCGGCGCAAAACGCACCACGGTTTCATGCGTGTCCTTGGACAGGATGCCGTGCAGCATCAGGTGTTCGCAAAATGTCCGCGCCGGGATCACAGCCGGATCAAGCTCGAGTCCGATCAGCAAGCCCTTGCCGCGCACCTCGAGAATCGCCGGATGTCCGATCGCACGCAGCCCGTCCATCAGGCGTGTCCCCATTTCCTGCGCACGCGCGACCAGATGTTCGTCGCGCAGCACGGCAAGGGCGGCGCGGCCCACCGCGCAGGCCAGCGGATTGCCGCCAAAGGTGCTGCCATGATCGCCGGGCGAAAACACATTCATTACGTCTTCCCGCGCCAGGAAAGCCGACAAGGGCAGCAAGCCGCCGCCAAGTGCCTTGCCGAGAATCAGGCCATCCGGCTTGACGTCCTCATGCTCGCTTGCCAGCAAACGGCCAGTGCGTCCCAGCCCGGTTTGCACTTCATCGCAAATCAACAGGACATTGTGGCGATGACAAATGTCGCGGCATTGCCTGAGATAACCGGCGGGCGGCACCTTGATGCCCGCTTCACCCTGGATCGGCTCCACCAGGAAAGCCGCGGTACGCGGCGTGATGGCCGCTTCCAGCGCGGCCGCATCGCCAAATGGGACCGATACGAATCCCGGCGCAAACGGGCCAAACCCATCCCGGTATTGCGCTTCGGATGAAAATCCGACAATCGTTGTGGTGCGCCCCGCGAAATTACCGTCACATACGATTATTTCCGCATTGTTGTCGGTTATGCCCTTGACCTTGTGGCCCCATTTGCGGGCTGCCTTCAATGCCGTTTCAACCGCCTCGGCGCCGGTATTCATCGGCAGTGCCTTAGGCAGGCCGGCCATCTCGCACAGCATCTGCAGAAACGGGCCCAACTGGTCGGTATGATAAGCACGCGAGGTGACCGCAAGGCGCTGTGCCTGGTCAGTCAGCGCCGCGACCAGCGTCGGGTGGCCATGGCCAAAACTGACCGCGGAATACGCCGACATCATGTCCAGGTAACGCCGGCCCTCCACATCCTGCAACCAGACTCCCTTGCCGCTCTCAAGTACCACGGGCAGTGGATGATAGTTATGCGCGCAATAACGATCTTCCAGTTCAATGAATTCGTTCATGGCATTCTCCCGTCTACCGGGTTTTTATTGCTTCCGGTCAGAACATGATAGCCACAAACGGCTGAAATTATTTTGCGTAATTAGCCGTCAAAATCATTAAATGTGAAAGAATCTTTCATCGATCTTACTATTGTGGTGAAACATGACAGAAAAAATGGATAAATATGACCGCATCCTTTTGAAGATGCTGCAAGAAAACGGCCGGGCGTCGAACGTTGAACTGTCCGATAAGGCCAGCCTGTCCGCACCGCAATGTTATCGGCGCGTGAAGCGCCTCGAATCCGAAGGAATCATCCGCGGTTATGCAGCGCAGGTTGCGCCCGAAGCGATCGGATTGGGTGTGGTGGCCTTCGTCAACCTGACGATAGACCGGGAAAAATTCAAGCAGGTGCGCGAAATGGAAAAAGCGATACGCCAGTTTCCGGAAATATTGGAGTGCTACACGATTTCCGGCGATTTCGATTATTTGCTGAAGGTTGTGGCCACCGACCTCAAGTCATTTTCCAATTTCCTGACTGACCGCCTGATGCAGGTACCGGGCGTGTCCGGCGTGCGTTCCATGGTGTGCCTGGAAGAGATCAAGCAAGCGAGCGCGTTGCCGGTCGATCAGATTGCCTGAGGTTTGTTTACTACGTCAAAGCGTCCGCCTTCCATCGGGAAGCCCTTCAGGAATTCGGCTGCGGACAATCTTTTGCCGCCGGGCTTCTGCAATTCCGTCACGCGCAGCGCACCATCGCCGCAGGCAACCAGGACACCGTCTTGCGCATCCGCCGCAAGCACACGGCCAGGTTCGGCCGCAGACGATAAGGGCGCCACTTCCGCACGCCAGATCTTGACTGGCACACCGTTAAACAATGCGACAGCGCCGGGGAAGGGATTAAACGCCCGGATCTTGCGCGCCACGCCGTCTGCGCTTTGCGTGAAGTCCAGGGTGGCTTCTTCCTTCATGATCTTGGCTGCGTAAGTAATGCCTTCCGGCGGCTGCGGCACGGCGGACAGGCGGCCGCGCTCAAGGCTGCGCAGCACATCGACAATCATCGAACCGCCAAGCGGTGCCAACCTGTCATGCAGGCTTCCAGTCGTATCAACCGGCGCAATTGCCAAGCGCTCCATC
The DNA here is from genome assembly GCA_040387375.1 of Pseudomonadota bacterium. Taxonomy (GTDB): domain Bacteria; phylum Pseudomonadota; class Gammaproteobacteria; order Burkholderiales; family Burkholderiaceae_D; genus JAZKDW01. Next base: position 230,223 of record JAZKDW010000015.1, read on the forward strand.
AGCAGCATCGGGCCGGTGTCCAGGCCCTGCTCCATCTGCATGATTGTCACGCCGGTCTCCGGATCGCCCGCCTCGATGGCGCGATGAATCGGCGCCGCGCCGCGCCAGCGTGGCAACAGGGAGGCGTGGATATTGATGCAGCCATGCCGGGGTATGTCGAGCACGGAAGGCGGCAGTATCAATCCATACGCGGCCACGACCATGACATCGTGCGGTGTCGAATACAGCAAGTCGTGCGCCTGCCGCGCAACTTCCGGATATTTTCCGTCCAGCCGCAGCGACACAGGTTGTGCGACCGGAATCTGGTGCGCCAGGGCAAATTGCTTGACTGCCGAAGCATGTAACTGCATGCCGCGTCCGGCGGGGCGGTCGGGCTGGGTCAGGACCAGCGGGATGTCAAAACCGGCATCGTGCAATGCATTGAGCGCAACTGCAGCAAATTCAGGCGTGCCAGCGAAGATAATTTTCATGAGGGATTCATTGTAGACGCGCCGCAGGATGCAAGCGCATGCGGCGCAACACACGTCGCTGGTAACAACGCAATTATCTGGCCAGCATGCGCTGCTTCTCGCGCTTCAGCTCTCGTTCTTCCTTGAGCATCCTGGCCTTGATCCGGTTGCGCTTCAGGGGCGACAGGTATTCCACAAACACCTTGCCCTTCAGATGATCCATCTCATGCTGAATGCAGACCGCCAGCAACCCATCGGCTTCCACTTCAAACCGTTTGCCATCGGCATCCAGCGCCCGCGCCTTGATCCGGGCATGGCGTTCCACACCATCGTAGATGCCTGGCACCGACAGGCAACCCTCATCGTAAATTTCTTTTTCCGGACTGGCCCAGACAATTTCGGGATTGATGAAAACGCGCAGATCGCTGCGCGTATCCGATGTATCGATGACAATGATCTGCTCATGTACATCGATTTGGGACGCCGCCAGGCCAACGCCAGGCGCGTCGTACATGGTCTCGGCCATATCGGCCACCAAACGCTGCAGGCGTGCATCAAAGACGGCGACTGGCTTGGCAACCTTGTGCAGGCGCGGATCGGGGTATAGCAGGATATTTAATAAAGACATACGGCTTTTGCGCAACAACAGGAAAGGATAGGAAAAGAGTTTCTCTTGCTAGTTCAAGCATTTATGTGCAAAATTTGATTCAGTTTAGCAAGGTCTGACACGATCTCTTCGAACGCGAACAATCTGCTGCTGCAAAAAATCATATCAGGCAGAAATGCCGCACTCATCGGATGAACCATGAAAAAGTTTAGCACAGCTGGGCCCCTTCTCGCTTTCGCCTTTGCCTTTGCACCCTTGATATCCTTTGCTGCAGACGCTGTCATTCCCGCCGCCAAGTCCACCAAATGCGAATTTTTAGCCAACGCGCCGGATCAGCACGTGGTCGTGCGCGGTGACACGTTATGGGGCATCTCAGGAAAATTCCTGCAGCATCCATGGTGCTGGCCTCAGGTATGGGGCCTCAACCGTGAGCAGATCCGTGACCCGCACTGGATTTATCCAGGCCAGATAGTTTATTTCGACCGCGTTGGCGGACGCTTGCGGCTGGGGACGCCAACCGGATCAAACAATAACGGCGGCACGTCGGATGCCCGCCTTGTTCCGCGGGTTCGGATTGAACGCCTGAATCAGGATGCCATCCCCGCCATACCGGCAAGCGCGATTGAACCATTCCTGTCGCAACCGCTGATTGTTGAAGAACTTGAACTGAACGACACACCACGCATCGTCGCCGCCCAGGAAGGCCGTGTATTTCTCGCAAAAAATGACAAGGCCTATGTGCGTGGCAACCTGAACGGAGGCACCTCGTTCCAGGCATTCCGTCCCGGCAAGCCCCTGAGGGATCCGGAAACCAGGGCAATCATCGGTTATGAAGCAGCGTACCTTGGCACGCTCAAGCTCGATCGCGCGGCGACAGCCGACAATGAAGCGCATCGTTTTATCATCACCACATCAAAAGAAGAAATGGGTGTAGGCGATCGCCTCGTGATGGTACCTCCTACGCCGATCATCAATTACGCGCCGCACGAGCCCGAAAAGGCGGTGCATGCGCGCATCGTGTCGGTATATGGCGGCGTCACCCAAGCCGGGCAAAACAGCGTGGTAACGGTCAATCGGGGCAAAAATGATGGCCTCGATGTCGGTTCGGTACTGGACATTTACCGATTCGGCAGAATCATCCCTGATCGCACCGACGCCAAAAATCCAATCAAATTGCCGGATGAGAAATACGGCACACTGTTCATCTTCCGTGTCTTCAATAATATTTCGTATGCGCTGGTCATGCAGGTTACCGAGGCCGTTCAGGTCGGCGACGTTGCCATGTCTCCGGAGTAAGCTGTCCAGTGGCCGATGGTGGAGATCTGGCGGATTGGATTCGCCTCGAACAAACCAGCGGCGTCGGGCGGGAAACCGCCCGCAGGCTGCTGGCGGCGTTTGGCCTGCCTGACAATATTTTTACCGCAGATTTTTCCTCTCTTCAGCAAGTCGTTAACCAGCAAATTGCGCTTGCATTGATCACACCGCCGTCGGCACAGATCCAGGCACAGATCGACAAGACCCTGGCGTGGCTGACGCAGCCCGGCAATCATGTAGTGACGCTGGCGGATGCCCATTATCCACGCACACTTCTCGACACCGCCGACCCGCCGCTCCTTTTATACGCCAAAGGCAGGCTTGAGTTGTTAGCCAGGCCGTCGGTCGCCATCGTTGGCAGCCGCAATGCAAGCGCACAGGGAATGTCGAATGCAGAAAAATTTTCCGAAGCACTGAGCCATGCCGGACTGACCATAGTGTCTGGCATGGCACTCGGGATCGACACCGCTGCCCATCAGGGAAGCCTGCGTACCTGCATCAATGGCAATGCGGGATCAACTGTCGCCGTCATTGGCACCGGCGCCGACATTGTTTATCCGGCCCGCAATCGGGAACTCGCACATCGGATTGCCGAGGCCGGCTGTATCGTCAGCGAATATGCATTGGGCATGCCAGCGATCGCCGCAAATTTCCCACGTCGCAATCGAATTATCAGCGGACTGGCGCACGGTGTGTTGGTGGTCGAAGCGGCGGACATGTCCGGGTCGCTGATTACCGCCCGACTGGCGCTGGAACAGGGCCGTGATGTATTTGCCATTCCTGGCTCGATCCATTCACCGCTGTCCAAAGGATGTCATCAATTGATCAAGCAAGGCGCCAAGCTGGTTGAATCGGCGCAGGACATTCTGGAAGAACTGGGAAATTATAAACTCGCACCAGAGGCAATCAACCCCGGGCCGCCAGCCGCAGCCGATGATCCGGTAAGGGCACGAATCCTGACTGCAATAGGTTTTGATCCGGTCGACGCAAACTTGCTTGCCGAGCGCGTTGATCTCGATGCGGCTACAATCACTACTCAGTTACTGACATTGGAACTTTCGGGTCTGATAGAAATGCTCCCGGGAGGAATTTATCGGAGGCTGGCGTAGAACTTTTCAAATTTTTTACAATCCCTTGAAAAGCACGCCAGGACTTCCGGCACTGGTATAAAATTTCAGGTATCCACTCCTTGATTTTTGTAGCGGGAAAATTTTAGCTCGTTGGATAAACGGATACCAGGCCTGATCAGGTGTCATTTATCTGCAACTTGAACCATCCGGTTTTACACGCTGGCGCTTGTGCCGCTTTCACCTTACCGTTACAGTAAAACCATGTTTGACGTCCTTGTTTACCTCTACGAAACGTATTATCGTCCCGATGCCTGCCCTGATTCCGAGGCTTTGGTGAAAAAGTTATCGGCAGTCGGATTTGAAGAGGAAGAGATCTCCAAGGCGCTGGGATGGCTTACCGATCTGGCCGAGGCCACGAATGAGTTTTCCCATCAACACCCACAGCAAACCGCTTTTTCATTTGGCTTCCGCATTTATGTAGACCGTGAGCTCAGCGTATTGGGTACTGCCGCCGTCGGTTTCATCCAGTTTCTGGAATCTGCCAAGGTCCTTAACCCGGTGCAGCGTGAAATTGTCATCGAGCGGGCGCTCGCTGCCAGCGAGGCGCAGATTTCGGTCGACAAGCTCAAGGTTATCGTGCTGATGGTTTTGTGGAGTCAAGGCAAGGAACCGGACGGACTGATGTTCGATGAACTTTTTCTCGATGACGACGACGCTGAACCGCGTATGCTGCATTAATACTTCAGCCAGCCATCCGGTTGCCCGCTGTCAGGGCGGCCGAGAGCCTTCTTCATTCCTCAACCTGTATTCATACCTGCTTGCAGATTTTGCTGCAACGCGCTTATCATTGGCCGCACATGCTGCATAGTTGCCATAATATTAGCGAATTTCCAATAAGCAACACCCGTGCTTTCCGCTGTACTATGCTGCATGACGTGCATTTTCGCGCGCCTAATTCGAGACTCTACTTATGACCAAGACCCTCATCATCGCCGAGAAGCCCTCTGTCGCGAACGATATCGCGAAGACGCTGGGCGGCTTTACCAAGCACGATGAGTACTTTGAATCCGACGAGTACGTGCTGTCCTCGGCGGTCGGCCACCTGCTGGAAATCGCGGTGCCGGAAGAATACGACGTAAAACGCGGCAAATGGTCATTCGCGCATTTGCCGATGATCCCGCCGCATTTTGCGCTGAATCCGATTGCCAAAACCGAGTCGCGGCTCAAGGTGCTCAACCGGCTGATCAAACGCAAGGATGTCAGTGCGCTGATCAACGCCTGCGATGCCGGGCGTGAAGGGGAATTGATTTTCAGGTTGATTGCGCAGTATGCGAAAGCCAAGCAGCCAATCAAGCGTTTATGGTTGCAATCGATGACGCCAGGCGCGATCCGGGAAGCGTTTACCCATTTGCGCGAAGACCGGGAAATGCTGCCGCTGGCCGATGCCGCGCGTTGCCGCAGTGAAGCAGACTGGCTGATTGGCATCAATGGCACCCGGGCGATGACGGCGTTCAACTCAAAAGAAGGCGGTTTTTATCTGACCACGGTAGGCCGGGTGCAAACGCCAACCTTGTCGATTGTGGTCGAGCGCGAAGAAAAGATCAAAAAATTCGTGCCGCGCGATTTCTGGGAAGTGCGCGCCGAATTCATTTGCGCTGCCGGCATTTACGAAGGCCGCTGGCTCGATACCAAACACAAGAAAGACGAAACGGATCCTGAAAAACGCGCTGAACGCCTGTGGAGCAAGGCCGCCGCCGAGTCGATCGTTGCCGCTTGCCGTGGCAAGATGGGCAATGTTACCGAAGAATCCAAACCCACCACCTCCATGGCGCCGGCGTTGTTCGACCTGACCAGCCTGCAGCGGGAAGCCAATGCGCGTTTTGGTTTTTCAGCCAAGAATACGCTGGGACTGGCGCAGGCGCTGTATGAAAAACACAAGGTATTGACCTATCCGCGTACCGATTCGCGCCATCTGCCGGAAGACTATCTGAACACGGTCAAGCAGACGCTGGAAACGCTGTCGGAAAACAATAACTATCAGCAGTTCAGTGCGCAAATCCTGAACAAGAACTGGGTCAAGCCAAACAAGCGCATTTTCGATAACACGAAAATCAGCGATCACTTTGCGATCATCCCGACCACGCAGGCGCCGAAAAACCTGTCCGAGCCCGAGCAAAAACTCTACGATCTGGTGACACGCCGTTTCATGGCCATCTTTTTCCCGGCCGCGGAATTCCAGGTCACGACGCGCTTCACGGAAGTATCCGGCCATCAGTTCAAGACTGAAGGCAAGGTCATGACCAATCCGGGCTGGCTGGCAGTGTATGGCAAGGAAGTGCTCGAGGAAAAGGATTCGGAAAATAGCGGCACGCTGGTGCCGGTAGCCAAAGGTGAAAAAGTCATCACTGAAAAAATCACCGCCAATGGTCTGGTCACCAAACCGCCCGCACGCTATTCGGAAGCGACGCTGCTGTCGGCGATGGAAGGCGCCGGCAAACTGATCGATGATGAAGAACTGCGCGATGCGATGGCCGGCAAAGGCCTGGGCACACCTGCTACCCGGGCGGCGATCATCGAAGGTTTGCTAAACGAGAAATATCTGCTGCGTGAAGGCCGCGAGATGATTCCGACCGCGAAGGCATTCCAGCTGATGACGCTGTTGCGCGGCCTGGGCGTCAACGAACTGACCGCGCCGGAACTCACCGGCGAATGGGAATACAAACTGTCGCAAATGGAACGCGGCAAGATCAGCCGCGAAGAATTCATGCGCGAAATCGCGCAGATGACACAGATCATCGTGAAGCGCGCCAAGGAATACGACAACGCTACGATCCCCGGCGACTATGCAACGCTGAAAACGCCGTGCCCGAACTGCGGCTCGGTCGTCAAGGAAAACTACCGCCGATTTGCCTGCACCAAGTGCGAGTTCTCGATGAGCAAAACGCCAGGCAGCCGTCAGTTTGAAGTCGCCGAAGTGGAAGAGCTGTTGACCAACCGCACCATTGGCCCGCTACAAGGATTCCGCTCCAAGATGGGACGTCCATTCGCCGCGATCCTGAAAATTTCGCGCGATGAAGATATCAAGAATTTCAAGCTTGAATTCGATTTCGGCCAGAACGATGGCGAAGGTGAGAACGGGGAAGGTGTCGATTTCACCGGCCAGACCGCATTGGGTCCGTGCCCGAAATGTGGCAGCGGCGTGTATGAAATGGGCCTTGCCTACGTCTGCGAAAAAACCGTCGCCAAACCGAAGGAATGCGATTTCCGCAGTGGCCGGATTATCCTGCAACAGGAAATTCTGCCCGAGCAGATGGCAAAGCTGCTTAACGACGGCAAGACCGATCTGATGCCGGGTTTCGTATCGCAGCGCACGCGGCGTCCGTTCAAGGCATTCCTTGTCAAAGGGAAGGACGGCAAGGTCAGTTTCGAGTTTGAAGAGCGCAAGGCAAAGGCACCGGCCAAAGGCAAGGCCGCTGCCGGGGAAGATGACGAGGCGCCTGCTAAAACAGAAAAGAAAGTGGTAAACAAGGCACCGGCAAAAAAGGCAGTCGCCAAGAAAGTCGTAGCTAAAAAAGCCGTTGCCAAAAAAGCCGCAGTGAAAAAAGCGGCCTGATCACACTCACGGCCGCATGCACCTGAACATGGGCAAGAATTATTGCGCGCATATGTTCAGGTGGTGCGCCACGCCATTCTTTTCAACCTTCCCGGTTGACCAAGCTCAACGACTCCACCTCCGCGCAAAGTAGGCCTGGAACTTCGCGTTCCGCATTGCTTCTACCAACAGTAGGAACATGCAATGTAACGGTGCGTCTGCTTTTTGGCGTGCTGCCCTTTTTATTTTTCACGGAGTTTTTTTATGACTAAATGGATGATGTCTTTAGCATGTGTTTTCCTGATGGCCTGCACGTCAACAGACGGGGGTGGTTCCACGTCCGGATCGTCGTCCGACATGGGTTCTGGCGCAAGCTCTGCACCGGCCACCGGCAGCTCTCCTGGCATGTCTGGCAGCACCGGCACGACTGGCGCAGGCTCTTCGGACAGCAGTGGCAGTTCCGGCTCTACAGGCGCCCCGGGCTCTTCCGGTGGCTCCGGTTCTTCCGGCACCAGCGGCGCGCCTGGGTCGTCGGGCAAATATTAAAAACCCGTCATGTCAACTGTCTTAGCCACACCACTTCGAGCGCAATCGATAACACCTGTGCTCGAAGGTTTCTTTCCGCCTGCTGTACTTCAACAACTCCCCTGGTGAGCTGACATGCCCGTGCCAGTCAGTCCTGACTAGCCAGCGGTTATTGCCCAATAAATTTATTCCGAGAGGGCGCTTGGGAAGTTACTCAAGCCCTTTTGTTTCGGGTAATCTTCATTGCGCTGGATAACAAAATAAAATTCACCCACCAAGAGGAAGTCAATCAATGAGACAGCATCTGATCGCGGCCGTGACAATCGCATGTTGCGCTTCCGCGCTGCAAGCAAAAGATATCAAGATCGCGCACGTCTACGACAAGACTGGCGCACTCGAAGCGTATGCCAAACAAACCCATGTCGGCCTGCTCATGGGACTTGACTATGCCACCGGCGGCACCATGCAAGTCAATGGTAACAAGCTGGTGCTGATCGAGAAGGATAGCCAGGGCAAGCCAGACGTCGGCAAATCGCAGCTGGCCGCCGCCTATGCAGATGACAAGGTCGATATCGCAGTGGGCCCGACCAGTTCGGGCGTGGCGCTGGCAATGCTGCCGGTCGCCGAGGAATACAAGAAAATACTCCTGGTAGAGCCTGCCGTCGCTGATGCGATCACCGGCGACAAATGGAACCGCTACATCTTCCGCACCGGCCGCAATTCGTCGCAGGATGCGATTTCGAATGCCGTGGCGCTCGACAAGCAGGGCGTGACCATCGCCACCATGGCGCAGGATACCGCCTTCGGCCGCGACGGCGTCAAGGCCTTCAAGGATGCGCTCAAGAACGCGAAGCTGGTGCATGAAGAATACCTGCCGGGGAGCACGACCGACTTCACCGCCGGTGCGCAACGCCTGTTCGATTCCCTCAAGGATAAGCCTGGCCGCAAGATCATCTTCATTCTTTGGGCCGGCGGCAATCCGTTCAAGATCGCCGACCTCGATCCGAAACGGTACGGCATCGAGATTGCCAGCGGCGGCAATATCCTGCCGGCGATGACCGCCTACAAGAATTTCCCGGGTATGGAGGGAGCTGCCTACTACTATTTCGGCATTCCGAAAAATCCGGTGAACAACTGGCTGGTCAGTGAACATTACAAGCGCTACAAGACACCGCCCGATTTTTTCACGGCAGGTGGCATGTCAGCCGGCATTGCACTGGTCGAAGCACTGAAAAAGACTGGTGGCAATACCAATACCGAAAAGCTGATCTCGACCATGGCAGGCATGAGTTTCGAGACTCCGAAGGGTAAGATGACTTTCCGCAAGGAAGACCATCAGGCGCTGCAATCGATGTATCACTTCAAGATCAAGGTTGACCCTGCATTTGCGTGGGGTGTGCCCGAACTGGTGCGCGAAATAAAGATCGAGGAAATGAACGTCCCGATCCGCAACAAACGCTGATCCGCCATATTGGCATGCCCGATGCCTGATCGGGCACGCCGGGACGGGATCGATGACATTGCGCGTCGATCCCGCATGAAATCCGACCTTGATTACCCTAGCGGAGCGTGGCAATGCCTTTGCACCCGACCGGCACGGATGGCGGCCATGCGTCCGGGCTCAAATCACTGGAAACCCGCGACCTGACCATCCACTTTGGCGGCCACGTTGCGGTCAACGCGGTGTCATGTGCGTTTGCGCCCGGGACGCTGACGGCGATTGTCGGCCCGAACGGCGCCGGCAAGACAACGTATTTCAACCTGATTTCCGGACAGCTGAAGCCGAGCGCCGGCCAGGTGCTGTTGAATGGCCGCGATATTTCCAGCCTGCCGGCGTCGGTGCGCACGCATGCCGGACTGGGTCGCGCATTCCAGCTGACCAGCCTCTTTCCGAACTTGAGCGTGATCGAGAATGTACGGCTCGCGCTGCAATCGCGGCGTCATCTGGGACTCGATTTGTGGCATGTATGGAGCCACCACAAGATGCTGGTCGAACGCGCTGAGCAGGTGCTGGAAACCATCGCCCTGACCGGCAAACGTGATCTGCCCGCCGCCGCATTGCCGCATGGCGATCAACGCAAGCTTGAAGTCGGGCTGTTGATGGCGCTCGACCCCGATGTGTACATGTTCGATGAACCGACCGCCGGCATGAGCGTCGACGAAGTCCCTGTCATCCTGGACCTGATACGCGACTTGAAACAGCGCAGCGACAAGACAATTCTGCTCGTCGAACACAAGATGGACGTGGTGCGGGAGCTGGCCGATCGCATCATCGTGCTGCACAACGGCACGCTGATGGCGGACGGCGATCCGGAAACGGTGATCGCATCGCCCGTCGTGCAGCAAGCCTATCTGGGCTTGACGCCCGTGGAGGAAGCCGCATGACCGCGCCCTTGCTCAAGCTATCCGCGGTACAGACCCATATCGGCGCATATCACATCCTTCACGGCGTCGATCTGGAAGTGCCGCGCGGTCAGCTGACCATGCTGCTCGGCCGCAATGGCGCCGGGAAAACCACGACACTGCGCACCATAATGGGGCTGTGGCACGCGTCGCACGGCAGCATTGTGTTCGATGGCCAGGACATCACCACCAGAAGCACGTCCGATATCGCGCGGCTGGATATTGCGTATGTACCCGAAAACATGGGCATCTTTTCCGATCTGACGGTAAGGGACAACATGCTGCTCGCGGCACGACGCGCACGGCGCGCCGAAGACATCGACGGCAAACGGCTCGACTGGATCTTCGACCTGTTCCCGGCAATTAAGAAATTCTGGCTACATCCTGCCGGCAAACTGTCGGGCGGCCAGAAACAGATGCTCGCGGTGTCGCGCGCGATCGTCGAACCGCGCAAGCTGATCCTGATCGACGAACCAAGCAAAGGCCTGGCGCCGGCCATCATCGTCAACATGATTGCAGCATTCCGGGAACTGAAGCAAACCGACACCACCATCCTGCTGGTCGAACAGAATTTCAATTTCGCCAGACAGATCGGCGATACCGTGGCGGTAATGGACGACGGCAAAATCGTCCATCGCGGCCTGATGGCGGAACTTGCCGAAGACGAGGCGCTGCAGACTCGCCTGCTCGGCCTGTCGCTGACCGCCCACCAATGAGGACATCATGAGCGCCGTTCCGCTGAAACCCCTCCGATCGCCCCTGATCGCCGTCACTCGGATCGACTGGCTGCCGCTGCTGCTGGTTCCCGCGCTGGGGCTGGCGGCAATGCCCTTCATCGGCTCGACCTCGACCTGGATTACCCTGACTGCCGCGGGTCTGGCAATGGGGATGATCATCTTCATCATCGCTTCCGGGCTGACGCTGATTTTCGGCCTGATGGACGTATTGAATTTCGGCCATGGCGTGTTCATTGCACTCGGCGCGTTCGTCGCCGTCTCGGTTCTGGGCGCGTTTCCCGACTGGACCGCTGCCGATCATCTGGGACTCAACCTGGCGGCGATCGGTATCGCGATGCTGGCCGCGATGGTCGTGGCCGGGGCCGCCGGATGGGTATTCGAGCGCGTGCTGGTGCGGCGCGTGTACGGCTTGCACCTGATGCAGATCCTGATCACGATGGGCGGCATGGTGGTTGGCGAAGAGTTGATAAAAATGCTGTGGGGTCCGCAGCAGATCGCCTTGCCGCTGCCGGCGGCGTTGCGCGGTTCGGTGCTGCTCGGCGACGCCGCCATCGAGAAGTACCGGCTGCTGGCGGTCGTGGTCGGCTTTGCCGTGTTCGCGGTGCTGCTATTGGTGCTCAATCGCACCAAGCTCGGCCTGCTGATCCGTGCAGGTGTGCAGGATCGCGAAATGGTGGAGAGCCTTGGTTATCGGATCAGGCGCCTGTTTGTCGGCGTGTTCGTCGCCGGTTCCGCGCTGGCCGGACTGGGCGGCGTCATGTGGGGGCTCTACCAGCAGAACGTGATCCCGCAAATGGGCGCACAGGTCAACGTGCTGATCTTCATCGTCATCATCATCGGCGGACTCGGCTCCACCGGCGGCTGCTTTCTGGGGGCCTTGCTGGTCGGCCTGCTGGCCAACTACGCCGGATTCCTGGCGCCGAAAGTTGCGCTCTTTTCCAACATCCTCCTGATGGTCGGCATCCTGCTGTGGCGGCCGCAGGGAGTCTACCCGGTGACCAATCGATGATGATGCGCATCCTGTCCCACGACCTGCCGCGCAGCCGCGTGCTGGTGGCCATCCTGCTGGCGATTCTGCTTGGCCTGGCATTCGCGCCCTTTATATTTCCCGGCGCAAAAGCACTGAACGTCGCCGCCAAAATCCTGATCTTCATCGTGCTGGTCGCCAGTTATGACCTGCTGCTTGGTTATACCGGGATCGTGTCATTCGCGCACACGATGTTTTTCGGTATTGGCGCCTACGGCGTCGCCATTGCCAGCACCCGCATGGGCGCCAGCTGGAGCGCGCTGGCCGTCGGCATCGTCGCGGCGGTCCTGCTGTCGCTGGTACTGTCGCTGGTGATCGGCTTGTTTTCGTTGCGGGTGCGCGCTATTTTTTACGCAATGATCACGCTGGCGGTTGCATCGGCATTCCAGACACTGGCATCTCAGCTGTCAGAATTCACCGGCGGTGAAGACGGGCTGAATTTCAAGCTGCCGGAGGTCCTGTCGCCCGCCTTCCAGCTGTTTGAGGAGTCTTTCCTGGGGGCGTCGATCAATGGCAAGTTCATCACCTACTACATCATTTTCGCCAGCGCGGTAGTGCTGTTTCTTGCCATGCTGCGCATCGTCAATTCGCCATTCGGGCGTGTGCTGCAGGCGATACGCGAAAATGATTTTCGCGCCGAAGCGATCGGTTACCGCACCGTGGTGTTTCGCACCTTGTCCAACGTGCTTGCCGCGGTATTCGCCACGCTTGCCGGCAGCCTGCTGGCCATATGGTTGCGATATAACGGCGCCGAGACATCGCTGTCGTTCGAAATCATGATCGATATTCTCCTGATTGTCGTTATCGGCGGCATGGGCACCATGTACGGCGCGGTCTGTGGCGCCACCATCTTCATCCTGGCGCAAAGCTATTTGCAGGACCTGATGGCGCTGGGCGCCAATGCGACACAGGGTTTGCCGCTGCTGCCCGCTTTGTTGTCGCCGGACCGCTGGCTGCTTTGGCTGGGCGTCCTGTTCGTGCTGTCGGTCTATTTTTTCCCGACCGGGATTGTCGGCAAACTGCGCGCGTGGAAGTAGTAGCGAGCAGCGCGCAGGTGGCCCGGCGAAACGGCTGGGCCACAAATATTCCTCCATTGCGCTACACTCGTTCCCCTTCCTTCATTAATGTGACATTGCCATGTTTATCGCCGACCGCGCACCGCAGCTGAAAACCGTCCTGATTGCCAGCGGACTGATCCTGACTGTGGCGGTGGGTGTGCGTCATGGATTGGGATTCTGGCTGCAACCGATCTCCCAGACCCACGGCTGGACGCGCGAAACCTATTCTCTTGCAATGGCGATGCAAAATCTGATGTGGGGCATTTTCGGCCCGCTTGCCGGCATGGTCGCGGATCGTTTTGGCACCGCGCGTGTGGTCATGGCGGGCGCGATCCTGTACATGGGCGGCCTGCTGTGGATGGCATTGATCGATCAGCCGACGATGTTCGTGATCGGTTCCGGGATACTGATCGGCGGCGGACTGGCGTGTACCGCATTCGGCGCCCTCAGCGGCATTATCGGGCGCGTCGCGCCTCCGGAACAGCGTTCCTGGGCGTTCGGCATATCCGCTGCGGCAGGATCGTTCGGCCAGTTCCTGATGATGCCGGTCGAGCAGCAGCTGATTTCAGTGACGGGCTGGCAAAACGCGTTTTTCATACTTGCGGCAATCATTGTGCTGTTGATAATCCCCCTGGCATTTGCGCTGCGCGAACCAGCTGTCATCAAGGCCGCGGGAGATGAGCAGAGCGTGCTGCAAGCGACCCGGGAGGCATTTGCCCACCCGCCGTTTCTCTTTCTGCTGAGCGGCTATTTTGTGTGCGGTTTCCAGATCGTGTTCATCGGCGTGCACATGCCGGCTTATCTCAAAGACAAAGGCCTGCTGGATCCGAATGTGGCGGTGACGGCATTGGCGCTGATCGGGCTGTTTAACATCTTCGGCTCGTATTATGCGGGCAAACTGGGCGGCATCCTGCCCAAGCGTTATCTGCTGTCATCGGTTTACCTCGGCCGCGCGGCGATCATTACCGTGTTTCTGCTGGCGCCGCTTTCATCGTGGTCGGTCTATGTTTTTGCCGCGGCGATGGGATTGTTGTGGCTGTCGACGGTTCCGCTCACCAATGGTTTGATCGCCGGCATTTTCGGCGTAAAGTATCTGTCCATGCTGTCCGGCTTTGTGTTTTTTTCGCACCAGCTCGGCAGCTTCCTGGGCGCATGGCTGGGCGGTTATCTCTATACCAGGGAGGGGAACTACAACTCGGTCTGGATGATTACGATAGGTCTTGGCGTATTTGCTGCGCTGATCAATCTGCCTATCAATGAAAAGCCGATCGTCCGCGCACGAACGGCAATGGGGTAAACGGGTGAACAACAGGCATGCACATATCGGGTTCTGGCTGGGCGGTGCCGCATTGGCGGCAGTGCTCGCGCTGGCGTTCATGGCTTATTTGCGCCCATCCTTTGTCGTCGATCTCGCTAACCGTTTTATCCTGTGCTTCTGAATCCGGCTTCCCCTCCCTCAATGTTTGATGCGGCGGCACGGCCAATCGTGCAACAGCTTGGCGCATCGCGCATCCGTGAAGTTGCCAATGCCAGCATGGGCCGGGCCGATGTGCTGCCATTCTGGTTTGGCGAGCCGGATGAAATGACGCCGGCTTTCATTCGCGATGCGGCCAAGACGGCGCTCGACGCGGGCGACACGTTTTATACCAGTAATTTTGGCATGGCGCCCTTGCGCGAGGCGCTTGCGCGCTACCAGTCCGCGCTGCATCAACCGGTTGACGCCAATCGTATCGCGGTGACCTCGTCCGGCGTGTCGGCACTGATGCTGGTTTCGCAACTCATCATCAATCCGGGTGACCGGGTCGTGGCAGTAACGCCGCTGTGGCCGAACCTGTTCGAAATTCCGAAAATTCTTGGCGCCGAGGTGGTGCAAGTGCCCTTGCAGTTTGGCGCCGCATGGGAACTGGATGTACAGCAGCTGCTGGATGCGCTGACGCCCGATACCAGGGCGGTGTTCATCAATTCGCCGAACAATCCGACGGGATGGGTGATCACGCGAGCCCAGCAGGAGATGCTCCTCGCCCATTGCCGCAAGCACGGCATCTGGATCCTGTCCGATGATGTGTACGAACGGCTGGTGTACGATCAACAGGACATGGGGCAGTCGTGTGCCCCGTCCTTTCTGGATATTGCGAGCGCTGAAGATCGCCTGATCTCCGCCAACAGTTTTTCGAAATCCTGGCTGATGACAGGCTGGCGTCTCGGCTGGGTGGTTGCGCCGGCGCCCCTGATGGCCGACCTCGGCAAACTGATTGAATACAATACGTCGTGCGCGCCCGGTTTTGTGCAGCGCGCCGGCATCGCCGCCATTGAACAGGGCGAGGACATCATTGCGCATACAGTGGACCGCTATCGTACGGCGCGCGACTTTCTGTATGAGCGCCTGAATGGAGATGCTTTCCGGCGTGCAGGCATCATCACGCCAAAGCCGAAAGGGGCGATGTATCTTTTTTTCCGCATCGAGGGCGAAACCGATACGCTCACCTTGTGCAAGCGGCTGGTTGCCGAAGCCGGACTGGGATTGGCGCCTGGCAGTGCATTCGGTCCGCAAGGGGAAGGGTATATCCGCTGGTGTTTTGCCAGTTCGCTCGACCGTCTGGAAGAAGGCGCATCGCGCTTGCAGCGGTTTCTGGCAATCTCCTGACGGCATGTGGAGCACGGCCGCCGCGTTTGATTGGACCGCCGCGGCGCGCGTACAATAACAGGCATGGAAATCACAATCACAGAGCTCGAACAGGCAATCAATTACTGGCGTGAATTGCGCCCTTCCACCGGCGAAGAGCGTGCCTTGTCGCCAGAAGTCAACACACTCGCCATTGTCTATGCGTCAATGATTTTCAATCACGTCAAATCGATACCGGATAGCATGCTCGATGCCAATGCGCAAAAATTAGTCGATGCCTGGCGCAAGGGAAGGGTGTAAGCGGAAGAGTTTAAGCCGCAAGGTGCCGTGCCTGTCGCTGCAATATCGCCGCTTCCGTTTTGGCCGGGTTTTTCGTTTTCAATCTGGGCGCAGGCTGGTTTGCCTGGCCTGCATAATCGCTGCGCAGCAAGGTGGCGACTGCAGCGCCATCCGCGCCGGTGGTGCGCAGCCATTCTCCCACCAGCACAGCCAGGCGCTCCAGCGCGATGCGATGGGTTGCATCGGTCTTTGCATAGATCCAGTCCGATAGCGCCATGAATCGGGCAAACGGGGCAGCGCCCAGGACCATCGGCAAGGTATTGGCAAATCGACCGGAGTTGGCGACCAGATCCCAGTAGCGCGCAAAGCGGACCAGACGCTGCATCGTGACAAAGTCGATGCGGTCCGTGGCGAGAATCGTGTAAGGCGGGTGCGAGTCAAATACCATGCCGTAGGTCTGCGTATGGCGGATGATAGGTGTGCCGCGCAAGCGTTTCAGTATGCCGAACTGAATTTCATGCGGCTTCAATGCATACAGGCGGTCGAAGCCCCGGGCAAAACTCTCCATGTCTTCACCCGGCAAGCCGGCGATCAGGTCGACATGCAAATGGGCGTTTGAATGCGCGCATAACCATTGAATGTTTTCGGCTGCTTTTTCATTATTCTGCTTGCGGCTGACCAGTGCCTGCACCTCGGGATTGAACGACTGGATGCCAATTTCGAATTGCAATGTCCCCGGCGGAAATTTCTTGATGCTGTCTTTCAGCGCGTCGGGCAAATGGTCCGGCACCACCTCAAAATGCGCAAACACCGGATCGCCGGGATTGGCCGCCAGCTTGTCGAGGAAAAACTGCATGATTTTCAAACTCGACTTGATATTGAGATTAAAGGTGCGGTCGACAAACTTGAACAAGCGGGCGCCTCGCGCATGCAAGTCCTCGAGCTCCGCCAGAAAGCGCTCCAGTTCAAATGGCCATGCGGTCTTGTCCAGCGCAGACAGGCAGAATTCACATTTGAAGGGACAGCCGCGCGACGCTTCCACATACAGCGTGCGGTGTGCGATATCTTCATCGCTGTACAGCGCGTACGGCAGCGCGAGCTCAGCCAGCGGCGCTTGTTCGCCCGCGTGGATTTTCATCAGCGGTTTTGGCCCGTTGACGATTGCGCGGCATAACTGAGGAAAAGTCCTGTCGCCCCAGCCGGTCACCAGATAGTCGGCCAGCTGCACGATCGCCTGCTCGCCCGGTTCGTACGATACTTCCGGCCCACCCAGCACAATCACGACTTGCGGCGCCACACGCTTTAGCATGGCGACCACCCTGGTGGTCTCTTCAACGTTCCAGATATAAACGCCGAAACCGACTACGCGCGGCTCATGGGCCAGGATTTTTTCGACAATTTCAGTGGTCTTGGTGCCGATCACGAATTCTTGCAGATGGGTGGCATCCCGCAGATCTCCCATGTTTGCCAGCAGATAACGCAGTCCGAGCGAGGCATGTGCATAACGGGCATTGAGAGTGGAGAGCAGGATGGTCATCGGGAAGCGGGCTTGTTGCTCGTTGAAACCGACATTTTACGCCCCTAATCCGAGGTAGCAATGCGTGATTAAAAGATTCTGCGTGCGTTACCGGGAACCAGTTCAGCATCGCGGATGCCTATCCATTTACCGTTTCACATTGCGACCAACGTCCGATTTTTCTTGTCACGATGCCGGCAGAAATTTGTCTAAGGCATGACGTCGTAGTTAATGCATCTTTCAGGAAAACCAACTTTAAGCCTGGATCGGTTTTCGCATGATCGCAGGAATGGCTTTTTACATGGACATAAAACGTAAATTCAACGTCGAAAATCACCGCGTTGCGCTGGTCTTGCAGGGCGGTGGCGCCTTGGGCGCCTATCAGGCGGGCGTCTATCAGGCTTTGCATGAACATGGCTTGACGCCGGAATGGATAGTCGGCACGTCCATCGGGGCAATCAATGCAGCGCTGATTGCCGGCAATCCCCCTGATATTCGCCTGTCCCATCTGAAAGAATTCTGGGGTCGTGTCGCGCATGAAGATCTGATGGACATGCGCAAGGTTCCCGATCCGGCGCGGCGCCTGAATACGCGTATCGCGACCATTGACACGCTATTGCGCGGCGTACCAGGCTTTTTTTCACCACGGCCGTCCAATGCGTTTGCAGTCGGCCTTCCTGTGCCGCCTGAAGAGGCGAGCTTCTATACAACCGATGAATTGTCCGGCACGCTGACACAACTGGTCGATTTCCCGTATCTCAATGCACCGGGAGGTATCCGGCTGACGGTGAGCGCAATCAAGCTTATCTGCGGCTCGCTGGTCAACTTCGACTCGGCACAACAGGCTGTCGGCGTCGAACATGTGATGGCGAGCGGTGCGCTGCCCCCGGGCTTTCCTCCGGTGCGCGTCGATGGCGAGCTGTACTGGGACGGCGGCCTGTACTCCAACACGCCTCTCGAGGTCGTGCTGGAGGATGAGCCGCGCATCGACACGCTGTGTTTCATCGTTGACCTGTGGAGCGCGGAAGGGCCGGAGCCCACAACGCTGGAGCAAGTGTACACACGACAAAAAGATGTAATTTATGCATCGCGCTCGGTGCGCCATATCAACGCCTATCAGCGCATGCACCGGTTGCGGCGCATCGTCCAGGCCTTGCACGACAGGCTGCCGGCCGAACTCCGGGACGCGGAAGAGTTGCAAGAGATCAGCAAGATGGGCAGCGACACCACCATTCATATCATCCGGCTTGCTTATGCCGGCCGGGATTGGCAGATGGCGTCGAAGGATATCAATTTTTCCAGAGGCTCGATTCAATGGCGCTGGGAGATGGGCTATCTTGACGCAATGCATGCGGTTGAGCACACTGACTGGTTATCCTTTGCACCGGATGACGCTGGCGTCGTTGTCCATGATCTGAGACCGGCCATCCCGGATCAGATTTCCTGATCTGCCGACCGGACACAAACATGACTTTACGCCGTTCCAGGGGTTTTCTTGTTCTTGCTTTCATCCTGACATGCGGCGTGGGCCAGGCACTGTCCGCGTCCGTGCCTGTCGAGGGCGCCCCATGCGACAGGATGAAGGCGAATCAGGTACTCTCCGCAGGCGCACCCGTAAGTTGCGCCCAGCTTTCCATCGTTCGATTTTCGTATGTCGATTTTGCAGGACGTTCTCATCCTGACGGCGAAATCATGGTCATGGCGGCAGTCGCGCACCATGTGCAAACAATTTTCGATACGCTGTATCAACGCCGTTTTCCGATCGCGAAAGCCCGGCTGATCGACGATTATCGTGGTGATGATACGGCATCAATGCATGATAACAATACGTCCGCATTCAACCACCGCGCGATCACCGGTGGCGGTGCGCCGTCGTTGCATGCTTATGGCCTGGCCATCGATCTGAACCCGGTCCAGAATCCGTTCATCCAGTTCAATGGGCGGGGACAGGCTTCCTACAGCCCGGCAGCCGGCAAGGCTCATGGAAGACGGCAGATGGCTGGTCCTGGCAAACCTGCATCCCCCGGAATGGCTGAAGAAGTAGTCCAACTTTTTGCTGCGAACGGCTTTTTGGTGTGGGGTGGGTACTGGAATTCGCCGATTGATTATCAGCATTTTCAGGTCAGCCGAAAAATCGCTGAACGCATGGCAAGTCTGCCTGCAGGCGCGGCACGCAAATTTTTTACCGGATACGTCGATAACTACCGCACCTGCCTGAGAAAAAACAGCGCCGAAAAGGCCAGTACGGCAAGGAAGACCTGTACGGACGCGGTCAATCCATAGGTTGAATTATCCCGCCGGGTCAGGCCGGCCAACAATTTGGTGCACCGCACCAAATTGTTCTTGACATTATTTAATTAATCTTTAGAATACGAATTGTTGCACTGCACAATGCACTGCGGACCAATTAACCCACGATTAGATCATCAAGGAGAGTTACCATGTTTTCTAACAACGATCAATTTTCAAACGCCGCCAAAGTCAATTTCGAAACCCAACTTGCTGCGATTACCGCGCTGACCAACAAGGCTTTCGAAAGTGTCGCCCAACTCGTTGATTTGAACGTGAACGCTGCGAAAGCCTCCCTGGAGCAATCGACGGCTGCGGCGCAACAACTGTTGACGGCAAAAGACCCGCAAGAATTTTTTGCCCTGTCCACCGCGCAAAGCCAGCCGAATGCTGAAAAAGTGCTCGCCTACAGCCGCAACCTGGCCAGCATCGCTTCCACGGCCCAGGCTGAATTTACCAAAGCAGCTGAAGCACAGATCGCTGAAACCACCCGCAAAGTATCCGCCCTGGTCGACGATGTAGCGAAGAATGCGCCAGCCGGATCGGAAAATGCGATTGCCATGTTGAAATCGGCAATTACCAATGCCAACGCCAGCTACGAGCAATTGAGCAAGACGACCAAACAGGCAACTGAATCGCTGGAAGAAAATGTGAGCAAGGCCGTAAAGCAATTTACCCAGACAGCTGAAAAAGCTACCAGCCGCGCGAAGAAATAAGAATCGAACCAGATACAAACGGGCCGCATCGCGGCCCGTTTTTTTTGCTGTTTTCTACCGCGCCGCAAACCCGCTATACGGCCACCATGCTTAACGCAACCGCCTCGGCAACCTTGATGCCATCGACGCCCGCCGACAAGATTCCGCCCGCATAACCAGCACCCTCTCCCGCAGGATACAAGCCGCGCGTATTGAGGCTTTCACAATGTGCGTTGCGCGTGATCCGTATCGGTGACGAAGTACGCGTTTCCACACCGGTCAGAACGGCGTCATTCATCGCGAAGCCTTTGATCTGTTTATCGAACACAGGCAATGCTTCGCGGATCGCGGCGATTGCATAATCAGGCAATGCCGAGTTCAAATCGCCCAGCAGCACGCCAGGTTTATACGAAGGAATAACCGACCCGAATTCAGTCGACGGCCGGTCGGCAATGAAATCTCCCACCAACTGTCCCGGCGCATCATAATTGTGGCCCCCCAGTTCATAGGCACGGGTTTCCCATAACCGCTGGAATGCAATGCCAGCCAGCGGATGGCCGGGATAATCCGCCGGCGTGATGCCGACCACGATGCCACTATTGGCATTACGCTCATTACGCGAATACTGGCTCATGCCGTTGGTGACAACCCGGCCCGGCTCGGAGGTGGCGGCCACGACAGTGCCGCCCGGACACATGCAGAAGCTATACACGGAACGGCCATTGGCGCAGTGGTGAACCAGCTTGTAATCGGCCGCCCCCAGTATCGGATTACCCGCATTGGGACCGAAACGGCAACGATCGATCAGCGACTGCGGATGTTCGATGCGAAAACCGAGCGAAAACGGTTTTGCTTCCAGATAAACACCGCGGTCATACAACATCTGAAAAGTATCGCGCGCGCTATGACCGACTGCCAGCACAACGTGGCTGGTGGCGATATGTTCGCCGCCGGCCAGAACGACACCTCGCACCTGGCCATTATCAATATCGATATCCTCGACCTTGCTCTCAAAGCGAAATTCGCCACCGAGCGCTTCGATTGAGGCACGCATCTGTTCCACCATCTTCACCAGCCGGAATGTGCCGATATGCGGTTTGCTGACATACAAAATTTCCGCCGGCGCGTCCGCTTTGACAAATTCCATCAATACCTTGCGGCCATAATGTTTGGGATCCTTGATCTGGCTCCACAGCTTGCCATCGGAAAAAGTGCCGGCGCCGCCTTCGCCAAATTGCACATTGGACTCCGGATGCAGCTCGCGTTTTCGCCACAAGCCAAATGTATCCTTGGTCCGTTCGCGTACCGACTTGCCGCGCTCCAGAATAATGGGACGAAACCCCATCTGCGCCAGCAGCAAGCCGGCAAACAGTCCGCAGGGACCGGTGCCGATGACGACCGGACGTGTGTTCAGTCCGGCCGGCGCCCGGGCCACAAAATGGTAACTGGTATCGGGCGTGGACACCACGTTCCGGCTGCCGGACAGACGCTTCAATATTGCCGGCTCATTTCTGAGGTCGACATCCAGCGTGTAAATCAGGGTTACCGCGCTCTTTTTGCGGGCATCATAGCTGCGGCGAAAAATCGAATAGCTGATCAATTCGTCAGCCGCGATCCCAAGCCGCGCGAGAATCGCGCTCTGGATTTCGGCTTCGGGATGATCGAGCGGAAGTTGAACGTCAGTCAATCGCAACATGCGCAGTAATTTCCGGATAGGTCGTGTCAGTGAATCAGGTGTTGATGGAAAGTCGCATCAACTGGCAGAGCGCTATTTTACCGCACCGTATTTCCATGCGATTGCGCGGGGATGGACTCCTGGAGTTGCGAATTCCAGGCGAGGGGAAGAGAAAAGATGTTGTGGCGCCCCTGATTCGGCCCCATGTGCGTTATAACATGAGCCGATCAAGGGCTCTTTTGCGATTTTTCCCATTTGCGTTCCATCGTCGACAGCAGTTTTCCCTGCGGATCGACAGTCTCCAGCTTGACGTCAAAGCCCCACAGGCGGGCGACGTGTTTCAAGACTTCCTCTGTCTGCTGGTTCAATGGCCGGCGCTGGAACTGGGTATGCCGCAAGGTCAGCGAACGATCGTCATGTGTGTTGACCGACCAGACCTGGATGTTCGGTTCCCGATTGCCCAAGTTGTACTGGCTTGCCAGTTGCTGCCGCACATACCGATACCCGGTTTCATCATGGATGGCGGAAATCAGCAACTCGTCTTCCTTGTCATCGTCGAGTACCGCGAACAAATGGAAATCGCGTATCAGTTTTGGTGAAAGATATTGTGCGATAAAACTTTCATCCTTGAAGTTGCGCATCGCAAAATTGAGCGTTTCTTTCCAGTCGCTGCCGGCAATGTCCGGAAACCAGTAAGTATCTTCTTCAGTCGGCGCCTCGCAAATGCGACGGATGTCGCGCATCATCGCAAACCCTAGCGCATACGGGTTGATGCCGCTGTAGTGTGGACTGGAAATCGGCGGCTGGTACACCACATTGGTATGGCTTTGCAAAAATTCCAGCATGAAGCCGTCGCCAACGATGCCTTCATCGTACAGCTGGTTCAAAATCGTGTAGTGCCAGAAAGTAGCCCAGCCTTCATTCATTACCTGGGTCTGGCGCTGCGGATAAAAGTATTGTGAAATCTTGCGTGTGATGCGGACAATTTCGCGTTGCCACGGCTCCAGGAGCGGCGCTGATTTTTCAATGAAGTAGAGCAGATTTTCTTGCGGCTCCAATGGAAAACGCAAGGGTGTGTTGTCGGACGACGCCTCTTCTGCACGCCGCGGCAAGGTGCGCCATAAATCGTTGATCTGCATTTGCAGATACGCTTCGCGCTCGTTCTGGCGTGCGTTTTCTTCCGCCAGCGATAACCTGGCGGGTCGCTTGTAACGGTCGACGCCATAATTTTGCAGCGCATGGCAAGAGTCGAGTGTCAGTTCAACCGCTTCCACACCATGGCGGCGCTCACATTCGGCAATGTAATTCTTAGCGAATAACATATAGTCGATGATCGCTTCGGCATCGGTCCAGGTACGGAATAGATAATTCCCCTTGAAAAATGAGTTGTGGCCATACGCTGCGTGCGCGATCACCAGCGTCTGCATCATCAGGCTGTTTTCCTCCATCAGATACGCGATGCACGGGCTGGAGTTGATCACGATCTCGTAGGCCAGTCCCATCTGGCCGCGCTTGTAACTCTTCTCGGTCGACAGGAAATGCTTGCCGAACGACCAATGATTGTATGACACCGGCATGCCGACCGAAGCATAGGCATCCATCATCTGCTCGGCGGTGATGATCTCGAGCTGGTTGGGATAGGTGTCGAGTCCGAAGTTTTCCGCAACGCGCCGGATTTCCTCGTGCGCCTGCTCGACAAGATCGAAGGTCCATTCGGATTGATCGGGCAAGCGGCGCGTGTTTCCGGATTTTTCAATGAGTTTGATCATTTCGGCTGCTTTTTGAACAGTTCGCGAAACACGGGGTAAATGTCCGCTGGCGACTCGATTTTTTGCATCGCAAAATGGCCATGATGATCCGCTATCTGGCCATACTCATCCCATAGATTTTGCGGTTCACCATCGGTGATTTCAACGTAGGCGTAGTACTGCACCGCGGGCAGCACGGTATTGATCAGTATCTGGCGGCAGGTCACGGAATCCTTATCCCAGTTGTCGCCATCCGACGCTTGCGCCACGTAGACATTCCAGTCGCTACTCGGATAACGCTCATGCAAAATCTTGGTCAGCAGATGCAGTGCGGACGACACGACTGTTCCGCCAGACTCCCGCGAGTTGAAAAATTCATGCTCGTCGACTTCATTGGCCAGCGTATGGTGGCGGATGAAAACGACTTCGATCTTTTCGTAGGCGCGGGTGAGAAACAGATACAGCAAGATGAAAAAACGCTTGGCGGTTTCCTTTCTCATCTCATCCATCGAACCCGACACGTCCATGATGCAGAACATGACAGCCTGGCTCGCCGGTTTTGGTACCTTGACCCGGTTGCTATAGCGCAGATCGAAGGGGTCGATGAATGGAATGAGCGCCAGCCTGGCGTGGAGGCGCTCGATTTCGCGCTTCAATTCGAGCGCGGCCGGATCATCTTCGGACACTTGCATCAGCAAACGCTCGAGCGCCAGTTCGGCTTCCTTCAAGCGCTTGCTTGACTTGCCGCCAACGGCAATGCGCCGTCCAGTCGCGCCACGCAGCGACCGCAGCACGTGGATGCTGGCCGGTATGCCCGACATTTTGTAGCCAGCCCGCTGACTCTTGAAATCCGTGGTGGTGGTGAGCTGCGTCTTGACCATGTTGGGCAGCTCCAGGTCCTCGAAGAAGTAATTCATGAATTCTTCGCGGCTCAGCTCGAATACAAAATCATCCTCGCTGGTCTCTTCACTATTGCCGGCCTTGCCGGAGCCGGAACCGCCGCCCCCTTTCGGCCGCTGCACCCGGTCACCTTTCAGATAGTCGGTGTTGCCGGGACTGACGGTTTCCCAGACGCCGCCGCGTGCATGCCCGAAATTTGGCTCGTTGAGGTCCTTTGCCGGAATGCTTACTTTTTCGCCACTGGCGATATCGGTGATGGAACGGCCTTTTATCGCACGCTCGACCGCTTGTTTGATCTGCCCTTTGTAGCGCCGTAAAAAACGTTCACGGTTGACTGCTGACTTGTTCTTGCTCTGCAAACGACGATCGATGAGGTAAGCCAATATGGGTCTCCTGCTCGCACAACTGCTTGCATCGGACACACATCCGACTCAAGCACACATCAACTATGTAGAGAGGCAATTGACCGTTCCAGCCGATTCATCCATGGAACCGGCGGTAACGACCGTCACTGCAATCCCTGCATGACATTCACTTTCCGAAGCTCACGCTTTTTTTCAGGATGATTTTCTGACCCGCAAATACCACTCACATAATAACCGCACCTGCTTGGCCGTATAACCCTTGGCGACCATGCGTGACACAAACTCCTGATGTTTGTTCGCGTCGTCCGCACTGGCTTTTGCGTTAAACGAAATCACCGGCAACAATTCTTCAGTGTTGGAAAACATCTTCTTTTCGATTACGCTTCTGAATTTTTCGTAGCCAGTCCAGGCCGGATTCTTGCCGGCATTCTGGGCTCGTGTGCGCAATACGAAGTTGACGATTTCATTCCTGAAATCCTTCGGGTTTGAAATGCCTGCCGGCTTCTCGATTTTTTCCAGCTCATTATTCAATAGATCGCGGTTGAAACTTTCGCCGGTATCGGGATCGCGGAATTCCTGATCCTGAATCCAGAAGTCGGCAAAAGTCACATAACGATCAAAAATGTTTTGTCCATACTCGGAATAGCTCTCCAGATAAGCAGTCTGGATTTCCTTGCCGATGAACTCGACGTAACGTTGCGCCAGGTATTCCTTGATGAATGAATAGTATTTTTGCTCCGTTTCCGGCGCGAACTGCTCGCGTCCCACCTGTTGTTCCAGCACATATAACAAATGTACCGGATTCGCGGCAACTTCGCTGCTATCGAAGTTGAACACCTTGGACAGGATCTTGAAGGCGAAGCGGGTCGACAGTCCGTTCATTCCTTCATCCATGCCTGCATAATCGCTGTATTCGGATTTCGACTTTGCTTTCGGATCGGTATCCTTCAGGTTTTCTCCATCGTAGACCTGCATCTTGCTGAAGATGCTGGAATTCTCCGGATCCTTGAGGCGTGACAAGATGGCAAATTGCGCCATCATCCTCAAGGTTCCGGGGGCACAGGGCGCTGTTGCCAGCGAAGAGTTGCGCACCAGTTTGTCGTAAATTTTTATTTCATCGGTGACACGCAGGCAATAAGGCACCTTGACGATATAGATACGATCGAGGAACGCCTCATTGTTCTTGTTGTTCTTGAACGTTTTCCATTCAGACTCGTTCGAGTGCGCCAGTATCACACCGTCAAAAGGTATCGCGCCAAAACCCTCGGTCCCTTTGTAGTTGCCTTCCTGCGTGGCGGTCAGCAATGGATGCAGCACCTTGATCGGCGCCTTGAACATCTCGACGAATTCCAGCAAACCCTGATTTGCCAGGCACAAACCACCGGAGTAGCTGTAGGCATCGGGATCGTCCTGCGAATAATCTTCCAGCTTGCGGATATCTACCTTGCCGACCAGGGATGAAATATCCTGGTTGTTTTCATCACCTGGCTCGGTTTTCGCAACCGCGATTTGCTTGAGTACGGATGGATAACGACGGACGACACGAAACTGGTTGATGTCACCATTAAATTCATGCAGGCGCTTGACGGCCCATGGGCTTGGGATGGTGTGCAGATAACGACGCGGGATACCGTAATCTTCTTCGAGGATGACGCCGTCTTCTTCTTCACTGAAAAGTCCAAGCGGCGATTCGTTGACCGGCGAACCCTTGATGCAATAGAAGGGCACCGACTCCATCAGCGATTTCAGTTTTTCAGCGATCGATGATTTTCCGCCGCCCACTGGCCCCAGCAAATACAGGATCTGCTTGCGCTCCTCAAGTCCCTGAGCCGCATGCCGGAAATAGGATACGACTTGTTCGATCACCTCCTCGGTGCCGTAGAACTCACGAAATGCGGGGTAGATCTTGATGACTTTATTGGTAAAAATGCGGGAGAGGCGGGAGTCGTGCCGGGTGTCGAGCAACTCCGGTTCGCCGATGGCGGCAAGCATTCTTTCAGAGGCGCTTGCGTAGACGAGGGGATCACGTTTGCAGAGATCCAGATACTCTTGCAAGGAAAATTCCTCCTCGCGATTACGTTCATATCGTGCGGTATAGTTCTCAAAGATTTTCATATGGTCCTGTCCTTTGATGTGAATCGCCCGGTGATTTTCTGCCGGATTCAGATACTGCCTTTCTACATCGCAATTAAATAATACGCGCTCTTTGATCGAGTGGGCTAGTAAATTCTTAACAGGGAAAATATTAATTTCCGTATGCGATGAGCGTACGCAAATTCAAAATTTCCTGCTGATATTTTTTGTATCCGTTTGTTTCGGCTTCCATCACAATCTGCTTCCGGTCGGCAATTTTATGCAAGGTTTTTGAGCCGGCATGAAGCGGCGACATGGCACGCCTTACTTCTATGGCCAAGTCGTCAATGCCGCGCATCCGAGGTCACACCTGCATGTCAAAAATGCAGTGATGATGGCCACTGAGTTTTCATGCCTTGAAGCGGCTTCGGCGAACTCCGGCATTCGCTCCCGTCCGATGAATTTTTCAGCAATTGAGGAGATCGGATTGTCTTGATGCCTCAAGACAGTTCTCCTCAGGTGTGGTCAAATGACAACGGGGGCAGTGGATCGGCAGTCGGGACATTTATTCCGTTTGGCGGCAGACACGGTTTTTATACGTGCTCCGCTTGACGCGATATCATCTCTTTTTTCTGAAGCCAATGACATGCATTGCGCTTCATCACTGCGCCTGAAATGCGATCGGCCTATCTTTAGCCGATCGACATTGAAGTTTTACTAAAGGTTAACCAACAACGCCCGAAAGAACTTGCCGGCGCATTGCTTATTGATAAAAGATGAATCAATCCATAAAGACCGTTCCCCTCCCCACCGACACCAAACCCGCAATTACTGTCAGGCACTCGAAAATTCATGGTAACGGCGTCTTCGCTACCCGAAAGATAGCTGCCGGCAGTTGCGTCATAGAATACGCAGGTCAGCGCATCACCGCAAAGCAGGCCGTAAAACGCAGCGGCGCCGATCCGGACAATCCATTTCACACATTTTTCTTCAGCCTGGAGAACGGCAAGATGATTGACGGCGCAGTCGACGGCAATGATGCCCGCTGGATCAATCATTGCTGTGAGCCGAACTGCGAAGCCAGGGAAGAGGATGGGCATATCTTCATCTATGCATTGCGCGACATTCGGCGGGGTGAAGAACTTAACTACGATTACGGACTGATTGTCAGCGACCGCCAGACGCCGGCGGTCAAGCGCTCATACGCTTGCCTGTGTGGCGCTGCGACTTGCCGCCACACTATGCTTGCGCCAAAACGCAGGGCACCCCGAAAAAAATAGGGTCTTATTCATAAAGGATATAACTGATATTGGAAATCGAAATTGGCTTAATAACTGCCCGGTTCTTATACTTCGGTTGTCTCCTCTATGTCTCCTCCTTTGATATAGATTTAGCCCGCTCCCTGAGCGGGCTTTTTTTTGCCTGTTCAAGCCGCACCGACGAATATGGTTTGTAA
Organism: Pseudomonadota bacterium; assembly: GCA_040387375.1. Classification (GTDB taxonomy): domain Bacteria; phylum Pseudomonadota; class Gammaproteobacteria; order Burkholderiales; family Burkholderiaceae_D; genus JAZKDW01. Next base: position 258,624 of record JAZKDW010000015.1, read on the forward strand.
GGTCCCGCCAGGACAATCGCGTTTGAGATTCGGCGACATCCGCGAAACTCTCGATAGGCCAATGGTCGATGATGATTACCGATCCTGCTGAATCCGTATTACCATGATGCCTGCAATGCATTCAGTACCCGCCAGATTTCGATTAATTAGAATAAAACCATAGATTCCAAAAATGGAAAACATTCCAGCGCTCGATCCCAACGCATTACTGAAGCCACTACGCAGTTACATCGTCGAGGACCTGTCCGGTGCCGATACCACGATTACCGCTACACTCGCCGCCGCGGCACTCAGTGATCTTGCGGTCCCGGTACTGGCAATGCTGTCGGGCGCCGGTACCCAGGCGGATGATGTTTCGCTGCATTTCTTTCCGGATCCGGATGACCCGAGTACACCGGGCAACCTCTTTTTCTGGCCTACAACCCGTACCAGCCTGGAAAGTACCTACGCAGATGCACACACTGCCGAGTATTCGCTGCGCGCAGCGGTTTTCCTGTCAGAGCGGGATGACGACGACGTGGTTTATCCGGCCGGCATCAGCCTGGTCCTGAAGTTGCAGGCAAGCGCATGCGAACTGGTAAAAAAGCTGCCGCCGGCGGTTTTTGAAAAGCTCGAATTCCAGCTTAAAGGCTCGTCGCTGCCAAAAGGTTTCGAGTTCCTGGACGACAGCCAGCATCTGCCCGTCTTGCCCAACATGCGCCGCCAGTTCATCAAGGCGATCGACCGCGCACATGCTGTCACCAGCAAGGCGCGTCGCGCGGAGTTCGAAGCGGTCATGCTGCATTACATCTGGGACGAAACCGAGCCGGTGAAGGATTTCAGCGCCGTATTGTCGACGCTGGCGGCGCTGTTTGTCGCCATTCATCAGCAAGCCAAGTCATGAAATACCGGCACTACAAGGGTGGTTTGTATGAGCTGGTATGCGAAGCGACGCTAGAGTCCGACCTGAGTCCCATGATTGTTTATCGCGCGCAGGACGGCTCGATATGGACAAGGCCCAAAGCCGTCTTTTTTGAGCTGGTCGATATCGACGGGCGGCGCGTTCCACGCTTTGAGCGGGTCGATGAGCGGCCATGACAGGACCGACGTCAGCAAGGACTTTGGACGGGATCACGCTGGAAGGCATCCTCGCCGATCTGGTAACACGCTATGGGTGGGAAGAGATGGGCAAACGTATCGAGATCAAATGCTTTACCTGCGACCCCAGCATCAAATCGAGTCTGAAATTCTTGAGAAAAACGCCATGGGCGAGGAAAAAGGTCGAGGAATTGTACCTGTGCAGCCCTTTGTAATACCGTTTATATCCCGAGAGCGCTGATTCTGGCGAGCAGTGCAGGGCCTTCGATCGGCTTGCTGACGAATTCCTTTGCACCCTGACGCAAGCCCCAGATGCGATCGGTTTCCATGTCTTTACAGGTCAGGATCATTACCGGAATATGTTTGGTAGCATCATCCTTGGTGATGGCGCGTGTAGCCTGGTAACCGTTGGTGCCTGGCATCACCACGTCCATCAAGACAAGGTCTGGCATTTCAGAGCGGGCCTTGATGATTCCCTCGTCGCCGCTTTCCGCTGTGATGACGTTATAGCCGCCTTTACCGAGGACGTCCGATAAAAACCGCCGCGCGGTTGCTGAATCGTCGACGACTAGGATTTTCTTGATCGGCATAACTACTTCCTTTCAACTATTGGCGATGGGCCGCAGATGCGCCAGCCTTCAAACAAATTGCTTTGCGCCAACCATATAATGACTTGGATATTGCTAAATTGCACGCTTTTCTTTAAAGAGTTCAATAGCTCATTAAAACAACAGTTTGTTTCGCCTGAACCGGGCAGCAGCCAATGGCCGACTATGCCCGCATTCTGATATGGTCACGCCTGTTCCTCGCATGATGCCGGACTTCCGGACGCACGGCAGACACGATAGAAATGAAGGCGTCAATGACGACCCTTGCTTGCAGCATAGAACGATTTGCGATTGAGTGTCCTATTTATAATGAAACCTGAAAACACACAGCACCGCGCGGTGGCCATTATTGGTGGCGGCCCGGCTGGCCTGATGGCTGCTGAAGCGCTGGCAGGCAAGGGTATACAAGTCGATTTGTACGATGCCATGCCTTCTGCAGGCCGCAAGTTCCTGCTGGCGGGCAAGGGCGGCATGAACCTGACCCATACTGAGCCCACCGAGGCCTTCTTGTCCCGCTACGGTGCGCGTTGCCCGCAGATCCGGCCCTTGCTCGAGGGTTTCGGTCCCCAGGACTTGCGCGACTGGGCACACGGACTTGGCATAAACACGTTTATCGGTTCATCCGGACGGGTATTCCCCACCGATATGAAAGCCGCACCGCTTTTACGTGCATGGCTGCACCGCTTGCGTGATGCCGGCGTACGCTTTCACATGCGGCATCGCTGGCTCGGCTGGGAAACATCGAATGGAAGCGGCACGCTACGTTTTGACACGCCTCACGGCGTGCGGTCGGTGCACGCGGATGCGGTGGTGCTGGCTTTGGGCGGCGGCAGCTGGGCCCGGCTTGGTTCCGATGGCGCCTGGGTGCCCTATCTTCAACAGCAAGGTGTTGCCGTTGCTGCGCTGCAGCCGGCTAACTGCGGCTTCGATACTGGCTGGAGCGAACATTTCCGCACACGTTTTGCCGGCCACCCGATAAAAGCGGTGGTCGCCAGCTTTACAGATGCGGCAGGCCGGACGCAGCGCCGGCAGGGAGAATTTGTCGTCACGGCGACCGGTATCGAAGGCAGCCTGATTTATGCATTGTCGGCGGGGTTGCGTGATGGAATCGCGATGTCGGGGAGTGCGGTCATTCATCTCGATCTCGCTCCCGGCAAGGAGCTGCAGCGTGTCATTGATGAAATAGCCCATCCGCGCGGCTCACGATCAATGGCAAGCCATCTGCAGAGCCGGGTTGGCATCGCAGGCGTCAAGGCGGGGTTGCTGCGGGAGGTGGCGACAGCGGCGGATTACGCCAGCCCGGAACGCCTGGCGCTGGCAATCAAGGCATTGCCTTTGCGGCTGCTGGCACCCCGTCCGATTGATGAAGCGATCAGCAGCGCAGGCGGGGTCGCGTTCGAGTCACTCGATCAGCATATGATGGTGAGGTCGCTGCCTGGCGTGTTCTGTGCGGGTGAAATGCTGGATTGGGAAGCACCGACCGGCGGTTATTTACTGACCGCCTGTTTTGCCAGCGGCCGCGCCGCTGGACTGGGTACATTGGACTGGTTGAATGCGGCAGAGGTCAGCACACAAGTCGCGTGAGTCACTCGACGTTGCCGTGATAACGTGCCGTTATCTGTCTTGCTTTAACTCTCCCGCGCCAGCGCCAGGAACTCGGTACGCATTGCCAGGTTCGGCAGCAATTCGCCTAACATTGATGACGTTACTGTCTCTTCCCCAGGCACCTGTATGCCGCGGCTTTCCATGCACATATGACGGCAACGCACTACAACACCCACCGCCGTCGGCTCCAGATGAGTCATCAGGGCATTTGCAATCTGAATGGTAAGCCGCTCCTGAACCTGCAGCCGCTTGGCAAAACAATCCACCAGTCGCGTGAGCTTGGACAATCCGACGATTTTTCCATTTGGTACGTAACCGATTGTCGCCTTGCCAAAAAAGGGCGCCAGATGGTGCTCACAATGACTGTAGACCGGTATGCCGCGCACAACGATCAATTCATTGTATTGTTCTGCCCCATCTTCGAATGCCTTGAGTAACTCAGCCGGATCTTGTCCGTAGCCTGAAGTCCAGTGTTTCCATGCCTTGGTCATGCGGGCAGGCGTTTCGGCCAGACCAGGCCGGCTCGGATCTTCTCCCAGACTACTCAAAAGCCGACGCCAGTCGTGTTCGGTAAATCCTTCTTCGGACATGCGCACTTTTCCTATCGCTCAATGCAGTTATTGTGATTGTGGAGTCCGCGCACCTCATAGACAATGTGACAGCCCGCACAGGGGCTGGCGCGCGAAAGACCCAATCCTACCTTATTTTGCGGAACGAGATGATTCGCCAGGACTGGTTAGCCCGGCGACGAAGTACGATGTTGCGGCTGAAAATGGATGGTGGAAGAAAGACGATCGTCAAATGAATCCCGGGATGACCAGCCCTTCAGTGTAGGGCCGCCATCCACAGAGGTCCTGATTCAGGTGCGGGCCGAACGCGACGGCTTCGCCTTTGCCTTCGGCGGCTGAGATTGCCTGGAGTCCTTGAACATCTGGATTTCCTCACCGAGCGTATCCATGTCCAGCTTCGCTTTTTTAGCCTTGGGGAACATCTCTTCTTCTTCCTCCTTGACATGGTGGTCGATGTATTCGCTCAGCACCTTGACTTTGGCGTCATACAGCGGATCGGACGGATCTCCGGCTTCAAGTTGCGCGATCAGGTCTTTTGCAGTGGCATGCTCGACCTCAGCTTCGTCAAGCAACTCTTCTTCATCGATGCCTGCGCGCACGGCCGGGTAAAATATTTCTTCTTCCGCTTCCGCATGCAAGGTCAACTCGGCGCAAATCTCTGCCACCAACTGTTCTTTATCGGACGGATCACCGTCTTCTTTCATTTTTTCAAACGCCTTGAAGAGCTTTTTAACCTTTTTATGGTCCGCGGTAAGAATCGCGATTGCATCGGCTGTGGACGATTCAGTTTTTTTAGTCGTAGTCATATTGATGCCCATTTTCTAAAGTAGACAATATTCCGCATTCCAAACTTGATAAGGCCATGACGCGCCAACCGATTAATGGAAAGTCATAGCCTTATCAGGTCATGAATTTGTTAGCTTATTACCGCGCCTGGCCGCGGCGAAAGAGATTTACAACCATCAGCAATACCAAAGCGCCCAGGAACGATACGAACAACGACGCGACACTGAAATCGTTCTGGTTGATCGTGCCGGTGCCAAACAATGGCGCCAGCAACCAGCCGCCGAGTAGTGCGCCAACGATCCCGACAACAACGTTCAGAATCATGCCTTGTTGCGCATCAGTCTTCATGACCAGACTTGCCAGCCAACCGATGACACCGCCGATAACGATCCATATGAGAAAGTTCATTTTGATCTCCTACTATTTACAAGAGGACACAAATTGCATGTCTATGAAGCGCAGATTAGCAGCGCGGTTTCCTGCCTGCTATAGGACAGTTTCTCAATGCGATGTAGGAAAGGATGAAGGTAAAAAGGAGGCCTGATCTTGCCCTCGAACCTTCTTGAAACTTTGTTTGCCGGGCACGGTCCTTCTTATTATTCGAAGAAAAAAGGAAATGATGGCCACCCAGGCACAACAGAAATGGCCTCAGCATCTGTGGATTGTGCGGCATGGTCAAAGCGCGGGGAATGTAGCGCGGGACACGGCCGAAGCTGCGCATCTACCCCTGATTGATATTGCCACGCGTGACGTCGATGTACCCCTTTCCGCATTGGGCGAGGAGCAAGCGGCAGCGCTAGGTGAATGGTTCGGGCAGATGCCTGCATCGGATCGACCCTCGGTCATCCTGTTTTCGCCCTATGTGAGAGCGCGCGAAACCGCCCAGCGCATCCTCATCCGGGCTGGCCTCAGTCCCGATACGGCGGTGTTCATCGCCGACGAGCGCCTGCGCGAAAAGGAATTTGGCATTCTGGACCGCTTGACACGGCACGGCATCATTCAGAAATATCCCGAACTGGCCGAGCAACGCGCACATGTCGGCAAATTCTATTTCCGCCCTCCTGGCGGCGAAAGCTGGGCCGATGTCATCTTGCGCTTGCGCAGCCTGCTCGATACCGTCATCCGAGAATACCGGGGCGAGCGCGTTTTGATTGTTGCGCACCAGGTCATCGTCAACTGCTTCCGCTATTTGCTCGAGCGCATGGAGGAGGAGCAGATCCTAGCAATCGATCGTACCGGCGATGTTCCTAACTGCTCCGTTACCTCGTATGAATTCGATACTGCGCGAGGCAAGAATGGCAAACTGGTGCCACGGCTTGTCAACTTCACTGTGCCTCTGCAGGAGGCCGGTGCGCCGGTGACCACCGAACCGGACGTGCCAGCCGGACCAAAACCCTAGCCGGAGATGACAACCATGTGCGACAATTTTACCGCGGCAGCATCGCAGGTAACAACGGAAGCCTTGCGGCTATGGCCGCTGCCAATGCCAAGCGCAGATGGTGACAAGGAGGAACGCGGACATATTCTGATTATTGGCGGTTCCAGTGAAATGCCTGGTGCAGTGATCCTCGCAGCCTCCGCGGCGCTGCGCGCAGGAGCCGGCAAACTGACGATTGCCACCAGTGTCAACATCGCTCAACTGGTGGCTCTGGCAGTTCCGGAGGCACGCGTGATCGGGTTGCCGGAAACTTCCGCGGGTGGCATTGCCGCACCGGCTGCCAGGACACTGGAGGGTGTTATCGCCAAGGTCGATGCGCTACTGATCGGGCCGGGCATGCAGGATGAACCGGCAACTTGCGAGTTTGTCTGTGCGCTGCTAAGCCGCATGGACGGCACCAAGGTGGTGCTGGATGCCTGCGCGATGGGTGTTGCCTGCGAAAAGGGAGAGGAAGTGCATTCTTCCACCGACGCCGGCAATTTTGGTGGTGCCAAGTGGCGATGCGCGGAAACGAAAGAGCGAAAATTCCTCAACCGCTTTGATGTACAAGTCGCCCTGACGCCGCATGCCGGCGAGATGGCGCATCTTCGCAGCAGCGCCAAGCAGGAGATTGTTGCTGACCCATCCGCAACGGCGCAGGCGGCGGCACGGCAGTGGAATGCCGTGGTGGCGCTGAAAGGGGCAACGACCTTTGTCGCGACGCCGGACAAGCAGCTCTGGCAACACGATGGCGGCAATATTGGGCTGGCGATATCCGGATCGGGCGATACGCTGGCAGGCATCATCGCTGGACTCGCAGCCCGCGGGGCCTCACTCGAACAGGCATGCGTATGGGGCGTCGCGTTACATGCGCGTGCTGGTCAGGAACTCGCCTTGCGCACGGGTCCACTCGGCTACCTCGCGCGTGATATCGCTGCCGAAGTGCCCAGGCTGATGCATGCCCTCGGTCAATCTTGATTTTTGCAGCCAAATTTTTGATGTCTGAAAGATACAGGTGCAAACGAATATGCATGCAACAAAGCATTGCTAGCTGCTATTCTTGGGCGAGCACGACACGCAGTCGTCCATCTCGAGAATTCAAATCCGTCAGGATTTCAAGCAGCCATGACTATCGTTACGATATTCAACCAGAAAGGCGGTGTGGGGAAGACCACTACGGCTCTCAATCTGTCTGCCGCCCTGGCACGCCGCGGCCGCCGGCCCTACGCCATTGATCTCGATCCACAAGCCCATCTGAGCGCGATTGCCGGCACGCCCGCATCGAGCGGCGATGACACCATCCTGAGCCTGTTCCAGCGCAACCGTCCGCTGCGCGACCTGATACGCGAATCGAACAGCGGAATTGATGTCGTTCCTGCGCATCTCGAACTGGCCAAGGTGGATACTGTATTTGGCAAAGGCTTCAACATTGTCAATCGGCTCAACACCGCGCTGCAAGCCGAACAACTCGGCAATCATGATCGGCCGGTAATCATCGATTGCTGTCCGCTGATAGGTGTGTTGTCGCTCAATGCAATCTTTGCCTGTGACTGCCTGATCGTCCCGATCTCGGCCGACCACCTGTCGGCCAAAGGCGCATTCCAGATCGAAAAAACCCTGAAGGCGCTGGAGCAGGTGCTGAAACGCCGCGTCAGGCGCCGATATCTGCTAACCCGTTTTGACACCCGGCGCCGCATGTCCTGGGACGTGTTGCGCATGATTGAGGAAAGATTTGGTGAAGAAGTATGCCACACGCGGATCGCGGAAAACGTCAGTCTGGCGGAAAGCCCTGCGTACAACCAGACGGTGTTTGAATACGCTCCCACCAGCCGCGGTGCGCGTGAATACGATGAGTTGCTGGATGAATTGCTGGCCGACGGATTTATTGAACGGCGCAAGCTCGCTGCCGAGCCTGCATGAAGCTTCTATTTGGCAATTAAAGACAGGATGTCCTGAACCGAACTGGAGTGGCCAGGTTTGCCCTCCGGATGCCGTTCCGTGCAGCTGAGCACGGTGCAGTATCGGTACATCTGCAGCAGTTTGTGCTCCGCATTCGCCTGATCATGACCCGCTATCACGAGGCGCTCGATCTTCTGCCCCTCGCGGGTCTGAATCGAAAAATCATATTTCATCATGGCCACACTCCCTGCAACAAGTTGTAATTGCCTGCTTGTCTGCCCGACATTACCATGGCGATAAAACGTCGCAAAGCATGATTTAACAATAGTTGTTGGGATACCACTTCGGTGTGGTAAACGCATTGGCAATAACGCCGGAAATCAAGGTCAGTCTGCTCGGATTTTTCTTGTTCGATTGCGCGCGCCAGCCCGGATCAAGGTCGGCTCGAGCTGAAAAAATTAAAGCGCGGTCAAGTTGCCCTGCCGCGCTTTTTTTTTACTGTCTCCGCCCAATCCGGAGCATGCGATTACCCTATCAGAGATCGGTCAAGCGCTGCTCCAACTCCGTTTTTGCCGTCTGCAGTTCCTTCGGCAAGCGATTCTTCAGCTTGTCGAACAGCTCGGCATGCAATTTCAGCTCGTCGTTCCATGCATCCTTGTCGATCGATGTAATGCGGTCGAATTGCTGCTGCGTGAATTCGATGCCATCCCACTCGATATCGCCGAACTGGGGTGTCGTGCCAAAGATGTTGTCGACGCCGCTCGCCTGGCCTTCAATACGCTCGAGCATCCACTTCAGGACACGCATGTTATCGCCGAAGCCCGGCCATACGAACTTGCCGTTTTCATCCGTACGGAACCAGTTGACGCAATAGATTTTCGGCACAACCGCATCACTTGCTTCAAGCTTTTTGCCCATGTCCAGCCAGTGCTGGAAATAGTCGCTCATGTTGTAGCCTGTGAAAGGCAGCATCGCGAACGGATCACGGCGCACGACACCTTGCTGGCCGGCGGCAGCGGCGGTTGTTTCGGACCCCATGGTGGCTGCCATGTAGACCCCTTCGACCCAGTTACGCGCTTCGGTAACCAGCGGTACGGTGGTCGAACGGCGGCCGCCAAAGATGAATGCCGAAATCGGCACACCGGCAGGATCGTCCCATGCCGGGTCGAGTACCGGATTCTGCGTGGCCGGAACGGTAAAGCGGGCATTCGGATGTGCTGCCTTGCGGCCGGTCTCCTTGGCGATCGCCGGTGTCCAGTCCTTGCCTTGCCAGTCAATCAGATGATCCGGGGCCTGCTTGCTCATTCCTTCCCACCAGATATCGCCATCGTCGGTCAGCGCGACATTGGTGAAGATGGTGTTGGACGCCAGCGATGCCATGCAATTGAAGTTGGTTGCGGTGTTGGTGCCGGGCGCGACGCCAAAGTAGCCGGCTTCCGGATTGATCGCGTACAGGCGGCCGTCGGCACCCGGCTTGATCCAGGCGATGTCGTCACCGATCGTGGTGACTTTCCAGCCGTTGAATGCAGCCGGCGGAATCAGCATGGCGAAGTTGGTCTTGCCGCAGGCGGATGGAAATGCGGCGGCAACGTAATGTTTTTTGCCTTCCGGTGATTCCACGCCGAGGATCAGCATGTGTTCCGCCAGCCACCCCTGGTCGCGGCCCATGGTGGAGGCGATGCGCAGTGCGAAGCATTTTTTGCCCAGCAGGGCATTGCCTCCATAGCCGGAGCCGAAGGACCAGATCTCCCGGGTTTCCGGGTAATGAACGATGTACTTGGTGGGATTGCAGGGCCAGGCCACGCTCTTCTCGCCAGGCTGCAGCGGGGCGCCCACGGTATGCACGCACGGCACGAATTCACCGTCGGTGCCAAGTACGTCAAGGACCGCTTTGCCCATGCGGGTCATGATGCGCATGTTGACCGCGACATAAGGCGAGTCGGACAGCTCGACGCCGATGTGGGCGATCGGGGAGCCCAGCGGTCCCATCGAAAACGGCACCACGTACATCGTACGGCCAAGCATGCAGCCGTCGAACAGGCCGTGCAGGGTGTCGCGCATTTCCGAGGGGTCGGTCCAGTTGTTGGTCGGACCGGCATCTTCTTCCCTGGCGCTGCAGATGAAGGTACGGTCCTCGACCCGCGCGACATCGGACGGGTCGGAGCAGGCCAGGTAACTGTTCGGTCGCTTGGCGTCGTTCAGCCTGGTCATGGTCCCGGCTGCGACCATCTCGGCGCACAGGCGATCGTATTCTTCCTGGGAGCCGTCACACCAGTAGATATCGCGGGGCTTGGTCAGAGCAGCAATTTCCGCCACCCAGTTGATTAATTTTTGTTGTCGGACGTAAGGCGGCGCGTTGACTGCGACGACGCCGCGCAATGCGGGTTGGTTCATGAACTACCTCCAATGCCAATAAAGAAATTTCGTCTTGTCCCGGCACGGCAGGATCGTCGTCGGCTTGTGGCTCGCGCTGGTACACAGCGATACGACGGTCATGTCGAAGGCGGTCGGATGAGGAGCCGCGCAGCCTGAAAATCGAATAATAATCAGGTTTATGGGTCTGCTTTCTTAAGCGGATATGCGAAAAATAGGGGGGGATTGTACACCCGTCACATAGCCCTTCTCAACGCTTTAGGTCAAAAATGTAGGAATTAGTAGTTGACTAATATAGTAGGCTATTTCGCGATCTTGGCATAAAGGTTGTTTTGTTACGTCAGTTGGCGGATTGATTGAATTTACATGACAAGCAGCCAAGACCTTCTCGATCGTTTGATGTATGCGCGTAAACCGGCAATCCATTATGATGAGCTCCCCGGCATTACCCAAACCAACTGCTTCCACTTGAAGCCCAATCAGAAAGCATCCATGAAGATAGCGATTCTCGATGATTATCAGGATTGTGTCCGCCACCTCGACTGTTTTGCCTTGCTGGACGGTCATGACGTAAAAGTCTTCAACAGTAGCGCGCGCGGCGTCGGTCAGCTTGCTGTACGCCTGGCCGCGTTTGACGCCCTTGTGCTCATTCGCGAACGCACGTGGTTATCGAAAGCGTTATTGGACAGGCTGCCGAATCTGAAACTGATTTCGCAAGTCGGCAAGGTCTCTGGCCATATCGATGTCGAAGCGGCTACCGCGCGTGGAATCGCCATCGCCGAAGGCATCGGCGACGCGACTGCTCCAGCTGAGCTCACCTGGGCGCTGATCATGGCAGCGCACCGCAGGCTCCCGCAATACGCTGCGAATTTGAAGGACGGTTTGTGGCAAGCCGTGTCGACCACACCGCGGCACAACAGCCTCGGCGTGGTACTCAAAGGGAGGACGCTCGGCATCTGGGGTTATGGAAAGATCGGCAGCATGATCGCCGGTTACGGTAAAGCGTTCGGCATGAAGATTGTGATCTGGGGGCGTACGGCCAGCCTGGAGAAGGCCATGCGGGACGGCCATCACACGGCATCGTCAAAGGAAGAATTTTTCTCCCAATGCGATGTGATTACCGTCCATCTCCGCTTGATTGACGAGACACGGGGCATTGTCACCAGCGCCGATCTGGCATGCATGAAGCCGAATGCGCTTTTCGTCAATACCAGCCGCGCCGAACTGGTCGAATCTGGCGCGCTCGAAATTGCCTTGCAAAAGGGCGCGCCGGGTTATGCGGCTATCGACGTATTTGAGACCGAGCCCTTGCCAGTCGATTCTCCGCTGCTGCGGATGGAAAACGTCGTGGCGACTCCGCACATCGGTTATGTCGAAAAGGATTCATACGAGCGCTACTTGGGCTCGGCGTTTCAAAACCTGGTTGACTTCGCCAATGGAACACCGAAAAACCTGTTGAATCCGCTGGCAATTGAAAAGGTGAAGTAAGCGCTAGCGATCGGCGTCGGACGGTATCCCGGCCCGATTTACTCTGACCACGAGATCCGTTCTGCCCGTGCTCCACAGACGGGCCCAGCCCGGCGGCCATGGCAACGGCGGCCCTGCATATTCAGGCACGCCGCCGCGCACCGGGATGATAGGCAAGCCTTCCGGCTGTGGTCCATCGCGCCGGTCCCAACCGAGGCTGAATGCATAATCCGGCAGCAAAGCCTCACATACTGTATCGAACCAGTTGGTATGATCTTCGTCGCGGCCGAGCGCTTGCGCCAAACCGTGCGGATCAAAACGCGCCAGGGCGCTGGCCAGTTCTTCAGCGCTGGCGCCAGGTGCATCACCCCAACCCATGATTGGATTCAGATTGTAATCAGCACCTGATCCATACCAGCCTTCCCGCCACGAGCGCTGCATCCACTGGCGCGGTCCGGCAAACAAGTGCCAGCGCCAGTGCAGTCCGGACGGTTTGGGCCAGCTGTACAGGTACAGGCGCTGGTAGCCGGCGCGGTGCAATTCACGCACCATTGCCATCAGCCGTGCGTGCGGCATGCGGTCGGGCGGTGCGCGACGAAACAGGATGGGCTCGCCATCGGCATGCTGCACCTGATCGGACGACAAATTCAGGTCCAGCGTGCGGCCTTCATTGCCAAAGCGCGCCGAAACCCAGCCGGTAAGCAAATTGACGGTCGTGATGACGCCATAACCACGATAACGATGGAAGATGACGGTGCCGGGTGCAACAGGTTTCATTGGTCAGTCAGAGCAAAAATGGAAGAAATGAGTTTAAGTGTAGCTGGAATCAGAAGCCTGCTGGCAACCAATTTTTGTAGAATGGTGGCGGGCTTGCTTCAATGCATACCGCGTCTTGGATAGGTGCGATTCGTTTTAAATCCTCAGGGATAAAAAAATAATGGCCAAGATCCACAGGACGCGGGAAAGCATGAACAGGTGCGCATGCCTGATTAACAGCGACGCCGGCTGCGCTTGCACCGGCACCTCGCCCCACACAGTCTTTTTTAGCATGACAAAATGTCAAAATAGCATTGGATTATGGTGTGCACGGTGGATTAAGATGAAAGTCCATCTTGTCTCGGATGGGAGCAAATCAGTGTCTTCCTCTCCTTTTTTGCTCCAGAAGTTGGGAGTGGGGCTGTAAAAAGCCTCACTCCGTTTTTTTTGCCGCAACGGCAAAAAAGCTGTTCTTCCCGCAGCCTGATTCTCCACTGTACATCAACACTTCCACTGAAGTTCATCACCTGTTCCTTCAAACCAGGCCGTTCACGCTATGATTGGGTGCGGACCTCCACCTACTTCCCATTTTTCATCATCCGACATGACTCTTCGCGTTATAACCACCGGTGGCACCTTCGACAAGCATTACGATGAGATTACCGGCAAGCTGATTTTCAGCGCCAGCAATCTCCCAGCGGCGATCAGACGCGCTCGCTTGTCGGTAGCGGTCAGTCTGGAAGAATTGCCTCCACTTGACTCCCTCGACATGCAGGACGGCGACCGCCAACGCATCAGCAATTCCTGCGCGCGCGCCAGCGAAGAGCGCATCCTGATCATCCACGGCACCGACACCATGCGCGAGACCGCCGAAGTGCTGGGTCACGCACAACTTTCGAAAACGATCGTGCTGACCGGCGCGATGATCCCTTATGAAATCGCCAATTCAGATGCGCTGTTCAATTTTGGGTTTGCGTTTGGCGCCGTACAGACATTACCGCACGGCGTATATGTGGCAATGCAAGGGGAAATTTTCGCATGGGATAACGTGATGAAAAACCGGATTGCCGGCGTATTTCATCGCCATGATTCGTAGACTTAGGCCGCGTGCCTCAAGCGTGTCTTCATGAATCGGATGGATTTGAACAGAGGTCCGATCATGATCACCAGCACCGCCATGCGAGTGACATGAAAAGCCGTCACGATCGGCACGCCAAGTTGCAGTGTTTTTGCGGTCAGGCTCATCTCCGCGATGCCACCCGGCGAGGTAGCTAATATTGCGGTGGCCGGATTGATCCCGCTCAGGGTCGACAGGATCATGCCGAAACCCGCCGCCACCAGCAGCGCGATGAGTCCGCATAATGCAACACTGGCCATATAGCGTGGCGCGGTATGCAGGAACTCCGGCGTGAAGCGCGTGCCAAGCGACACGCCTATGAAGAGCTGGCCAAGATGCACCATCCACTCGGGCAGCGCGGACAAATTGATGCCGGATGCCGTCAGTGCGATCGAGATGGCCAGCGGCCCGATGACCCAGACATTAGGCCATCTCAGTCGTGTCATGAGCAGCGTGCCCACGCAAGTCAGCGCCACCAGCGCGGCGAGTCCGGCATATTCAACACTGAGGGCGCCCGGCACAAATGGATCGAGTCCATGCACGTTCCAGAATTTGAAGCCAAACGGGATAATTATCACGACCATCATGATGCGCAGGCTGTGTGCAGCGGCGATGCGATCCACTGCGCCGCCAAGACGTTCTCCCTGCACCGCCATTTCCGACGCACCCCCGACCGCCATCGCGAAGAAGGCGGTCGTTTTGTCGATGCCGGAAATCTTGTGCAGCAGCCAGCCGCTGGCGAGGCCCAGCGCCAGCGCAAAGGCGACTCCCAAAGCAATGAAGCCGGCGTACGATGCCAGCGCCGCCACAACTACAGGCGTGAAGTACAGGCCGAGTGCGGTCCCAATCGCCCACTGTCCTGCGTAACGCAACTGCAGCGGGCAAAACAGGTCGATATTGCACATGCGTGCAATCGCAGTCGCCAACAACGGCCCGATCATCCATGGCAGCGGCGTGTTGAGCCAGTTACAGAGAGCGGCGGCAAAAAAGGCGAGCAGCAGCGTCAAGACGAATGGCCGAAAATCGAGGCGCGACATAAATGGCATGGTGGGCAGTCGGGAAGCGATCATGTTTGCCATGCGCGATTGGCTGGTTCCACGCACAAGACTCATCCCGCAATTAAATCAAGGGAATGCAAAAAGCCGTAGTTTATCCCGAGCCAGCGGCGGCCGATACCTTAAATGCCATCAGGGTAGTACTGGTTCCGCTTGCGGACGTGCTGGCGCCACTTCCGTAATTTTTAAACCAGAACGCGAGAAAACACTGTTGGAATGCCTGATTTATTCTTGATGCGGTGAAACCGAATCGGGAGGCTTGCATCTAATCGGCTGCCTTGCGCTCGCGCGCGGAAAATGCGCGCGCAGTGTTTGTCCCCTTCATTCCCACATTTTTCAGACTAAGGATACGGTTTGCCTCGATTGTGTCGTTCGCTGTCCGCATGTGCTGCATTGCTGGCATCGTTACTGGCTTCAGTAGCGCTGGTCTCCTGCGGCGGCGGGGATGGGTCCGCCGCGGCGGCAATCGTACAACCGACACTCCAGCAGGAACCGAACGCACCGCAGTTCACCGCCAACACTGCGACAGATGGATATAACTGGTTCAATTATCGACGCCTGCAAGCGGGCCTGTCCGCTGTCGCGCAAAACAGTTTAATCACGTCCGCAGCACAAGCACATTCGGACTATCAGAAGCTTAATAATACGATCACTCATGCCGAGACTGCGGGCATGCCGGGCTTTACCGGCACGACCCTGATTAACCGGCTGAATGCCGCCGGCTATACATTCACCCAGGGCAGCCATGCGTATGGCGAAGTGATTGCGGCGAGTGGCGACCCGTCCGGATTCAATGCCGCTGATGACCTGATTACAGCGATTTATCATCGTTTCGTGATTTTTGAACCGATGTTTCTCGAAGCCGGCACAGGAAGCGCGACGGTGCCGAACGGTTATACCTATTTCACCGCCAAATTTGCTGCGAATGGTCTGGGGCCGGGTCTTGGCCAAGGCAACCTTGTCACGTATCCGGCGCCCAATCAGGAGCGGATCCCGACTATTTTTTACAGCGACCGCGAGTCGCCCGATCCGGTCCCGAACCAGAACGAAACCGGTTATCCGGTCAGCATCCATGCCGACATCACGACTACCGTGACGGTACAAAGCTTTACGCTGCAAGCGCGAAATGGCGCCCCGCTGACAGTGCGTTTGTTGTCTCGTCCGCTCGATGCCAATACACCGAATTCCGCTGCAGCGATTGTCCCTCTCGCCGTATTGTCATCACAGACGACTTACGATGTGCAGTTTATCGGCACCGTGGGTGGCACGCCAGTCAATCGCTCATGGTCTTTCACGACGCGTTGATTCGCCGCGGCCTCCGGTTTTTCAGGAATGACCTGTGCAAATGTGATTTCATTTGGAGTCATCACGCAATCGCTGGATCAGCAAATCGGTTTCCTTGCTTGAATCGAGATCGCGCTGAATATTTTTTTGCAGTCTTGCCCCGATTGACAGAAATGCAATCAAGTCATCCGGGGACACTTTCATTTGAATTTCAACGATGATATCCGCGTACATCGGAAGCAATTCATCCAGCGGCAACACGTCCTCAAACGTATTTGCCATGTACGTCATTAATTCAACAGCATCCTGCCTGCTCATCATCGAGCACATCCTCACAAAGCGACCATTTTTATTGTAAGAGCAGATCGTCAGAGCCATCTGAGAAATGACAAGGTGCGGCCGTTTAAAGCGGTTTGCGGGTCGGTGAGCGGATGATGCGGGTTGATCCCGGCGTGCTAAGGCGCCGTGCAAATCGAGACAACGTCCGACCCACGCGTGCAGCGGATCATCGTCTGCCAGCAGGATAATCAGACTACTGATGCGCGCCCATGGAACCCGCCTGACGCCAGATAATCGGCGTAGTATGACGATGTGCCGCCGATGAATGGTGCCTCGGTTAGCAGCGCCCGTAACGGTTGCAGCGATTCCCGAAACGCGGTAACGCGTTTATGGACCTTCTGCTCTTTTGGTGACTGGCATGTCAGCGATCCGGCACTGCCTCATTTCACATTTGACCAGAATCTGGTTGCCGGTCTCGCAGCCGACACGGTAAAACTCAATTCCCGGTCTCTTGGCCATGAGCGACGCGCTTCCCGATCGATAGCAGCCCACTTTCATCGCAACTTTCTCAGCTTCAAAAGCCATCTCACCGAACCGCGGCGCTGTCGTGATGCGTGCGGGTTCCGGTGGTGTCGCTGGCCGTTCCGAGACAGCCACCACTGGCCGGATTTGAGCAGATTTGTCGGCGGCGTCGTCCATCAGCGGTGACCGGGAGACACAACCGGAGACAGCGAGTGCCGCGAAAATGAAAATCAGTATCTTCAAACTGAGTCCTTTTTAAACATGGTAGTCCGACGCTTTTGCGCTTTTGGTATCCGAATAAAGCGGGGACGGACATCGGTTCGCATTGGCATTTTGCATTTGGCAAGATCCTACAGCAAGTTGCACGGAAGTTTATACGAGCCTTTTTTGCGCTTGTGCGATTCAAACCCGGTGTACGGAAATGACAAACCCGCCGTAGCGGGTATGTGGGGTGGGTTTTAATGTCATCACGCGCGTTTTCGCTTGCGAAGTGTGGCGATACCCAACAATCCAAGTCCAAATAAAGTCAGCGTGACGGGCTCAGAAATCGCGTTCAACTTGCTGTTGCCGGACAAAATGAAATGGTGGTTATTATTGGGGAAGTCGTGATATTGGTTTGCCAATAGATATTTTGAATTTGCAGAGGTGAATTCCACGGCCCAAAACCAATCGCTGTCTGCATTGGCGACTGTATTATTTTGAATCGAAAGCCAGTACTGTGTTCCTGCCAGCAAATCGATTCCACTGCCGAGGTTTGCCTCGTACTGATAAAACGGGATATTCCTGGAAAAAATTTGGCCAGTCGATGTTCTGTTCACTGCATTTCCTACGTGAAATTCTCCAAGCAGTGGACCAATATTACCGTTGATGTCGTTATAGAACCGAATTGAAAACGCATCGGTAACTGATGGAACTGAAAAATAGGATCCTTCGTATAGCCCTTTCCATTGAACGTTATTCACCGTGGCGGGGGAGCCAAGCCTGAACGCGTCGAATACCTTGATGTCCGCTTCTACATCTGAATGGGTACCAGTGAACGGCGTTATCGTGTTTGCGTAAACCACTGCAGCAAAGGTACTGGGCAAGGTCATCAGGCCAAACATGAAAAGAGCGGAAAAAAGGAAAATCCTCAACATTTTATACTCCAAGGGAAAGCGCAATTAGTTGTCGCATAAATAACTTATGGTGGCGTCATTTTAATTAAATTTCACTGTTTGAAAGCGCTTAGTTACCGATCCGATGATCAGTGTCATGGCGGATGAATCATCTGTACCGATGTGGTTGATGAGATCGTTTATTAGGCCCGGAACTCTTTGCGTGTCTGCTTGAAATTGGAAAATCGATCAATTGTTCCATGAAGAAAGATGCTCTATGTAAATCGAAGAGAAATCTCGTAATAATGTACCGTCCGTGCAACATTTTCATGCAGGAAAAACCAATGAAAATCAGCAGGTAGTTCTGTTGTATTTAGTCAAAACGAAAATGCCAAGTCATTGTCGAACAGGTGATCGCCTGATTTTTTGTTACCTGCGGCAGGCAATCAATGCCGCATCCCCGTGATAGTGCATCACCGTCATCATGGAATATGGCGTTTATGCCGCGAAAGCAGGATTAGGGTGCTTCATGCTAGGATGCATTTTCACAACAGGAGACGAAAATGACAACACCTGACAATCTTTCAGCCGCTGAAAAAGAACAGTTCGAAGTCGTTTGCCACGATGTGCACGTCGCTCCGTCAACGTTTCGCGTGACCGCGGAAAACAGCGTCCTGGGACCTGACTCTCAAGCGGCCACCCGGGTCATAACAGTGGCCTGGGTCAACAAGGACCGTACAGAAAAGTACGACGGCAGCGACAACGCAAATTGGCTTGCCGAATTCCGCGCCGATTTGCTTAGACCAAACATCATTGGTTAGGCAAGGGGAGGGTCGACAGGCGGCCCTCCGGACAAGTAGCAAGAGAGCAGGGCGCGCATCAGGGACTACGATGAATGTCTTGAAACCTTCCCTTCCCAGCATCTATTGGACTCGGAAAGGTGAAACTCGTGTTTTCGGTAGCCTAACTCTGTAAACTGCTAACTTCTGTATCTCGGTGCTATCCAACTGCCCTGCGGAACGACACGAGCTGCCGGTTGGGGAGAGTTATGGCGGACACAATCAGCCCTGAACGAAGAAGTCGGAACATGGCGGCAATCAGGAGCCGCGACACCAAACCAGAAATTGCGGTTCGTAAGTTGCTTCATGCGCTTGGTTTTCGCTTCCGCCTGCAACGCAAAGATCTTCCGGGTCGCCCCGACATTGTTCTTCCACGGTACAACGCCGTCGTGTTCGTTAATGGTTGTTTTTGGCACCAACACGAAGGGTGCAAACTCGCTAGCAAGCCGGCTTCTCGGCAAGAATATTGGAAAATCAAATTGGAGCGCAACGTGGAGCGTGACAAAAGCAGTTTCGACAAGCTGACCGAGCTCGGCTGGCAAGTCATAGTGGTCTGGGAGTGCGACCTCCGTGACATCAACGCAGTCGCTCAACGGTTTCAAAATTTACTAAGTAAACACACCTAAGCGCGAATTACGCCTTGACTAGCTCAGGCACATCTTCCCCCGCCTCACACGTCGGTCTTCACCACATCTGCTGCGGTCACTCAGCGGCGTCCGCACGTGCATATCTAACGAAAGGAAATGCCTATGGCACATTTCATCGAAAGCACGGCCGTTGTCGGATTTACTCCTGGCATGGACTCGGCAACCAATTAGACATTAACGAGCCAATCGAAACTCGGCGAAACAGGCAGGTATGGATTGGCAAATCCGCGAACCCTCTGTGCGCTTTATGACCTGATACGCTGGCAGTCTCGATACCATTGAATCATTCCCTGGCCAGAAAGTACTGTTTCGATCCGACACCAACGCACCGCTATCCGTAGTGAGCGAACGCTAACAGGTGGCACAGCCCTACGAATTTTTGGAGTTCTACCGCGACATCACTGAGGTTTCCGGTTTCGACCTTGAAACTGCGGGAATCCTAAAAGGCGGAAGGAAGCTCTGGGTGCTTGCTCGGACCGGACAATCGTCAACTTTGAAAGGTAACGACGTGACCAATGCATATGTTCTTCTCGCCACTGCATGTGACGGGACGCTAGCGACAGCAGGGCAGTTCACAAGCATACGCGTAGTCTGCAACAGAACCTTGGCTGTGGCCCTTGGGGGCAGCAACGGTTCTAGCGCCCTAAAGATGCCGCACACGTCGTTCGATCCCCAGGCAGTGAAGCCGCGGCTTGGAATTTCGGTTTGCAGTTGGAACTCGTTTGTGTGCGGAATGAAGGAGCGAAGTGAGCGGAAGGTGAAAGCGAACGAAACTATGAACTACTTCTCGCGAGTCTTTTCCGGTCTCGACAAAACGGGCTCCAAAAACACGAATGAACGTGCGATGAGGAAGAGGCCATGACGCTTTTCGATGGACCGGGCAAGGGCGCCGAAATGGCTTCATCAAAAGGCACGGCGTTTGGCCGGCTCAATGCCGTTACTGAGTTTGTCGACCATGAGCAGCGCGCTCGAAGCGCTGACCACCGGCTTGAGTCCGTTTTAGTTTGGACAAGGCGCGGCTCAGAAGGAGAGCGCCTTGGAACAGGCGCTCATGTTGATTGATTGAAAGATTATTTCTGAGAAGTCACCTCAAGCCGTCTAAGGGAAAAATTTGCCCATTTCGCAACGTCGCCGAAAGCTAATTCATCGAATCGCTTGGGGTCGAGCATACGTATTTGGTACACTGTACAAAAACCCAGTACTCAGGAGCAGGCTCGCATCCTCCTGCGATAAGAATTTGATAGATCGCTACGAATCAAACGCTAGGGAAAATGATTCTCAGAAGGCAACATCATTTCGTCAACGGAGCGTCCACAACTTGCAGCAACCCAAGTAAAATACCGGAAAATTACTTCATGAAAACCAACGAAAAAATGTCGCGCAGCCGATTGACCATTATTGATGGAGGGGCTAACGAAAAAGCCCCCGTACCCGCCTATACAACAATCGACCTCTTCTGTGGCGCTGGAGGCATCACCGAAGGTTTTCGACAGGCTGGGTATCGCTGCCTTTATGGCAACGATATCATGCCTGAGGCAATCGAGACGTTTTCTCACAACCACCCGTCAGCCATCGCCGACAACAACCCTGTTGAGGAAGTTGACCCTTCGGTCGTTCGAAAAAAGCTAGGGCTTGCGACCGGTGAGCTGGATGTCTTGGTGGGTGGGCCGCCCTGCCAGGGATTTTCAATTAATGCGCCCGACCGCTTCCTCGAAGACCCGCGTAACAAACTCTTTAAGCACTTCGTAAAATTTGTCGCTGAGTTTCTTCCAAAGACTTTCGTTCTCGAAAATGTGCCTGGAATGGTTCAACTGGGAGACGGGAAGGTCTTGCGTCAGATAACCCGCGAGCTCAGCAAGCTCGGATATGAGTTGACTGTCAAAATTCTTTTTGCTGCTCATTATGGAGTCCCCCAGGAACGATGGAGACTTATTGTTCTCGGTTCCCGCACGCATGCGCTAGAGCACCCTGAACCGACCCATTTTGCAACCGGTCGGACAAACTTCCGTCGTGACGGAATGGTATTTCAGCTTACTGAGGAGGACCGCACACGACTATTGCCCTACACAACAGTCGCGGATGCCATCGACGATCTGCCACGTCTTGAGATGGGTGAGGGTTCGGAGGAAGTTGGATATACGCATGATGCGAAGTCTGATTACTCACGAAAAATCCGTAATCCGGAAAATGTGACCTTCAATCATTTTGCTGCAAAGCTCGGTAAGCAAAATCAGGCACGAATGAAGCATGTGCCACCAGGGGGAAGCTGGCGCGACATTCCGCATGATCTGCTACCTAAAGGAATGCAGCGCGCCCGGCGTTCTGATCACACGAAGCGATACGGGCGGTTGCTTGCGGGCGGATTATCCGGCACTGTTTTGACCAAATGCGATCCGCATTGGGGAACCGTGTTTTTGCCTGATCAAGATCGAACTTTGACGGTTCGCGAAGCCGCACGGTTCCAGAGTTTCCCCGATTCGTATCGAATTCTTGGTTCGCGTGTGTCTCAGTATGAACAGGTAGGCAACGCAGTACCGGTATTGATGGCGCGGGCAATTGCGATGAAGCTTCGGGAAAGCTTGGATAGCATGGTTTCTAGCGACCTTGTTGTAGCAGCGAACGGCTAGCCGCATCGTCGAGTTTTCTAATTTTACAGTTCCATTCCCGCAATGTCCCTAAAGTAATCCCGTGAACGTTCGCGTGCTTATAGCGCATCGAATCAAGGTCAACGTTCACGGAGTCAACTTTTTTAGGCGTCGTTCTCCTCGCTATCCTCGGCATCGCTTTCGGTCGTGTCTCCGGAAGGAATGACTGTCGCTTCGACTGGTGACGGCGGTTCGGGGTGCTTAATCTTGTTCTTAATCCTGTCTTCGAAAACGGGCAGAGCCACTGCCTTCCCTCCAGTTAGACCTTCGACAGCACGTTCTAACGTCGTATATCGCACTTCTCTTGTTATGAGGCGCATTTGCTGTGAGTTTTCGACCTCCTCAAACCCGACGGTAAACCACGCAATGTCTGAATTGGAGAGGTGTTGAACATGATCCATTTCACCGATCGAGTCGAAGAACGACTGATCTACGACTACTGCCATTTTCCGGCCCCAGCGCCTGAGCGTCGGCACCTTTATTTGAAGCTGAGGCATTAACCGCTTGGGGCCACTGGAACGGTAGTCCGGGCGTCTCTTTCCGGCAGGAAAAATCACCCAATCGCAAGACTCATCGGCATACGCTTTGAACTCCGATCGCATTGCATCGCCGGAAAAATAAACTGCTTGGATTTCCAGAGCTCCCCATTCAATCTTGGCGGCTTCCGCGGTGTTGCTGCTTACTAAAACCATGTCGATCCGACCCACGTCATCTCCGCCTGGTGCATCTGTAGTCGCGCCTGCTTCCAAAAAACCCACCTCCCCAACTAGGTGCGGCGTTTCATCCTCCAAGATCACCTTCCCCACCCAGTTGAAGACCTCTTTCGCCTCATGAAAGCGGTACGGGCAAGTTGCACGCAGGGCTCCTTGCGCCCCGGTGACTGGAATTCCCATAGCCCGTTCGGTCGCTGCATGTTTTCCGTAGGAATACATGCGCAACGAGCAGACACCGCCTTCCTTTGAACAAGTTGCGTCCTCCTTGGTTGCTTGGAATGGACAAGGCTGTTTTGTCCGCTCTGACTTGGGTTTCAATACCTCAGCGGCCATCGCACGGCGCTCGGCACCTGTCATGAGCGTTACGCTTTTCCCAAACCATTCTCCGATGCCAAATCGAGGGGATAAATCCTTCGGAACCCTAGGCTTTTTGGGTGTGCTAGGAGCCTTCGGTGATCGCAATTTTTTAGTGATCATGCAATACTTTAAATGAAGGTAGAGAAACATTATTTCGCCACGTTATAACACAGATAATTTCATCCTGACAACTGAAACAGAGTTTCCTGAGTGAGTGCGGTCAGCTAATTTGATGGTTCAATGTTCACGCTCATTGAGGGTCGCCAGAAATGCCAAGTTAATTCTAAAACGCCGCCAACGAACCAAGCTCACGGCGTTTTTCGTGTTGGAGACGTGCTCCAGGTCAGCGTGCTGGAGTACGCCGCTGTGGCGGTGCATCCGGCTGAACGAAGACGTCCAGATAGAGCTTCTCGTCCAGCACAGGTAAGTCCCGCTGCACAGCGGAGTCGAGCAGTTCGACCGCCAGGGTCGTCATGATGGGGTCATTGCCGGTCGCATGATCGCATAAGGTATGACGTAACTGCGGCGTCATCAGGCTGGCGTTGCCGGCGCCGTCCAGGAGATGATCGAGACAGGCGAGCAGTTCATTTCGACTGGCGAAATCGGTGGCGAGTCGGGTGCGAATGCGTGAGCCAAGCGGAATCAATTCTTCGCGCCGCAGCTTTGCCGTGGTCTAAAATTGTAGTGGTCTAATTTGCACGGACACCTCTGAAGGTGGACAATCCACCTTCAGAGGAATCGCAAATGAAAAAGCAACGTAGAACAATCGACCCAAGCGTGAAGTTGGAAATCGTCCGTATGATCAAGGAGCAGGGCCTGAGCGTACGGCATGTGAGTCAAAGTGTCGATATAGGGGAAACAGCGATCAGTCGTTGGCTGACACAATATGATGTCGAGATTAGCGGCAAGCCAGGTATCGGCAATCCGCTCGCTGCCGAGCAGCAGCGCATCCGGAAGCTGGAAAATGAAAACCGACAGCTTCGCAGTGATGTCGATGTATTAAATGCTTCTTCTTGAATTTCAAAATGGAACGCATGTGGCAGCGGACCTAAGCTAACCAGGCGGAAGCCAGGCTCGATTTCATTTCGTATATCGTTGGCTTCTACAACAGTGAAAGGCTGAACTCAGTGTTGGGTAATGTGCCGCCATCAGTCTTCGAACAGAACATTGCAGTAAAAAAGCCTATCGTAGTGTCCGAATTTACTTGACCACTACAGTAACGCTCGCTTTTCGCCTTGAGCGATTTAATCTTCGTATCGGTCAACGGGGTCGCTTGGCGGGGCATGTTCAAAGTCCTTTTAGGTACACAGTAAAATGCCATCACTCGACCGTGTGCCAAATCGTGTACCTAAATCATTGGGAAGTCCACGCAAAAGTTTGGAATCGATTGGATAACGTAATCACGATCCGCATAGGCACGCATAGTAATTTTGGAGCTCATTGGAATGCCTCGGAACCTCAACTATTTTCCAATGCAGAAGCGGCTGAAAATAACACCCAACAGATCATCCGAGGTGAATTCGCCGGTAATGCTGTTGAGCCGCTCCTGCGTCAACCGCAACTCCTCGGCGAACAGGTCGAGCGCATGATCGTTTTGCGCCGCAAGTTCGGCTGCCACCTCCAGATGCATGCGCGCTGCTTTCAGCGCGAGCAAATGTCTTTCCCGCGCCAGATAGAGGGATTCTCCTGTCTGCTGCCAGCCGGCGATACGCAGCAATTCAGAACGCAGCAGATTGATGCCAACCCGGTCGGTGGCTGACATGTAAATGTGTGTGGCGTCAGGCATCGTATCCAGTGCCGCCTTGTGACCCGACAAGTCGATCTTGTTCCAGATGCGCACGACCGGCACGTTGACCGGAAAGCGCGCCACGATGTCTTCATCGGCGCGCGTCGGACCGCGGCTGGCATCCAGCATGTGCAAAATGACGTCGGCTTTTTCGACGGCCCCCCAGGTGCGTTCAATGCCGATGCGCTCGACTTCATCGCCGGCGTCGGCCGTGTCGCGTATGCCGGCCGTATCGATGATATTGATCGGTATGCCTTCGATCTGGATTGTTTCAGTCACCTTGTCACGCGTGGTGCCCGCAATCGGCGTGACGATCGCGATGTCGGCGCCGGCCAGGGCATTCAGCAGGGACGACTTGCCGACATTCGGCTGGCCCGCCAGCACCACGTTCAATCCATCCCGCAGCAGGGCGCCCTGCGCGGCCTGGTTAAAAACGTGGTCGAGCGCCTCGCGGATACGCACGAGCTGGCCGCGGGCATCGGATTTTTCAAGGAAATCGATTTCCTCTTCGGGGAAATCGAGCGTCGCTTCGATCAGCATGCGCAGGTGAATTACCTGCTCGACCAGCCTGTGTATCACTTTTGAAAATTCACCGGACAGCGACTGTGATGCCGATTTCGCCGCCGCCTCGGTCGATGCTTCGATCAGGTCGGCGACCGCTTCAGCCTGCGCCAGGTCGAGCTTGTCGTTGAGGAAAGCGCGGTGGGTGAATTCGCCAGGTTGCGCCAGCCGCAAGTCGATATCGTGACCGGCCTCGATGCAGCGTGTCAACAGCATCTGCAAGACGACCGGTCCGCCATGACCCTGCAATTCAAGCACGTCTTCGCCGGTGTAAGAATGCGGCGCCTTGAAATAAATCGCGAGCCCCTGATCAATCACACTGCCGTCGGCATTAATGAAATCAAGGTAAGTTGCGTGACGAGGCTGCAAAGATGCGCCAGGAGACAAGCGGCACACCGCTTGGGTCACGGATGTCAGGTCTTTGCCGGAAATGCGTACGACACCGATGCCACCGCGTCCTGGCGCCGTCGCGATAGCCGCGATAGGGGAAGAATCAAAGTTCATGAAGCGATTGTAGAGTCGTTGGAATAGTGCGGCGAATAAAAAAGCCCGTGAACATTAGCACACGGGCTTTTCTGTTGCAAAGGGGGCCTGCGAAACGCCGGCTACTCAAGCTGCCTTGGGTTTTCCGCCTTCAATTTTTTTCGTGATCACCCATTGCTGACCGATCGACAGAATATTGTTCACTACCCAATACAACACCAGTCCGGCCGGGAAGAAAAAGAACATTACCGAGAATGCAATCGGCATGAACATCATGATCTTTGCCTGGATCGGATCGGGTGGGACCGGATTCAGCTTGGTCTGGATGAACATGGACACGGCCATCAGCACAGGCAGGATAAAAAACGGGTCCGGTGACGCGAGATCATGAATCCAGCCCAGCCATGGCGCATTACGCATTTCAACGCTGGCCAACAGCACCCAGTACAACGCAATGAATACCGGTATCTGCACCACGATCGGCAGACAGCCGCCGAGCGGATTGATTTTCTCGGTCTTGTACAGTTCCATCATTGCCTGGTTCATTTTTTGCGGGTCGCCTTTATGACGCTCGCGAATTGCTGTCATTTTTGGCGTGACCAGTTTCATCTTCGCCATGCTGCGATAGCTGGCAGCCGACAATGGGAAAAATGCGAGCTTGATCAGGATCGTCAGCACGATGATGGTCCAGCCCCAGTTGCCGAGTATTTTGTGAATCTGTGTCATCAGCCAGAAAATCGGCTTGGCGACAATCGTCAGCACACCGTAATCCTTGACCAGGTCCAGTCCAGGAGCGGTTTTTTCAAGCACTGCCGATTCTTGCGGACCGGCATAAAGACGCGTGTCCATCGTTGCAGTCGCGCCTGGAGCGACGGTGCCCAAGGGCAGGATGCTGCCGATCGCGTACAGATTCCCGTCGAGTTTTTTGGTGAAAATTTCACGTTGCACTTTTTCGGGCGGCATGATCGCGGATACAAAATAGTGCTGCACCATCGCAACCCAGCCGTTGTCGGCTTTGGTGGCGTGCGATTCCTTGCTGCCTTCAGCGTGAATTTTTTCAAAATCAAGCTTCTGGAATTTATCCGTTTCAGTGTAGACCGCCGGGCCGGTAAAGGTGCTGTATAACGACGATTCCCCTGCCAGCTTGCCGCCATCACGCACCAGTTGCGCGTACAAGGACGGGGTAATTGGCGCACCGCTGGTGTTGGTCACCGCGTGCTTGATGTCGATTAAATAATCGCCGCGCTTGAAAATATAGGTTTTGGTCAGGTTGACGCCACCTTGCTCGGATTCCAGCACGAGCTGAATTTCGTTGCCATTGTCTAGTGTGCGTGGACCAGCCTTGGCGGTAAACGGCGTTTTGTGATTTGGAAAAGCGCCGCCGATCAAGCCGGTCTGGGCAAGGTAAGTGCGCGTTGGGCTGGCATCGAACAACACGACATTTTGCTTGGGGTCGACGGTGTCTTTATGCTTGAGCAGTTCCAGGCGCTTCAATTCACCACCAGCGGTATCGATATCGGCCTTGATGACATCGGTCGTGATGGTAATACGCTCGCTCTGCGCGGGCGCAGATGCTCCCGGTACCGCGGCGGCGTTGGCGCCAGGTGCTGCCGGTGTGGCCGTTGCCTGAGGCACATCCGACTTGGTTGCGCCTGCGGTGTTGGCTCCCGCTGCAGGTTTGGCTTGCTGCGAAGTTGTCGGAAAGAACATCGACGGCTTGCCGTTATGGCGCATCCAGTTGTCCCACAGGATCAATAATGACAGTGAGAACACAACCCAAAGGACGGTACGTTTGATATCCATAAATGTATCGGTCAATAATCAGAAATTCGGGAATGGCTGCAACCGCGAGCGGTTGTAGGCGAAATGGCAGGTGATTTTTTTGGAACTGGGTCAAGTCCTCCCGGATGCCAAGGATGGCATTTGCACAGGCGTGCTGCCGCCAGGGCGCCGCCCTTGCATGCACCGTGCTCTCGAATTGCCTCGGCAGCATACTCGGAGCAACTCGGATAAAAACGACAATTCTGTCCCAGGAACGGACTGATGCCGTACTTGTATGCGCGCAACAGAATCAACAACAGCGTTTTCATCAAATTTTTTCCGGTAAACGTTGCGACAAAAACAATCGCATCAGTTCATTCCGTAATTCCGCCTTCAGTGCGGCGGTCGTGGCTGGCCCGCTTTTCGCGTTGACCGGTTTCGACAGCCGGACTATACAATCAATCGGCGGTAACGCGCTCTGGCGAAATAATTCTCGCGCCACGCGCTTGATCGTATTGCGCGTCACCGCGCGCGGTGCAAAACGCTTCGCGACGACTACGCCGAGTCGCGCATGCGGCAAATCGGTGACCCGGGTATACAGCACAAAATGGGCACTCCGATACACCGGCCGCAAACGAAAAACGGATGAAAATTCATCCGTTTTAACGATTCGCCGATCGCGCGCATAGTCATTTGAACGATCGCCGGTCACACCAGCAGCGAACAGTGTGTTGCCTGTATCAAGCAGCCAGGCGCTTGCGGCCTTTGGCGCGACGTGCGTTAAGCACAGCGCGGCCGCCGCGGGTTGCCATGCGGACGCGGAAGCCATGAGTGCGCTTGCGGCGAACGACGGAAGGTTGGTAAGTACGTTTCATTATGGTCTCGCTAATCAGCTAGAAATACAGAAAAAAATCGGATCATCACACGCCATCGCCTTGTTTAGTGCCATTGGCGCATGCCGGTGCCGTAGCAACCACAACACAACGTACCAACATAACGATCAGTGAACCCGAGATTAGACAGCATTTTACGCTTGTTTGTCAATCACTTAGCGCACTTTTACAGTAGCCGTTTGCTTGGTCCGACGATCGAAATATGCGTTCGGCCTGTGGATAACTTGGCTCAGCAAGAGTAGAATAGCGGTAATACGGCGTATCTTCTTCCGCGTCAAAAATACTCGAATCACGGGCATGTCATTACCGCCCCCGCACCCTATCATTTAGACGATTAATGGAAAATTTCTGGCAGACCTGTTCCGCACAACTGGAGCAGGAGCTGACACCGCAGCAATACAGCGCATGGATAAAACCGCTGGCACCGCTTGAGTTTGAAGACGGTCGGCTGCGCATCGCTGCGCCCAACCGTTTCAAACTCGATTGGGTAAAAACGCAATTCGCCAGCCGCATTACCACGCTTGCTTCCCAGTTCTGGGAAGGTCCGGTCGAAGTGCAATTTGTGCTCGACCCGCGGGTGGCCAGCGCCAGGAAGCCGGCCGCCGGCTCATCGTCGTCCGGCATTCCGGCTGCCAGTACCAATCAGCCGCCTTACGAGGTTGGTGAAATCCTGGAACGCAGGCCGGACGCAACTGTCGACGCCACACCGCGGCGCGATCAAAGCCGTATTAATGTGGCGCTGACCTTTGACAGTTTTGTTACCGGTAAAGCCAATCAACTCGCCCGTGCTGCGGCCATTCAGGTCGCCAATAATCCTGGCAGTTCCTATAACCCGCTGTTCTTGTATGGCGGCGTGGGCTTGGGCAAAACACACTTGATCCATGCAATCGGCAATCAGGTTTTGGCTGACAATCCATCGGTTAAAATTCGCTATATTCACGCAGAACAATATGTTCGCGACGTAGTGACTGCTTACCAACGCAAGGGTTTTGATGACTTCAAGCGCTACTATCATTCGCTTGATTTATTGCTGATCGATGATATTCAGTTCTTTGGCGGCAAGAGCAGAACGCAGGAAGAATTTTTCTATGCGTTCGAAGCCTTGATTGCGGCCAAGAAGCAAATCATTATCACCAGCGATACTTATCCGAAGGAAATCACGGGGATGGATGACCGTTTGATTTCACGTTTTGATTCCGGCTTGACGGTCGCTGTCGAACCACCTGAACTGGAAATGCGGGTTGCCATCCTGCTCAAGAAAGCACTGCAGGAAGGTGCGTCGTTTTCCGATGATGTCGCGTTTTTCGTTGCCAAACATTTACGTTCCAACGTGCGTGAACTTGAAGGCGCGCTGCGGAAGATCCTGGCGTATTCGCGTTTTCATGGCAAAGACATCACGATTGACGTGGTAAAAGATGCGTTGAAGGATCTGCTGTCGGTGCAGAATCGGCAGATTTCAGTCGAAAATATTCAGAAAACCGTGGCCGATTTTTTCAATATCAAGGTCGCCGACATGTATTCGAAGAAGCGGCCCGCCAATATTGCGCGGCCGCGGCAGATCGCAATGTACCTGGCAAAAGAATTAACGCAGAAAAGTTTGCCCGAAATCGGCGAGCTGTTTGGTGGTCGTGATCACACCACCGTGTTGCATGCCGTGCGCAAAATCGCAGCCGATCGCAGCAAGAGTCCGGAGTGTAATCATGAGCTCCACGTGTTGGA
Source organism: Pseudomonadota bacterium (assembly GCA_040387375.1). Taxonomy (GTDB): domain Bacteria; phylum Pseudomonadota; class Gammaproteobacteria; order Burkholderiales; family Burkholderiaceae_D; genus JAZKDW01. The sequence goes on from JAZKDW010000015.1 coordinate 288,936, forward strand.
ACAAACACTAAAAGGTTAACAATTTTAGCTGCCTCTGTCGCTGTGGATAACTATATACAGGCAAACGCAGGCGCAGTTGTTAATCAGATGAAACAAGCAAGACGCTTTGAAATTGTTGTTCGGGTTCTGTACCGTGTTCAGGGAGGTTTTACTCGGCACTGAGGCCAATGGCAAGGATGTAGATTTCGTTATATTGATTGGCTTGGCTCCAGTAAAACAGCTTCGTTAACTTATTACAAACAAGGAACTAACTATGCAATTGGTCAAAACCCACAGAGATACCCTTCTCCGGCCACTGCAAATTGTGAGTGGTATTGTCGAGCGTCGGCACACATTGCCGATTCTGGCCAATATCCTCATTCGCAAGGACGGCGAAAAAGTATCTTTCCTGTCGACCGACATAGAAGTACAGATCACGACTCATGCAAATGTCGGAAGCAGTGGCGACGTCGCGGCAACCACGGTGGCCGCGCGCAAATTGCTCGACATCCTGCGCGCACTACCGGAGGGCAACGACGTTTCACTGTCGCTGGCCAACAAGCGCATGACGGTGCAATCCGGAAAATCGCGTTTTGCGCTGCAAACCCTGGCGGCGGAAGAATTTCCGACCGTCGCGCAAGCCGAACATTACAACGCCAGCGTGACCTTGCCGCAGAAGACGCTGAAACACTTGTTCAACATGGTCCACTTCTCGATGGCGCAGCAGGACATTCGTTATTACCTGAATGGCCTGCTGCTGGTAGTCGATGGCAAATACGTGATCGCGGTTGCGACCGATGGTCACCGTCTGGCGTTTTGCCAGGTCGAAACCGAACAGGAATTCCCGCGCCAGGAAGTCATCATTCCGCGCAAGACGATCATCGAATTGCAACGCCTGCTGGAAGAGACCGACGAACCGGTCAAGCTCGAGATCGCCAACAACCAGGTCAAGCTGACCTTCGCCGATATCGAACTGATTTCGAAGCTGGTTGAAGGCAAGTTCCCCGATTACACCCGCGTGGTGCCGAAGGGATACAAGAACAATTTCACGATTGGCCGTGACCAGCTGCTGCGTTCGCTGCAGCGGGCCGCGATCATGACATCCGACAAGTTCAAGGGCGTGCGCTGCATCATGAGCCCCGGCAGCATGAAGATCAGTTCGACCAACGCCGACCAGGAAGAAGCGGTCGAAGAAATCGAAATCGATTACGGCGGCGACAGCGTCGACATCGGTTTCAACGTGACGTACCTGCTCGACGTACTGAATAACCTCAAGTGCGACAGCATCAACATCGCCCTCGGCGACGCCAACTCATCGGCATTGATCACCATCCCCGACAATGCCGATTTCAAGTATGTCGTGATGCCGATGCGCATTTGATTTGGTAATTGATTAAGGTGCGCGAGGGGGCCGAGAGGGCCCCTTTGCCACATTTAAGAAATCCTGTTTTTTGTAGAAGTCATCGTTTTTTCAGAAGGTAGCCATGTCCGCGATCCCAATTGACAACACCAATCAGCCGCAACAAAACTCGTACGGCGCTTCCTCGATCCAGATCCTGGAAGGGCTGGAAGCTGTCCGCAAGCGTCCCGGCATGTACATCGGCGACACGTCGGATGGCACTGGATTGCATCACCTTGTATTCGAAGTGCTGGACAACTCGATCGATGAATCGCTGGCGGGCCACTGCACCGAAATCCACGTCACCATCCATTCCGACAACTCGATCTCGATCACCGATAACGGCCGCGGCATTCCGACCGGCATCAAGTGGGATGACAAGCACGACCCGAAACGCAGTGCGGCCGAAATCGTGATGACCGAGTTGCACGCCGGCGGCAAGTTCGATCAGAACTCCTACAAGGTCTCGGGCGGCCTGCATGGCGTCGGTGTTTCCTGCGTCAACGGCCTGTCGAAATTGTTGAAGCTGACCATACGGCGCGACGGCAAGGCGCACTACATGGAATTCGTGCGCGGCGTGCCGCAAAATCGCGAACTGCAGACCATCGACGGCATGGTGGTCTCGCCTATCCACGTCACTGGCGACACCGACAAGCGCGGCACCGAAGTCCATTTCTGGGCCGACGAAGAAATTTTTTCGCACATTGAGTTCCACTACGAAATCCTGGCAAAACGCATCCGTGAACTGTCCTTCCTCAACAATGGCGTGCGCATCAAGCTGACCGACCAGCGCAGCGGCAAGGAAGAGTTGTTTGCGTTCGAAGGCGGCACCCGCGGTTTTGTCGAATACATCAACAAGACCAAAAGCGTGCTGCATCCGACTATTTTCCAGGCGACTGGCGACAAGATGTCGGACCAGAACACCAACATCAGCGTCGACGTCTCGATGCAATGGAACGACGCCTACAACGAGCAGGTGCTTTGCTTCACCAACAATATTCCGCAGCGCGACGGCGGCACCCACCTGACTGGCTTGCGCGCCGCAATGACCCGTGTCATCAACAAATACATTGAAGAACACGAGTTCGCCAAAAAAGCCAAAGTCGAGGTCACCGGCGACGACATGCGCGAAGGCTTGACCTGCGTGCTGTCGGTCAAGGTGCCGGAGCCAAAGTTCAGTTCGCAAACAAAAGACAAGCTGGTGTCGAGCGAAGTACGTGGCCCGGTCGAGGACATCGTTGCCAAAACCCTCAGCGACTATCTGCAGGAAAAACCGAATGACGCAAAAATCATTTGCGGCAAGATCGTCGAAGCCGCCCGCGCGCGCGAAGCCGCCCGCAAGGCGCGCGAACTGACGCGCCGCAAAGGCATCATGGATGGCCTCGGCTTGTCTTCCAAGCTGGCCGACTGCCAGGAAAAAGACCCGGCGCTGTGCGAACTGTACATCGTCGAGGGTGACTCCGCGGGCGGCTCCGCCAAGCAGGGCCGCGACCGCAAATTCCAGGCGATCCTGCCCTTGCGCGGCAAGGTGCTGAACGTCGAAAAGGCCCGCTTTGAAAAGATGCTGTCGTCCGAGCAGATCACGACCCTGATCGCCACGCTGGGCACCAGCATCGGCGCTGACGAATTTAACATCGACAAGTTGCGCTACCACCGCATCATCATCATGACCGATGCCGACGTCGACGGCGCGCACATCCGCACGCTGCTGCTGACGCTGCTTTACCGGCAAATGCCGCTGCTGGTCGAGCGCGGCCATATCTACATCGCGCAACCGCCGCTGTACAAGGTCAAGCACGGCCGCGACGAGCGTTATCTGAAAGACGATATCGAAGAAGCCAGCTACATGATGCAGATTGCATTGAACGATGCGGCGCTGGTGCCGACCGAAAACGCGGCGCCGATCAGCGGCGATGCGCTGGCCGAACTGGTACGCCAGTACAACACCGCCAACGCGATCATCATGCGCCTGGCGCGCGCGGTGGACAATGCCGCGCTGACGGCCATCATGACCGGCGTCACGCTCAATCTGGAGACCATCGCCGATGCCGAACAATCGGCGGCAGCGATGTCCGCGGCGATCAACGATCCGTCGGTGCAAGTCATCGTCCGCTCGGATGAACTGTCCGACAAACACATGCTGCGCATCCAACGCATGTTTCATGGCAATGTGAAGGTCAGCGTGATCGACGCCGATTTTGTCAACGGACCGGATTATGCGGTTCTGGCCAATGCGGCAGCGACCTTCAAAGGCTTGATCGGTGCTGGTGCGCTGGTGCGTCGCGGTACCGGCGAGAAAGTCAAGGAAGCCGCGATCGCCGACTTCCATGAGGCGATGAAGTGGCTGCGTGAGGAAGCCGAACGCGGCGTGGGCAAGCAGCGTTATAAAGGGCTGGGCGAGATGAATCCGTCGCAATTGTGGGAAACCACGATGGATCCGACGGTGCGTCGCTTGTTGCGGGTGCAGATCGAAGACGCGATTGCCGCGGATCAGATTTTCACGACGCTGATGGGTGATGACGTTGAGCCGAGGAGGGCGTTTATTGAGTTAAATGCGCTGCAGGCGGGGAATATTGACGTCTGATAAGTTGTAGCGAGCCCTGTTAATGGCAATTTGAGACACTTAAATTGTTTACTTCTGGTGCCTGCAGCAAAAAGCCGGCCTAATAGGCCGGCTTTTTTATTTTTACCACATCAAGTCGTCCGGGATCTGGAAGGCGGCATATGGATCGTCCGCATCGATCTCGGTGCTGGCCTTGTTCACCCGCACCACGAGAGAAGCATCGCGCTCGGCGATCTTGTCGGCAATAATCCTGGGCACCAATTCGGTGGCGCCGCCGTGGCAGACGATCACCAGCCGCCCGGCCATTAAATGCGCCTGGACCGCGGCCGACACATACAAGCGTTCGATCTTCTTGTCGTGAGTAAAATTGTAGGCGATGTCGCCGGCGCCCTTGCTCTGGCGATTCTTTTGCACCATCTGGGAAATTTGCGCCATGATTGCCTTTTGGGTGGCGGCCGCATCGCGCTGGGCATTGAGTTCGCGTGCCCGCTCGGCATTCTTGCGTTGTGTATCGAGTGCGGCGAGGCGCGATTCATCGACACTTTTCATGCCAGTCTGACGCTCGACCTTCTTCTGCTTGCTCTTTTCCTGGTGGGCCAGCTTGACTTTGTTTTTGTCGACCAGGCCAGCTTTCAAAAACTGCTCTTGTAATGAGACCATCTGTGCTACTCCGAAAATAGGGTCCGCCGACCCAGGCCGCGGCGCGGGGCAGTGGGAAGACGCTAGCATAGCAAAAATGTCGCCTCGGCAAAGCAGCGATCGTGGCCTTGCTGGCGCTCCTGACCCAAGAGCCGGAAGGCCATGAGTGCAGAGGACCCGAAAGTACCTAAGGGGGCTGGTTCGGACATGCGTCATGATGGAGGCGGGCTGAAGGGCGCACGGGTCAAAATCGATGGCAGCGATGGTCGCGAATTCAGGCAAGAGCTTCAACGATATTTAAAGCAGAAGCTCAAGCCAGGAGCAATAGAGTCGATTAAATTGGTCGACTCACAAAAAGACAATCTCATTCAGCTTGCTGATATGGCTGTGGGAGCAATTGCGCGGTCATTTCGGGGTTCCGAGGAACGCAACAAAGCCAGCCGCTGGCGAAATGCGTTGGCGGGGAAAATAGCGGATTTATGGGAATTTGAATAAAAAGGGTGCCGCTATATCCTAGACTGGCGTAATCAGCCAAGCACACCATCCGGTGACGATTCGGAATATAGCGACTGGGTCAAATGAAGATAGTGGGTCCGATATCGGAAGTCAATCCGAAATATAGAGAAAGCTATACATTCCCACATCTACATAATTAAAAGAATTAAAAGCAAGAAATATATTTGCAATCTTGCAGTTCTTTTCGCTATGGATGCACCTCAGCTCGACTTTATCCATTCCTGAATACCGCAACTCTTGCCAAACCCGCTGGAACTGTTATAGAGGTCAAACCTGGTGGGATCGGCATGAAGACATTGTGATGCAAGCTCAGTCTGGGTTCCCTCTTGCGAGGGAACGACGGTAGTAATTGGGTCGATCTCCCATCCAGCCACCGTCATTCCCTCGCAAGAGGGAATCCATAACCCCCTCGCAAGAGAAGCACGGCGATATCCCCCAGGCTCGATTTTATCCATTGTGGATGCGATGACTTAACGCAAACCCGACTGGCCATGAATATTGTTCACCCTCGCAACCACCGTAACCGATTTTGGCATTAATCTGGAATATCCGGTCACGATACAGGAATCGTCGATCACGTTCATTGGAACACCCATTTGAGGAGCCAAGGAATTCAAGCCATCCCTGCCAGTTCCGCCTGTAACATCCGCAGGCCGTTTAACGCACCTGTGGGCAGCGCGATATCCGAGCCCCGATGGACCTCTGACTCTCGCGGATTGATACGAATCAGTGGCGCCTTGAATACCTCACCTAGCCGACGCACCGAGGGTATGGCGGTCCCGGCTCCACTCTCGATCACGACCGGACGCTGTACCGAGCTTACCCATGTCTGCAGGCGCGCATGCTGCATTTCCATGCGATCCGGCACCCAGTCACCATCGTTGAACATCAGAATATTTGGCCGGGCAAGCTCGCCACAATGCGGACAGCGAGGCATTTCGGAAACCATCCGGCACCGTGCATGGTCGACTACAGGCGCCACGTCATCCGCCGGCCAGATTGCACTGGTACAGGCGTTCATGCACTGCAGATGGTGGATCGAACCGTGGCATTCGACCAGACGTTCCGGATCGAAGTCGGCCTTCTGGAACTGGCCGTCCACATTACTGGTGAAGACAAAGCAGCCTTTTTCCATCCGCGCCGCCATTTCCAGCAAGATGGCAAAACCCTCATGCGGTACCGTGTCCCGATACAGCTGCAACCGATGTCCATAGAAACCCCATGCAAGCGCCGGGTCATCGCGAAACGCCACCGGACTGGCTATCGCGGTGAATTCGATTCCTGCCTTTGCCAGCGGCGGATAAGCTTTCCAGAATCCCTGGTTTCCACGGAAGTCCGGTAATCCGGAGTCGACACCTATTCCGGCGCCGGCAGTGATCAGCAGTCCATCCGCCTGCCGTATGAAGTCGGCAGCGGCATGCAGGGGTTCCATATCGTTCATGTTAATGAGAGGGTGGACAACGCTTTCACTATACGCGGTGGAGCGACAGGGCTGATCGTAGCGGGCCGATCGACCGGAACATTCCCGCCATTTTTATTTCTAATGTTGTTTGGAGATCATCATGCAAAACGACAATTCAAAGGTGCCGGATCAACCCGCCGAGGACAAACGTGATAATCGCAAAACTGAAGACAAGGGCAATCTGAAACAAGCCGTCGAGACAGGTTTGCCCCCGGGCATCAGTCCTGAGCAAGCAAAGGACCCTGGCAAAAACGCACCAGACAAAGGGCCTGCCGACAATCGTTCCTGAACCGGTCTGCGCTATTTCCTGCGGATGACATACGGCCCATAAGCGCGGTTAACCGGCTTTCGCGTGCGCATCCAGAAACGCGCGAAACGCAGTCAGCCCGCGGGTTGGTGTTTTGTTCCGATGCAGCGCAATCGAAAATGATCGGCGAATCACCGGCAATTTTGCCTTGATCGCAACCAGCCGCCCCTGTTCCAGTTCATCGGCCACCACATGACGCGACAGGCAACTGATCCCGTACCCATTGAGCAAGGTACGGCGGATGGCTTCAGAGTTGCCGAGTTCGAGCGCGATATGCAGCGTGCCGAGGCCGCTACCTGGTCAGGATCTATGGGACAAGCGCGATCGTGCTGACCATGGCCGCACTGCTTGGCCACTGCGCATCGTTATATCGCAATGCCCGCATCAAGCCGAAATCGACCTTGCAGACAGCGACCGGCATCCGCCATCCGCGCATCGTGCAAAAAGCGCAAGGGGCCATGGGCGGCTCGTTCAACACGCGCGAATTTTTCCATCACAAGAGCCGGTTATTTTTCCGTTCGGTAAAATGGATTTTCCTGGTGCTGGTTTTCCCTGTGCCTGCCATGCTCCTCGGCAGCGGCCTGGCCGGCACTTCCGCGCTGGTGCTGGTCGCCGCTTTCAGCGTCCAGTACGCCGGCCTGATCGCAGAGCGCTGGTTCTTTTTTGCGCAAGCAAATCACCCTCAAAATCTGTACTATCAGCAAATTTCCTGAACGGTATCATGATCCCTGCGCATTATTGACTGAATAAAAAGGATTGATCATCAACATCCGGCAACTCTTCCCCTTTCTGCATTGGCCGCGTCCGACGGCAATTTCGCTCAGGCGCGATGCATGGGCCGGCATCACCGTCGGCCTGGTCCTGATTCCGCAGGCAATTGCGTATGCGACCCTGGCCGGCATGCCGCCGCAAACAGGTCTGTACGCCGCTTTGCTTCCAAGCATTATCGGCATACTCTGGGGTTCTTCCGCGCTGCTGGCCGTCGGACCGGTTGCCTTGACCGGCTTGCTGACATTCGGCTCGCTCGCGCCGATGGCTGTGCCGGGCAGCGCGCAATGGGTGGTGCTGGCGATCTGGCTGGCGCTGTACGCGGGCGCCATCCAGTTCCTGCTCGGCGCGTTCAGGCTCGGACGCATTGCCGATATCGTGTCGCAACCGGTGGTGACCGGATTTATCAACGCGGCGGCGCTGATCATCATCATTTCACAGTTGCCGGCGCTGCTGGGCATTGGTTTATCGTTTGAAAAGCTTCGTCAGGTGGCGGCCGGTTCGATGAGCGAGGGCATGCTGATGACTTGCATTTTCGGATTTTCTTCACTGGCCTTGCTGCTGGCCTTCAAGCGTTTCCTGCCACGTTTTCCCGGCATGCTGGCCGTCACGATATTGGGCATATCGGCCAGCCAGGCATTGGACTATGCAGGCCACGGCGGCGCCATCATCGGCGCCATCCCGGGAGGTATTGCCCCTCTTGCATTGCCTATGGCGATCTCTTTCGAAAGCCATCAGGAACTATGGCCCGCAGCGCTGATCCTGGCCTTGATCAGCTTTACCGAAGCGATGTCAAGCTGCCGGGTCCTGGCCCGCAAGCGCAATGAGCAATGGGATGAAAATCAGGAACTGATCGGCCAGGGACTGGCAAAAATCACCAGTGGCTTCAGCGGCGCGTTTCCGGTGAGCGGATCGTTTTCCCGTTCCGCGCTTAATCTATATGCAGGCGCCACGAGTGCGTGGTCGACCCTGTTTTCCGCGCTGTGCGTGTTGTGCTGCCTGTTGTTCCTGATGGATTTCCTGTTCTACCTGCCGCGCGCGGTACTGGCGGCAATGATCATGGTGCCGGTGTTCGGACTGGTGGATTGGCGGGCAATGCGCCGGCTTTTTTCCATCTCGCGCGATGAGGGTCTGATCGCCGTCGTGACCTTCGCGGTAACGCTGTTGTCGGCGCCGCGTCTGCATTGGGGCATTTTTGTGGGTGTTGGACTGACGATGGTGTCCTTCCTGTACCGGCGCGCGCATCCGCGCATCGTGGAAGTCAGCCAGCATGGGGATGGAACCCTGCGTGATCGCAGCCGGTTCAACCTGCCGCCGCTTGCGCCTGACCTGCTTGCGGTGCGCCTCGATTCCGCGCTTAATTTCCTGACCGCGGCAATGCTGGAGCGTTATATTACCGAGCGCATTCGTGCCGACGGCCAGCTGCGACGGGTGATGCTGTGTGCCAGTTCGATCAATGATATTGACGTCAGCGGCGTCGAGATCCTGGAGGCTCTACACAGGACCTTGCAGGAAAAGGGCATGGTCCTGTACGTAACGGCCATCAAGAAGCAGGTGTGGGATGTGCTTGACCGGGCCGGCCTGATCAAGATGCTGGGAAGCGAACACCTGTTTGCGACTGATGCCGAAGCGATTCAGAAAATGTGCCAGGCTGCCGATGCGTCCGCTTGAGATTGCATGTTCCGACTCAGGACAGCAGCCTGCTGTGCCGCGGCAGCCTGGCGGCAAGATACTCGTGCTGATCGGCCAGCACATTCCTGCCGCTGAGCAGATAGTGTTCGGCGCGGCATGGAATGTACGGTACAAACAGCAGCGGCCGGAAGCTATCCACCAGCTTGTCCGCCTTTTCCTGGTTGCAGTCCCGGCATGAGGTGACGCAATTCATCCAGGTATCCTTGCCGCCGCGTCTCTGTGCAAGCACGTGGTCGCGTGACAGGTCCTTGTGCGCAAAACGATTGCCGCAATACGCGCAGGTGTAGCGGTCGCGCTTGAACAGCAGATGATTCTGATTGCCGAGGGGTAGGTCGGCGCGCAGCATGCGCGCCATGATTTCACTGCCGGCGATGGCGATGATGGGCTTGACCGTAATCCTGGACTGCACGCCGGCGCGCGAATAACCGCCGCGGAAGACCTGATTCCGCTCACCTAGCTCCCACGCCACTTTTCCGGCAGCGTAGTACAGCACGGCGTCTTCCGGAGAAATCCAGTCGAATGGATTTCCGGCGATATCGAGCGCGAGGATATGAGCAATCATTGCTGCACCTGTCTCTCCCTGAGGAACACTGCACATGGCGATGGCGATAAAGCGGAAAGCTTCTTGACACGTGCCGGGCAAATCCGAACTTGCGCCGGTATCGATGTCGGGAGCGGTTTTCCGTTGAACCGTAGACAGATAATAGTACGGATTCTGTCGTGTGATCAAATGGAGATGATGCAATACCCGCATGCGTTGCGATTGCGTGAAGGAACGTGTTACCGACGCCGGGAATTCAGAAGGCTCGCTGGAAACCTTCCTGTTGACGAAAATTTCTTTGCTTGTTCAGGTTGCGCTGGCATCGCATGCGGGCTGTGAAGGGTGCGCGAGCTGGCATCAAAAATATGATCCGGGCCCAGAGTTACTTGGCGGTAGTGTCTATACCCGATTTGCGATCTGTTGATTGCCACACCTATGCTTCATGTTGTCAATAAAGCCTCCAATCAGGGCTTCAATGATGGCATCGACGTTCTTGGGGATCCCGGATTTATATACCCATTTGCGCATGCCCAGATAAAAAATACTGGCATGTAGTGCCCATACAAGTTCAATTTCTATCTCCGCCGATTCATTATCAACCGGTGCGGGAAGACAATATGCATGCCGCACTTCGGCCACAACCGTAACGAAGATCTGCTCACGCAATAATTTGAACAGACGGTTATTAATGCCTTCTTGTTTCAGGCCGGCGAAAATCAGGATTCGTACCCAGTCCTTTTGGAGAACGCTTTTGGCATAATCAAGATAATATTGCTTCAGGCGCTGTTCCATCGGGACGGTCCTGTCGCGCAGTTGCTCTTCCCACAATGGGTTCCATTTCGCCAGGTAGACCTCTTTATAAACGCGGTCAACGATAGCCTGCTTGTTTGGAAAATACTTATAAAGGAGGGATTGGGTGATGCCAATATGCTGGGCGAGATCCCGCGTGCTGCCCTCAAAACCCTCTTGGGCGAAATATTCGACTGCCTTTTGAACGATCAACTGTTCGCGCTCAATCGTATCCATCCGAGGTGCTCGGACTTTATGTGGAGCTGATACTTTTTGTACTGTCATGGTTTGAGGGAGCATTTGTTGGGCACATCGGGCGCCGTGCCGTAATGCGTTTACATTCATCGATTTTAACAAGTATCTGCCTACAAATGCGGCATCGAACATTCCTCGGCACGTGGCCGACGACATCCCTCCCTGCGTGTCGCCAGTGCCAGGGAACCGGCTCTACATGCCGTCGACGTTTACCGATCTTGCGTGGACAATATTTCCATTAAGTGTCGACTCGAAGACAGCCTCAAGCGCGGCTACCGTATCAAGCATCTCTTGCAGAGGCACCGGATAATCCTTCTGGGTACCTCGAACCGCGTCTGCAAATGCTTCAAGATTGGTTAACACCGGTGAAGCCACAGGATAATCCGTAATCGTTGGCTGTCCGCTTGCCGACGAACGCAGCATCGTCCATCCGGTAGGCGCCTCAACATGGGATTTATCGCGAATTTCAATCCATCCGCGCGAGCCGAACACGGTGAAGCGTGAATAAAATGGCGTCGCCAGATTTGCATTGATTGCCGCCACCGCGCCGTTCGACAAACTGATATTCGACGAAAGGCTGTCCCCCGATTCGAATCCGGTTACCAGCGACCGGTTGGTGGCATACACCTCGCGCGCACCTTTGCCCAAACTCACCGACAAATCAAGCAGATGTATGCCGGTTGCAGTCATCGGCCCACAGGCAGCTTCGGCACGCGACAAACGCCAATTGTCCGGTGCAAGGGCAAGAAACTTGTCATGACTGAAGTTGCCCTCGATTTGCAGCAGTTCGCCCAGCACGCCGTCCCTGAAAAGATTTTGGAGCAAAACCATGGGCGGCTCGAACCGTCTCTCGTGGCCGATTCCCAAGCGTACGTCTTGTGCAATGCACGCCTTTACCGCGCGAGTCGCAGCATCCAGCGATAGTGCAAGGGGCTTTTCGCAAAACACATGCTTGCCGGCGGATGCGGCCTTGATAATCTGTTCTTCGTGGAACCGATGCGGCGACGTCAATATCACGACATCAACGTCACGTTCTCCCAGTACATCTTCAAAATTCTCGTAATACCGGATTCCCGCTTGCTCGCAGAATGCTCTACCGGCTTCCTGATTCGGCTCCACAGCGGCGATAACACGTATCTTCCCGCTGGCCTCCAGCGTTTTGGTGATGATCTTTCCCCACCATCCCAATCCTACAATCGCAGCATGGACCATGTTTTCTCCTTAAATAAAGTTGATTGAATCGGACCGCTGCGCAACTAAGGGCGCAGGTACTGTCCTTTCCAGAAAAATAAAGGACGCGTGTCGGCATCGTGGGTAAAGCGCAGTACCCGTGCCAGGAAAATTGTATGGTCGCCGCCGTAAAGCTGATAATCGTTACGGCAGACGAAATGTCCCGCGGTTCCAGCTAATACTGGAATGCCTTCTTCGGTAGTAGAGAAATCAACTCCATCAAACTTATCAGGACTGGAGCGCGCAAAACGGTCGGAAAGGTCGGACTGCTGTGCCGATAGCACGTTCACCACAAAATGTGGCGCCCGCTGGAATACGCGGTTGCTGGGTGCGCCGCAGGATTGCGACCAGAGAATCAGCGGCGGATCCAGCGAGACCGCATTGAAAGAACTGACTGTCACCCCGTACAGTTTTCCGCTGTCGTCGCGTGTGGTAATGACCGTCACTCCGGTGCCAAATGTGCCGAGCGCATTGCGAAAATCGCGTTGATCAAATTCCGTTAATTCGTCAACTGTTGCTCTTGCATTCATGATGTTTCTCCTGAATCGGCGAATCGGCTAAAACCCGCGATCATAATGATCGATTGATCACTGAAAGTCAATGGAAACCAACGGGATGCAATTCGCATCGACATCTCATGTAATGCCTGGCTTCTTTCTTCGCGCAATTCTGGAGCATCGATATATATACAAAGGCGGCAGGTCCATTGTCAACTTCTCCCCTTGCCTGCCTAATTTAAAAATAACGCTTGCAAAACAAAATCAACACAATTAAAGTGATCAAACGATCTTTAAATATGGGCTCTAATATGAAGCTGGGAATGTTTATGATGCCGCTGCACCCTCCTGGGCGCCGCTTCTCTGAGACGCTCAAGGAAGACCGCGAGGCGATTCTGCTGGCGGACCGGCTTGGCTATAACGAGGCTTTCGTTGGCGAGCATGTGTCTGATGCCGCTGAGCCCATCTCATCCTGCATTGCCTTTCTCGCCAGCCTGGCATACGAGACCAAACAGATCCATCTGGGGACCGGCACGGTGAACTTGCCAAACACGCATCCAGCCACAGTGGCGGCACAAGTTGCCATGCTCGATCACATGCTCGAGGGGCGACTGCTGTTTGGCATCAGTCCTGGCGGGTTGATGTCGGATGTCGAGTTATTTGGAAATCTCGACAAGGACCGCACCGAGATGCTGGTCGAGTCGATCGATATGATTCTCAGCATCTGGGCACAGGAGCCGCCGTACGACTTGAAGGGAAAATATTGGAACGTCTCGACAGGTAAAACGATGATTCCGGAAATCGGGCAAGGCATCATCGCCAAACCGTTTCAGCGCCCCCATCCGCCAATCGTTGTAACGGCCGTCGCCCCTTTCTCAAAAGGAGTTACAGAAGCAGCCAAGCGCGGCTGGCAGCCGATTTCGGCGAACTTCCTGCTGCCGAAATGGGTTGCCACTCACTGGCCGAAATATGTCGAAGGCCGCAATGCTGTGGACAAGCAGGCAAACCCGAGCGAATGGCGTGTTGCCAAAAGCATCTTTGTCGCCGATAAGGAATCCGATGCACGGGACTATGGAAAAGGTGCGAACGGACCATATGCGTTCTATTTCAAGCAGCTCATGCGCAAACTAATCGGCGGCAACGGCCGATCCAATCTGTTCAAGCCCGACCAGACGATGCCGGATTCAGATCTTACGCTGGAATATGTAATGGATCAGCTCGTCATCGCGGGTACCGTCAACGAAGTTGTCGACCAATTGCTTGCTTTTCGAGATCAAATTGGTGACTTTGGCACGCTCCTGTATTCGTGCCATGATTGGATCGACCCCGTGCTTGGCAAACGTTCCATGGAACTCATGGCGACAGAAGTGCTGCCACGTGTAAACCAGGCACTCGGCCGGTGATCATGGATAAGTCCTTGTCCACACACAGCATGCCCGCTACTGCGTACACACTGGAAGGCCGGCAGGGCGCGCCAGTCCTGGTGCTCGCAAATTCCTTGGCTGCGACACCGCAGATGTGGGATTCACAATGTACCCTATGGCGCAAAAAATTCCAGGTGCTGCGTTATAGTTATCGCGGACACGGCGAGACTGAACCGCTAGGAGCATCGACTTCGGTCGAACAGCTTGCGCAGGATTTGCTGTCACTGCTGGATGAACGCGGCATACAGCGTTTCAGCTTCGCCGGCATTTCATTGGGCGGCATGCTCGGCCTTCATATGGCCGCCACCGAACCACTACGCGTAGAGCGTTTGGTGGCCGCCAATTTCCGCTATTACCAGACGGACGTCACACGGCCGCAATGGGACCAGCGTATCGCGCTGGTGAAGGAGAAAGGCATCGCCGCGATCGTGGACGGCACCGCTGACCGCTGGCTGACCGAGGCGTTTCGTCAGAACCACCCGGATCGCGACGCCTGGCTCCGCGCAATGATACGTACAACGTCGGTCGACGGCTTTCTGGCGTGTGCAAAAGCCGTCCGGGATTACGATGCGCGTCCGCTTTTGAAATCCATCCGCTGCCCCGTGATGTTAATCAGCGGCGTCGAAGACCTTGCAGCCCCGACGGCGCACATTGACGAACTTGCTCACCTCTTGAAAACAAGCACCCGCGTTTCGCTTGCCGCCGCACATCTGTCCAACATTGAACGCAGCGACGAGTTTTCGCAACTGATCATCAACTTCATGGACGCGGCATGAAATCCCGGTTGCCGCTTCCGGAAATCGATGAGTTCTGGCCGGCTCAGCGACAGGTATACGAATCGATCAAACGCACCCGGGGAAATATCGACGGACCGTTCCTCGCATGGCTGCACAGCCCGGAATTGGCCAGTCACGCCGAGAAGCTCGGCGCATTTTGCCGTTATGGAACATCGTTGTCGCTGCAGGAATCGGAACTGCTCATTCTGTGCGTCGGTGCCCATCATCAGTGCCTGGGGGAACAGCAGATTCATGAACCGATCGCCAGGAAAGCCGGTTTGACCGACGAAATGATTGGTGCGGTGCGACGTGGAGATGAACCGGAATTTGCCGACGAGCGACTGTCGAGTTTGCACACACTGGCAACGCAGTTGCTTGCGACGAACCGAATAGAGCAGGATTTGTTTGATCGCGCCCGACAGGTTTTTGGAGACAAGACCCTGGTAGAGGCAGTCGGCATTCTTGGCTACTATGCATTCGTCGCAATGACGCTTAATGCATTCGAAATGGGACTTGAATAAGTGAAGTAAACGCATCCGAAAATCATCGACCAAAACGTGATTCAAAAAGACTTTTAAACAGCAAAACGATTGGAGACAGTATGAAACAAATTAAAGTGGGCATCATTGGCACCGGCTGGTGCGGAGGCATTCGTGCCGAAACCTGCGCTGCGAATCCGTATGTCAGCGAACTGCATGTGGCAGAAACAAATGAAACCAGGCTTGAAGAAATAGTCGGCAAGACCCGCCCCGTTTCCGCGACCACCGATTATCGGCAGCTGCTCGCCAACAAGGAAATCGACGCAGTTATTATTTCAGCCACTCCCGAGACCAAACATTTTCCGATGGCAAAGGAAAGTCTGTTGGCAGGCAAGCACGTCTTTCTCGAGAAGCCGATCGCAATCGAACTGTCCGAAGCAGATGAATTAATCGCACTGGCCAAGTCAAAAGGATTATTTTTCACCATTGGATATTCACAACGCTTCAATCCAAAGTTCGCCTATGTCAAGCGGTCGATTGATGATGGCACCATCGGTGAACCCGTGAGTGCGCTGGTCAGCCGTCATATTTCCCGCGGACTCGGCAGCAAGATCAGTGGACGCGGCAAACTGTCGCCCGCTGCAATGGAAGCAACCCACGACATTGACTTCGTACTGTGGTGTTTCGCTCCCAGAAAACCGATTCGGGTGTATGCGCAGGAAGTACGCAAGATCATGCAAAAAACGGTCGATGCTCCCGATTGCGTGTGGATCATTGTCACCATGGATGACGGCTCCGTATTCACGATTGGCGCTGGATGGGTGCAACCGCCAGCTTATCCGAATTTCTCTTCCACCTGGATCGAGATGGTCGGCACCGAAGGCTCGATCATTGTCGATGACACCCATCGTGACGTCCTGCTGAACACGATGCAGAAAGGGATCGTGCTGCCGCTCTCAACCATGCCTGGCGAAAAAGTCGCGCATGTCTATGCCGGTCCGATGGAGGCGGAAACGATGCATTTTCTCGAGTGCATCGCGTTGAACCGACAACCGCTGGTCACTGCCGAGCAGGCGCGCATGGTGATGCAAATCTATCAGGCGGCCGACCAGTCAGCAGTAGAAAACCGACCAATCGACATTCTTTGCTGAAAACAGAGGACCTATGAAAAACATTGAACGTAATCGCATCGGACTGGGCATCATCGGTGCCGGCCGGGTCGGTCTTATACGCGGTGAAATCGCGGCCCGCTTTCCTCAAGTCGACTGGATCGGGATTGCAGAAATCAATCCTGAGCGGGCCGCCCTGGTTGCAGAAAAGGTGGGTGCGGATTTCGTTACCGACGATTACCAGAAACTGCTGGCGCGACCCGAGCTCACTGCCGTGATCATTTCCACCGATGAGCATTTGCATGTGGAACCCATCCTTGCGGCGGTCGAGCGCGGACTTGCAATGATGATTGAAAAGCCGCTGGCAACCGATCTTGGTGATTCTGCCCGGGTGCTGAAGGCGATTGAAGCGCGCGGCGTCGATGCGGTAGTCGGCTACACCCAGCGATTCCGTCAGCGTTGGCTGGTCGCCAAGGAAAAAGTCAGTACCGGGGAACTCGGCCAGGTAACCATGGCCACCTCGCGTGGTTTCATGAATAAACTGGTCGCTCTCGATAACTATAAACGCACGCCGGACCCGAAGAAGATTTCTCCGATGGTCATCTCCGGTACACACGCAGTAGATGTTGTGATGTGGATCATGGAAGGACGCACGCCGGTCGAAGTCTATGCCCGCTCGGTGGACAAAGCGCTTGGCCCGGCATGCGGTGGGATCGATGGCACGGCAGGGATGATCACCATGGATGACGACAGTATTTACCACCTGAGCATTTCATGGGCACTGCCAGTAGCATGGCCGGGAGCTGTTTATTCGCTGGAAGTTGGCATCATTGGAACCGAAGGCGTGCTGACCATCGATGATACCCACCGCGACATTGTGCTGGCAGTAGATCATCCCCAGTCCGAAGGCTATGCGCCGGATAAAACCCGTCTGGTCGATTTCATTGGCAGCTACCCGCCCGGTCACATCGCTCTAGGCGAATTACGCGGACCGATGCGGGAAGAAACGATGTCCTGGCTGCTGCGCCTATCCACCGGATTGCCGACCCATCACGCCACGGCTGCTGAAGCACATCATCGTCTGATGCTTACCAAGGCACTCGATCTTTCCGCAAAGCGCCGCGCTCCGGTCCAGGTGCCCACCTTCGCAAGCGAAGAGCTGGAATAGCAATACATCCTGTTGAGCCGAAATCACTGAAAGTCTCGCAGAAGACTGTGTCGTAATGCCCTGATAAATCCTAGAAGGAGATGAAAATGAAAAAGCTGGTTATTACTGCATTTCACGCGACGTTGCTGTTGACGGGAACGATTGTCGGCGCGCAGGAAAATTATCCACAAAAGACAGTTCGCTTGATCGTGCCGTTCGCCCCCGGCGGCGCATCAGACTTTACTGCCCGAATCATCAGCCAGTCGCTTTCCGAAGAATTGAAGCAAAGTGTCATTATCGAAAACAAGGGAGGCGCCGCCGGCAATATCGGCATGGAGGCTGCCGCAAAGGCAGCGCCCGACGGTTACACGCTTTTTTTCGGGAACGTGGGAGCGACAGCGATCAACCCGAGCATCTTTGCCGGTATTCTCAAGATCAAGCCGGAGCAGGATTTCATTGCCGTGACCAAGGTAGCCGACGTTCCCGATGTTCTGGTTGTCAACCCGACCGTCCCGGTATCGACGTTGAGTGAATTCATCAGCTACGCCACCAAGCGCAAAGGCGAGCTCAATTTTGGAACGCCTGGCAGCGGCAGCCAGAACCGTCTGGAAATGGAATATTTGATGAAGGAAGCGAAAATAAGCATGATACATGTGCCCTATAAAGGAGGCGCAGGGCCGGCAATGACCGACCTTATCGGCGGACAGACACAAGTAATGTTTACGACGATGCCTTCCGCAATCGGATTCATCAAGTCAGGACGGGTCCGTGCACTGGGAGTCACCTCCGAAAGTCGCCTCGCGGACCTGCCTTCCGTACCGACCCTCGTCGAACAAGGATATCCAACGATGGTGAGCTCTTCATGGCAAGGCATTTTTGTTCCACGCGGTACACCGGCGCCCATCGTCAACAAGCTTTTCTCGGCACTGACAAAAGTCATGGCGCAAAAGAGTCTCAAGGAAAAGCTGGCAATTGGTGGCGTCATTGCATCTACCAGCGCTTCTCCTCAAGAGTTTGCTGCCTTCCTCACTTCCGAAACTGTGCGTTGGGGGAAGGTGGTCCGCGAAGGCAACATCACAGCAGATTGAAAAACACGGAGATCCATACAATTCCGACGAGACGCAATCCGCACAGTCTCGTTGGAAGTTGATGCAATTCTTTTTACCCATACCATCTGCGCCAAATTACGCAATAGTACGACCAATCCACACTGCGCTTCCATCACAGCATCGATCACATTGACCTCGTTCGACACACGAGTAATTTCCCAAATCAGCCTGCCATATTTCTTCTGGTTCATGCGGATATGAAATATAGGTGAGGCCCATCCCTGCAGCCCTATTGAAATTTTCCGGAACACGTGTAACAGTCTGATCCGCGCCGACACTTCAATAAGTGGAAACTCCCGTCTTGGAGAAATAATCAATGCCAGGACGACGTAAAAAATTCAATACTGGCGTGGAGCGGGAATGAGATAACTCGGCCACTCCAAACATTCGACCGGAGAAAAAATGGATCTTGGAATTGCAGGGAAATGGGCGCTGGTCTGCGGCGCAAGCAAAGGCCTGGGTTTTGGTTGTGCGCAAGCCCTCGTGCGTGAAGGCGTCAATGTGGTGATCGTGGCGCGCACTACCGAGACACTCGAACAAGCGGCCCGGCGGCTTCTGGCGGAGCGGCCTGCCCCGGCAGAAGCCGCGGTCCAATACCTTGCCGCCGACATCACCACTGAGGCAGGCAGGGCATCCGTGTTCAATCACGCCGCGGCGCAAGGCAAGCACTTCGACATCGTGGTCACCAATGCGGGCGGGCCGCCGCCAGGCGACTTCCGCGATTGGCAGCGCGACGACTGGATCAGGGCCGTGGATGCCAACATGCTGACACCCATCGAGTTGATGAAGGCGACCGTCGACGGCATGGCCGCCCGCGGTTTCGGCCGCATCGTCAATATCACCTCCAGCAGCGTCAAGGCACCGATCGACGTTCTCGGACTGAGCAACGGCGCGCGCAGCGGCCTGACCGGTTTTGTCGCCGGCCTTGCGCGCAGCAGTGTTGCGGCATCCAACGTGACGATCAACAATCTTTTGCCGGGACAGTTCGCCACCGACCGCCTTAAAAAGACTTACCCCGATACGCCGCAGCAGGGGGGAGAGTCAGCGGCAGACCAGCGGCGCCGGTCCATTCCGGCACGACGTTTCGGCAGCGCCGACGAGTTCGGTGCGATCTGCGCCTTTTTGTGCAGCCAGCACGCCAGCTACATCACCGGGCAGAACATCCTGGCCGACGGTGGCGCCTACCCGGGCAGTCATTAACAACGCACGGCAGTGGCGGCGCACGCATTAAGAGCCTATCCTAGTAGTTCGAGTCAGTTGTGGCGGAGGTGATTTGTGTTCGGAACAAGGCGTGTCGACGCGACATCCCCCAAGGGGACTTCCTGCGGGGCGTGGCCACCATGGCAAGGAGACACAACGCAGTGCCGGACGCAAAGCGCCCCGCCACGACGACTTGAACTACTGGGATAGGCTCTTACAGCAAGTGCGCTATTCTTGCCGCTCCCATTGCGCCCGGAAAGGCCCACCTCATGATCGTCGTCCACCACCTGAACAATTCGCGCTCGCAACGCATACTCTGGCTGCTGGAAGAACTCGGTCTGGAATACGAGATCAAGCGCTACGAGCGCGACCCAAAGACCATGCTGGCGCCGCCCGCGCTGCGCGAGATTCATCCGCTCGGCAAGTCGCCGGTCATCACCGACGATGGTGTGACGGTGGCCGAGTCGGGTGCGATCATCGAATACCTGGTGGAGCGGTATGGCCATGGAAATCTCATTCCCGCCCCCGGCACGCCGGCGCGCTTGCGTTATACCTACTGGCTGCATTATGCCGAGGGCTCGGCGATGCCGCCCCTGCTGCTGAAGCTGGTGTTCGATCGGATCGAAAATGGGCCGATGCCTTTTCTGATACGCCCGATCGCCCGGGCGATTGCCAGCCGCGCCAAAAGCAGCTTCATTACGCCGCAGCTTGAGCGCCACCTCGATTACCTGGAAACAGAGATCGGGAAGGGAACGTGGTTCGCCGGCGAACAGTTTACCGCCGCCGATATCCAGATGAGCTTCCCGCTGGAGGCGGCCGCCAAGCGCGCCGGCCTGCATGCGTCGCGACCGCGGCTGATGGATTTCCTGGAGCGCATCCATGCACGTCCGGCGTACCGGCGCGCGCTCGAGCGTGGCGGGCCGTACGATTTTTGAAGCGGCGCTGAGTTAAACCGGCGCTACTCCCCCTCGAATTCGGCCGCCGCTTTTGCGGTCCAGAGCGCCTTGTTGTACGTCTCGAATGGCGCATCATAACTGTCGATTACGCCATCCTTGCCGATGAAATGTGTCCACCAGCCCTCGTTGTCCTGCACGAGGGCGATGTCGCCAGGACCGCACTGTTCCTCGATTGTTTCACCGGCTTCCAGGGTGACGATATTGGTTTTCCGGTGTTTTATTGTGGTCGCCATTCGGTACCTTGAGGTCGCGGTTATGAGGCCGGCTGCAAGCGGATAAGCTGGCCGCGGCTTTCGTCGGTCAGCACGTAGATCAATCCGTCGGGGCCTTCACGCACATCGCGGATGCGCTGGCCGATATCCTCCAGCAGCTTTTCTTCGCGCACTACCTTGCCGTTTCTCAGGTCCAGCCGGCTAAGATACTTGAACTTCAGGGCGCCGACAAACAGGCTGCCCTGCCAGCCCTTGCCATAACGCTCGCTGCGCAAAAAAGCCATGCCGGACGGTGCGATCGATGGCGTCCAGTAAAACAGCGGCAGTTCCATGCCTGGTTTGGCCGTCAGGCCCTCGCCGATCGGGCCACCGCCATAGTTTTCGCCATAGCTGATGACCGGCCAGCCGTAATTCTTGCCGGCCTCCGGGCGGTTGATTTCATCACCGCCCTGCGCGCCATGTTCGTTTTCCCACAAGCGGCCATCGGGGCCGAGCGTGGCGCCCTGGGGATTGCGGTGGCCAAAACTCCATATTTCAGGCAAGGCGCCGCGTTGCGTCTGGTCCTTGCCTGCAAACGGATTATCCGGCGGCACCGAGCCGTCTTTGCGCACACGGATTATCTTGCCGTGGTGATTGTCGAGTTTTTGCGCGTCGTCCTTGCGGCTGAAACGTTCGCCAAGCGTCAGGAACAGCGTGCCGTCGGTGTTCTCGACAATACGGCAGCCGAAGTGCGCCGTGCTGACCGTCTTCGGACGCTGGCTGAAGATGGGCCGCACTTGCTCCAGCCGCTTCGCATCAGCGGACAGGCGCGCAGATGCCATGGCGGTCGAATTGCCGCTGCCCGACGGCGCCGGTTCGGAATAGCAAAAATAAATCATGCGGTTTTGCGCAAAATCCCGGTCGGCGACCACATCCAGCAGGCCGCCTTGGCCGCCTGCCGCAATTTTCGGCAAACCCTCGATCGGCGGCCCCAGCTCGCCGCTTGGCTGGATCATCCTCAGCCTGCCGGGGCGCTCGGTAACAAGCATGCGGCCGTTGTCGATGAAAGTCAGCGCCCATGGGTGATCGAGGCCGCTGGCCAGCACGTCGGCACGAACCCGCGCTGCGCCAGCCGGCGCGGTCTGTGCGGCAGCGGCGGACACCACGCCCGCCAGCGCCAGCAGGCAGAGCGTGATAAAACCGGGCCGGGGCCCGAAACGAACCTCACTCATCGATTGCTCCTTCAAAAATGCCGGCGTCATCAGGCGCCGAATTTCCCGGCCTGATAATCGCGGATCGCTTGCTGGATTTCTTCCGTTGTATTCATCACGAACGGCCCGTATTTGACGACAGGTTCGTTACAAGGTTGCGCGTGACAAAGCAGGATCAGGGCATCGTTTGCAGCGCGTATTTCCAACTCTTCGCCCTGGTTGTCGAATTCAACCAGATGGCGCATCCCGACCTGCTTTCCATTGACCTCGAGCGCACCGCGCACCACATAAAAGAAAATATTCCGGGCGGCGTCGATGCTCAACCTGATATTCGCTGCGGCTCGCAGCTCGACCGTCATCACCGTGATGTCCGTCAGCGTTGGGATCGGTCCGCGATGTCCGTCCCATTCACCGGCGGTCAGCTGCACCTTCACGCGCCCCTGATCGGTTTCGTACACCGGGATGTCATCAACCTGCAATCCGATATAACGAGGTTCGGTCATTTTCAGCCGCGCCGGCAAATTTACCCACAGTTGCAGGATTTCGAGCGGGCCACCGGTTTTCTTGAAATCAGCGGACGACATTTCCGAATGCACCAGGCCGCGGCCCGCGGTCATCCATTGCACTCCTCCCGCGCCGATGATGCTTTCATGACCGCCGCTGTCGCGGTGCGCGATGTCGCCGTCAAGAATGAAGGTGACGGTCTCGAAACCCCGGTGCGGATGCGGACCGAACGGCAGGCCCTGATTTCCTGGCGGATACGTCTGCGCACCATGGTGATTCAGAAATAGAAAAGGATCCACCATGTCTATCAAGTTGGTGGGCAACGCGCGGTAGGTGGTCAGGTCTGCGATATCTTCGCGTATCGCTGGAAAAATATTCGTGATCGTTCTTTTTGACATATTAGAAGTCCTTTGCATTCGACATCCGGCTCTGCGCAAGCTGCAAAACGCCCCGAGCTTCATGATAACGGAAGAACTTTGTCTGAGCATTGCACTGTTCAGCGCAAAAAAAATGGACGCATGAAGCGTCCATTTTTTACTGCGCATCGACGTGTGCCGAACCGCTGCACCATTACTGCACGCGGCGCTCGATCGTGATCTGCTCAACTTCAACGCGGCGATTCGGCTCCAGGCACTGGATCAGTGCCGCACGATTTTTTTGCGAACACTGAACCACCGGATTGGATTCGCCCTTGCCTTGCGCATTCATGCGGCTGGCGTTAATGCCTTTGCCTGCCAGATAAGCCTTGACTGCATCGGCACGTTCCTGTGACAGCTTTTGATTGTACTGATCGGATCCAAGACGGTCGGTGTAACCGGTGATGGTCAGGTTGTCACTTCCGGAAGAGCCGCTCAGCGCGTCGGCGATCGCATCCAGCTTCGGCTGTGGCATGCGCAGGGTCGCGCTGTCGAAAGCGAACAATTCGGTTGCCGACAACGTGATCCGTTCAAAGCGTGGCGCAGGCGCGGGTGCCGGCATCGGCGCTGGGACCGGTGCTGGCGCGGCGATGATTACCGGCGCCGGTTCGGCTACTACGCGGGTGACCTGACGTGGCGCCGGACGATCGAAATAATAAATCAGGCTGGCGGTCACGTAGTCATTGTTGCTGCGCTTGGAGTTGAAGGCATTGTCACGCAGGAAGCCGTGCACCCGCCGCACATCGGCCTGGAATGCAAAGCGGTCAGTGAACGAATACTGGAAACCCAATCCCGCATTGATATAAGGCGAGGTGCTGGAATCGTTGAGACCAGGCGAACGCACTTTGTCTTGCTGCACACCGGCACCCATCAATACAAAGGGACGAAACCGGTTACGCGAGAACATGTACAGCGCATCAGCGCCCAGCGTGGTTTGTTCATAAGTGCGGCCATTGTTGGATGAGCGCGAAAATGTCGGCCCGAACTGCAGATCCCAGGTTGGCGAAATCGCCTTGCCGAAACGCAGACCACCGCCGGAGCCGTTGTGGTCTACACCAAATGTGTCATCCGATTTGCTCACATTGACGCTTGGAGCGATGTACCACGAAGGATTGTAATAAGCCGAATAATCGGTGGTTTGCGCAAAAGCGCTGGCGGAACCCAGCAGGGCGACGGCGATGGCAATTTTTTTAAATTTTTTCATGATCAAACCTCAAAAGCATTTCTGGAGAAATAGTGGAGTAAACGTTCGGCACGCACATTCCGGTTGCGCGGGCAGCGGTTTCGTTGGCCGGGCTGGATGACGGCATTTGCGCGCTGACATGTTGATGCGAAGAGTACGTGTCTTTTCCTTAATGCTCTGTTCGCTAACGAACTTTCAGCAAAAGAATCGCACGTTGAAATGAGGACAAGCGACGAAACAAAGACGCTTTTTTGTAAGGCGGGCCGCTGGCCGAAGCCGCGCTTCGTTCAGGGCCCTGTTTTTACCATCACGGCAGAAGGGGATACAGCTGGTAGATTGCGCCAGTATAATCGTCGGAGACAAGGATATTGCCTTTGGAGTCCGCAACGACATCGACCGGACGCCCCCAAAAGGACCGGGTATCAGGATCGGTAACGAAGCCGTTGATCAGATCGATCCTGGTGCCCGCATTGCCTGCGCTATCGAACGGGATGTATGCCACCCTGTACCCGGCGCGCAGGCTGGTGCAATTCCAGCAGCCATGCAGCGCAATCACCGCGCCATTACGATAGGCCGCGGGCACCCTGCTGGCATGCAAAAAGCTGAATCCGAGCGGAGCCGAATGTGCGCCAAGGCCTTTGGACGGACGGTCGGCAATGGCGCAATCGAGCCGGGCGCCATCCTGGTTGAATTCGACGTCACGTACCAGTTCGAGATTCGACATCTCCGGATTGGCAACGGCATTGCAGAATGGCCAGCCATAGTTGCCGCCATCACGGATGCGGGTGAACAATTCAGGCGGATTGTCATCGACATATTGTTCGATCAGCTTGCCAAAATCGCTTGCGCCATCACCGTCGAAATCATTTTCAAATGGATAGAGCACATTGTCGCTTCCATTGATCGTCAGCCAAAGGTCATTTGTGCCCGGAATTAAATCCAGGCCTTCCGCGTTGCGTATGCCGCGCGCGAACAGTCGCTGGCCGGTGCCATCGGCATTGTATTGATAGATCGCACCGCGCACAGGATTGCTGAGTGTGTCTTCTACACAGGCATTGCAGGCAGACGCAATCGATATGTATAGCTTGTGATCGGACGACAGGGCGATATTTTTCAATTGATGACCATACGCACCGCCCAGTTCCGGCAAATCCGCACTGGGCAGGTTATCGACTACCACTTCCCGGGCCGCGATGTGTGTGTCGCCGCTGGTGTAGATGGAACGGCTCACGCGGTTCGACTCAGCGATGTACAGGTAAATGACATTGCCGATCTGGTGAAACACCATGTCATGCGGCTGCTTCAAGCCGCTGGCAAAAATAAAATTTTCCGGCACATCATTGGCCGGTTCACGCAGCAAAACCACGTTGCCGGAAGCGGGATTCGATACCAGGATGTCTCCATTGGGCGCAACCGCCATGAAGCGGGCACCCTCGACGCGGGCCAGCAGCCGGATTCCAAAGCCGGGCGGTACGTCGAGCGTCTTCGGGCTATCGAACGGTGCATCCATGAGTGACTGAGGTATTTCCAGCGTGCGGGTCACCGACGCGGGTGCCGCACCCTGCGCGGCCGTTTCGCCGCTGACGCACACAGACATCAGGATCATGATGCCCGTTACGAACGACATGACACGCTGGGCCGATGATCCACTGGCGGGCCGGGCGCTTTTTTCCCCGATCAAATATTCCATGAGTAAGCCTGATAAAAATGTCTCCTGTGGATGACCGCCCGCCGGGAATGTTAGTGCCGGCATTTGCGCGGCATCAATCCGGAAGGAATTTCCGGCTCGCTTCAGGCTTCTGTTTATACGAACAAATTGTTCCACTATCTTCGCTTTTTATATTAACGGAACCCCCCTATCATCGGTAGTCTGTAAAACGGCGGGTGTGGCCGAATCCACACTGGCATCAAAACTCAGGAGGCAAGATGAAGAAATTTTTAATGGCCATCATGGTGGCGGTAGTCGCTGTCACGGTTGGCATTTCCAGTGCGGAAGCAAAACGCATGGGTGGCGGCAGTTCGTTCGGGAAACAATCATCGGGCGTCAGCCGGCAAGCGCCGCCAGCCCAATCGTCGCAAGCAGCAAATACGGCGAAACCAGCGGCTGCGGCACCGGCAAAACCGGCCAGCCCATGGAAAGGCATCCTTGGCGGTGCGCTTCTGGGCCTGGGCCTCGGCGCACTGTTGTCCAGCATGGGTCTGGGTGGTGCGATGGCCAGCATGATCAGTACGATACTGATGGTCGCCTTGCTTGGTTTGGCCGCGATGTTCATCTACCGCATGTTCAAGCGCAAGGCGGGTGACAACGGTCCACGTCCAGCGTACGCCGGTGCAGCACCTTCGGCTTACACGCCAGAAATAGGATCGCGCATTGATCCGGTCCGTCCCGCTGCCTTCCAGGCCGAACAAGCGGCATCGTCTGGCGTTGCCGCCGAGGCCAACTGGTACGTGCCAGGCGACTTTGACACGGCGGGTTTCCTGCGTCATTCGAAAACCTACTTCCTGCGTTTGCAGGCAGCATGGGACAAAGCCGATATCAACGATATCCGTGAATTCACGACGCCGGAAATGTTTGCCGAGTTGAAGTTGCAAATCCAGGAGCGGGGTAATTCGGCCAATACGACGGACGTGGTCACACTCGAAGCCGAGTTGCTGGGCATAGAAAACGTCGGTGACGAGCATCTTGCCAGCGTCAAGTTCACCGGCATGATCAAGGAGTCCGACAACGCAGCGGCGGCCCCATTCAGCGAAGTATGGAATCTGGCCAAGCCGATGGCTGGCGAGGGTGGATGGATCCTCGCCGGTATTCAGCAAGTACCCTGAGGTCGGCAGGACCAAGGGCTTTTGCCGGAGATAAGCACCTGCGATAATGCAGGGCGGGATCTGCGGCAATTGGAGAATTCCGAAACCGCTCGCACATCATTGCGGGCGGTTTTTTTATCTGCGGCCCTGGAATATGAGGTAAATTCAAGTTGTCATTACATCAAAAAATTCCCATGCACGATCAATCGAAACTCAGTTTGCCCGTTATTGCATCGTACATTCTTGCAGCCTGCGCGCTACTGCTGGTACTGCGCGCAGGCCTGCTTGCCGCCCTTTTTTCCGGCTTGCTGGTTTACTCGCTGGTGCATTTGCTGGTGCCGGTACTGGGGCGAAAAATCAGCGGGCATCGCGCCCGGATGATCGCTGTCGCGATCCTCAGCACCATGATCGTCCTATTGTTGAGCGCGGCAATCTGGGGTGCGATTGCCTTTTTTAACAGCGACGCCGGCAGCGTGCAGACCCTGTTGAAAAAAATGGCGGACATCATCGAAGCGTCACGCGACCAGATTCCCGAATGGCTCAGGCAGTATCTTCCTGCGAATGCGGAATCGCTGCGGCAAATGATTACCACCTGGATGCGCGAGCACGCAACCGAAGCCAAAACCATTGGCGAGCGGGCCGGACGCACGGTGGTCCATCTTCTGGTTGGCATGGTGATCGGCGCCATGGCCGCGCTATATGATGCGACGAGCAAACACCGCTATCTGCCGCTGGCGGCTGCGATGCATGAACGGGTCGTCAATCTGAACGTTGCGTTTCAACAGATTGTTTTTGCGCAGGTGCGCATCGCGGCAATCAATGCGGTATTCACGGCGCTGTTCCTGATGGTGGCATTGCCGCTGGCGGGCATCAAGCTGCCGCTGACAAAAACCATGGTCGCAATCACATTTTTCGCGGGCCTGCTGCCGGTGATCGGCAACCTTATTTCCAATACCGTGCTGGTGGTAATCGGCTTGTCGCATTCCCTGCATACCGCGGTGGCTTCACTATTGTTCCTGATAACGATACACAAGCTTGAGTATTTCCTGAACGCGAAAATCATCGGCTCGCATATCAACGCGCGCGCCTGGGAGCTGCTCGCAGCAATGCTGTTGATGGAGGCTTTATTCGGTGTCCCAGGCATCATCGCGGCGCCGGTCCTGTACGCCTACGTTAAAAAGGAATTGGCGGATCGCGCGCTGGTGTAAAGCGGGGAATATCAGGAAAAAGGGCTGCCAGACTGGCAGCCCTTTTTCGATTTACTCTTTCGGACTCACTTCATTTGCTGGTTTTTTACGCTGGTGATCGCGTAACCCTTGGCGCTGATTTGCTCGAGAGGCTCTTCGATTCCTAATTGGGGGAGCTGATCCTGGTTTTCATCAAAATCGACACCGCGATCAGCGGCCTGCCAATCTACGTTTGTTGCTTCTTCCGGTATCAGGCTGCCTTCCGGCACAACCAGATATGAATATTGCCCGCCGTTTTCGGGTCGTTTGTAAATATCAAGCCTCATGATTTGATCCTTGTCAAAAGTAACCTTGGAATTCGACTGTCAATCCAGCGAAAGGTTGCGCGATTATCAAATCAAAGGCCAAAACATGAAATGCGGCGCCCCCCATCACGGGGGCCGGCGCATTTATTTTTTGCCCGAATTCTCATCGCTGGAGACACTGTCCAACAGTATATCCACCGGCCGCTTCGAGGAACGCTTGCGCATGTTGATGTTGAGCATTTCAACCACGACAGAAAACGCCATCGCGCTATACACATAACCTTTGGGAACATGATGACCCAATCCTTCCGCGATCAGCACAACACCAATGACGACCAGGAACGACAGCGCCAGCATCTTGACGGTTGGATGCGCCGACACGAAACGGCCGATCGGTCCGGCAAACAGCATCATCAAAGCGACCGATGCAATCACCGCGGCAATCATCACCGCAACCTGATCGACCATGCCCACAGCGGTGATGATCGAGTCGAGCGAGAACACCATGTCAATCACCATGATTTGCAAGATGATTGCGGCAAAGGTACCCTTGACCACATTCGCGGAGTGACCTTCCTCCGCGCCCTCCATCGTTTCATGAATCTCGCCAACGCTTTTCCAGATCAGGAATAATCCGCCCAACAGCAGAACCAGGTCACGTCCGGAAATTTCCTGGCCAAGGATGGTGAATAGTGGTGCGGTAAGACCGACAATCCAAGCGAGGCCGACCAGCAATCCGATGCGCATGAACATGGCGCCGAACAGACCGATACGCCGCGCTTTTTCTCTTTGGTGCAGTGGCAGCTTGTCGACCAGAATTGAGATGAAAATAATATTGTCGATACCCAGCACCAGTTCAAGCGCGGTCAGGGTAGCGAACGCAAGCCATATTTGCGGGTCGGCCAAAAGTTCAAGCATGAAATTTGCTCCAGGAGGAAAAAAGCCGGTGATGACCGGGTATAAGTGACGGCATTAAAAAAAGGCGCCCCCGGTGAAAGGCGGCGCCCCGCGAAGTAAACGAACAAAAACCTAATCGCTGGTGCTGAAGCCCAGCAAGTGCAGCAAGCTGCTAAACAAATTGAAGATCGATACGAACAGGCTCAAGGTCGCCATCACGTAATTGGTCTCGCCACCGCGCACGATGCTGTTGGTCTCATACATTATAAGACCTGAACTCAGCAACACGAACACCGCCGACACTGCCAGCGACAAGGCCGGGATCTGCAGGAAAATTGCAGCCAGTGCAGCCAGCAAAGCGACCAGCAAGCCAATCATCAGGAAACCGCCCATGAACGACAAGTCACGTTTGGTGACCAGCGCGTAAGCGGACAGGACCATGAAAATAGCGGCGGTGCCGCCCAATGCGGTCATTACGGTTTGCGTGCCGTTTGGCATGCTCAAATAATGGCTGATGATGGGACCAAGCGTGTAACCCATGAAACCAGTCAGTGCAAACACCAGCGCAATGCCCAGACTGTGGTCGCGGTATTTATTGATCGCAAACAGCATGCCGAAATAGCCGACCAAGGTAATGATGATGCCGGGCCGCGGCAAGCCCATTGCCGCCGATACACCAGCGGTCAGCGCGGCGAACGCCAGGCATATCGACAACAGCATGTAGGTATTGCGCAGCACTCGGTGTGCCGCGCTGTCGATCGTGGTCGTAACCGACTGTGCATGTACGCCATTGTTACCCAAAGTATTGAAACGATCATTCATTGCTGGCCCTTCCAAATGTGTAAACGGATTTGCGGCGTCAAATTGAGATTACAAGTCAAAGCACGCTCGCCAGACGGCGACAAAACACGCTTTTTTGACGAACTGCATGGTAAAGCCCTTGTAATGCTTTAAAAAGCGAAGATAATAGGAAGATTACTTCGTAAAAAGATGATTCATGAAATCGACAGGTCTGAATTTCCGGCATTTGCATTACTTTTGGGTTGTCGCCAAGGAAGGCAGCGTGACCCGCGCCGCCGAACGTCTCGATGTGGCCGTGCAAACGATCAGCGCGCAGCTCAGCCTGCTGGAGCAGTCGATCGGGAAGGCGCTGCTGGCGCCGCAGGGGCGGCGTCTGGTGCTGACCGAAGCGGGGCGTATCGCGCTTGGTTATGCCGATCAGATTTTTCTGCTGGGCGAACAGTTACAGGATGTGCTGACCGATTCCGATGTGGATCGCACCATGCGCTTGACGGTCGGCATTTCCGATTCTGTCCCTAAACTGATTTCATCACGCCTGCTGGAGGCCGCACTCGGGCTTACCGAGCGCGTCAAACTGGTGTGTTATGAAGACAAGTTCGAGTCGCTGCTGGGCGACCTTTCGGTGCACAAGCTCGATGTCGTGCTGACGGACCGGCCGGTGCCATCAGGCACCACCTTGCGCGTATTCAGCCACCTGCTGGGCGAAAGCGAAATCACGCTGTTTGGCTTGCCTGCGCTTGCTGAAAAATATCATGCGAAATTCCCGGCCAGCCTGCATGGTGCGCCGCTGCTGCTGCCAACCCGTAACAACGCGATCCGTGGCCGTATCGATCACTGGTTCGAGACCCATGAGCTGCGTCCGAATGTGGTTGGCGAATTTGATGACAACGCGTTGCTGAATACCTTCGGACGCAATGGCCTGGGCTTGTTTCCGGCGCCATCGGCACTGGCGAAAGATGTGAAGGAACAATTCGATGCGGTGCCGGTGGGCGAACTGTCGCAAGTGCGCGAGCAGTTTTATGCGATCTCCAACGAACGCAAGATCAAACATCCAGCCGTGGACGCGATCCTGTCGGCAATTCATGGCCGGGTTTTTACGCCAGTCCGTCATGCCTGAGCGCCGCACCAACTTTGCTGTCAACGGATAAAATACGGCTTGAACAAGTCGATCCTGTCCGGCGCTGAAATCCCTGGCCCGGACAACACGCCATCATCACTACAAGGAATTCCAAAATGAAAACGAAGGCCGCGATTGCCTGGAAAGCCGGCGCACCACTGACGATAGAAGAAGTCGATCTGCAAGGACCGAGGGCAGGCGAAGTGCTGATCGAGGTCAAGGCGACCGGCATCTGCCATACCGATTACTACACGCTGTCGGGCGCCGATCCGGAAGGCATCTTTCCATCGATCCTCGGCCATGAAGGCGCCGGCATCGTGGTGGGCGTCGGCCCGGGCGTGACGTCGCTGCGCGAAGGCGACCATGTGATCCCGCTGTACACGCCGGAATGCCGGCAGTGCAAATTCTGCCTGTCGCAAAAAACGAACCTGTGCCAGGCCATACGCACCACGCAAGGCCGCGGCCTGATGCCGGATGCGACCAGCCGCTTTTCCCTTGATGGCAAGCCGATCTTTCATTACATGGGAACGTCGACCTTCGCCAACCATATCGTGGTGCCCGAAATCGCGGTGGCAAAAATCCGCTCGGATGCGCCGTTCGACAAGGTTTGTTATATCGGCTGCGGTGTGACCACCGGCGTGGGCGCGGTGCTGTGGACGGCAAAGGTCGAGGCCGGCGCCAATGTGGTTGTGTTCGGGCTGGGCGGTATCGGCCTGAATGTGATCCAGGCGGCCAGGATGGTGGGCGCCGACAAGATCATCGGCGTCGACCTGAATCCGGAACGCGAGGCAATGGCGCGCAAATTCGGCATGACACATTTCGTCAATCCGAAAGAGGTCGACAATGTGGTCGACGCCATCATCCAGCTGACTGACGGCGGCGCCGATTACAGCTTTGAATGCATCGGCAATACCACCACCATGCGCCAGGCGCTGGAATGCTGTCACAAGGGCTGGGGCCAGTCGATCATCATCGGCGTGGCGGCGGCAGGACAGGAAATCAGCACCCGGCCATTCCAGCTGGTGACGGGCCGGGTATGGAAGGGCTCGGCATTCGGCGGCGCGCGCGGACGCACCGATGTGCCGAAGATTGTCGACTGGTACATGGAAGGCAAACTCAACATCGACGATCTGATCACACACCGGTTGCCGCTGGAACGGATCAATGAAGGTTTCGACCTGATGAAGAGCGGCGAGTCGATTCGCTCCGTCGTGCTTTACTGACAGGGACCTCATGCTCGAGATCATTAGCGAACACGGCTGTTTCGGCGGCGTGCAGGCGTTTTACCGGCACCAGTCGCGTGAAATCGGCTTGCCGATGCGCTTCTCGGTCTATCTTCCGCCGCAGGCAAAAGAGCGCGCCGTGCCGGTGCTGTTTTATCTTGCGGGGCTGACCTGTACCGAAGAAACTTTCATGGTCAAGGCCGGCGCGCAGCGCTGGGCCGCGCAGCACGGCATCATGCTGGTGGCGCCGGACACCAGTCCGCGCAATACCGGCATCGACGGCGCGGACAAGGACTGGGATTTCGGTACCGGGGCGGGATTTTATCTCGATGCGACACAGGCGCCGTGGTCCCGGCATTTCCGGATGGAGTCCTATGTCGCGCTGGAGTTGCGCGACCTGATTGCCGGCGAATTCAAGGTCCTGGAAAACCGTGTCGGTATTTTTGGCCACTCGATGGGAGGACACGGCGCGCTGACGCTGGCCTTGCGCCATCCGCAGCGTTATCAGTCGGTGTCGGCGTTCGCGCCGATTGCCGCCCCGATGCGGTGCCCATGGGGGCAAAAGGCATTTGCCAATTATCTGGGCGACGACCAGACGCAGTGGGCCGAACATGATGCCAGCGAATTGATGAAGCAGCGCAATACGCCGTTTCCGCAGGGGATACTGATCGACCAGGGACTGGCTGACAAGTTTTTGCAGGAACAATTGCTGCCGCATGAATTCGAGGCAGCCTGCAGGCAGGCCAAGCAGCCGCTTACGCTGCGCCGCCACGAGTCTTATGACCATGGGTATTACTTCGTATCGTCGTTCATGGAAGATCATATTGCCTTTCATGGCCGCATCCTGAACGGCTGAATACGGACTGCCAGCGCAGCCGGCACCTGGAACCACTGGATGACTACAAGCTTCTGGGAACACGATGTTATGCGCGATGCCGATGTCGTTGTGATCGGTGGCGGCATCATCGGCTTGCAGACGGCCCTCGAGCTGCGCGAGCGGTATCCGCTGCAAAACATCGTGGTACTGGAGCGCGGCGTGTTGCCGTCCGGCGCGTCGAGCCGCAACGCCGGTTTCGCCTGCTTCGGCAGCCTGACTGAAATCCTGAGCGACCTCGATGCCTTCGGCGAAACAGCGGTGCTGGGCATGATTGAGCGGCGCTGGCGCGGACTCGGCCGGCTGCGGCAGCGCTTCGGCGACGAGGCGATTGGTTATCAAGAACTCGGCGGTTTCGAATTGCTGCTCGACCCGCAGCTGGCGGCGCTACAAAGGCTGGATGAGGTCAACCGCCTGCTGCGGCCCTTGTTCGGACAAGACGTGTTTGCGCCCGATGCGGCCGGATTGTCGGCCAGCGGCTTCGGGCCGCAGGTGCGGGCGCTGGTGAGAAATCCGTTCGAAGGCCAGCTGCATTCGGGCCGGCTGATGCGCGCGCTGGCAAGACTGGCCGCCGTGCGCGGGATCGAAATCCATACCGGCGCCCAGGTCGAAGCGCTGGAAGAAAACGATGCCGACGTGCTGATCAGGATCCGCGGCGAACCTTATCCTGGATTCCGCGCCCGGCGGGTCGCGATCTGCACCAACGGCTTCACATCCGAACTCGTGCCCGATTGCGGCATCACGCCCGCGCGCGGCCAGGTGCTGGTCACGCAGCCGATATCCGGTTTGCCCTGGCGCGGCACCTATCATCTGGATGAAGGTTTTTATTATTTCCGTAACATCGGCGAGCGTGTGCTGCTGGGTGGCGGGCGCAACCTGGCATTCGATGCGGAAGCCACCACCGACATGGCGCTTACCGACACAATCCAGGCGGCGCTGGAACGCCTGCTGCAGGAGGTGATCGTGCCGGGCCGGCAGGTGCACATCGAACACCGCTGGTCCGGCGTAATGGGATTTACCGGCGACAAGCAGCCGGTCGTGCGCCGGCTGTCCGATCGCATCGTGCTTGGTTTCGGCTGCAATGGAATGGGCGTGGCCTTGGGCGCCGAGATCGCGGCGGAGACGGCTGGTTTGTTGTAGCATCGCAAGTTACAGTTCGGCACTGCAATTGCTGATCGCCAGGTGCAAGTCCATTTTCCGAAAAACAGTCAGAGTGCCATTCCGTTGATAACCCCTCCCGAATCTGCCATACGGCCGGATCTTTCCGTTCCGCGCAGTACCATCGTGGCCCTTGCTTTTGCCTCTTTCGCCAGCGGCATTTCATTGCGCGTGACCGATGCCTTGCTGCCGCGGCTGTCGACCGAATTCAACGTTTCGCTGGGCAATGCGTCTTACGTGATTACTTTTTTTGCGGTGGCTTACGGTTTTGCGCAACTGATGTTCGGCCCCCTCGGCGATCGCTTCGGTAAATACGTGGTCATTGCGTGGGCATGCGCTGCGTCCGCCGTGACCGCGATGTTATGCGCGCTGGCACCCGATTTTCCTGCGCTGCTCGGCGCCCGGCTGGTGGCCGGCATCGCGGCAGCCGCGATCATTCCGCTGGCAATGGCATGGATAGGCGATGTGGTGCCGTACGATCAGCGTCAGACGGTGCTGGCCAAGTTCCTGATCGGGCAGATTACCGGCCTGTCGTCCGGTGTGTTTGTCGGCGGATTCGCCGCCGATCATGCCAGCTGGCGTTTGCCCTTTTTTCTGATCGCTTTGATTTTTGTTGCGATCAGCATCGTTCTGTTTTTATTGAACCGCCGCCTGCCTGCGCATGCGCGCATCGTCAGCAGGGCGGATGGGCCGGCGCTGGTGCGCATAATCTCGGAATTCCGCCAGGTGCTGGCCAAACCGTGGGCACGTGTGGTGTTGCTGACGGTTTTTCTCGAAGGCGGATTTTTGTATGGATCATTTGCCTTCATCGCCTCTCATCTGCATCGCGAATATGGCCTGTCTTTGTCTTCGGCCGGGGCATTGCTGATGTTGTTCGGGGGCGGCGGTATTCTGTATGCGCTGATTTCGAAACGGCTGATTAGCAAGCTCGGTGAAGCCGGCCTGATTCTGCGCGGCGGTCTGATCCTGTCAGCGGCGCTGCTGATCACCGCACTGGCGCCGGCATGGTGGTGGGCGATCCCTGGCTGCTTCTTTACCGGGCTCGGATTTTACATGCTGCACAACACACTGCAGATCAATGCCACACAAATGGCGCCGGAGCGGCGCGGTGCCGCTGTGTCGGCGTTTGCCGGATGCTTTTTCCTGGGGCAGTCGAGCGGCGTGGCTTTGGCCGGCAGAATGGTGGAAGGCATCGGCACCGGAGCAGTGATTGCAATTGGCGCGGCAGGTGTGCTGGCCGCCGCGCTCAATTTCTGGCGCCTGCGCGCGCAATCCCTGCAACAGGATTGATTAGTCCCGTGAAGCGAAATAGCGAAATTCAGCAGCAAGACCTGGTTGCGATGCGTCCATGTCACGTGCCAGGCGATTCAGCATCAGGACGCCTTGCAAACGGCTGCGCATGTTGCGCTCGTTCAGCGATTTTCTAGGAGAAATAATCAGGAGTGCAGCACGCAGCATACCTGTAATGATCGGTTTGAAGACAACCAGCAGGGTAGCAAATACGCCGGCGCTAATTACGGGAAAGCCAATGGACAAGAAAGACATGATTTACTCCCGGTAAAATTGTTATAAAAGACTCTTAAACATTTATAAAATTGCTTTGCTGCATTGCAGTATAGGGCGGGCTAAGATATAAATCTAATTTCGCTTTTTGATATCCGCTATGTTTTTTGTGAATAATACGGCGATATCTTGCAGGCTATTTTTTACAGGCGGTTATTCGACCATGAGCTTTCTGACGCTTGATCTGAACCTTTTGCGTGTATTCGATGCGGTCATGACCGAGCAGAATCTGACGCGCGCTTCCAGCCGGCTGGCGATGACCCAGCCGGCCGTGTCGAATGCGCTCAAGCGCTTGCGCGATGCGCTGGGCGATGAGCTGCTGATCCGTACCGCGCACGGTGTCAAACCGACGACGCGTGCGGAATTATTGTGGCCGGCGGTACGGCATGCCCTGTCGGAACTGGAGGAGGCGGTGGCGCCGAACAGTTTTGATGTATCGAAGGCACAAGCCACTTTCCGGATGGCGATGGCCGACGCGACTGCGGCGCTGTGGTTGCCGCCCCTGGTGCGCTCGATTGAAAATGAGGCTCCCGGCCTGAACGTGCGTATGGTACCGCTGACCACGCGCGACCCCCGGCCATTCCTGCTGCGCGGCGATGTCGATCTGGCAGTGGGTTTTTTCCCGGGCGTTGTGGCCCAACTGGCGGGCGGTCCCTATACGCCGATCCGGCATGAGCGCCTGTATTCAGGACATTATGTCTGCGTGATGCGTAAAGGCCATCCGCTGGCAACAACCGACTTGACGCTGGATGCCTATTGCGCATCGAATCATTTGCTGGTGAGCTTTTCCGGGCGCCCGCGCGGCCAGGTGGATGAAGCGCTGGCGCAGGTCAATCGCGAGCGACGCATCCTGCTTACCGTGAACCAGTTTTTCACTGCCGGACGTGTGGTTGCCAATTCCAATCTGATCATGGTATTGCCGCGTCATTTGATCGCCGCCACCGGCATGACTGGCGCGCTGATCGCCAAGGAATTGCCGTTTGCGATGCCGGAAGTACATGTGGACATGCTGTGGCATGAACGCGATGCGCGCGGACCTGCGCACAAATGGCTGCGCCAGCATTTGATGGCAATGACCGGCGATACGGCTTTTCCCGCTGCCACCATCGCGCAATAACGAAGGCTGATTTTCAGGGGCATTGCGATTTACATTCTTTTGGCGGTTTCTTTCTTGGCGGGCTGATCGCCGCTGGCAGCCGCTGATGCATAGCCCAGCCGGGTCGAGATATTGGCAACACACGCGACAAGCGCCGAGGCCATCTCGCCTTTCCAGGCGCCGTCGAAGACACCGGTCAAGCCCATCGCGGTGATGGTCAGCACGATATTTCCGGTGTGATCGAATACGGGGGCGCTTAATGCATCGATTCCTGGAATCGGATTGCCAGAAACACGCGCAAGCCCTCTGCGCCTGACGTCAATCAGCGACTGCTCAAATTTCTTAACCAGTTCAGCCGCATTTTTTGCGTTTCCTCCCAATCGGGAAAAATCTTCCAGCATCATCTTTTCGATCAGCTTCGGCGGCATGAAGGCCGCAAAAACCTGCCCAGTCGCGGTATTCACGAGGGACATCACCGTTCCGTTCCGCACGCTGACGTGTATCGGGTAATTTGACTCTTCGAGACGGATGACGGTCGGCCCCAGATTGCCCCACACCGACATGAATACGCTCTGGCCGGTTTCTTTCGCCAGGTTTGCAATTTCAATTTCGGCTTCCCGCACCGGGCTCAGACGCTGCAGCGCAGCCAGACCCAGCTGCAAGGCCAATGGACCAAGTTCGTAATGGCCCATCGCGGCATCCTGTTTCACCAGCCCGAGCTTGCCGAAGCTGACCAGATAAGGATGGGCATTGGCGGGAGGCATGCCAGCCTTGCTTGCAAGGTCGCGCAGGATCATCGGCGCGCCGCTTTCCAGCAAGGCAAGCAGTAACTGGCCGCCAACCTCGATCGATTGAATGCCACGCTGTGGTTTCACCATTCTGAACACCTTTGAAATATTTTTGCGATGAGTTTGCGAGTATTTTCGCATAGAAGGTGAAGATTATCCTGCAAACAAATCATTTGTAGTTATCAAACTTGTTTGTTAATATCAATTCATGCCAATTTTCATCAGCGTGATCAGGGATTGAAAATGGGCGGCGGACCGCACCGGTTGAAGCGCTTTCTTTATCTGCTTCGGGGTGTGCGCGCTGCCTGGCGCAGACATG
This sequence comes from Pseudomonadota bacterium, assembly GCA_040387375.1. GTDB lineage: Bacteria > Pseudomonadota > Gammaproteobacteria > Burkholderiales > Burkholderiaceae_D > JAZKDW01. The sequence continues at coordinate 327,408 of JAZKDW010000015.1, forward strand.
CAAATACTTTCTGGAGCACTAATGGAAAACGAACAAACTGTTGACTGTGACGTACTGGTGATTGGATCGGGCGCGTCCGGGATGGCCGCCGCGATCACCGCCCGTTCGCATGGACTCGAGGTCATGATCGCCGAAAAGGAAGCGCAGTTCGGCGGCACCACCGCGCGCTCCGGCGGCTGGCTATGGATTCCAGGCACATCCCTGGCGACAGCGCAAGGCATCACGGAAGCGCCAGGTGCGGCGAAAACCTACATGAAGGCCGAGGCCGGCGCCAGCTTCGATGAGAGCCGCGTCGATGCATTTCTCCAAAATGGTCCGCGGGCGATCGACTTCTTTACCAGCAAAACGGCGGTGCGATTTGATATGCCGCCGATCTTCCCCGACTATCACGCTGAAGGCCCTGGCGGTACTCAAGGCGGGCGCTCGATGGTGGCGCGGCCGTTCGACGGCCGCGAACTGGGCCCGCATATCAAGCATCTCGGATCCGCCCTGCCGGAATTGACAGTGTTCGGCATGATGCTCGGTTCAGGCAAGGAGATTATCCATTTCATGCGGGCGAGCCGCTCGTTCGAATCTGCGTTTTATGTCGCCAAACGCCTTAGCAAGCATTTTTTGAATGTGCTTCAATACGGGCGCGGCATGACGCTGACCAATGGCAATGCGCTGGCGGGGCGGCTGGCGAAATCGGCATTCGATCTTGGCATTCCGCTCTGGTTGTCGGCGCCGGCCAATCACCTGGTTGTCGAGAATGGCCGCGTGTGCGGCGCCATGGTCACGCGTGAAGGCCGCAAGACACGGATCGTTGCCAGACGCGGCGTCATACTTGCCTGCGGCGGCTTTCCGCACGACGTCGCCCGGCGTAAAGAATTGTTCCCTCACGCGCCTACCGGAAATGAGCACTTCTCACCCGGCCCGATCGGCAATACCGGTGACGGCCTGCGCATGGCTGAAACCGTCGGCGCACGCGTCGACAGCTCGATGCCCAATATGGCGGCATGGGTGCCGGTTTCCAAAGTGCCGCGCCGCGATGGCAGCACCGGCATCATGCCGCACTTCATCGATCGCGCCAAACCAGGCGTCATCTCAGTCACCCGCAACGGCAAGCGTTTTACGAACGAAGGCAGTTCCTATCACGACTTCGTGCAGGAAATGGTCATCGCCTGCAAGGGTGAAAAAGAGGTGTCGGCCTGGCTGATATGCGATCACCGGGCGCTGCGCCGCTACGGCCTCGGCTTTGTCAAACCCTTCCCGCTGCCGATCGGGCAGCATCTGAAGTCAGGCTATTTGCTGCGCGGCCAGTCGCCGGAAGAGCTGGCGAAAAAGGCCGGCATCGATGCGAGCGCGCTGGCGGCGACGATTGCAACATTCAACCTGCATGCGCGCGAAGGCAAGGATCCGCAATTCGAGAAGGGCAGCAAGGCCTATAACCGCTATCAGGGTGATGCATTGCACACGCCGAATCCGTGCGTTGCACCGCTTGAAACCGGACCTTACTACGCGATCAAGATGGTGATCGGCGACCTGGGCACATTTGCCGGCCTCGCCACCGACGGCCATTCCCGCGTGCTCGATGCCGGCGGAAATGCCATCGGCGGCCTGTACGCCGTCGGCAATGACATTGCCAGCATCATGGGCGGAAATTATCCGGGCGCCGGCATTACGCTCGGACCGGCACTGACCTTCGGCTACATCGCCGGCAATCATATTGCCGATGCGGCCGCTGGCCACGCACAAGCCGGCGCCAGCACCAAAGCAGCACAACGGACTGAGCGATGAATAGCGGCCAACATATCAACGCCGGCTTGCTGACCGGCCAACTGGCACTGGTGACCGGTGCCGGCCAGGGTAACGGGCGCGCTGTCGCAATCGGCCTGGCGCAGGCCGGGGCGCGCGTGATTGTCACCGACGTCCAGGCCGATGCGGTGGAGCAGACAGCGGCGGACATTCGCGCATCCGGCGCGCAGGCCTGGGCCTTCACGCTCGACGTCACGTCGATAGAAGGATGCGCCGGGCTGGCGCAACGCGTCGGCCAGGAAATCGGCGCTGTCAGCATCGTCATCAATAATGCCGGCATCATCATCCGCGAAGGCATCGACAGTCCGCGCGCGCATGACAACTGGCGCCGGGTACTGGATGTCAACCTGAACGGCAGCTTTAATGTGGTCCATGCATGGCTGCCGGCGCTGCGCGAAACCCGCGGCTGCATCATCAACCTGGGTTCGATCGCGTCGTTTGTCGGCATCGCCGGCCAGCTTGGCTACTCGCCGTCCAAGGGCGCGATCAAGCTTTTCACGCAGACCCTCGCGCGTGAACTGGCTGCCGACGGCATCCGCGTCAATGCGATCGCCCCGGGCGTAATCGAAACCCCGATGACGGAAAGCACCCGCAACGATCCTCAACGGTTTGCCAGCTTCATGCAACGCACACCGCTGGGGCGGGTCGGACAACCCGATGAACTGGTCGGTCCGATCGTATTCCTGGCATCGCAGATGGCGACCTATGTCTCGGGCGTGACGCTGGCGGTCGATGGCGGCTATCTGTCATGAGCCGGCCCGGTTTTAGCAGCAAGGCAGACGCAGTCCTTTTTTAGTAGCAAAAGCAGGTATCCATTACATATCAGGAGACGCAGACAATGAAAAAACTCAACTTTATCAAGATGGCCATTACAACGGCTACATTAGCTGGATCAGTCGCCCTGGCGCATGCCCAGGACATCAAGCTCGGATTCAACGGCGACCTGTCGGCATCACCATCAGCGCAAAGCGGTCAGGCTGCGGTCCTTGGCATCCAGGCCGCCCTCGACGATATTAACGCGGCCGGCGGCCTGCTGGGCCGCAAGCTGTCGCTGACGGTCAGGGACGATCTGTCGCAGCCGCCAAAGTCGATCCAGAACATGAGCGAACTGATCGACAATGAAAAGGTGATTGCGGTATTCGGCCCGACCAATTCCGGCAATGCACTGGCATGGAAGCACATTCCGAACCAGAAAAAAATCCCGGTTCTCGGCACCATCGGTTCGGCCACCGACATCACCAAGCCAATGAGCCCGGACGCGGATAATTACATGTTCCGCGTCGGCATGGTCGATCGCGAGCAGGTGTCAGGACTATTTGCCTATGTGAAGAAAAACACCGCCATCAAAAAGATCGGCTACATGGTTGAAACCACTGGCTATGGCCAGGGCGGATTGAAAGACCTGCAGGAAATCGGCGAGCTGTACGGCATCAAGCCGGTAGCCGTGGAAAAATTTGGTGTCGCCGATACCGACATGACATCGCAACTGAACAAGATGAAAGCCGCCGGCGTCGACACAGTCATGGTGTGGGCACAGGGGACGCCCATCGGGCAGCTATTACGCAGCATGGAAAAAATTAATTATTTTCCACTGACCATCAGCTCATGGGCGGCCGACAACGCCAGCTTCTTCCAGACCGCAGGCAAGACATTGGCCGACCGCCCTTTGTTCATGCGCACGATTTCAGAAACCAAGACTGCACGCAATCAAAAACTCTACGATCGCATCGGGCCGAAGATGACTTCGGCCAGCGCTTTCGGCTTTGCCGCCCATTCTTATGACGCAACGATGCTGTTGGGCGCAGCGGTCAAGCAGGCGGGCAGCACCGATGGATCGAAAATCCGCGAGGCGCTGGAAAGTCTCCAGGGTACCGTCGAAGGCCAGATGAAATCCTATAACAAACCGTTTTCCAAGGCGTCGCATGAAGCCTTGACCTCAAAGGATTATCTGTGGATCAAGTGGAAGGATGGCAACCTGGTTCCTTACAGCGATGACATCATCAAGTCACTCAAGCCAGCCGATTACAAGAAGTAAGCAACACGATTGAAAAGCGGCGCGTCCGGATGCGCGCGACCCTGTCCGCGCAGCTGCCTGCGCGCGCCCGCTCGAATCAAAAGGAGAATGAATCATGCTGGTTGTAATATTACAAGCGCTGGTGAGCGGACTGGCGGTAGGGGGCATTTATGCGCTGGTCGCGCTCGGTTTCAGCATCACCTTCACCACCACTAAAACACTGAATTTTTCGCACGGCGAGTTCGTCGCCGCCGGCGCCTTCATCGGCGTCAGCACGCTGCTGCTGATGCTGGGAAAACCAGTCACCGCATCGCTGGCCGGACTGCCGATCCACTGGTGGCAGCATGTCATCGCCATCATCGCCGCCATCGTCGTCATGGGCCTGCTCGGCGTGCTGCTGTATGTGCTGGGGGTACGACCGTTCGCCGGCAAGCCCGGTCTGTCATGGGTCGTCAGCACCATTGGCTTCGGCATACTGCTGCAAAGCCTCGGGCTGGCAGTCTGGGGCGCCGGCACCATGACGGTGCCGTCCGTCTTCGGCGAAGAGGTCATCCGCTTTTTCGGCGCCGGCATCCGCCCTCAGGAAATCCTGGTGCTGGCCGTCGCCATCGTCATTACCGTGCTGTTCGACTGGGTCATGACCCGCACCATGCTCGGCAAGGTCATGCGCGCCGTCGCCCACAACAGGCAAGTCGCCAACCTGATGGGCATCAACGTCAACGCCGTGATGATCGGCGCCTTTGTCATCAGCTCCGCCTTGGCCGGCCTGTCCGGCATCCTGATCGCGCCGATCACATCGGTATCGCTTTTCATGGGTCTGGGCATCGGCCTGAAAGCCTTTTCCGCCGCCATCATCGGCGGCCTCAGCAATCCGCGCGGCTGCGTCATCGGCGGCTTTGCGTTGGGCGTGCTGGAATCGATGATCAACATGTGGCAGGCGCAGTGGCGCGAAGTGCTGGTGTTCCTGATCGTGATCCTGGTACTTGCGATCAAGCCCAATGGCTTGTTCGGAACCCGCATGGTGGAGAAGGTATGATGCGCATCGCTCCCGCCGCAATGGCGGCACTGGCCGCGGCCGCGGTCGCCGCGCTGGCCTGGAAACTAGGCAACGACTACTACCTGCGCATCCTCTTCATGATGTGCGTATATTACCTGTGCGCGGCCGGCATGAATGTGCTGGTCGGGTATGCCGGCCAGAAATCGCTGGGCCAGGCCGGTCTGTTCGCCGCCGGCGCCTATACCGCGGCGTTGCTGACCTCGCGTTTTGCCGTCGATCCGTGGATCGCGCTGGCAGCTGCCGCCGTCGTCTCCGGCGTGTTCGGCGTGCTGATCGCCTTGCCCTCGCTGCGCGTCAAGGGACCCTACCTGGCGATGGTAACGCTGGCCTTCGGCATCGTGGTCGAGAAGCTGGTAACCGAATGGACCGATTTCTTCGGCGGCCCGCAAGGCTTGTACGGCATCAAGCCGCTCGGCTTTGGTGGCGTGCCGCTTACCAGCGTGCAATGGGCCTGGTTCGGCATCCTGCTGTGCCTGGTCACGCACCTGCTGTTGCGCAACCTGCTGCGCGGACGCTTCGGCCGCGCGCTGCTATCGCTGCAGGCCGACGAGATCGCCTCGGCTTCGGTCGGCGTCCATGTCTACCGCTACAAGGTGCTCGCGTTCGTGATTGCCGCGGTCACCTGCGGCATTGCCGGCGCGCTGGTGGCGCAGCAAAACCAGTACATCAATTCCGATTTCATCAGCTTCCACCTGTCGATCTTCATCCTGTTGCTGGTGCTGTTCGGCGGCGTCGGCATGCTCTACGGGCCGCTGGTGGGCGCGGTATTGCTGGTATTGATCGATGCGCTGCTGGCGCAATGGCCATCGGTGCAGCATTTCGTCTACGGCGCGCTGCTGCTGTTTGCGCTGTATGCAATGCCCAGGGGCGTCGCCGGCCTGTTCGCCGGCTGGTTCCGGCCCAGGCAGCCGGCCGCGCCGGCGAAGACCGCGGCACGGCGCCCGTTTTCGATGCAGGCCCCCGCCTGCGCCGGCCTGCTGCTCGAGGTCGCCGATGTGTGCAAGTCGTATGGCGGCGTGCGGCCGGCGCAGGATGTGTGCTTCCGACTTGAAGCCGGCCATATCCATGCGCTGATCGGCCCCAACGGCGCCGGCAAGAGCACCATGATCAACATGCTGACCGGCGTCATCGATCCCGACCAAGGCCGCATCCGCTTCCTCGGCACCGACATCGGCGGCCAGCCGATCCACGATATCTGCCGGCGCGGCGTCGGCCGCACGTTCCAGAACTTGCGTCTGTTTACCGACCTGTCGGTGCTCGACAATGTATTGCTGGGACGGCATTGCCGCATGACCAACGGCTTCTGGGCATCGCTGCTGGCTTTGCCCTCGGCACGCCGGGCCGAAGCCGACGCCTGCGAGCGGGCGCTGGCCATCCTCGATCTGCTGGACCTGGCCGAGGTGGCGTATGCACCGGCTGGCAGCCTGCCGTACGGCTTGCAGCGGCGAGTGGAACTGGCGCGCAGCCTGGCGACCGAACCGCAACTGCTGTTGCTCGATGAACCGGCCGCCGGACTCAACCCGCAGGAGACCGCGGACCTGGGCCAGCTGCTGGTACGCATCAGCAAGCTCGGCATCACGATCCTGATGGTCGAGCATCACATGGACCTGGTGATGTCGATCTCGGACCATATCACCGTGCTCGATTACGGCATCAAGATCGCCGAAGGCACGCCGGCGGCGGTACAGGCCAATCCGGCGGTGATCGCGGCCTATCTCGGCGCCGCCGTTACCGACGACATGCAGGAGGAACGGGCATGCTGAAGCTGGAATCTGTGTCCATGTCATACGGGGCCATCGAATCGGTGCGCGAGGTATCGATCACGGTGCGCCCCGGCGAGGTAGTGACCATCATCGGCGCCAATGGTGCCGGCAAGAGCACGCTGTTGAAAGGCATCGTCGGTCTCGAGCCGCTGGCGCGCGGGCGCATCGTGCTCAATGGCGAGGAGGTGACGCAGGTGCCGGCCCACAAGCGGGTTGCGCTGGGCGTGGCGCTGTCGCCGGAAGGGCGCGGCGTTTTTCCGGACCAGAGCGTGCGCGACAACCTGCTGCTGGGGGCGTACCACCGGCATGAGGACAGCGCGGTGCTGGAGCAGAAGATCGAGCGGTATTTCACGATGTTTCCACGCCTGCGGGAACGCCAGCAACAGATGGCGGGCACGCTGTCGGGAGGCGAGCAGCAGATGCTGGCGATTGCGCGGGCGCTGATGAGCGAACCAAGGCTGCTGCTGCTGGACGAACCGTCGCTGGGGCTGGCGCCGCTGATCATCCAGGATATCTTCAAGACCATCCGGCAACTGCGGGAAATGGGCCTGACCATCCTGCTGGTCGAGCAGATGGCCAACCAGGCGCTGGCGGTGGCCGACCGTGCGTATGTGCTGGAGAACGGGCGCATCACCAGCGAAGGCAGCGGGCGGGAATTGCTCAATGATCCGAAGGTGCGCGCCGCGTATCTGGGATCGCACTAATCCATCCGATACAGACTTTTCTCTCACTACATCTAAGGTTACATCATGACTACCGAAAAAAAATTCGCATCCCACGCCGATCTCGACGAAAAGAAAACCAGCTTCATCAAGCTGTCCGAGAATGCCTACGCCTACACCGCCGAGGGTGATCCGAATTCCGGCATCATCATCGGCGACGACAGCGTGATGGTGATCGACACTACCGCCACGCCGATCATGGCGCAATCCCTGATACGGCATATTCGTTCGGTGACCGACCTGCCGATCAAGTATGTGGTGATGTCGCACTATCACGCCGTGCGTGTGCTGGGTGCATCGGCTTACGCCGCGGAAGGCGGAGAGCAAATCATCGCCTCGCGCGGCACCTATGAAATGATCGTCGAGCGGGGCGAACAGGACATGAAATCCGAGATCGAACGTTTTCCGCGCCTGTTCGCCGGCGTTGAATCGGTGCCGGGGCTGACATGGCCGACCATGGTGTTCGAGAAGGAAATGACGATCTACATGGGCAAGCTCGAAGTCAGGCTGATGCAGATCGGCATGGGCCACACCAAGGGCGATACGATCGCGTGGATTCCGTCGCAAAAGATATGCTTCTCCGGCGACCTGGTCGAATATGATGCCGCCGCTTATACCGGCGACGCGCAGCTGGAAGAATGGCCGGCGACGCTGGAAGCCTTGCGCGCGCTCGGCGCCGAAAAACTGGTGCCGGGGCGCGGTCCCGCATTGCTGAATCCGGCTGAGGTCAATTCCGGCATCGACTACACCAAGGATTTCGTCAGCACACTGCTGCAAAGCGCGAAAGAAGCAGTCGCCGCCGGCAAGTCACTGAAGGAAGCGATGACGCACGTGCGCAGCAAGATGGATCCGAAATTCGCGCATGTCTTCATCTATGAACATTGCCTGCCATTCGATGTCACGCGTGCGGTTGACGAAGCCAGCGGCATCAAGCATCCGCGCATCTGGACGGCGGAACGCGACAAGGAAATGTGGCATTCGCTGCAGGACTGATTGTCTTTTTTCACTTTCTTCACTGATGGGGAGAAAGCGGAGCACACCACAAAGGGAGAGCAGAAAATGATTGTACGCATGGGTATATTACGCAAGAAGGATGGCCTGACCAGCACGTCCTTTCGCAATCACTGGCGCGACGTGCACGGCCCGATAGCCGCGCAAATCGGCGGCTTGCGCAGGTATTGCCAGAACCACGTGGTCGATGCGATGCAGCGCGGCTTTTCATATCCGCGCGGGCCGGAGGTGATCGACGGTTTTTCGCAGCTCTGGTTTGACGACCTGGCATCGATGCAGGGCACTCTCGATCCGCACACCTGCAAGATGCTGGCCGACGATGAAGCCAATTTCATCGGCAATCTGAAACTGATCGTGGCCGAGCAGCGCATCGTGATACCGGTCGCCACCGGCAAGCCTTTGCTCAAGCGCATGTCCACCATCAAGCGCAGGGCGGACATCAGCCCGGAGAAATTTCAGCGCGAATGGTTCGAAGTGCATGCCGGACTGGTGAAAAAACTGCCGCAAGTATTGGGTTACACGCAAAACATGATTATTGAGCGGGCCGTTGAAAACGGTGGCAAGTCGGCGGCCCTGGACGGAACGTATGACGATATCCCTATCGATGGAATCGTCGAACTATGGTTTGAAGATATAACGAGCCTCGAGGCGGCGTTTGCATCTCCGGACGGGCAGATTCTGATGGCGCACGCGAGGGAGTTCATCGCCGAGATCAGCACCTTTGTGGTCGAAACCCACGAAGTCATTGAAGCCAAAGCCTGACGCGATCGAATGATGTCGATGCGTCCTGGCGCCCTGAAGGAAAAATTCATGTCTGCACCAACACCCCGGCTTTTCCAGCCGCTGAAAATCCGCGATCTGACGCTCAAAAACCGTGTCGTGATTTCACCGATGTGCCAGCACGCGGCGGATAACGGCCTGGCCAGCAACTGGCATCTGGTTCACCTCGGGAAATTTGCGCTTGGCGGCGCCGGCCTGATATTCGTTGAAAGCACCGCAGTCGAGGCAGGCGCGCGCATCGGCATCAGGGATGTAGGCCTTTGGTCGGACGATCAGGTCGACCCCTTTAAAAACATCGTCGACTTCGTCCATGAAAATGGGGCGGCGATCGGGGTGCAACTGGCTCATGCGGGACGCAAGGCCGGTTGCCATGCGTTGTGGGATGGTGGCGCGGCTTATACGCCGGAGCAGCTGGCCGCCAGCGGCCAGCCATGGCGTCGCGTCGGACCGAGCGCGCTGGCAGCGGGTCCGGCGTGGTCGGTGCCGCAGGCGTTGAGCGGTGCCGATATCGCCGAAATCACCAGCTACTTCGTGGCTGCGGCACGGCGCGCCGAGCGCGCCGGCTTCGATGTGATTGAACTGCATTTCGGCCATGGTTATCTGGTGGCGAGCTTCCTGTCGCCGGTATCCAACCGGCGGGATGATGCCTACGGTGGCGATCGGGCCGGCAGAATGCGCCTGGCACTGGAAATAGCCACTGCCGTGCGCGCAGCCTGGCCTGCCGCAAAACCGCTATTCGTGCGCATATCCGCCGTCGACGGCGTCGAGGATGGGTGGAATATCGACGATTCCGTGGTCCTCGCGCTCGAACTGGGAAAAGTCGGCGTCGATGTGATCGATTGCTCGTCGGGCGGCCTGACCGAGGATACCCGCAGCCTGCCTCTGCCCAGGGGGCTGGGTTTTCAGGTGCCATTCTCCGCCCGCATCCGCGAAGAAACCGGTGTGCTGACGCAGGCCGTCGGCGTGATCGTCAATGGTCCACAGGCTGAATCCATCCTCGAGCGTGGCCAAGCGGACCTGATTGCTATCGGCCGCGAAGCGCTGGCCGATCCGTATTGGGCGCACCATGCCGCTACAGCCCTGGGATGCGGTGTGAATTTTTCGAACTGGCCGCAAAGACACGGAACATGGCTTGAAAAGAGGGCGCCGCTGATGCGGCAGATTGCCGCCGAGGCTAAAGAGCAATGATTTCGGAGGACGATTTCCGGTTGATGTTCTAGTTTTCCTGGAGCGGTTTGGGCTCAATCCCAACCGCTCTAAGTCTGTTACCGAACAGACAGCACCAAAGTGACATCAGTAGACTGGTCATTTTGAAAAGGATGCCATCATGCCATTTGCTGACCATACACCTCGGATTGATCTTGTACCCGCCGTAACACGGCAGACATTTCGCCGTTGGGGATGTGCGCTTCTCCTGGCCAGCACCTCGCTCTGCGCAGCGACGGCACTGGCCCAGGACCGCGGCACCTCCGCCGACGCCAATGCGCGCTACCAGAGTGAACGGGCCTTATGCCTGAATGGCTTGTCAAACCAGGATCGGGCTACGTGCCTGAAGGAAGCGGGCGCGGCAAGAGGCGAGGCGCAGCGCGGGAACCTGCGTGACGGCCGTGCTGCATACGATCAGAATGCGATGATTCGCTGCAACGCATTGCCAGCCAGCGATCAGGAAGCCTGCAAGCGCCGCATACAGGGCGAAGGCCTGACAAAAGGCACGCCAGCCCAGGGCGGCGTCATCCGGGAACTCGTGGTGCCGGATAACACCGCAAAATAAAGTCCGGCGATAACGCGTTATATTGGTGGAGGTTGGCGAGCTGGTCCCTTGCTGCCTGAAGCCTGTCTTCGGGGTGCACTTGCTATTTGTAATCTTCACTGAGAAAGCCATGTCGACTCCTCCTGTCAAACCCGCTCCAAAACATTTTTCGATGATCCGCGGGTTTCATCTTGCCGACTTCTTCACGCTCGGCAACGCTGCCTGCGGGGTTGCCGCTGTATTTTTGGCGATGTCCTACATGGCTAGCGGCTCTGTGCGCCATTTCATGATTGCCGCTGCACTGGCACCGGCAGCGTTCATATTCGATGTGCTGGACGGCCGCATAGCACGCTGGCGGCGCCAGCATTCCGCGCTCGGGCGTGAGCTCGATTCACTGGCGGACATCATTTCCTTCGGACTCGCGCCTGCGGCGCTGGCGTTTGCAGCCGGCTTGCGCGGCGGCTGGGATTGGGTGGCATTGATTTATTTCGTGTGTTGCGGCGTGAGCCGCCTGGCCCGATACAACGTTACCGCCGAAAGCCTGTCTGGTGATGAGGGAAAGGTTGCCTATTTCGAAGGCACACCGATACCAACCAGCGTGTTGCTGACCGGCGTGCTGGCGCTGGCGGCCTGGTATGGACGGCTGGGCGAGAATATATTGTGGGGCGCCTGGACAGTGGGGCCGTGGATTCTGCATCCGCTCGCGCTGCTGTTCTTTTTATCCGGTACCCTGATGATCAGCAAAACATTTCGGATTCCGAAATTCTAGTCATGCCCGCCTTCGTCATCTTCCTTTTTTCCGAAGAAAAGACACGGTTAACTTCGCTTTTTTATAATTCCAGAACCTTTTATCCTTGATGTTCTCGAAAACGAGCGAATTGTTTCAAGCCCGTCCATACAGGATAAGGCGAAATTTTTTCGAAGGAAAGCAGATGCCTGAAAAAACAGAATGGGAAATTGTCGATGGGCCAGCACCAGGTGCGCGGCCGACATTACGGCAGTTGCTTCTGACTGTATTGGGGCCATGGTGGCGCTGGAAGCTTGCGGGTATAGCTGTTGTCGCGATTACGGTGCTGGTTTTTTTCGCCACGGTGGTTGGCGTATTCATGCTGGTACTGTCAGCTGCCGCGATCCTGGCCCTTGTGGTACGCAAGGTCACGCAGTGGATGCGTTCCAGCGGTGGCCCGGGCTCCCCGCCAGGGGAGCGGCAAAACGGCCACCAGATCCGGCCTGGGCGGTTTCCCGAATAAGCTACCGCAGTGCAATTCAGGCGTTTCGGATCCATTCCCGATAAACCCGGAGCGCTACTTGCGCATCGTCGGCAGCGTACAGGATCTGGCGTTCGGTCAGATTCGGATGTGACCAGTTGGTGGTGGACGTCTTTTTGGACTTTTGCAGCCGCTTGCCGAAAAACCGCGCTACCGCTGTTTTGGCGCCGACATCGTTGCGCTGGCCTGCGCGCAAGGCAACCGACAGGTCAAGCACGTGGGCGGGGGAAATAGCCAGTTTATTGTGCAGCCGCTTGAGGTCGTCGCTGAGCCCGAATCCCACTTTCATCGTTTTCTTCGACTCGAGGATTGTTTTTAATTCCTGTACTGCGCTTGTGGCGCCGACCGGGAACAAATACACTTTTTCATCGGTGGCGAGCTGAATCAGATGAGGGCCACCCGAAAGCTCGCCTTTGTTGAAGGTGGGTTTTGATTCGGTATCAAATCCGAGCACATCGGCCGCCATGAGTACCTCCAGTGCTTCCGCCGCATCATGGTTCGATCGAATCAGCAGAATGTCTGCAAGACTGATACCTTCATAACATGGCAAAACCTGCTCAGGCGTAGCGCTGCTCTGGTTCATGTCACCTGCATGCTCATCACCATGCGTTTATTTGTTGCGGGAAAATTTTTCGGTGAGCTGGCTGAGCTTTTCAGCGCGCACCCGGGCCGCCTCTTCCGCTTCGCGTTGCGCTGACTCCGCTGCCCGTTGTGCCTTGCGCAACTCATCCGCTTTTTTGAAACGTTCGCGCAGGGTATCGGCTGCATGGGTACGATGGGCTTCGGTCACTTCGTCGGCCTTGTTGCCGTCCAGGTCGACCCTGGCGGTCGCTTTTGCCATCGCCTTCAGGTACTGCGAGGAATTGGTATGGATTCCCAACGCAATGCGCAGAACTTTGCGATCGAGCTCTGGAAACCGTGCCAGCAGTTGTTTGTCGATACCGATTGCCAGTGGCATGAACTCGCGAAACGCCGGAAATTTTGCCTGGAATTCCTTGAGCAGGTTACGCGCTGAATGGGCTGGGGTAAGAGCTGCGGCAGGACTGGTATCTGGTGCTGGATTTGACGTATTCATCGACAACGGATATTCGCTTTGTTTTCTGTGGAGTGCAGCATATCACGGAGAGGCGATTCGCCCCATGTTAAGTAACCATCAGTTCTGTCGAACGGCTGACCATCCGGCTGCGTGGGGAGCCGCACAGACATTCAGCGCAGACACTGTTAATGTCAGGACGGCGTCTCAAATATTACAATTGTTTCAATGAACTACTTATTGACGGATTGGTCACAAACGTATGTCTCGTACTAAAAAAATAGTCTTGTGGAGCGGCTTAGGTCTGCTCTCCCTTCTCGCGTTGTGCGTAATTTTGTTCCTTACGTTTGACTGGAACAGGGCAAAACCCTGGATCAATTCACGCGTCAGCGAGGCTACCGGTCGTCCATTCTCCATCAATGGCGATCTTTCATTGACATGGCATCGTGGACAGGAAGAGCTCTCCGGCTGGCGTGGAAAAATCCCCTGGCCTCTGCTCAGCGCGCAGAATGTTACCTTGGGTAATCCGGAATGGGCCACAGCGGCGCCGAACCTGGCTGAGGTCGATCATTTGAGTTTCTCCGTCAATCCGCTCCAGCTTCTCAACCATAAGATCGTGATTCCGACACTGGTGCTGGGACGCCCGAATGTGACCTTGCAACGTGCCGCCGACAACAAGAATAACTGGACGCTGAAATCGGGCGATCCATCCAAATGGAAGCTCGAACTGGGCCGCCTGCAACTGAACGAAGGCAAGGTACGGCTGGTAGACGCGATCAAACGTGCTGATCTGAAGGCGGATATTGCTTCGCTAAAGGATCAGGATTCGTCGGGCTTCCGGCTGGGCTGGAAACTCGGCGGCACCTTCAACGGCGAGCGTGTCACCGGTTCCGGCAAGAGTGGAGGAATACTGGCTCTGCAAGCTACCAAGGATCCATTTCCGGTGGAAGCGGACCTCCGTATCGGCAAGACATCAATCATTATTGACGGCACGGCGACCAACCCAAAGAGCCTGGCCTCGATCAACACCCGTTTAAAGCTCTCTGGACCCAGTATGGCGGACTTGTATCCGATTACCGGTGTGCTGCTGCCCGAAACACCTCCTTACGCCACTGAGGGCAGCCTGACCGGCGTGTTCAATAAAGACGGGGGTGACTGGACTTATGAAAAATTCAAAGGCAAGGTCGGCTCGAGCGATCTGGCCGGTTCGCTGAAATACGAGTCGAAAAAACCGAGGCCGCTGCTCTCCGGCGAGCTGGTATCGAATCTGTTGCGGCTTGAAGATCTGGGCCCGGTGATCGGCGCCGACTCCAACAAGGACAAGACCAAACGTGGTGCGCCGACCGTTGCCGTTACCGACAAGGTATTGCCAAAACAGGATTTCGACACAAAGAAGTGGCAAACCATCGATGCCGATGTGAAATTCACCGGCCGCAAAGTCATCGCGAAAAAAGATTTGCCAATTGATAGTCTGGTGACCGAAATCCACCTGAAAGACGGTGTGCTGTCGCTGACGCCGCTCAATTTTGGGATTGCCGGCGGCAATATGGTATCGACCGTGAAACTTGATGGCCGCGGAAAGATAATCAAGGCGCAAATGAAAATCTCGGCTCGCCGTCTGAAGCTGAAAGAATTATTTCCACCGTTCGACCTGATGAAAGCCAGCATCGGCGAAGTGAATGGGGATGCCTCGCTGTCTGCTACCGGCAATTCGGTTGGCGCGATGCTGGCGTCGTCGAACGGTGAAATCAAAGCCCTGATCAATCAGGGAACAGTCAGCAAATTACTGCTTGAGCAGATCGGGCTGAATGTCGGCAGTATAATTTTGACATCGCTGTTTGGCGACAAGCAGGTCAATATCAATTGCATGGCCAGCGATTTCAGCGTAACCAACGGCTTGATGGATACACGGACCTTTGTGGTGGATACCGATGAGGCGGTCTTGCTGGTCGCCGGCCAGATCGATCTGGCGAAAGAACAACTGAACCTGAAGATCAATCCGCGCAGCCGCAGTTTCCACCTGGTGTCGCTGCGTTCGCCGATTTATGTGACCGGCAAGTTCAAAACACCGAAAGTCGCACTGGACAAGGGCGCAATTGCAATGAAAGCGGGCAGTGCGCTTGCCCTTGGTTTCCTGGCGCCGCTTGCGGCGCTGATTCCCTTGATGAACGCCGGCGGCGCGGAAGACAGCGGTTGCACCAAGTTACTGGCCGAAGCAAAGATCAAGCCGATAGCGCCACCTCCCGGCAAAACTTATCAGGAAAAATCGACCAGCAAGTAATTCGGCCAGGCATGTAACGGTCTCGATTTCAGGCCTTGCCTGCACACCAGCGCCTGATGATGTGAAACGCATAACGAGAGGCAACGCCCTCGATGAATTGCATGAAGTCGACCGCTGAATTTTCATCGGCATCGTCTGAAATCGTTCGCATCACAGCGAACGGTATGCCAAATTCAAAACATATCTGCGCAACCGCAGCACCTTCCATTTCCACAGCAAGCAAGTCAGGAAAGGCTTCTTTCAATTCGAGAAGCCTGGCGCCGCTGTTGATGAATTCGTCTCCGCTGGCAATCAATCCATGATGCAGGCGAGGGCTGACGAGATTGAACGTGGTGCGGCTTTCTTCATCGATTACCGTGGAAAAATCATGTTCTATAAAACCTGCTGCTGCATCGTGCAACTGGCTGCTTAACTGTTTTTCCGACGCAAACCTGGATAAACCGGTCAATGGAATTTCAAAACGGGGAAACAGTGGCGTGCAGTCCATGTCGTGCTGGACCAATTGTTCTGCCACCACGATATCGCCGACACGCACTTGTGGATCAGCTGACCCGGCAACCCCGGTAAAAATAATATGCGTCACGTCAAAACGTTCAATCAGGGTCGCCGCTGTTGCGGCTGCAGCGACTTTTCCGAGGCGGGATAACACGCAGACACACTCTGTACCCCACAACGAGCCTGTGAGGTACTTGCGCATTCCGCGGGTAACCATCTGCTGGTGTTGAAGCTGGTCGATTACACCGGCTTGTTCCTGGTGCAGTGCACTGATTAATCCAAGCCGGAAAGGACGGAGGGTCATTTATTTTCCAAGGTTATTTTTATTGCCAATTTAATAATCTCTGGATAGCAAATATCCGAAAGACCTGGTTTTTCAGAACAATTCGAGAAAGAACGGGGGGTTTGGTTTTTAAACTAAGTTCTTATATATACGAATAGTAGTAGTTGTTAACACCGGTAAATTTCTGTGGATAAGGTCATATTTCTACTTGAAATCAAATGCTTACCAAATGCATAAACACGGCATAAAGCTTGTATCTGCACAGGACAGGTTCTGCACAAACAAAAGTGATGCATTAATTCACATCTTTATCCACAACATATCCCCAGAATATCCATAGGCTTACCCACAAAATCATCATCGGGGTGTTGATATCCATTTTCGCAGAAGCCCAAACGGTACGACGTGAGTAATGTGTGTTGCCTGAAAAAGTCTGCTGACCTCATTGTCGTCAGCGATCTGCATTTGCTTTTGCGTCAATGTTTCGAAAAAGGTCTAAGGGGTTTTAATAAGCTTACCGATATATGCAAATAGTAGTAGTTGTTAACAGAGCGTAATTCCTGTTGATAAGTCTGAATTTCTCAATTGAATCAACAGACTGGCAATTGAATAAATGCTGCATAAGGCTTGTACCTGATGAGGATAGCTTCTGGACAAAAAATTTGGCTTAAAATCCAATCCGGTTTATCCACATTACGCCAGGCTGATATCCCAAGGCTTATCCACAGCCAGATGAGGGCCTTTCAATGTCACCGCATGGGTTTCAGTCGTCGGTTCATGCACGCGGTTTCCCGGGCTTTTGAAGAAGCGATCAAGCTGACCGGGTGCAAGAAGGTTGTAAGTAAACGAGGTTAAAGTCTGCGCATGAAATTTCTTCCAGATGTTTCACGAAGACTCAGACCGCGCCCGATTCGGGTTCGGAATTTTGGAGAAGTATTGCAACATGAATTTTACGGATCTTTGTCAATATCCCATTATCCAGGCGCCCATGGCTGGCGGGGCGACCACGCCTGAACTGGTCGCCGCAGTGTCGAATGCCGGCGCCATCGGATCGCTAGCGGCGCCGCTACTTGCGCCGCAAGCGATTCTGGAGCAAGCCGGGAAAATTCGTGCGCTGACCAGCCAGCCTTTTGCCATCAATTTATTCGTGCAGCAAACACCGCAGCCTGCTGCCGAAATCATCGCACATGGGGCGCAGTTGCTGGAGCCTGTATGGGATGCGCTGGGCTGGACAGCATTACCGGTCCCTGTCAAATGGTGTGAAGATTTTGATGCGCAATTCGATGCCTTGATTGCCGCCAAACCAGCGCTGGCCAGTTTTACTTTTGGCATCCTGACGGGTGAGCAGGTTGGCCGCCTGCATGCGGCTGGAATTCTGGTGGTCGGTACGGCAACCAATGTCGCTGAAGCGCTGGCCTGGGAGCAGGTGGGCGCCGATGTGGTGTGCGCCCAGGGTATCGAAGCCGGTGGGCATCGCGGTACATTCATCGGGCAGCAGGAAGATGGATTGGGCTTGATGGCACTGGTGCCGCAAATCGCCGATGCGATCCGGCTGCCGGTGGTGGCCGCCGGTGGCATCATGGATGGACGTGGTATTGCGGCAGCTTTGCAGCTTGGCGCAGTCGCCGTGCAAATTGGCACGGCCTTTCTCCCCTGTCCGGAATCCGGTATTCATCCCGCCTATAAAAAACGCCTGTTGGCGGCGCACGAAGCACCGGAAAAAGCACTCACACGCCTGACACGCGCCTTTTCAGGACGTTATGCGCGCGGCCTGGTAAACCGGTTCATTGAAACAATGCAGGCAGTGGAACGGCAAGTCCCGCCTTATCCCATACAAAACGCATTGACCGGCAGTATTCGCGCGCATGCCGCAAAAACCGATGACACGGAACACATGTCGTTGTGGGCAGGACAGGGTGTTGGCCTGATACGGGCCATGCCGGCGGCGCAATTGATAAGCACGCTGGTGTCGGAATGGCGGGACGACGCCGCTACAAAAATCTTGTAAATATCAGACGACATCCGTTCAGGAGACATTTTGGAATCAGCTGGAAAGTACGATTACATCATCATAGGCGCTGGTACCGCCGGCTGTGTGCTGGCGAACCGCTTGACGCAAGATGCAAATATGTCAGTGCTGCTGATAGAAGCCGGCGCCAAGGATGACTACGTCTGGATCCATATACCGGTGGGTTATCTTTACTGTATCGACAATCCGCGCACCGACTGGTTATACCGTACCGAAGCGGATGCCGGCCTGAACGGCCGCAGCCTTATTTATCCACGCGGTAAAGTGCTGGGTGGCTCTTCGTCCATCAATGGCATGATTTAC
Organism: Pseudomonadota bacterium; assembly: GCA_040387375.1. Taxonomy (GTDB): domain Bacteria; phylum Pseudomonadota; class Gammaproteobacteria; order Burkholderiales; family Burkholderiaceae_D; genus JAZKDW01. The sequence continues at coordinate 345,991 of JAZKDW010000015.1, forward strand.
ATGCGGGGCCAGGCGCAGGACTACGACAGATGGGCAGCGTTGACCGGCGATGCGAGTTGGCGCTGGGACGCGGTGCTGCCGCTCTTCAAGAAAACGGAAGATCATTACAATGGCGCGGACGATTATCATGGCGTAGGTGGTGAATGGCGCGTCGAGAAGCAGCGGCTGAAGTGGGAATTACTCGATGCCTTTCGCGATGCGGCGGAACAGACCGGCATTCCGAAGACAGATGACTTCAATCGGGGAAACAACGAAGGTTGCGGCTACTTTGACGTTAATCAAAAACGAGGCGTGCGCTGGAATACGGCAAAAGCCTTTCTGAAAACGATTACAAGGCGCGGCAATCTCGACATCATGACCGGCTGTCATGTGAAACGCCTCAGGATTAAATCCGGCGCCCAGGGCAAGGTCTGTACCGGTGTTGAGTTTACCGGTGGCGGACGCGAATGGTTTGCCGAAGCGGCGCGTGAAACGCTGTTGTGCGCCGGTGCGATTGGATCGCCGCAGATCTTGCAATTATCCGGTATCGGTCCTGCCGCAGCATTGCAACAGGTCGGCATACCCGTAGAGGTTGACGCTGCAGGTGTGGGCGAGAATTTGCAGGACCACCTGCAGATCCGGATGGCATTCAAGGTAGCCGGCGCCAAGACTCTCAACACGATGGCCAATAATTGGTATGGCAAGATGAAGATCGGCATGGAATACGCGGTGAACCGCAGCGGTCCGATGTCGATGGCGCCGTCGCAACTGGGCGCCTTCACCAGATCCGATCCCTCGCAGGCCACACCTGATCTGCAATACCACGTGCAACCCTTGTCTCTCGAAAAATTCGGCGAGCCCTTGCATGCGTTTCCCGCATTCACCGCCAGCGTTTGTAATCTGAGGCCGACCGCACGCGGCCATGTGCGCATCGCATCCGGTGACGCGTTCGCCGCTCCTAAAATCACCGCCAATTATTTGAGTACGCCGGAAGACCGGAAAGTGGCGGCTGCATCGTTATTGCTTACCCGTGCAATCGTCGCGGCGCCGGCACTGAAAAAATACGCGCCGGAAGAATTCAAGCCGGGACTGCAGTACCGCACGGAAGAGGAGCTGGCTCATGCAGCCGGCGATATCAGCACGACGATTTTCCATCCGGTCGGCACTTGCAAGATGGGTCGATCCGATGATTTTTTTGCGGTGGTCGACAGCGATATGAAAGTACGAGGTGTGGCAGGACTGCGCGTGGTCGACGCGTCGATCATGCCGACCATAACTTCAGGTAACCCGAATTCACCCACGATCATGATTGCCGAGAAAGCCGCGCAAGCGATCCGTGCAGTGCAAACTGGCTCCGCCTGACATCGCATTGAAGCTCTCCATTATGTAATGTAGTGACCGCTGTCAACGACCGGTCACTGCCGCACGTTTCATTGGTTAAAATTGACGCAAACCAAATTGATGAAAACCGGTTGTTATACTGTATTGTCTTGATGAGCTGTCAGTGTGTACCATCAAAAAAATATTTTGATGCATAAAAAATAAGTATCAAGGAGACAAAATGACGGATGTCATTCTGGAAACGAAGCACCTTACTAAAGAGTTCAAGGGATTTACGGCGGTCAGTGATGTGAACCTGCAAGTGGAGCGGGGCCACATTCATGCGCTGATCGGCCCCAATGGCGCCGGCAAGACAACCTGCTTTAACCTGCTTACAAAATTTCTGGTGCCGACCAGCGGCCAGATATTGTTCAATAATCGTGACATTACCGCCGCCGCACCGGCGCAGATCGCGCGCCAGGGCATCATCCGATCATTTCAGATCTCTGCCGTATTTCCCCACTTGTCGGTAATGGAAAACGTGCGCATCGGTTTGCAGCGTACATTAGGAACTTCATTCTATTTCTGGAAGAGCGGGAAGAGTCTTTCCCGCCTCAACGATCGTGCGATGGAATTGCTGGCCCAGGTTGACTTGACAGAATTTGCTGACACCATCACGGTCGATCTGCCCTATGGCCGCAAGCGGGCGCTGGAAATTGCCACCACGCTGGCGATGGAGCCGGAACTGATGCTGCTTGATGAGCCGACGCAAGGCATGGGACATGAAGATGTGAATCGCGTCACCAGCCTGATCAAGAAGGTATCTGCCGGCCGCACGATCCTGATGGTCGAGCACAACATGAGTGTGGTGTCGGGCATCTCCGACAAGATCTCGGTGCTGCAACGTGGCGCGATGCTGGCCGAGGGTACCTATGCGGAAGTATCGCGCAACCCGCTGGTTATGGAAGCGTATATGGGAACCACCGCAGGTGCCCTGAAAGGTGCGCACTGATGAATGCACCGGCAAATCAGCAGTCAGTTCAGAAAGACAAGAAAGTGGAAAAAGCGCTCGAAATCACCAATCTGCATGCGTGGTATGGCGAGTCGCATATTCTCCATGACGTCAATTTTTCGGTAAACAAAGGTGAGGTGGTCACGCTGCTCGGCCGCAATGGGGCGGGCCGCACGACGACCCTGCGTTCGATCATGGGGCTGACCGGTGCACGCAAAGGTTCGATCAGGATCAATGGCCTCGAAGCGATTGATCTTCCCACTTACAAGATTGCCCATCTGGGCGTAGGGTATTGTCCCGAAGAGCGCGCCATTTTTTCATCGCTGTCAGCGGAAGAAAACCTGATGTTGCCGCCGTCAGTGTCGACCACCGACAAAGGCATGACCGTCGCCGAAATCTATGAGATGTTTCCGAACCTGGCAGAACGAAAATCCAGTCAGGGCACGCGGCTTTCCGGAGGCGAGCAGCAGATGCTGGCGGTAGCGCGCATATTGCGCACCGGCGCCAGGTTACTGTTGCTGGACGAGATTTCCGAAGGCCTGGCGCCGGTGATTGTGCAGACCCTGGCGAAGATGATCCTGACACTGAAAGCCAAGGGCTACACCATCGTGATGGTGGAACAGAATTTCCGGTTCGCAGCGCCGCTAGCGGATCGGTTTTACGTGATGGAGCATGGTCAGATCGTCGAGACATTTGCTTCCGCGGAGTTGGACGCCAAGATGCCTGTTCTGAATGAACTGCTGGGGGTCTAAGTACCCGACCGGAATAAATTGGGAGATGGATGTGGGTCTGGCCGGATGTGATGCAAGGCGCCCGGGCCGCCGCAGTGCTAGCACTGCAAGGGCCGGGCAACGCCGCAGCGCGCCGGTCAGAGCCGCAGACACTCACAATTTATTCCGGCCGGGTACTTGGCCCGAACCCAAAAGTGCTTGACGAGGGGTAGCGTTAAATAGAAGGATCCAATGATCCTTATAACATCACAGGAGAAGACAGTGAACATCAAATTAAAAGCAATTACAGTCGCAGTTTCGGCAGCGGTCACGATGGGCTTTAGCGGCTCCGCGTCGGCGCAGGTATCAGGAGACGTAGTCAAAATCGGCTTCATCACCGATATTTCTGGGCTGTATTCCGATATCGACGGTCAAGGCGGCGTAGAAGCAATCAGGATGGCGATTGCCGATTTCGGCGGCACGGTCAATGGCAAAAAAATCGAGCTTGTCACGGCCGATCATCAGAACAAGCCAGATATCGCCGCCGTCAAGGCGCGTGAATGGATGGACCAGCAAGGTCTGGATGTACTGATCGGCGGCACCAATTCGGGCACCAGCCTGGCGATGGCAAAAGTGGCGTCCGAAAAGAAGAAGCCCTTCATTGCCATTGGCGCGGGCAGTGCCCGCCTGACCAATGAAGAATGTTCGGCTTATACGATTCACTACGCTTACGATACGGTAGCACTGGCCAAAGGCACAGGCTCCGCAGTTGTCAAGCAGGGCGGCAAAAGCTGGTTTTTCCTGACTGCTGATTATGCATTCGGACATTCCCTGGAAAGTGATACGGCGAACGTGGTCAAGGGATCCGGCGGCTCGGTGAGCGGCACTGTCAGGGCACCGTTGGCGGCATCCGATTTCTCCTCTTTCCTGCTGCAGGCGCAGGCATCAAAAGCGCAGATTCTGGGTCTGGCCAATGCTGGTGGCGATACGATCAATTCAATCAAGGCGGCCAATGAATTCGGCGTGACCAAGACTATGAAGCTGGCCGGTCTGCTGATGTTCATCAACGATGTGCACTCGCTGACGCTGCCGCTGACGCAGGGCATGTACCTGACCGACAGCTGGTATTGGGATCAGAACGCTGACAGCCGCAAATGGGCAAAACGCTATTTCGAAAAAATGAAGAAGATGCCTTCCAGCATCCAGGCTGCCGATTATTCGTCGGTGACGCAGTATCTGAATGCCGTCAAGGCAGCAGGTACGGACAATGCGGAGAAAGTGCTGGCGCAGATGAAGTCGTCAAAAATCAATGACATGTACGCTAAAGGCGGCACGATCCGTCCTGATGGCCGCATGATCCATGAAATGTACCTGATGCAGGTCAAGACGCAGGCGGAATCCAAGTACCCATGGGATTACTACAAGGTAGTCCAGGCGATTCCGGGCGACCAGGCATTCACCACCAAAGCAGAATCGAAGTGCGCTCTCTGGAAGTAAATAACACATTTGCGGCGCGCTGAACAGGCGCGCCGCTTTTTTAGTTTACTCATCCACTAGCCTGGCAGCGGTGGGTGATTCTTGATGAATGCACTATGGAAATTTTCGGTATCCCCCTGCAAGCGATGTTGAGCCAGCTATTGCTGGGACTGGTCAACGGATCGTTTTATGCAATGCTGTCACTGGGCCTGGCCGTGATTTTCGGCCTGCTCAACGTGATCAATTTTTCCCACGGCGCCCTGTACATGATGGGCGCCTTCATGGCCTGGATGGGCATGAATTATTTTGAGATCAATTATTGGGTCATGCTGATCGCGGCCCCGCTGCTGGTCGGCGCCTTCGGCATCCTGATTGAAAAAACCATGCTGCGCTGGCTCTACAAGCTCGATCATCTGTATGGCCTGTTGCTCACCTTCGGCATCACGCTGATGCTGGAAGGCTTGTTCCGCTCGTTTTACGGCGTGTCCGGCCAGCCTTATTCGGTGCCGGCGGCATTGACCGGCGCTACCAACCTCGGTTTCATGGTGCTGCCGAATTACCGTGCATGGGTGGTGTTTGCCTCACTGGTGGTCTGCTTCGCGACCTGGTTCGTGATCGAGAAAACCAAGCTCGGCGCCTATCTGCGCGCCGGCACCGAAAACCCGAAGATGGTCGAGGCCTTCGGCATCAATGTGCCATTGATGGTGACGCTGACCTATGGCTTTGGCGTAGCGCTGGCGGCTTTTGCCGGTGTGCTGGCGGCGCCGGTGATCCAGATCTCGCCGCTGATGGGATCGAATCTGATCATCACGGTATTTGCGGTGGTGGTGATTGGCGGCATGGGCTCGATCATGGGGTCCATCCTGACCGGTCTCGGACTCGGGGTGATCGAGGGGCTGACCCGGGTGTTCTACCCGGAGCTCTCAGCCACCGTGGTATTCATTCTGATGGCGATTGTTCTGATGATTCGTCCCGCAGGCCTGTTCGGTAAAGAGAAATAATCGGAGCAATAAATGAGAACAAGCATGATTGATAAAAGAGTCGGATACGCCATCGTCCTGGCGTTTGCGTTGGCCGCACCCCTGTTCATGTACCCGGTGTTCCTGATGAAGGTGTTGTGTTTTGCGCTGTTTGCCTGCGCGTTTAACCTGTTGATCGGTTTCACCGGTCTGCTGTCATTTGGCCATGCGGCATTTTTCGGCGGCGCCGGCTACATCACCGGTTATGCGCTCAAGGGCATGGGCCTGCCGACGGAAGTCGGCATTCTGCTGGGAACAGTCGCCGCTGCGGGCATCGGCTTGTTCATGGGGAGCCTGGCGATCCGGCGGCAGGGTATTTATTTCACGATGATTACACTCGCATTGGCGCAGATGCTGTATTTCGTATTTCTGCAGGCGCCGTTTACCGGTGGTGAAGACGGATTGCAAGGTGTACCGCGCGGCAAACTTCTGGGCGTGATTGATCTTGGCAACGATATGGTCATGTATTACCTGGTGCTGGCGATTGCGGTGGCCGGCTTTGCGCTGATTGTCCGTACCATTCATTCGCCCTTCGGCCAGGTATTAAAGGCGATCAAGGAAAACGAGCCGCGTGCGATTTCGCTCGGTTACGACGTCGACAAATACAAGTTGCTGGCGTTCATACTGTCCGGCGCACTGGCCGGGCTGGCGGGGGCGACCAAAACCGTCGTGCTCGGATTTGAAACGCTGACCGATGTGCACTGGAGCATGTCCGGACTGGTCGTGCTGATGACGCTGGTGGGCGGGCTGGGCACGCTGATTGGTCCGATTGTCGGCGCCATAGTCATCATTGCGCTGGAAAACAAGCTGGGGGATTGGGGTACCTGGCTGGCGAAGACAACGGGTGTCGAATGGTTCACCGCCATCGGGGAATCGGTGACGATCGTGACCGGCTTGATCTTTATTGTGTGTGTGCTGGCATTCAGGCGCGGGATCGTTGGTGAGATTGCCGCACGGTTCAAGCGGACGCCCCAGGCCCGATAGACCGGCAGCAGATGCAAAAAGAGGGTGTCACCAGACACCCTCTTTTTTTTACGTGCGCCCAGCATGGGCGCACTCTTGGAGGTGTAAGTCCTCCCGCA